>NZ_JBITTC010000003.1:7353-405756 GCF_044541565.1 Streptomyces sp. NPDC085596 | reverse complement strand
TTCCATCGCGGGGGGGCGCCCCGGGCGAGGGGGGCCACTTTGACCCGGGCTCTGACGTTCAGGTTGATGTTTTTCTTGATCTTGCCCCCCGGCGGCGTCGCCCGGCCGCTCGCGGGGCGACGCCTCATTGGGTTGGGTGAGAGCTACCGGGCCATGAGACCGACAGGCAGGCGCGGGTGTCGCAGGAAGACACGGGTCGCGGCGCGCATCGGGAGCTCGCGGGCGAAGTTCGGTGCGAGTTCGGTGTGCTGCCGGACCGGTTGAGGGATGTGTCGGTCCGGCGTGAAGCCGAGCATCTTGGAAAAGGCGGTCCACGCGCGGGAGTCGGCGTTGGGCCCGGTTGCCGCGTGGTGGGCGGCGAGAAGGTGCGCGGCGAGCGCGTCACCGGCACCGGCGGCGAATCGCCACCAGTAGGTGGCCGACTCGCGTTTGTCGAGGCTGTAGGGCAGGCATCCGAAGGTTCGGGCGCCAGCCTCGTCGTAGTCGGCTGCGAAGGCTTCGAGGGTGTCGATCTCTGCGGAGCGCAGGACGGTGCTGCACAGCTCGGTCACGTAGCTGAAGGCGAAGCTCTGGCTGGCCTTCAGGTCGAAGGGGTTGATGGGGGTGGGGCGGCGCCGGCGCGAGCGCGGCCGCGCAGCTCCCGCCCCGGCGGAACGTGCCCGGCTTCGCGAGGCCGCCGGCATCACCCAGGCCCGCCTCGCGGCTGCGCGGAAGACCACGACGCAGACAGTCAAGAACTACGAGAACGGCCGCTGCCAGCCGAAGTCGCCGCGCCTGGAGGCGTACCAGCGGCCTGCCGCCGTCGTGAATGATCAGTCCGTACTCCTGGAACTTGGCGCTGTAACCGATCAGCGCGTCCGGGCAGGCGAAGGGGGTCGTGCTGGTCGCAGGCCGAAGGTGAGGCGGTCGACGATGGCCGCGCAGATCCGGGGGTCGGTGAAGGGCTTGGTCCGGCCGGAGAACGACTGCCCGGCCGCCGCCGCGATCCGCGCGGCGGCCGCCGCCATCCCGTCCGGACCCTTCAGCCAGCGCTCGCCGCCGTCGACGGCACGTGGCGGGATCGGGCGCAGCAGCCGGGCCGCGTCCAGCACATCGGCCAGACGGTGCTGACCGGTATCGGCGTGGCGCACCGCGTTCGAGACGACGACCGGCACTCCGGCGTGATCTCGGCCGACGGTGCTTGGCCTCCACTGGCGTCTCCGGTGGAGTCGGGTCGTCCCAGGGCACGTGTTGTGCTGCGTCGGGGGGGTGTGACGCGCCCCGCGCTGCGTTTGTGGGAACCCCATAACAGGGGCCTTAGGTCAGCATCGTTCCGATGAAGGCGGCGTTTCGAGCTCGCCGGGCGAGCGCTGCGCCGCTGGCGGCTCGCGGCGCGACTTCGAAAACGCGGTGGTGAGAGGGGTGCGGGATGAGCGAGTACCCCCTTCCGCAAGGACCTGACTGCCTGTCGGCAAAGTCAGCATTGGGTCAGCATCAGTCCGAGCAAGGGTGGTTAAGCCTGGCGAAACTTGCACTTCGAGGGTGGGTGGAATGAGTGGCTGGAGAGGCGTTTGCTTGTGCAGTGCGAACGGGCCGGGCGGGGCATGTGTCCCTTCGCCTGGCTGCGCGTACTCCCGTCCAGAAAGTGCCAGGTCAGCGCACTCGACCCCGTGGTTTCAGTGGCACGGACGGCAGTTCAGGCGCGAGCAGTCGCTCCCCCTCGTACCCCTTCACCTCACCAAATCGCGAACCCCTCATCCAGTCCTCCCGAGCCCGGCTGATGTCCTCCTGCGTCCGCCCCACGAAGTTCCACCACATGATCAACTCCTCCGCGAACGGCTCCCCGCCCAGCAGCATGATCGAGGCGTCGGAATCCGCATGGAGGGGGAGGTCGGTGCGGCCGCAGCCGAGGTAGAGCATGGAGCCGGGGGTGACGGGGACGCCGTCCACGTGGACCTCGCCGGACATCGACAGGACGCCGTACTCGAAGTCGGGGTCGAGGGGGAGTCGGGTTCGGGTGCCCTCGGTGAGGGCGAGGTCGGCGCCGACGAGGGGGGTGTACGTGGTGCCGGGGGACGTCGTGCCGTCCAGAGAGCCCAGGATCACCGTGGCCGTCAGGCCCGGTGCGGTGACCGTCGGCAGGTCCGCGTGGTACTCGAAGTGCGGGTCGGTGTGGCGGTGTTCGTCCGGCAGGGCCACCCACAGCTGGGCTCCGTGCAGGTAGCGCGCGTGGGACCTCGGGCTCTCCTCGGAGTGGCTGATCGCCCGCCCCGCCGTCATCAGGCCCAGCTCACGCGGGCGGATGGTCTGGCGGCTGCCGGTCGAGTCCCGGTGCAGCACCTCGCCCTCGTGCAGCCAGCTCACCGTCTGGAGGCCGATGTGCGGATGCGGCGGCACCTGCATGCCGGGCTCGTCCGCGATGTCGTCCGGGCCGTAGTGGTCGACGAACGCCCACGCGCCGATCATGCGGCGGCCCAGGTTCGGCAGCAGGCGGCGGACCTCGGTGGACTCCCCGAGCTTCACCGTACGGGGGCTCAGCAGTTCGCGGACCGGTTCGGCGACGACGAAGCCACGGCCACCGCATGCGCTCGGCTCCGGCGCGAGGTCAAGGTTGCTCATGCGGCCAACCTAGCGCTCACTCCACCGGCCGGTGGGGCCGCGTCCCCTCACCCCGCCAACTCCCGCGCCCGCTCCGTCGTAGCCTCCAGTGCCGCCCGTACCGATTCCCCCACCCGGTGTTCCCGCAGCGTGGCGATGCCCTCTGCCGTTGTTCCGTGCGGGGTGCTCGCCTGGCGGTACAGGGATTCCGGAGTCACCCCCGGCTCCGTCAGGAGGTCCGCCGTTCCCCGCAGGACCTGGCTGGTCAGCACCAGTGCGTCCGCCGCGGCGAACCCCGACCCTCGGGCGAAGCCCATGAAGGACTGGGCGAGGTAGGCCACCAGGGCCGGGCCGCTGCCCACCAGCGCGGTCGCCGCGTCCAGCAGGGACTCGTCCCGGACCACCAGCACCCGGCCGATCACCGACAGCGCCCGCTCCGCGCGCTCCACCCCATCCGGACGCACCTGGCCACCAGGGCACAGCACCGTCATGCTCTGGCCCACCCGCGAGGCGAGGTTCGGCATCGCCCGCAGCACCGCGTCCGTGCCGAGGGCCGACGCGAGCGTCTCCAGCCGTACCCCCGCCATGATCGAGACGACCGTCGTGTCCGCGCACGCCTTCGGCGAAAGGCCGTCGGCGAAGGACTCGAACGCCTGCGGAGGGATGGCGAGGACGAGAAGGTCGCCCGGCCGGGGATCGTACGCCGCCGCCACCTCCGCGCGGCCGTCCGGCGACGCCCGGCGTTCGGCCGAGGGCTCCACGATCACCACCTCGACCCCCGGCAGCCCGTCCAGCAGGCCCCGTACGATGACCGACCCCATGTGGCCGGCACCGACGACGACGATTCGTTCCACAGCCGCCACACTCCTCGCTTCGGATGCCAGAAGTGATACCAAAAGGGATGTTCCGGCCCCCGTACGGGCCACCACAACGCGCCGACCCCCTGCCCCGGCCGGTGCAATGGACGGGTGACCGCCGCCCCGGACGACTGCCTCGCGCGCAACGAGTGGATCTGCGGCGACTATCTGAGCACCCGCCGCCAGATCCTCCTCGACGCGGTCGGGCAGCACCTGGCGCTGACGGCGCTGTCCGTGCTCATCGGGCTGGTCATCGCGCTGCCGCTCGCCGTGCTCGCCCGCCGCTGGGGCTGGGCCGCGGGGCCGGTGCTCGCCGTCACCACCGTCCTCTACACCATCCCGTCCCTGGCGATGTTCTCCCTGCTGCTCCCCGTCTACGGCCTGTCCGCCACCCTCGTCGTCGCCGGGCTGGTGCTGTACTCGCTCACCCTGCTGGTGCGGAACATCCTCGCCGGACTGCGCGCCGTGCCGGAGGAGACCCGGGAGGCCGCGCGCGGGCTCGGCTTCGGGCCCGTCCGGCTGCTGCTCACCGTCGAGCTGCCGCTCGCGCTGCCCGCCGCGATGGCCGGGCTGCGCATCGCCACCGTGTCGGCGGTCTCCCTGGTGACGATCGGCGCGATCGTCGGCTTCGGCGGGCTCGGCAATCTGATCTACGCGGGCATGAACACCTACTTCAAGGCCCAGGTCCTCACCGCGTCCGTGCTGTGCGTGATCATCGCCGTCGCCGCCGACCTGCTTCTGCTGGGCGTGCAGTGGCTGCTCACCCCGTGGGCGAGAAAGGGCCGTACATGAACGTGCTCGGCTCCACCTGGGACTGGCTCGCCGACCCCGCCCACTGGTCCGGCGACGACGGTGTCTGGCACCGGCTGCTGCAGCACCTCCTGCTCACCGTCGTCTGCCTGATCGTCAGCTGTCTCATCGCACTGCCCGTCGCGCTGGTCCTCGGCCACCTCGGCAGGGGCGGCGCGCTCGCCGTCAACATCTCCAACGTCGGCCGGGCCGTACCCACCTTCGCCGTGCTGGTGCTGCTCCTGCTGACCCCGGTCGGGAAGTGGGGGGAGGGGCCCACCGTCGTCGCCCTGGTGCTGTTCGCCGTGCCGCCGCTGCTCACCAACGCCTACGTCGGCATGCGCGAGGTCGACCGTGGCGTGGTGCAGGCCGCGCGCGGCATGGGGATGACCGGGCGGCAGACGCTGGTCCGGGTCGAGGTGCCGCTCGCGCTCCCGATGATCCTCAACGGGGTGCGGATCGCCGCCGTCCAGCTCGTCGCCACCGCCACCATCGCCGCGCTCGCGGGCGGCGGCGGCCTCGGCCGGATCATCACCGCGGGCTTCAACCTGGCCAGCACCCCGCAGGTCGTCGCGGGCGCCATCCTCGTCGCCCTGTTCGCGCTGCTCGTGGAGGGCGTCTTCGAGATCGTGGAACGGCTCGGCCCCACCTGGGCGAAGGGCGGCCGGTGAAGGCCCGCCAGGGCGAACGGCGGCCGATGAGAGCCCGCGCGGCCCTCGCCGCCGCCGCCCTCGCCACCCTCACCGCCTGCGCCTCCGGCCCCTCCCTGGAGAACCAGGGCGCCGTCACCGCGCCGCCCGGCGACAGCCACCACCTCACCATCGGCTCGGCCGGTTTCACCGAGAGCGACCTGCTCGCCCAGCTCTACGCCCAGCTCCTCGACCAGGCCGGCTACAAGACCTCGCTGATCACCGTGGCCAACCGCGAACTGTACGAACCCGCCCTGGAGTCCGGGCAGATCGATGTCGCCCCCGAGTACGCCGCCACCTTCGCCGACTGGCTCAACGCCAAGGAGCACGGCGCCGACGCGCCCCCGGCCGGCTCACCCGACCTCGCCGCCACCATGAGGAACCTGCGCGCCCTGGCCACCCCGCGCGGACTCACCGTCCTCCCGCCGGGCCGGGCCGTCGACCAGAACGCCTTCGCGGTCAGCGCCTCCTACGCCCGCCGCCACCACCTCAAGACCCTCAGCGACCTCGGCGCCTCCGGGCTCGAGGTGCGCCTCGCGGCGGGCGACGAATGCGTCAAGCGGCCGTACTGCGCCCCCGGCCTGAAGAAGGTGTACGGGATCGACATCACCGCCGTCGATCCCAAAGGTGTCGGCACCACCCCGGCCAAGCAGGCCGTGCAGTCCGGCCGGGACCAGCTGGTGCTGACCACCACCACCGACGCCACCCTCGGCTCCTTCGGCCTGGTCCTCCTCGCCGACGACAAACACCTCCAGAACGCCGACTACGTCGTCCCCGTCGTCAACCGCGCCCGCGCCGGCAGCGAGCGGGTCGCCAAGGCGCTCGGCAAGCTCAACGACGTACTCACCACCCAGGACCTCGCCGACATGAACCGGCAGGTCGACAGCTGGCGGCGGCTGCCCGCCGACGTGGCCCGCACGTACTTGCAGGACCACGGCCTGATCAAGTGACCTACGCGTCCGACACCGAGTCGAACGGCACCTGCCCCCGCGCCACCCCCAGCGCGTCCGCGTCCACCGACCGGCGCAGCGCCTCGTGCAGCTTGGCCGGGGTCAGCACGCCCAGCAGCCGGGACCCGTCCAGCACCGCGACCCACCCGGCGTCGTACTGGAGCATCACCCCGAACGCCTGCTTCAGCGGGGCGCCCACCGGTACCCACGCCGTCATCCGGTGGGCCAGCTCACCGACCGTGCCGCCCGCCGCCAGCTCGTCCAGCCCCACCCAGCCGTGCAGATCGCCGTCCGCGTCCAGTACGACCGCCCAGCGCGCCCCCTCCTCACGCAGACGCCGGGCCGCGCCCTCGGCGGGCTCGTCCGGTCGGGCCACCGGCGGCTGCTCCAGGTCATCCGGCTCGATCGCGGTCACCGACAGCCGCTTCAGCCCCCGGTCGGCGCCCACGAACCCGGCGACGTACGGGGTCGCGGGCGCCCCCAGGACCGCGCCGGGGGTGTCGTACTGCTCGATGCGGCCCTCGCCGTACACCGCGATGCGGTCACCGAGGCGGACCGCCTCCTCGATGTCGTGCGTGACCAGCAGCACCGTCTTGCGCACCGCCTGCTGCATCCGCAGGAACTCGTCCTGCAGCTGCTCGCGCACCACCGGGTCGACCGCGCCGAACGGCTCGTCCATCAGCAGGACCGGGGGGTCGGCGGCGAGCGCCCGCGCCACCCCGACCCGCTGCCGCTGCCCGCCGGAGAGCTGCTCCGGGTAGCGCGCGCCGAACGTCTTGGGGTCCAGGCCCACCAGGTCCAGCAGTTCGGCGGCGCGCGCCCGGGCCTTGGCCCGCTTCCAGCCGAGCAGGGACGGCACGGTCGCCGTGTTGTCCAGCACCGTGCGGTGCGGGAAGAGGCCGACCTGCTGGATGACGTACCCGATCCGGCGGCGCAGCCGGACCGGGTCGACACGCGCGATGTCCTCGCCGTCCACGACGATCCGGCCCGCGGTGGGCTCGATCAGCCGGTTCACCATCATCATGGTGGTCGTCTTGCCGCAGCCGGAGGGGCCGACCAGCGTGACGAGTTCGCCCTCGGACACCTCGAAGGACAGGTCGTCCACGGCCGTCGTACCGTCCGGGTAGCGCTTGCTGACCTGCTCGAACCGGATCATTCCCCCACGCTAGCCGGGGTCCCGGCCCCCCGCCCGGCCCCGCTGGCCGAAGGGATGACACGGCTCAGCCCAGCAGCACGACCTCCAGCGTGCGCGGCCCGTGCACGCCCTCCACCCGGTTCAGCTCGATGTCGCTGGTGGCCGACGGGCCGGAGATCCAGGTCAACGGGCGGGCGGGGGAGAGGCGTTCGAGGGCCTGCGGCACGGACGCCACCACTTGGCCGGGGACCCGGACCACGCAGATGTGGTGGTCGGGCACAAGGGTGATCCGGCGGCGGCCCTGGCCGGGCCCGCCGTCCAGGACGAGGGTGCCGGTCTCGGCGACGGCCACCGCGCAGCCGGTCACCACACTGTCCACGGTGTCCAGCTCGTACGGGGTGCTGTCCGCGCGGTCGGGGACGTGCACCGGGTCGGCGGCCGCGAGCCACGCCGACGGCAGCCCCTCCGGCACGAGAACACTCCGAGCGCCTCGTGCCGCCAGCAGCCGTGCGATCAGGGGCGAGAGTTCGGCCTCCCCGCAGCGGTGCACCACGGCCCGGTAGTCGGCCAGGTTCGCCGCGAGCAGCTCCACCGTCTCCTCGGGGGTGCGCTCGCCGTGCTCGCGCGCATAGTCGCGCGGGACCGCCCGGTCGTACGGCGTGTCGTCCTCGGGTACGTCGGCCAGCGCGCGCCGGACCCGGCCCAGGACGCGTTCCCGGTCGCTCACTTCGTCTCCTCCTTGCCGCCTCGGGTGCGTACCCACCAGTCCCGGAACGGCTCGGCGGGCAGCTCCGGCAGATCGCGCGTCGCCGTCCACGCCGCGCCGGGGCCCGGCAGGGTGCGCGGGCGCAGGCGGCGGGCGCGGGAGGCGAGGCGCTGGCCGGTGCGCAGGGCCGTCGGCCGGGTGAAGGTCCAGCGGGCTGCCCGCATGGCCGTCCGTTCCGCCGTGTGTCCCTTGGCCGGCTTCAGCACCACCCGGTTGCCCTCGCGCACCGCCGGGCCGCCCTGAACGACCCGTTCGCGCAGCCGGACCAGTACCTCGGGGATGTCGATGGCGACCGGGCACACCTCGTAGCAGGCCCCGCACAGCGAGGACGCGTACGGCAGCGAGGCGTCGATCTCGCTTGCCGTACCGCGCAGTTGGGGGCTGAGGATGGCGCCGATCGGGCCGGGGTAGACCGAGCCGTAGGCGTGGCCGCCCGCGCGCTCGTACACCGGGCACACGTTCAGGCAGGCCGAGCAGCGGATGCAGCGCAGGGCCTGACGGCCGACCTCGTCGGCGAGGGTGTCGGTGCGGCCGTTGTCCAGCAGCACCAGATGGAAGGTGCTCGGGCCGTCGCCGTCGGCCGTGCCGGTCCACATGCTGGTGTACGGGTTCATGCGCTCGGCCGTGGAGGAGCGGGGGAGGGTCTGCAGGAAGACCTCCAGGTCACGCCAGGCGGGGATGACCTTTTCGATGCCGACCACCGAGATCAGGGTCTCCGGCAGGGTCAGACACATCCGCCCGTTGCCCTCGGACTCCACGACCACCATCGTGCCGGTCTCCGCGACCATGAAGTTGGCCCCGGACACCCCGACCTTGGCCCGCAGGAACTTCTCCCGCAGATGCAGCCGCGCCGCCTCCGCCAGCTCGGCGGGGCTGTCGGACAGGCCCTCCGGAGCGGGACGGCCCCAACGGGCCATCGCGGTACGGAAGATGTCGCGGATCTCGGCCCGGTTGCGGTGGATGGCCGGGACCAGGATGTGCGAGGGGCGGTCCTCGCCCAACTGCACGATCAGCTCGGCGAGATCGGTCTCGTAGGCCCGGATGCCCGCCGCCTCCAGCGCCTCGTTGAGCCCGATCTCCTGCGTGGCCATCGACTTGACCTTCACGACCTCCGACTCGCCCGTTTCATGGACGAGTCGGGTCACGATCCGGTTGGCCTCAGCCGCGTCCGCCGCCCAGTGGACCGTGCCGCCCGCCGCGGTGACCGACTCCTCCAACTGCTCCAGATACCGGTCGAGATGGCGGAGCGTGTGCTCCTTGATCCGGCTGCCCGCCTCGCGCAGCTCCGCCCAGTCGGACACCTCCGCCACGGCCGCCGCCCGCTTGGCGCGGATGGTGTGGGTGGCGTGCCGCAGATTGGCGCGCAGGGTGTCGTCGTCCAGCGCTTCCCGTGCCGCCTCCGGGAAGGCGGGCATTCCGACGAAGGTCTCGTTCACCGGGCCGGTTCCTCCTCCGTGCTCGCCAGGATCTCCGCGATGTGCACCGGCCGTACCGCCGAGCCGGCCCGGCTCATCGTGCCACCCAGGTGCATCAGGCACGAGTTGTCGGCCGCGCACAGCACCTCGGCGCCGGTCGACTCGGCGTTGCGCATCTTGTCCGCGCCCATCGCCGCCGACACCCCTGCGTTCTTGACCGCGAAGGTGCCGCCGAACCCGCAGCACTCGTCGGCGCCGGGCAGCTCGACCAGTTCGAGCCCTCGCACGGCCTCCAGCAGACGGCGCGGCCGGTCACCGAGGCCGAGAGAGCGCAGGCCGTGGCAGGTGGGGTGGTAGGTGACCTTGTGCGGGTAGGCGGCGCCGACGTCGGTGACGCCCAGCACGTCCACCAGGAACTCCGTCAGCTCGTACGTCTTCGGCACCACCGGCGCCAGTACGTCGGCCAGGTCCTCCCCCCGGCCCTCCGCGCGGGCCCGCTCGCCCAGCCTCGGGTACAGCTCCCGCACCATCGCCGCGCACGAACCGGACGGCGTGACGATCGCGTCGTACTCCGCGAAGACCTCCGCGAAGTGCCGGGCCAGGGGTTCCGTCTCGTGCCGGTAGCCGGTGTTGTAGTGCGCCTGCCCGCAACAGGTCTGCGCCAGGGGGAAGTCGACGTCGACGCCGAGGCGGCTCAGCAGTCTCACCACGGCGCGGCCGGTGTCCGGGTAGAGCGTGTCATTGACACAGGTCAGGAACAGGGCGACACGCATCGCGGCTCCTCGGGCCTCGAAGATCGGACAGGGGCAGCGTAGTCAGGCCGGAGCCCGGCGGAAGAGGGACCGCGCAGGTCAGTACCCTTGCCGCGATGCCTGATCACATACCCGTCCTCAGCGCCGATTGTGCCAACTGCTTCGGCCTCTGCTGTGTCGCCCTGCCCTTCGCCCGCTCCGCCGACTTCGCGCACGACAAACCCGCCGGGAAACCCTGCGTGAATCTGCGCGAGGACCACGCCTGCGGCATCCACACCGAGCTGCGCGCCAAGGGGTACGCGGGCTGCACGGTCTACGACTGCTTCGGCGCCGGTCAGCGCGTCTCCCAGGTCACCTTCGGCGGCCGCGACTGGCGCACCGGCGGCAAGGCGCAAGCCCGGCTGATGTACGAGGTGTTCCCGGTCGTCCGGCGCCTGCACGAACTCCTGTGGTACCTCACCGAGGCGCTCGGTCTCGACGCCGCCCGCCCCCTCCACCCGGAGCTGCGCGGCGCGCTGGAGCACACCGAGCGCCTCGCCGAGCAGGAACCCGAGGAACTGGCCGCGCTGGACCCGGCCGCCCACTGGCACGAGGTGGCCGCACTCCTCCTCCGGGCATCCGAGTTGGCCCGCAAGGGGGTCGGCCGCAAGAAGGGCCGGGACCGGCGGGGCGCGGATCTGGCGGGCGCGCGGCTGGGGGGTGCCGATCTGCGCGGGGTCAGCCTGCGCGGCGCCTGTCTCATCGCGGCCGACCTGAGCGGCGCGGACCTGCGGCACGCCGATCTGATCGGGGCCGACCTGCGGGGCGCCGACCTGGCCGACGCCGACCTCACCGGTGCCCTGTTCCTCACCCAGCCGCAGGTCAACGCGGCCCGAGGGGGACCCGGCACCCGGCTGCCGGGCTCACTCGTCCGCCCCGCGCACTGGACAGCGTCCCGCTGAACCGGCGTCCGGCTCCGGGGCGCCCACCGGCGCGGCGGCGGGGACGCTCCGGCGTTCCAGGCCGAGGCGCAGGCCCTCCGGCATCAGGGTCAGGCGCTCGGTGACCTTCAGCCGGTAGCCGGGGTCGGGGATCAGCTCGTAGCGGCGCAGCAGCAAACCGAGCACCAAGGTGGCTTCGTGCAGGGCGAATTGACGCCCCACGCAGGCCCGGGCGCCCGTGCCGAACGGCTTGAAGGTGTGCGGCGGGCGGGCCCGTACGGCCTTGGCGTCGAAGCGGTCCGGGTCGAACCGCTCGGCGTCGTCGCCCCACACCTCGGGGTCGCGGTGCAGCATCGGGGTGAGCACCAGCGCCCAGCCGCCCCGGCGCATCGGATGCTCCCCGGCCAGCACGGTGTCCCGCGTGGCCTCACGGGCGAAGGCCGGCGCGGTCGGCCAGAGCCGCAGCGACTCGTCCAGCACCCGGCGCAGATAACGCAGCCGGGCCACCTGCTCGTAGCCCGGCTCCGGGGTGTCGCCCCAGACGCGGTCCACCTCGGCGCGGGCACGGGCGGCGACCTCGGGATGCTCGGCCAGGTAGTACAGGGCGAACGACAGCGCGCCCGAGGTGGTTTCGTGGCCCGCCACCAGGAACGTGATCACCTGCTTGCGGACGTTCTCCGGTGACAGCCGCTCCCCGGTCCCGGGGTGGGCCGTCTCCAGCATGCGGTCCAGCAGGTCGCCGTCCCCGCCCCCGGAGCTGCGGCGGGCGGCCACCAGCGCGTCGACCGTGTCGTCGAGGTAGGCGATGTCGGCGGCGTTGCGCCGGGCGGCGCCGCGCTGGAGCAGCGGGGGCATCGGCACGCTGTTGAGCCGCTGGGCGTGGGCGAGGGTGCCGACCATGGCGGTGACGAACGGGTGCGGCCGGTCGCGTTCGAAGGAGCCGAAGTCGTGCCCGAAGCCGGTGCGGGCGATGGTCTCCAGCGTCAGCCGGGTCATGTCGCCGGGCACGTCCACCGTGCGCCCGGCGGCCAGCTCGCGGTCCCAGTGACCGGTCAGCCGGCCGGCGACCGCCAGCATCATCGCGTGGTACCCGGCCATCGCCTCCCTGCTGAAGCCGGGCGCGAGCACGTCGTGCGCCAACTGCCAGTTGGGCTCGTGGTTGTACGCGGTGAACAGCCCGTCCCCGGCGACCGGGCGCAGGTTGGCCACCCCGAGGCCGACGTGCTTGGCGAACCGGGTCTCGTCCGCCAGATCGGCGGCCAGCTTCGCACCCCACAGGAACACGAACTCCCGGTCGAGCACCCGGCGCCGGAAGATCGGGCCCAGCTCGCGCGCCAGGCGCATCGAGTCCTGGACCGGGGTGCGCCGGTCGACGCCCAGCACATCGCCGAGCAGTGGCAGTCTGCGCGGCGGATGCGGGATGCGGTCCAGCTCCGGCCAGCCCTGCTCGGCACTGCGGAACCCCTTGGGCAGCGTCGCCCCCGTCGTCTCGGCCATGACGCGATCTCCCTTGATCCGGTGGCCTGTTGACCGTCCGCCACGCGCGTGTTGAACGCCAGTTCAATAGTGCTGGCAGTCTGGTCCGCCTACTGAACCGACGTCAAGCAACGTGCCGCAGGGGGTGTCCAGTAGGGTGACGGCATGCCCGCGAACCAGGGGGAACGCGCCCGGCGCAGAATGAGCACCGAGGAGCGCCGCGAGCAACTGCTGGCGGTCGGGGCGCGCCTGTTCTCCGAGAGCCCGTACGACGACGTCTGGATCGAGCGGGTCGCCGAGATCGCCGGGGTCTCCCGAGGTCTGCTGTACCACTACTTCCCGACGAAACGGGACTTCTTCGCCGCCGTGGTGGAGCGGGAGAGCGAGCGGATGCTGCGGATGACCGCGGCCGTCCCCGGCGTGCCGGTCCGCGAACAGCTCGGCGCCGGGCTCGACGCCTATCTCGGGTACGTCGAGACGCACGCCCACGGCTTCCGCGCCTTCCACCGCGCCGACGCGGCCGGTGACCAGGCCGTACGCCGGGTGTACCAGCGGGCGCTGGCCGCGCAGGAGCGGCAGATCCTCGCCGCGCTGGCGGCCGACCCCGAGTTCGGGCCCGCCTTCGAGGGCGCCCCGCAGGCCCGGCTGGCCGTGCGCGGCTGGCTCGCCTTCACCACCGCCGTCTGCCTGGAGTGGCTCCGCGAGGGCGAACCGGGCCGGGACAAGGTGCGGGAACTGTGCGCGCGGGCGCTGCTCGGCGCCATCGCCTGACGTCGCGTTCTACGGAACTCCGTCCGCGTCACCCGATCGGCGCGGCGCGGTTGGCGTATACCCGGATCTTCGATAAGTTAGGCAAGGCTTACCTAAGGAGGGCTCGGGATGGGTGACACGCAGGACTGGGCGGCAGGACCCGGAGCGGCGGAGCGGGCGCGGTCGGTCCTTGCGGCCGCGTGGTCGTGCGCGGTGACCGCGGACGGCGCCCGCGAGGAGTACGTCGGCGCGCACACCGTGACCGGGGAGGGCGGAGTGCTGCTCGACGTGCCGGAGGACAGCGCCCTGTTCGCCGCCGCGCTGTGCGCCCCGCGCGGCGAGCCCACCGCCGTGCTGGAGTTCGCCGACGTGTCCCCGGTGCCGGTGCGCCAGCGCATCCGGGCCCGGCTGTGGCTCGCCGGCTGGTTCACCCAGCGCGGCGCGCGGCTGCTGTTCCAGCCCACCCGGGTGGTGCTGCGCCAGCCCTCGGGGGCCGTCCTGATCGGTCTCGAGGAGTTCGCGGCCGCCCGGCCCGACCCGCTGGCCACCGCCGAGGCGCAGCTGCTGACCCACCTCGCCGACTCCCACCCGGACGCCGTGGAGCGGCTCACCCGGCTGGTCCGGCCGGAGAGCCTGCACGCCGTGACCCGCGTGGCACCGCTCGCGGTGGACCGGCACGGGCTCACCCTGCGCATCGAGCGCACCCGGGCGCACGGCGACGTACGGCTGGCGTTCCACACGCCCGCCGATGACGTCTCGCAGCTCACCGAGCGCATGCACGCGCTGCTCACCCAGGCCAGCGCCGCCGCCTGCCCGCGCGCCCTACAGCGGCACCGCGCAGACGGCGACGGGTGACGCGTACGGCTCACCCGCCGGGCTGAGCGCTCCGGTACCGGTGTCGACGTGGAACACGCTCACCGTGCCGGAGCGCTGGTTCGCCGTGAACAGCAGGCGGCCGTCCGGCGTGAGCGCGAGCTGGCGGGGGAAGTCCCCGCCCACCGGCACCGTGCCCAGCAGCCGCAGCCGGGCGCCGTCCTCCTCGACGGCGTACCGGGCGACAGTGTTGTGCCCCCGGTTGGCGAGGAACGCGAAGCCGCCGTCCGGCGTCACCACGAACTGCGCCGGGTAGTTGGTGGCGTCCCCGGTCGAGCCCGAGGACTGCGGCTCGCCCACCGTCAGCCGGCCGGTCGCGGCGTCGTAGGTGCAGACGGCCACCGTGTCGTCCACCTCGTTGGCCAGATACGCGTACCGCCCGTTCGGATGGAACGTCAGATGGCGCGGGCCCGCGCCCGGCCTGGTGTGCGCCTGGGACACCTCGGTCAGCGTGCCCCGCCGCTCGTCCAGCCGGTAGGTGTAGACGGTGTCGGTGCCCAGGTCGACGGCGAGCACATGGCCGCCGTCCCGGCTGGTGATGAACTGGTGCGCGTGCGGGCCCTGTTGGCCCGGTCCCGGCGCCGGGTCGGTGTGCGTGACCAGCGCGGTGCGCTCGCCGAGGGCGCCCGAGGCGTCGACGGGGTGCACGGCGACACTGCCCGAGCCGTAGTTCGCGCTCAGCAGCCAGCGGCCGCTCGGATGCACAGAGAGATGACAGGGCCCCGAACCGCCCGTGCTCCGGCTGCCCAGCACCTTCCGGTCCGCCGGCCGTACGGCGGTGACCGCGCCGTCCTCGCGCTCGTCGACCGCGTACAGCGTGTGTCCGTCCGGGTGGACGGTGAGATACGACGGGTCGGGGATCTCGGCCAGCGGCTCCGCGTCGGTGATCGCGCCCGACACCGGGTCGTACCGGGCCACGGACACGCCCTTTCCGCCGCCCTCCACGGAGGTGTAGGTGCCCAGGTAGAGCGGGCGGGTCCCCGGTTCGGCCCGGTGGGGCCGCGGCGCCGGTGCGCTCTCGGGGGGCGGCGCCGCGGGTGCGGGCACCGTCACGACGGCGGCCGTGCCCGCCATGGCGCCGACGAAGCGCCGCCTGCTCCAGCCGTCCCGTTCCGCCCGCGCTTCGCTGTCCATGCCGCCCCTACCGTGCTCACCCGTCACCGTGGTCCCGGCCACCCTGTCGCGGACCGGCCGCCGAAGGCAAGACGGACCGGCAGGCAAGACGGGGCGGGCGGTGAGGGCAAGGCGGGGCGGGCGCCCGCCAGTCCCCTCCGGTGTCCCCTCAGCCAGAACGCCCGCCGACCCCCGTACGGTTCCGCCACAGGTCCTCCTGGACGCCCAGGCGCTGGCGCAGCCGGTTGATGCGGGGCATCTTCGCGCGCTGCTGGCGGGACACCCGGTCCAGCTCCTCCAGCAGGCGGTGGCTGCGGTGCTCGGTGTCCAGCTCGTCGATGATCCGGCTGACCTCGGTGAGGACCGCGCCGAGCAACTGCCAGTCCTCGAAGTCCTCCTCGACATGCGCCTGGAGCTGTTCCGCGAGCCGGTCGCGGGTGGCGGCGGCCATGTGCAGCTCGGCGGTCAGCCGGGACTCGGCCGACTCGGCGTTCGCGCTCAGGTCGGTGGTCACCAGCACCGCGAAGCTCACCACCGCGTCCGCGATCTCGGACAGCACCTGCTCGACGGTCGCCCCGATCGGCGGCGGGAACAGCTCCTTGGCGCCCCGTGACTTCGCCAGGTCCGTGAAGGAGCGGGCCAGGACCCGCAGGACGACCGTGCAGATCTCCAGCGTGTCCAGGCCGGTGCGCAGCACCACCCGGTGCAGCAGGCCCTCCTTGACGCGCGGGTTGAGCCGCAGGCTCTCCTCGGCCTGCCGCAGGGCCGCGTCCACCTGGATGATGTCGTGGTCCAGCCGGCGCGCCTCGTGCAGCCGCTCGGCCGCCCGCTGCCAGGGGATGGTGCCCGCCGCTTCCTCACCCATACGGAGCATCAGCTGACGCACCCGGCGGGCCAGCCACTCGATGGAGCGGCCGGCCGCGTCCACCCACACCGGGGGCGGCAGCAGCAGATTGCAGGCCATGCCGATGATGGCGCCGATCAGGGTCTCCACGATCCGCGCCCAGGCGGTGTAGCCGACCGTGGTGACGCCGAGCACGAGCATCGCGCTGATCGCCACCTCGTTCACGTACTCGTGCACGCGCACCAGATGACCCACGCTCAGCGCGGCCACCAGCAGCAGCGCCAGGCTCCACCAGGTCAGGCCGACCAGGAGGCTGAAGACGATGGCGACCAGGACACCCGTCACCACCGCGTTCACCCGGCGGATGCCGTTGGTGAGCGTGGCGAAGAAGGTGACCTGGACGACCAGCAGGGCGGTCAGGGGCGCGGTCAGCGGCGCCGGTTCCGGGCTGAGCCGCAGCGCGATCACATAGGCGACCGTGGCCGCCGCGGCCGACCGCAGTGTCTGGACGACCACCGGCTCCCGGCGGCGCGCGACCAGGCGCCGCAGCGCGTCGGCCCACTTGCGTCGCTGCGGCGCGTCCATCCACTTCCGTACGTCTGGCATCCTTTGGCGTCTTCCCTTTCCGTCACCGCGCCGAACGGGGCCGTTCGAGCACCGTGTACGCGAAAGGGCTTCCCCTCAGGCGTACAGCTGATCGACGAAGGCCGTCAGGTTGCCGCCCGCGCGGGCGATCTGCTCCTCCGTCGTGAGGCTCTCCTCGAACCTGCTCCCCGACTCCGGCACCTTCTTCCCCCGGAGATACAGGGAACACGCCAGGTCGGCGCACATGTACACGCCGACGGAGTTGCCATCACGGCCCGCCGGGCCCACCTTGCGGGCGGTCATGAGGGAGACACCGCCGCCACGATGGGTCGTCAGGCACACCGAGCACATGCTGCGGTGCTGGAACCCGCGACGGACCGTCGGGGAGCGCAGCGCGATGCCCACGAGGCTCTCGCCGCGTTCGAGCACCAGATAGCCGCGGTCGGGTGCGCCCGGATCGCGCCAGCCCAGGAAGTCGAGGTCGTCCCAGGGGCGTTCGCCCAGGTCGCGGGGGACCGCCAGCCGCTTGGCGTCACCCTTGGAGCAGTTGACGAAGGAGGCGCGGATGTCCTGCTCGGTGAGGGGGCGCATCGGGGGAGTCCTTCTGTTGTAGCCACGAGCCTAGGGGGTCTAGGTTTTACGAGGTTACAGAGAGCGGGCGCGCCGGGCCAAGGGGTTTTCCGCCCGCCGCCCGCCTGCTGCCCGTCCACCGCCCGCCCGCGACCCCTACTCCGCCTCGGCTCCCCGGACCCGTGGCGGCCACACGCCCGGCGCGAGCACGCCCAAGGCGTAGGCGCGGGCGACCAGTTCCGTCCGGTTGGCCGCATGCCAGCGGGCGGACAGACGGCGCAGGTGATAGGTGACACCGTCCCGGCTCAGGCCCAGCTCACGGGCGGCCCGGCCGGTCGTGGCACCCCCGGCCAGCAGCGCCAGCACCGCGCCCTCCACCGGGGTGACGGGCACCGGCTCGGGGGCGGGTTCCGGCTCGGTCTCCCCGAGCACCCGGAGCATCACCAGCAGTGCCGGAGTCGCGTCCACGCGGTCGCTCACCGGGTCGGCGGTCAGCTCCCCGTACCGCTCCGCCCCGCCGGGCGTGCTCCAGCTCACCGACACCTGGTAGCGGGAGCGGTGCCGCAGCCGCAGGGCCTCCGCGATCCGCTCCACCTGGCCGGCCTCCTGCGGCCGGAACAGCTCCAGTACGTCACGACCGCGCAGCTGCCCCGGTGTCGTACCGCACTCGGCGGCCATCGCCGGGTTGGCCAGCACCACCTTGCCGTACACATCGCAGACCGCGACCGGCACCGCCACCCGGTCGAAGAGCGTCAGGGCCCGGTTGCGCCACACCACGGCATCCGCCAGCCCCCATTCCACGCCAGCCTCCCAGGTGCCGAACCGTCCCCACCATCCAAGACGAAAACCCAGGTCAGCGGCAACTTAGGACGTACTTCAGAGCCGGTGCGCAAGTACTGGCGCCGACTTTCCACTGCACGTTCGTGTAGTGGCCCGGCATGGGCGCGCCCCGCCGCTGGAGCACGCTGGAAAACGCCAGTCCCGCCCCCCGCGAAACACTAGTCCCGCCCCGCGAAAGGCAGTTGCCGCGCCATGCCCCCCACCGCACCGCACCCCGAGCCCCCCGCACTCACCGGCGTGCCGGTCGTCGACATCACCGCCACCGGGCCGACCCGCACCCCCATCCAGCAGGTCATGGAACTGATGCGGACCCACGGGCCGGTGCTGGTGCGCCGCCTGCACGGGCGCGACGCGCTGTTCGTCGCCGACGCCGACCTGATCGCCGACCTCGCCGACGAGGACCGCTTCGCCAAGCACATCGGCCCCGCGCTGGAGAACGTGCGCGCCTTCGCCGCCGACGGCCTGTTCACCGCGTACAACGACGAGCCGAACTGGGCCAAGGCCCACGACATCCTGATGCCCGCCTTCGCGCTCGGCTCCATGCGCGCCTACCACCCGGTGATGCTGAAGGTGGCCCGGCGGCTCATCGAGGCATGGGACCGCTCCGCCCGCGCCGGACAGCCGGTGAACGTCCCCGACGACATGACCCGGATGACGCTCGACACCATCGGCCTCGCCGGGTTCGACTACGACTTCGGCTCCTTCGAGCGCGCCGAGCCGCACCCCTTCGTCGAGTCGATGGTGCGCTGCCTGGAGTGGAGCATGACCCGCCTGGCCCGCGTGCCGGGCGGCGACTACACCACGACCGACGCCGCCTTCCGCAAGGACGCCGACTACCTCGCCGGAGTCGTGGACGAGGTCATCGCCGCCCGCACCGGCACCGACCAGAGCGAGGCCACCGACCTGCTCGGGCTGATGCTCACCGCCCAGCACCCCGCCGACGGCACCACCCTGGACACCGCGAACATCCGCAACCAGGTCATCACCTTCCTCATCGCCGGCCACGAGACCACCTCCGGCGCGATGTCCTTCGCCCTGTACTACCTGGCCAAGCACCCCACCGCGCTCCGCCTGGTCCAGCGCGAGGCCGACGCCCTGTGGGGCGACGCCGCCGACCCCGAGCCGTCCTACGACGACATCGGCAAGCTCACCTACACCCGCCAGGTGCTCAACGAGGCGCTCCGCCTGTGGCCGACCGCCGCCGCGTTCAGCCGGGAGGCCCGCGAGGACACCCTGCTCGGCGGGCGCGTTCCGCTGCGCGCCGGGCAGGCCGTCAGCGTGCTCGTGCCGATGCTGCACCGCCAGCCCGTCTGGGGCGACAACACCGAGCTGTTCGACCCCGACCGCTTCACCGCAGAGGCCGAGGCGGCCCGCCCGGTGCACGCCTTCAAGCCCTTCGGCACCGGTGAACGCGCCTGCATCGGGCGGCAGTTCGCGCTGCACGAGGCGACCATGCTGCTCGCCATGCTGGTCCACCGCTACCGGCTGCACGACCACGCCGACTACGCGCTGGACATCAAGGAGACCCTCACCCTCAAGCCCGAGGGCTTCACCCTCACCCTGACCCCGCGCACCGACGCCGACCGCGTCCACTCCCCGCTGCCCGGCGCCGCCGCCGTGACGGCCGCCGAGGACACCGACGCGCAGGGTCTCCCCGCCCGCGTCCGCCCCGGCACCGCCGCCCTGTTCCTGCACGGCAGCAACTACGGCACCTGCCGCGACTTCGCCGGACAGCTCGCCGACGAGGCCGCCGCGCTCGGCTGCGCCACCGAGGTCGCCCCGCTGGACGCCTACGCCGACGGCCTGCCCACCGACCGGCCCGTCGTCATCGCCGCCGCCTCCTACAACGGCCGCCCCACCGACGACGCCGTCGCCTTCGCCGCCTGGCTGGAGGGCGACCACGACCTCACCGGCGTCACCTACACCGTGCTCGGCGTCGGCGACCGCAACTGGGCCGCCACCTACCAGCACATGCCGACCCGCATCGACGCCCGCCTCGCCGAGCTGGGCGCCACCCGCCTGACCGGGCGCGCCGCCGCCGACGCCTCCGGCGACCTCACCGGCGCCGTCCGCGACTACACCACCGCGCTGCGCACCGCCCTGCTCACCGAGTACGGCGACCCCGACGCCACCACCCCCGCCGACGAGCCCGACACCGCCTACGAGGTCCGCGCCCTGACCGGCGGCCCGCTCGACGCCCTCACCGAGCGGCACGAACTGGTCCCGATGACCGTCACCGAGGCGTACGACCTCACCGCGCCCGGACACCCGCGCGTCAAGCGGTTCCTGCGCGTCGCCCTGCCCGACGGCGTCACCTACCGCACCGCCGACCACCTCACCGTGCTGCCCGGCAACGCCCCCGAGACCGTGGAACGGGCCCTCGCCGCGCTCGGCGCCGACCCCGACGCGGTACTCGACATCCGCGCCACCCGCCCGCGCCGCGACGGACTTGCCGTGGACCGCCCGCTGACCGTGCGCGAACTCCTCACCCGGCATGTCGAGTTGCAGGAGCGGCCCACCGCGCGCCAGCGCGAACTGCTCGCCGCGGCCAACCCCTGCCCGCCCGAGCGCGCCGCCCTCGCCGCCCTCACCGGTGACGACCCGCGCACCCTGCTCGAACTGCTGGAGGACCACCCCGCCCTGCGCGAGGCGCTCGACTGGCCCCGCCTGCTCGACCTGCTCACCCCGCTGCGCCCGAGGCACTACTCCATCTCCTCCTCCCCGGCCGCCGACCCGCGCCACGCCGACCTCATGGTCTCCGTGCTGGACGCCCCCGCGCGCTCCGGCAACGGCCGCTACCGGGGCACCGGTTCGGGGCACCTGGCCGGTCTGCGAGCCGGTGACACCGTGTACGCCCGCGTCCAGCCCTGCCGCGAGGCGTTCCGCACCGACACCTCCACCCCCATCGTGCTGATCGCGGCCGGCACCGGTCTCGCGCCGTTCCGCGGAGTGGTCATGGACCGGGCCGCCGCCCGCGCCCAGGGCGCCGAACTCCCGCCCGCGCTGCTCTACTTCGGCTGCGACGCCCCCGACGCCGACTATCTGCACGCGGCCGAACTGGGTGCCGCCGAGACCGCCGGAGCCGTCTCGCTGCGCCCCGCCTTCAGCGCGGCCCCCGTCGACGGCGCCCAGTTCGTCCAGCACCGCATCGCCGCCGAGGCCGACGAGGTCTGGGAACTGCTCGGCGCCGGGGCGCGCGTCTACGTCTGCGGCGACGGCGCCCGCATGGCACCCGGCGTCCGGGAGGCGTTCCGCGCCCTGTACCGCGAGCGCACCCCCGGCACGGACGAGGCGGCGGCGACGCGCTGGCTGGACGAGCTGGTCGGCGCCGGCCGCTACGTGGAGGACGTGTACGCGGCCGGCTGAGCCGTGCCCGCACCCCCTAGAAATCTCACAGCATGAAATAAGGGGGCCCGCGAAGTCGTGTCCGGCCTGTTCCGAGAGGTATGTTGCAGGCCGGGCACGGGTCGGAAGGGGCCACATGGCGGGGCGGAACGGGCGCACGGTACGCGATCTGAGGCGGGGCAACCGCACGGCCGTGCTGCACAGGCTGTACTTCGACGGTCCCCTCAGCCGCTTCGAACTGGGCCCGGCCACCGGACTCAGCTCCGGCTCGGTGAGCAACGTCGTCGCCGACCTGATCGCGGACGCACTCGTGGAGGAGGCCGGCAGCGTCGACTCCGACGGCGGCCGCCCGCGCACCCTGCTCCGTGTCGCCCCGCACAGCGGCCAGATGATCGGCGTGGACGTCGGCGAGACCCGCGTCCGCGTCGAGCTGTTCGACCTCGCCCTGACCGAACTGGCCCGCGCCGAGCGCCCGTTGACCCGGCCCGGCTACGACGTCGACGACATCACCGGCCACATCCGCGACGGCGTCGCCGAGGTGCTGGCCGCCGAGGGCGCGCGACCCGAGCGGCTGCTCGGTGTCGGCGTGGGCGTGCCCGGCATCGTGGAGCACACCGCCGACCGGGGCGCCGTGGTGCACGGCCAGACCATCGGCTGGGACGCCGTCCCGCTGGAGCGGCTGCTCCGCGCGACCTCCGGGCTCCCCGAGAGCGTGCCGTACTTCATCGACAACGGCGCCAAGACGCTCGGCCAGGCCGAGATGTGGTTCGGCGCCGGGCGCGGTGCCCGCAACGCCCTGGTGGTGCTCTTCGGCTCCGGCGTCGGCGCCTGCCTGGTCACCCCCGAGGTGGAGCACGGCCGCGCGGTGGAGTGGGGGCATCTGACGGTACGGGTGCGCGGGCGCCGCTGCCGCTGCGGGGCGCCGGGCTGCCTGGAGGCGTACGCGGGCGCCGAGTCGCTGCTGGCCCGCTGGCGCGAGGAGGGCGGACGCCCGCCCGAGGGCACCGACGAGGAGACCGCGCTCACCGCGATGCTCGCCGCCGCCTACCCGGCCGGGGACGCGGAACCCGACCCGGTCGCGCTCGCCGTGCTGGAGGAGACGGCCGAGTACCTGGGCGCGGGCCTCTCCGACCTGATCAACCTCTTCCAGCCCGAGCGCATCCTCATCGGCGGCTGGGCCGGACTCCAGCTCGGCACCCGCTTCCTGCCCGCCGTACGCCGGCACGCGGCCACCTACGCGCTGCGGTACCCGGCGGACCAGGTCACCATCGACCTGGGGCGGCTCGGGCCCGACGCGGTCACCGTCGGCGCGGCCATCCTGCCGCTGGCCGACTTCTTCGGCCGGGGCGGCCGGCGCGCCGAACCGGCCCCCGAGGACCGTCCGCCCGCCTGGCGGGCCGCGCTGGACGAGCGCACCCCGCGCTGACCCGGGCCGGGAGACGAAGATGCCCCGGCCGTGACGGGGGAATCACGACCGGGGCGGTCCATCAGCGGACGGGGTCCAGGTCAGGTCGGGCCCACGTCCACGTCTCGTTCAACGGACAACCACGGGGTGGCGTTCCCGTCCGGCGGAGTGATCCGGGTCACGCGCGCAAATGCCTGGTCAGGACGCCGGAATCCGCCCCTCGCGGGTCCACTCCAGCAGCTCGTCCGCCGTCCAGGTGTTCACCACCCGCTCGGCGGGCACCCCGCACTCCTCGGCGCGGGCGCAGCCCAGGATCTGCCAGTCCAGCTGGCCCGGCGCGTGCGCGTCGGTGTCGATGGCGAACAGCGTCCCGGCCGCCACCGCCTCGCGCAGCAGCCGTTTCGGCGGGTCCAGCCGCTCCGGACGGCTGTTGATCTCCACGGCGGTGCCCGCCCCGGCGCACGCGGCGAACACTTCGTCGGCGTCGAAGGCGGACTCGGGCCGCCCGCGCCCGGTGATCAGCCGGCCGGTGCAGTGGCCGAGCACGTCGGCGTGCGGATCGGACACGGCGGCCACCATCCGGCGGGTCATCGCGGCGGCGTCCATCTTCAGCTTGGAGTGCACCGAGACCACCACGACGTCCAGCCGCTCCAGCAGCTCCGGCTCCTGGTCCAGCGTGCCGTCGTCCAGGATGTCGCACTCGATGCCGGTGAGCAGCCGGAAGGGCGCCCAGCGCTCGTTCAGCGTCTCGATCAGGCCGAGCTGCTCGCGCAGCCGCTCGGGGGAGAGGCCGCGGGCCACGGTGAGGCGGGGGGAGTGGTCGGTGAGCGCGGTCCACTCGTGGCCCAGCCCGGCCGCCGCCCAGCCCATCTCCTCGATGCCGCTGCCGCCGTCCGACCAGTCCGAGTGGGTGTGGCAGTCCCCGCGCAGCAGGGCCCGCAGTTCCTCGCCGCCGTCCGCCGTCAGCGGGCCCCCGGCGTCCTCCTCCAGCGAGCGCAGATACGCGGGCGTCTCCCCGGCCACCGCCTCCTCGACCACCCGCGCGGTCTTCGGCCCGATCCCCTTGAGCGTCTGGAGCGTCCCGGCCGCCGCCCGCCGGGTGATCTCGTCCTCGGGCATGTCCTTCAGCACGCGTGCGGCCGTGCGGAAGGCCCGTACCCGGTAGGTGGGCGCGAGCGAGCGCTCCAGCAGGAAGGCGATCCGGTCCAGCGCCGCGACGGGTTCCATGGCCACCTCCCGGCTCCGCACGGACCTCCAGGGTTGCCCACGGGGGCGTCCGCCGCACGGCGGCGGCCCGGACGGCCCGTGCGGACGAGTCGTCCGTCCGCCTCGCGTTCTAGGCTCTAAGACATGACCGAACAATCAGCTCCGTACATGTCCAATCCGCGGATTCGGGTGCTCGGGGTGTGTCCGGGCAAGCCCGGCTCGCCGCCCTTCCGGATCATGGAGATCGACGGCGAGGTGATCGGCGAGGTCACGTCGATCACCGGTGTGCTGGAGGCCGCCGCCGCCCGCGGCATCGTCATCCACGATCTGGACGACCCCGACGTGGTCCGCTGGGTCGGCGGCGACAAATTCACCTGGCGGGTGCGCAGCACCAAGAGGCACTAGCGGCACCCGGAGGCACTGGCGGCACCAGGAGGGGCTAGCCGACCGTCCACTTCTGGGCGGCGGTGCCGTTGCAGGTCCAGAGCTGGAGCCGGGTGCCGTTGGCCGAGTTGGCGCCCGTCACGTCCAGGCACTTGTTGGCCTGCGGGTTGACGATGTCGTTGGCCGAGGAGACGACCCACTTCTGATTGGGGCCGCCCGCGCAGTCCCACAGTTGCAGGACCGTACCGTCCGCCGTGCCGTTGTCCTTCAGGTCCAGGCACTTGCCGAGCGCCCGGATCGTGCCGTCCGAGCCGACGGTCCACTGCTGCGCGGCGCTGCCGTTGCAGTCGTAGAGCTGTACGGGGGTGCCGTTGGCGGAGCTTGCCGCGGCCACGTCCGCGCACTTGCCGGCCAGGCCTCGGATGGCCTTGCCGCCCGTCGAGCCGCCGCTCGTGGTCACCGACACCGAGTCCACCACCAGCTGCGCCGGGAACTGGGTCGAGCCGTCCGGGTCGCCGGGCCAGTAGCCGCCGACGGCCAGGTTCAGGATCAGGAAGAACGGCTTGTTGAACACCCAGGTCTTCCCGCCCAGGTCGGCCGGGGTGCGCCGCTGGTAGACGTTGCCGTCCACCGTCCAGGTGATGGAGTCAGGCGCCCAGTCGACCGCGTAGGTGTGGAAGGCGTCGGCGAACGCCTGCCCGTTCGGCAGCGAGTAGCCCGCGCCGATGCCGCCCGCGCCCGAGTAGCCGGGGCCGTGGATGGTGCCGTGCACGGTGGAGGGCTCGAAGCCGACGTTCTCCATCACGTCGATCTCGCCCGAGTCCGGCCAGTTCACCGGCGTGCCCAGCATCCAGAACGCGGGCCACATGCCCTGCCCGCGCGGGATCTTCATCCGGGCCTCGACATGCCCGTACTGCGCGTTGAACTTGCCCGAGGTGTTCAGCCGGGCCGAGGTGTACTGGCAACTGCCGTACCAGCACTGGTAATTCGCCGGGTTCTCGCGCTTCGCGGTGATGACCAGGTGGCCCTGGCCGTCCAGCGCCGCGTTCTTGGTGCCCGAGGTGTAGTACTGCCGCTCGTGGTTGTTGACGTTGTCTCCGGTCTCCAGCGTCCACTTGGAGCCGTCGACGGCCGAACCCGCCGCGCCGTCGAAGGAGTCCGAGAACGTGGCCGCCGCGGCGGCCGGGGCGGCCGTCTGCGCCCTCGCGGGAGCGACGGCCGCCGAGCCGACCAGCGCGGCGGAGACAGCGGCCAGGAGGCATCTGCGGAGCAGGCGTGGGGATGCCATGACTCTCCGTTTCACATGGGGGGAGTGATGCCTCTTGTTGTAGAGATCGGGACCGGGGCCGTCAATACCTTGGTACAGACCAGTGGTCGGCCGACCGGACAAACCGGTGGAGGGCGCTCACTCCGCCACGACCTTGCGCCGCCGCGCGTGCACCCCCCGCCCCAGCCGGCGCCCCAGCAGCAGCCAACCCAGCAGCGCACCGGTGGTGTTGAGGATGACGTCGTCGATGTCGAAGGCGCGCCCGGTGATCAGCGCGCCCTGGGTCAGCTCCACCATCAGCATCACCAGGGCGGTCAGGAACAGGACTTGGAGCATGCCCCGCGCCCGCGGAGCCAGCACCGGCACCAGTACGCCGAACGGCACGCCCAGCAGGACGTTGCCGCCGATCTGCTTCAGGGTGTCGCGCACCGTCCCGTAATCGAAGTACGCCTTCAGCGAGTTGCCCGGCCGCATGTTGCTGTGCGTCAGCGCCTCCGACGCGGGCGACGGCTCCAGTGTGATCCGGGCCAGCGCGATGGCGAACGCCACCATGAACACGAACGCCAGCAGCATGATCGGCAGCCGGATCGGCAGCGGCAGCGGCCTGTGCTCCGGCACCACCGGCGCCGGGTCCGTCACCGGCTCCGGCTCGGTCTTCTCCAGGCGCTCCCGCCGCCAAGGGGTGCGCAGTACGGTCGGCAGGCGTAGGGCGGAACGGGCCATGCGGTGGTCCTCCAGTCGTGAACATCCCCGTGAGAAGCAGCGAGTGCCCCGAGGACGGCCGGTGATGCCGGTCGGGGCGAGGCTTCAGGAGCCGTACGAGACGCGTACGTCCTTGAAGCCGAGGGAGCGCAGCAGGCCCTGGAGCATGCCGGTGGTGTTGGACTCGGCGCGCGTGGTCAGCTCGCTGTCCTGGGCGGCCTCCCCGATGTGCTTGACGGCCAGTTTCTGCACCGCCTGCTCGCCGTTGGGGTTGTCCGAGAACAGATCGCCGAGCCGGTCGAGCAGGCCGCGCTGCTTGGACACGGCGTAGGAGCGGTCCGGGTCCAGCGCGGGCTTGCCGAGCTGGGCGTGCGGCAGCTTCAGGACGGCGGAGGTGCGGTCGTCGTTGACCGTCACGTCCTTCTCGCCGACCTTGCCGAGGTCCACATAGGCGTCCACGGTGCCCGCGCCGACGTACAGGGTGCGGGTGCCGCGCAGCGCGTCGGGCAGGTACTTGGCGTTCTTCTCCAGATCCACGACGACCTGGAAATTGCCCGAGGCGGCCTGGTAGCGGCTCATGTCCTGGATGGACTGCAGCAGCGCCGGGCCCGAGCGGTCGCGGGACTCGGTGCCGAACAGGTCCTTGATGCCGGGCAGCACGGCCAGTCGTATGCCGGCGAACAGCAGCACGAGCACCAGGGCGATGCCGGCCAGCACCTTGGCCCAGACCGGCATCCGCCGGGGCCGCTGTTTCACCGAAGTCGTCCTGCCGGCCGTAGTCGTCTTGTCCACGGTTCTCCCTTCCCTCTCCTCGGATGCCCACCAAGTAAGCGAACAGGCAAGCGAGTTGACCATCCCGTCCCGCTGACGTACGTACCCCCGCCATCCCCGTACGAGACCCGCCGCGCCAGGCGTCCGGGCGGGGCGGGGGACGGCCGATAGCATGGCCGCCCAGCCGTACCGATCATGCGAGGAGCGGATCGTGCGAGACATCGCCGTCTTCAGCGGCAGCGCCCACCCCCGGCTGGCCGAGGAGGTGTGCGCGCACCTGGGCGTCCCCCTCAGCCCGGCACGGGTCAGCAGGTTCGCCAACGACTGCCTGGAGGTCCAGCTCCGGGCCAACTGCCGGGAACGGGACGTGTTCCTGCTCCAGCCGCTGGTGAGGCCGGTACAGGAGCATCTGGTGGAGCTGCTGATGATGTGCGACGCGGCCCGCGGCGCCTCGGCGGCCCGGATCACCGTCGTCATGCCGC
This sequence comes from Streptomyces sp. NPDC085596, assembly GCF_044541565.1. Taxonomy (NCBI): domain Bacteria; kingdom Bacillati; phylum Actinomycetota; class Actinomycetes; order Kitasatosporales; family Streptomycetaceae; genus Streptomyces; species Streptomyces sp. NPDC085596. The sequence continues at coordinate 378,293 of NZ_JBITTC010000003.1, read as the reverse complement.
ACTACTCCTACGCCCGCTCCGACAAGAAGGACACGCCCCGCATCTCGCTCGGCGGCCGCCTGGTCGCGGACCTGACGGTACTCGAACTTCTCGACCGGCTGCGGGAGTTGGGGCCCCGCTCGATCCGGGTCGCCTGCACCCACGGTCTGTTCGCCGCGGGCGCCCTGAAGCGGCTGGGCGAGCAGCCGGACGTACTGGAGATCGTCTGCACCAACACCGTCCCGGTCCCGGAGGACGAGCACTCCGAAAAGCTCCGCGTGCTGTCCATCGCCCCCGCTCTCGCCGAGGCGGTACGGCGCATCCACGACGGGGAATCGGTGAGCGCGCTGTTCGAGCAGCCGGCGGAAGCCTAGGGGGTGTCCGAGGCTCGCAGGGCCGATTCCAGGGTCGGGTGCGGGGGCAGGATGCGGGTCAGGCCCGTGGCCCCGAGGACGCGGAGGGTCAGGGGGTGGACGCAGACCAGATGGAGGCGGCCGCCGCGTTCCAGGACGCGGCGCCGGGCCCGGTTCACCAGGCGCAGCCCCGAGCAGTCGAAGAACTCCACGGGGCGCAGATCCAGTACGACATGGGCGTGTTCGCGGCCGGTGAGCCGGTCCAGCAGGGGCGAGATCTCCGCCGCCGAAGCGATGTCGATCTCACCCCGTAACTCCAGCACGGTGTACCCGCGGTCCTCGTGCACGCGAAGATGCCGGGTGGGCGGGGTGGGTTCCTCCCGCACGACGGCACCACCTCCCACCCGTGCCCGCGACGCACCGCGCCGTCCGGCAACCAAGCTCGACAGGAGGAATTTGAGCATGTTCGCTTGACATATGTCTTCGGGTTTGACGTAGCTGGTTCGAATCTGCGCGTTTGTGATCGACCGGCTGCCTCGGGCTCCGCTGCCGGCCGTGTGACTCAGCGCTTGGCGGGCGCGGCGTTCGGGTGCGGCCAGGTGCCCGTGGAGCGCGCGACCGCCTTGGCGCGCGTACGGTCCACCACGCTGCGGGCCACCGCGAAGATCGCGCCCTGCACCGCCGCCGCCAGCAGGATCTCCCCCCAGCCGCGGTCCGGGTCCAGCGGGTCGGGCGCCTCCTCCTCGTGCCGGATCACCATCCACGCCTTCCGGAACGCCAGCCCGGCCAGCGCACCGCCCGCCCAGCTGATCGCGAAGCCGACCGGTTTGTGGAGGAGGGGCGCCTTGACCTTGCTCATGTTCTTGTTTTTCTTCGCCATGTGTCACTCCTTCCTCACCGGGTCCGTGTCCTCTCCTGAGAGCCCCCGACCTCCCCCGTCCGGGCCCGTGTGATCCTCCCCGCCGGGGGCATTCGGCGACAGGTGAGCGCTACTTCGGAACAGCAGCCGGACACGAAGACCGGCGACAGTGGCGGCCAGGAGGCCGCCAAGACCGACAGACACACCCGCGTCACCGTCCTCGTGGCACTCGCCGCGAATCTGGTGATCGCGGTCGCCAAGGCCGTCGGTGGGATCTTCGCGGGCTCGCCCGCCCTGCTGTCGGAGGCCGCGCACTCCGTGGCCGACAGCCTGAACGAGGTGTTCCTGCTGGCCGCGCTGCGCCGCAGCCGTCGCCCGCCGGACGCCCGCCACCCCTTCGGCTACGGCAAGGAACGGTTCTTCTGGTCCCTGCTCGCCGCGGTCGGGATCTTCGTCATGGGTGGCTGCTTCTCCTTCTTCCAGGGCTTCGAGGCGCTCAAGGGCGGCAGCGAGGAGAAGTTCAGCGGCTACGTCGCCGGCCTGATCGTGCTCGGCGTCGCCTTCGTCGCCGAGGGACTGTCCCTGCTCCGGGCGGTTCGCCAGGCCCACCGGCAGGGCGGCGGCGTCGGCGACGTACAGGACCCGGCGCTGCGCACCGTGCTCGCCGAGGACGGCACGGCGGTGCTGGGCGTGACGTTCGCCGCCATCGGCATGGCGCTGCACATGCTGACCGGACAAGCAGTCTGGGAGGGCTGTGCCTCCATGGTGATCGGCGCCCTGCTGGTCTACGTCGCCTACCGGCTCGGCCGCGACGCCCGCGACCAGCTCATCGGCGAGGCCGCCGACCCGGAGCTGACCGCCCGGATACGGGAACTGCTGCGGGCCCAGCCGGAGATCGACAGCGTGGAGGCCCTGTTCACGATGAAGACCGGCATCGACTCCGCCCTCGTGGCCGCCCGGATCGACCTGGTGCCGGGCATGGACAGCGAGGAGGTCGAGGAGGTCGCCGTCCGCATCAAGCGGTCCGTCGCCGAGATGTTCCCCGACGCCGGACAGATCTTCCTCGACGTGACCGACCGCGACGCGAGCGACCGCCCGCCCGGCGAGGCATACGAAAGCCCCGCCGCGACGGGGGAGCGCGGCGGGGCCTGACCCCCGCGTGCCCGCCGGGGGACGGTTCACACCCGCGATGCGCGGGATGTGCGCGAACCGTCCCCCGGCGGCCAGTCAGCTCGCGTCGGCGGGCTCCAGGACGAAGAGCGGGATCTCCCGGTCGGTCTTCTGCTGGTACTCGGCGTACGGCGGGTAGGCCGCGACGGCCCGCTCCCACCACTTCGCCTTCTCGTCGCCCGTGACCTCGCGGGCCCGCATCTCCCGCTTGACCGGCCCGTCCTGGAGCTCGACCTCGGGATCGGCCCGGACGTTGAAGTACCAGACCGGGTGCTTGGGTCCGCCGCCCACGGACGCGACCGCCGCGTACGTCCCGTCGTGCTCCACCCGCATCAGCGGCGTCTTGCGGATCTTGCCGCTGCGGTTGCCGCGCGTGGTCAGCACGATCACCGGCAGCCCGGTGTCACGCAGCGTCGTCCCCTCCTTCCCGCCGGAACTCTCGTACAGCTCGACCTGATCGCGCACCCATTGCTCCGGGCTCGGCTCGTACTCGCCCTCAAGAGGCATGGCTTCGTCCCCTTCGTCGTGTCGACGGCTTCACTCCTGCGGTCCACCGCAACACCGGGGGCCGCAGGAATCATCCGTACCGCGCGTTCTATGGGCCACGCGGGTGAATAGCCGGATCTCTCGGTCAGGCCAGGGCCGGGGGTGGCCGAAAAGGGGCGTACGCGACGACACTGGGAGGACCGATGTGCGTCGGACGACCGGATTCCGGTGCCCGGACACCTCCGGCGGACGCGCTTCTTCGGCCAGATCCGACGGGTTGCCGATCTGGCCGAACTTGGCGTCGCCCCATAGGTGCCCCGGGCATCTAATGAAGATCGGTACGAGGCACCTCTTCGTCTGCGAGGTCTATCCATGACGGAACTTACGGACACCACCGGCCCGGCGAAGGCGGCCGACCCCGTCGCCTTCCCGCAGGACCGCACCTGTCCTTACCACCCGCCCACCGGGTACGGCCCGCTGCGCGAGGGGCGGCCGGTCTCCCGCGTCACCCTGTACGACGGCCGGGAGGTCTGGGCCGTCACCGGGCACGCCGCGGCCCGCGCGCTGCTCGCCGATCCCCGGCTGTCCAGCGACCGGTGCCGCCCGGAGTTCCCGATCCCCACCGCCCGGTTCGCGGGCGTCCGGGACCGCAGGGTCGCCCTGCTGGGCCTGGACGACCCCGAGCACCAGATCCAGCGGCGGATGATGATCCCGTCGTTCACGGTCAAACGGGCCGCCGCGCTGCGCCCCGTCATCCAGGAAATCGTCGACGACCTCCTGGATGCGATGATCGAGCAGGGCCCGACGGCCGAGCTGGTGTCGGCGTTCGCGCTGCCGGTGCCGTCCATGGTGATCTGCGGCCTGCTCGGGGTGCCGTACGCCGACCACGAGTTCTTCGAGGAGCAGTCCCGCAAGCTGCTGCGTGGGCCGACGGCCGAGGACAGCCAGAACGCCCGCAAGGAACTGGAGACCTACCTCGGCGGTCTCATCGACGCCAAGGCCGCCCACCCCGAGCCGGGCGAAGGGGTACTGGACGACCTGGTCCACAAGCAGCTCAGCGAGGGCGCGCTGGACCGGCGCGAACTCGTCTCGCTCGCCGTCATCCTGCTGGTCGCCGGGCACGAGACCACCGCCAACATGATCTCGCTCGGCACCTACACCCTGCTCCAGCACCCCGAACGGCTGGCCGAGCTGCGCGCCGACCCCGCACTGCTGCCGACCGCCGTCGAGGAGCTGATGCGCATGCTGTCCATCGCGGACGGCCTGGTCCGGGTCGCCGTCGACGACATCGAGATCGACGGCGTCACCATCCGCGCCGGGGAAGGGGTGATGTTCTCCACCTCGGTGATCAACCGCGACGACTCCGTGTACGCGGACCCCGACGCCCTCGACTGGAATCGCTCCGCCCGTCATCACGTCGCGTTCGGTTTCGGCATCCACCAGTGCCTGGGCCAGAACCTGGCGCGCGCGGAGCTGGAGATCGCCCTCGGCACCCTGCTCGCCCGGCTGCCCGGCCTGCGCCTCGCGGTTCCGGCCGAGGAGATCCCGTTCAAGCCCGGCGACACGATCCAGGGGATGCTGGAACTCCCCGTGACCTGGTAAGAGGCTTCTCGCCATGCACACCGACATCGAGATCGACAAGGACCTCTGCATCGGCGCGGGCCAGTGCACGCTGGCCGCGCCGAGCGTCTTCACCCAGGACGACGACGGCTACAGCACGCTGTTGCCCGGCAGCGAGGACGGCGCGGGCAGCCCGATGCTCCGCGAGGCCGCCCGAGCCTGCCCGGTCGGCGCGATCACCGTCACCGACGACTGACCCCCGCCCGCCACCCGCCGCTTATAGGGTTTCCCGGTGACCGAACCCGCCGGGAAACCCTTTCTCCACGTCGTCGTCTGCGCGGCCGGTGTCGCCTCCGGCGTCGGCACGCTGATCGCCGAGGCCCAGGAGCGGGGCTGGGAGGTGGGTGTGATCGCCACCCCGGCGGCGATGAACGGCTTCTTCGACGCGGCCGGCGCCGAGTCCCGCACCGGCCGCCCGGTCCGCTCCGCCTGGCGCTCACCGGCCGACCCGCGCCCCTTCCCGCCGCCGGACGCGGTCGTGGTGGCCCCGGCGACCTTCAACACCGTCAACAAGTGGGCCGCGGGCATCGCGGACACCCTGGCTGTCGGCACCCTCTGCGAGGCGCTCGGGCTGGGCGTGCCGGTCGCGGTGCTGCCCAGCGTGGGCGAGGCGCTGGCCGCCCACCCCGCCTACCAGGAGAGCCTGATCCGGCTGCGCGGTCTCGGCGTGCGCTTCGGCGAGGGGCGGGTGCCGGGGGCGGGTTCGACTGGACACACGGGCTGGAGCTGCTGGAGCGCCCCTGAAGCGTCAGCCCGTCCGGCGTACGTACCCCGCCTCGCCCGGTGTGGAGACGTCCAGGTCGCGGCGGACGATGCTCAGCCGCGAACCCCACCCGGCCGCCGCTTTACGCAGGCCCGGGTCGGTGTACTCGATGTCCAGCACCCGGTCGTCGTAGGCGCGGGCGTAGGTCCCGCACTCGTCGTACTGGCCGCACTCCTCGGCCACCGCGAAGTCCAGCCCGGCGCGCTCGCGTTCGCCGGCCAGCTCCGGGGTGTTCTTCTGGCCGACGGCCAGGTGGCGGGCGTGGGCGTGCCGGGTGAGCAGGCGCATGAACGCGGTCGCGTCGGCGGGGGTGAGCAGGTGGCGGGAGCGGGTGTAGCTGTCGTAGTTGTCGGGCTCGACGGCGTCGTAGCCGTTGTCCGCGCAGCCGTCGATCCAGCGGTTCACCCGGTCGGCCACCCGTTCCCGTCTGGCCGGGGTGCCGATGTCGAGCAGGGGCTCGTTCCAGTCCTCGTCGACGACGACCCGGCCCGCGCGGTCGCGCAGCAGCAGGTCGGCCGGCCAGTCGGCGCGCTCCTGCGGCTGGGCCTGGAAGGCGTTGACGTAGCAGACGTTGTACAGGCCCGGCGCGGGGGAGTCGGCGCGGTCGCGGGTGACGACACGGACCCCGGCGGGCGGGGTGTAGGCGCCCCCGATCTGGTAGTCGAACCCGGCGTGCCGGGGCGGCAGCCGGGGAGCCTCAGGTGCCGGGGCCCCGCTGCCGCAGCCGGTGAGAGCGAGCAGCGCGGCGCCGGCCGCGACGCGTACGGCGGTCCGGCCCGGTGGCCCTGCTGTACTCATCCCGATCGACACGGGCATGATCCAACCGGGTGCACTTCGACGGCGTCAACTCGCGGCGGGAGCGTGGAGTGCGGGAATTCCCGGGCGGTTTTCTTTGACCGGGCAACGATTTGCGTCGACTGAATATCAGTCAAAGATCTTCCTGGCGGGAGGTTCCACCGCGGGAGATCCCTTGTTCCGTGCCGCCGCCCTGTGTAAAAGTGTGCGTCGCCACAGCGCGGGCAATTTCCGGCCACCGCATGACGCAGGCCGCTCCGATGTGATTCGTATGCCTCAAGTGAGCTGGCCTCGGCTTGAGTTGGGGTTGCCCGCCCACCGTCCTGCCGTTTGGTACGGACCTGATTCCGTGTGGATTCTGGGAGGAATAGAGCCGTGAAGGGCGAAGGACCGTCGAATTCCCCTGATTCCCCTGATTTCGCGAGGCCGTTCGGGATCTCCGACGGCGAACTCAGCGCGGAACTCATGAAGTGGACGGGAACGACGCCGGGGCTCCATCCCGTGGGCGAACTCCTCGACCGGCACTGGGCCGCCGCCTTCGCCTACGCCCGGCTGTGCGCCGACGGACCGCGCGCGGCGGGCATGCTGACCACCGCCGCGTTCACCCGGCTCTTCGGCGAGTCGCTCCGCCAGGCCGGGCCGTCCGCCGCCTGGCGCCCCCAACTCCTGGTCGCCGTAAGGCGGATCGCCGCCGAATGGGACACCGACGGCCGGCAGGAACTCCTGCACCCCGCGCTGCGGCCCGACCCGGCGAGCGGGGAGCGCGCCGCCGCCCGGCTGCTCCCGGCGCCCGGCAGGCGGCTGCTGGCGCGCGCGTTCCAGCGGCTGCCCCAGCCCTCCCGCGCGGTGCTCTGGCACACCGAGGTCGAGGGCGAACCCCTCGCCGTGCCCGCCGCGCTGCTGGGGCTGGACGAGGAGAGCACGGCCGTCGAACTCGGCCGCGCACGCGACCGGTTGCGCGAGGAGTGCCTCCAGACCCACCGCGAACTGGCCCCCGACGCCGAGTGCGGGCGCTATCTGCGGATGCTGGACGTCACCTTCCGGCGCGGCGGCGGGCTCGCCATGGACCCGGACCTGCGCGGCCACCTCGACGGCTGCGGCCACTGCGCCCGCACCGCCGACCAACTCGCCCGATTCAACGACGGGCTCGGCCTCGCGCTCGCCGAAGCCGTGCTCGGCTGGGGCGCCGCCGCCTACCTCGCCGCCCGCGCCGACGACAGCGCACCGCCGCCCGTACCCGCGCCGCCCCTGCCCTCCGGCGGCGAGGACTTCGCGCCCCCGGCCGCACCCGTCGTAGTCGACGAGGCCCCCAGCGGCCGTACCGTCCACCGCGCGGCCCGGCGTGTCCGCCGGCGCAACCTCTCGCTGGCCGTCACCACCGTGAGCGCCCTGGTCGCGCTGCCCCTCGTCCTGTGGTCCGTGCTCGGCCCCGACGACGGCCCCGCCACGGCCCACGGCGCCACCCCGTCCCCGACACCGGGCACCTCCAAGCCCGCGCCGCAGCCGTCCTGGGCGGGCGCGGACGGCAACCGGCCCACGGTGCGCGGCCGGCTGCACAACGTGGCCTCCGGGCGCTGCGTGGGCATCGTCGGCCAGAACGCCGTCGAGGGCGTCGAGACCGAAGTCGTCACCTGCTCCTCGGCACCCGGCCAGCGCTGGCGGTACGAGGCGGACGGACGGCTGCGCAGCGACGCGGCGCCCGCCCTATGCCTGGACTCCCGCCTCGGCTACGCGGTCCGGCTCGCCCCCTGCTCGGCCACCGGCGGCGACGGCCGCTTCATCCGCTACGACTTCACCCTCCAGGGCACCCTCGTACCCCGCTGGGACCAGAACCTGGCCCTCACCCCGGCCGCCACGGACGGCTCCGGCGCGCTGGTGCTGAAGAACCGCGCCGAGACCGCCGTCCAGCGCTGGGTCGTGGACACCGCCCGGAACGACCCCCAGATGGAGATCGTCAACTGGGACAAGGGAGCCACGAAGACCCCGGCCCGCCGCACACCGGCGAAGCCGGCCCCCGCCGAGCACCCGGCGAGCCCGACACCTACCCCCACCCCCACTCCCACGCCCAGCGCCAGTCCGACGCCCAGCGCGACGGACGACGACAACTGCTCCTCGTACCGGGACCGCTGCGGCTGGGACGGCGGGGGTGGCGGACGCCATGACGGGGGCGGCTACGGGGGCCGGCACCGCTGAACCGTCCCGCACGCGGCTCAGTGGTGGTGCGGGGGTGGGGGGATCGTGCCGAGGCCGGGGGTCTGTTCGGGCCAGACCAGCAGGACCGGGCACGGGGCGTGGTCGACCGTGAAGCGGGCCGCCGGGCCCAGGCTGTGGGGGCCGAGACGGGAGCGGTCGCCGTCGCGGGCCAGCACCAGCAAGCCGGCTCCCTCGGCCGCCGCGACCACCTCGCGCTCCGGCCGCCCCGACCGCTCCTCGCGTACGCACGGGCGGCCCAGACGCTCGGCGGCCGCGTCCAGCAGCTCCGCCGCCGAGCCGTCGCCCAGGGCCTCCAGGCGGTCCCCCGGATCGGCCTCCCAGCCCTCCGCCGGACCCTGCCCCCAGGCCCGCCCCCGCCCCATCAGCCCCGCGAACGCGCCGTGCGCCACACCGGGCACCTCGGGCCCCGTCACATGCAGCAGCACCACCTCACGGGCGTGCGGGGCGTGCACGCGCACGGCGTCCACACAGGCGGGCCAGGTGCCCTCGACGAGCCAGACGACCGCACGCATCCGATGTCCTCCTCGGTCCACGCCACCCCGTCAGAGAATCCGCAGCGCCCCCCACAGTGCCACCACCGACACCGCCAGCGCCGAGGGCACGGCGATCAGACCCAGCCGGGTGAACTCCCCGAGGTCCACGCCCTCGTCGTGCTGGTGCACGATCCGCCGCCACAGCAGGGTGGCCAGCGAACCGGCGTAGGTGAGGTTGGGGCCGATGTTCACGCCCAGCAGCACCGCCAGCACCGCGCCCGCCCCGCCCGGCGCGGCCAGCGGCAGCAGCACCAGCACGGCGGGCAGGTTGTTGATCAGGTTGGCCAGTACGGCGGCCAGCGCGGCGATCCCCAGCAGCGCGGGCAGCCCGCTCCCGGACGGCAGCAGCTGCCCGAGCGCGTCCGAGAGCCCGTTGTCCACGACCGCCCGCACCACCACACCCAGCGCCAGCACGAACGCCAGGAACGGCGGCGCGGCCGCCCGCACCACCGACAGCGGGGTCGCCTGCCGCCGTACCACCGCCCGCCCGGCCAGCACCAGCGCCCCCGCGGCCGCCGCCCACGCCGGATCGACGCCGAACGCCGACGCCACCACGAACCCGGCGAGCGTGCAGCCCACGGTCACCAGCGCGAACACCGGCAGCGACGGCTCCTCCCCGGTGTCCCGGGCCGTCGGCGCCGCCGCCGACAGATCGCGGGCGAAGAAGCGCCGGAACACCACGTATTCCACGCCGATCGCGGCCAGCCACGGCAGCGCCATCAGCGCCGCGAACCGGGTGAAGGACAGCCCGCTGGCCGCGAACGCCAGCAGGTTCGTCAGATTGGACACCGGCAGCAGCAGTGACGCCGTGTTCGACAGATGCGTGCACGCGTACACATGCGGCTTGGGGCGGACGCCGGAGCGGGCTGCCGTGGCGAACACCACCGGGGTCAGCAGCACGATCGTCGCGTCCAGACTCAGTACGGCCGTGATCACCGAGGCCAGCGCGAACACCGCCGTCAGCAGCCGTACCGGCCGCCCCCGCGACCAGCGGGCCATCCACGCACCGCACGCCCGGAACAGTCCCTCCACATCGCAGAAGTGGGCCAGCACCAGCACCGCGGCCAGGAACCCCACCACCGGGCCCAGCCGGGCCACCTCGTCGCGGGCGTGGTCCAGGGAGATGGCGCCGGTGAGGAGGGCGACGCCGGCGGCGGGCACCGCGAGCACGGCCTCCGTCCACCCGAAGGGCCGTACGACCGCCCAGGCGAGCACGGCGACGAGCAGGACGGCCGACAGGGCCTCGGCGAGCGGGGTGTTCAGGGCGATCCTCCGGACCGGTGGTGATGTGCCCGCTCATGAAAACAGACGCCGGTGCGCCGGGCCGACCGGGCCCCGGCGCCGTCGTGCCCGGTCAGGCGCCCGAGCCGGGGGCGAAGACGGTCAGGCGGACCGAGGACGCGTTCCCCGATACCGGCACCGCGCCGGCCGTCCACGTCACCTTCAGCGGGTCCCGCTCGTCCGGCGGGGTGACCACCAGCGAGGCCGGCTTCTCCGACTTCGCGCCGCTCACCTGAGGGTTGGAGAAGGTCAGCCCGGCCCACGCGCTCTGGCCGGGCCGGAGCGTCACGGTCACCGGGGAACCGGGGGTGCGCTCGGGGTCGCGGCCCAGCTGGGTGCCGGAGGCGTTGACGAAGGCCGCGCCCGGATAGCCGCGCAGGGTGCAGGTGCGGGACGACTTGTTGGTGAGGACGACGGGGAAGTTCTCCTGCCCGGCCCCCGGATCGTTGCGGCCCACGGCGGCCCGCAGCTCGGAGGTGTGGCATCGGGTGCTCTTCGCGGTGTCGGGCTTGGCGGTCCTCGTGACCGTGTCCGGCGCGGAGCTGGGGGTCGAGGTACCGCCGCTCTGCGTCACCGGGGAGGGCGTGTCGGCGGGGTCGGGGGAGCCGGTGGACTCGCCCGCGCCGGAGGGCTCGGTCGCGGGCGCCGCCGAGCCGGACACCGTCTTCGCCGGTGCCGCGCCCATGTCGCCGTTGCCGCAGGCGGTCAGGAGGCCCAGTACGGCGGCGGTGCCCACGAGCAGGGTCCCGCGCCGCCTGGCCGGGGATGAGTTCGCCATGTCGCGTAAGCCTCCCTGAAATCCACGGCACACGGGGTCCGCGTGCCGTCGGCGCCCGATGCGCCGTCACACCTTCCGATGCGCCGTCCGGCGGAAAAGTTCGGGACGTGGCGGAAAAAACTTCCGCGCCCGCAAAAGTCTCCGCTCACCGGGGCCTCGCCGCCACGCCGGACGACGGTTCCCCCCGATCAGGTGACCCGCAGCGAGCGGAGTATGCCGTCGGTGGCGTCCGCGTCGCCGTGCTGACGCACCTGTACGTACACCTGCGGGCCGCGCGCGCCGTCCGAGGGGCGCAGCGCGGACTCGGTGACCGAGCCGCCGCCCGCGCAGCCGCTCCACACCCGGACCGTGCCCCGCCAGCCGGGCCCCGTGAACGTGCGCCGGTCCGCGCCCCGGCAGCCGGAGTGCGCGAGCGCGTCCACCCGGCCGGTGAGATCGCCCTCGCCGACGCCGACGAACACGCCGTTCACCGGCTCGCCGAGGTCGGACCAGCGGGACAGGTCGTCGGCGACCACCAGCCCCGGTTCCCGCCCGGCCGGCAGCCCGAGCGCCCGCGGGTCCCACCCGGAGTCGCGCAGCTCCCGGTCCCAGCCCGCGGGCACCTCCACCGCGATCCGCCCGGAGGCGTCCCGTACCCGCGCCGCCTCGGCAGCGCCCCCGGCGGGCCGGTGCAGCACCAGCGCCACCGCGCCCCCGGCGGCCACCAGGGCGACCGCGGCCGCACCGGCGAGGACCGCGCGCCTGCCCCGCACCGCGCCGGACCAGCGCGGCTGGCCGGTGCCCGCCGCCAGCCGGTCCAGCTCGTCCGCGAACGCCCGCGCGGACGGCCAGCGCCGCTCCCGGTCCGGCTCCAGCGCCCGCAGCACGGCCCGCTCCACGCCGGCGTCCAGCTCCGGCCGCAGCCGGGCGGGCGGTACCGCCTTGCCCGGCTGCCCCGGCACGGTCCCGGTGAGCAGCTCGTAGCCCACCGCGCCCAGGCTGTAGACGTCGGCGCGCTCGTCGATGCCCGCGCCCGGCTCGGCCTGCTCCGGGGGCTGGTAGCCCGCCGAACCCGCCGCGAGGGTGAGCGCCGACGCCTGCGCGAGGCTCTTGGCCAGCCCCAGGTCGGCCAGCAGCAGCCGGCGCCCGCCGTCCGGGGCGGTGCGCAGCAGCAGGTTGGTCGGTTTGATGTCCCGGTGCACGATCCCGGCCTCGTGCAGCGCGGCGGCACCCCGCGCGGCCAGCGCCGTCAGCTCAAGAGCCTCGGGCACCGGCAGCGGACCGTCGGCGAGCAGATCGGCGAGGGTGCCGCCGTCGGCGTACTCCATGACGAAGTACGGCCTGCCGTCGTCCAGTTCGCCGATGTCGTAGACCTGCACCACCCGGCTGGAACCGGCCCGGCGCAGCAGCCGCGCCTCGGAGAGGAAACGCTCGCGCACATCGAGGCGGTGGGACCAGTTGTCGGCGAGGACCTTGACCGCCACCAGGGCGTCGAGTTCGTCGTCGTGGGCGAGCCACACGGTGGCGAAGGCGCCGCTGCCCAGGCGCTGTTGAAGGCGGTACCGGCCGATCCGCTCCGGGGGGTGCATACGACTATCATGCCTGCCCTGAGATCGACTCCGAGGGGGGAGCGGACGTGCCGGACGCGGCGAGGGCCGAGGAGCTGGCCCGCCTGGCGGCGGCGGGCGACCGGGCGGCCCTGGACCGGCTGCTGACCGAGCTGCGGCCGGAGGTGGTGCGCCGCTGCGGGCGCTTCCTGCCCTGCCGGGAGGACGCCGAGGAGGCCGCCCAGGACGTACTGCTCCAGCTCGCCCGGCACATCGGCGGGTTCGAGGGGCGCAGCCGCTTCAGCACCTGGCTGTACACGGTCGTCGCCAACTGCTGCCGGCAGAAGTACCGCGAGCTGAAGCGGCGGGCCGCCGAACAGCCCGCGCCGGCCGAGGTGCCGGAACCCGTCGACCCGCGCACCACCAGCGTCATCGCGGGCTCCCGGCTCGACCTGCTGGACGCGCTGGACCGGCTGGAGCGCGAACACCCGCACCTGGTCGCGCCGCTGGTCTACCGGGACCTGTGCCGGCTGGACTACGCCGAGGCCGCCGAACGCGCGGGCATCCCGCTCGGCACCCTGAAGTCCCGGCTGCACGAGGCCCGCAAGCGGGTGCGGCCCTGGCTGCGCGCCCACTGACCCGCCGCCGGGGCGGGTCCGGGGACGCGGGTCATCGGCTCACTTCTTGTAGCCGACGATCGTCATCATGCCGCTCTCCGAGTGGTACTGGTTGTGGCAGTGCAGCATCCACAGGCCGGGGTTGTCGGCGTCGAAGTCGATGACCAGCTTGCGGTGCGGCAGCACCACGGCGGTGTCCTTGCGTGCGCCCACCGAGTCGATCCCGGTCAGCGCGAAGGTGTGGCCGTGCAGATGCAGCGGGTGCCACATGTCGGTGGCGTTGATCAGGGTCATCCGGACCCGCTCCCCGGCGCGCACCGCGTGCCGTTCGCGCACGTCGTACTGCTTGTGGTCGAAGCCCCAGTTGTACTTCTCCATGGTGCCGGTGACCCGGATACGCATCTCGCGGTCCGGCTCGCGGTGGTCCAGGGCGACGGAGTCGGCGGGCAGCAGACGGCGCGCGGGGACCACCTCGCGGTCCAGCTCGGGCAGCTTGACGTCGGCAGGAGGAACGGTTCTGCCGTTGTCGGTGCGGAGCACCGCCAGCGCCTGGCCGACCTTGCCCTCGGCGAGCGCGACCAGCGGGAACACCCCGTCCTTGGCCGTGATCAGCACGTCGTACCGCTCCGCCATGCCGACCAGCAGGGCGTCCGTCTCCCGGTGCTGGACCGGGTAGCCGTCGGTGTGCGTGACCGTCAGCTTGTGGCCGCCGAGCGCCACCCGGAAGGCGGTGTCCGAACCCGCGTTGATGATCCGCAGCCGCACCCGCTCACCGGGACGGCACTTGAACGAGGTCGGCGCGCCCGGCCTGCGCCCGTTGATCAGGTAGATGGGGTACGAGACATTGCCGCCGACCCCGTCCAGGATGCCGCTCTTCGGCCCGTGCAGCATGCGGTCCGGGCCGGTGTTCTTCGGCGGGTGGGGCATGGCCGACTTCGGGTGCTCGTGCGGGTGGGCGGTCGGGCGCTCAGGGCCCATCATCGCCATGCCGCCACCCGGCTTGAGCTGCTCCAGCACCTTCTCCGGAGTGGAGCCGTCGACACCGTCCACCCAGTCGTCGAGGACGATCACCCACTCCTTGTCGTACTTCAGCGGCTCCCTGGGGTCGTCCACCACGAGCGGCGCGTACAGGCCCCGGTCCGGCTGCATGCCGACATGGCTGTGCAGCAGATAGGTGCCGGGGTCGGCGACGGTGAAGCGGTAGTTGAAGTCCATCCCGGCCGGAATGGACTCCTGGGTGAGGCCCGGCGCGCCGTCCATGTCGCAGCGCAGCCGGACGCCGTGCGAGTGCAGGGTGGTGGTCTCCGGCAGCCGGTTGGCGAGCGTGATGCTCAGCACGTCACCGGCGGTGGCCCGCACCAGCGGTCCGGGCAGCTCGTCCTGGTACGCCCAGGTGCGCACGGACCGGCCGCCCAGGTCCAGCGTGGTCTCGCCGGCCGTGAGCGTGAACATACGCACCCGGCCCGAGCCGCGCCGCCGCTCGGCGGCCCGGACCTCCGGACCCGACGGTTCCACGTAACCCGCGGGCCCCGGCGGGACGAAGTTCCCCGCCGCCATCGTCGTGCCGCGCGGTCCGGGACGGGGCCGGGGACCGGAGTCGGAGCAGGCGGCCAGGAGTCCCGCGCCCGCGGCAGCGAGCGGGACGCGGAGGAGAGTACGCCGCGAAGGTGTATGCATGAAGGAAATAAGACACTTTTTGTGCTCATATGTGATGGATCTGAGGGCGGCGCGTCTGCTGGTGTCGGGCTCGCCGACCCGTCAGGAGCCCTGGGTACCGGGGGAGTGGGCGCCTGATCCGGCTCGATTTACGGGTGAGTACCCTCGCGGTACCGTGAGGGCATGCCAGCTCTCAACGTGGAGTTCAGCGAGCGCGAACTCGCGGACCTGCGGCAGATCGCCAAGGAACGCGGTACGTCGATGAAGGCCCTGGTGCGGGAGGCGGCCGCGGCGGACATCGCCCGGCACCGGGCGCTGAAGGAGGGCGCGGAGACCTTCCGGGCCTTCTTCACCGCGCACGCCGCGGAGTTCGCCGCCGCTTTCCCGGACGACGAGGCAGCCCCGGCCAGGGGCGAGGCCGCCTGAGCGGCGATGCCCCCCGTCATCCACATCGACGTCCCCTGGCTGCTCCAGCGCCATGAGGACGTACTGCCCGAGCAGCCCTCGGTGGACGACTTCTCCGCCCTGGTCGCCGCCGTCGCCCGGCACCGCGTGGACCCGCCCCGGCTGGGCGTCGACTCCGACCCGGCCTGGCGCGCCGCCGCCCTGCTGCACACCCTCGCCGTGCTCCGCCCGCTGCCCGCGGCCAACGCCCGCTTCGCCTGCGCCACCGCCGTCGCCTACCTGCACATCAGCGGCGCCGGCATCGACCCGCCGTACGGCGCCCTCGTCGACCTCGTCCGCGATGTGACCGCCGGCCGCGCCGATGTGTACGGCGCGGCCGACCGGCTCAGGTCCTGGCGGATCTGACACCGCCCCGGCGGACGGGGGAAGCCGTACGGCCGTCGGCCGGGGCGGGCGGCCGTCGCGTGCGCGGGCTTCACACGGGGCGCGCGAAACCCACCCGACTCCGACTTCCCTGCAAACCCGTCGATGTGGGACGTGCTCCTTGTTGCGTGTGGAGATGTTGTGCGAGGGTGACACTCCCGTGCGGGGGGTGAAGTCCGGGACCGATTCGGCAGTTGGGCGACCGGGCCGGAGCCACGCCGATTGTGGGCCTGTGGGTCCCCGCTCCCCGTGCGCATCCCGGAGGTCAGCTCCCACGCTCCGCACGCGCCAAAGGAATCCGCTCAGTGACCACCCCTCAGCCTCCTCTTCCCCCCTACCTGCCCGGCATGGCGGCGGGGGAGTCCGACGAGTCCACGGCCGCCTCGCTGCGCGCCGGTTCGGACACGGAGGCGTCCCGGTCCGCCGCCCTGCTGATGGCCCGGCACTGGCAGCCCGCCGCCGACTACGCCGTCATCTGCGTCGCGGGTCCCGGACCACTGGCCCAGATGGTCACCGCCGCCGTCTTCCACCAGGCCCTGGACCGGCTCACCCTCGGCGAGCCCGCCGAGGCGCTGCGGCCCCGGCTGCTGGTGGCCGTACGGGACACGGTCCTCGACTGGGCGGCCACCGACCGGGTCACCGCCGCCCTGCCCGGCCTCGGCAAGCCCGCCGGGGGGCGCGGCATGCGCGCCGCGAACTCCCTCACCCCGGAGAACCGCGCCCTCGCCGAGCGGGCCTTCCACATGTTGCCCCGGCTCGAACAGACGCTGCTGTGGCACACCGAGGTGGAGGCCGAACCCGTGGCCGTACCCGCGGCCCTGCTCGGCGTGGACCCGGTCGGCGCGGCCGCCGCGCTCGAACAGAGCCGGGAGAAGCTCCGCGCGGGTGTGCTGCGCGCACACCGCGAGCTGGCCCCCAGTGGTGAGTGCCGCCACTACAACCGGCTGCTCGACGTGCCCGTCCGCCGGGGTGGCGCCGTGCTGCCCGACATCCGGCAACACCTGGACGCCTGCTCCTACTGCCGGTACGCCGCCGAACAACTCGGCCAGATCGACACCGGCGCCGGGCTGCTGCTCGCCGAGGCGGTCCTCGGCTGGGGCGCCCGCCGCTACCTCGACTCCCGCCCCGGCCGGGGGCAGGCCGCCACCCAGGGCGACGCCGCTCCGCGCTCGGGCGGGCGCCGGCGCGGCGGCAAGCGGGGCGCACCGGCCCGTGGCGCCCGGTCCGGGCGCGGGCGCGGCACCGGCTGGTCGCTGCGTACCGGGGCGGGCGTCGTCTCGGCCGGGCTGCTGGTGACCGGCTTGGCCGTCGCCGTGTGGCCCGAGGACGCCGGCGGCCGTACCCCGGTGGTGTCCGCCGGGGCCGCGCCCGCCGCCGACCCCCGTACCGCGCAGCCCTCGGCGCCCGCCGCCGCGCCCGTTCTGCCGCTCGCGGGCCGGCCCACCCGGCTGCGCAATGTCGCGGCCGGGCTCTGCCTGGGCATCAAGGGCGAGCCCGAGCGCGGCGCGCTGGTGACGCTGGCCCTGTGCTCCGGCGCCGTCACCCAGCAGTGGACGTACGACGCCGACGGCCTCCTGCACAGCCAGGCCGACCCCCAGCTCTGCCTGGACTCCCACGCGGACGCCGCCGTCGTCATCCTCGGCACCTGCGACGACGCGGGCACCGAGCGCGGGAACGACGTGCGCTACGACCTCACCGTGCAGGGCGAGTTGCTGCCCCGCTGGGACGAGACGCTCGCGCTGGCCTCGGCCGACGCGCGTCCCGGCGCCGACATCGTGGTCTCGCTCCGGGACCGCTCGGCGGCCCAGCACTGGCTGACCGACACCCCGTCGGCGGCCCCCGGCTCGCTGTCGATAGCGGAGACTCCCGAGGTTCCGGCCCGGCAGGCGGAGGCGCCGGAGCAGGGTGCCTAGGCGGGTTCGTCCGTGAGGGTGGCCGGGTCCAGGGTGGCGGGGGTGGCGTGGCCGGAGAGGGCCAGGGTCAGGTCGAGTTCGGCCAGGATGCTGCGGATGACGTGTTCGACGCCCGCCTGCCCGTCCAGCCCCAGCCCGTAGACGTAGGGCCGGCCGAGCAGTACCGCGCGGGCGCCCAGGGCGAGGGCCTTGGCGATGTCGTCGCCGGTGCGGATGCCGCTGTCGAACAGCACGTCGAGCCGGTCGCCGACCGCGCGTACGACGCCCGGCAGCGCGTCGGCGGCCGCGATCGAACCGGCGACCTGGCGGCCACCGTGGTTGGAGACCACCACCCCGTCCATCCCGGCCTCGGCGGCCTCGCGGGCGTCGTCCGGGTGCAGGATGCCCTTCAGGACGATGGGGCCGTCCCAGTGCTCCCGGAGGAACGCCAGGTCCGGCCAGGTGTGCCCGGCGTCCCCGAACAGGCCGAGGAAGTGCAGGACGGCCGCGTCCGGGTCCTCCTCCACCGGCTTGGCCAGCCCTGCCCGGAAGGCGGGGTCGGTGAAGTAGTTGGCGGTGCCCACCCCGTGCAGGAAGGGCAGATACGCCCGGTCCAGGTCGCGGGGGCGCCAGGACAGCAGCGGGGTGTCCAGCGTGACGACCAGCACCGAGAACCCGGCCGCCTTCGCCCGGCCCAGGAAGCTCCGGGTCACCTCACGGTCGCTGCCCCAGTACAGCTGGAACCATCGCTCGGCGTCCCCCATCGCCTCCGCGACGGTCTCCATCGGTGTGCTCGACGCCGACGACAGGATGTACGGCACACCTTGCGCGGCGGCGGCCCGCGCGGCCCCGCACTCCGCGTCCGGGTGCATGATCGACAGCACGCCGACGGGCGCGAGGGCCAGCGGCGCGGGCAGCGTACGGCCCAGCACCCGCACGGAAAGGTCCCGTTCCGACACGTCCCGCAGCATGCGCGGCACGATCCGGCGCCGCTCCAGCGCGGCCCGGTTGGCCCGCTCGGTGCTCCCGTCCCCGGCGCTCCCCGCGACATACCCGACCGGCCCCGGCCCGAGCCGGTGCTCCGCCAGCTCCTCCAGCCGCGTCAGATCGGTGGGCAGCCGGGGCGCCGTCCCGTTCATCCCGTTCAGATAGATCTCGTACTGAAAGTCGGCCCACCGAGCGCCCACGCCGCCGCTCCCTCTCCGTCTACGGTGTCATGCTCAGCTCAGTGTGCCTCAGGGGGCGGGCTGAGCAGGAGTCCGGTCGCCGGTCCGGCCGGGGTCTTGCGCGCGGGGGAGTTCCCGCAGGGTGCGCAGGGGTGAGAGCAGAGCGGGCAGCAGGCTCAGCGTCATCCCCGCAGCGCCTACGCACAGGGTGAGCCGCGCGCCGAGGAGCGAGCCGACCGCGCCGCCTAGGAGGCCGCCCAGGGCGAGCCCGCCCCAGGACACGAACCGGGCCGTGGCGCTCATCCGGCCCATGAGCCGGTCCGGGGTGTGGGCCTGCTGGAAACTCGCCTGCGCCACCATCCGGACGACTCCGCCAAGCGAGAGAGCGGCCAGTCCGAGGGCCGCCACCCCGACGCTCCAGCCGGGCCGCGCCAGCGCCATCAGAGCGGTCAGCGGGCAGGTCACCAGCGGCGCGAGCCAGATGACCGGACCCTGCCCGACCCACCGCGACAACCTCGCCGCCAGCAGTGCGCCCAGCAGACTCCCGCACCCCATGCCCGACAGGACGAGCCCGATCCCGAACGACCCGAGGTGGATCTCCCGCGCCAGGAAGACCATCAGCATGGTCTGGTACATCACCAGGAAGACGTTGAACGCCCCGTCCGTCAGCACGGTCGCGCGGAGCACCGGCCGGTGGAGGACGAACCTCAGCCCCTCCTTGATGTCCCGCCCCAGCCGGGACCGCTCACCCGGCCCGGGCCTCGGCTCCCGCTTGCGGATGCCCATCGCGAGCAGCCCCGAGGCGGCCATCCCGGCCGAACTCACCAGCACCGCGACGGGAGCCCCGAGCCAGCCGACCAGCGGACCCGCCACCGCCGGACCACCGATACTCGTCACCGAACGCACCGCCGAGAGCCGCGAATTGCCCTCGACAAGATGCTCGCGCCCCACCAGATGCGGCAGATAACTGACGTACGCCACATCGAAGAACACGGTCAGCACACCATGCGTCAGCGCCACCGCGTACAGCCACCAGACCGTCAGCACACCCGCCCACCAGGCGACCGGCAACGACAGCAGCACCAACGCCCGCAGCAGATCGGTACTGATCAGCACCGACCGCTTCCGCACCCGGTCCACCCAGGCCCCCGCCGGCAGCCCGACCAGCAGCGAACCCGCCATGGTCGTCGTACTCAGCAGCCCGACCTGCAACTCACCGACGTCCAGCGCCACGATGGCGATCAGCGGCAGGGTGAGGAACACGACCCGGTCCCCCAGTTGCCCCACCGCCGTCGCACCGAACAGCCGCCGGAAGTCGGGCTGACGGAGCAGGCCGAGGCGGTCGGGTGAGGGCATGCGCACGTCCTTGAGGGTGGGAGGAAGGGCTGGTCAAGCCAACATCGTGTGTGCTCAAGAGGGCAACACTCAGGGCGAGTTGTCCCGTAGCCACGCCAGTCGTTCCGCTGCCGTGCGGGTGAGGGGGTGGTGGGGGCCGAAGACTTGGGTGTAGTCGGCTTGGCAGCGGGTGAGGAGGGTGGTGGCCTCCTTGTGGTCGCCGTTGTCGATCAGGACGTTGGCCAGGTTGTCGCGGGCGTGGAGGGTGTCGGGGTGGGCTTCGCCCTTTCGGCGGGATACCAGGGACAGGACCTCGCGCAGGATGTGCGCCGACTCCGCGTAGCGCTGGCGGGCGTGGAGTACGGCGGCGAGGTTGTTGCGGGTGGAGAGGGTGTCGTCGTGGTCCGGGCCCTTGGCGCGGTGCTGGGCGGTGAGTACGGAGCGCATCACCGTCTCCGCCTCGTCGAGACGGTCCAGCCGGCACAGCGCGGCGCCCAGATTGGCTCGCGCGGCCAGACCGATGTCTTCGTCCTGGAGGTTCCGCCGCTCCAACCGGGCTACCAGTACGCGCAGTTCACACTCCGCCTCGGCCCAGTGGCCCGCCTTGACCAGCGCCGCCGCATGGCTTCCGGCGGCGGAGAGGACCGCCGGGTCGTCCGGGCCGAGCAGCCGCTTCCGGCGCTCCAGCACGTCCCGGCGCAGCGCGGCCGCCTCCGCCTCCCGGCGCAGGTCCTCCAGCACCGAGGCCAGTGACGACGCGCTGTCCAGGGTGTGCGGGTGGTCCGGGCCCAGGAGTTCGGCGCGGCTGGTCCACACGCTGCGCCACACCTCCTCGGACTTGCCCAGCTCGCCCGTGGCGTGCATCAGACCGGCCAGGTCGGCGGCGGTCGTCAGGGTGTCCTCGTGGACGTAGCCGATGGTCAGGGACTGGATACGCACCAGGTCCCACAGCCGCTCACGCGCCTCCTCCTGACGGCCCTCCATGTGCGTCAGTACGCGGGCGTAGTCGCGGAACGCCAGCAGGGTGTCCGGGTGTTCGGGACCGAGCCGCTGATGGGCCGCGTTGGCACGCATGCCGTAGAACTCGTGCGGGGGCAGACCGACCCGGGTGATCTCCTGCTCGCTGCCGTCGTCGTTGAGCAGCGTGACGACCAGGTCGGCGGCCGGGGGGAGTTCCGGTTCAGGGGCGTCCCGTTTCTCGTCGTCCTCGCGCTTCCTGCGCCATCCGAGGGCCATGTCCCGACCCCCTCCTTTCCTCGTCCGGTTCCGCGGCTTCACGCCCCGGAGTGCACATGGGCGGCCCACAGGCTGGGGCTGCCGGGGAAGGCCGTCCGGCACTCCCGGACCGCGTGGTGCAGCGCGAGGGCCGCCCGGTCGGCATCCAACTCCACCGAGTCAGGCCGGTGTTCGCCGCGCAGCCCCCGGTACAGGCTCCGGGTCACGCGTACCGCGACCGCGTCGTGCACCGGCCAGAGGGTGCCGATCGCGTGGGGATACCCGGCGATCTGGAAGGACGAGGTGATGTGGATCGCCTCGTCCGCCAGCCGCTCCGAGCCCCGCGCGGTCTCGCAGGCCGACAGCACGGCCAGCCGGGCGTCCGGCAGCTCCAGCCGGGAGATATGACGTACCGTCAGCGGATGCTCCCGGTGGTCGTGCACCAGCAGCCGTGCCCGGGACGGGTCGTCCGGCTCGCTCACCCCGTGGCAGGCGAAATGCACGTACGGATGCGCGGGCAGCGCCGCCATCACCCCGGCGAACGTGGCGCGCGGGCCCGCGACCACCTCGGTCGGCAGCAGCGCGCTCAGCTCCCGTACCTCCCGGCGCACCCCGCCGAGCCTGCGCGCGCCGGGGGCGTCCGGCACGACCACCGCGAGCAGGCGTCCGGCCGGCGGGCGGCCCGCCGCGCGGGCGCGGGCGTAGGCCAGGGCGCGGACGGTCGGCGTGTAGGAGGAGACCGCGAGGTCCAGCACCGTACGGGAGCGGTCGCCGTGGTGACCGGCCGCGTGCAGCGGCAGCGCGGCGAGCGGGCCGCCCGGCGACCACCACAGCCTCGGCCACGCGCCGTCCGTGGGCGGAGCGGACAGCCCCAGCGCGGCGAGGACCGGCCCGGTCACGTGGTCCCACGTCCAGGCGAGCACACCCGCCACCGCCTCCTGGGCGGCCCGCTCCCCGTCCGGAGCGGCCGCCTCCGCGAGCGCGGCGGCCAGGCGTCGTACCTGAGTCTCCACGGCCGGAAGCCCCGCGTCCGGCAGCGGGACCAGGAGGACCCGGTCCGGCAGCAGGACCAGCGCGTCGCTGCGGTACGGGCTCGCGTACACCACGACCACGGGCCCCCGCTCGGCGCACGCCCGGACCTCGGCGGTGGTCGGACCGTCCAGGAAGTCGCTGAAGCCCGGCAGCGCGCGGATCTCGGCGACCAGCCGCTCCCACCGGGCCGCGAGCGCGTGCCGCTCGTCGGTGTTCTCGTCCTCCGCGGAGTCCAACCCGTCGACGAGATCGCGCAGCCCCACGAAACGCTCGGCCGCCTCCGGGTACGCGGCACGCAACCGCTCCAGTTCGGCACGCGCCGCGATGGTCTGCCCGAGCAGCACCCCGCGCCCCTGCTCCAGCAGCAGCACCGCGTGGTCGAGCCGGCCCAGGTGCACGGCACACGCGGCGGCATCGGCGGCCAGCCCCTGCACACTGGTCAGCCCGTGTTCCTGGTCGCTGCGGGTCAGCCGTCTGGTGATGCTGAACGGCAGCAGGGCGAGAGCGAGTTCGAACCCTTCGAGCGCCTGTTCCCAGCGGCCCGCATCCCCCGCGGCGATGCCCCAGGAGTACGCGGCCCTGACGCGCTGCGCGGCGGGCAGCGCCGTGATCCGGGCGACCTGCCGGTAGGCGTCCTCCGCCGCGAGCAGCACGGCCGGGTCCTTGGTCACCAGATGCAGGGTGCGCAGCGCGGAGGCGTACGACTGGAGGCGGCCGGCGGTGTTCGCCGCGCCGGGGGCCGATGCCCACACCGCCCGGCCCAGCGTGGTCACCGCCTGGTTCAGCAGCGCCGGGTCCTCGGCCGCGCGGGCGCCGGTGAGCTGGGACAGACCCAGGTTGTGCAGATAGTCGGCGTGCACCGGAGTGCCGTACGCCGTCCGTTCCACGGCCTCGGTCAGCATGGCGACCGACTCCTCCAGATCGGCCGGTGCGCCGCCGGACTCGAACCGCTTGAACAGGGCGTTGCCGAGGTGGTTCAGCCGCATGGCCCGCTTCGCGCCGCCCGGCGGGGTCCGGGCGAGCACCCGGCGGGCCGCGTCGACGGCCTCGGTGGCGGCGCCCGCCTCGCCCGTCCGGTCGTACCAGGTCTGGAGGATCACCCCCAGGTTGGCGAGCTGGGTGTCGGAGTCCGTCGGTGTACGTGGGGTGCTCAGCGCCAGCCGGGCCAGCCGGGCGGCCTCGCGCAGCGTCTCCAGGTCGCTCGTCTGGTGGTAGCGCTCGCGCAGGGCCAGGGCGAGGTTCGCCACCCGGTCGAAGTGGTCCGCCTCCTGAGGGGAGGGCTCCGCGATGGCGGCGCGCAGGACGCGTACGGACTCGTCCAGGAGGGCCGCGTCGCCGGTGCGTTCCCCCAGCCGGTGCAGGGCGTTGCCGAGACTGTTCAGCCGGTGCGGGCGCGGTCGGCTCCCCTCCGGGGTCTCCCGTACGGCCTCCCTCAGCAGGGCCACGGATTCCCGCAGCGGTTCGGTGCCCTCGGTGTGCTCGGCCGCCAGCCGGAGCGCCACGCCCAGCCCGGTGAGGGTCCGCACCCGTAGGGGGTGCCCCCTGGGGGTCTTGGCGTGGGCCGCGCGGTGTGCGGCGACCATGGCCTCGATGTCAGCGGGGTGGGAGGTCAGTTCGGCCTTCGTCTGCCATGCCGTGGCCAGGTGGAGCAGTGCCTGCGGACGGCGCGGCGAGCCGGGCGGAGTGCCGGCGAGGGCCGCGCTCAGCAGTTCCACGGCCTCCCGTGCCTGGGCCGGGTTCCGGTGGATCTCGGCGGCGTGGCGGAGGGTCGCCGCCAGGTTGTTCCGTACGGTCGGCAGCTCCGGGGAGTCCTCGGACAGCAGAGTCAGGGCCACCCGGCGCAGCCGCTCCGCCTCGGCGAGATCGGCATCGCTGCCCGTCGCCTCGCCGCGCTCGCCCAGCAGGCCGCCGAGCGTGTCGAGGATGAACGGCCGGTTGTCCCAGCCGCGCATGGGCAGCTCGGCCGCGCGCCGTAACGCGGTGATTCCCGCTTCCAAGTCGGCCGAATCGTGGCTGAGTTCGTAGCGCTCGGCCAGCATGCGGCCCAGGAGGCGGAGGTCCTGCTCGTGGGGTGCCGGACCCTCGGCGAGCAGACGCCCCACGGTGATCGACTCGTCCAGGTCGCGCTGGTCGCGGAACGCCGACCAGCGCATCACGAGGGTGCTGCGCAGTCCCGCCCGGCACGCGGTGCGCCCGGGGCCGTCCGCCGGCGCGCTGCGCAGGGCGTCCCGGCAGACGCCGACCGCGCGGTCCAGTGGGTGGCGGTCGCCCGAGCGGTCGAACTCGTGCATCAGAGCGGCGACTTGATGCAGCGCGTCGTTGACGGCTCCGTGCGCGTCCGGCATGACGGCCCCCGTATGTCTCGCCGTGGGCTCTCGCCCGTGGCGTGTCCCACGGGAGTCCCTGAGCCCGATTTTACCCAAGTGGTCCACCGGAAGCCCTCGTTATGCTGAGTCGTCTGTCGGCTGGTACAGGGAGGTACGGCGATGAGCGGGCTCGACGGCGACGACGGCGACGACGGGCCGGGCCACGAGCGGCTCGCGGCGCTGTGCCACCGGCTCACCGCGACCTCGCACGCACCGGAACTCGGCGCCGAGGGGCGCCGGTTGATCGACCACATCACCGCCGAGGTGCGGGGTGGACGCTCGCCGGAGGAACTGGAGGACTCCTTCGACGAGCTGGAGGATCTGCTGCTGGCCGCCGGGTTCACCGCGGGCCTCGGCTCGTACCGGACGGACACACCGCCCGGCTACCGGCGGTTTTCCGGCGCCGGCCACCCGCTGCTGCACGTGCTGGCCTGTCCGGGCGGGTGCTGCGCCCGGGTCGAGGCGCCCGCGCCGGAGGGCGGTCCGGCCGCACAGTGCCGGATCTTCGGACGGCCGCTGCGGGAGATCGGGCTGCGCCCGTGACCGCGTTCCTCAACGCGCTCGGCGGCAAACTGGCCGAACGCTGGCTGGCCCTGCTGGCCATCCCCGGCCTGGTGTACCTCGTCGCCCTGGCCACCGCCGTCACCCTCGGCCAGCGGCACTGGCAGGACACCGGGCGGCTGCGGGAGCGCCTGGACGCCCTCGCGGCCGCGCCGGGAGCGCACAGCGCGGGCGTGCTCGCGGTGGTGGCGGTCGGTGTGCTGGCCGGGGCCGCGCTGACGGGCACCGGTGTGCAGGCATTGGGCGCGCTGGTCGAACGGGTCTGGCTGACGGGGCCGCGCGGGCCGGTGACGCGGTGGCTCACGGCACGCCGGCTGCGCCGGTGGCGGGCGGCCGACGACGCCTACCGAACGGCGCTGGTCGCGGCCGGCCGGGCCCGGCTGGGCGGCGCGGCCGACGCGGGCGCTCTCGCGGACGAGGCGGAGGCGCGGTACGCTCGCCGGAACGAGGCCGGCCTCGTCGCACCGCGCCACCCCTTCTGGACCGGCGACCGGGTGACCACCCCGGACCGGCGCGTGTGGCGGGCCTACCGCCTGGACCTGACCGTCGCCTGGCCTCATCTGTGGCTGCTCGCCCCCGACAGCACGCGGGTCGAACTCGGTACCGCCCGTGCCGCGTTGAGTGCCGCCGCGCGTCTCACGGCCTGGGGCCTGGCCTACCTCCTGCTGGGCGCCTGGTGGTGGCCCGCCGCGCTGGCCGGCGTGGTCACGGCGGCGACGGGAGCCGTACGGGGCCGCACGGCGGCAGCGTCCTTCGCGGAACTCGCGGAGGCACTGGTCGACCTCCACGGCAAGGACCTGGCCCAGGCGCTCGGCCTGGAGTGCGAGGGCCGCCTCACCCCGGCGACGGGTGAGGAAGTGACCCGCCTGCTGAGCAAACCGGACTGACTTCGCGCGATCCCGGGCCGGCGGAAGGCGCCGACATCGCGCGCCGCCCGCCCGTCCCTCGGTCTCAGCCGCTCGCCGCGGCCAGAACGGGCGCCTCCGTGATCGGCGGCACCGGCATCTCCCGCGTGGGCACCCATCGCGCGCCCTCGGGCCCGTAGGCCGCTCGAGGCTCCGGGAACAGCCACAGCAGGGACAGGTACAGCACCGCCGCCACGGCCAGCGACAGCGGCAGGCTGATGTCGACCCCGTTCGCCAGGTCGCCCAGCGGGCCGACGAACTGACCGGGGATGTTCGTGAAGAGGACGCCCAGCACCGCCGACACCCACCACGCGGTCATCCCGCGCCAGTTCCAGCCGTGGGTGAACCAGTAACGGCCGCCCCGCTGGCGGCGGTTGAAGACCTGGAGGGCGTCCGGGTCGTACCAGCCGCGACGGGTGAAGAAGCCGAGGATCATCACGACCATCCATGGCGTGGTGCAGGTGATGATCATCGTGGCGAAGGTGGAGATCGACTGCACCAGGTCCAGGGCGAACCGGCCGATGAAGATGAACGCGATCGACACCATGCCGACCAGCAGCGTCGCCCGCACCCGCGACAGCCGGGGGAACACCGAGGAGAAGTCGAGACCGGTGCCGTACAGCGCGGTCGTGCCCGTGGACATGCCGCCGATCAGGGCCAGCAGACACACCGGCAGGAAGAACCAGCCCGGCGAGATCGCCAGCAGCCCGCCCACGAAGTCCGGCGCGGCCGGGTCGACGTACTTCGGTGCCTTGGTGGCGATGATGCTCGCCGTCGCGAGCCCGAACACGAACGGCAGCAGCGTGGCGAGCTGGGAGAGGAACGCGGCGCCGACCACCCGCCGGCGCGGGGCGTCCGCCGGGATGTACCGCGACCAGTCACCGAGGAACGCCCCGAACGACACCGGGTTGGACAGCACGATCAGGGCCGCGCCGATGAAGGACGGCCAGAACATCGCCTGCGTGGCGGCGTCCGCCGAGTCGGTGAACGAGCCCGCGTACGACGGGTCGAAGTCACCGCCGAACGCGACCGCGCCCAGCAGGAAGAGCGCCGTCGCCGACGTCACCGCGATCTTGTTGACGAACAGCATGAACCGGAACCCGTACACGCACACCGCGAGGACCAGCCCGGCGAACAGCGCGTACGCGACGACGTACGACGGCGTGCCGCGGCCCAGGCCGAACAGCCGGTGCGCGCCGCCGACCAGGGCGTCGCCGGAACTCCACACCGAGATGGAGAAGAACGCCACCGCCGTCAGCAGGGAGAGGAAGGAGCCGACCACGCGGCCGTGCACGCCCAGGTGCGCCGAGGAGGACACCGCGTTGTTGGTGCCGTTCGCCGGGCCGAACATCGCCATCGGACACAGGATCAGGGCACCCGCGAGCACCCCGAGGACGGTCGCCGCGAGACCCTGCCAGAAGGAGAGCCCGAACAGGATCGGGAACGCGCCGAGTACACAGGTGGAGAAGGTGTTGGCGCCGCCGAAGGCGACCCGGAACAGATCGAACGGGGTCGCGGTGCGCTCCGCGTCCGGAATGCGCTCCACGCCGTAGGGCTCGACCTCGGTGAGCGAGGGCGCCGGGGCGGGGGAGTCGGTGGGCTGTGAGGTCAACTGGGGCTCCAGGTACGGGGTCTGCCGACGGTACGGCCGGATCGGAGCGTGGGGCCAGGGGATGTTTCATCCATCCTCGGCCGCTTCGATGGAGGGTTCACCCACCCGCCTCGCCCGGCGAAACCCGTGCGAACAAGAGGAATCGTGAAGGTGTCACGGGCGGATCGTGAAAGTGGCCCCGACGCGGGGGAGCGGAATGTTTCAGGCCGATTGCTCAGGCGGTGAGTTCCGGCCATCGGACCGATGCGCGTGTTCGGAAAGCCCGGCGTTGAGGGGCCGACGTGTTCGAATTCCGTGACTTCGCGCCACTGATTCAATACGCAATGTTACTGAAAGTCATGGGTGGGATGTGTGTTCCGGCGACGGACTCGGCAGAGTGGCGCACGCCGCTCCGGCGCCCCACCGGGCCCGGCCGGCAAAACCCTCAACTGATCGAGCGGAAGGATGCACACCATGCGGAACACCGCGCGCTGGGCCGCGGCCCTCGGCCTCACCGCCGCCGCCGTCTGCGGACCCCTGACCGGTTCCGCCGTAGCCGCGCCCGCCTCCCTGTACGCGCCCTCGGCACTGGTCCTCACCACCGGCCACGGCGACAGCGCGACCACGGTCACCCCGGAGCGCGCCGTCACCCTCGGCTGCGCCCCGACAGCCACCGGCACCCACCCCGCGGCGGCCGCCGCCTGCGCCG
Source organism: Streptomyces sp. NPDC085596 (assembly GCF_044541565.1). Classification (NCBI taxonomy): domain Bacteria; kingdom Bacillati; phylum Actinomycetota; class Actinomycetes; order Kitasatosporales; family Streptomycetaceae; genus Streptomyces; species Streptomyces sp. NPDC085596. The sequence goes on along the minus strand of NZ_JBITTC010000003.1, from coordinate 350,063 downwards.
AACTGCGCGGAGTGAAGGGCGACTTCACCGCCCTCAAAACCCGCGCCGACGTCCACTGCACCCGGCTGTACGACCCGGTGGTCGTCACCGTCCAGGGTGTCTGGCAGGGCCAACGGGTCGCTTATGAGCGCACGTTCGGCAACGCTTGCGCGAAGGACGCGCTCGACAGCAGCGTCTTCGCGTTCTGAGACCGGGATCGCACGGGCTCCGTGCCACAGGGCCGGTTTCGCGAGTGGGGAGTGCGGCCCCTGGAGCGGAGCGACCGGCGATCCCGTACCGGGAGGGCGAGGCGGAGTGGGGCCGCCGCCTTCCGGACCCACAGCCGCTTCCCGGCCAGGTCCGTGGGGGGCCTCGCCGGGAAGCGGCACATCTTTCCCTACGCCATTTGCCGTCGCACCAGTTCGTGCAGCCGGCCGCCGGTGTCCGCGAGCAGTTCGGCGGGGGTGCCCTGCTGGATCACCTTGCCGTCCTCCATCACCACCACCCGGTCCGCGTCCATCACGGTGGACAGCCGGTGCGCGATCACGATCCGGGTGGCGTTCAGCTTGCGGGTGGACTCGATGACCGTGCGCTGGGTGTCGTTGTCCAGGGCGCTGGTCGCCTCGTCGAAGAAGAGGATGCGCGGCCGGCGGATCAGCGCCTGCGCGATCATCAGCCGCTGGCGCTGCCCGCCGGAGACCGCCCCGCTGCCGGCGACGATGGTGTGCAGCCCCATCGGCATCCGCTGCACGTCCTCCGCGAGGCCCGCCAGCTCGATCGCCGCCATGACCTCCTCCGGCGTGTACGGCTCGGTGCCGCACACCACGTCCATGATGGAACCGTTGAACGGCTGCGCGTGCTGGAGCACCACCCCGCACTGCCGCCGCACCGCCGACTGGTCCAGCGCGCCCAGGTCCTGACCGTCGTACAGCACACTGCCGGAGACCGGCTTGTCGAAGCCGATCAGCAGACGCAGCAGCGTGGACTTGCCGCAGCCGCTCGGGCCGACCACCGCGACGAACTCGCCCGGCCGCACCGAGAAGGACACGTCGTCCAGGACCAGCGGGCCGTCGTCGGAGTACCGGAAGGACAGCCGCCGGGCCTCCAGCGCGCCGGTCAGCGGACCCGGCCGGGTGCTCCCCGCCCGCACCTCCGGGGTGGCGTCCAGCACCGGGCGGATCTCCTCGAACAGCGGCAGCGCCGCCACCCCCGACACGAAGGCGCCGGTGAGCTGGGTGACCGAGGTCAGCACCATCGTCACCGCCGTGCTGAAGGTGAGGAACGACGCCGCCGACATCGCGCCCTTCGCCGGGCCCGCCAGCAGCATGAACATCACCAGCGTGCACACCGGCAGATACACCGCGCCCAGCACCGAGCTGAGGTTCTTGATCCGGCCGACCTTCTGCTGGAGCTCCCGGCTGCGCGCGAACTCACTGGCCCAGGCGGCGTACGCGTAGTTCTCCGCCGACGCCACCCGCAGCTTGGGCAGACCGCGCAGGGTCTGGAACGCCTGGTTGTTCAGCTTGTTGCCGAGCGTCACCAGCCGCCGCTGCCAGCGCACCTGCCACAGTCCGAGCCCGAGGAAGACGGCACCGATCACCACGAGCATCCCGATCGCGGCCAGCGCCATCGGCACGCTGTAGTACAGCAGCAGCCCGACGTTCATCGCGCCGATCGTCACCGACTGCGCCACCACCGGGCCGACGCCCGCCAGCAGCCGCCGGATCGAGCTGATGCCCATCGCGGCACTCGCCAGCTCACCGGTGGACCGCCCGCTGAAGAACCGGGTCGGCAACCTCAAGAGCCGGTCCCAGACCGCCGGTTGGAGCGCCCCCTCGATCCGGCCCTCCAGCCGCAGGATGGTCAGGTTCTCCAGCAGCGTGAACGCCGCCGACACCACCCCGCTCAGCATCACCGCGAGACACACCTGCGCGATCAGGTTCTCCCGCGCCTGCGGCACGTACTCGCCGAGCACCTTGCCCGTGGCGATGGGCACCAGCGCGCCGATCACCACCGTCACCAGACCCGCCAGCAGCAGGTTCAGCAGATCGCTCCGCGTCCCGCCCAGGCTGAACCGGAGCAGGCCCAGCGGGCCGAGCCGCCGCTCGGGCAGCGGCCGGTAGAACATCACCGCACGCGGCTCGAACTCCTCCGCGTTCGCCTTCTCCACCGGAGTCTCCCGGCCGGTCGCCGGCTGCACCGCGACATAGCCGCCGCGCCGCCACAGCAGCGCCACCGGCGCCCCGGACAGCGCCCGGTGCCCGACCAGCGGGCCCACGTTCTCCCGCCACCAGCTGCCCTCGAGACGCACCGCCCGCACCCGGACCCGCGAGGCCAGCGCCACCCGCTCCACCGGGTCGAGCCGCTCGCTCTCGCCGATCCCGCGCGCCGGATCGGCCAGCGTGATCCCGGCCGCCTGGGCGACCAGCTTGCAGGCCGCGTACCCGGCGTCCGCGTCGGCGGCCGTCGTCCGCCGCGCCGAGCGCTTGCCGATGGAGGCGAGCAGCGTCTGGTCGGCGTGGGCGCGTACCGCCTCACCGGCCTTGATACCGGCCGCCGCCCGTGTCTCGTGGGTGCGCTCCAGCTGCTCGATCCACCGGTCCAGCGCGGTCAGCAGCCGGTACTGCTGGTCGACCAGGCTCTGCCACAGCGCCGGGTCCATCAGCAGATCCGCGACCGCCTCCGCGCCGTACATCGAGCCGTACTGCGCGCTGCCCGGCGGCACCTGCATCCAGAACACGTCGTCGTCCGACGGCGCCACCGACCGGTCCTCGGCCAGCGGCGCCTGGAACAGCACCGACAGGCCCCGGCCGACGCCGAGCGCGAGGGCGTACTCCAGCGGGCTGGAAGAGGGCGGCACGTACTGCGGATTGCCGTACTCGTCGTACGACCAGGTCTCGGTGTGCGCGCCCTGGTACAGCTCGCGCAGGTTCACCCGGTGCACCACACAGTCCCGCACCGGGCGGGCCACCAGGGTGTGCTGGGGCCCCGCGACCGGGCCCAGCAGCAGCGCGCCCGCCTCCACCCGGCCCAGGTGGTGCCAGTGGCCCTGCTCGGCGGCGTCCACCGCGAACAGGTCGAGCGCACCGGCCGCCACCAGCCAGAGCACCTGCGGTCCTTCGAGATCCAGCCGGTTCAGCCCGGCGCAGTCGACCCGCGTGCCCAGCGAGCCGAGGGCGCCCAGCACCAGATCACCGTCGTGCGTGGACGTCATCTCACCGCTCCCTGACCAGCGCCGCGTACGCGCCACCGCGCGCCACCAGCTCCTCGTGCCTGCCCCGCTCCACGACCGTGCCGTGCTGGAGCACCACGATCTCGTCGCTGTCGCGGACCGTGCTGAGCCGGTGGGCGATCACCACACAGGCGCAGCCGCGCCGGCGCAGGTTGTCCATCACGGTCAGCTCCGTCTCCGCGTCCAGCGCGCTGGTCACCTCGTCCAGCACCAGGACGCTGGGACGGCGCACCAGCGCCCGCGCGATCTCCAGCCGCTGACGCTGGCCGCCGGAGAAGTTCCGGCCGTCCTGCTCGACCTTGCTGTGCACCCCGCCCGGCCTGCGCGCCACCACGTCGTACAGCGCCGCGTCCCGCAGCGCCTCCTCCACGGCCTCGTCCGGGATCGAGGGGTCCCACAGCGCCACGTTGTCGCGGACCGAGCCCTCGAAGAGGAACACGTCCTGGTCCACGAAGGACACCGAGGCGGCGAGCGCGCCGCGCGGGATGTCCTCCAGCCTGCGGTCGTCGATCCGGATCACGCCCTCCCACGGCGCGTACAGGCCCGAGATCAGCCGGGACACCGTCGACTTGCCGCTGCCCGAACCGCCCACCAGGGCCACCTGCTGCCCCGGGCCCACCGTGAGGTCGAAGTCGGTCAGCAGCGGCTTGTCCAGCGGGCTGTAGCCGAAGGTGACGCCCTCCAGCTCGACGTGCCCGCGCAGCCTGCGGGTGGAATCGGCGCCGCCGGGGCGCGCGTACAGCGGGTCGGCCTGGAAGTTCTCCACGTCCTTCAGCCGGGCCACGTCGGCCGCGAAGTCCTGGATGCGGCCCGCCACGCCGTTGAGCCGGGTGAGCGGCGCGGTGAAGCGGGCCACCAGCGCCTGGAACGCCACCAGCAGACCGACCGAGATGTGCCCCTCGACCGCCCTCAGGCCGCCGATCCACAGGATCAGCGCGCTGTTGAAGGTGGCCAGCGTCGGCGCGACCACACCCAGCCAGGCGCTCGGCACCCCGAGCTTCTGCTGCTCCTCCAGCGTCGCCGCGTGCTGCCCGGCCCACTTCCGGAAGTAACCGTCCTCCCCGCCGGTCGCCTTCATCGTCTCGATGAGCTGGAGTCCGGTGTACGAGGTGTTGGTCAGCCGCGCGGTGTCGGCCCGGAGCTTGGCGGTACGGGTCGCGCGCAGCCGGATCACCAGCCGCATCGCCACGATGTTCAGCAGCGCCACGCTGATACCGACGAAGGTCAGCTGCGGGTCGTAGGTGTAGAGCAGCACCGCGTACAGCACGACCACGATCGCGTCCACGCCCGCCGCCGCGAGGTCGCGGGCGAGGGTCTCGGCGACCTGGTCGTTGGACTGGAGGCGCTGCACCAGGTCGGCGGGGGAGCGCTGGGAGAAGAAGGTGACCGGCAGCCGCAGCAGATGGCGCAGGAAGCGGGCGCTGGACAGCGTGGAGGAGATGATCCGGCCGTGCAGCAGATTGGCCTGCTGGAGCCAGGTCAGCACCAAGGTCAGCGCCACACAGGTCGCCATCGACGCGAACAGCACGCCGAGCAGCGAGGTCTGGCCGCCGATCAGGAACATGTCGATATAGGTGCGGCTGAGCGCGGGCACCGCCGCGCCCACCGCGACCAGCAGCAGGCTCGCCAGTACCGCCGCGGGCAGCGTGCCCGCCGTGCCGCGCAGCCGGGCGGGCATCGCGCCGAGCACACCGGGCTTGCGGCCGCCCTTGCTGAAACCGTCGCCGGGCTCCAGTACCAGGACCACACCGGTGAAGCTGCCGTCGAACTCCTCCATGGGCACGAACCGGCGGCCCTTGGCGGGGTCGTTGATGTACACCCCGCGCCGGCCGAAGCGGCGGCCCATGCCGTCGTAGACGACGTAGTGGTTGAACTCCCAGAACAGGATGGCCGGGGCGCGCACCTCGGCGAGCGCCGCCAGGTCCATCTGCATGCCCTTGGCGGTCAGCCCGTAACTCCGGGCCGCTTTCAGCAGGTTGCTCGCGCGCGAGCCGTCGCGGGAGACACCGCAGGCGATGCGCAGCTCCTCCAGCGGGACATGGCGGCCGTAATGGCCGAGCACCATGGCGAGGGAGGCGGCGCCGCACTCGACGGCCTCCATCTGGAGCACGGTGGGCGTACGGACCGTGCCGCCACGGGGTTTGGGCACCGGACGGCGGGCCGGCGCGGCCCGTCTGCGGCCGCGGTTCTCCTGCGCGGTGTCGGTCGGGGCGGTCACGGGAGCAGCCAATCGATCGGGCGCTGGTCGGTCAGATGGACCGAACCGGAGGCCAGGGTCATGGAGTCGAGCCCGAACGGCGGCCCGCCGGCCGACGACCAGCGGTAACCGCTCTTCGCGGACGCCGACTTGTCGAGCGTGACGAGGACGGCTACCGGACGGCCCTTGCTGGTGAACTGCCGGCCGAGCTGGCTGTCGCCGAGGAACGCGCCGATCGACTGCGCGGACTGCGCCGTACGGTCCACCGACTTCACCCTGCCGCGCAGCACGCCGTAGCGCTCGGCCGGTACGGAGGACAGGGTCAGGTCCACGGTGGCGTGCGCCGGGATGGCGGCGGCGTTCTCGGCGGGGACGTACACCGTCGCGTACAGGGGGTCCGAGTCGTGCGCGACCTTCTCCACGGCCGCCACGTCGGCGCCGGTCCGCACGATCTGCCCGATGGTCGCGGCCAGCGCGGTGATCCGTCCCGCGGCGACGGTACGGATCACCGAATCGCCCTGCGCGGTACGGACTTTGAGCACGGGCGCGTTCGCGGGCAGCTGCTGCCCCTGCTTGGCGAGCACGCCGGTGACCTGACCGGCCACGGGGCTCTGGAGGACATAACTGCCCTGCCCGTGCGTGAGGATGGCCGGAGCGCTCACGGTGGAGGCGACCGAACCGGTCACCGCCCACACGGAGGCGGCCGCCATCACGACGACGGTGATGCCCAGGACGAGCCACCCCTGCGGACGGGCCAGCCGCACCGGGAGGTCGAGATCCTCCGGCGACTGGAGCTTGGCGAGGGCCTGTTGGCGGAACTGCACGGAACTTCCCTCACCCGAGGAGAGACGATGTCACGGAGTGTTTCGGGACGCCCGAGAGTCCCGGACCCGCGAGGGGTTCCGGGACTCTCGGTGACACCGAGGTGCGGTCAGAGACCGGCGACCAGGCCGGTGACCGGGGCCGTGTTGAGGCCGGTGACACCCTCGACGGTGCCGACGGCGGTGTCCACCAGGCCGGAAACCGGGGCGATGCCGTTGACGGCGCCGGTCACGGTGGAGAGGGCGTTCACGGACAGGCCGCCGGAAACGTTGTCCAGCTCGGCGTCCGAGATCTCGACGGTCTCGACACGGGGGGTGGAGTTCATGATGGAACTTCCCTTCGTATGGGTCTTCACAAGGGGGGAGCGGCCCCCTCTGGGGACAGATGACGGCCGCGGCCGCGAGGAGTTCCAGACCTTCCGGCCGCCGTCTCCGGCAGCCATGGGGCGGTTCCTGCGATGCGATGGATCAAAGCACGCACGCCGCGCCCGATTCCACTTACTCAGGGCTCTCACCAGCGAGTTCGGTGCACAGTAGGGTCCATTCGTGCAGGCGTGCGCACGCGGTGCCTGGCACTCCTTCACATTCCCCGCGCCATCGTCGCGCCGTCTCCACTACCGCCGGTAACGCGAATCCGGCACACCTCGCCAAAGGCGCGTCCGGGACATGGGTGCCGGCGCGTGAACCCCGTTGTCCGTGACCTGCCTGGGTGCGGGATGTGCAGATTCCCTGAAGCGGGGATTCCGCTCCGCGTGTTCGACGGAGGGCTACTTGCCCGTGACTTGCGGTGATCGAGGTGCCGGTGTGTCAGGTCCGGCGCGGTCGTGGCTGATTCCCCACGCACACAACGAAGTTGGCAAATGGAATTGAACGCGCCGGGCCGACCGCCCGTACCTGTAGCCAGCCGGCACCCCCCATCGAACTGCCCGACAGCGGCAGACCCCCGTACCCAGGAGGTCGAGAAGTTGAGTCACAAGCGCATGCCCAAGAGGAAGGCCGCGATAGCGGTGGGCGGTGTCGCGGCGCTCGGAGCGGCGGCCCTGCTGCTGCCCAACGCCAACGCCTCCCAGGACAAGGACACGGCCACGGCGGGCACCGCGAGGACCCTCAAGACCACCGACGCGACCACGCTCGCCGCCCAGTTGAAGCAGTCCCTCGGCGGCCAGTTCGCCGGCGCCTACTACGACAGCGCCAAGCGGCAGCTCGTCGTCAACGCGGTCGGCGACGGTGACGCCGTCGCACGTGCGAAGAGTGCGGGCGCCGTCGTACGGCAGGTGGAGAACAGCACCGCCGACCTCCAGTCCGCGGCCAGGACACTGCGGACCAAGGCGGCCATCCCCGGTACCGCCTGGGCCGTGGACCCGCGCACCAACAAGGTGATCGTCAGCGCCGACAGCACGGTGACCGGCGCCAAGTGGGACCGGCTGGAGTCCACCGTCGACGGTCTCGGCTCCGGCACGGCCACGCTGAAGAAGACCGGCGGCACCTTCAAGACCTTCGTCTCCGGCGGCGACGCGATCTTCTCCCAGGTGCAGGGCGGCAACGTCCGCTGCTCCCTCGGCTTCAACGTCACCGCCTCCGACGGCAGCCCCGCCTTCCTCACCGCCGGTCACTGCGGGGTCGCGGCCAAGCAGTGGTCCGACTCCGAGACCGGCCAGCCCCTCGCCACCGTCGACCAGGCGACCTTCCCCGGCGAGGGCGACTTCTCCCTCGTCAAGTACGACGACCCGGCGACCGAGGCGCCCAGCGAGGTCAATGCGGGCAACGGGCAGATCGTGCAGATCACGCAGGCCGCCGAGGCCACCGTCGGCTCCACCGTGTTCCGCATGGGCTCCACCACCGGACTGCACGACGGCCAGGTCACCGGCCTCGATGCCACCGTCAACTTCCAGAGCGAGACCGACCCGGGCGGCGTCGACACCGTCACCGGCCTCATCCAGACCGACGTGTGCGCCGAGCCCGGCGACAGCGGCGGCTCGCTGTTCACCCAGGAGGGCGCGGCGATCGGCCTGACCTCCGGCGGCAGCGGCGACTGCACCAGCGGCGGCGAGACCTTCTTCCAGCCGGTCACCGCCGCCCTCGCGGCCACCGGTGCCACCCTCGGCGACGCGGGCGCGGGCGCGGGTGCCGGTGCCGGTGACGACCAGGCGGGCGCCGGTGACGAAGCCGGTGCGGGCGACCAGGCCGGGGCCGGCGACCAGGCGGGTGCGGACGACCAGGCGGGCGGCGACCAGGCCGGTGCGGGCGCGGGTGCGGGTGCCGACGACCAGGCGGGCGCGGGTGCCGCCGAGGAGAAGGGCACCAAGCACCACCAGCGCAACGGTCAGCGCGGCGGGACCTCCTCCCTCACCGGCTCCAACTGACCCATCGCGGCTCCGCTGAGCCGCGCTATCGACTCCCCGCCCGGCCGCACGAGGGTTCCGGGCGGGGACGGTCCGGCCCTCCGGCGGGAGGGCCGGACCATCTGTGTGCCGGGGCTCAACTCCCGTCCCGTGCCCGGAGAAGCAGCACCGCCACGTCGTCCACCCGCTCCCGGCCGGCCGTGCCGTGCCGGACCAGCGCGTCCGCCAGCTCCTCCAGCGGTCCGTCGCCCACCTCGGAGAACAGCGCGCCCAGGTCGATCAGCGCGTCCTCGATGTCCACACCGGGCGACTCCACCAGTCCGTCCGTATAGAGGGCGAGCACCGAGCCCGGCGCCAGCGTCACCTCCGTCGTCGGGTACGCCGCCTCCGGGTCGATGCCGAGCAGCGGGCCCCCGGCCAGGTCCAGCACCCGTACCCGGCCGTCCGGCCGTCGGAGCAGCGGCGGCGGATGTCCGGCCCGCGCCATCACGGCCCGGCCGTGCGCCGGGTCGAGACGGAGATAGAGGCAGCTGGCGAACAGTTCGGTGCCGAGGTCGATCAGCAGCCGGTTGATGCTGCCCATCACCTCGCCCGGCGCCTGCCCCACCGCGCTGTACGCGCGGACACCGGTGCGGATCTGGCCCATCAGCGCGGCCGCCGTCACGTTGTGCCCCTGGACGTCGCCGATCACGGCGGACGCCTGCGGCCGGGTCGGCACCAGGTCGTAGAAGTCGCCGCCGATGTCCATGCCCCGCGTCGCCGGGAGATAGCGCGCGGCCGCCTCGATGCCGGGCGGCGGGGTCAGCGAGTGCGGCAGCAGCGCCTCCTGAAGCCCGTGCGCCAGCCGGTGCTTGGCGTCGTACAGCAGCGTCCGCTCCAGCGCCTGGGCGATCAGGCCGCCGAGGCTGGTCAGCACGGCCCGCTCCTCGGCGGGGAAGGGGTGCGGCTCCGGGTACGCCAGCACACACGTCCCCACCCGGCGCCCGGACGCGACCAGCGGCAGGAAGGCCCAGGCCGCGAAGCCGTCACGGGACTCGCGCCGGACGGGATACAGCCGCTCCAACTGCTCCCTCGACTCGAAGAACGCGGGCACTCCACTGCTCAACGCCTGGGTGCCCGGGGTCCGTTCGCTCAGCGGCAGCCCGTCGAACCACCCGGCCACCCGCTCGTCCGGATAGCCGCGGTGCCCGAGCACCCGCATCCGCCCCTCCTCGGCGGCGAGCAGCATCAGCGCATGACTGCCGACCGCCGGACCCACCTCCTCCGCGATCAGTTGGACCAGATCGTCCACCGCCACCGCCTCGGTCAGCGCCCCCGTCAGACTGAGCAGCCGCGAGATCGTCACCAGCCGGTGGGGGCGCGCCCCGTCCGGCATGCTCGTACGCTCCGTCAGCACCCGGACCCGGGTGATGCGCACGCTCAGCCCGGTGCTGCCCGGATAGAGCCGGAAGGACAGCCAGTGGCCGGGCGGTCGCAGCGCCACGAACGAGGTCGGGCGGCGGCTGATCAGCGCGGCCCGGTAACGGTCCTCGTACAGCGGGTCGTTGAGCCACGGCACCGACACCCAGGGCAGGGTGCCGAGCAGTTCTGCGGCGGGACGGCCGAGCAGTTCGGCGGCGGCCGCGTTGACATGGCCGATCCGGCCGTGCAGGTCCAGCGACACCAGCCCGTACGGCAGCCGGGCCACCATCCGCGCCGCCTCCGCCGGACCCGGCGTGTCCGCGACGGCCGCGTCCGGCGCCGCCACCAGATCGCGCTCGGGGCCCAGCGTCCGGTTCTCGGCCGAGGCCCGCTCCAGCAGCCGGGTCAGCCGCTCGCACCCCGCCGCCAGCAGCGTCCACTCCCGCTCGGACAACTCCGGGCCGTGCCCGGCCGGCCAGGTCACGAACACCGAGCCGTGCACGGTGTCGTCCGTCGCCAGCGGCAGCGCCGCCAGCGCGAAGGGGTACGGCAGCACCACCGCGACGCGCGGGAAGCGGCGCGCCATCTCCTCCCCGCCCGCGACCCACACCGGCCGCCGCTGCCGCACGGCCTCCGCGACCGGGATCGGCGCACTCACCCCGACCCGCTCCCACGGCGCCGCGAACGCCCGCGGCAGGCCCGCCATCACCGCCATCTCCAGCACCGGTACGTCCGGCCGAAGCAGATAGACCGCGCCCGAGTGCGCGCCCACGTCCTCCATCATCGCGGTCAGGGCGACCGAGAGCAGGGGGCGTGCGGCCTCTGCGGGCTCCCGCGCGGGGTCCGGCGCGTCGGACACGCCGACCACCTCCTCGTACGGCCCCTCGCGCCCTGGCCTGCGGACGAGTCCCACATCTGGGGATACGTCCGAGTACCCCGTCCGGACACGGCTCATGCCGGGCGCGGAAAAGGCGGGTGCGTGCCCCTTCGGGGCTTTCAGGCCAATCGCGCGGTAGGGAAAAACCGCGCGTGGTCGGTGCGCAGGGGCTGCGCCGCGCGCCCGCACGCGCTGTAATGGCCAACGTGGCGAGTGAGGGTGCTGCGGTGCGCAGGACAGGAGCCGGGCGTGCCGAGCACGTCCTCACCACACTCATGGCCGCACCCGCCTCCCCGGACCGGCTCCGCCGCGTCCTGGAACAGGCGCTCGTCCTCGCCGGCGCCGCGTTCGCCGGGGTGTACGTGCCCGGTGACGACCCCGCCGTGCTGCGGCTGGCCGAGTCCGCCGGTCTGCCCCGCACGCTCTACGGGCTGCGCGAGGGCTACCCCGCCGACAGCGACGCGCCGGTCGCCGAGGCCCACCGCACCGGCCGCCCCAGCTGGCTCGGCCCGAACGAACTGGCCGACGGCGCCGAGTCCCGCCGTACCCCGTCCCCGGACTTCTCCCTGGCCGTGCTGCCGCTCGCCGGGCCCGGCAGCGGGTGCCTGCTCGCGGTCGCGGAAAGGCCCGGCGGGTTCGACCCCGACGAACGAGCCGCGCTGGAACTGATCTCCCGCGCCATCGCCGTCCCCGAGCCCGACCCGGCCGACTCCCGCGAACCCGCCGCCGACGCCTTCAGCCTCGCCATGGACACCGGCCGGGTCGAGGTCGGCGACGAGATCCTGCGGCTGTTCGGCATAGCGCGCGACGACTTCGACGGCAAGGTGGAGACGCTGCTCGGGCTCACCGTGCCCGAGGACCTGCCCGCGCTGATGTCCGTGGTCGAGCCCGACCACATGTCCCTCGACTCCCTCGCCGAACGCGAGCTGGAGTTCCGCGTCCGCCAGCCCTCCGGCGTGCCGCGCTGGCTCCGGCTGCGCGGCCGCACGCTGGCCGGCGGCGAGGGCCGCCCCGCCCGGCTCGTCGGCACCGTCGCGGACGCCTCCAAGCTGCGCTCCGACGTCACCGACGTGGCCCGCGTCCAGCGCCTCGCCGCCGACCTCGCCACCGCGGGCACCGTCAAGGACGTCGGCCAGGCCGTCGTCGACGCCCTGCGCAAACCCCTGCGCGCCGACCGCATCGCCCTGGCCGAACTGGAGAACGACCGGCTCGTCGTCACCGTCCTCGACCCGCCCGAGCCCGAGGCGTGGCCCGAACTCTGGCGGGCCGAATGGCGCGGCGAGTGGCCCGACGCGCCCGTACGCGCCATGCCCGCCCTCGCCGCCGCGCTGCGCGACGGCCGCGCGCACATCTGGCCCGCGGGCTCCACCCTGGAGCCCGGCCTCGCCGGGGTCGGACCCGGCGGCCTCGCGGTGCTGCCGCTGCCCGCGGCCGGCCGGATGGCCGGGGCCTGCCTGATCGGCTGGGACCGCCCGCACGACTTCGCCCCCGACGAACGCGCCCTGCTCACCGCCTGCGCCGCCCTCGCCGGCCAGGCCCTGCGCCGCGCCCACGCCTTCGACGCCGAGCACGAACTCGTCGGCATGCTCCAGCGCACCCTGCTGCCCCGCCGGCTGCCCCTGCTGCCCGGCGCCAAGGCGGTGGCCCGCTATCTGCCCGCCACCGAGGGGCTGGAGGTCGGCGGTGACTGGTACGACGTGATCCCCCTCGCCGACAACCACGTGGCCTTCGTCATCGGCGACGTCCAGGGCCACAACGCGGGCGCCGCCACCCTCATGGGCCAGATGCGCACCGCCCTGCGCGCCTACGCCGCCGAGGGCCACCCGCCCGACGTGGTCGCCGCCCACGCCAACCGGCTGCTGCTGGACATGGAGAGCGACCTCTTCGCCACCTGCGTCTACGTCGACATCGACATGGAGCAGGGCACCGCGCTGTGCGTACGCGCCGGGCATCCGCAGCCGGTGCTGCGCCACCCGGACGGCAGTACGGAGATCGTGCAGGCGGAGGGCGGACCGCCGCTCGGGGTGCTCACCCGTGCGGAGTATCCGATGACCCCGCTGAAACTGAAGCCCGGCACCGTCCTCGCGCTCACCACCGACGGCCTGGTCGAATCCGCCGACACCGATCTCGACACCGGCATGGACCGGCTCGCCCGCGACCTCGCCGCCGCCGACCCCGCCCACCTCGGACAGACCGCCGACGCCCTGCTCGCGGGCGCCCACCGGGGCGACGACGTGGCGCTGCTGCTGGTGCGCTACGACGGCATGGCCGTACGCCCGCGGCGCGAGAGCTGGAGCGTGTGGCGGGTCCCGGAGGCGGTCCGGCACGCCCGCCGCTTCGTCCGCCGCACCCTGCGGGTCTGGGACCTGCCGAGGGACGCCACCGACACCGCCCTGCTGATCGTGTCCGAGCTGGTCACCAACGCCCTCGTGCACACCGAGGGGCAGGTGCGGGTCGATCTCAGCCTGGTCGGCGACCGGCTGCGCATCGCGGTGACCGACTCCTCCCCGCGCGGACCCCTCAAGCCGACCAGCGTCGGCTGGGAGGCCACCGGCGGCCGGGGCATCCTGCTGGTCGAAGCGGTCTCCAGCGCCTGGGGCACCGTCCCGGTCAGCGGCGGCAAACAGGTCTGGGCGGATCTGGTGACGAACGAGGCGTGAGGGACGGGTGGGGGATGAAGGACCTTGACGAGGCGGGCGACGACGCCCGGAGACGGACCCCGGCGAACGGCGCGGACGGCGGCCCCGAGTGGCGCGTTCGCCCCGCGTGCCTAGGGTCGGTTGGTGTGGCACACACCTTCGAAGAACTGGTCCAGAAGCAGCGCGCGGCCGACGCGGCACACGCCACCGTGGACGAGCTGCGGGACACCTACGGGCCCCCGGCCGAGCGGGCGATGACCGGCGCGCAGTCCGGGACGTACGAGACCGCGCTGCGCGCCTGGCGCGATCTGGCCCGCGATGTGCAGACCGCCCTGAGCGACTACGCCCGCGAGACCGGGCGGGCCCGTGCCGAGGTCGAGGCCGAGGTCGAGCGGGCGGCGGCCGCCGGGGACTGACCGGACGGGAGAACGGAAGGGCCCGGCACCCCGCTCGCGCAAGGTGCCGGGCCCTTCCCGCCACGGCCGCTCAGGCGTGGGTCTTGGCCAGCAGGCCGAGGATCTCCGCCGTCGTACCGCTCTCGCCCAGGCGGGGGAAGATCCGCTCGACGCTGTTGGTGTGCGCGTCGGCGTCGGCGTCGGACATGGCGTCCGTGGCCAGGGTGACGTTGTATCCGGCCGCGTACGCGTCACGGGCGGTGGACTCCACACCGATGCTGGTGGCGATGCCGGTCAGCACGATCTGCGTGACGCCCCGGCGGCGCAGCTGCACCTCCAGGTCGGTGCCGAACAGGGCGCTCCAGTTGTGCTTGGTGACCTGGATGTCACCGGGGTGCCCGGCCAGTTCGTCGACGACGATGTCCCAGCCCTCCGGGAAGGACAGGCCGCGCGCCTGGCGCTCGGTGCGGCCGGGCACGGCGTCCGCGCCGTCGGCGGCGAAGGAGACCCGGACCAGCACCACGGGCAGGTCACGGGCGCGGAAGGCGTCGGCCAGTCCGGCGCTGCGGGCCACCACGTCGGCGGCGGAGTGCGGCTGGACGGGCATGGCCGTGATGCCGGCCTGGAGGTCGATCACGACGAGGGCGGTACGGGGGTCGAGCGTGGTGACGGACATGCGTCGGCCTTTCGAAAAGGGTGAGCAGTGGGGGGGGGGGGGGCGGGCGGGCCCGGTGTCAGGGGCGTGACAGCCGTTCCAGCAGCTCCAGCGCGGTCAGGACCGTCTCCCGCTCCTCCTCGGTGAACCGATCCTGGAAGGCGCGGGCCAGCCACTCCTCGCGCAGCTGCCGGTTGCCCTCGACGCGGGCCCGGCCCGCCTCGGTGAGCGTGACCAGCTGACGGCGGCCGTCGTCCGGGTCGGGGGCGCGGCGGATCAGCCCGTGCTGGTCCAGTGCCGCGAGCGTGGCCGCCATGGACTGCGGCCGCACACCCTCCGCCGCCGCGAGGGCGCTCGCCGTCGCCGCGCCGTGCTTGCCGACCAGGGAGAGCGCGGACTCCTGCGGCGGCGTGAGGTCGGCGTCCCGCGCCACCTCACGGATACGGCGCCGCAGCCGGCTGAACACCACCCGCAGATCGCGTGCCGCGCGGGCGGCCGAGCCGGAGATGTGGACCATGCCCGCCACCGTAAGGAGCATCAGCCCAGCCTGTCCAGTTGAGACTGTTCAGTTTTACCTGTCCATTGCGCTTCCCTACGCTGGAGACGTGCGCCTCCTCCTCATGTCCGACACCCATCTGCCCAAGCGGGCCAAGCGGCTCCCGGACCGCCTGCTCGCCGAACTCCCGCACGCGGACGTGGTGTTCCACGCCGGCGACTGGGTGGACACCGCCACCCTCGACCTGCTGGAGTCCCACAGCCGCCGGCTGATCGGCGTGTACGGCAACAACGACGGCCCCGACCTGCGCGCCCGCCTCCCCGAGGTGGCGTACGCCGAGCTGGGCGGCCTGCGCTTCGGCGTGGTGCACGAGACCGGCCAGGCCACCGGCCGCGAGGCCCGCTGCGCCGCCCGCTTCCCCGGCCTCGACGTCCTGGTCTTCGGGCACAGCCACATCCCCTGGGACACCACCGCCCCCGGCGGCCTCCGCCTGCTCAACCCCGGTACCCCGACCGACCGCCGACGCCAGCCGCACGCCACGTACATGACCGCCACCGTGGCGGACGGCGCCCTGACCGACGTCACCACGCACACGCTGCCGTGACCCCCCGCTTCGGCGCGCGGGATCGGGGCACTGCTGGTCTGCTGGAGCGAGGGCCCTCGCGGGCTGCCGTGACGTTCTCCGGAGAGGCGTATGAGTACCTATCGAGTGGCGCAGGTGACGGAACCCGGCGGCAGCTTCGAGCTGGTCGAGCGGGAGGTACGGCAGCCGGGCCCCGGCCATGTGCGGATCGCCGTGGAGGCGTGCGGGATCTGCCACAGCGACGCCCTGTTCGTCGAGGGCGGGCTGCCCGGCATCACCTTCCCCGAGGTCCCCGGACACGAGATCGCCGGACGGATCGCGGAACTCGGCGAGGGCACCGCGGACCGTGACTGGCAGGTCGGCGACCGGGTCGCGGTCGGCTGGTTCGGCGGCAGCTGCGGCTGGTGCAAGCCCTGCCGCGAGGGCGACTTCATCACCTGCGTCCGCCTCCAGGTGCCCGGCTGGGCCTACGACGGCGGCTTCGCCGAGCAGGTGATCGTCCCCGTCGACGCGCTCGCCCGCGTCCCCGAGGGCCTTGCCGCGGCCGACGCCGGGCCCATGGCCTGCGCGGGCGTGACCACCTTCAACGCGCTGCGGCGCACCGACGCCCGGCCCGGCGGCGACCTGGTCGCCGTCCTCGGGATCGGCGGGCTCGGCCACCTCGGGGTGCAGTACGCGGCCGCGATGGGCTTCGAGACCGTGGCCATCGCGCGCGGCGCCGAGAAGGCCGACTTCGCGCGGGAACTGGGCGCGAACCACTACATCGACAGCACCGCGGGCACTCCGGTCGCCGAGGCGCTCCAGGCGCTCGGCGGCGCCAAGGTGGTGCTGGCCACCGCCGGGAACTCCGACGCGATGTCGGCCACCGTGGACGGCCTCGCCCCGCGCGGCCAGCTCGTCGTCATCGGCGCCACCACCGAGCCGCTCGACATCAGCCCGGTCCAGCTGCTGATGGCCGGCCGCGAGGTCAAGGGCCACCCCTCCGGCACCTCCCAGGACGTGCAGGACACCATGGAGTTCAGCGTGCTGCACGGCATTCGCCCGATGAGCGAGTCGGTGCCGCTGGGCGACGTGGACGCCGCCTTCCAGAAGATGCTCGCGGGCAAGGCCCGCTTCCGCATGGTCCTCACCACCGGCTGACGGCTCAGCGCGACCGGTGCGTCAGCGGCAGCCGCGGACGCACCGCCCGCAGCACCGAGCGCGCCAGCCGGGCCGAGGACCGCACCACCCCGGCCGGGCGGGCGGCCACCTGCCGCGAACGCCCGGGACGGACCGGACCGAACCCCGCGCGGGCCGAGAAAGTCCAGGTCAGCCTGGAACTGACCTGGACCCGCGCGACCCTCGCGCCTACTCGTCCCACGCCTGGATCAGGATCTGCTCGGAGATACGGCCGTCGCGCAGCGTGACCATCGACTCGGCGTACACCTTGTTGCCGTCGGGGTACTGGCACGACTCGGTGAACGCCGCGTGGTCGCCGTCGATGACGCACTGGTCGAGCCGGTGGATCATCTCTCGGCTGTAGATGTCGGCGAGCATCTCCTCGATCTCGCCCCTGCCGCGCAGCACCTTGGGATGGCTCGGCTGGTCGGCGTGGTCGATGACGCGGATCTGCGCGTCGTCCTCGTACAGCGCGAGCAGGCCCTCTCCGGAGTCCGCTTCGATGGCCTCGCGCAGTGCCTCCGTGGTGAAGGCGGAGTCTTGTCTGCTGCCCATGGTGACCTCCTTGGTACGCCCGCGGCCCGGCGGGCGGCGGACCGCAGGGGCCCACATCCGAGACTCCTCCGCCCCGGCGGACACGGCAAACGCAAGAGACGCAGGTCCGCCTGTCGGGTGACCGACGGCCACCGCCCGTGTCCGGCGACGGGGTACGGGCGTTGCTCAAGGCATGATCTCAACACGACGCATCGTCGCCGCCGTCGGTCTGGCCGTCGGTGTCACGGGCCTTGCCGTACCCATGGCGAACGCGGCCGACGCGAGCGCACCGGCGGGCGGGCAGCTCAACCCGATGACCGTGCTGGACGACGTCGCCGTCAGCGAACTCCCGCCGCAGGCCCAGAGCCAGGTCCCGCGCGTCGGCGAGCAGTTGCGCGGCCTGAACCAGGTGAGCGAGCTGAACCGGCTGAACGAACTGCACCAGGTCACCGACCTCGCCGCCCCCGTCACCGGGCTGCTCCCCGGCCTCTAGGACGGGCCGGCGCCAGGTCTGAACAGCCGTACCCAGGAGGGCCGTCCGTGACCGGGCGGCCCTCGCCCATGCCGGGAAACCCGCTGGTCCACGCCCTCACCGAGCCCTCCCGGCGGCGCACGGTGGCGTAGGGTCGAGAGCACAGGGACACCGACGAAAAGGGGCCAGACCATGGCGCAGGAAGTACGCGGCGTTGTCGCACCGGGGAAGGACGAGCCGGTACGGATCGAGACCATCGTGATCCCTGATCCGGGCCCCGGCGAGGCCGTCGTGGACATCCAGGCATGCGGGGTCTGTCACACCGATCTGCACTACAAGCAGGGCGGCATCTCCGACGACTACCCCTTCCTGCTCGGCCATGAGGCCGCCGGCGTGGTCGAGTCGGTGGGGGAGGGCGTCACCGATGTGGCGCCCGGTGACTTCGTGATCCTCAACTGGCGTGCGGTGTGCGGCAATTGCCGGGCCTGTCTGCGTGGCCGCCCGTGGTACTGCTTCAACACCCACAACGCGAAGCAGAAGATGACCCTCGCCTCCACCGGCCAGGAACTCACCCCCGCGCTCGGGATCGGCGCCTTCGCCGAGAAGACGCTCGTCGCGGCCGGCCAGTGCACCAAGGTCGACCCCAACGTCTCCCCGGCCGTCGCCGGACTGCTCGGCTGCGGTGTGATGGCGGGCATCGGCGCGGCCATCAACACCGGCGCCGTCGGCCGCGGTGACTCCGTCGCCGTCATCGGCTGCGGCGGTGTCGGGGACGCGGCCATCGCCGGAGCGGCCCTGGCCGGGGCCGGCCGGATCATCGCCGTCGACATCGACGACCGCAAGCTGGAGACG
This sequence comes from Streptomyces sp. NPDC085596, assembly GCF_044541565.1. NCBI lineage: Bacteria > Bacillati > Actinomycetota > Actinomycetes > Kitasatosporales > Streptomycetaceae > Streptomyces > Streptomyces sp. NPDC085596. Next base: position 331,430 of record NZ_JBITTC010000003.1, on the reverse strand, counting down.
GCGCGCACCCTCGGCGCCACCCACACGGTCAACTCCAAGGAGACCGACCCGGTCGAGGCGATCCGCGAACTCACCGGAGGCTTCGGCGCCGACGTGGTGATCGACGCGGTCGGCCGCCCGGAGACCTACCAGCAGGCGTTCTACGCCCGCGACCTGGCCGGCACCGTCGTGCTCGTCGGCGTGCCCACGCCCGAGATGAAGCTCGAACTGCCCCTGCTGGACGTCTTCGGCCGCGGCGGCTCCCTCAAGTCCTCCTGGTACGGCGACTGTCTGCCCTCGCGGGACTTCCCGATGCTGATCGACCTGCATCTCCAAGGGCGCCTGCCGCTGGACGCGTTCGTCACCGAGACCATCCAACTGGACCAGGTGGAGCAGGCGTTCGAGCGGATGCACCACGGCGACGTGCTGCGCTCGGTGGTGGAGTTCTGATGACCGCCCGCATCGAACGCCTCGTCACCTCCGGCCAGTTCACCCTCGACGGGGGAAGCTGGGACGTCGACAACAACGTGTGGATCGTCGGCGACGACCATGAGGCCGTCGTCATCGACCCGGCCCACGACGCCGAGGCCATCCTCGCGGCCGTCGGTGACCGCCGGCTCACCGCGATCGTGTGCACCCACGCGCACAACGACCACGTGAACGCGGCCCCCGCCCTCGCGGACCTCACCGGCGCCACCATCTGGCTCCACCCGGACGACCTGCCCCTGTGGCAGCAGACCCACCCCGACCGCGAGCCCGACGAGCATCTGGTCGACGGACAGGTCCTGGAGACCGCCGGAGCCGACCTGACCGTGCTGCACACGCCCGGCCACGCCCCCGGCGCCGTCTGCCTCTACGACCCCGGTCTCGGCGCGGTCTTCAGCGGCGACACCCTCTTCCAGGGCGGACCCGGCGCCACCGGGCGCTCGTACTCGCACTTCCCGACGATCATCGACTCGATCCGCGACCGGCTGCTCACCCTCCCCCCGGAGACCAAGGTGCTCACCGGCCACGGCGACCCGACGACGATCGGCGAGGAGTCGGGCCACCTCCAGGAGTGGATCGAGCGGGGTCACTGACCCGCCCGGCCTGAGCGGGGACCACCGCGACCGTACGGCCTCTGTCGCGGTGGTCCCCGCTGCCCTACCGTCGGCCCATGACCGATCTCACCCACCGCTTCACGGGCCACGGCGCCCTCGTCACGGGCGCGGGCCGGGGCATCGGCGCGGCCGTCGCCCGGCGCCTCGCGCAGGAGGGCGCCCAGGTCCTGGTGACCGACCAGGACGCGCCCGAGGCGGAACGCACCGCGGCCTCCTTGCGCCAACAGGGGCTCACCGCGGAGGCGTTGGTGTGCGACGTGGCCGACCGGGCGTCGGTGGAGGCGGCCGTCGCCCGCGCGGTCGACGCGTTCGGCTCGCTCGACGTGCTGGTGAACTGCGCCGCCCACTGCTCGCCGGACGGCCCGGCGTTCGAGGACGACCCGGACGACTCCTGGGCCCGTGATCTCGACATCACCCTCGGCGGCGTCCGCCGCTGCTGCCAGGCCGCGCTGCCCCACCTCGCCGTCTCCGGCCACGGTGCCGTCGTCAGCATCGGCTCGGTCAACGGCCTGATGGACTTCGGCAACCACGCCTACAGCGCCGCCAAGGCCGGCCTCATCTCCCTCACCCGCACCCTCGCCGGACACGCCGCCGCCCGCGGGGTGCGGGTGAACCTGGTCGCGCCGGGCACCGTGCGCACCTCCGCCTGGGAAGGGCGGGACGACGACCTGGACGCCGTGCGCGACTGCTACCCGCTCGGCCGGGTCGGTGAGCCCGAGGACATCGCGGCGGCCGTCGCCTTCCTCGCCTCCCGCGACGCCGCCTGGATCACCGGCACCACCCTCGTCGTCGACGGCGGCCTGACCACCGTGCACACCGGGTTCCGTACCGCGCTGGGCGGGAGGCCGGCCGGCCGGAGGTAAAGTTCACCGTTTCGTCACAGCATGCCGGAAACACAACCATCCGGCCGATGAGCCGGTCTAGTAGGCCGAAGCCTCGGAACACACGAGGCGACCGCCCGGGGGACGTCCCTGGGACCCGCAGGGGAGAAGGGATGGGGCCGACCATGGGCGACATACGCAGACGAGGGGCCGTCGTACTCGGGGTCGGCGCGCTGGTCGCGCCGCTGACGCTCGCCGTCACCGCCGCACCGGCCCAGGCCGCGAGCTGCACCAGCAAGGCGGGTCCGTACCAGAAGCAGGTGGAGCGGTTCCTCGGCCGCAAGGCGGACGGCAAGCAGTCCTCGGGGGACTGCACGGCCATCCGCAGCTTCCAGAACAAGCACGGCATCACCCCGAACATCGGCTACGCCGGGCCCGTCACCTGGGGGGTGATGGACCTCATGAACCGGCAGAAGGCCGTGGGGAAGAACCCCAACAAGGACGGCAAGTGCCCGGTGAACAAGGGCCGCATCGCCTGTGTGAACCTCACCCTCCAGCTCAGCTGGGTCCAGGACGGCAAGAAGCTCGTGTACGGCCCCGTCCCGGTGCGCACCGGACGCGACAAGTACGAGACCCGCACCGGCCTGAAGAAGGTCTACTGGCGTGACATCGATCACGTCTCCAGCATCTACGACGTGCCGATGCCCTACAGCCAGTTCTTCGACGGCGGGCAGGCGTTCCACTCCGTGGGTCTCAGCATGTGGAACCCGCCGGGCTCCCACGGCTGTGTGAACATGACCACGAAGGACGCGAAGAAGTACTGGTCACTGCTGAAGAACGGCGACGACGTCTTCATCTACGGCCGCAAGCCCGGCACCTGAGCCGGACCCGCGTGCGGACGGGCGGGGCGACCGGCGGAACCGAACTCGCCCTTCCGCACGGCTTCTTGACGTGATGAGCAACACGGTCCGAAATGCCCGAATAGCGCGTACTTATTCACGCCGCCTTCACTGGGACCGGCATATGCTTCACACCATGTCCACCACTGCTGAAGCCTCCTGCGGGCGCTCGGCCGCGGAGGTCAACGAGGAGATCCGGGCCCTGTGGCGCCGGTCGGGCGGCATCCTGACCAGCGAGCAGCGCGCGGAGTACCAGCGCCTCGTGATGGAGTGGGCCACCGCGGCCCCCATGCCGCGCCGCTCGGTCTGACCGGACCCCGCAGCCACCGTCGTACCGCCGAGAGGGCACCCGTGACCGGGTGCCCTCCTTTGCCGCGCCACCGGCCTTCGGGTCAGCCCCAGGTCGCGGAGTAGTACCGCTGGTACGCCTTGCGGTCCTGCTCGGCGCGGATGTACCGGGTGGCGATCAGCGCGATGACGCTGCCCGCGATCACCAGCAGTCCGGGGCCGACGTTCCGGGTGTCGGTGAGCCGGGCCAGCAGGGTCTCTCCGTCGACGCCGGTCACCGGTGCCGAGGATCCGGGGCGGGCCGCGCTCGGTGTCATGCCACCCTGGCCGGCCTCCGTCGCGGGGGCGGGGGAGGCGCTCTGGGCGGCGCCCGGGGGCGGGGTGGTGGTGATGAGCTTGACGTTCAGCGCGGTGAGCGCCTTGGTCACCGGCTGGAAGAACGTCGTACCGCCGGTGGTGCAGTCGCCGTTGCCACCCGAGGTGATGCCGAGCGCGACACCCTCGGAGAACATCGGGCCGCCGCTGTCGCCGGGTTCGGCGCACACGTTGGTCTCGATCAGCCCGGTGACCGTGCCCTCCGGGTAGTTCACGGTGGCGTTGAGCGCGGTCACCTGGCCGTCGCGCAGCCCGCTGGTGCTGCCGCTGCGGAACACCCGCTGGCCCACGGCCGCATCGGCCGCCCCGGTGATCCGTACCCCCTTGCCACCGCCGACCGCGACCACGTCGGCACCCTGGCCGGCCTTGCCGGTGTCGTACTGGACGAGGGAGAAGTCGCCGCCGGGGAAGCTGCTGTTGACCGTCGCGCCCAGTTGCCGGGTGCCCTGGCCGTCGGCGAACCAGATGGAGCCGGTCGGCCCGCAGTGCCCGGCCGTGAGGATGAACTCCCGTTGTCCGTTGGTCACGTTGAACCCCGCCGAGCAGCGGCCGCCCGTCGACAGGATCGGCTGGGCGCCGTTGAGCCGCGTGGTGAACATGCCCTCGGTCCGCTCCATGGTGACGAAGTCGCCGATGTGCGAGGCGACCTGGGTCATCCTGGTCCAGTCGCCGGACGACACCGTACGGTCCCCGCGCACCACGATCCGGTTGGTGCGGTAGTCCACCGCCCACGCGGTGCCCGTCACGCGGGGCGCCGAACGCAGCGCGCCGGTGGCCGACTTGAGCTCGTTCATGCTGTGCCCGACGACCTTCGCCTGCGCCCCCGCCGCGCGTACCTCGGCGGCCGCCCGCTCGTCGGTCACCGCGACGACCGGACGGCCCTCGGCGTCCACCCAGTTGCCCGCCGAGCGGGCCGTGCCGAGCTTCGCCGCGAGCGCCGCGCCCTTGCCCCCGGCGGTACCGGCCGCGCTGAACGTCGTGGCCGGCGCGGCCGGGGTCTCGCTCGCCATGGCCGCCTGCGCGACCATCCCTCCACCCAGGAGGAGTCCGCCGACCGCAGCCAGCCGTGTCACTCGCCGGACGACCCGCCGTCGTGCGTGCCTCATGCCAGACTCCCGAACCCCGAGCGCGCGCCGCCCGTACCGGCGGCACGGGGCCCTCCGGTCATGAGCGCCCCCTGTCAGTACGGGACCGGGGCCGGGAGCGTTCACCGGACGGCACGATTCCGCCCGCCTGCCGGGGTCAGTTCTTGCGGGCCACCCCGCCGAACATGGCGACCTCCTCCGGCTCGCCCTCCCCCGAGCCCTCCCCGGCACCCTCCGGACGCCAGCGCGAGCAGGACACCACGCCCGGCTCCAGCAGCTCCAGACCGTCGAAGAAGCGGGTCACGTCCTCGGGGGTGCGCTGGGTGAGCTTCGGGGTGCCGTGCTCGTTCCAGAACTTCACCGCCTCGTCCACGTCCGGCATCGACGGGCTGGTGACGGTGTGCGACAGCACCAGATAGCTGCCCGCCGGCAGCCGCTCCAGCAACTGCCGGACCAGGCTGTACGGGTCCTCCTCGTCGCCGATGAAGATGACCACACCGAGCAGCATCAGGGCCACCGGCTGGGTGAAGTCCAGGGTCTTCGCGGCGTGTTCGAAGATCGCGTCGACGTTGCGCAGATCCTCGTCCAGATAGTCGGTACGGCCCTCGGGGGTGCTGGTGAGCAGGGCACGGGCGTGCGTGAGGACCAGCGGGTCGTTGTCGACGTAGACGACCCGCGTCTCCGGAGCCACGCCCTGCGCGACCTCGTGCGTGTTGTCGGCGGTGGGCAGACCGGTGCCGATGTCCAGGAACTGCCGTATGCCGACCTCGCCGACCAGATGACGCACGGCACGGCCCAGGAAGAGACGGTCATGGCGGGCGTACTCCCCGATGCCGGGGTGCAGTTGACGGATCTGGTCGCCTGCCGCGCGGTCGACCTCGTAGTTGTCCTTGCCGCCGAGCCAGTAGTTCCAGATCCGGGCGGTGTGCGGCTGGCCGGTGTTGATACGGGCACGCAGCGACACGGCCACGTCGTTGGTGGCGGCCGGGTTGTCGGTCACGGGGGTCAGCTCCTGGGGTGCCTGGTGCGAGAGGTGCCGGTCAAGACGCAATCTAGACGCCGGAGTTGATCCTCGCCGCAGGTCCGCGGCATTGGGGGGTGTCGACCGGGGTCCGGGGCGGCTCGCCTCGTAGACTCGGGGCATGGACGACGCGCTTGTGTCCCGGCTCGGCTCGGGCAAGTATCTGCTGGTCACCAGCTACCGCAAGGACGGCACCCCGGTGGCCACCCCGGTCTGGGTCGTGCCGGACGGCGACGCCCTCGGCGTCTGGACATCCGCCGACAGCTACAAGGTCAAGCGCATCCGCCGCCGCGCCGACGTCCTCGTAGGCCCCTGCGACATGCGCGGCCGCCCCACCGGAGTCCAGCACCCCGCCACCGCCGAAATCGCCGACCCCACCACCACGGCCCGCTACCGCACCCTGATCGCCCGCAAATACGGCATCACGGGCCGCCTCACCCTGCTGGGCAGCAAGCTGCGGCGGGGTACCGAGGGCACGGTGGGTATCAAGGTGACGCTCCCGCCCCAGTCCTGAGCGGATCGGCTCCCGTCAGGTCCACGCCCGGCACGCCTCGTCCAGCAACTGGAACACCGGCTCCCCGCGCACCGGGTCCCTGGTCGTGGACAGGCGGACGCGGTCGCCGCTGTGGATGCCGACCAGGGGGCCCATGACGCGGCCGCGTACGACGAAGCCCTCCGCCAGTTCGACCAGGGAGACGTTGCGGGCCGCGGGGGTGTTGCGGTGGACGATCGTGGAGTGGCGGACCGTGCCGATGCCCTCGCTGCGCTCGGTGCGGAGGTCGCTGCCCTGGCAGACCGGGCAGAGGAGGCGGTGGTACATCGCGGTGCCGCACCAGCCGCAGCGCTGGTACTGGATGGAGTCACCGGAGTCGACGGGCCGGTCCGTGAGAAGGCCCGCCGAGCCTGCCACCGGCTGGGCCGTTCCGCTTGAGTGGTGGTACACGCTCGTCAACTCCCTGCACTGGGCCGGAATCCGCTCGTGCCCGATGCCGTGCCACCGTGCACGAGCGACAGCGTATGGCACTCAGTGTCACTCGTAAAGGCACTGCGTACCCTGAATTGCGGGCGTGTTTTCCCCTCGGCTCTCGCCCTGTGCCGCCTCGAACTGCCGCACCACCTGCCAGAGGGGAGCGTCCCGGCGGGCGACCAGTACCACCACGTCGTCGGGCCGCGGTGACTCGGGCGGAAAGGGGGAGGGTGCGGGCCGGGCCGGCGCGTCGGCGAACGCGGTCTGTACACAGCCCAGCGCGTGGTCCACGGCCGCCTCCGCGTCGCCCTTGCCGTCCGAACGCAGCCAGGAGCGCAGGGCGTTGTTGTGCGCGGCGACCACCGCGGCCGCGATCACGTCCGCCCGCAGCGTGCCGTCCGTCCGCCCGGCGAACCGGCCCCGCAGATACGCGGCGAGCGCACGCTCGTAGCGCCACACCACCGACAGCTCGTACGCCCGCAGCCCCGGCACCCGCCGCGTCAGCCGGTAGCGCTGCACCGAGAACGCCGGGTTCTCCGCGTACATGCGCAGCACCAGCCGGGCCGCGTCGGACACCCGCCGTACCGGCTCCTCGTCGCCGCCGCCCGCCGCCAGGAACGCGGTCATGTCGGCCAGGCAGCTCTCGTGGTCGGGGAAGACCACGTCCTCCTTGGAGGGGAAGTAGCGGAAGAACGACCGCCGTCCGACCTCCGCCAGCGCCACGATGTCGTCCACCGTGGTCTGTTCGTACCCGCGCTCCAGGAAGAGCTGGAAGGCGGCCGCCACCAGGGCGTCGCGCATCGGCGGCTTCGCGGGCGGCGCCGCACTGCTGGTGCTCATGGACGGGAAAGTAGCACCCGGGGTGCGAGGATGGCACTCAGTGCAGGGACCAGCGGCTCGCAAGGGAACCGAGTGCTGCGGACGGCGGTCGCACGGGCCCGGCGATCATCATCCCCGGCCTGCGACGTAACCTTTCTCCACCCTGTCGGCACCCGGCCCGTCCGAGGAGATCCCGTATGCCCTCCGCCCGCCCCCGCCTGCTCTACGTCACCGACCTGGCGTACCCGGCCCGAGGGCGCCGCTACGGCGACGAGGACGTCTTCCTCACCTCCCGGCTGCGCGCCCACTTCGACCTCGCCCTGTGCCACCCGATGGACGCGGCCGCGCTGATGGAGGGCTTCGACGCCGTCGTGGTCCGCAACAGCGGCCCCGTGCTGGGCTACCACACCGAGTACGAGGCGTTCCGCGCCCGCGCGCTCGAGACCGGCACCCGTGTCTACAACCCGCTGACCGGCAAGGCCGACATGACGGGCAAGCGGTATCTGCTCGACCTCACCGAGGCCGGACTCCCGGTCATCCCCACCGTCGACCGTGCCGAGGACCTGCACCGGCTGCCCGCCGCCGACCGCTATGTGGTCAAGCCGACCTACGGCGCGGACTCCCTCGGACTGCGCACCGTTCCCGCGAGCCGCGTCGCCGAGGCTCCCCTCGCGGACGGCTCGGTCCTGGTCCAGCCGCACATCGACTTCGTCCATGAGGTGTCCTTCTACTTCGTGGACGACGACTTCCAGTACGCCCTCTACGCCCCCGACCCCCGCGACCGCTGGGACCTGAAGCCGTACCGGGCGACCGCCGCCGACCTGGAGTTCGCGCGCGGCTTCATCGACTGGAACGCGCTCGGCCACGGCATCCAGCGCGTCGACGCGTGCCGCACCCTCGAGGGCGACCTGCTCCTGGTCGAGCTGGAGGACCTGAACCCCTATCTCTCCCTGGACGTCCTCGGCGAGGAGGACCAGGACGCGTTCGTGGGCACCCTCACGGCGTCCCTGAGCCGCTTCGTGCTGGAGGGAGCCCTGGCTCCGGCGTGACGGGGGCATGCTGAACAACGCCGCCCCGCGCTCCGTATCCCCCGGCGAGGGACGGAAGGAGAGCAGCGTGCCGACACCCCCCGATCCCGAACGCCCGCGCCCCGCAAGGGTCGTGGAACCCATACGCGTCCTGCGGGCCCGCCCCACCGACGCCCTCGCGGAGCTGATGCGCGAGCTGATGCCGGAACCAGGGGCCGGGGTGCGGAGCGAGCCGCTCGCCGCGCACCCGGCCGAGGACGACACCGAGGAACTGCCACCGGTACCGCCCGACGACACAGGCCCGGGCACCGGCCCAGGCGCAGGCACACCGTCCGGCTCCGCCCACCGGCGCTGGGCGGTCGGACTGGGCCTGGCCGCGGCCGCCCTCGTCGGCTTCGGCGGTGCCCTCCTGCTTCCCGGCCGCGAGGAGGCCACCGCGCGCCCCGCGCCGTCACCTGCCCCGACCACCGCCCCGGCTGCTCCAGCCCCAGCCACCACAGCCCCCGCCACCACCGCGCCCTCGGCCACCGATCCCGACGGCCCCGGCACTCTCCGCCAGGGCGACTCCGGCCCCGGGGTCACCGACCTGCGCCGCCGCCTCCTCCGTATCCCCGACGTCTTCCGCGACGGCGCCGCCACCGGCGACTACGACCCCCAACTCACCGCCGCCGTCGCCCGGTTCCAGCTCTGGTACGGCATCCGGGGTGACGAGACCGGTGTCTACGGCGACGACACCCGCCGCGCCCTGGAGTCCCGCACCGGCCTGGAGTGACCCTCACTCCACCGGCAGCCGGATGTCCACCACGCACACGTCGTCGCGGTGCTCGTCGACCAGCATCATGCCGAGCAGGCTGTCGAGGCTGTCCTCGCCGTGGGTGCGGACCGTCTCGGCGAGGCGGGCGAAACCCGCGTGGACGTCCTCGCCGGGGCGTTCCACCAGGCCGTCGGTGAACAGCAGCAGCCGGTCGCCGGGCTCCAGCCGGGCCTCGGCCGCCTCGAAGACCGGGGTCGCGCTCGCGCCGAGCAGCATGCCGACGGGCCGGGTGAGGAAGCGGGCAGTGCCCCCGCGCACCAGCAGCGGCGGCGGGTGCCCTGCCTGGGCCCAGGTGAGGACCCGGGTGGTGGGGTCGTAGCGGGCGAGGACCATCGTCGCGGTGGAGCGGCCGTCCCGTGAGTGCAGCAGCAGCGTGTTCAGCCGGGTCAGCGCCCCGGTCAGCGAGGAGCCCGTACCCACCATGCCCTTGGCGGTGAACCGGAGCTGGGCCATCGTGGCGACCGCCCCGATGCCGTGCCCCGCCACATCGCCGACCACGAACAGCGCGGCGTCGTCGGAGAGTTCGATGGCGCTGAACCAGTCGCCGCCGACCTGGATGCCCGACTGGGCGGGCAGATAGGCGACTTCGACGCGCAGCCCGGCCAGCCGCACCGGCCCGGCGGGCAGCGGCAGCAGCGCGTGCTGCAACCGGTCGGCCAGCGCCCGCTCGGCCTGGAGCACCCCGCGCTGGAGGAGCATCGCCCGCTCGCTCTCCACCAGCGCGAGTTCGGCGCTGCGCTGGGCGGTGAGGTCCTGAACGAACCCGTGCACCTCGGCGGGTGTCCCGTCCGGCTCGGTCACCGCCTCCGCGACGATCCGCAGGTGCCGCACCCCGCCCGGCGCGTCGATGCGGAAGGGCACGTCGAAGGGGCGTGCGTGGCGGACGAGTTCGGTGATCGCGCCCCGCAGCGGCCCCGCGTCCTGCGGCGCCACCAGCGCGGGCAGCTCCGCCAGCGGCACCGGTCCGCGCGCCGCGTTCAGACCGAGCACGGCATACGTCTGCGCCGACCAGGAGATCTCCCCGGTGACCAGGTTCCAGTTGGCCCAGCCCAGATTGCCCAGCCGCTGCACGTCCCACAGCCGCTGCTCCTGCCGGTCCACCGGGTCCAGCCTGAGCCAGGTCACCAGCAGCCCGTCGCCCAGCGGCGCCGCCCGCACCGAGTACGTGGCGGTCAGCGGCACCCCGTCCACCACGTCCTGGTAGGCGAACGGCGCGCTCTCGAAGGGCACTCCGGTGGTCAGCGCCGTCAGATAGCCGTGCCACAACTGCTCGCCCGCGACGGAGGGATAGCTCTCCAGGATGTGCCGGCCGAGCATCTCGCGTCCGGTGTTGCCGAACACGTCGACCGCCTCCGGGCTCACCGCCTCGATGCGGTAGTCCTCCACCGCGCCGGAGGCGGCGCGCAGCGGGCGCAGCAGGATCGCGGCGCCCGGCAGCGCGTCGAGCACCGCCTGCACGGACTGGGTGGTCCCAGCCGCCTCTCCGTTCCGCGCGGTGTCGAAGGCGCGCAGCCGCCCCGCGCACAACCGGGCAGCCGCCAGCAGCAGTTGGCGTTCACGCGGCTCGAACGGCCCCTCCTGGGTGCGCAGTACGCCGAGCGCCACACCGGAGCCGTGCCCGGCCGGCACCGGTAGCCAGGCCCGCGACAGCCACCGGTCGGGCGGGTCCCCGAGCAGGTACTGCCGCCGGTCCGCCCCGAGATCCTCCAGCCAGCGCGGCTCGCCCGTGCGCAGGCAGTCCAGCGGGGCCAGCCTGCTCAGCGGCGGCATGTGGTGCCAGCGCCCGGCGAGGGCGGCGTCGATGCCCGCGTACCCGATGAGTTCGAGACCGTCCTCGGGCACGCGCTGGTACAGCAGTACGGCGTCGGCGGCCGCGTCGGGGCCCAGGTGGCGCAGCAGATACCCGGCCAGCTCCTGCGGCGAGCCGACCCGCACCAGGTCCCGGCTCAGGTCGCCCAGGACGTCCGCGAGGTCGCCGGGCGCGGTGGGCGCGGGCTGCCGGGAGGCGGCCGACGAGGGCTCCAGCACGCCGGGCGGTTCCGTGTCCGGCGTGGTCAGCTTGGGGGGCTCCAGCGCGCCCAGGGTGAGCCAGCACTCCTCGATCAGGGTGCGGCGGCCGGCCTCGGCGCGAGCGAGCAGCTCCTCGTGGGCGGCGTCGGCGGACCGGCCGGTCAGGGCCATCAGCGCGCCCTTGGCGCGCTCCAGCACCGCCGAGGAGGCGGCGAGGTCGCGCACCCGCTCCATCTCGGCCCGTTGCCGGGCCACGACTTTGGCCAGCGCCGCGACATCGGCGCCGAAACCGGGGTCCACGGAGGGTGTGGGCTCGCTCGTCACGCGATGAGCATGGCACACCCCGGCCGTTCGCTCACTTGTCCGGCACAGCCGTTCCCATCAGGGACGGCGGGCGTAGGACCGGGGGTGCGAAAGGCGGGGTCAGCGGCCGGTGCCACGGGTGCCCAGGGCCTCGGAGACGGCGCGGACACTGCGCGCGATGTGCTGGAGCTGGAGCAGCTCGGCGGCGTACAGCTTGATGGTGTGCTCGATGACCGATTCGGGCAGTCCGAGCATCGGCAGCTCGGCCCGGGCGGTCTGGAGCGCGGTGCGCGCCACCCGGATCTCCTGCCGCACCTGGAGCCCGGCGTGCCGGGCGAGCAGCACGGGGTGCCGGATCAGCGCCGGATAGCTGGCGTAGCGCGCCGGGATCAGCTCGCGCAGCCACTTGGCCGCCGAGCGTTCCCAGTCGTAGCTGCCCGGCTGCTTGACCTGGCAGGGCCAGTCGGGGCTGATGCGCGTGGTGGTGATCGGCATGCTCATCGCTTCCGGTGTGCCTCGTCGTCGGGGAGGGTGGTCCGACGGGTGGGGGCGGCCCTGGCCCGGACGGGCCGGGCGGGACCGCCACGGAATCCGTGAGCAGTATTTATATATGCCAACCGCTTTTCAAGACGGATGAAAACATTCATCCGCGCCGAAGAAGGAAGCGCCGCGCCGGCTCAGTCCCGCAGGAAGAACTGCTGCTGGTCGGCGACCTGCTCGTACTTCTCCAGGCGGCCCTGGGCGCGCTCCGGGTCGGCGTCGGTCATCGCCTGGAGCAGCGCGGCGGCCAGCAGGCCCGGAGCGGCGTAGGAGTCGAAGACCAGCCGCGAGCCGGTGCCGGTGGCGAAGGTGACATCGGCCTCCTCCGCCAGCGGGCCCAGCGCGAGATCGGTGACCAGCGCGACCTTCAGCCCCGCCTCCCGCGCGACCCGCAGCGCGGCGAGCGTCTCCTGCGCGTGCCGGGGCATGGCGAACGCCAGCACCCAGGTACCGCCCGCCTCGCGGGACTGGAGCAGCGCGTCGCACGCCACACTGCCGCCCCGCGTCACCAGCCGCACATCGGGGTGGATACGCCGGGCCGCGTAGCCGAAGTACTCCGCCAGCGACGCCGAGATGCGCAGCCCCAGCACGGTCAGCGGGGTGGAACGGGACAGCTCGCGGCCCACCCGGATCACCCGGTCCGGGTCGGCCAGGTCGCGGCGCAGATGCTCCAGGTTCTGGATCTCCGCGTCCACCGCCGCCTGCAACTCGTTCGCCCCGTCCTCCTCACCGGGGCCGCCCGCCAGCGCGCCCAGCGCGATCGACTGGAGCCGCTCCCGCAGCGCCGGATAGCCGCTGAAGCCCACGGCGGCCGCGAACCGGGTCACCGAGGGCTGGCTGACCCCGGCCCGGTCGGCCAGCTCCGTGATGGACAGGAACGCGGCCTCGGTGAGGTGCTCTATCAGGTACCGCGCCACCCGGCGCTGTCCGGGGGAGAGCCGGGGCCCGTCGAAGAGCGCCCGCAGCTGGGAGGTCGGCGCGGCCTCGGCACCCGTGACGGACCCGCCCGAGGTGATCGCTGATGCCTGGGCGCGCGCCTGTTGCGGCGAGGGCGCCGGACCGTCGACTTTGTCTCCCACGACGAGTCAACATAGCTCACCGCCCCAGGCCGGCCAGTGTGTCGCCCCGACGCTCAGCGCCGGTACAGCGTGATCGAGTGGCCCACCTCGCCGACCGGGCGGCTCGTGCGGATCAGCTCCGCCAGCCGCCCCCGCGCCTTGGCGACGGCCGAGTCCGACACCGCCAGCAGCCCCCGTACCCGCTCCGGCGGCACCGTACGGGGATCGCCGGCGTGGATGCCGTAGTACGACGGGACCCCGCTGCCCTTGTACACCAGCCACACCCGCTCGTCCGGGTACCGCTCCCGCAGCCGGTCCGCGAGCGCGCCCAGGTCCTGGCCCCAGTCCACGTTGGAGTCGTGCAGCAGCCGATGTGTCCGCGCCGGGCCGCCGAACGCCTCGTTGGCGTACGGGAGGTAGTACGGGAACGCCCGCAGCGAACTCACCGCCACCCACAGCACCAGCATCCCGGCCAGCGCCTTCGCCCACCGGCGCCGCCAGACCGCGACACAGCCCCCGGCCAGCGCCAGGAACACCGGGACGAACAGCGCGTACCGGGTACCGAAGTCCCGCGCGCCCGTCATCGCCACCGCCAGCAGCAGCGAGGGCGGCAGCAGCAGATACGGCGCGGCCGGACGCAGCCGGGGCACCGCCAGTACGGTCACGGCGCCGGCCGCGCCCAGGGCCAGTACCCCGAGCGGTGTCTTCACCAGCAGCGCGACGGGCAGGTAGTACCAGAGGGCGCCCGAGTACATCCGGCCGAAGAGGAAGCCCTTCCACGGGTAGTACTCCAGCGCGAACTGCATCCGCAGCCCGGCCCCGTACGCGGGCGGCAGCGGCAGCAGACCGCTCACCAGCGCGCGCTTCCCCGCCAGCGGCGGGATCGGCTCGGCCGGCGCGAAGCCCAGCCGGGGGTCGACGACCAGATACGTGGCCCAGACGACGGCCAGTGCCACCAGCAGCACCGTGCCCGCGCCCCCGAGCGCCGTCAGCACCCGGCGCCGCCGTCCCACGGCCGCCCGCGCGTGCCACACCGACCAGGCGGCCAGCAGCATCAGCAGCGGGATCGCGGGCAGCGCGCTCATCTTGGTCGCCGCCGCCGCGCCCAGCGCCGCCCCGGCGAGCGGCACGTACAGGCGCGGCCGCCGGCGCGCCCGCCACAGCAGCCAGACCGAGGTCAGCAGGAAGGCCGTCATCGGCATGTCCAGGGTGGCCAGCGAGCCGTGTGCGATGACGTCGGGGGAGAAGGCGTACAGCGCCAGCGCCACCAGAGCGGCCACCGGGCCCGCCACGTCCCGCGCGAACGCGAACACCGCGAGCCCGCACAGCAGCGTCAGCGCGATCACCGGCAGCCGCGCCCACAGCATCAGCCGCCAGGGGTCGTTCCCCGACTCGTACAGCAGGTGCCGGCCCGCGTCGCCCTGGGTGCCGGGGGTGTCCGGGTCGTAGCGCGGGGAGGCCACCGCGACCCCGGCCGCGATCAGCAGCTTGCCGAGGGGCGGGTGCTCGGGGTTGTAGCGCAGCCGGTGCTCGTGGAGATAGTCGGTGGCCGTCACCACGTACACCGGCTCGTCGATGGTGGGCGTCTGCCGGACGGCCGTGGTGACCATCGCCGCCGCCATCTGGGCCAGGAGCAGCGCCACGAGCAGCGGCACCAGCCACCGGCGTCCTCGCGGAGGGGGGAGCGGTGGCGCCGGGGGTGCCGGTGCGGGGATCGTCCCGGTCCCGTGGTGTTCGCTTGCCATCATCCGCCCCACGGTGGCACGGGCCGCACCGGTCCCGGCGGCGACCGGCCCCGGTCAGGGCCGTGTCCGCGCACCGTTCCCGCGACCGGCGGTGCCACCGTCCCGCCGGTCCCCTCGGCGGACCCTCCGCCGCGCACCCACGGATACGGCCCCGGAGCCGCGCCGGTTCAGCCCCGGCCGGGTACGGGCAGTACGGAGGCCGGTATCACCAGGTCCGCCCGCTCCCGGGTCGTCGCGATCAGCTCGGCGTTGCGCTGGTCGGTGCCCAGTACCCAGGCCACCGCCGCCGTGTGCTCCTTGCCGAACTCCACATGCCGGGCCACCAGCCGCCGTACCCGCTCCGGCTCGTCGACCTCGCAGTACCAGACCTCGTCCAGCAGCGGACGCACCCTGCCCCACGAACCCTCGTGCAGCAGAAGGTAGTTGCCCTCGGTCACCACCAGGCGCGCGGACGACGGCACCGGGATCGAGCCCGCCACCGGCTGCTCCAGGTCCCGCTCGAAGGCGGGCGCGTACACCACCTCGTCCTCGTCGGCGGGCGTCTCACGCAGCCGCCGCAGCAGCGCCGCGTACCCGGCCGCGTCGAAGGTGTCCGGCGCGCCCTTGCGGTCCCGGCGGCCCAGCCGGTGCAGTTCGGCGTCGGCCAGATGGAACCCGTCCATCGGTACGTGCGCCACCCAGGGCGGTCCGTCCGCGTTCAGGGCGCGCACGAGGTGTCCGGCGAGGGTCGTCTTGCCCGCGCCCGGACCGCCCGCGATACCGAGAACCGCGCGCCGCCCGCCCGTGACCAGGCTGCGCGCGCGGAGGAGAAGATCGTCGAAGGTCGGCGGCATGCAGCAGAGTGTGCCACCGGGCGTGCGCGGGGCGGTCGCCGGGCGCCCCGTTTCCGCTCCGAACGGCGTGATCGCCGTGCCTGATCCGGGGAAGGGAGCAGGTATGACTCAGCTCGGACTGCCCGACACCATCCAGGCGTGCCTGTTCGACCTCGACGGAGTGGTCACCAGGACGGCCGTCGTGCACGCGGCCGCCTGGAAGGAGACCTTCGACGCCTTCCTGCGCGACCACGAGGGCCCGGACGCGCGGCCGTTCGACGAGGTCGCCGACTACGACGAGTACGTGGACGGCCGCCCCCGCGCCGACGGCGTCCGCTCCTTCCTGAAGTCCCGCGGGATCAAGCTCCCCGAGGGCGGCCCCGACGACCCGCCCGACGCGAACACCGTGCGGGGTCTCGGCAACCGCAAGAACGAACTCCTCCTGGAGAAGATCCGCACCGACGGCGTGGAGGCGTACGAGGGCACCCTGCGCTATCTGGCCGCCGTACGCGAACACGGGCTGGCCACCGCCATCGTCTCCTCCAGCGCCAACTGCCAGGACGTGCTGCGCGCGATCGGCGCCGAGGACCTCTTCGACGTACGGATCGACGGCGTGGTGGCCGCCGAACGGGACCTGCCGGGCAAGCCGGCACCCGACACCTTCCTGGCCGCCGCGAAGGACCTGGGCGTGCCCCCGGAGCGTGCCGCCGTCTACGAGGACGCGCTCGCCGGGATGGACGCGGGCCGCGCCGGAGGCTTCGGATACGTGGTCGGGCTGGACCGCACGGGGCAGGCCGACGCGCTGTACGCCCACGGCGCGCATATCGTCGTGAAAGACCTCGCCGAACTGGGAGGGAAGCAGTGATCAGTGAGCGGGCGTACACGGTCGAGCCCTGGCACGTGCGCGAGACGAACCTCGATCTCGACGTGCTCGCCCAGAGCGAGTCGGTGTTCGCGCTGTCCAACGGCCACGTCGGCTGGCGCGGCAACCTGGACGAGGGCGAGCCGCACGGCCTGCCCGGCAGCTACCTCAACGGCGTGCACGAGGTGCACCCGCTGCCGTACGCGGAGGCCGGCTACGGCTATCCCGAGTCCGGGCAGAGCGTCATCGACGTCACCAACGGCAAGATCCTGCGGCTGCTGGTGGACGACGAACCCTTCGACCTGCGCTACGGCCGCCTGGTCTCCCACGAACGCGTCCTCGACATGCGGCGCGGGGTGCTGGAACGCACCTGCGAATGGACCTCGCCGGCCGGCTCCACGGTCCGGGTGCGCTCCACCCGGCTGGTGTCCCTCACCCAGCGCGCGGTGGCCGCCATCGCCTACGAGGTGGAGGCCGTGGGCCGCCCCAGCCGGGTCGTGATCCAGTCCGAGCTGGTCGCCAACGAGAGCCTGCCGGAACCCAACGGCGACCCGCGCGCCGCGATGAGCCTGCGCTCGCCCCTGGAGCAGGAGGACGGCTTCGCCTCCGGGGAGCGGCTGCGGCTGGTGCACCGCACCAAGCGCAGCGGTCTGAGGGTCGCGGTCGGCGCCGACCACGTCGTCACCGGGCCCGGCCGCACCACCAGCCGCAGCGAGAGCGGCACCGACGTCGCCCGGCTCACCGTCACCTCCGTGCTGGAGCCGGGTCACACCCTGCGGGTGGAGAAGCTGGTCGCGCACGGCTGGTCCGGCACCCGCTCGCTGCCCGCCATGGCCGACCAGGTGGACGCGGCCCTCGCCGCCGCCTCCCACGACGGCTGGGAAGGGCTGCTGGCCGCCCAGCGCGAGGCCCTCGCCGACTTCTGGGCCCGCGCCGACGTCGAGGTGCACGGCGACGAGGAGATCCAGCAGGCCGTCCGCTTCGCCCTGTTCCACGTCTTCCAGGCCGGCGCCCGCGCCGAGCAGCGCGCCATCCCCGCCAAGGGCCTCACCGGCTCCGGGTACGACGGGCACGCCTTCTGGGACACCGAGATGTTCGTGCTGCCCCTGCTCACCCACACCGCCCCGCGCGCCGTCGCCGAGGCGCTGCGCTGGCGCCACAACACCCTGGACGCGGCCCGTGAACGCGCGGCCCAGCTGGGGCTCGGCGGCGCCGCCTTCCCCTGGCGCACCATCGAGGGCTCGGAGGGCTCGGCGTACTGGCCCGCGGGCACCGCCGCCTTCCATGTGAACGCCGGCATCGCCGACGCGGTCGTCCGCTACGTCGAGGCCACCGGCGACGTCCGCTTCGAGCGCGAGGTGGGCATGGAGCTGCTGGTGGAGACCGCCCGGCTGTGGCGCTCGCTGGGCCACCACGACCATCGCGGCGCCTTCCACATCGACGGCGTCACCGGGCCCGACGAGTACAGCGCGGTCGCCGACGACAACACCTACACCAACCTGATGGCCCGGCAGAACCTGCTCGCCGCCGCCGACGCCGTGGAACGCTACCCCGAGGAGGCGCAGCATCTCGGCGCCGACGAGGAGGAGAGCGCGGCCTGGCGGGACGCGGCCGAGGCGATGAACATCCCCTACAACGACGAACTCGGCGTCCACGAGCAGAACGCCGGATTCACCCGCTACCAGCGCTGGGACTTCGCCGGGACCCGCGCCGACCAGTACCCGCTGCTGCTGAACTTCCCGTACTTCGACCTCTACCGAAAGCAGGTCGTCAAACAGGCCGACCTCGTCCTGGCGATGTACACCTGCGCCTCCTTCTTCGACGACGAGCAGATCGCCCGCAACTTCGCCTACTACGAGCCGCTCACCGTGCGCGACTCCTCCCTCTCGGCCTGCTGCCAGGCCGTCATCGCCGCCCAGGCGGGCCATCTGCGGCTCGCCTACGCCTACACGACCGAGGCGGCGCTGATGGACCTGCACGACCTGGAGCACAACACCCGCGACGGACTGCACATCGCCTCGCTGGCCGGAACCTGGATGGCGCTGGTGGCCGGGTTCGGCGGGATGCGGCGGGTGCTGGAGGGCCCGGCCGGGATGAGCTTCGCGCCCCGGCTGCCGGAACGGCTGCGCCGGCTCGCCTTCCACCTCCAGTTCCGGGGGCGGCGGCTGCGCGTGGAGATCGGCGCGGACAAGGCGACGTACACCCTGCTCGAAGGGCCGCCGCTGATCATCGAGCACCACGGGGAGACCGTGACGCTGGAGGCCGACGAGCCCGCCGTGCGGACCGTGCCGCCGCTCACACACCGGCCCCAGCCGGAACAGCCGCCGCACCGGGTGCCGAAGGGGCTCTAAGGCGCCGGTCAGTGGCCGTCGCTGTCGTCGCTGTCGCCACTGTCGCCGCCGTCGGCGAGGAGGTCGCGCAGGGCGCGCTCCTCGTCGGCGGTCAGGCCGGCCGCGAACCGCCGGAGCGCCGCGATCGGGTCCGGGCTCCGGTCCAGTGCCGCCCGCATCGCCTCGGCGGTCAGCTGCGCCGCGTCCTTCGCCGGACGGTACGCGCCGCGCCGCCCGTCGGCGTCCCGCAGCACCAGCCCCTTGTCGTACAGACGCTTGAGGATGGTGTGCACCGTGTTGTAGGCGAGCCCGCCGATCTCGGCCTGGATCTGCGCCGGGGTCAGCGCCCGCCCCGCACCCCAGAGCGCCGCCAGTACCTCACCCTCCAGCGCCCCCGCACCCCGCCGCTCCGCCCTGCCGAGGGGACCTGCACCAGCCATGTCTTCCACCTTACGGCGCGTAGGGCCAGGGCCGGATGGCGGTACGCGGGCGGCGGGCGGCGTCGATCCGCGTTAGTTTGACCGTGATTTCGCCGCGGCATCCCGTTCTCCCGGATGCCGGCGACGGGTGCTTTTGTGGAGGGGGAGGGGTGCCGATGACGGACACGCGCGCCGTCCGCGACGGTCCGGCCCCCGAGGCGCTCCCGGTTCCGGACGGCCGACCGGGGCCACGGCTGCGGGGCCTCGCCTGGCAGGTGGCCCTGCTGCTCTGCGTACTGCTCTTCCTCGCCTACCTCACCCAGCGGCACTGGCCCACCGTGCGCAGTGGAGCGGTGCGGCTGACGCTGGCCGACCAGGGCTGGCTGTCGGTCGCGGCCGTCGCGGCCGTCGGGACCTGGGCGGCCTCGGCGCTCGCCCAGCAGGGGGCCGTCATCGAGCGGCTGCCCGGCGTCCGGCTCGTCGCGGCGCAGTTCGCCGCCTGCGCCGCCAACCATCTGCTGCCCGCCGGGATCGGCGCCGGGGCGGTCAACCTGCGGTTCCTGCTGCGCTGCGGGCTGACCATGGGCCGCTCCGCCGGTGCGCTCGCCGTCAAGGGCGGGGCCCAGGGAGTGTCCAAACTGGCGCTGATCGCGCTGCTGGTGCCGTTCTGCCCGGGGCTGCTGCGCGTACCCGAGCTGCCCCTGATCTGGCTCGTCGGCGCACTCGGCGCGGCCGCACTCGTCACGGCGGTCGCCGCCGGGCCGCTCTGGCCACGCTGCCGCCGCGCGCTGACCGCCCTGATGGCCGACGTCCGTGCCGTGCACGCCCGCCCGACGCGCGCCGTCGCCCTGTGGGGCGGGTCCCTCGCCTTCGCCGCGCTGCACTGCGGAGTGCTCGTCGCCGTGGCGCGTGCCGTCGCGCTGCCGCTGCCCGCGCCCGAGGTGGCCCTGCTCTACCTCGCCGCGAGCGGCGCGGCCGCCCTGCTGCCCACGCCGGGCGGGCTCGGCTCACTGGACGCGGCGCTCGTCCTCGCGCTCACCACATCCGGCGCTCCCGCCGCGACGGCCGCGTCCGCCGTGCTCGGCTACCGCATGCTGACCGTCTGGCTGCCCCTGCCGCCCGGCCTGCTCACCCTCGCCGTGCTGCTGCGCCGCAAGGCGCTGTGAGGCGCTGTGCTGTGCTGTGCTGTGCTGCCCGGCCCGCTAGGGCAGGAGCTTCTCGACCGCCGCCGAGCCTTCCGTCTCCAGCTTGCGGCGGGCCCAGTCCAGAGTCTTCGGGGTGACGTCCCTGCCCGCCGCCATCACCAGGTCCTCCGGGGTGATGCCGCCGGCCGGGGCGGTGTGCAGCAGGGCGTCCGGGGTGCAGTGGTCGTCGATCGACCGGGACTCTTCGGGCGTGGAACTCGACATGATGCCTCCTCCTCGGGCCGGATGGGCGCATCCGTGCCGGTGCCGCCGAACGGGGCACACTCTCACCATCGGATGCCGGGCCGCCGCGCGCATCCGGAGCGGCCTACGCTGGATGGGCAGCCGCACACCATAACGGGAGGCCGCAGCGATGGCCGAGACGCCCTTCCAGCAGGAGACCCGGCAGACCCACCGCTACCTGCCGATCGCCGAGCACGGCCTCATCGGCGACCTGCGCAGCGTGGCCCTCGTCGGCAGTGACGGCACCATCGACTGGTACTGCTCCCCGTCCTTCGACGCTCCCAGTGTGTTCGCCGCCCTGCTGGACGCCGAGCGCGGCGGCCGCTTCGAGCTGGCGGCCTCCGTCCCGGCGCACACCAAGCAGTTCTACTTCCCCGACACCAATGTGCTGATCACCCGCTTCTTCACCGAGGAGGGCGTCGGCGAGGTACAGGACTTCATGCCGGTCGGCACCGCCCGGCCCGGCGAGGAGGCCCGGCACCGGCTGATCCGCCGCGTGGTCTGCGTACGCGGCACCGTGCCCTTCCGGGCCCTGGTCGCCCCCCGCTTCGGGTACGGCGCCGAACCGCACACCGTGCGCGAGGAGGAGGGACTGTGGCTGTTCGACGCCGGTGAGCGCTCCCTCGCGCTCACCGCCACCGTCGCCATGGAGTGCGACGAACGGGACGCGCGGGCCGAGTTCAAGCTCGGCGAGGGCGAGACGGCGGTGTTCGCGCTGGACCAGGTGGGCGAGGAGATCGCCCCGCGCGGCTGCGCGCACGCCGAGGCCGAGCACGAGTTCAACGCCACCGTCGACTACTGGCGCCGCTGGCTCGCCCAGTCCCGCTACCGGGGCCGCTGGCGCGAGATGGTGCACCGCTCCGCCCTCACCCTGAAGCTGCTCACCTACGCCCCCACCGGCGCCATCGTCGCCGCCCCCACCACCAGCCTGCCCGAACAGCTCGGCGGCGAGCGCAACTGGGACTACCGCTACGTCTGGGTCCGCGACGCCGCCTTCGCCGTCTACGCCCTGCTCCGCCTCGGCTTCACCGGCGAGGCGGAGGCGTTCATGCGCTTCCTCACCACCCACATCAGCCCCGGCGACGGCGCGACGGAGGGCCCGCTCCAGATCATGTACGGCATCGACGGCCGCTCCGAGCTGCCCGAGAGCGAACTCCCGCACCTGGAAGGCTACTTGGGCTCCGCCCCGGTCCGCGTGGGCAACGCCGCCGCCCCACAGCTCCAACTCGACATCTACGGCGCCCTGATCGACTCCATCTACCTCTACGACAAGTGGGCGCAACCCATTTCGAGCGCCCAGTGGGACGACGTGTGCCACCTGGTCGGCTGGGTGTGCGACCACTGGGACCAGCCGGACGAGGGCGTCTGGGAGACCCGGGGCGGCCGCAAGAACTTCCTGTACTCCCGGCTGATGTGCTGGGTCGCCATCGAACGCGCCATCCGCCTCGCCAACCGCAGGGGCCTGCCCGCCGAACTGCCCCGCTGGCGCCAGGCCCGCGACGACATCTACCGCCGCATCATGGACCGCGGCTGGTCCGAGCAGCGCGGTGCCTTCACCCAGTGCGAGGACAGCGACGTACTCGACGCGTCCGTGCTGATGATGCCGCTGGCCAAGTTCATCGCGCCGACCGACCCCAAGTGGCTCTCCACCCTCGACGCCCTCACCGAGGACCTGGTCTCCGACTCCCTCGTCTACCGCTACGACCCCGAGGCCAGCCCCGACGGCCTGCGCGGCGACGAAGGCACCTTCTCCATCTGCTCGTTCTGGTACGTCGAAGCCCTGGTCCGCGCCGGCCGCGTCGACGAAGCCCGCCTGGCTTTCGAGAAGATGCTCACCTACGCCAACCATCTCGGCCTCTACGCCGAGGAAATAGGCCGCACCGGCGAACAACAGGGCAACTTCCCCCAGGCGTTCACCCACCTCTCCCTGATCAGCGCGGCCTTCAACCTGGACCGGGCGCTGGGCTGAGGTCACGGCAACGGCTGTTCCGCCCAGATGATTTTTCCGGTCGGGGTGTAGCGGGTGCCCCAGCGGTCGGAGAGCTGGGCCACCAGGAAGAGGCCGCGGCCGCCCTCGTCGGTGCTGGCGGCGTAGCGGAGGTGGGGGGACGTGGTGGTGCCGTCGGAGACCTCGCAGATCAGGGAGCGGCCGCGCAGGAGACGTACCCCGATGGGGCCGCGGCCGTAGCGGATGGCGTTGGTGACCAGTTCGCTCAGGATCAGTTCCGTGGTGAAGGTCAGCTCCTCCAGGCCCCAGTCGGCGAGCTGCCGGGTCACCTTGGCACGGATCTCCGACACCGCCGCCGGATCGGCCGGCACCTCCCACTGCGCGACCCGGTCCTCGCCGAGGACGCGGGTCTCGGCCACGATCAGCGCGACGTCGTCCGTGGGGCGGACCGGCAGCCGGTCCAGGACGACGCGGCAGGTCTCCTCCGGCGAGGCGCCGGGCGCATGCCGCAGGGCGTCCCGCAGCATGTCCAGCCCCTCGTCGATGTCCCGCTCGCGGTCCTCCACCAGCCCGTCCGTGTACAGCACCAGACGGCTGCCCTCCGGCAGCTCCAGATCGGCCGTCTCGAACGGCAGCCCACCCAGGCCCAGCGGGGGACCGGCGGGCACGTCCGGGAACTCGACCGTGCCGTCCGGCAGGACCAGCGCGGGCGGCAGATGCCCGGCCCGCGCGATGGTGCAGCGCCGGGACGCCGGGTCGTACACCGCGTACAGACAGGTCGCGCCGGTGACGGCGGCCGCGCCGTCCTCCGGGGTCTCGTCCTGGTCGAGGCGGGCCACCAGCTCGTCCAGCAGGCCCAGCAGCTCGTCCGGGGGCAGATCGAGCGAGGAGAAGTTGTGCACGGCCGTACGCAGCCGGCCCATCGTCGCCGCCGCGTGCAGGCCGTGCCCCACCACGTCGCCCACCACCAGCGCCACCCGCGCGCCCGGCAGCGGCAGTACGTCGAACCAGTCGCCGCCCACCCCCGACTGCGCGGGCAGATACCGGTAGGCGATCTCCAGCGCGTCCTGCGCGGGCAGCGTGCGCGGCAGCAGACTGCGCTGGAGGGTCACCGCCATGCTGTGCTCACGGGTGTAGCGGCGGGCGTTGTCGATGGACACCGCCGCCCGCGCCACCAGCTCCTCCGCCAGCGCCAGATCCTCGGAGTCGAACGGCTGCGGCTTCTCCGAACGCCAGAAGTTCGCCACCCCCAGCACCAGGTTCCCCGCCCGCAGCGGGACCGTGATCAGCGAGTGGACGCCGTAATCGATGATCTGCTCGGTGCGCTCCAGGTCCTGCGCCTGCCAGCCCGGCGCCTCCCGCAGATCCGGCTCCACCACGGACTGCCCGGTGGCCAGGCTGCGCGCCTGCGGCGAGGTCGGCACGAACCGGATGCGCTCACCCAGCGGATACAGCGGCGCGTCCTTGCGGATGCCGCTGAACGCCGCCCGCCGCAGCTCCGTGCCCGGCTTCGGCTCCTCGCCCTTCAGCACCGCGTCGAACAGGTCCACCGTGACGAAGTCCGCGAACCGGGGCACCGCCAGCTCGGCCAGCTCCTCCGCCGTCCGGCTCACGTCCAGGCTGGTGCCGATGCCCACCCCGGCGTCGTACAGCATGTTCAGCCGCTCGCGGGCCACCTCCGCCCGGCCGGACAGGGCGCGCAGCTCGGTCGAGTCGCGCAGCGTGGTGACGCTGCCGGGCGGGCCGCCGCGCAGATCGGTGGGGCGCTGGTTGATCGCCAGCAGCTTGTCCTTGACCAGGTGCACCTCGTCCGTGGCGACCCGGCCGGAGGCGAGGAGCCCGGCCGTCTCGTCGTCCAGCCCGAGGTCCAGCACGCTGCGCATCTCGGCGTCCTCGGGCAGGTCCAGCAGCCGGTGCGCCTCGTCGTTGGCGAGCAGCAGTTTGCCGTCCCCGCCGACGATCAGCACACCCTCCCGGACCGCGTGCAGCACCGCGTCGTGGTGCTCGTACATCCGGGTCATCTCGTAGGGGCCGAGACCGTGCGTCTGGCGCAGCAGACGCCTGCTGACCAGCGCCGTGCCCGCCGTGGCCAGCGCGAGCGCCGCCGCGGCCGCCGCGAGGAGCAGCGGCACCTGCTGGTCGGCCGCCCCGCCGACGTGTGCGGTGGTGATGCCGGCCGAGACCAGCCCGACCACCTTGCCGCCCGAATCCCGCACCGGGACGACCACCTGGACCAGCGGCCCTATCGTGCCGGTCAGCTCCTCCACCACCGTGCCCCCGTGCAGGGCGGGCCCGATGGTCCCCACGAACTTCTTGCCGATCCGGTCCCGGTCGGGGTGGGTGTAGCGGATGCCCTCGGTGTTCATCACGACGATGAAGTCCACCTTGGTCGCCTTGCGGGCCGCCTCCGCGCTCGGCTGGAGGATCGCCGTCGGATCGGGCGAGCGCAGCGCGGCCGCCGTACCCGGGGCGTTGGCGAAGGCGCCGGCGGCGGACAGGGAGCGGTTACGGGCCTCCAGATCGCTGTCGTGCCGCACCTGGAGCACCTGAGCCACCACGGCCGACACCACCAGCAGCAGCACGATCACCACCTGGAGCAGGAACACCTGTCCCGCCAGGCTGCGACCCGTCATCGCCGCGCGCAGCACTCCGGGCGGACCGCCGTCGTCGTCACCGCCCGGATGCCGCGCGCCGAAGGGCGCGCGCGGATGCCCGAAGGAACGGGGCGCCCGCGTGTCGGGTCGGCCGGGCAGTCGCACCATGTGCCCATGTCTACACTGCCGCGCTCCGTCAGGCGAGGCCATCCCCCGAGGTCGGGGGCCTTGCGCCGCCGATCCCCGCCCACCCTGCCGGGGGAAACCCGTACGGGGTTCCCCGAACCATCCCAAGCCGCCGGACACCGCTGAGCCGCCGGACACCGCTCAGAGGTCGCCGGGCTTCCCCGGCAGCGGACGCGTCGCGGCGCGCATGCTGCGCAGGGCGAGCAGCAGGACGCCGATGTCGTCCAGGTAGACCGGGTCGGGGAGCAGATCGGTCGGCAGCACCAGATAGAGGACGGCGCCCCAGAACACCCAGCGCGGCCCGGTGGGCAGCCCCGCGTCGCGCAGCGAGCGCCGCGCCCGGACCAGCCGCACCAGCAGGACGACGGCGAGAACCAGCACGGCCGCCGCCGCCACGGCAGCCGCCACCAGCACGATCGTGCTCTTGTCCATGCGCACTGTCCCCTCCGGCATCCGCGGCTCGCCCGCGCCCTCTTAGCTACTGCCCGCTGTGGCGCGCGCCAGCCGCCGGGTCACACCCGGTCGCCGCCCTCGACGGCGGGCTCGGTGCCGGGGGTGTCCTCAGCGGCCTCGGGCCGCTGCCCCCACGCCGGGAGCCGCAGCCGCTCGAACGTCCGGGTCAGCTGCTGCAACGGCGACTGGGCACGGGCCGAGGGCCGCTGCTGGGGAAGGACGGGCAACGGGGTGTCGCGGTAGGCGGCCAGCGCCTCGTGCGCCTGCTCGGCGGCCTCCCGGTACAGATCCCGCGACTTCGTCATCGCGTCCAGCGCCTCCCGGTACCGGACGACCCGGCGCCGCTCCCGCTCCAGCTCCTCCTGCGGGGTCATCAGCGTCCAGTTCTCCCGCAGATCGGTCAGCGCCGCACCGAGCCCTCGGGGCCGCGGCCTGGACAGCGCGGCGAAGTCCCGCAGGGCCGCGACCAGGTCGGCGGGCTCCGAGCCGTCCAGGAAGACACTGCGCACGCTGTGCGCCTGCCGGTCGTAGCCGTCCGGCGCCGGGTCCGGGGGCAGCAGCACGGCACCGCCGCGCGGCACCTCGACCCCGAGATCCTTCAGGGCCCAGTTGACCGCCCGGAACTGCTGCGGAGTGGCCCGGTGCTCGATCACCCGGTGCCGCAGGCCCGGCGGCAGCAGCCGCGCCAGCGGCAGCTTCCCGCGCTCGTCCGGCGTCATCGCCTCGTGCAGGACCAGATTGACGCACCATGCCTCACGGGCCGCGTCCCGCAGCCGCCGGCGCATCTCCTTGTCGTCCAGCGGCAGCGCGTTGACCTGCCGGAGGCGCAGACCCGGCACGGTGGGATGGTGGTCCCACTCGCCGTCACCGTCGGACGCCGTGCCGCCCTCGGGCCAGAACAGCGTGGCCGGCGAGGGCCATGCCTCCTCCCACGGCTGCTCGGCCTCCGCCACGAGCGTCCACTCGTGCCCCGGCCGCTCCGGCCTGAGGACGAGGGTGAGCCGGGCCCGCACGGTGACCGTGCCCCAGGCGCGCCAGCGGGCCTCGAAGACGCGGTGCGTGGAGTCCCCGGGTGCGGGCGGCTCCGAGAAGTCGTCCAGATCCCCGCTCCTGTGGCGTTCTCTCAGGGTGCGGCGTACGACGTCCTCGGGGGTGGGACCGGTGTGACGGCCGCGGGCCGCCCAGAGTGTCTGCGGGACGGGGGCGCGGTCGGTGGCGGAGTTCGACATGGGCCAATCTGCAGGTGGGGGCCAGTGCGCGTTCCAGTATCACCGCTCGGCGGCGCCACCGGGGCGCCGGGGCCCGGGGCGGCGCGTCGGATGGGGGCGCGCGCGGTCGTGTGCGCCCCTGGTGCGCTTCGTACGCGCCCCGTAGGGGCCGGGCCCGGAGCGCGCGAGACCCCGACGAGGGCCGGGGAACCGGTCTCGTCGGGGTCTCGCGGTGTTCAGCGGGCGCTACGGCCTCAGGCGCCGCTCTCCCGGAGCATGTCCTCGCGCTCGACGAGCTTCACGCGCTCGCGGCCGTGCGGCTCACCGAGGGCGCGCTCGGCGGCGTCCAGCTTGTACCAGCCGTCCCAGGTGGTGAAGCGGATCTCGCGCTCGGCGAGGAACGCCTCCACCGCCTCCGGCTCGGGTGCGGTGGGGGTCTGGAGACGGCCGCCCGCGTGGTCGGCCAGCAGGTTGGCCACCGTCTCGTTGGCGTCGCCCTTGGTGTGACCGATCAGACCGACCGGGCCGCGCCTGATCCAGCCCGTGACGTACGTGGACGCCAGGTGGGCGCCGCTCTCCTCGATGACCCGGCCGCCCTCGTCCGGGACGGTGCCCGTCTGGAGGTCCCAGGGCAGCTTGGGCAGCTTCTCGGAGAGGTAGCCGACCGCGCGGTAGACCGAGGTGACGTCCCAGTCCTTGAACTCGCCGGTGCCCTTGACGTTGCCGGTGCCGTCCAGGGCGGTGCGCTCGGTGCGCAGGCCGACGACCTTGCCGTCCTCGCCGAGGATCTCCGCCGGGGACTCGAAGAAGTGCAGGAAGAGCTTGTGCGGGCGGTCGCCGACGTCGCGGATCGCCCAGTTCTCCAGCGTCTTGGCGACCATGTCGGCCTGCTTGTTGCCGCGCCGGGTCTCGATGGAGCCCGCGTCGTAGTCGATGTCCTCGGGGTCGACGATGACCTCGATGTTGGGGGAGTGGTCCAGCTCGCGCAGCTCCATCGGGCTGAACTTCGCCTGCGCCGGGCCACGGCGGCCGAAGACGTGGACCTCCAGGGCCTTGTTGGCCTTGAGACCGTCGTAGACGTTCTGCGGGATCTCCGTCGGCAGCAGCTCGTCCGCGGTCTTGGCGAGGATGCGGGCCACGTCCAGGGCGACGTTGCCGACGCCGAGGACGGCGACCTTCTCGGCCTCCAGCGGCCAGGTGCGCGGCACGTCGGGGTGGCCGTCGTACCAGGAAACGAAGTCCGCCGCGCCGTACGAGCCGTCCAGGTCTATGCCGGGTACGGACATCTCGCGGTCGGCCATCGCGCCCGTGGAGAAGATCACCGCGTCGTAGAAGGCGCGCAGATCGTCCAGGTTGATGTCGCGCGGGTAGTCGACATTGCCGAAGAGACGGATCTGCGGCTTGTCGAGCACCTGGTGCAGGGCGGTGATGATGCCCTTGATGCGCGGGTGGTCGGGCGCCACGCCGTAGCGGATCAGGCCGAACGGGGCGGGCATCCGCTCGAAGAGGTCGATGGACACGCCGGGGTCGGCGGCCGTCTCGGACTTCAGCAGGGCGTCGGCGGCGTAGATCCCGGCGGGGCCGGCTCCGACGATGGCTACCCGCAGGGGGCGCGGCATGATCAGGTTCCCTTCGAGCGTGGACAGGCGACTCGATCAGGAAGCCTAAGCTAAGGCAGCCCTAAGTTAGTACACGGGTCCGGTCTATGAGCTCATAAACAGGTTTTATGGGCGTTCAGACGGGCCTGATCACCCGGTGGATGGCGGCCTCTCCGGCGCCGTAGACCGACTCCTCGCGGATGGTCGCACCCGGCCCCGGCGCGTGGATCATCGTGCCGTTGCCGACGTACAGGCCCACATGCCGGTCGTCCTCGAAGAACAGCACCAGGTCGCCGGGGAGCGCCGCGGCGAGCGCCACCTCGGTCCCGGCCGCCGCCTGCTCGTGCGCGGCCCTCGGCAGCTCGACCCCGGCCGCCCGCCAGGCACCCTGGGTGAGGCTGGAGCAGTCGAACGAGTCGGGCCCGGTGGCACCCCAGACGCAGGGCTTGCCGACCTGGGCGGCGGCGAAGGCGATGGCCTTGGCGGCACGGACGACGTGCGCGGATTCGGAGGCGGGCTGGGCGGCGGGGAAGGTGCCGGTGCTGAAGGCGGGGGGCTGGGGGGTGGGGAAGGGGCTGGATTCGTACGCCGGTGCTGGGGCCGGGGCGGGTGCCGGGGCCGGCTGGGCCGCTGGGGGTGCGGGCTGGAACGCGGGTGCCGCCGGGAACGCGCCTGTGCCGTACGTCGGGGCCGGGGCCGGGGCCGGAGCCGCCTCGGCAACCGGTGGTGCCACCAGGAATGCCCCCGTGTCGTACGTCGGCGCCAGGGAGCCCGCCGCCGGGAACGCCCCGGTGTCGTACGCGGGCGGCGGCGCGGCCGGGTAGGCGAAGGCGCTCGTGTCCACGGCGGGCAGCGTGCCGGTGTCGGTCTGCGGGGCCGGGGCCAGATAGCTCAGGCCACCGGTGTCGGTCAGCGGGCCGGGGATCGGGTACGGCAGCGAGCCGGTGTCGCCCAGCGCGTCCGGCATGGGGTACGTCAGCGGGCCGGTGTCCGTGACCGAGGCCGGCGGTGCCGTCCACCGGCCCGTCGGAGCGGCCGGTGCCTGCGCCGCGCCGGAGCTGGCGATCCCCGGCGCGGCAGTCTGTGCGGCGCCCGGTGCGGGCGCCTGCGGGGTGCCGCCTCCCCATGCCTGCGACGGAGCGGCGTTCCAGGAGTGGCGGGACAGCATGTCCCTGGCGGAGGCGAGCTTGCGGCGGTTGCCCGCCTTGAGGTCGGCGGGGGAGGTGCGCGCCGGCCCGGCGGGCTCGATCGGCAGCACTCCGGGAGCACCGCCGGGCGGTCCGGGCGGTGTCGGTGCGGGGGCGCTCGGGAGGCCCGGCATGCCCGGCCCAACGAGGTCCGGTCCACCGACCGGCATGACCGGGGGAGTCAACTCGGGTGCGCTTGGCGGGAGTTGCGCGACCGGTGCGGCAGGGAGCGCGGCCATGGGTGCGGCCGGAGGGAGCGCGGTTGCCGTACCCGCCTCCAGTGCCGGGGTGGACGGGCCGCCCGTCAGCTCGGCCACCGGGCGCTGCGAGGGCCCGGCGGGCAGCGCGGGCGTCTCGGGCTCACCACTGGGAAGGCCCAGCTCGGCGGCGGTCCAAGTGCGTTCCACGACAGGGGGGTTGTCGGGCATCCGGTCGGCGGGGAGGACCGCGGGCATGGTCGGGCCGGCCTTGGCGCGGGCCGCGTCGAACCACTGCCGGGTCACCGCGTCGAGTGCCGGGTCCTGACGGCTGCCGGACCGCTTGGCCAGCGGGACGCCCCGCTTGCGGGTGGCCGCCGCCATCGCACGGGTCGCGTTGTAGTTGCCCGTCGCGGTCTCGGCCCGTGCGTAGAGGGAGTCGATCCGCTGCCGAACCTCTTCGTGACTCTCCGGCGCCATGGGAGACGTACTCCTTCCTCGCCCCGCGGGGCAATTGGCCCGGCGCGCCCGGAAGTCGGTCGAATCTCCCGTACCGGACGCCGCTGCGGGCTCACTGGAATGGGGGAGCCGGGCGGCCTGCGGTCAACCTAGCCAACTTGTGTCACTCGTGTGAAGGTCGCCGGGTGGAATGTCCGATACGTATTTGTGATGTTCGCCGCCGTGTTCGGACGGGCAGACTAGGCGCCCACGCGGCCAACTGCCTTTTATCGGTGTGCGCGTGGCCTCGCGAGCCTCATGTGGCCCGGTTTTCTTGAGAGTTCGCCATGAAATCCGGGCCGGGGTGAACGCGTCGGCGCCACCCCGCGTATGGGTGTGGGGCGCCACATGCCCCCACCGACCACGACTCGCAGGGGACGATCTTGGAACCGAACAGGCGCAGGCGCCCGACCGGCGCACGACGCGTGACCCTCGCCGCGGTCGCGCTGATGCTGGGCGGCGGCGGCCTCGTCGCGGCGAACGTCTACGCGTCGGCCAGCGAAGGCGGCTGGGGCGGACAGGGCTCCGGCGACGCGGCGAACGCATCTCTCAGGTCGGCCGGAATGGCCACCATCGACTGCCCCGACGTGGGCACCCAGCTGACCGACGTACCGGAGGCGGCCCGCGCGGACGTCGACCGTGAACTGGCCCAGCTGGACCAGCAGATCGCGGAGGCGTACCAGCGGCTCCAGCAGTCGGCCGACGCGCTCCGCCAGGACCCCTCGGCCGCCGACAACTCGGTGATGAACCCGCTGAAGGACAAGCGGACCGCGACCCTCGGCCGTATCGCCGACGCCATCGGCCGCGCCGGGAACCGCCCCGACAAGCTCGACGCGCTCGCCGCCTGCACCCTGCGCCCCGCCGAGGCCGCCCCCGGCGGCGAGCAGCAGGGTTCAGCCGCACCTTCGCAGAGCGCGGGCGGGGACCAGGGCCAGAACCAGGACCAGGGCCAGAACGGTGGCACCGGGCAGGGCGGCAACGGGCCCGTCGCCGCCGACTACGCGGACATCAACTCCGTACAGCCCAACGCCCCCAAGGCGCCCCCCGGCGGCACCTTCCGCACCGAGTGCGGGGTCAACGAGAACGGCCTGTTCAACTCGGACAACGTGATCGTGGCCCCCGGTGTCTCCAACGGCGCCCACCACTTCCACGACTACGTCGGCAACCAGTCCAACACCGCCTTCGCCAGCGACCAGGACCTCGCCGACGCCAAGACCAGCTGCGCCGACCAGGGCGACAAGTCCACGTACTACTGGCCGGTGCTGCGCCTCCAGAACGGCACGCAGGAGCGGGACGCCGGGGCGCCGGGCGGCGGCACCGAGGGCAACGCGGGCCAGATCGTCACGCCCAAGGAGGTCACCCTGACCTTCGTCGGCAGCCCGAGCGGCCAGGTCACCGAGATGCCGCGCCTGCTGCGCGTCATCACCGGCGACGCCAAGGCGTTCGTCAACGGGCCCGCCAACGCCAACGCCTCCTGGAGCTGCACCGGGTTCGAGGACCGGCAGCTGAAGGACAAGTACCCGCTGTGCCCGTCCGGCAGCGACGTGGTGCGCAGCTTCCACTTCCAGAGCTGCTGGGACGGCCGTAACGCCGACAGCGCCAACCACCGCACCCATGTGGCCTTCGCCGACGCCCAGGGCAACTGCCCCGCGGGCTTCAAGGCCATCCCGCAGCTGGTCCAGCGGATCGTCTACGACGTGGACGCGCCGAGCCTGGCCGACGGCGGCAAGGGCACCCCGCTCTTCGCGGTCGACTCCTTCCCGGAGCAGCAGCACAAGCCGGTCACCGACCACGGCGACTTCATCAACGTCTTCGACGAGAACCTGATGCGCACCATGGTCGACTGCATCAACTCCGGCCGGAACTGCGGCCCGGGCGACGACGGTCAGGGTGACGGCGGCAAGGGCGACGACGGCGGTACGGCGAACCCGGGCGAGGAGCCCGGCGGCCAGGACACGGCCGAGCCCGGCGCGAGCACCGCGCCCGAGAAGCCGGCCGAGACGAGCCCGGAGAAGCCCGCGGAGCCCCAGCCGGAGAAGCCGGAGCAGCCGGAGCAGCCGGGCAAGCCTGCCGAGACCGCCCCGGCCCAGCAGCCCGCGCAGTCCAACCCCGTGGAGGCGCCCCGCGTCGACGCGACGACCGCGCCGGCCAACACCACCAAGAACGACGGCGGCAAGGGCAAGCGGGACGAGTCCAGCGCCCCGGCGGCCCCGGCCACCACCGCGGCGCCCCAGGTCTCCGAGTCCGCCCCGGCACAGGCCGGCGCCGTCACCACGCCGCCGCCCGCGAACCTCGAGCCGCAGGCGGTCGGCAACGGTGGCCTCGCGGAGACCGGCGCCAACCTGTGGCCCGCCGCCCTCGGCGTGCTGCTGGCCGCGTCCGGCCTGGTGATGCTGCTCCGCGCCCGGCGTCTGCGCTACTGACCCGAGCCCGGCCCGAGCCCCCGGTTCCCCTGCGGGACCGGGGGCTCAGTGTCTTTTCAGTGCGCCGTACGCCGGCAGTACAGGAACAGATGCGGCTCCGGCCCGGCGTCGGGGTGGGCCGGTACGAAGGTGGCGTGCCCCTCGTACAGCACCGTCAGCCCCGCGTCGGTGGCCAGCCGCGCGAACTCCTTTGGGGAGAAGCTGCTCACCCGCACCGGCTGCCCCATGAACTCCGTCTCCGTGTCCGCCACGTCCACCGGGACGGTGGCCAGCACCGCCAGACCTCCCGGCCGCAGCGCCCGCGCCAACGCGCCCACCACGTCCCGCTGTTCGGCACGGGACATCTGGAGCAGCGAGAAGTACACGCAGATCGCTTCGAACGACCCGTCCTCCAGGGGAAGTTCACGGATGTCGGCCACCTGGAACTCCGCGTCCGGCACCTGGCGCGCGGCGAGGTCCACCATCACCGGGGACACATCGACGCCCAGCACCCGGTGCCCCGCCCTGGCCAGTGCCTCGGCGGTCGGCCGGCCGGTCCCGCTGCCCACGTCCAGCACCCGGCTGCCCGGCATCAGATGGTCCAACAGCCAGCTCAGCGAGGCCAGATGCGGCCCGGAGGTGGCGAACGCCCGCTCGTACGCGATGCCCAGCGTGTCGAACACCACCGCTGCCGGTGCCCGCTGATCTTCCTCGGCCAAGACGGCTCCTCCCGTGTTCCGTACCGGTGCCCGGCATCGTCGTACCCATGCCCGCGTCCCGCGAAGCCCGCGTTTGCGGAGGGAAGCGCCGACAGGGCAGGGTGCGGGCGTGCCCACCTTGCTGATCGTCCACCACACGCCCTCGCCGAACTGCCAGGAGCTGTTCGAGGCCGTCGTGTCCGGCGCCACCGCGCCCGAGATCGAGGGTGTCCGCGTCGTCCGGCGCGCCGCCCTGGCCGCGACCGCCTCCGACGTGCTGGCCGCCGACGGCTACCTCCTCGGCACCCCGGCGAACCTCGGCTACATGTCCGGCGCCCTCAAGCATTTCCTCGACCAGATCTACTACCCGTGCCTGGACGAGACCAGGGGCCGCCCCTTCGGCTACTGGGTGCACGGCGGCAACGACGTGACCGGTGCCGCCCGCGCCGTCGAGGCCATCACCACCGGCCTCGGCTGGCGCCGCGCCGCCGAGCCGGTCAGCGTCACCGGTGCGCCGGGCAAGGCCGACACCGAGGCGTGCTGGGAACTGGGCGCCGTCCTCGCGGCGGGCCTGGCCGGCTGACGCCGGGGTCGCCCGTTCGGCGGCGCCCGCGCGTATCCCTCGTGGCCCCCGCCCGGCCCGGCACCGGACCGGGAAAGCGCTGGTCCCGCCGCCCCGGACCGGCCGGACGAAGGTGCGGGCGCGGGACGCCTGGCCGACGATGGGTCACGAGGCCGCGTCCCGCCGGACGCGGTCGCATCCCGTCGTACGTCGTCTGAATCGAGGGAGCGTCGGATGCGAGCGGACGGCCACGCACCCGGACGGCCCGCGCCCGGCGGGCAGGACGCCGACCAGCGCACCACCGAGGAACTCCTGCGCGAAGGCGCCCGCGAGATCGCCGAGGTCGCCGAGGGCGTCCGCGCCGTCGCCGAACGCACCGCGGACGCCCTGCTCGCCCCACCCCGCAAGGACTCCGCCCGCCACCCCCGCACGGGACTCACCGCCCGCTGGGCGCTGCTGCGGGCCCTCACCGACCCGCGCTGCCTGGGCGCCCCGGCCGGGCCGGCCCGCAGAAGACTCACCAGGCTGCTCGGCGCCCGCCGGGGCGGAGAGCCCCTGGCCGCGCTGACGGCCGTCACCTCGCTGCGGCTGCGGATCGCCGCCGTCCTGGCCGGCCACCCCGAACTGGCCCGCGACCCCGGCATACGCCGGCTCACCGCGGCCCTCGGCACCCAGGGCGACCGGGAGGCGGTACGCGCGCTGCGCACCCTCTTCCAGGACCCCGGCGCCCAGCGCGCCCTGGCCGCGCTCGCCCCCGTACTGGCCGAACTCCTCACCGTGCGATCCCTGTTGGACGCCGAGCCGCGCGGCGAGACCGAACCGGACCCCGGCGCGGAACACGGCGCCGCCGAGGCCGTCGACCTCACCGACCGGGAGAGGCAGACCCTCGCCACCGAGGGCTCGCTCCTCGGCTTCCTCCGCAACATCGACATCCTCGCTCCCGAGGGCCGCGTCCTCGTGCAGAACGTGCGCGGCCCCGACGGCGTCGTCCGGTACGTCGTCCAGGCCCCCGGCACCAGCCCCGGCCGCCCCCGCCACGGCTCCCCGCGCGATGTCGTCGGCGCCTGGCGCGAGCAGCTCACCGCCGACTCGCCCTACACCCGCGCACTCCGGCCCGCCATCGAGGACCACGGCATCCCGCGCGGCGCCGAACTCGCCCTGATCGGGCACGGCGAAGGCGGCACCGCACTGCTCAACCTCGCGCGGGACGCCGCGTTCTGCCGCGCCTACCGGCTCACCCATGTCATCGCGGTCGGCTCCCCGGCCCCCGCCGGAAGACCCGCCGACCCCCGCACCTGGACCGGCCACCTCACCAACGAGCACGACCTCGTCCCCGCCGCGACCACCGCCGATCCGCACCCGGGCCGGTACGAGGCCCGCTACACCGGACCCACCCGCGCCTTCCCGGAGTCCCACCTGCTGCGCGAGTACATCGGGCACCTGCGCACCGTCGCCCCCGAAGCCCGCGAGCACATCGACGAGGCCCTCACTCCGTACCGGGGCCCCGTGGTGCGCAGCCAGGCGTACCAGCTCAAGGACCCGGCCCGGCCGCCCGAGGGCCACCCCTTCCTCACCCTCCCGACCGCCTCCGTCCCGACGACCACCGGCCCGGTCGGCGTGCCCGTGCGCTACCAGGACTCCGCCGCCGCCCACCTCTGCTTCCCGGTCGACACCGAGGCGGTCCGGGCCCTGCTGCCCGACGTGCCCTGGATGCGGCCCAGCGGGATCGGCCGGCACACCCTGGCCGTGCTCTCGCTGTACGAGCACCGCTGCTCCACCCTCGGCCCCTACACCGAGATCGCCCTGTCCGTCCCGGTGGACGACCTGTGGCGGCCCCGCCCGGCCGACCTCGCCACCGACGTGCTGCGCCGCGCCGACCTGCGCCGCACCGGCCGCTACGTCCTCTCCCTCGCCGTCACCACCGAGGAGGCCCGCGTCGCGGCGCGCGAACTCTGGGGCCTGCCCGCCGTACGCGCCGCCGCCGAGGTCCAACTCACCGGCCACCGGCTCCGGCTCAGCGCACCGGGCCTCGGCATCGCCGTACTCGGCCGTCTCGGACCCGGCGTGCGCTGCCCCGAGCCCGACTGGGCCCTGTACGGCCGACGCGGCGAGAGCACCGTACGCACCGCGATCCGCACCTCCGGGCGCCCCCGCCTGCACGCCGGGGCCGGGGTGCGGCTCCGGCTGGACACCGCCGCCGCCGAACCCATGGCCGGGCAGCTGCGCAGACTCGGCATCGACACCGCCCGGCCACTGTTCGTCGTGGCCTGCCCGCAGTTCATGGTCCACCGTGCCGCGGGCGCCGTCCTGCCGCGCTGAACCTCCGCCACCGGGAGCCATCATGGTGCGCCACTCCACCCACGCCCAGTCGATCGCCGCCGAACTCCTCGACCGGATAGCGCAGTTGCGCGCCGACGCCGAACTGATGGACGGCTACGCCCGACGCCTGCTCGCCACCGCCGCCACCCTGAGCGGCCGGGTCGCCGCACCGGAGTGGAGCAGACCCACCCTCGCCCGCCAGGCCGCCGCCTGCCGTACGACCGCCCGCCAACTGCGCACCGCTGCCGAGGCGTTGCTCAGCCAGAGCGAGCCCGGCCGGTCCCGGCCCCGCCGCCGCCCGGCCGTGCCCGCCGTGCTCCCGGCCACCGGCCGGAAGTGACCCGCGTCCGGCGGCACGCCAAGGACGTTCGGGCATCCGGGTGGTAGCCGGTGCCGTCCTGGGCCGAACGGGTCGTGGCGGCCGGGCGAGCGCCCCGAAGGTCCGGATAATCACCGCTCATGCAGCTCGTGAACGCAGGTCAAGCGACCCGGCGCGCCCCCGTGGCCGTCACCGGACTCGGACTGGTCACCCCGGCCGGCGTCGGACAGGCGGCCGCCTGGGAGGGCCTGTGCGCCGGAATCTCCACGGCCACCGCCGACCCCGGACTCGACGGGCTGCCCGTGGCGTTCTCCTGCCAGGTGCCCGACCTCGACGCGCCCCGGCTGCTCGGCCACCGGCTCAGCCGCCGCCTCGACCGCTTCACCACCTTCGCCCTGCTCGCCGCGCGCGAGGCCGTCGCCGACGCCGGACTCACCCCCGGCGACTGGGACGGGCCGCGCATCGGCATCGTGATGGGCGTCGGCACCGGCTCGATGCAGGGCTGGCAGGCCGAGTTCGACCGGCTCGCCGCCCGTGTCCCCGACCGGGTCTCGCCGCTCGCCCTGCCGCGCAGCGTGCCCAACATGGCCGCCGCCGAGATCGCCCTCGACCTCGGCGCCACCGGCCCCAACCTCGTCGTCTCCACCGCCTGCGCCTCCGGTACCAGCGCCATCGGGCTCGCCCGCGACCTGCTGCTCTCCGGCGCCTGCGACCTCGCCCTGGCCGGCGGCAGCGAGTCCGCCCGGCTGCCGATGACCGCCGCCTGCTTCGCCCAGATGCGCGCCCTGTCCCGCCGGTCCTACGCCCCGCACGAGGCGTCCCGTCCCTTCGACCGGGACCGCGACGGCTTCGTCCTCGGTGAGGGCGCCGCCGTCCTCGTCCTGGAACGCACCGCCGACGCCCGCGCCCGCGCCGCCCGCCCGGCCGCCCTGGTCGCCGGGTACGGCGCCTCCTGCGACGCCCACCACTTCACCTCCCCCCACCCCGACGGCGACGGTGCCGCCCGCGCCATCCGCAGCGCCCTCGCCGACGCCGGGCTCGCCCCCGAGGACGTCGACCACGTCAACGCCCACGGCACCTCCACCCCGCAGGGCGACCTCGCCGAACACAACGCCCTCCACCAGGTCTTCCACCGTCCGCCCCCGGTGACCGCCGTCAAGGGCACCATCGGCCACGCCATCGGCGGCGCCGGCGCCATCGAGGCCGCCTGCACCGCCCTCACCCTGCGCCACCAGCTGATCCCGCCCACCGCCAACCTCCACACCCTGGACCCCGCCATCGACCTCGACGTGGTCACCAAGGCCCCCCGCCCCCTGCCGATGCACGCCGCCCTCAGCAGCTCCTTCGGTTTCGGCGGCCAGAACGCCGTACTGGCGTTCACGGCGGCCGATTAGGTCTGGCGCACCGGCCGGGCCAGCAGATCCGCCGTCTGCCACGCGGTGGTCTCCCAGCGCAGGTTCGCCACCGAGCGGGCCGCCGCTTCGCCGAGGCGGCGGCGCTGGTGGTGGTCGTCCAGCAGACCGCTGATGGCCGCGCCGAGGTGGGCGGCGCCGACCAGGAGGCCGGTGGCGCCGTGCGTCACCGCGTCGCGGTGGCCGGGTATGTCGGTCACGACGGCGGGCGTGCCGCAGGCCGCCGCCTCGCTGATGGTCAGTCCCCAGCCCTCCGCCGAGGACGCGCTCACCAGCACCCAGGCGGAGCGGTAGCGCCGGATCAGCTCGGCCTGCTCCACCCGGCCCAGGAAGGTCACGGCGGCCCGGCGGCCGAAGCAGACACCGCTCAGCCGCTCCAGATCGCCGCGCTCGGGCCCGTCGCCGATCACGCAGAGCCGTGCCGACGGGTGGCGCCGGAGCACCTCGCGCATCGCCCGGACCACCAGGTCGATCCGCTTGGACCGCACCATCCGCGCCACCACCAGCACCAGCGGAGAGGTCGAGCGGCCGCTCTCCCCGCCCCCGCCGAACGCGCGGTCCACACCCGGCGGGACCACGCTGATCGAGGACGGCGGCAGCGCCAGCCGCCGCACCAGGTCGTCGCGGGTGGAGTTCCCCGGCACACAGATGCGGGCCCGTCTGTAGAGGACGGGCGCCAGCCGGGACTCCGTCAGCCGGCCCAACCGGCCCAGCACCGGGCCGAAATGCTGCTGCCACACCTGCCCGTGCACATGGTGGAACCAGGTGACCGAGGGGCCGGTGGCCCACAGCGGCGACAGCCAGGGCACGCCGTTCCAGACCTCCACCACCCCCGTGCCCGGCCGCCGCAGACGCGCGCCCTCCGCGAGCAGCCCCGGAAACACCGAGTACCGGCCGCCCCTGCGCAGCACGCGGTACCCGTCCCGGACCGTGTGCTCCGGGCGCCCCGGCACCCCGGAGGTCCGCAGCAGCACCTCCACGCCCGCCTCCGCCCAGACCCTCGCCATGGCGCTGGTGTGGTACTCGGACCCGCCCGCGTCATCGTCCTCGGCGTCGCGCCAGGCCAGCACGAGGATTCTGCGGATTCCGGCCTCCGACAGGCGTTGCCGCAGGCTTTCCGGCCCGGTGATCGGAGGTGTTCCGTGCTGCCGCAAATTCGCCCCCCTGTCCCCACCGCGCGGACGCCGGGCGCTTCGCAATTCCCGTCAACTGCGCAGTTTAGAGGGCATCTTGACAGGCATTCCGCCGACTGTCACGCTCGGTCAGCGGTCACGGATCGGGGTGGCGAATGAGATACCGGCCTGCGGTGCCCACGGCGGAGGAACCCGTCCGGCGGATCGTCTCCCAGGTCACGGGATGGCTCACCCTGGAGCAGGCGAAAGTACTCTCCGAGCTGGCCGGCCGCATCCCGGACGGCACCCACGTCGTCGAGTTCGGATCTTTCCTCGGGCGGTCCACGCTCTGCCTGCTGGCGGGCGCCCCCGAACACGTCACCGTCTACGCCGTCGACCCCTACACCGGCGACGAGGTCGGCCCCAGACCCGGCCGTACGGCGGACGGCGGCCGGGACCCCGAAGCCGTGCACCGCGCGTTCCACCGGAACCTCGCCGACGCCGGAGCCGCGGACCGCGTGACACACCTGCGGATGCGCTCCGCCGACACCCCGGACGAACTCCTCCGCCGCGCCGGGCTGGTCTTCGTCGACGGCTCGCACCGCTTCCGGGACGCGGCGGACGACCTGCGGCGGGTGTGCGCCCGGCTGCGGCCCGGCGGCTGGCTCGCGGTGCACGACGCCTTCTACTCCGTGGAGGTCACGCTGGCGATCATGACCGTGCTGCTGCGCCGGCCCGACTTCGAGTACCGGGGGCGCCGCGGCAGTCTGGCCGTCTACCGGCGCACCGCCACGACCCCCGGCGGACCGGCGCCACGCCGGGGCCATCGCCTCCGCCAGGCCGCCGAGCTGACGACACTCGGCGCGGTCTGCGCGCGAAAGACCTGGCTGCTGACCGGCGCGGCCGGCCGGGGCGGCGGCATCGACGCGCACTGGCCGCACTGAGCGGCGGCACGGGGACACGGACGCGGAGGCGCGGGTGCTGCGAAGAGGGCTGACGACGGCGTTCTCCAGGATCGGTGATCTCAGGCCGTTCTGGTGGCCGTCCGCACGGCGCCAGCGGATCGCCTCCGCGGCCGTCACCTGCCTCATCGTGGCCGCGACGGTCATCGGGCACCGCATGCTGCGCGGTGGCGACATCAACGGTGTCTGCACCCGCCAGCCAGTGGCCTGCGGCCTGGTCACCAACCTGATGTCCAGCATCATCGTCGCCCTGCTGGTGTCCCTGCTGTGGATCGGCACCGTCTCGCGCCGGCTCGTGCTGCGCCGCCATCTGCGCCGGATTCGCGCCGACCCGCGGCGGCTCCTGGCAGGCATCGGCGCGGACACCGGACCGGACGACTTCATCGAACCGCCCGGATTCTTCGCCATGCTGGAGACCGAGCTGCGGTTCGGGCCCGCCGGAGTGCCGCTGATCGTCACCGGACCGGCCGGCTCGGGCAAGACGATGCTCCTCACCAGGCTCGCCGTACGGCTGGCCGGGCAGGGCCTCGTACCGGTGCTGCTCTCCATGCGCGGCCGGGCGCCCGACGTCGGCATCGCCGCGCTGGCCAGAGAGAGCTTCCTCCAGCAGATCGACCGCTTCGTCGGCCGGGAGGACGACGGCGACCGGATCTGGCGCAAGATCAGGGCGCAGCGCCGGGTCGTCGTCCTGGTGGACGCACTGGACCAGATGGGCGCGGACACGGGCTACGTCGACGTACGGGAGCTGACCCGCACCCTGCTGGACCGGGTCGCCGACGAGGACGTCGGGCTGGTGCTGGCCGCCCGGCCTGAGTCGCTCCCCGCCGTGCTGCCCGGCTACCGGTTCCCCGTCCCCGCCCTCCCGGTCGCCCGGACGGTCGCCCGGCTCACCGCGCGCGGCGTCCCCCCGGCGCTCGGCCGCGAACTCACCACCCGCCTGGAACTGCACCGGGTCCCGTTCTACGT
Organism: Streptomyces sp. NPDC085596; assembly: GCF_044541565.1. Classification (NCBI taxonomy): domain Bacteria; kingdom Bacillati; phylum Actinomycetota; class Actinomycetes; order Kitasatosporales; family Streptomycetaceae; genus Streptomyces; species Streptomyces sp. NPDC085596. The sequence goes on along the minus strand of NZ_JBITTC010000003.1, from coordinate 290,107 downwards.
CGCCCTGTGCCGGGAACTCCCGCTCACCGAGCTGGCCGAGATCGCCGCCCTCCCCGGCTCGGTCCTGGACCACCGGATCGCCGTACTGGACCGGGTGATCGCCCGGCGCACGGCGGACGCGGCCGTCCCCGGCGAATTCGGCCGCGTGCTCGGCGCGGTCGCCTGGACCCAGATCCGGCTGGGACACGGCGGATGCGGGCTGGACGAGTACCTGTCCGCCACCGACGTGCCGACCCCGGACGGACGGCCGCTCAGCCGCGCCGCGCTGCTGACGGTGCTGCGCGCCGCGCAGGCCATCGGACTGCTGCGCATGGAGGACGGCGGACAGGTCACCTTCCGCCACCCGCTGATCCTCAGCCACCTCGCCTCCCTCAGCGCCGTGGAGAGCCTGGGCAGCGGACGCGGACGACGGTTGCTGGCCGCGACACTGGCCGGGACCGCCATGCGCGAACCCGTCATGGCGCTGGAGACGGCACTGTCCCGCGAACCCTCCGCCGCCCGCGTCCGGCGCCTCATGGACCTCGTCCTCCAACTGCCGCCCACCGCGCCCGTCCTGCGCAACCTGTCGGTCCCGAACATGCTCGCCTCGCTCGCCGCCGCCCTGCCGGACCCGCGGCTGCGGCGGCGCTGCCTGGAACTGCACCGACACCAGTGGGCCCTGGCCCGCCCGGCGGACAAGGGCGCGGCCGTCCCCTTCATCGGCCTGCTGGACGTGCCCGGCACCGGCGACTTCCTCTGGTCGGTCATGGACGCCGACGACAGTTACGTGGCCCGCTGGGCCTGCGCCCGGCTCCTCGCCGAGCCGGACACCGACCGCTACCTGAGCGTGGCCGACGCCGTGGACGGCTTCACCGGCCGGATGCGCAGCCCGGTGGGCCCGGTGCTCGGCAGCGACATCGTGGAGCGCGCCTTCTGGTTCGTCCCGGCCCTCGCCGACGGCCTGCCACCGGGCCCCGCCAGGGACCGGGCGGCAGGCCAACTCCTGGAGCTGCGGCGCTGCCTGGAGCAGATCACCCGCGCCGAGGCGCCCGGCGCGCTCGGCGCCGAGTCCTCGCTCGCCCAGGGGTACAAGCTGGCCGCGTTCCGGCACCCCACTCTCACCCCGGACCAGGGCGCCTGCGACATGCTGCGCACCGGCCGGTTCTGGTACGCCCGGCTGGAGGCCGTACAGGCGGTGGGGCGGCGGCTGCACCACCACCCCGGCGATCCGCGGGCGCTCGGCGCGCTGCGCGAGGCCCGGCGCGACGCCCACCCGTTCGTACGGGCCATGGCCGCCCTCGCCCTGCGGTGCGGCGCAGAGCCCTGGTCACGGCTGCTGTGGTATTCAGAGGGGAGCCTGAGCGGCGCCGAGGTGTCGTCGCTGGCCCCGGAGGCGCTGCAATTGCTGGGTGAGGTCACCCTCTGGCTGAACCACAACGAGCGGGCCGGCCAGGGCGAACGAGATGCCAACAGTCTGCGGAACTCGCTGCCCGCGTGCATGGCCAGGCGGGCGCACCGTTCGCGTCTCACCGGCGGCGGAGCGTGCGGGGACGAGTGCGGCTTCGGCCTCTGCCCGTACACCGCGGACGTGACCGGCCGGCACTCCCGCGACCTGCTCAACGAGGCCGTCTGCCGCTCCATCCGGCAGGCCGGACTACGGGCCGGCACCCCACCCTGGTACGACTCTTTCCGAAGGAAGGACTACACGGCGGTATGGACCACGCTGGAGACCTTCTACCAGAACCGGACCCGGTGACCCCGCGACGGGACGGCGGACGCTTCGGCGGCAAGCGGGTCCTGGTGACGGGCGCCGGGCACGGGATCGGTCTGGCGATCGCCCGCGCCTTCCTGGACGAGGGGGCCACCGTCTGCGCGGTGGACGTCTCGCGCGAGAACCTGACGGCCGGTCTGGGCGGCGAGGAGCGGGCCGAGCCGGTGTGCGCGGACGTCGCCGCCGACCCGCGGGGGCTCGCGGCGCGGCTGCTCGCGGGCGGCCCCGTCGACGTGGTCGTGAACAACGTCGGTGTGCGGTCGGGCAAGTCCTTCCTGGAGATGGAGCCCGAAGACCTGCGCACCACCTATGCCGCCAACATCGAGGGACCCTGGTTCCTCACCCGCGACCTGGTCCGGCGCTGGGTGGAGAGCGGCCGGCCGGGGTCCGTCGTCTTCGTGCTCTCGCTGCACGCCGAGGCGGTCCGCATGAACCCCGACTACAGCACCTCCAAGGCCGCCCTCACCATGCTCGTCAAGGAGCTGGCCGTCGAACTCGGCCCGCACGGCGTGCGCGTGAACGCCGTCGCGCCCGGCGCCATCGACACCTGGTCGAACGACAGCGAGCGGTCCCGCGCGCACGTCGAACGCTCCAGCCGCGCCGTCCCGCTGGGCCGCCTCGGGACCGCCGGGGACGTGGCGCACTGGGTGCTCGCCCTCAGCGACGACCGGCGGGCCGGGTACATGACCGGTTCCGTCATCACGGTGGACGGCGGCCTGCGACTGCACAACTGGCTGCTCGACCTCTACGCCGACGCGGCGGACGAGCGCGACACCACGGACTTCTAGCGCGTCCCGGCCATCCGGCGCGCCCGGACTCCGGGCGCGCCGGCGCAACCCCCGAAAGGCCCCACCCGTGTCGGACTCCCCCCACCCGCATCCACTCCCGCCCGCCGCACACGAACGGTCCTGGCCGAATGCCGAGCAGGTGCTGGTCGGCGTGTTCGTCGCCGTTCCCTTCCTGGCGCTCCTCGCCGCGGTCCCGCTGGCCTGGCGGAACGGGCTCAGCCCCACCGACCTCGTGCTCGCCGTCGTCTTCTACGTGGTCAGCGGGCTGGGCATCACGGTCGGCTTCCACCGGCACTTCACCCACGGCTCGTTCAAGGCCCGCCGCCCGCTGCGCGTCGCCCTCGCCGTCGCCGGGAGCCTCGCCGTGCAGGGGCCGCTGCTCACCTGGGTCGCCGACCACCGCAAGCACCACCGCTACTCCGACCGCGACGGCGACCCCCACTCGCCCTGGCGGTACGGCCGTACCCCACGCGCGCTCGCCAAGGGCATGTTCCACGCCCACCTCGGCTGGCTGTTCGACGCCGACCACGCCTCCACGCGGACGTATGCGCCCGACCTGGAACGTGACCCGGCGCTGCGGCTGATCTCGCGGCGCTTCAACACGTTCGTGGTCCTCTCGCTGACGCTGCCGGCGCTGCTCGGCCTGCTGATCACCGGGACCTGGACGGGCGCGGCGACCGCGTTCTTCTGGGCCGGGCTGGTGCGGATCTGCCTGGTGCACCATGTCACCTGGTCCATCAACTCCATCTGCCACGCGGCCGGTTCACGCCCGTTCCGCAGCCGGGACCACTCCGGCAACGTCTGGTGGCTGGCCCCGCTCTCGTTCGGCGAGTCCTGGCACAACCTCCACCACGCCGACCCGACCAGCGCCCGGCACGGTGTCCTCACCGGCCAGCTGGACGCCAGCGCCCGGCTGATCCGCTGGTTCGAACGCCTCGGCTGGGCCTACGACGTGCGCTGGCCCGACGCCGTCCGGGTACGGGCGCGACGCCACGAAGCCAAAGCGCCGGAAACGGGAACCGGCGCGCGAGAATTGCGGTCTTAGGCACCGTCAACGACCGGGATCGGCCCGGCCGCGTGGAATACGGGGAATCGAGCCACATGTCCATCCGCACTCGTACGACTCCGCTGACCGTCGTCGCCCTCGCCGCGGGCCTCGCCCTGGCCGCCGTGACCCCGGCGCTCGCGGGCACGACCGCCTCCGCCGCCCGGCCCGCCGCGGTGTCCACCGCCCAGGGCGACCCCCGCAACGTCACCCAGCGGGTCACGGACTTCTACGGTGCCTACATCGACGCCGTCTGGGACAACGAGGACCCGGCGGCCGCCGCCGACGCCAAGGCCCTGCGCGACTTCTACCTCTCCGCCTCCGCCCGCAAGAAGGTCACCGCCTGGGAGAAGAAGAACCACGCCGACGGCATCCTCTTCGCCCAGAACGTCCCCGTGAAGTGGAAGGTCACCTACACCGGCTCCGGCATGGGCCACGCCACCAGCCGCGTCACCCTCACCTGGAGCGACGGCAAGCACCCGGAGGTCACCCGGATCGACGTCCAGTCGGACCTGACGACCCGCAAGATCACGGATCTCAAGCCGGCGAAGTGAGCCCCGCTCGGCCGGGACTCGACGCAGGGCGCAAGTCTCGGTCGGGCGTAGAGGTTCAGCGGTTGACCGCCCGCATCCCCGCCTCGTCATAGCGTTCACCCGAGACCTCGGGCAGCTCCGCGTCGATCTGTGCCAGCTCCTCCGGGGTGAGGACGATGTCGACTGCGGCGGCGTTCTGTTCGAGGTAGGAGCGGCGCTTGGTGCCGGGGATGGGGACGATGTGGTCGCCCTGGGCGAGGACCCAGGCGAGGGCCAGCTGGGCCGGGGTGACGCCCTTCTTCTCGGCGATCTCCTTGACCTTCGCCGCGAGGCGCAGGTTGGCCTGGAGGTGCTGGTCGGTGAAGCGGGGGCTGCTGCGGCGGTAGTCGTCCTTGTCCAGCTCGTCGGGGGAGGAGAAGCGGCCGGCGAGGAAGCCCCGGCCGAGCGGCGAGTAGGCGACGAAGCCGATGCCCAGCTCGCGGCAGGTCGGCAGCACCTCCGCCTCCACGTCCCGCGACCAGAGTGAATACTCGCTCTGCACTGCCGTGATCGGGTGCACCGCGTTGCCCCGGCGCAGCGTCTCCGCGCTCGCCTCGCTCAGCCCGATGTGCCCGATCTTGCCCTCGGCGATCAGCTCGGCCAGCGCGCCCACCGTCTCCTCGATCGGCACGTTCGGGTCGACCCGGTGCTGGTAGTACAGGTCGATGTGGTCGGTGCCCAGGCGCTGGAGCGAGCCCTCCACCGAGGCCCGGACGTGCTCGGCCGAGCCGTCCTGGCGGCCCACGCTGGACATGTCGCCCGGTACCGCGTCGTCCATCCGGAAGTTGAACTTGGTGGCGAGGACGTAACTGTCACGGTGGCCCCGGATCGCCTCGCCGACCAGGGACTCGTTGGTGAGCGGCCCGTACATCTGGGCCGTGTCGAGGAAGTCGATGCCCAGCTCGCGGGCGCGGTGGATGGTGTCCACGCCCTCGTCCTGGTCGGCCGTCCCGTAGAACGCGGACATTCCCATGCAGCCGAGGCCGATGGCCGATACCCGCAGATCCCGCAGACTGCGCTGTCGCATGTGGTGTTCCAGCCTTTCGCACGCGCTCGATCGTCCCTCCGGACGACTTCTGGCCCTGAGTGGCCCCGCGCCGGGGACCGGGCCCCCTCATCCATCTAGCGACGGATCTGGCCGCCCGGCATCCCGTGGAGGGACGCCGGGCACCGGAGCGATTGCGACGCTACGAGCTGAAGCGCGCTCGAAGTCAAGTCACCCGTTCAGGCGTACCGGAAGCTCGAACAGGTCGTTCTGGGTGACCACGGGCTTGTTGCGCAGTTCGGCCGCCGGGACCGCCAGGTCCAGGTGCGGGAAACGGGCGTACAGCGCGGGCAGGGCCACGCCCGCCTCCAGCCGGGACAGCGCCGCGCCGGGGCAGACGTGCGGGCCGTGGCCGAAGGAGATGTGCCGGTTCTTGATCTCCCGCGTGATGTCGAACTCCCCGGCGCTCGGGCCGTGCGCGTCCTCGTCACGGCCGAGCGCGCCGTACGACACGATGAGCGCGTCCCCGGCCGGGATGACCCCGTCGCCGACCGGAACGTCCTCGGTGGCGAAGCGGATCAGCACGTGCGAGGTCGGGGTGGACCAGCGCAGCGTCTCCTCGACCACCGCCGACCAGTCCGCCTGCCCGGACAGCACCAGCTCCCGCTGGTCCGGGTGGGTGGAGAGGTTGACGACGGCGTTGACGATCAGGGAGATCGTCGTCTCGTGGCCGGCCGCGATCATCAGCTGGAGGGTGGCGACGATCTCCTCGTCCGTGAGGTGGTCGCCGTCCGCCGAGGCGAGGATCAGCGCGCTGGTGAGGTCGTCGCCCGGCTCGGCGCGCTTCGCCGCGACGGTCGCCGCCATGATCCCGGCCAGCTCGGTCAGGGTGGCGATGACCTCGGCCGGCGGGGTCTGGGTGGAGAAGAACTTCTCGAACAGCACCTTCAGCCGGGGCAGCGACGACTCGTCGATGCCCATCAGCTCGGCCACCACGTACATCGGCAGCGGATAGGCGAAGGCCGCCTTCAGGTCCACCACCCCGGCGTCGGCGGGCAGCGCGTCCAGCAGGTCCTGGGTGAGCTTTCCGATCCGCTCCCGCATCAGCTCCACCCGGCGCGGGGTGAGCGCCTGCGCCACCAGCGTGCGCATCCGGCGGTGGTCCGCGCCGTCCACGGTGAGCATCGAGCGGCCCGGATTGGCGAGGCCGATCAGCGGCCAGTCCGCCGGGATCTCGCCGCGCCGCCAGGCGCCCCACACATTGATGTCCTTCACCAGGCGCGGATCGGTCAGCAGCGCCTTGGCCTCGGCGTGCCGGGTGACGGCCCAGACGGGCACCCCGCCGGGCAGCTCCACCGCCGCGAGCGGTCCGGCCGCGCGCAGGGCCGCGCTCTCGCCGTCCAGATCGGTGACGAAGGGGTCGAGGGCGATACGGGAAATCCCGGTACCGGTGGTCATCGTGACGTGCCTCCCAGGGCAGGGGTCGAAGTGAACCGCACGGGCAGCTCGGTCAGCCCGCGCAGCCAGGGCGAGGGCCGGCGGGTGAGGGACCCGGCGGGCACCGCCAGGTCGATGTCCGGCAGGCGGTCGAGGACGACCTCGATGCCGGTGCGCGCGATCACCTCGGCGATCTCCTGCGCCGGGAACGGGCAGCGGTGCTCGCCGTGCCCGAAGGAGAAGTGCGCGTTGTTGCCGCCGGTCAGCGCGGAGGCGTCCGTACGTACCTGAGGGTCGGAGTTGGCGCCCTGGAGACCGAGCAGCAGCAGGTCACCGGCGCGGACCCGGCGCCCGCCGAGGTGGGTGTCGCGCGCGGCCCAGCGGCCCGCCACGTTCTGCGTGGGCGTGTCCTCCCACAGCACCTCGTTCATCGCCTCGGCGACGCTGTTGCGGCCGCCGAACAGGGAGGCGGCGAACCGGTCGTCGGTCAGCATCAGCCGCAACGAGTTGCCGATCCAGTCGGCTGTCGGCTGGTGGCCGGCCGCCATCATCACCATCAGGTCCTGGACGATCTCCTCGTCCGTGAACCCGCTGTCGTCCGCCAGCATCCGGGAGACCACGTCGTCGGCGGGCTTCTCGGTGCGGTCGGCGACCAGCCGGGCCATGGAGGAGGCCAGATGGGACTGCCCGGCCAGCGCCCGCTCCCGGCCGTCGATCATGTCGTTGAGCGCGGTGACCAGGCCAGGCCCCTCGTCGTCCGGGAAGCCGTAGAGGTGCGCGAGGACGCGTACGGGCAGCAGTCCCGCGTACTGGGTGACCAGGTCGGCCTCGCCGGAGAGGCAGACGGTGTCGATCAGCTCGTCCGCGAACCGCTCGGCCTGGCGCCGGAGTTCGAAGGGATCGACGGTCTCCAGCGCGTTGCTGATCATCGCGGCGCGCTGCCGGTGCCGTTCCCCGACCGTGTAGAGGATGGACGGCTGGCGGTGTCCGATCATCGGCAGCAGCGGCCAGTCGTCCGGGATGTTCTCCCACTGGTTCCACAGCTCCGAGTCACGGCTGAACAGCACCGGATCGCCGGTGACCTGATGCAGCTCGCGGTAACCCAGCACCAGCCAGGCCGGGATGCCGCCGTCCAGCTCCACCGGGACCACGGAGCCGTGGTCGCGCCGCATCTCCCGGTAGAGACAGGCGGGTTCGGTCTGGAAGCGGGGTCCCCCGAGCGGTACGGCCTCGGACATCACACCAGCTCCCCTCTGGCCCCGGCGGCCTTCGCGTACCGGGTCTGCACATGGCGGACCAGGGTGATCAGGACCTCCTTGGCCGACTCACGGGAGCGGGCGTCGCAGTCGATCAGCGGTACGTGCGGGTCGAGGTCCAGGGCCGCGCGCACGTCAGCGCCCGCGCGCACCGGGCCGCCGAAGTCGTTGCAGGCCACGATGAACGGCGTGCCGTGGTGCTCCAGACGGTCGATGGCGTACCAGGAGTCGTCGATCCGGCGGGTGTCGACCAGCACCACCGCGCCGAGTGTGCCGGAGAACAGCCGGTCCCACAGGAACCAGAACCGCTCCTGGCCGGGCGCCCCGAACAGGTACAGCACGTTGTGCGCGTCCAGCGTGATGCGGCCGAAGTCGAAGGCGACGGTGGTGGCCGTCTTGCCGCCCACGTGCGCGATGTCGTCCACCGACTCGCCCGCCTGGGTCATCGTCTCCTCGGTGTTGAGGGGACGGATCTCGCTGACCGAGCGGACCAGAGTGGTCTTGCCGACGCCGAAGCCGCCCACGACGACGATCTTCAGGCCGTTGTCGGCGGAGGCACCCAACGGGGTGCGCGCGTCAGAGATTGCGGAGTCCAACGAGCACCTGCTCCAGGATGTCGGGGTCGGTGATGGCGGGGCGGCGCGGATGGCGGGCGCTGACATGCCCCGTGGCCAGAAGGTCGGACAGCAGCACCTTGGTGATGCTGACGGGCAGGCGCAGCTCGGCGGCGATCTCCACCACCGAGGTGGGGAACTCCGCCAGCCGCAGGATGGTCACATGCTCGGACTGCATGCCGGTGGCCGCCGCCGACTCGGCGACGATCAGCGTGACCAGGTCCAGCGGGCTGCCGGCGCCGGTCCCGATCCGTCCCTGCGTGATGGTGTAGAGACGGTCGGGAGCGTCGTCCCTGCCCGGTCGGCTCATGAGGAGCGGGGCGGAGCGGTCAGGTGCTCGCCGAGCTGTTCCACCAGTTCGCTCATCGTGTGGCCGACCACTCCGGGGTCGGCGTCCTCGCTGGTCACCACGGCCAGGTGGGCACCCTGGCCCGCCTCGACGATGAACAGCACACCGCCGTAGAACTCGGCCATCGCCGAGCGGACGCCGCCGCTGCCGTCGCCGAACTCCACGGATGCCCCGTGCGACAGCGACTGGATGCCCGCGGCGATCGCGGCGAGCTGGTCCGCCTGGTCGACGGACAACTCGGGTGAACGGCACAGCTTGAGGCCGTCACGGGAGAGGACTAGCGCGTGCCGGGCGCCCGGAGTCTTCTCCAGCAGGCCCTCGAGGAGCCAGGTGAGCGTGTCGTCGGCGGTGGTCGGGCCGGTCATGAAGTGGTGTCGCCTTCCAGGTGCGTGTGCGGTTGCGTGGGGGGACGGGAGAGATCGGGGGTGTCGGCCGAGTCGCTTTCGTGCGCGTCGTCGGGCCGGGTGTGCGGGGCCGGGTCCTCGGGGCCGGTACCGGGCCGGACCGCCTTGCGGAAGCTGCTGAAGCGGGCCGCGCGGACCTTGGCCTGGTCGGGGTCGGGCGCGGTCGGCCCGGTGTCGTCGTGCGCGGCCGACCGGGACCGCTCGGCCTCGGCCAGCGTGCGGCCGCGACGCCGCTTGGGCAGCCCGTTCACCTCGTCGGCGGGCGGCGCGGGGGGCTCGTCGACCGGGGAGACCGGGGCGGCCGGCGCGGCGGGGCGCTCGGCCTCCGGGGCCTGGGCTGCCGGGGTGGCGGGAACGGGGCTGGTCAGGATCTCCTGCGGTACGAGCATCAGCACGCCGGTGCCGCCGCGCGCCGAGGGGCGGAACGACACCTTCAGGCCGTGCTTGCGGGCCAGCCTGCCCACCACCGCGAGCCCGAGCCGGGTACCGGTCAGACCGCCCAGTCCGGACACGTCACCGGTCACCGCCCGCTCGGCGCGCCGCAGTTGTACGTCGCCCATCACCAGGCCGCTGTCCTCCACGGAGACGATGGCCCCGGCCGGGACCTCCTCCACATAGACATGGACCTCGGCGGTCGGCGGGGAGAAGTTCGTGGCGTTGTCGAGGAGTTCGGCCAGCGCGTGCATCACCCCCTCGGCCGCGTGCCCGGCGACGGCGATTGCGCTGACGGAGTGCACCCGCACCCGCCGGTAGCCGCCGATCCGGCCCATGGCGCCGCGCAGGATGGACTCCATGGCGATGGGCCGCGCCCACCGCCGTCCCGAACGCGCCCCGGTCAGCACGGCGATGGAGTCCGCCAGCCGTCCGGCCTGCGCGGTGCGGTGGTCCAGATGCAGCAGGTCGGCCAGCACGTCCTCGTCGCTGTGCCGCTCCTCCATCGCCCGCAGGTCGGCCAGGGTGGCCGTGGCCAACGCCTGCATCCGGCCCGCCGTGTTGGAAGTGGCCGAGACGGCCGCCGCCCGCTCGCGCCGGGCCTTCTCCAGTTCCCCGGACAGCCGCAGCACCTCCCGGCGCAGCCGCTCCGCCTCCCGCGCGCCGTCCTTCTCCAGCCGGACCCGCTCGGTGCTGAACTCCGCTCGCTGAGCGGCGAGTTCGTCGATGAGACGCTGCTGCTCCCGGCGGGTCTCCTCGGTCGCCGAGGTCCGCTGCCGCTCCAGCCGGGCCACGTCGGCCAGCGCGTTCTCCAGCCGGCGCCGGGCGCGGCGGGCGGTGTGCCGGGCATGGGCGGCCACGGTCACCGCGACACAGAGCACCACCGCCGCCGAACCCCCGGCCCACAGCAGGGCGTTGCGCGCCGAGTGGGGCGCGGCCGCCACCACCGCGCCGAGCGCGAGCACCGACACGGCGGCGGTCGCGGCGAGGGCGAGAGCGGGCGGGCGGAGGGCGGGGCGGTCGTCGCCAGAGGGTGTGGGCGCGGTCATCGGTCCGGTCTGGTCCTCGCGGCAGATGGGGTGGTCGGGAGACGAGAATCACTGGTTTGAGTGAACCGGCGGTCACTATACGAGAGTTGATGATCAAAGTGGAAAGAAAGCAGCGGCCTTCCATGAAGTGGACGTTCAAATCGTGGCTTTGACCGCGAACCGGGCGCTGGTCGCGTATCCGTCGAAGCCGTAGATCTTGACGCCCGTTCCCCGGCCCGCTGAACTGTGACCGCCCGACCCGACGGGGTCACGGCGAGGGGGGAAGGTGCGAAGGGGGAGCGGCACGTGTCGGGGGATCTTGGGACATGGGGCCTCCTCGTGCGCCTTGCCCGGTTCACCGGGCGCACCCTGATCGGCGAATGGCACGCCATCGTCGTCGACCCGGTACGGCGCCTCGCGCATCGCGGACTGTCCGGGCTGACGCTGGCCTTCGTCGCCGCGTTCGGCGTCATCTTCTTCCACGACCTGGCCCAGCACCCCCTCGGCGCCACCTGGGTCCGGCGGCTCGGCGGCGTCAGCGCCGACCTACCCCTGTGGCTCTCCCTGCTGCGCACCCCCGTCTCGCTGTACGTCCCCGCGCTCGACCTGCCGGTATGGGCGGGCATCACCCAGCTGTTCCTGGCCTTCGCCCTCGCCGAACTGGTCCTCGGCCGCACCCGCACCCTGGCCATCGCCTACGTCACCACGCTGGCCGGCACCCTGACCGCCCGGCTGATGATCGAGCTGGGCCCCGGCTGGTGGGGGTTCGGGCTGCCCGCCGAGTGCGGCGCCGTCCTCGACACCGGCCCGTCGGCGGCCGTCGTGGGCCTGTTCACCTATCTGGCCGTGGTCCGGCGCGCCCCCGTGGTTTTCACCCTGACAGGCGGATCGATGGTGTGGGAGTCCATCGCCGTACCCAACCTCGCCGGGCGCGAGCACCTCATCGCCGTGTCCGCCGCGGTCGTCCTCGGCCTGCTGCGCGGCCGCCGCCTCCGCCTGCCGTACGCCGGGAAGCCCGGGCCCCGGCCGGTACCCCCTCCCGCCGCCCCGCCCGTGGTTCCGGTCCCGAATCCCCGCATCCCGCCCGTACTTCTGCCCGACCCGGCGCGGACACGTCAATGTGATGGTTTTCGCACTTCGGCCGGCGCGCGCACCCCCTAGTGTTTCCGCGAAGTACGGGGGCAGTACGTGGCTGACACCATGGTGTTCGTCGCCGGCAGGCTGAAGGGAATCCCAGATGTTCCGCAAGGTGCTGGTAGCCAACCGCGGAGAGATCGCCATCCGCGCTTTCCGGGCGGGCTACGAACTCGGCGCGCGCACGGTGGCCGTCTTCCCTCACGAGGACCGCAACTCGCTGCACCGGCTCAAGGCCGACGAGGCGTACGAGATCGGCGAGCCCGGACATCCCGTCCGCGCCTACCTCTCCGTCGACGAGATCGTGACCGCCGCCCGCCGCGCCGGGGCGGATGCCGTGTACCCCGGCTACGGCTTCCTCTCGGAGAACCCCGAGCTGGCCCGCGCCTGCGAGGAGGCCGGCATCACCTTCGTCGGACCCGACGCCGACATCCTCGAACTCACCGGCAACAAGGCCAGCGCCGTCGCCGCAGCCCGCGCGGCCGGCGTACCCGTGCTCGGGTCCTCCGCGCCCTCCAACGACGTGGACGAACTGGTGCGCGCCGCCGACGACATCGGCTTCCCCGTCTTCGTCAAGGCGGTCGCGGGCGGCGGCGGCCGGGGCATGCGCCGGGTCGAGGAACCCGCCCAGCTCCGCGAGTCCATCGAGGCCGCCTCCCGCGAGGCCGCGTCCGCCTTCGGCGACCCGACCGTCTTCCTGGAGAAGGCCGTCGTGGACCCCCGCCACATCGAGGTGCAGATCCTCGCCGACGGCGAGGGCAACGTCATCCACCTCTACGAGCGCGACTGCTCGCTCCAGCGCCGCCACCAGAAGGTCATCGAGCTGGCGCCCGCCCCCAACCTCGACCCCGAACTGCGGGACCGGATCTGCGCCGACGCCGTGCGCTTCGCCCGCGAGATCGGCTACCGCAACGCGGGCACCGTGGAGTTCCTGCTCGACCGCGACGGCAACCACGTCTTCATCGAGATGAACCCCCGCATCCAGGTCGAGCACACGGTCACCGAGGAGGTCACCGACGTCGACCTGGTCCAGGCCCAGATGCGCATCGCCGCCGGGGAGACCCTGGCCGACCTCGGCCTCGCCCAGGACCGGATCACCCTGCGCGGCGCCGCCCTCCAGTGCCGGATCACCACCGAGGACCCCGCCAACGGCTTCCGCCCGGACACCGGCCTGATCAGCGCCTACCGCTCACCGGGCGGCTCCGGCATCCGGCTCGACGGCGGAACCACCCACGCCGGCACCGAGATCAGCGCCCACTTCGACTCCATGCTGGTCAAACTCACCTGCCGGGGCCGGGACTTCCAGGCCGCCGTCGGCCGCGCCCGGCGCGCGGTCGCCGAGTTCCGCATCCGGGGCGTCGCCACCAACATCCCTTTCCTGCAAGCCGTGCTGGACGATCCCGACTTCCGCGCCGGACGCGTCACCACCTCGTTCATCGAGGAGCGCCCGCATCTGCTGACGTCCCGTCACTCGGCCGACCGGGGCACCAAACTGCTCACCTTCCTCGCCGACGTCACCGTCAACAAGCCGCACGGCGAACGCCCCGAACTCCTCGACCCGGTAACCAAGTTGCCCGCACTCCCGGCGGGCGAGCCCCCGGCGGGCTCCCGGCAGCGCCTGGTCCACCTCGGCCCCGAGGGCTTCGCCCGCGAGCTGCGCCAGTCCCCGGCGCTCGGCGTCACCGACACCACCTTCCGTGACGCCCACCAGTCGCTGCTGGCCACCCGCGTGCGCACCAAGGACCTGCTCGCCGTCGCCCCCGTCGTCGCCCGCACCCTGCCCGAACTGCTGTCCCTGGAGTGCTGGGGCGGTGCCACCTACGACGTGGCGCTGCGCTTCCTCGCCGAGGACCCGTGGGAGCGGCTGGCCGCGCTCCGCGAAGCGGTGCCCAACATCTGTCTCCAGATGCTGCTGCGCGGCCGCAACACCGTCGGCTACACCCCGTACCCCACCGAGGTCACCGACGCATTCGTGCAGGAGGCGGCCGCCACCGGCGTCGACATCTTCCGCATTTTCGACGCGCTGAACGACGTCGACCAGATGCGGCCCGCCATCGAGGCCGTGCGCGAGACCGGCACCGCCGTCGCCGAGGTCGCCCTCTGCTACACCGCCGACCTCAGCGACCCCGCCGAGCGGCTCTACACCCTCGACTACTACCTGAAGCTGGCCGAGCGGATCGTCGAGGCCGGCGCGCATGTCATCGCCATCAAGGACATGGCGGGCCTGCTGCGCGCCCCGGCCGCCGCGAAGCTGGTGTCCGCGCTGCGCGGCGAGTTCGAGCTGCCGGTGCATCTGCACACCCACGACACGGCCGGCGGCCAGCTCGCGACCTACCTCGCCGCGATCCAGGCGGGCGTCGACGCGGTGGACGGCGCGGTCGCCTCCATGGCCGGGACGACCTCGCAGCCCTCGCTCTCGGCCCTGGTCGCCGCCACCGACCACTCCGAGCGCCCCACCGGCCTCGACCTCCAGGCCGTCGAGGAACTGGAGCCGTACTGGGAGGGCGTGCGCAAGGTCTACGCCCCCTTCGAGGCGGGCCTCGCCTCCCCGACCGGGCGCGTCTACCACCACGAGATCCCGGGCGGCCAGCTCTCCAACCTGCGCACCCAGGCCGTCGCCCTCGGCCTCGGCGACCGCTTCGAGGAGATCGAGGCGATGTACGCGGCCGCCGACCGCATCCTCGGCCGCCTGGTCAAGGTCACCCCGTCCTCCAAGGTGGTCGGCGACCTCGCCCTGCACCTGGTCGGCGCGGGCGTCTCACCGGACGGCTTCGAGGCCGACCCGGACCGCTTCGACATCCCGGACTCGGTGATCGGCTTCCTCCGCGGCGAGCTGGGCACCCCGCCCGGCGGCTGGCCCGAGCCGTTCCGTACCAAGGCGCTGCGCGGCCGCGCCGAGGCCAAGCCGGTGCGGGAGCTGTCCGCCGAGGACCGCGAGGGACTCGCCAAGGACCGGCGCCCCACCCTCAACCGGCTGCTGTTCCCCGGCCCGACCGGCGAGTTCGACACCCACCGGCAGGCGTACGGCGACACCAGCGTGCTGGACAGCAAGTCCTTCTTCTACGGACTGCGCCCGGCCAAGGAGTACGCCGTCGACCTGGAGCCCGGCGTGCGGCTGCTGATCGAGCTGCAGGCGATCGGTGAGGCCGACGAGCGCGGTATGCGCACGGTGATGTCCACCCTCAACGGCCAGCTGCGGCCCATCCAGGTCCGCGACCGCTCGGCCGCCAGCGATGTGCCGGTGACGGAGAAGGCCGACCGCTCGAAGCCGGGCCAGGTGGCGGCGCCGTTCGCCGGGGTGGTGACGCTCGCGGTGGAGGAGGGCGCCGAGGTGGCGGCCGGGGAGACCGTGGCCACCATCGAGGCGATGAAGATGGAGGCGACGATCACCGCGCCGAAGGCGGGCCGGGTGTCCCGGCTGGCGATCAACCGCATCCAGCAGGTGGAGGGCGGGGACCTGCTGGTCGAGCTGGCCTGAGCCGCCGGTGTCCGCTCCCGCCCTCAACAGGGCCGGAGCGGACCGTGCGCGGGCGGGATCAGCCCCAGAGCGGGTAGACCATGGTCTGCGTGAAGCCCTTCGGGCGCGCGTCGTCGTACGTCACGCTCATCCGGGTGTAGCGCTGGACGTCCGGGTCCTTCTTCCACTCGGCCGGACGGTCGAGGCGCACGGTCACGTGGTAGGAGCGGAAGACGCCCTTGGCGCAGTACGGTTCGCAGTCGTTGACCACGTTCAGGCCCTCGGCCACGGCCGACTCCGAGTCCCACTTGTACCACTTCAGTCCGCTGAGCCGGCTGTTGCCGTCACCGCAGGCCAGGAGGAAGTCGGCCGGGCGCACGTCCTTCTTCCACTGGCAGTCGACGAGCACGGGCGCGGTCCGGTGTGGCTGGGGGGCAGTCGGCGGGCTGGCCGACGCCGTCGTCATCGCCGCGGTGAGCAGGGCTCCCGCCGCCAGGGTGACCGTCGTTCCCACCAGTGATCCGCGCATGGTCGCTCCCACCTGTCGTGCTGTGTCCGACCGTGAGCCGACGCTACGACCGTTCGCCCGAATGCACCACTCGCGCAGGTGGGAGCGTGGGTCAGCCGTGCTGGACGGTCAGCCCGTAGAACGCGACACGGGCGCCCTTCGTGGTGGAGTCGGAGGAGGACTGGTTGTAGGACCCGGCCTTGAAGTACTGCTTGTACGGCTTGAAGGACGCGGGGATGCCGTAGCGGGTGGTGCTGCCGTTGACGGTCAGCTCGATGGTGTTCCCGCCGGTCACGGCGATGCTGTACGTCCAGGTCTTGCCGACCGGGACCTGGCCCACGGTGTGCGCGGTCTGGCCGCCGGAGGGGGAGTTCTCGGTGCCCAGGACGATCTCGCCGTCCGCGTGGTAGTACAGCTCCAGCAGCGGCTTGGTGGAGGAACCGCCGGAGCCCAGGTGGATCTGTCCGACGCAGACGTTCTTGGTCACCGACACCACCCGGAGGGTCGCGTTCATCCGGTGCGTGCCGGTGAGCGCCCAGTCGGCCGCGCCGCCGTCGCGGTTCATCTCGCGCAGCTCGGAGCGGGCGTAGTTCGAGTTCGGGGTGGTGACGCCCTTCTCGGGCGCCCAGAAGGTCATCGCGCCGTCGCGGGTGTCGGTGTAGAAGTACGAGTCCTGGTAGCCGTTCGCGCCGCGCAGCCGGGACGAGGAGATCGTGGTGGGGGAGCCGGGGGAGCCGACCGGCTCCTGGAGCTGCCAGACGGACAGGTCGAAGTTGCCGCCGGGCGCCACGTGCGGGTCGGCCGCGTGCGCGGTGCCGCCGAAGGCGCCGAGGGTGAGGGCGAGGCTCGCGGCCGCCGCCGTGAGAAGCCGGGAACGGATCATGTGGGGGGTCCTCCCGCCGGGCCGGATGCGTTCAGTATGGTGAACGCCGAACGCATCCTTGGACGTCGATGACCCGTGAAGCTAAAGGTCCGGTCCAGGCCCGTCAAGAGGCAGGGCCCCGTCAGGAGGTCAGCAGGAGCCCTCGTCCTGCCACGGACCCCAGTCGGAGCCGTTCGGCGTCTCGTTCTGGGTCCACCACTTGGCCTTCCAGTTGTGGTGGTTGTAGGAGACCTCGTCCCCGCTCACATACACCGCCGACGAACTCCACGCCGACTTGCAGGAGTTGCCGGGGTTCGGGGGTGTGGGGGTCGGGGTGGGCGTGGAGCCCGGCGGGGTGGCACCGGCGAACTTCACCGAGAACTTGGCGAAGTCCCAGGCGCTCTGGGCCACGCTGGAGCAAGTGCCCGAGGTGCGGCCGCCGTTGTCGGCCGGGGTGCACTGACGGTCCCGGTTCAAGCTCCAGAACGTGAAGCGGTCCATGTGGTGGCCGGTGGCGAAGTCCAGCACCGTCTGGAAGTCGGCCTGGGAGAAGTACTCCCCGGTGTCGCTGCGGCCGTTCATCCCGGAGAAGCCCTCGTGCGCGTACGCCGTGGCCTCGTCCCAGCCGAAGGTGGAGCGCAGGATGCCGTTGAAGTTGGCCAGGGCGCTGGTCTGGCTCGCCGCGCCGTTGAAGCCGCCGTCGAACGGCATGATGGAGAAGTTGTTCGGGGTGAAGCCCTGGGACTTCGCCTCCAGCAGCATCTGCTTGCCGAACCAGCCGGTGCCGTCCGCCGTGCCGGCCGTGGTCACCGAGACGTAGAGGCCGGGGTTGTTCTGCTGCAGGATCTTGGCGGCGCCGATCTCGTTGTGGATGGCCGCGGTGTTCTCGTACTCCGGTTCCTCCAGGTCGAAGTCGATGGCGTGCAGACCGTACTTGGTGATGACCTGCTGGTAGGCCGCCGCCGTGGCCGCCGGGTCGGCGCAGGTCTGGCCCAGCTTGGTGCCGCCGTAGCCACCGATCGAGATGGAAACGTCACCGCCCTTGGACCGGATGGTGTTGATCACCGACTGCACGGCGGTGTCCGAGGAGACCGGCGAGGTGCCGCCCCAGGTCGGGGAGCAGCCACCGCCGTTCGGTGCCAGCACGAACGCGAGCTGGAACGCCTTGAGACCGGTGGCGTCCATGATGGCGGCCGCGTTCGGCGGGTCGTTGTCCGTCGGCATCAGATAGGGGGCCGCCGCGTACCAGCGGTTGTCGAGCGCGCTCGTGGCGCCCGAGGCGCTGCCCGCGACCAGTGCCGTCGTGCCGGCCGCGGCCAGCGTGACGGCGGCCGCCGCGCCCAGACATGCCCGAAGACGTCTCACTAAGAGCCTCCAGAGGGGGGTGGGGGATGGGGGAGTGCAAGACTCCTGGACAGCGTCCGCCTTGGTCTAGTCCAATACGCGTCTTTGGACTGGACCAAACCGTCTCTTTACCGAGGGGTAAGTGAACGCCCCTCCTGTGCAGGGCACTTGCCGAACCGGCCGATCTGCGCGGAACCGTGGCGGAGCGTCCGCCCTCTGAGGCACCCTTGACGCTGTGCGTACTGTTTCGCCACGTTTGAGCGGCGGTGCGCGACGGGGAGCGATCACACGAAGGGCGGGGCGAACCACGGTGGAGATCACCATTCACAGACCCGGCGAACTGACCTCCGCACTGCGCGGGGCCTGGCACCGGGCGATGGACGAGTCACCCGAGTACGCCAACCCCTTCCTCGCACCGGAGTTCGCCATCGGAGTGGGCCGCCATCGAAGCGGCGTACGCATCGCGGTCTTGCACGAGGGCGGCGAGCCGGTCGGCTTCCTCCCTTATGAACGCGGGCCGTTGGGCACGGGACGGGCCATCGGCCTCGGACTCTCCGACTGCCAGGCCCTCGTGCACCGGCCCGGCGTCACCTGGGACGCGGCCGAACTCCTGCGCGCCTGCGGGCTCAGCATCTTCGAGTTCGACCATCTCGTCCAGGTGCAGCGGCCGTTCGCCCCGCACCTCACCGGCACCTTCGCCTCACCCGTCATCGACGTGAAGCCCGGCGACGGCACATATGCCGAGTGGCTGCGCGCCACCTATCCGGGGCTCGCCAAGACGACCCTGAAGAAGGAGCGCAGGCTCGGCCGGGACCTCGGCGAGGTGCGGTTCGTCTTCGACGAGCGCGACCCGAACGTGCTGCGCACCCTGATGCGCTGGAAGTCGGCCCAGTACCGCCGCACCGGCCGCATGGACCGGTTCTCCCGCCCCTGGATCGTGGATCTGGTCAACCACCTCTTCCATGTCCGCGAGGAGCACTTCACCGGTGTGCTCTCCGTGCTGTACGCGGGTGACCGTCCGGTCGCCGCCCACTTCGGGCCCCGCTCCAGCACCGTCCTGGCCGCCTGGTTCACCGCCTATGACCCCGAACTGCACTACTACTCACCGGGGTTGATGATGCACCTGCGCACGGCCGAGGGTGCCGCCCGCAGTGGGGTGACCCTCGTCGACCTCGGCCGGGGCGACAAGGAGTACAAGGACTGGCTCAAGACCCGCGAACTGCGGGTCGGCGAGGGCTTCGCGGCCCGCGCTCATCCGGTGGCCATGGCCCAGCGGATATGGCGCCGGCCGGTGCGCGGACTGCGCAACACCGTGCTGGCCCACCCTCAACTACTGGCGCCCGCCGATCGGTTGCTGAAGACGGTCGGTCAACTACGCACCCAGGGGCGGCCGGGCCGCTGACCTCACCGGGCGGGGCTGTCGGGACCAAAGCACATGGTCCGGACAGTCCCGCCCTCATGTGAACGGCCGCTGGGTGTGAACGCCCTTGTGCGGAAAGGATTTGGCTTCCGAAGGCTTGCGCCCGTTTGGTTCATCCCTTAAATCAAAACATGAACTAAGTAGGGGCCGGTCCCCCGGTCCCGCAGTCGCAGGGAGCCGCACATGAGACTGAGATCCCTGGGGACAGCGCTCGCCGCCACGGCAGCACTGCTCGCCCTGCCCACCTTCCAGCCACCGGCCGCCGTCGCCGCGACGGACGCCGCCCAAGCCGGCTGCAACACCGCGAACGTCGCGCAGGGCAAGCCCGCCACCGCCTCCTCCAGCGAGAGCGCGGGCACCCCGGCCTCCGCCGCCTTCGACGGCGACGCGGGCACCCGCTGGTCCAGCGCGTTCGCCGACCCGCAGTGGCTCCGCGTCGACCTCGGGTCGGTGCAGGACCTGTGCGGCATCGACCTGAACTGGGAAGCCGCCTACGGCAAGGACTTCCAGCTCCAGAGCTCGACCGACGGCACGAACTGGACCACGCTCAAGTCCGTCACCGGCGCCACCGGCGGCACCGCCTCGTACGCGGTCAGCGGCTCCGGCCGCTATGTCCGCATCAACGGCACCGCCCGCGGCACGGCCTACGGCTACTCGCTGTGGGAGATGGCCGTGCACACCGGCACCACCGGTGTCCCGCCGGTGCAGGGTGGCGGCGACCTCGGCCCGAACGTGATCGTCGTCGACCCGAGCACGCCGAACCTCCAGCAGAAGTTCGACAGTGTCTTCGCCGGCCAGGAGTCGAACCAGTTCGGCTCCGCGCGCTACCAGTTCCTGATGAAGCCCGGCACGTACAACAACATCAACGCCCAGCTCGGCTTCTACACGTCGGTCTCCGGCCTCGGCCTCAACCCCGACGACGTGCAGATCAACGGTGACATCACCGTGGACGCCGGCTGGTTCAACGGCAACGCCACGCAGAACTTCTGGCGTTCGGCGGAGAACCTCGCCATCCGCCCGGTCAACGGCACCGACCGCTGGGCCGTCGCCCAGGCCGCCCCGTTCCGCCGTATCCACGTCCAGGGCGGACTCAACCTCTCGCCCAACGGCTACGGCTGGGCCTCCGGCGGCTACATCGCGGACTCGAAGATCGACGGCACGGTGGGCCCGTACTCCCAGCAGCAGTGGTACACCCGTGACAGCTCGGTCGGCGGCTGGACCAACGGCGTCTGGAACATGGTCTTCAGCGGCGTCCAGGGCGCGCCCGCGACCAACTTCGACAGCGGCCCGTACACCACGCTGGACAACACCCCGGTCTCGCGCGAGAAGCCGTTCCTCTACCTCGACGGCTCCACGTACAAGGTGTTCGTCCCGGCCAAGCGCACCAACGCGCGTGGCGTGTCCTGGCCCGCCAACGCGGGGACCTCGCTACCGCTCGACCAGTTCTACGTGGTCAAGCCCGGCGCGACCGCCGCCACCATCAACACCGCCCTCGCCCAGGGCCTGAACCTGCTGTTCACGCCCGGTGTCTACCACCTGGACCGGGCCATCGAGGTCAACCGCGCCAACACCGTGGTCCTCGGCCTGGGGCTCGCCACCATCGTCCCGGACGGCGGCGTCGACGCCATGCACGTGGCCGACGTGGACGGCGTCCGGCTCGCCGGCTTCCTCATCGACGCGGGCAGCGCCAACTCCGACACCCTGCTGCGGATCGGCCCGGCCGGCTCCACCGCCGACCACTCGGCCAACCCCACCACCATGCAGGACGTGTTCGTGCGCATCGGCGGTGCCGGACCCGGTCTCGCCACCAACTCGGTCGTGGTCAACAGCAACAACGTCGTCATCGACCACACCTGGCTCTGGCGCGCCGACCACGGCAGCGGAGTCGGCTGGGACACCAACCGTGCCGACTACGGACTGCGCGTCAACGGCAACGACGTACTCGCCACCGGCCTGTTCGTCGAGCACTACAACAAGTACGACGTGTACTGGGCCGGTCAGCGCGGGCGCACGATCTTCTTCCAGAACGAGAAGGCGTACGACGTGCCCAACTCCGCCGCCATCACCCATGACGGCATCGTCGGCTACGCGGCCTACAAGATCGCCGACTCGGTCACCTCGCACGAGGCGTGGGGTCTGGGGAGTTACTGCAACTTCACCACGGACTCCTCCATCGTCCAGGCGCACGGCTTCCAGGTCCCGGTGAACTCCGGGGTCAAGCTGCACGACATCCTGGTGATCTCGCTCGGCGGCAAGGGCCAGTACGCCCACGTCGTCAACAACACCGGAGCCCCCACCTCGGGGTCGGACACCATCCCGTCCAAGATCACCCAGTTCCCGTAGCGCGGGTGCGCGGGGCCCGGCAGGCGGGGTCCGCGCGGCGCGCCTAGGGTGGCGTGCACGGAGGGCCGCGCGGCCCTCCGTCACGGCCCCCGGCCCGGTCAGGCGTCCGAGCGGCCGGTCGTCCAGGACAACTCCTGTGCGGCCGGGCCGACTTCACCCACCGGGAGCCCTCCGCTCCCATCTCGGACGACCTCCGGACCGGGGGCTCCTGTCCCGAACGGAGTAGTACGGCGGGCGCCCCGCCTGAGCTGCCGCTGTGATGGAAGGGTCCCAACCTCGACCAGTGAGGCACCTCATGCGTATGCGCAAGCTTGCTGCAACAGCCGTTCTCGCGGGCGCCCTTGCCCTCTCCGGCGCCACGGCGGCCCAGGCGGCCGACCCGGACCCGACCACCGGTGTCGCCGCCAACAGCCCCGGCGTCGCCTCCGGCAACGTCATCCAGGTCCCGGTGGAGATCCCGGTCAACCTGTGCGGCAACACGATCGACGTCGTGGGCCTGCTGAACCCCGCGTTCGGCAACATCTGCGCCAACTCCTGACGGCGGGGTAGGGCCTGTCTTCCGGATCAGGCAGGCTCAGGTCGGCAAGATCCGGAAGGCAGGCCCTGAGGGATGCCGGTCCCTCCAGCGAGGGGCCGGCACCCGGCTGTCGTGGCTCAGTCGCGGCCGGCCGCGACGGTCTCCTTCCCGGCCGGCGCGGCCGGCCGTACCTCCGGCCGCCGGCTACGCAGCAGCAGGCGCCGCACCGGGCGCTCCACCCCCTCGAACAGCGCCCAGGACAGCCCGAGCGACACCGCGAACGCGGCCGCGGTCACCCCGATCCCGGCCGCCGCGCCGAACCGCGGCTTGTCGCCCAGCACGGAGATGCCCGCGCGCAGCACCAGCAGATGCACCATGTAGAACGCGAACGACAGCTCCCCGAGCCGCACCAGCCGCCGTCCCCGCCACAGCGAGGGCAGCCCGCGCAGGTCCGCGACGGCCGCCGCCGGGATCAGCGCCGTGAACCCGGCCAGGGTGCAGGACGTGGCCGCGTAGCCGGGCGCCACCTGAGGGACGAGGAAGTAGCCGAGGATGGCCAGGGCGAGCGAGCCCTCCAGGCCGGGGCCGCGCCAGCGGTCGAGCAGCACCAGCCGCGCCGTGACCGTACCGAGCACGAACTCCGGCAGCCGGGCCGCGGGCAGCGAGTACAGCGGCTGGTTCAGCCAGTGGTGGGCGTCCGCCCAGGCCAGGATCAGCGCGACCATCGCCGCCACCCCGCCGAGCACCAGCGTCCCGCGCGCGTTCAGCCTGCGCAGCAGCCAGTACAGGGCCGGGAAGAGCGCGTAGAAGAACGCCTCGCAGGCCAGCGACCAGCTGACCGGGTTGAGCGTCTGCCACCAGGGCTGCCACCAGGAGTGCACCAGCAGCAGATTCGCCAGGGTCTGCTTCCAGGTCGGGAGCCCCGGACGGCCCATCGCGAAGGCCAGGGCGAGCGCGAGGAGGGCGGTGGCCACATGCACCGGGCAGACCCGTGCGATCCGCCGCCGCCAGAAGCCGGGCGCCCGATCATTCGGCCGGGCCGACCAGGTCAGCACGAAGCCGGACAGGATGAAGAAGAACGACACCCCGGTGCCGCCGGGCGTGAAGGCCCAGGAGACGAGCCGCCCGGCCTGGCCGCCGAGGTAGCCGAAGTTGTTGATGTGCAGTCCGAACACCAGCAGGGCCGCCACCCAGCGCAGCCCGGTCAGCGAGGGCAGCGAGGGTCTGACGCCGCCCGGTGGGGAGGAGCGGGCGGTGGCCGCGTCGGGTCGGCCGGGCGGCGTCCGGGGCGTCCGGGTCGTCGCCGTGGTCATCCAATCACCTGCCGCTGGAGGTTCGCGTGGGGCATGAAGGGGACTGCTGCCCTGCGGCACCCCCACATTCACGTCATGCCGGAAACGTCACACTGCTGCCGAACGAGACACCCCTCGCCCTGCCACGGATGGCGGGCCCGGAGCACCCGGACGAGTGAGCGCCGCTGTCGCGCGCGGAGGGGTGCCGGGCGCTTGCGCGAGGGCGCGGCGGGGAACCAGAAGGTTGAGTTCCGTTTCGGGTTCCGTTCGCCCGTGCGGGGGACCGTGCGGCTCGGCGCACCCGTGGGCGGGGGGCCGGGTCACATGATGCGGGCACGGCCGGGCACGGACCGGCATCCGCCAGTCACACTAAGAAGTCAAAAAACTGTTTAGCTCGTTTTCTTGAATCTCTCGTGTTTATGACGGTAGGTTCGTCCCATGACCGCAACCCAGCCTCCGACCACCGCCGCCGCGGAGCTCCGCGGTGCGGGCCTCCGCGTCACGGCGGCCCGCGTCGCGCTGCTGGAGACCGTCCGCGCGGGCGACCACCTCGGTGCCGAGGCGATCGCCTCCCAGGTCCGCGAGCGCGTGGGCCACATCTCCGTGCAGGCCGTCTACGAGGCCCTGCACGCGCTCACCGCCGCGGGCCTCATACGCCGCATCGAGCCCGCGGGCAGCCCCGCCCGGTTCGAGGGACGCGTCGGCGACAACCACCACCACGCCGTGTGCCGGTCGTGCGGTGCCGTCGTCGACGTCGACTGCGCGGTGGGCCACGCGCCCTGCCTGACCGCCTCCGACAACCGGGGCTTCGCCATCGACGAGGCCGAGGTCGTGTACTGGGGCACCTGCTCCGACTGTTCCACCGGCCGCAGCTCCTGAGCGCCGGGTTTTCGTCCGTTACGGAAGGATCGACATGCCTGCCAACGAAGACGCGATCGTCACTGACCCGAAGGACGAGGGGACCGGCGGCTGCCCCGTCGCCCACGGCGGTACCGCCACCTCCCTGCACCCTGCCCTGGGCAGCGGCAACGACCGCTGGTGGCCCAAGCAGCTCAACCTGAAGGTCCTTGCCAAGAACCCGCCCGTCGCCAACCCGCTGGGCGAGGAGTTCGACTACGCCGAGGCGTTCCTCGCCCTCGACCTGCCGGCCGTGAAGCGCGACCTCGCGGAGGTGCTCACCACCTCCCAGGACTGGTGGCCCGCCGACTTCGGCCACTACGGCCCGTTCATCATCCGGATGGCCTGGCACAGCGCCGGCACCTACCGGACCAGGGACGGCCGCGGCGGTGGCGGCACCGGACAGCAGCGCTTCGCCCCGCTGAACAGCTGGCCGGACAACGCCAACCTGGACAAGGCCCGCCGGCTGCTGTGGCCGGTGAAGAAGAAGTACGGCCAGAACATCTCCTGGGCCGACCTCATGATCCTCGCGGGCAATGTCGCGCTGGAGACCATGGGCTTCAAGACCTTCGGCTTCGGCGGCGGCCGCGTGGACGCCTGGGAGCCCGACGCCGACGTCTACTGGGGTCCCGAGACCACCTGGCTCGGCGACGAGCGCTACACCGGCGACCGTGAGCTGGAGGAGCCCCTCGCGGCCGTCCAGATGGGCCTGATCTACGTCAACCCCGAGGGCCCCAACGGCCACCCGGACCCGATCGCCGCGGCCCGCGACATCCGCGAGACCTTCGCCCGCATGGCGATGAACGACGAGGAGACCGTCGCCCTGATCGCGGGCGGCCACACCTTCGGCAAGACCCACGGCGCGGGCCCGGCGAGCGATGTCGGCCCCGACCCGATGGACGCCCCGATGGAGCAGCAGGGCCTCGGCTGGAAGAGCAGCTTCGGCACCGGCAAGGGCCCCGACACCATCACCTCGGGCCTGGAGGTCACCTGGAACTCCACGCCGATCACCTGGGACGTGAACTTCTTCGCCACCCTCTTCGGCTACGAGTGGGAGCTGACCGAGAGCCCCGCCGGCGCCAAGCAGTGGAAGCCGAAGGACGGCGCGGGCGACGGCACCGTGCCCAGCGCCTTCGACCCGGCCAAGAAGATCGCGCCGAACATGCTCACGACGGACCTGTCGCTGCGCTTCGACCCGATCTACGAGCCGATCTCCCGCCGCTTCTACGAGCACCCCGAGGAGTTCGCGGACGCCTTCGCCCGTGCCTGGTACAAGCTGACCCACCGCGACATGGGCCCGAAGTCGCTGCTGCTCGGCCCCGAGGTCCCGCAGGAGACGCTGCTGTGGCAGGACCCGCTGCCCCAGCCGCAGGGCCAGCCGATCGACGCGGCCGACGCCGACGCGCTCAAGGGCAAGATCCTCGACTCCGGTCTCACCGTGTCGCAGCTCGTCAGCGCCGCGTGGGCGTCCGCGTCCACCTTCCGCGGCAGTGACAAGCGCGGCGGTGCCGACGGCGCCCGCGTCCGTCTGGAGCCGCAGCGCGGCTGGGAGGTCAACGACCCGGACCAGCTCGCCCTGGTGCTGCGCACCCTGGCGGGCATCCAGGAGGAGTTCAACGCCTCCGCCGGTGCCAAGCACGTCTCCCTGGCCGACCTGATCGTCCTCGGCGGCGACGCCGCGGTGGAGAAGGCCGCCAAGGACGGCGGGTTCCCGGTCGACGTGCCCTTCACGCCGGGCCGTGTGGACGCCAGCCAGGAGCAGACCGACGTCGAGTCCTTCGAGGCGCTCAAGCCCGCCGCCGACGGCTTCCGCAACTACGTCGGCAAGGGCGCCAACCCCGGCCGCGCCGAGTACGCGCTCGTCGACCGCGCCAACCTGCTGACCCTCAGCTCCCCGGAGCTGACCGTCCTCATCGGCGGTCTGCGGGTCCTGGGCGCCAACTACCAGGACTCCAAGCTGGGTGTCCTCACCGAGACGCCGGGCGTGCTGACGAACGACTACTTCGTCAACCTGCTCGACCTCGGTACGACGTGGGGCTCCACGTCCGAGGACGAGGCCACGTTCGAGGGCCGCGACGCGGCCACCGGCGCGGCCAAGTGGACCGGCACCCGTGCCGACCTGGTCTTCGGCTCCAACGCCGAGCTGCGCGCCGTCGCCGAGGTGTACGCGAGCGACGACGCCAAGGAGAAGTTCGTCAAGGACTTCGCCGCCGCGTGGCACAAGGTGATGAACCTCGGCCGGTTCGACCTCGCCTGAGCCTTCGCATCCCACCGTGGGCGCCCCCGAACCGACCGGTTCGGGGGCGCCCCCTTGTGCGCGGCACCCCCTGCCGCCCGCGGTTCCTCCGCTCCAGCCGTCCGGTACTGCGGGCTCGCCGGGTCAGGTGCACGATGGTGGTGTGGGCAGGCGAGAGGAGGCGGCTGCCGATGACTCGGACACCTCCCAAGACGATCACCCCTGTACGGCTGTGGCGCTGGCGGCGCAATCCACTGCGACGGCGCGGCGACCTCGTCGAGGCGTGGGTCGTGCTCCTCACCTGGATCTTCGTCGTACTGGGCGGTGTGCTCGCGGGCTGGGCCGCCGCGAGTTCCGTGGACTCCTCGCTGTCCGCGCGCCGCGACCAGGTGCACGAGGTCCGCGCGGTGCTCACCGGGCCGGCGACGAAGACCCAGCCCTCGGGCGGTGGCTACGACGACGACCGGGTGTGGGCCACAGTGCGCTGGACGGACGGCAAGGGCACCGTGCACACCGACCGCGCCAAGGTGAACCCCGGCACCCCGGCCGGCACCACGGTCAACCTGTGGACGGACGGCACCGGACGCACCGTGCCGCCGCCCGCCTCCATGGCCGAGGCCATGCTCCAGACCGTCCTCACCGGCGTCCTCGTCGCCCAGATCACCGGCACGGTCGTCTGGGCCTCCGGACGGCTGGCGTGCAACTCGCTCGTCCGGCGCCGGCTCGCGCAGTGGGACGAGGAGTGGAAACGCGTCGGGCCGGAGTGGCGCCGGCTGAGCGGAGGCCGGGGCTGAGCCGGGTTCACCCTCGCAGTGCCTCGAAAGCGCGCCGGGCTCCGACCCCGATGGCCAGGTCGATGTCCGGCGCCAGGGACGCCCGGCGGTCGGCGCGGGTCAGCGCCGCCAGGGCCACCCGGTCGCCGGAATCCGCCTCCACCACACCGATCTCGTGCCGCAGATGCAGGAACGTACCCGTCTTGCCGCTGAACCGGAGGGAGTCCGCGCGCAGCTCGCTCACCATCCGGTGGGCGAACACCTGGAAGCCCATCAGACGGCGCAGCTCGGCTGTCGCGCGCGGATCGGAGATCTCGTCGCGCCACACCCGCTCCAGCAGGGACACCAGGGCTCCGGCCGTCCCGGTGCTGGCGTGCGCCGGGTCGAGCGTCTCGATGGTGTGACGGCCGGTGCGCTCGTCGCGTACGGCCAGCTCCAGCGCGAGCGAGAAGTCGTTGCCACAGGCTCCGGCCGCGCAGGCGTACATGTGCCGCAGCCGGTGCCGTACCCGCAGGCCGGGGCAGTTCCAGGAGCGCAGCCGGGCGGCCACCTCCGGCACCGGCACCAGATCGAGGAGCAGGTCGGCCGCGGCGTTGTCGCTCACCGAGAGCATCATCAGCAGCAGGTCGCCGACGGCCAGCGTCGCCGGATGGCGGAACGCGGCGAGCCCGGTCGGACCGGCGCCGTTCGCGGAGGGTACGAAGGTCACGGGCCGGGCGGGGTCCAGTTCCCCGGCCGCGATCCGGTCCAGCACCACCAGGGCCAGCGGGACCTTCACCACCGAGGCGAGCGGCACCGGCACGTCGACGTCGAAGCCCAGCTGCTCGCCGGTGTCGATGTTCCGGGCCAGGAACGAACCCCGTACCCCGAGCGCGTCCCACTCGCGGGCGATGCCGTCCGCCACGTCGCGCAGGGGGCTGTCCGTGGCGGCGTAGGTGACCTCGGTACTCATCCGGCCGCCTCCGCCAGTGTCTTCGCCAGCCACGCCGGGACCGAGCCCGTCTCCCCGTGGCACTCGCTCGCGCCGACCTCGTACCCCCGGTGCAGGGAGGCGTCGGCCAGCGGGGTCCAGCTCGCGCCGTGCTGACGGGCGAGCGGCTCCGCGCACAGCAGCCGCGCCCGCCCGGCCAGCGTGTCGGCCAGCGCGGCAGCGGCCGGGCCCGCCGGTCCGACCAGGGTCCCCGGCAGCCCGGCACGGGCGGTGGCCCTGCCCAACCGGTCCTGCGCGTACGGCACTTCGTCCTCCTCCAAGGTCAGGATCGGCAGCCCGGCCGCGCCCCGGGGCGGGCGCAGGTCCTCCAGATGGACGGTGCGCCGTGAGGGCTGTTTCGCCTCCGCCAGGCCGAGCGGGACCCGCAACGCGGCCCGCTCGGGGGCCACGCGGAGCAGGGCGTAGGCCAGAGAACCGTCACCGAGCGCCGACTGCCTCTGCCGAGGCGGGAGTTCGCGTACCGCCAGGGTAATGCCGTGCTCCGTACCGGCGCGGATCACCCCGGCCAGCGCCATCGGCGCGCAGTGCGCGGGCACTCCCACGACGCGTACCCGCGCGGCACGCGCCGAACGGGCGGCCTGCCCGAGCCGCTCGGCCCGCTCCAGCACGTCCCGCGCGTACGGGAGCAGGGAGCCGCCGAACTCCGTCACGGCGACCTGCCGCCGCGACCGGTCGAACAACTGGCCGCCGAAATAAGCCTCCAGCGACTTGATACGGCGGCTGAGGAGCGGCTGCGCGATCCCCAGCCGCTCGGCCGCGCGCGAGAAGCTCACCTCGTCGGCCGTTGCGGTGAACGCCGCCAGATGCGCGAGCAGATCCATCCAGGAGTCATATCAATAAGTCATGGCACGTTCAAAGTTCACTCTTGGACATGAGCGGTGCCCTGCTGTTTCGCTGTCCCCCCGTCGGAGATCCAACGGTCCCGACGGCCCAACTCCCCTGGAGGAAACCGCACATGACCCGTGCCACCCCCGTCCCGCGCCGCAGTCTGCTTCGCGCGGGCGCCGCCCTCACCGCGGCCGCCGCCGCGACCTCCGCCGCCCCCGCGTGGGGCGCCTCGAACGGTCCGGCCGCCCTGCGCCCCGAGCTGACCGCGCTGGAGAAGCGGTACGGCGCGCGGCTCGGCGTGTACGCGCACAACCCGCGCACCGGCGCGACGGTGGCGTACCGCGCCGACGAACCGTTCGCCATGTGCTCGACGTTCAAGGCGATCGCCGCCGCGGCCGTCCTGCGCGACCACGGCGGCCGCGCCGCGCTCGGCGAGGTGATCCACTACCCGCCGGCGGACATCCTGGCCAACTCCGAGCAGACCAAGGCCCATGTGGAGACCGGGATGGCGCTGGGCGACGTGTGCGCGGCCGCCATCCAGTACAGCGACAACACGGCGGGCAACCTGATGCTCCGCCGCATCGGCGGCCCGGCCGGCCTCACCCGCTTCTTCCGGTCCCTCGGCGACCGGGTGAGCAGGCTCGACCGGTGGGAGACCGATCTGAACACCGCCGTACCCGGCGACCCGCGCGACACCACCACCCCGCGCGCCCTCGGCCGCACCTTCGAACTGCTCACCCTGGGAAGCGCGTTGGCCGACGCCGACCGGGAACAGCTCGTCGGCTGGCTGCGCGGCAACACCACCAGCGCCAAGCGGTTCGGTGCCGGTCTGCCGCCCGGCTGGCTCCTCGCGGACAAGACGGGCACCGGCTCCTACGCCAGCGCCAACGACCTCGGCGTCGCCTGGACCAGCAAGGGGACGCCTCTGCTCCTGTCCGTGCTGTCCACCAAGCCCACCCCCGACGCAACCGTGGACGACGCCCTGATCGAGGAGACGGCACGCCTCCTCGCGGCCACCCTGGCACCGGGCGAGTAGCCGTCTTTGGCGGGGCCGATCCGCGCAATTCGGGGATGTCGGGTCCCGTACCGAAATCTGCCGCCCGTTCTGACCTGCGCAATCGGTCCCGCCCCGACTGTGATGAGGCTCAACTCGTGGAAAATTGACGGGAGTTGTAAAGGCGACAAGACTCTGACCGTCCTCGCTCCGCCTCGGGCGGGCGAAGGGACAAGGGCGCCGCGCGCCGGTTCGCGCGCGCCCGGCCACCTCCCACACCTTTGAACGGACAGAGGCTCACCTTGGCACGCTCGCAACCAGCCAGATTTCTCGCCACGTCCGCCGCGGCCTTCCTCGCTGCGGCCGCCGCGCCCCTGATCGGCGCCACCACCGCCCACGCCCAGGACGGCGGCGCCTGCTCGTCCGCCACCGTGCAGTACCGCCTGGTCGACGCCGACGGCAAGGTCGTCGGCCCGGACTGGTCCTCGCAGGGCGGGTTCCACCAGTGGGACACCGTCCCCGGCACCGTCGAGGTCCGCCTCGCGCCGGGCCAGACCGTCGGCGA
Organism: Streptomyces sp. NPDC085596; assembly: GCF_044541565.1. Taxonomy (NCBI): domain Bacteria; kingdom Bacillati; phylum Actinomycetota; class Actinomycetes; order Kitasatosporales; family Streptomycetaceae; genus Streptomyces; species Streptomyces sp. NPDC085596. The sequence continues at coordinate 259,286 of NZ_JBITTC010000003.1, read as the reverse complement.
GGGATGCGCTTACCCCGTCTCCCTGGCCGAGTACACCACCGAGGGCCCGAGCTGGGCCTCCTCGGGCCGCCAGGAAATGATCGACAAGGCCACCGTCCACCTCACCGCCAAGGACGTCGCGGGCAAGGACGACGACGGCCGCACCTGGCAGAAGCTGAGCGTCAAGGCGCCTGCCTGCTTCGGGCAGATCGACCTGTACGGCGAGGACGTGGCCTACGACGGCAAGGAGGGCGAGGGCCACGGCCCGCTGCCCGACGTGCGCGCCGGCGTCCTCACCCCGTACCACCTGATAGCCGCCTGGAACGGCGGGGACAAGCGGTGCGAGTCCGGTACGCCGGAGTCGGCCACCCCCAGCCCGTCCGCGCCGGAGACCTCCGCGAGCCCGGCGCCGAGCGCGCCGCCCGCCGGGAGCGAGCCGAGTGCCCCCGCCGAGGGCGGCAAGCCCCCGGTGAGCCCGAAGCCCGGCGCGACGCCGTCCACCAACCCGGACGTGCCGGCGGCCCAGCCGAGCGCGCCCGCCCCCAAGTCCTCGCCGAACGGCGGCAACCCGCCGCTGGCGGAGACCGGTGCGGGTGCCCCGGTCGGCATGCTCGCGGGTGGGGCCGCGCTCGTGCTGGCCGTGGGAGCCGGAACGGTGTACGCCTCGCGCGCACGCCGTTCCTGACCCCTCCCGCGTCACCGGCGCGGGAAGGGGAGGCAGGAGGGGGAACCGTCGGCGGACGGTTCTCCCTCTTTCGGCGTTACTACGCCTTTGACCTGCGCGGACGTACTGCGTACCCGATCTTTGCCAGGGCCGGTTTCCCAGTACCGGCAGTAACATGATGATCTTTCTCCGGAAGTTACTAGCCAGTCAACCAGGCGTCGTCCGCACGGGCGCGCCCTCCTTTCGGAGATGACCATGTCCTCTGCCGATGAGGCGTTGGAAAACGCCCGTACCACCTATGAGCAGCACGTGCGGACCTGCCGCCAGTGCCGTGCCGACGGCGCGGCCTGCGCCGTCGCCAAGGTCCATCTGCGCACGTACAACAACGCCCGCCGCGACCATCTCCGCGCCACGAGCGGCACGGCTCACAGAGGCTGACGCTCCACGAGAGCCGGAAAAAGCCGGCCGGCGATGTCGAGAACCCGTGTCCGGCTCCGTCCCCGCTGCGAACGCGACCACAATGGGTCGCATCGGCGAGGAGGACCACGATGGCCAAGTACCTGCTGCTCAAGCACTACCGCGGCGCCCCGGCCCCGGCCAACGACGTGCCCATGGACCAGTGGACACCGGAGGAGATCTCGGCCCACGTGCGGTACATGAACGACTTCGCCGCCCGCCTCCAGGAGACCGGCGAGTTCGTCGACAGCCAGGCACTCGCCCCCGAGGGCACCTTCGTCCGGTACGACGGCGAGGGGCGTCCGCCGGTCACCGACGGCCCCTTCGCCGAGACCAAGGACCTCATCGCCGGCTGGATGGTGATCGACGTCGACAGCCACCAGCGGGCCCTCGAACTGGCCGGGGAACTGTCGGCCGCCCCCGGAGCCGGCGGCAAGCCGATCCACGAGTGGCTGGAGCTGCGCCCGTTCCTGGGCGACCACTGCACCGTCACGGACTGACCCAGGCCATGGACGAGGCGCTGCCGCGCAGCCTCACACCGAAGGTGCTCGCCGTCCTCGTACGCCGCGGAGCGGACTTCGCGGCGGCCGAGGACGCCGTCCAGGACGCGCTGGTCGAGGCGCTGCGCGTCTGGCCGGCCGACCCTCCGCGCGATGCGAAGGGCTGGCTGATCACCGTCGCCTGGCGCAAGTTCCTCGACGCCAACCGGGCGGACACCGCCCGTCGCCGGCGCGAGGACCTCGTGGACGAGGAACCGGCACCCGGCCCCGCGGCCACCGGGGACGACACCCTCCAGCTGTACTTCCTCTGCGCCCACCCGTCGCTGACGCCGTTGTCGGCGGTCGCGCTCACCCTGCGCGCCGTCGGCGGGCTCACCACCCGCCAGATCGCCCGGGCGTACCTGGTGCCCGAGGCGACCATGGCGCAACGGATCAGCCGCGCCAAGCGCACCGTCTCCGGCGTACGCCTCGACCGGCCCGGCGACGTGGCCACCGTGCTGCGCGTCCTCTACCTGGTCTTCAACGAGGGCTATTCAGGCGACGTCGACCTCGCCGCCGAGGCCATCCGGCTCACCCGGCAGCTCGCGGCCGCGATCGACCACCCCGAGGCGGCGGGACTGCTCGCCCTCATGCTGCTCCACCACGCCCGGCGCGCCGCCAGGACCGCGCCCGACGGCAGCCTGGTGCCGCTCGCCGAGCAGGACCGCGGCCGGTGGGACACCGCGGCGATCGCCGAGGGCGTCGCCGTCCTCCAGGCGGCTCTCGCCCGCGACCGGCTGGGCGAGTTCCAGGCCCAGGCCGCCATCGCGGCACTCCACGCCGACGCGCCCACCGCCGAGGAGACCGACTGGGTGCAGATCGTCGAGTGGTACGACGAGCTGGCGCGCCTGACCGGCAGTCCGGTCGTACGGCTCAACCGCGCGGTCGCCGTCGGGGAGGCCGACGGACCACGCGCCGGACTGGCGGCGCTCGCGGCACTGGACGACTCACTGCCCCGGTACACGGCGGTGGCGGCGTATCTCCACGAGCGGGACGGCGACCCGGCGACGGCGGCACGTCTGTACGCCGAGGCGGCCCACCAGGCACCCAACCTCCCCGAGCGCGACCACCTGACCCGCCAGGCCGCCCGGCTGAACGCCCGCCGGCCCCGCTGACGCTCAGAGCGGGGGGAGTGCCGCCGGTTCCCAGCCGCGAGCGGGCGCCGTTCAGGGCGGTGGGCGCGGCTCCGGTCACGGATGCCGCCAGCCGGCTCCGGGCGGCCCGCGAGGCGCCCGATCCCGCCGGGCATGACCACCTGATCCGCCCGGCTCGACGCCCGCCGCTCCCGCTGACGGGCCGCGCTCAGAGCGGGGGAGTGTCGCCCGTCTCCAGCAGTGAGCGGGCGCCCTCCGCGGCGGTGGGCGCGGCCGGGGCCGCGGAAGGGAAGAGCCGGCTCCAGGAGCGGGCGCGGCCCAGCGCGCCCAGCCGCCACGCGAGCCGCACGGCGCGCCGGAGTTCCGCCGCCGACAGCCCGATGTCCGTCCAGGGCTCCAGGTAGGCGTCCCGCAGCCGTGGCAGCACCTCGGGCCCGTACCGCTCGCACGCCCGCAGGGCCGGGACGCGCAGGCTGGCGAAGGGGTGGGAGACGACGGAGTCCCCCCAGTCGAAGTAGGTGAACCGGCCCGGCCCGGGGTGAAAGAGCTGGCCCTCGTGCAGATCGGCGTGGTCCAGGGAGTCGGGGACGCCGAATGAGGCCAACTCCGCGCACCAGTCCACCAGTCGGGGCCGCAGGGCGTCGAGCCGCGCCCGCTGGTCCGGGTCCAGGGAGCCGTTCGCGGCACGCAACCGGTCGAAGGACGCGGGTACTTCGGTCACGCGCACCCTCGGCACGCCGAGTCCGGCGAGTTCGTCCGCGCGCGGGACCAGGGCGCGCTGCATCCGGGCGTACCCGGTGAGCAACTCCTCCCACGCGCGCGGCGGCACATCGCCCCGCACCTCGCGGAAGAGCGGGCCGCCGTCCGGCAGCAGCGACCAGCCACGGCCGGCGTCCACGGCCAGCGGCCGCAGCACATGCTCCGGCACCCAGCGGGACAGCGCGGCGGTCAGCGGACCCTCGAAGAGGCTCGCGGGCGGGTTCGCCTTGAACCACACCGGGGCACCCCCGGCCACCGGAATCCGCATCGACACCGACCACGGCCGCACCCGAACCCGAGACACCCCGCTCAACCGCAGCCCATGAGCGGTGAGTTGGCCTTCGACCCAGTCGAAGACCGCGCCCCGCCACGTCGCCTGCTCCCAGGGCGTCACCACATCCGGGTACGAACCCCGGTCCACGTCAACCGTGCGTTCCATCGGGCCATCCCAGCACGCGAAATCGCCTCCGGCCAGGGGTTTTCACCGCTCTGCCGACCGCGCGGACCCCACGATCAGCTCCCGCAGCTCCGCCACCGCCCGCCCGCGCGCCGCCGTCAGCTCCGGTGACTCGACCGTCGCCGCGGCCACCCGGACGGGACGCGGCCCGTGCGCGAGCTGCCGGTCGATCGCCGCCCGCATCCGGGGCAGGCGCCCCCATTCGCCGCCGAGCACGATCAGCGCCGGATCGGCCAGGGCCACGGCCGCGCTCAGCACCCCGGCGACCGCGCGCGCCAGCGCCTCCGTCGTACGGTCGTCGGCGCCGACGGCCGCCTCCAGCGCGTCCACGTCGATGGCCGTCGAGTCCGCCCGGCGCAGGCCGAGCGCGGCGAAGACCTCCGTCAGCGGCATCGCCGTGCCGTCCGGGCCGGTGGTGCACACATGGGCGATCTCCCCGGCGAGCCCCCGGTGCCCGCGCCGCACGGCGCCGTCCGCGACCACGGCGCAGCCGAGGCCCTCGCCGAGATGGACGTACACGAAATCCTCTACGCCCACCGCCTCGTGTTCCGCGCGGGCGGCCCAGTTGACGTCGTTGTCCACCAGTACGGGGCCGGTGACGTGCGGGGCGAGTACGGCGGCCGGATCGAGGGCGCCGACGAGGAACGGCGCGTCGGGCAGCCGGACCAGTCTGCCGGTCGCGCGGTCGACGGGGTCGGCGGCGCTGACGACGGCGAGCCGCGCGCCGCCCGGCTCCGGCTCCGTGAGCCGGGCCGCCGCCTCGGCCAGCGCCCTGGCCGCCTGGTGCTCGCCCGCGTTGCGTCCGAGGCCGGCGCGGGCCCGCCCCACGGTGTCCCCGAGCGCGTCCACCGTCTCGGCCGTCACTCCGAGCGGCGAGATGCTCGCCACCAGCGCGGTGCCGAGCCCCGGCGCGAGCGCGTAGTACGAGCCCGACCGGCCGCGTCCCGTCGTCCGCTCGCCGGTGTCCACCACCAGTCCGGCGGCCGCGAGCCGCTGCACGGCGTCGGAGATGGTCGGCTTGGAGATGCCGGTCCGGGCCGCGATCTCCGCGCGGGTGAGGCGCCGGTCGGCCATCAGGGCGCGCAGCACGTTCTCGTCCGTGAGCGCGCGCAGCATCTCCAGCGAGGGCTTGGCGGGTGTCATGCGCAGCAGTCTAGTAAGGACTCTTGCCCAAATGCTCCGCCTTGCCTACCGTGGAATTGGTAAGGAGCCCTCACCAAAGGAGCCGGGCCGCCATGACTCTCACCGCCGGACACCAGCCCACCCGCAGCGACCTGCCGCACTGGGAGACGATCCCCGCGAACCTCCCCGCCGCGGTCCGCGAGATCAAGACCGCCCTCCGGACCCGGATCGAGGCGTCCGGCCGCAGCGTCGGGGAAGTCTTCGCCGCCGTCGAGCGACGAGTGGCCGCACGCGTCGCGGAGATCGAGGCGGAGCGGGCGGCCGGGGACACCGTCTGGCCGGTGGTCGACTACGCCGACATCGAGAACGGCACCGTCAGCCCGGAGCAGTCGGCCCGGATCGGCACGCGCGGCTGTCTCGTCGTACGCGGCCACTTCCCCCGCGAACAGGCGCTCGCCTGGGACGCCGGGATCGTGGACTACGTCGAGGGCAACCGCTTCTTCGAGAACTACACCGGCCCCGGCGACGACTTCTTCGGCAGCGTCGGCTCCAAGCCCGAGATCTACCCCGTCTACTGGTCCCCGGCCCAGATGGAGGCCCGGCAGAGCGGGCGCACGGCCCGGGTGCAGTCCTTCCTCAACTCCTTCTGGCGGCACACCTCCGACGGCGTCCAGTGGTTCGACCCCGACCGCGACGCCCTCTACCCCGACCGCATCCGGCGCCGCCCGCCCGGCACCGACTCGGCCGGACTCGGCACCCACTGCGACCCCGGCACCCTCGACCTGTGGATGACCGGCGCCTACCAGCGGGCGTTCCGCCACCTCTTCGACGGCACCGTGGAGGAGTACGACCCCTGGGACCCCGCCCACCGCACCTCGGGGCCCCAGTACCCCGGCTCCACCATGTGCTCGGCGTTCCGCACCTTCCAGGGCTGGACCGCGCTGTCCGACATGGACCACGACCAGGGCGTCCTGCACACCGTGCCGATCCCCGAGGCCATGGCCTACCTGATGCTGCGGCCGCTGCTGCCCGACGTGCCCGAGGACGACATGTGCGGGGTCACCGTCAACCAGGTCTTCCCCGCGAGCGAGAAGTGGCACCCGCTGCTCATGCGGGCGCTCACCGGCATCCCCGACGTCCGCGCGGGCGACTCCGTCTGGTGGCACTGCGACATGATCCACAGCGTGGCCCCGGTCCGGGACCAGAAGGGCTGGGGCAACGTCATGTACATCCCCGCCGCACCCTGGTGCCCGCGCAACGAGGCGTACGCCTCCTCGGTGCGCGAGGCGTTCCTCACCGGCTCCAGCCCGGGCGACTTCCCCGAGGAACACTACGAGCGCACCTGGCCCGACCGCTTCCCCGCCGACGGCCTCAACGCCACCGGCCGCCGGGGACTCGGCCTGGACTGACGCCCGCTCAGCGGCCGTAACGCCGCTCGCGGGCCGCGTACGAGCGCAGCGCGCGCAGCAGGTCGATCCGGCGGAACGCCGGCCACAGCACGTCCACGAAGTGCACCTCCGCGTACGCCGACTGCCACAGCAGGAACCCGGACAGACGCTGCTCGCCGGAGGTGCGGATGACGAAGTCCGTGTCGTGCCCGGCGGGGGAGTACAGGTTGTCGGTGATGTGCTCCAGGTCGAAGTCGGCGGCCAGGTCGCGCGGGTCGCCCCCGGCGCGGATGTGCTTGTCGAAGGCGGCCCGGACCGCGTCCACGATCTCCCGGCGCCCGCCGTAGCCCACCGCCACGTCGACCTTCAGGCCACCCCGGCCGGCCGTCGTGGCGGCGGCCTCCTTCAGTACCCGCGCGGTGTCGCCCGGCAGCAGGTCCAGCGCGCCGATGATCTCGATCTCCCACGGCGCGTCCGTGGCGCAGACCCGGCGCACGGTCTCCTCGATGATGTCGAGCAGCGGGCCGAGTTCGGCGGCCGGACGGTGCAGATTGTCGTCGGAGAGCATCCACAGGGTGACGTGGCTGATCTCGGCGTCGGCGCACCAGTGCAGGAAGTCCGTGACCTTCGCGCCGCCGACGCGATAGCCCTCACGGACGTCCGTGTGACCCGCGCCGCGCGCCCAGCGCCGGTTGCCGTCCAGCATGATCGCCACATGCCGGGGCCGGGGCAGACCCTCCAACTTGCCGTGCAGCCGCCGCAGATACACGGCTTCCAGCGCCGAGCGCAGTGCCTTCCATGCCACGCCGAGATCCCTTCCAAGACCGGGGAACCAGGGCCCGTTGTCCGGATCTCGCAGGGGGCGCGCCGAAGGCGCCATCGGCCCGAGCGGGCCTGATCCGGAAGAAAGCCCCTAGGGCGCAAACGATAGCGGCATCCGCCGGGAGCGGGCCGACCGGCCGCCCTCCAGCGGGCTTCGGCGGGGGCGTTACGCTGCCGCGGTGACCGGCCGACCGATCAGCCGACGTGGGCTGCTGCGGTCCGCCCTGCTGGGCGGACCGGCCCTCGCGCTGCCCGGCTGCGCCCGGGACGGCGGCCCGCACCGGCGGCTCACCCTGGCCACGGGCGCGCCCGGCGGGCCGTACCACGCCTTCGGCCACGCCCTCGCCGAGCAGGCCGAGCGCACCCCGCCGCACCCGCGCATCACGCCGGTGAGCACCGCCGCCAGCGTGGACAACCTGCGTCGCCTGGCGTCCGGTTCGGCCGACCTCGCCATCGCGATGGCGGACGCCGCCGAGCAGGCGCTGCACGCAGAGGCGCCCTTCACGGCTCCGGCCCGCGTGACCGCGCTCGCCCGTGTCTACGTCAACTACACGCATCTGCTGACGCGTGCCGACGGGCCGGTGCGCTCCGTGGCCGACCTCGCGGGCCGCCCGGTCGCCACGGGCGCCACCGGCTCCGGGGCCCAGGTGCTCGCCGGGCGCCTGCTGGGGGTGGCGGGGCTGACGGGTGGGCGGGCGGTGCGCGAACAGCGGCTGGGGCTCGCCGAGTCGGTGACCGCGCTGCGCCGGGGCACCGTGGACGCCGTGGTCTGGGCGGGCGGGGTACCCACCCCGGCCCTGTCGGCCCTCGCCCGAGAACTCCCCTTGCGTTTCGTGTCGTTGGAGGCCGAGGCGGAGGCACTGCGCGAGGCGTACGGCCCGGTGTACTCGGCGGTCACCCTTCCGGCGGGGGCCTACGGGCTCACCCGGCCGGTCACCACCATCGGCGTCGGCAACTATCTGCTGGCCCGCGCCCAGGTCCCGGAGCGGGAGGCGCGGGACGTGCTGCGGGTGGTGTTCGACCGGTGGCGGGTGCTGCTGCGCGAGGTGACCGCGGGCGCGCGACTGGAACCCCGATTCGCCGTCGCCACCGGCGATCTCCCGCTGCATCCGGGGGCCGTGGCGTACTACCGGTCCGTGTACGGCTGACCGCTCAGGGCGCCCGGCAGCCGCAGCTCCACCAGCAGACCGCGCGGAGTCGCGGCCCGTACCGTCAGCCGTCCGCCGCTGAGCCGGGCGATCTCGTCCGCGATGGCCAGACCCAGGCCGGTGCCGGGCACGTTCTGATGCTCGGGAGCACGTACGAAACGCCGGGTGAGGAGAGGGAGTTGGTCCTCGGGGACACCGGGCCCGTCGTCGGACACCCGCACCACGACCTGACCGTCCCCGTCGCTCTCGGCGGACACGGTCACCCGGCCGCCGGACGGCACGAACTTCACCGCGTTGTCCAGCGCCGCGTCCAGCACCCGCCCCACCGCGTCCGGCACCGCCCGCACCCGCAGCCCCGGTGGCACCCCGTCCCCGGTGAGCGTCAGCTCCGAGGCGTCGAACACCGGCTCCCAGGCCGCCACCCGTGCCGTCACCGCGCCGGACAGGTCCTGCTCGACCTGCTCGGCCGAACCCGACTCCACCCGCGCCAACGCCAGCAGCCCGTCGAGAAGTTCGGCCAGCCGCTCCGTCTCGTCCAGAGCGCGGGCGTGCTCCTGGCGGCCGGGGCCCGGCGCGAGATGCGGTTCCACGTTCTCCAGTTGCAGCACCAGCGTGGCCAGCGGATTGCGCAACTGGTGCGAGGCATCCGCGACAAAGGCCCGCTGGCGCCCGATCGAGTCCGCGACCGCCTCCGCCATGGCGTTGAACTGCTCCCGCAGACTGCGCAGTTCGGGAGGCCCGGTGTCCGACACGGCCCGCGCCTCCAGCCGGCCCGAGGCCAGCCGCGCCACCGCGCGGTCGAGATCGCGGACCGGACGCATCAGCCAGCGGGTGATCCCCGCCGCGACCATGCCCGCCGCCGCGAAAGCGGCCAGCGCGCCGCATGCGATCAGCAGCCAGCGCACGGTCACGTCCCGGCGCGCCGCCCCGGTCGGCACGGCCATCAGCACCGCCCCGCTCACCCGCTCGTCCCGGCCCACCGGCTCGGCCAGCACCAGCCGGTGCGGACCCCACGGCCGCACCGTGGGCAGCCGCTCGGTGGACCGCCCGGTCAGCGCCCGGCCCAGCGCCTCCCGCGCCGCGGCCGACGGCACCGGACTCCCGGCCCGCGCGACCGTCCGGCCCGCCGTGTCCGACACCGCCACGGAGGCGCCGTACAGCCCCGCGTACCGGCGGATCTCGGTGGACAGCTCGGTGCGGTCGGCGGGGGAGCGGACCCGGTCCGCGAGGTCGGCGAACCGTACGGCGTCCGCCCGCCGTTGGAGCAGCAGATGCTCGGTGCGTCCCGCGGCGTAGGACTCGGCCAGCGGGACGGACAGCAGCAGTGCCGCCGCCCCCATCAGCACCATCAGCACGGCCAGCAGCCTGCGCCTCATCGCGTACCCGGCTCCCGCCCCGGCGAGCCCAGCTGGTAGCCGAACCCCCGTACGGTACGGACCAGTTCGGCCCGGCCCGTCTTGGCGCGGACACCGGCCACATGCACATCCAGCGAGCGGGACGCGGCGAGGAACGCGTCCCCCCAGATCCGGTCGAGGATCTCCTCGCGGGAGTGCACCTCCTCCGGCCGGGCGGCCAGCACCGCCAGCACATCGAACTCCCGCCGGGTCAGCCGTACTTCCGTACCCGCGACGGTGACCGTGCGGCCCGCGAGGTCCACCTCCACGTCCCCGGCCCGCACCGGACCCCGGCCGGCGTCCGCGCGCGACGGCGGCATCGCCGCGCCGGTGCGGCGGCGGACGGTGTCGATGCGGGCCATCAGCTCGTTCATCCGGAACGGCTTCACCACGTAGTCGTCCGCGCCCGCCCGCAGCGCCTGCACGATGTCCCGTTCCTCGCAGCGGGCCGTCACCACGATCAGCGGCGCGCCGCATACGGTGCGCAGCCGCCGCAGCAGCTCCAGACCGTCCAGGTCGGGCAGTCCGAGATCCAGCAGCACGAACTCGGCCTCCCGCACGTGCCGCAGCGCGTCCAGGGCGCGGGCGGCCCGGCGCACGGTGTGGCCGCGCTGGGCCAGGGCCGTGGTCAGCGCCTGGGCCATCCGGTCGTCGTCCTCGACGAGCAGCGCGTGCATGGGAAGTCCTCGTGCCGTGGTGACCTGGGCCGCAGCTTATGCCGGCCGGCCGGGCCCGGACCGCACCGGGTCAGCCGGCGGCCTTCGCGGGGGTGAGCCCGGAACCGGTGTCCGACTCCGCCTCCGCCTCCGCCTCGGCCCGGCTCAGCGCGGTGTCACGGGTGTCCGGCATCAGTACGTAGGTGACCAGCGAGACCAGCGCGCACCCCGACACGTACCAGAAGAACATCTTCTCGTGACCGGCGTCCTTGAACCACAGCGCCACGTACTCCGCCGTCCCGCCGAACAGGGCGTTGGCCAGCGCGTACGGCAGGGCCACGCCGAGCGCGCGGACACGGGTCGGGAACAGCTCCGCCTTCACGGCCGCGTTGATCGAGGTGTACCCGGTGACGATCACCAGCGCCAGCAGCGAAAGACCCAGCGCCGACCAGTACGAGTGCGCCGACCCGAGCGCCGTCATGATCGGATACGTGCCCACCGTGCACCCCACCGCGAAGGTGATCAGCAGCGGCCTGCGGCCGATCCGGTCGGAGAGCATCCCGGCCAGCGGCTGGATCGCCGCGAACACCGCCAGCGCGGTGAAACTCACCAGCGTGGCAGTCGACTTGGCCATGCCCGCGCTGCCGATCAGATACTTGGTGAGATACGTGGTGTACGTGTAGTAGGCCACCGTGCCGCCCAGGGTGAGCGCCATCACCAGACCGGCCTGCCGACGGTGCTCCCACAGCGCCTTGAGCGAGCCGCGCGCGGTGTCGGCGCCGCCGCCCGTCTCCTCGGTGAACGCCTCCGTCTCCGTCAGCCGCCGCCGCAGCCAGAACACCACCAGCGCGAACACCGCGCCCAGCACGAACGGCACCCGCCAGCCCCAGCTCTGCAGCTGCTCCGTGGTCAGGGTGTGCTGCATCGTGATCAGGATCGCCAGGCCCAGCAACTGCCCGCACGTCATGGACACATACTGGAAGGACGAGCCGAGACCGCGCCGGTTCCGCGCGGACGCCTCGGTCAGATAGGTGGCGCTGGCCGCGTACTCGCCACCGATGCTCAGGCCCTGGAGCAGCCGCGCCAGCAGCAGCACCAGCGCGCCGAAGTAGCCCGCCTGGCCGTAGGTCGGCGCGACGGCGATCAGCAGGGCCGCCACCGACATCATGGTGACGGTCAGGGTCAGCGCGCTCTTACGGCCGTGCCGGTCCGCCGCCCGCCCCAGCACCCAGCCGCCGACCGGCCGCATCAGGAACCCGACCGCGAAGATGCCGGCCGTGTTCAGCAGCTTGGTCGTCGGATTGTCACCGGGGAAGAAGGAGTCCGCGAAGTAGATGGCGAAGCTGGCGTAGACGAACCAGTCGTACCACTCCACGAGATTGCCCAGCGAGCCGCCGATCAGGGCGAAACGGCGGGCGGCGGGTGTCACCGTGGGTGGGGCGGCGGACGCGGACATGGCGGCTCCAGACGAGGGGGACGGGGCCCGCCGCCGTGGGACGCCGGACCCGAGTGCCGCCCGAGCATGCGCCGCGCACCCGCCCCGGACAAGGGACGACGCGCAGATCTAACACGCCGCTAAGGAAGCGGGCGCCCCAGCCGTAGATACAGCCGGGTGCCGCCCGGCCGGAAGCCGACCCGCTCGTACACCCGCCGGGAGCCGTCACCCGAGTACTCCAGCCACACCGAGCCCGCGCCCCGCTCGAACATCACCCCGGCCAGCGCGGAAGTGACGGCGGCCGCCACGCCCCGGCCCCGGTGTGCGGGACGCGTGCCCACCCCGGCCAGCTCGGCCGTGCCCTCGGCGGGCGCCGAGCAACTGGCCGCCCCGGCACAGCCGTCGTCGTCCGCGCGCACGAACCGGACCGCCCCGCCGCGCTCCTGGACCCGCCGTAGCCGTGCCGCACCCTCGGCGGACGCCGGGAACTCCCCGCCGAACGCCTCGGACAGCGCCGTGTCGATCTCCGCGAACTCCTCGTCCGAGCAAGGGGCCTCCGCCCGGGGAAGGCCGGCGGGAAGGGTCAGCGTGGCCGGGGTGCAGACCAGGTACTCGTGCACCGCTTCAGTGGCGAAGCCCGCCCGGCGCAGCGCCGGTGCCACCTCCGGCGCGGCGTCCGGCGCGAACTCCAGCCGGGGGAGCAGCCCGCGCTCGCGGAACTCGCCCACCAGGGCCACCACTTCGGCATCCGTCGGCGCGAAGCCGGGCAGCGGGGTGGCGTAGTTGACGTACGGGCTGGTCGTGGCAGGGTCGAACCCCGCCACGAAGCCGCCGATCCGGACCGGCTGCGGGCGGCGCAGGAGGTTGGCGGCGGCGAAGCTCTGGACATCGACGGGCACGGACACGACCTAGGAGTGAGTAGGGGTTCTACCGGCCGCGCACGCTGCCACAGTCACCCTGCCCGGCCAACCGGATTGATCTGCGGTCGCTGAAAAACCATGGTGCCGAGGGCCGGGGCAGAGGTATCGTCCAGAACTGGAAAATCCGTCCAGCATGAGGGGTGTCGGTGGACGAGGACGAGCATCTGCTGGGCGAGGCCGAGAAGATCGCCGTCGCCCTGGGGCGGATGTTCCCCGGCCTGTGCGAGGTCGTCCTGCACGACCTGCGGGACCCGGCGCACGCGATCCGGGTCGTCGAGAACAACCTTTCCGGCCGCGCCACCGGCGATCCCGCGACCGAACTGGGCCTGGCCCGCATCGCGGACCCCCGCTACCCCGATGTCGTGCAGAACTACCCCAACCGGTTCCCCGACGGCCGCCCCGCCAAGAGCACCTCCATCGGCATCCGGAACAGCCGGGGCGACTACATCGCGGCCCTCTGCCTCAACCTCGACGTGTCCGTGCTCTCCCCGGTCGCGCTCACCCTGGCGGGCCTCGTCGCCACCGGCACCGAACACGGCGCCGAGCCGTTGGAAACACTGCGGGACCGGCACGCGCGCGAGCTGCGCCGGGCCGTGGAGGCGCTGGCCGCTCGGCGCGGGGGCACCCCGAGATCGCTGGGCCGCGACGCCAGGCGCGAGCTGGTGCGGCAACTGCGCGAGGACGGCTGGTTCGACTCGCGGGACGCCGCCCAGGCCATCGCCGACCTGCTCGGAGTCTCCCGAGCGACCGTCTACAACTACACGAAGTAAGAGCCCTTCCACCGAGCCCTTCCACCGATCACTCCCTGGGGGACCCACCATGCCCGCCGAACCGCACCTCACCCTCGACGACGTCCGCGCGGCCGCCGCCCGCCTGGAGGGCATCGCCCACCGGACCCCCGTCCTCACCTCGCGCACCCTCGACGCCCGCGTCGGGGCGGAGGTGTTCATCAAGTGCGAGAACTTCCAGCGGGTCGGCGCCTTCAAGTTCCGAGGCGCGTACAACGCCGCCGTGCAACTGCCGCCGGAGCAGCTCGCCAAGGGCATCGCCGCCTTCTCCTCCGGCAACCACGCCCAGGCGGTCGCGCTGGCCGCCCGTGAACTGGGCACCACCGCCGTCATCCTGATGCCCGAGGACGCGCCCCGCTCCAAGCTGGAGGCCACCCTCGGCTACGGCGCCGAGGTCGTCACCTACGACCGCTACAAGCAGGAGCGCACCGCGCTCGGCGAGGACCTGGCCAGGGACCGGGGGCTCGCCCTGATCCCGCCCTACGACCACCTCGACGTCATCGCCGGCCAGGGCACGGCCGCGCTGGAACTCCTCGAGGACACCGGGGAGCTGGACGCGCTGGTGGTTCCGGTGGGCGGCGGCGGACTCATCGCGGGCAGTGCCGTCGTGGCGAAGTCCCTCCACCCGGCGGTGCGGGTGATCGGGGTGGAGCCGGAGGCGGGCGACGACACCAAGCGCTCGCTGGAGTCCGGCGCGCGCGTCACCATCCCGGTGCCCCGCACCATCGCAGACGGGCAGGTACTGCCGACCCCCGGTGAGATCACCTTCGCGCTCAATCAGCGGCTGGTCGACGCCATCGCCCTGGTCAGCGACGAGGAGATCGTCGACGCCATGCGGTTCGCCTTCGAACGCCTGAAGATCGTCCTCGAACCGAGCGGTGCCACCCCGCTCGCGGCCCTGCTGTCCGGGCGCGTCGAGAACCTTCCGCCCCGCGTGGGCGTCATCGCCTCGGGCGGGAACATCGATGCCCGGCGCTTCTCGGAACTCACCGGGGGCTGATTCGGGCACCGGCCGCCGTGCCCCCGGAAAGCGGGGGCACGGCGAGTGGCGGGGCGGATCAGACGGTGCCGCTCGCGGAGACCGCCACCTTGGCCTTGGGGGCGCCGCTGCCGCTGCCGAGGGACTCGACGCGGTCCACGATGTCCTGGCCCTCGACGACCTCGCCGAAGACGACGTGCTTGCCGTCCAGCCAGGGCGTGACGACCGTGGTCACGAAGAACTGCGAGCCGTTGGTGTTCGGGCCCGCGTTCGCCATGCTCAGCAGGTACGGACGATCGTGCTTGAGGTTGAAGTTCTCGTCGGCGAACTTCTCGCCGTAGATGCTCTTGCCGCCGGTGCCGTTGCCGTTGGTGAAGTCGCCGCCCTGCAGCATGAACTGCGGGATGACGCGGTGGAACGGGGAACCGGCGTAGCCGAAGCCGTGCTTGCCGGTCGCCAGCTCGCGGAAGTTCTTCGCGGTCTTGGGCACGACGTCGTCGAAGAGGCGGAACACGATCCGGCCCGCCGGCTCGTCGTTGATGGTGATGTCGAAGTACACGTTGTCGCTCATGGAGATCAACCTACCGCCGGTCGGCCCCGGACGTTCGCCGGAGCGGGGCAGCACGCACCGGGGGAGGACGGTCCGGGTGCGCGCGCTCGCGTCAAAATCTGCAACTGCAAATATGCTGAGAGCGCGCTTTGTCGCCCAGACTTCCCCTTTTTCGTGTGGTGATGACCCTGACCTGGGTGTCTCGCGTACGCAAGGGCAAACTTCAGGGTCGGCTACCAGCTCACCGGCAGTGTTCTCGGACCGCGAATCAGGCCGTCCCGCTGGAACTCGACGTCCTCGGGTGGTACAGCGAGCCGGAGGGCGGGGAACTCGTCCAGCACGGCCTTGATCAGCACCTCGGCCTCCATCCGGGCCATCAGCGCGGCCAGACAGAAGTGCGGTCCGTGCCCGAAGGCCACATGCCCCGCGCCGGTGCGGTCGAAGTCCAGCAGGTCCGGGGCGGGGAAGGCGGCGGGGTCCCGGTTGGCGGCGACGTAGGCGTTGTAGACCACCTCGCCCTCGCGGATCAGATGGCCGCCGATCTCCACGTCCTCGGTGGCGATACGGGGGATGCCGACGCCGTTGCGGTGCGGGACGAACCGGAACAGCTCCTCCACCGCCCTGGGCAGCAGCTCCGGCTCCCGGCGCAGCCGCGCGAACTGGTCCGGATGGGTGAGCAGCGCGTACATCATGGAGCCGCTGTTGTTGCGCACGGCGTGCCCGCCGCTGACGTACACGGCCATGGCCAGCGAGATCGCCTCGTCGTCGGTGATCTCACCGCTCGCCGCGGCGGCGGCCAGCACTCCGGCCAGGTCGTCGCGGGGCTCGGTGCGGCGGCGCTCCAGCAGCGCGACGACCCGGCTCCGGGTGTCCTGGCGGGCCGCCTGGTTGCGCTCCTTCGCGTCCGTCTTCGTCAGCAACGCCTCGGAGTTGCCTGCCCAGTTGCGCCAGTCGTCCTCGTCGGCGCCGAGGAAGGCGCAGACCACCGCGATCGGGAACGGCGTGTACAGATGCTCCATGAGGTCGCCGGGGGCGCCCGCGCGCCGCATGCCCGCCAGCATCTGGTGGGCGGTGCGCTCCGCCAGCGGGCGCAGCCGCGCCATGCTCTTCGCGGTGAACGCCCGCGCCACGACCCGGCGCAGGACGGTGTGCCGGGGCGGGTCGATGTACTGGAGGCCGGCCGTCTGCGAGGCCACGGTCTGCGGCGCCATGGTGGTCACCGAGCGGCCCACCAGCTCCGCACGGGAGAAGCGGGGGTCGGACGTGACCATGCGGACGTCCTCGTACCGGGTGACCAGCCACGCGTGCCCCTCCCCGTAGGGCAGGCGGATGCGGGTGACCGGCTCGTCGCGCAGGAGCGTGTCCAGGAACGGATCGGGGTCCAGCGCGGGCAGGTCCTCCACCAGCCAGGGCCGCACCGGCGGCGGGGGCGGTGAGGACGGGGGTACGGGCTCGACGGACGCGGAGTCGAAGGTCATGGCGGGTCCCTTCTCAGCTGTGTCCGTAGCCTCCCGCAGCCTCAGGGGTCCCGCATGCGGGGTTCGGCCACACCAGCGGTCCCCCTGCCGCGCGGGAGCGCGATCAGGGGGACCGGACGGGCCGAGAGGTCACCACCGAAGGGTCACCAATAGTGCCGTCGGCCGGCGACCGCGTGGCCGGTGGCGCCCAGAATCCACAGGATGGCGCCGATCACCGCGAGGATGATGCCTATCGTCCACAGGATCGAGATCCCGGTGAGGAAGCCGATGATGAGCAGAATGACACCGATGGCGAGCATGGTGTGCCTCCAGCCTTGAAGGAGTACCTGCTCTCCTAGTGCCCCGAAGCCGGACACATTCTCACCGCGGATCGCGAAACCTGGACATCCTTTCGGCCTCGCTCGCGCGGAGTCCCCATATCCGCAGCTCAGCGGCGCGGCGGGCCGTCCTCGGGAGTCGTGGGCAGCGCCAGATGGGCGAGATCGCCGGGCGGCGCCGAGCGCACCGGCCACAGTGGGGCGGCCTGCCCGTCCGCGACCGCCGCGGGCGCGTCGGTCAGGTTCATCCGCTCGCGCAGCCGGCCGTAGAAGTCCATCGGACCCAGTCGCACCGCCCGCAGCCGCCGGGGGGACGCGTACACGCCGATCCAGTCGCCGGGGTTGAGCACGCCCCGCACCTGGCCGTCGATGCTGACGGCTGCCCGGCCGGAGCGCTCCAGCACCCGGAACGCGATCGGCTCGTCCGGCGCGGCCAGCACCGAGCGGTTGAACGTCATGTGCGGGGCGACCGGCGTGAACAGCAGCCCCTCGGCGCGCGGTGAGACCACCGGGCCCCCGGCGGCGAAGCTGTACGCGGTCGATCCCGTGGGGGTCGCCACCAGCAGCGCGTCGGCGGAGTACGAGGCGAGCAGCTGGCCGGCGATGTACACGCCCACCGACACCTGCCGATCCCTGGCCAGCTTCTCCACGACCACGTCGTTCAGCGCGGTGACGTTCAGGGCCACGCCCCAGTCGTCCCCGGTCTCGCACTCCGGGCGCACCCGCGGCGGGGGCAGCATCGGCCCGCGCCCGTAGTGCACCAGGTCCGCCATGTGCGCGGGCACGCCCAGCGGGCACGAGGCCCGCAGGGTGAGCAGCATCCGGCTCTCGACCTCGAACCGGCCCGCGTACACCGCGTCCAGCGCGGCCCCCACGGCCGGGGCGGGCACCTCGGTGAGGAAACCGACCCGCCCGAGGTCGACCCCGAGCACCAGGGCGTCGTTCTCGGCCGCCAGCCGGGCGCCACGCAGGAAGGTGCCGTCGCCGCCCAGGGTGACGATGAGGTCCGGGTCGCCCGCGCTGTCGACCTCCTCGCGGGCGCTGTGCCGCGCGCCCTCCTGCCAGACGTCGATGTCGGCGCAGCCCACGGAGTGCTCGGCGCACCACTCGCGCACCGCGTCCGCCGCGGCGAGCGCGGCCGGGCGTCCGGCGTGCACGACCAAGCCGATACGGTTCACCGTCATCCCGACACCCGCCTCCCAGCCGACCTGCGCGACGCCCCATCCTCGCGGCGGGGCGGACACGCGTCCCGCCCGCCACGCCGCGCGGCGAGGGGTACGTGCTACCGGGCGGTGCCGAAGTCCTGGGTCCAGTAGCTGCCGGGCTGGGCCAGGCCCACGCCGATCTCCTTGTAGGAGCAGTTGAGGATGTTCTCCCGGTGGCCGGGGCTGTCCATCCAGCCGGCCATGACCTGCTCGGGCGTCGCGTAGCCGTACGCGACGTTCTCGCCGTACGCGCTCCACTGGTAGCCGGCGGCGGTGATGCGCGAGCCGGGGTCGGAGCCGTCGGAACCGGTGTGCGACATGGTGTTGTGCGCGGCCATGTCGGCGCTGTGGTCCTGCGCGGCCTTGGTCAGCGTGGAGTTGAGCTTGACCGGGGAGCAGCCGACCTTGGCGCGCTCGGCGTTGACCAGTTCCACGACACGGGCGACGTCGCCGGAGGCGGTCGCGGCGGGCTGCGGGGTGCTCGGCGCGGCGGTGGTGGCGGTGGTCCGCACGGGGCGCGGCTCGGTGGAGACCGGGCGCACGGCGGGCGCCGAAACGGGCTTCGCGGGGGCCGACTTGGGGGCGGCGGGCTTGGCGGTCTGGGTGGCCCTGGTCGTCTTGGGGGCCGTCGCCTGGGCGGTGCGGTGGTGGGTGGGCGCCGGGGCGGGCCGGTGCTCGGTGCGGGTGCGAACGCTCGGGGAAGCGGAGGGCGTGGCGGAGGCGGGCGACGCGGAGGCGGCCGGGCGGTGGTCGCGCCGACCGTCCTGCTTCGGGACGCGGGGCGACTCGTGACGGGCGCTCTGTTCCGTCTGCCAGGCGGTGGCCTCCGTCTGCTGCCGGGGGTCGTCCTTCCAGTCGACGCAGGCCACGGCGGCGGTCGGTACGCCCACCGCGCCGACGGCGACGGCGGCTATCAGCACCCGCCGGTACTGCTGGTTCTTACGGTGCTTTCCCATGCGTGAAACCTCATTCGGTAGACGCCGGGCGCCGCCGCGCGGCTTCCTCTGGGTGGAACCCGCCTCCCGAACAGCAAAGACGCCCTGCGAGTCGTCATTCTTAGGACGACCACACAGGGCGTGCAAAGAGACTGTCGTACTAATGCGCTTCGTAGACCTGTGAGCCCCTTGCCAAGGTCACGAAGGCGTGCCGACCCGGCGGCAGCGGCTTCCGCACGCTGCTGCCGGGCCGTCAGAACCCCTCATGATTTGCGAAAGCGAGGGTCCACGACGAGGGGACCGGCCGGCCCGGGGGACAGCATGATCCAAATCCATGCCAAGACGGACAAAGCGCACTTGTCGTCACGGTCCGTCACCTACTAAGGGGGCCCCGTAGGTCATCGGAGCCTGTGAGGGATGTCACCCACGATGACCTGGAGCGGCTGGGTCAGCAGCACCTCGGCCAGGTGGAACGCGTCGAATCCGAAGGCCGCCTCCAGCCCCGCGAGGCGCAGCTTGTCGGGGGAGTCGGGGTGCTGCCCGCGCGGTGTGCGGTAGTACTCCACGGCGTTCACGATGTCGATGTCCTCGATCCCGGCCTGCTCGCGCTCCCCGGGGGAGCCGGGAATGCAGCCGGTGATCAGCGGCTCGGGTGGGCGCGGATGATCGCCGGGTACTTCTTGGCAGGGTCGAACCCCTCGGGGAGACGCAGCTCCGCCGCCACGTCCCAGGTGCGGTTCTTGAACCGTGCTGATTCCATGTGCGTTGCTCCTTAAGGGTGTTGCGGGGTCAGGCGAGGTGGGTGCCGAAGAAGTCCGCCAGCTTGGCGGCCGCCGGGGTGACGTAGGCGTCCTCGTCGTACAGGGCGACGTGGGTGGCGCCGTCGACGACGAACAGCTCCTTCGGCTCGGCCGCCTTCTCGATCGCCTCGCGGCTGAAGTAGGCGGTGTCCGCCTCGGAGCCGACGATCATCAGCAGCGGGCGCGGCGCGATCAGCTCGGCCATCGCGTACGAGTCGTACTGGGCGATCTGGTCGATGCTGCGCAGCACCCACTCGTTGGTGGAGTGGGGGTGGCCGCCGCGCGGGGTGCGGTAGTAGTCCTGCGCCTCGCGGTAGAGGGTGGGCGCCTCGTCCAGGCCATCGGCGCTCTCCGGCGCCCAGTTGAGCGTGGCCGGGGCCTCGCCGCGGGCCTCGGCGGTGCGCAGGGCGCCCGCCTGGTCGAGGAGGGCGCTCAGCACCTCGGGGCCCTGGGTGCGGCCCAGGCCCTCCACGAGGAGGCTGCGGATGTCGACCGCGCTGACCGTGGCGACCGCCTTGACGCGGTGGTCGGTCTGCGCGGCGAACGGCACGTAGCCACCGGACGCGCAGATGCCGAGCGCGCCGACGCGGGCCGGGTCGATGTCGTCGCGGGTGGTCAGATACGTGACGGCGGCCCGGACGTCCTCGGCCCGCTGGAAGGGGTTCTCCAGACCGCGCGGGGTGCCCTCGCTCTCGCCCTGGTACGCGGCGTCGAAGACCAGCGCGGCGAAGCCGGCGCGGGCCAGCCGCTCGGCGTAGACGCTCGCCGTCTGCTCCTTCACACCACCGCCGGGGTGGGAGACGACCACGGCGGGCAGGGGAGCGCCGGTGTGGTCGTCCGGCGTGAAGAGGATTCCGGCGAGGGCGAGATTGTTGCTGGGAAAGGTGACCTTCGTCTTCACTGTGCGCAGACCATTCTTCGGGGGGAAACTGAATGTGCGGTGCCCGGAAATCCGAGGGGTCCATCCGGGGCCTCCGGATCAACATTCACACGAGTCGTCCCCCCGGACAATGGGCCGCTTCGGTCCTGGACCGGGTTGTCCAGGGACAGTTCTGGCCCCCTCACACCGGCGGCGTTCTCTGCGACACTCGACCCATGAGCGGTCAGAGCGACTCCAACGAGCTGGGGGAATTCCTCAAGGCCCGGCGGTCCGAGGTGAGCCCCCGCGAGGCCGGCCTGCCCGAGGCGGGCGCGCGGCGCCGGGTCCAGGGGCTGCGCCGCGAGGAGGTCGCCCTGCTGGCCTCGATCAGTACCGACTACTACACCCGCCTGGAGCAGGGCCGCAGGCAGGCTTCCGCACCCGTGCTGAACGCCCTCGCCGAGATCCTGCGCCTCTCCGACGAGGAGCGGGCCTATATGTTCGAGCTGGCCGGCAAGACCACCACCCGGCCGCCCCGGCGGACCGTACAGAAAACGCATCCGCAATTGCGACGGGTGCTGAAAGACCTCACCACGTCACCCGCACTCGTCATGGGCCGCCGTATGGACATTCTCGACTGGAATCCCATGGCCGCCGCACTCCTCACCGATTTCTCGCGTATTCCGGAGAAGAATCGCAATTACGCGTGGCTCATCTTCTCCGACCCGGCGATGCGCGAATTGCACGCCGACTGGGAACACACCGCGCGATCCTGTGTGGCGATGCTCCGGATGGAGGCCGGACGCCATCCGCAGGACCAGCGGATGGCCGCGCTGATCGGTGAACTGTCCCTGCGGGACGACGACTTCCGGCGCTGGTGGGGCGACCACCGGGTGGCCAACCGGAGCCGGGGGAGCAAGGTGCTGCGGCACCCCCTGGTCGGTGACCTCACCCTGGACTGGGACGCCCTCGCCTGCGTCGGTGACCCCGACCAGCAGCTGGTCGTCTGGACCGCCGAACCCGGCAGCCCCACCCACGACGGCCTGCGCATCCTGTCGTCCTGGGCCGCGGACGCCGGCCACGACGCGCCGCAGGGGCAGCGCGGCCGCTCAGCCTGACACGTCCATCCGCTGCGTGCCCACGACCGACAGCAGCCGCAGTGCCTCCTCCGAGGCGGAGCCCGGCGTGGCGGTGTAGAGCACGATCCGCTGGTCCCGGTCCTGGACGTGCAGGGCATCGCAGTTGACGGTCACGGGGCCGACCAGCGGGTGCTGGAAGGTCTTGCGCAGGGTGGGCGGCGCGGACACGTCGTACGCGGCCCAGAGCCGGGCGAACTCCTCGCTGCCCGCCAGGAGTTCGGCCACCAGCCCGGTCACCTCGGGGGAGCCGGGGTAGCGGGCGGAGGCGGCGCGGAGCTGCTGCGCCGAGTTGCGGGCGAACGCGCCCACGTCCGACACCCCGTACAGCGGGACGCCGTCCCGGTGCGGTCCGAGGAAGACACGGCGGGTCAGGTTGCGGTCGCGGCGCGGCAGTGCGGAGAAGTCCTCCATGAGCGCGGCCGCCAGCTCGTTCCAGGCCAGCACCTCGCCGATGGCCGAGGTGACGATGGCCGCCGTCTGCGGCAGCCGGGCCAGCAGGTCCAGGACGCTCTGCCGCACCTCGCGCGGCGGACCGGGCGGCGGGGCGGGCGGGGCCCCGGCCAGATGGTGCAGGTGGTCCCGCTCGGCGTCCGTCAGCCGCAGCGCCCTGACCAGCCCGGACAGCACCTCGCGGGACGGGCGGGGGCCGCGCGCCTGCTCTAGCCGGGTGTAGTACTCGGTGGAGATGAACGCCAGTTGCGCCACCTCCTCGCGGCGCAGCCCCGGCGTACGGCGGCGCGGCCCGGCGGGCAGCCCCACCTCGCTCGGGCTGATCCGCTCGCGCCTGCCCCGCAGGAATGCCGCCAGTTCTCCTCGGTCCACGCGTCCAGTCTGCGCCGGGCGCGCGGCGCCGGCCAGGTACCGCCTGTGCCTGGATGAGCGGGGCCGAGCGGCGCAGGCTCGAAGGCATGGACCACACAGCAGCAGACACTTCCGTGGCGCCCGGCCTGCTCCCCGGCAAGGTCGCCTTCATCACCGGAGCCGGACGCGGCATCGGCGCCGCCGCGGCCCGGCTCTTCGCCCGCGAGGGGGCACGGGTCGTGCTCGCCGCCCGCAGCGAGGACCAGCTCAAGGCGGTCACCGAGGAGATCCGCGCCGGGGGCGGCACCGCCGACCACGTGGTGTGCGACCTGGCCGACGCCGACGCGGTGCGCGCCGCCGTCGACCGCGTCGTACAGCTCCACGGACGCCTGGACATCGCCTTCAACAACGGGGCCGCCAATCAGGCGCCCGGCCCGCTGGACGAGCTGTCCGAGGCCGAGTTCGACCGGCTCTACACCGTCAACCTCAAGGGACAGTGGCTCGCCATGAACGCCGAGGTCGCGGCGATCCGGGCCACCGCCGGCACCGGAGCCATCGTCAACAACTCCTCCGTCGGCAGCCTGCGCGGCAACCCCGAACTGCCCGGCTACGGCGCGATGAAGCGGGCGCTCAACAGCCTCACCGAGTCGGCCGCGGTCACCTACGGCCCCGAGGGCATCCGGGTCAACGCCATCGCGCCGGGCAACACCAGTACCGAGATGATGCGCGCCTGGGAGGCCAAGTCGCCCGGTCTCCAGGACCGGCTCCAGGCGCACACCCCGCTGCGCCGGGCCGCCCGGCCCGAGGAGATCGCCGAGGCCGCCGCCTGGCTGCTGAGCGACCGCGCCTCCTTCGTCACCGGCGCGGTCCTCAGGGTCGACGGCGGCGCCCTCACCTGAGGTGGGGCACCCCCGTCCGGGTCACACCTCGCGCCAGCGGGCGTTGCACCAGGAGAAGACCCCGAACGCGGCCAGCCCCAGCGCGATCAGCGCCAGCAGCCAGGGCCCGGCGGGCAGATCGCGGAACGACCGCAGGGTGTCGTCCATCCCCTTGGCCTTGCCCGGCTCGTGCTGGACGGCCGCGACCAGGGCGAACACCCCGGCCATGCCGAAGATCAGCCCGCGTGCCACGCCGCCGCCCATGCCGAGGACGTCGGTCAGCCGACGCGCGGTGCGGGACATCTCGCCGGTGCGCAGATGCTTGCGGAACTTCCTCATCGCGGCCCGGACCAGCATCCACACGCCCGCGCCGATCACGGCGATCCCGGCGGCGCCAACGATCCACTGGCCGCCCGGCCACTTCAGCGCCATCGCCGTCACATCGTCGCTCTGCCGGTCCGAGGAGCCGCCGCCGCTGCCCTTCTGCCCGGCCGCGTAGGACAGCACCGAGTAGCCGCGTAGGACAGCACCGAGTAGGAGACGAAGGCGTAGAACACGGCGCGCGCGGCGGCCAGCGCCCGCTTCGACGCCTTCGCCCCGTCCGGCCCGGCGCCGCCGAACACCGCCTCCGACAGCCGCCACAGCGCCATGCCCGCCAGCGCGATGCCGACGATCCACAGCACGGCCGCGCCGAACGGCTTCTCGGCCAGTTCGGCGAGGGCGCCGCCGCGGTCGGCCTGTTTCCCGCCGCCGTCACCGCCCAGGGCTATCTGCAGGGCTATGACCCCGACGAGCAGGTAGATCAGTCCACGGGCGACGAAGCCTGCCTTCGCCGCCGCGGTCATCACCGGGCTGTCGGCCGCTCGCCGGGCCTGCCCCCGACCGCGCTGTGCCAGAACACTTGAGTCCATGACACCCCCGATGCCCCGGCGTGTCCGCGTCACGCCTGACCGGCGCCCGCGTGCCAAGGTGAGGTGTGATCGACTCCGACACAGAGCACTCCCGGAGACGCGTCCGGCCCGGCTACAAAGCCGCCGCGGGCGTCTTCGCCGTGGGCATGATGGGCACCACGCTGCCGACCCCGCTGTACGGGCTGTACCGGGAGCGGATCGGGTTCTCCGAGCTGATCGTGACCGTGGTGTTCGCGGTCTACGCGGTCGGCGTCATCGTCGCCCTCCTGCTCGCCGGAGGCGCCTCCGACGTGCTGGGACGGCGTCCGGTGCTGATCGGCGCCCTGGCGCTGTCCGCGCTCAGCGCGGTGTGCTTCCTGCTGGAGGGCGGGCTGCCGCTGCTGTACCTCGGCCGGGTGCTGTCCGGGTTCTCGGCGGGCCTGCTGAGCGGCACCGGTACGGCCGCCGTCCTCGACCTGGCGCCGCCCGAGCACCGGGGGCGGGCCGCGCTGGCGGCCACCGCCGCCAACATGGGCGGGCTCGGGCTCGGGCCGCTGGTCTCCGGGCTGCTCGCCCAGTACGCGCCTTGGCCGCTCATCCTGCCCTTCCTCGTCCACCTCGCACTGCTCGCCGTCGCCCTCGTCGTCACCCTCCTGCTCACCGAGACCGTCCACCACGACGGGACCCGGCCGCCGCTCAGGCCGCAGGGGATGCGGGTGCCGCCCGAGGTGCGCGGGGTGTTCGGGCCCTGCGCGCTGGCCGCGTTCGCGGGGTTCTCCCTGCTCGGCCTGTTCACGGCGGTCGCGCCCGCCTTCCTCACCGAGACCCTCGGCGAGCACAACCTCGCGGTGACCGGCGCCGTGGTGTTCAGCGTGTTCTGCGCCTCCACCGGCGGCCAGCTCCTCATGGGCCGCATCGGCGCCCGCGCCGCCCTCCCGTGGGGCTGCGCCGTACTCGCCGCCGGCCTCGTCCTGGTCGGGACCTCCCTCCTGGTGGAGTCCCTCCCCCTCCTGCTCGTCGGCGCGGTCACCGGCGGCGCCGGGCAGGGCATGGCCTTCCGCGCGGGCCTCACCGCGGTCGGCGCGGCCGCGCCCCCGGAACACCGGGGCGCCACCATCTCGGCCTTCTTCGTCGTGGCCTACCTCGGCATCTCCCTCCCGGTCGTCGGCGTGGGCGCCCTGACGGTGGGCCTGGGCGTGCGCGGGGCCGGACTGGTCTTCACGGCCTGCGCGATCGTGCTGGTCGTGGCGGTGGGGGCGCGGGTACGGCTGCATCCGCCTCGGGCGCTGTAGCTCGGCGGCCGGCGACGGTACCGGCGTTCTGGATATTGCGGGTCAAGGCGTTGGTGACACGCAAACCGGTCTCTTGATCTGCGCGCTCGCGGGCGTCGATGAGTTCGTCCCAGTGCTCGGCGGTCCAGGCATAGACGTCCAGCAGGACGGCGAGGAGGCTCTGCCCGAGTGGAGTCAGGGTGTAGTCGGCGGCGTCGGCGTCATGGGTGAGGAATCCGTCGTGTTCGAGTGAGCGCAGGGCCCGGGTGAGCTCTTTGGGGCTCGTCCTCGGCAGCGCCCTGCGCAGTTCGCTGAACGGTTGAGCTCCCTCGCCGAGCAGGCGCAGCACCAACGGCGCCCACTTGTTCCGCATCCGGACCGGCAGCATCGAGGAGGGACACAGTTCGTCAAACGTCTCGGGCGAGAGTCGGCGCATAGCCCAAGCTTAAGTACCCAACCGGTAACCGGGAGTCGGCCTAGCGTCGAGCGCATGATGAGAATCGTGATCTTCGGAGCAGGCGGCAGGACCGGCAGCGCTGTCGTGGCCGAGGCGACCGCACGCGGGCACCATGTGACGTCCTTGAGAGGTGCCGACGCGGATGTCACCGACCCGGCAGCAGTGGCACGGGCCGCATCGGGCCAGGACGTGGCGATCGCGGCCGTGGCGCCGGTCGATGCCGACCCGAGAGCTTTCTTCCGGGCCGCGGCCGACGGCTTGGTGACCGGTCTGCAGAGCGCGGGGGTCACCCGGCTGGTCTGGGTGAGCATCGCCTCGCTGTTGCCCGACGCCTCCGGCGTTCCGGCCGTCGACACCAAGGGCTTTCCGGCGGAGTATCGGCCGTTCTCCCAGGGACACCGGATTGCGCTGGAGAGGTTCAGGTCCTCCGACCTGCGGTGGACGGCGGTGAGCCCCGCAGGAGACTTCGCCCCGGACACGTCGCCCATCGGCGGATACGCCCTCACCGAGGACGGGGACCTGACCAGCCGAGTCACCCGCGCTGACCACGCCCGCGCCTTGGTCGACCTGGCTGAGCGGTCCGACCTGCGTGCCAAGCATTTCGGAGTGGTCCCGTCGTCCCCCGCCGAGAAGGCGTCCATTGCCCCTGGGGAGCGCTGAACCACACGTCGTCAGGGCACGATCGGACGCACCATGACGGGCAATGGCCAGAGGAGCCCGGAACCGGATGACCGCACGCTCGGGGTCGACGGCTTCTAGGACGGTCCGTCTCAATCGTGTTCTTCCGTGTTCTCGGCAAATAGCTTCTCCTGCATGGCAGTTAGTCGGTCCGAGTCCTCCGGGTCGATGTGTGAGCCGTACGCGACGGTGCCGCAGGGTCAGAGCCAAGCGACCGGGTGCGGGCGTGTTCGTCGCATGCTGGACGGCATTGGTGACCAGTTCGGAAACCGCCAGGGCTGCAGAGTCGGCGTTGCGATCGCGAGGATGAGCTGGACGGGACACGCGCGCGAAAGGGGCCGGCAGTCGTGGAGGAGATTCCGGAGGGTGGCATCGCGGGGGAGGCGACCTTGCTCATTCCCGCCACGGAGGAGCACCTGCCGCTGCTCGCGCGGTGGTTCGCCGACCCCGAGTTCGTCCGCGACTGGGGCGGACAGCCGCTCGGCCGCGAGGAAGTGGCCGCCAAGTACACCGGAAGGCGGCGCCCCGCAGTGGTCTCCTTGCTGGTCCTCAAGGGTGTGGACCCCGTGGGTTACGTCCAGTACGTCGCCGCCGGCCCGCACGAAGGCGGCATTGACATGGTGCTCGCGCCCCGTGCCCAGGGCCGGGGTTACGGTCCTGACGCCGCCCGCGCCCTGGTCCGGCACCTGCATACCGTTGTGGGGTGGGACCGTGTGACCGTCGATCCCGAAGCGTCCAACCGCCGTGCCGTCAGGGCGTGGAGCAAGGCAGGCTTTCGCGCGGTGGGCCCACAGGGAAGCCGGTGGCTTATGGAATGCAGGCGGGTGGCCGGTGTTCACCTGGCGGAGGGTGGCACAGATGGGATCGGCGCCCCGTGAATCGAACGAGCACCGGGTGAGGGGATGAGTCGACTCACCGCTGAGCCGCCGGCCCCGGGTCGCGTACCGTCGTCGTCACCCTGACCTGGCATGGAGTGCGGGGTGCCGAGGCGAAGCCGAAGCGGACCGGGGGGTCGACCGGGGCGAGTGGCCCCAGGTCTCGGCCGTCGAACACGGTGGTCGCGGAGGTCAGCCGGTGCAGGTCGCGGGCGCCATACCACTCGTACCGGCCGCCCCCGGCGGAACCCCGCGTGGGCACGCCCAGCAGCAGCCGCGAGACCGGGTCGGTCACGGCGGCGCAGGCCGGGCGGGAGACGAGGGGGCCGGCGATCCTGAGCAGGGTGCCCAGCGTTCCCCGGCGGCCGACGGTGAAGGCGAGGTCGAGCACCGCACCGGCGGCTATGGTCCACCGCGCCCCGGCGATCCGCACCCCCACGGGTACGACCCGCACCTCGTCGAAGGAGTACGTTCCCGCGATGAAGTCCGCCACCTGCCGGGTCGGCGCCAGCAAGGTGCGGTGGCCGTCGGCGCGTTCCAGCATCACGTCGTTGAAGGGGCCGAAGGGGGTGCGGGGCCAGTGGCCCAACACCAGGCGGGTGCCGGACGTCGTGCCGATGCCGGTGATCCAGCCGTCGAAGCGCAGGTCGACGGAGGCGCGCGCGGGTGGGGGAGGGGCGTCGGAGCCGGGGGGCATCACGCGCAACGGATGCCCCTGGCGCGAACCGGCGAAACAGGTCAGACGCCCGATGGGGTGGCCCGCGCCAGCACCTCCCCGGCCACCGCGAGCGCCTCGGCGCGGTCCTCGGGGACGAGGCCGATGCGGGTGCGGCGGTCCAGGAGGTCGGAGGGGTCGAGGGCGCCCTCGTGGCGGGCGGCCCAGAGGAGTTCCGCGCGGGTGACCGGGTGGCCGGGCACTACCGGCTCGGCGAGCGCCGGGTCCCGCTCGGCCAGGGCGAGGACGGCCGGGGCCTCGGTGCCGTAGCGGCGGACCAGCCGGGCGGGCGCGGGCAGGTCGCGCAGGCGCTCCGGGGCGGCGGCGCCGACCAGGGGGAGCGCGGCGGTCGGTGAGGGGGCCGAGGGCAGGCCGCGCGCGGCCACGGCTGCGTCCACGGCGTCCTGCGCCATCCGGCGGTACGTCGTCAGCTTGCCGCCCACCACGGTGACCACCCCGTCCGCCGAGGTCAGCACCGCGTGCCGGCGTGAGATGTCCGAGGTGCGCACGGAGCCGGTGTCCGGGCCGCCCGGCACCGAGGTGTCCAGCAGCGGGCGCAGCCCGGCGAACGCGCCGTCCACCTCGTCCCGGCGCACCGGCGCGTCCAGCACGGAGCCCAGCACGTCCAGCAGGAAGCCGATGTCCGTCTCCGGCACCTCGGGCACGTCCGGGATCCCACCCTCGACCGGCTCGTCCGTGAGCCCCACGTAGGTGCGGCCGTCACCCTGCGGCAGCACCAGCACGAAGCGGTTGGTCTCGCCGGGCACCGGTATGTGCAGACCCGCCGGAAGCGCGCCGAGGCGCTCGGAGCGCAGTACGAGGTGGGTGCCGCGCGAGGGGCGTACGCGGAGGCCGTCGACCAGGCCCCCGGCCCACACGCCGGTCGCGTTGACGACGGCCCGCGCCCTGATCTCCCCTTCCTCGCCGGTGAGTTCGTCCCGGAAGCGGGCCCCGGTGGGCCCGAGTTCCAGGGCCCGGACGCGGGTCAGCACCCGCGCCCCGTGCGCGGCTGCGGTCCGGGCCAGGGCGGTGACCAGGCGGGCGTCGTCGGTCACCCGGCCGTCCCAGGACAGCAGCCCGCCGCGCAGCCCGGCCGCGCGCACCGAGGGCGCGAGGTGCCGGGCCTCGGCCGCCGTCAGCCGGCGCGGCACCGGCAGCACCTGCCGGGGGGTGCGGGCGGCCATCCGCAGCATGTCCCCGGCCCGGAACCCCGCCCACGCCAGCGACGCCTGCGCCCGTGACACCAGCGGGGTCAGAGGCAGCACGAAGGGCTGCGCGGCCACCAGATGCGGGGCTGTACGCGTCATCAGCACGCCCCGCTCGACCGCGCTCTCGTGCGCCACGTCGAACTGCCCGGCCGCCAGATAGCGCAGCCCGCCGTGGATCAGCTTGGAACTCCAGCGGGAGGTGCCGAAGGCCAGGTCATGGGCGTCGACGGCGACCACGTCCAGACCGCGAGCCGCCGCGTCCAGGGCGACGCCCGCCCCCGTCGCGCCGAGCCCGACCACCAGCAGGTCGGCCGTGCGGCCCCCGGCCGCCGTGGCCAGCTCGCGGGTGCGGCGGGCGGCGTCGAGCGACGAACCGGGTGCCGCCGTACGGTCTGCGCGGTCGCGGATGCTCATGGGGTGAGGGTCCTTTCCAGAAGGGTGCGCAGCTCGCCCAGGAAGGCGGCGGCGTCCAGCTCGGGGTCGTCCTCGTCGGTCATGGTGCGCAGCGACAGCGCGAAGGACTGCACCAGCAACAGCACGGCGCGGGCCTGCCGTTCGGGATGCGTCACGCGTACCGAGCCGTCCGTGTGGCCCTCGCTCAGCGCCTCGGCCAGCAGCGTCAGCAGGGCCTCCTGGGTGGCGCCGCGCCGGTCGAGCACATAGGGGAGCAGCAGCTCGGGATCGACGTCCAGGATCTTGCGGAACAGGGGGTGGTCCCGGAACGCGGCCACGCCCGCGACCAGTCCCGTCACGATCCGGGCGCGGGTGTGCGGGCCGTCCGGCTCGGCGGGCATCGCCCGGGTGGCCACGGCGAGCCACTCGCGGGTCATCAAGTCGCCCACCAGGGTGCGCAGATCGGGCCAGCGCCGGTAAAGCGTCATCCGGGAGACCCCGGCGCGGCGGGCCACGTCGGCGAGGGTGGTGCGGCGGACACCTACGGCCAGGACGCAGTCGCGCACCGCGTCGAGCACGGTGTCGGCGTCCGAACGGTTGTGACGGATGGACGTCATGTGTAACAGTGTAACGCCCCGGCGGCCGGGGGGAGATGGCGCCGCACACACCGAACCGACGTGGTGAGGACGACCGTTCGATGGACATGCTGTGGAACGGCTGGGGCGACCCGGCGAAGGCGGCCCCCCTGCCCGACGCGGTGGCCGGACTGCTGCGCGACCTGCTCGGCGTCCGCCCGAGCCCCTCAACTCCCGTCGCGCTCAACGACATCGAGCTGCCCGCCCCCACGCTCACCCCGGCGGCGCTCAAGGACCTCGCCGGGGCGGTGGGCACGGCGGACCATGTCCGCACCGACACCGAGAGCCGTGTCCGCCACACCCGCGGCAAGTCCACGCCCGACCTGCTGCGCATCCGCGCCGGCGACGTCACCGACGTACCGCAGGCCGTGGTCCTGCCCGCCTCCCACGAGGAGGTGCTCGCCGTGCTGCGGGCCTGCGCCGCGCACACGGTGGCCGTCGTCCCGTACGGCGGCGGCACCAGCGTCGTCGGCGGACTCGCCTCCGAGCGTGGGGAGTTCATCGCCCTGGACCTGCGCCGGATGGACACCCTGCTCGACCTCGACCCGGTCTCCCGCACCGCCGTCCTCCAGCCCGGCCTGCGCGGCCCGCAGGCCGAAGCCCTGCTCGCCGCCCACGGGTACACCCTCGGCCACTTCCCGCAGTCCTTCGAATGGGCCACCGTCGGAGGCTTCGCCGCCGCCCGCTCCAGCGGCCAGGCGTCCGCCGGGTACGGCCGCTTCGACGACATGGTCCTCGGCCTCACCCTCGCCACCCCCGAGGGCACCATCGTGGCCGGCCGAGCCCCGCGCTCCGCCGCCGGACCCGACCTGCGCCAGCTGATCCTGGGCTCCGAGGGCGCGTTCGGCGTCATCACCTCCGTCACCGTCCGCGTCCGTCCCCTGCCGGAGCAACGCCGGTACGAGGGCTGGCGGTTCGCCTCCTTCGCCGAGGGCACCGCCGCGCTGCGCAGGCTCGCCCAGGACGGCCCCCGGCCCACCGTGCTCCGGCTCTCCGACGAGACGGAGACCCTGGTCGGCCTCGCCCAGCCCGACGCCATCGGTGCCGCCCTGGCCGAAGGCGGCACCGGCTGCCTCGCCGTCACCGGCTACGAGGGCACCGAGGCCGACACCGCCCGGCGCCGCGAGGAGGCCGCGGCCGTCCTGCGGGAGTGCGGCGGCACCCTCGTCGGCACCGAGCCCGGCGAACGCTGGGCCCACGGCCGCTACTCGGCGCCCTACCTGCGCGACGCCCTCCTCGACGCCGGCGCCTTCGCCGAGACCCTGGAGACCGCCGCGTTCTGGTCCCGGATACCCGAGCTGTACACCGCCGTCCGCACCGCCCTCACCGACACCCTCACCCGCGCCGGCACCCCGCCCCTGGTCATGTGCCACATCTCCCACGTCTACGAGAACGGCGCCTCCCTCTACTTCACCGTCGTCAGCGCCCAGGGCGAGGACCCCCTCACCCACTGGACCCCGGCCAAGCACGCCGCCAACGAGGCCGTGCTCGCGGCGGGCGGCACCATCTCCCACCACCACGGCGTCGGCACCGACCACCGTGACTGGTACGTCCGCGAGGCCGGTCCCCTCGCCGTCGACGCGCTGCGCGCCGTCAAGGCCCGCCTCGACCCGGCGGGACTCCTCAACCCCGGCGTCCTGCTCCCCACCGACTGAACCGTTCCACCCGCCCACTTCCCCGCGCCCCGGAGGCACACCGATGCGAGAGTTCACCGCCGTGGTCAACCCGACCGCGGGCGCCTCCACCGGGGCCGCCACGCTCCTCCAAGTGGCCCGGCACCTCCGCGAGGCCGGCGCCACCCTGGAGACCGAGTACAGCCACAGCCTCGCCCACGCCCGCGAGACGGCCCGCCGCGCCGGGGAGAGCGGCCGGGTCGTGCTCGCCGTCGGCGGCGACGGCATGGCCGGCGGCATCGGGGGAGCGCTCAGCGGCACCGGCGCCGTACTCGGCCTCGTACCCGCCGGACGCGGCAACGACTTCGCCCGCGCCCTCGGCCTGCCCGCCGATCCCGCCGCCCTCGCCGAGATCCTGCTGCACGCCGAGCCCCGGTACGTCGACACCATCGAGGTCGAGTCCGCCGTCCACCCGCGCACCGTCGTCCTCGGCAGCGTCTACGCCGGGGTCGACGCCCTCGCCAACCGGTACGCCAACCACTCCCGCCTGCTGCGCGGCGCCGCCTCCTACTACATGGGCGGCCTGCGCGCCGTGGCGACCTGGCGCACCGCCGATTACGTGATCACCGTCGACGGCGAGGAACAGCGGCACCGCGGCTACACCGTCGTCGCCGCCAACTCGCCCTACTACGGCTTCGGCCGGGCCGTCGCCCCCGCCGCCCAACTGGACGACGGCCTCCTCGACATCGTGCTGATCCGCGAGGCCCCGCGCCGCCTCTTCTTCAGCCTCATGAACGAGCTGAAGACCGGCGCCCACGTCCACCGCCCCGAGGTGCGCGTCCTGCGTGGCAGGGAACTGCGCATCGAGGCCGACCGCCCCGTGCCCTACGGCGCCGACGGCGAGGTGGAGGCCACCCTGCCCGTCACCGTCCGGGTCCGCCCCGCCGACCTGGCCGTGCTGTGTCCCTCCCCGGACCCGAAGGCCACGAAGCGGTAACGTCTTGCAACCGCGGGTGCCTCGACAAGGTCTGGACCGGCATGAAGATCTCTTTCCTGCTCCACAGCGCGTACCCGATCGGAGGGACGATCACCACGACCTTCAACCTGGCCGGAGCGCTCGCCGAGCGCCACGACGTGGAGATCGTCTCCGTGTTCCGGAACCGGGAGCGCCCGCAGCTCACCCTGGACCCACGCGTCCGGCTGCGGTCCCTGGTCGACCTGCGCGAGGAACAGGACCACCCGGCCCACCGCGAACCCGCGCGGGCCTACCCCACCGCCGAGGGACGCCACCGCGAGTACAGCAGGCTGACCGACGAGCGGATCGCCGCCCACCTCGCCGGCACCGACGCCGAGGTCGTCATCGGCACCCGGCCCGGTCTCAACGTCCACCTCGCCCGCCAGGCACCCGACCGTGTCCTCCGCGTCGGCCAGGAACACCTCACCTGGGACCACCATTCGCGCCGGCTGCGCACCGTACTGCGCCGCGCCTACCGCGGCCTCGACCTGATCACCACCGTCACCGACGCCGACGCCCGCGCCTACCGGCGCGGCACCTGGCTGCCCGGTGTCCGCGTCGAGGCCCTGCCCAACAGCGTGCCCGAACCCGTACTGCCGCCCGCCGACGGCGGCTCCCGGCTGATCGTCGCCGCGGGCAGACTCGTCCCGATGAAGGACTACGACACCCTCGTCCGCGCCTTCGCGCACGTCGCCGCCGCCCACCCCGACTGGCGGCTGCGCATCTACGGCAGGGGCGAGGAACGCGACCGGCTGCGCGCCCTCATCCAGCGGCTCGGCCTCAGCGACCACGCCTTCCTGATGGGCGCCGCCGTGCCCATGGAGTCCGAATGGGTCAAGGCGTCCATCGCCACCGCCTCCTCCACCTTCGAGCCCTTCGGCATGACCATCGTCGAGGCGATGCGCTGCGGGCTGCCCGTCGTCAGCACCGACTGCGCCCATGGACCCGGCGAGATCATCCAGGACGGCGTCGACGGCCGGCTCGTACCGGTCGGTGACCCGGATGCCTTCGGCGCCGCCCTGCTGGACCTCGTCCGCGACGACGAACGGCGCCGCACCATGGGCAAGGCGGCCCTGGAGAACGCCCGCCGCTTCGCCCCCGAGACCGTCGGGGCCCGCGCCGAGCGCCTGCTGGCCGACGCCCTCGCCGCCAAGGCTGCCGGACGCCGTCCACCCCGTGAACCGGGCGCCGCGCATCGCCGCCTGACGTCCGCCGGGCAGAGCGCCCACGACCTCGCGTACACGGCCGCCGCCGGCGCGGTACGCACCGTGCGCGGGTGGCGGCGATGAGCCTGACGAGCGACAAGGAGCCCCGCGTGGACCCCGAGCACCCCGTGATCCGCGTGACCTGTGTGGCGGACGCCGACGGCCGCGTCGCCTTCGACCTCCCGCTGCCCACCCCGGACGGCCGCCCCCACCTGCTGCTGAAGGCCAGGCCCCGCAAGGGCGTGCCCGACCCCGCCGCCCGCAGTCTCCCGCTCGAAGCCGTCGGCGACGGCCGGGTACGCGCCGTGCTGGAGCCGCTGCCCGCGCTGGAGGAGGGCCGCTGGGACGCCTTCCTGGTCCGCGAACCAGGCGCCGCACCCGATCAGTTGGCCTCCGGCCCGCTGGATCTGCGGGTCCTTCTCGACGGCGCCCGCCTCGACCGGCCGTCCCCGGTGGCGGTCCGCATCCCGTACCGGGCGCTGGACGGCTTCCTCGCCGTACGCGCCTGGCTGCGCACCGCGCACGCGGAGGCCGGGTCGATCGAGGTGGACGATCGCGCGACCACCGTCACCGCCCGCCTGCACGGCACCGACCTCGGTAAGGACGCTCTTGTACGGCTACGCGGTCGGCGCAGCCGCGAGGAGCGCACCCTCCGCCCCAGCACCGACGAGGACGGCCGGGGGTTCCGGTTCACCGTCGACCACGCGGAACTCACCGGCGTGGACGTCCGCTACTGGGACGTCCACGTCCTGCCCGCCGCCGACGCGGCCCCCGTCCGGGTGGGCCGCGTCCTGGACGACGTGGCGGACCGCAAGCAGTCCTTCGTATACGCGGCGGCGAACAGCGCCGGCCGCCTCGTCCGCCCCTACTACACGGTCGACAACGACCTGTCCTTCGAGGTCACCGACCCCGACTGAGGCCCGGCTACGGCAGGGTGCGGCACAGCAGCGCCGCCGGACCCTGCCGGGCGCCCAGCCGTGTGGTGAAGGCGATCCCGGCCGCGTACTCGTTCACCTGGCACTGGCCCTTGTACGCGCCCTGCGCGAACTCGCCGCCCACGCCGTCCGGGGGCCGGTTGTCCGAGCGGTCGAACCACACGGTCCGCCCGCTGCCCGCGAGCGCCGTCCGGCCCGGTGCGCACAGCGCCGCCGACACCCGCTCGCCCCGCAGGCCGTAGCCGATCAGGAACGCGCCGGACGGGCACTGGAACTTGGTGTAGCCGCCCGCCCAGTCGCCGCCGGAGACGAACCGCTCGTCCTTGACGACGCTCTGCGCGCCGTCCGCCGCACGGAGATCGGCCGCCCCCGCGTCCGTGCACAGCCCGCGTCCGCCCGTGCTGCTCAGCCCGGCCAGCCGCAGCCCGTCCGGGCAGGCCGCTTTGTACGCGCCCGAGTCCCAGTCGCCGGTGCCGCGCACCCGCAGCGACTCCACCGCGTCCCCGTGGTCGGTGCTCAGCATCTTCCACACGGCGGCCGCCGGCACCGGACCCGACTTCCCCGGAGTGTCCATCAGGTGCCGCCAGGCGGTGGCCCGCCAGTCGCCGGAGTCGAGGAGACCGGAGCGCCGGCCGCCCTCGTCGTAACGCAGCAGCGCCCAGTCGTCGTGCCCGTCGAAGCCGACCAGGGGCCAGTACGCGAAGTCGGCGTCGTGGTCGGTGAAGTAGTCGGTGATGTTGCCGAACCAGGCGCGGGTCGCGGGGTTGGTCTCCCCGGCACCGGCGCCGAACTCGCTGATCCACACCGGCGCGGTGTAGTGGCGGCCGGATTCCTCCACGAAGAACGCCTCGTCGGTGAGCGCCGCGTTCAACTCGTCCCGGGACAGGTCCTGGTAGCGGGCGTCGTGCGTCTCGCCGATCCCCGTGGCACCGCTGTGCCGGGGGCCGGTGTAGCCGTAGAAGTGGGCCGAGTAGACCAGCTTGTGGGAGTCGACCAGGGTGTGCGAGAGGGTACGGGCCGGGGCCAATTGCGGGCGCCCGTGCGGGAGTCCGTCCACCGGGAGGCCGGTCCAGTTGATGCCCTCGATGACGATGAGCAGCCTGGGGTTGGCTTCGGCCAGGATGCGGTCGCCGGCCGTCTGGGCCGCCGCGTACCAGTCGTGCGCGTCGCCCAGGCCCCAGTTGGGGTCGTCCAGGATGTCCCGCCGGACCTCGTTGTACAGATCGGCGCCGACCACGCCGGGCACGGAGGCGTAACGGCGGGCCATGAACACCCAGTCGTCGGCCCACTGCTGAGTCGACTGGCTACTGTTCCAGCGTTCGTTGCCGTCGACCCCGCAGCACCAACGGGAGGTGTTGGTGTGGTTGTTCAGGATGACGGCGAACCCGGCCTGGCTGAGCGCGTCCACCACGGCGTCGTACACCTGGAGCGGGGTCCTGCCGCGCAGCTGCGGGTTGGCGGTCACCGCCGCGTCCGGTACCGGGGCCGTGCGGTGGACCAGCTCGTTGGAGAACGGCAGCCGGATGGTGTTGACGCCCAACTCCCGGAAATCGGAGAGCAGCCGGGCGATCGGAACCCGGTCGAGGCCGAGCGGGATGTCGTGCGCGTTCTGGCCCGCGTGATGGTTCGCCGCGTCGTCCACGCTGCCGCTGCCGGTCCAGGAACCCTGCGCGCCGTCCCAGTTGGCGGCCTTCAGCCGGAACCGGTTCCCCCGGCTGTCCACGATGTACCGGCCCCGCGTCGACAGCGGGGCCGACCAGTCGGCGGCCGCCTGCGTGGCGGAGTGCGCGACCGGCACCGGTGCCGGTACCGGTGCGGCGTGTGCCGTGATGGTCATGGCGGAGGCGAGCAGTAACCCGGCGGCGGTGGCGGCCAGACGCAGGGAACGGGGAGCGGTCGGCATGGTAGCGGCCCTCGGCTGTGATGGGGGGTGGGAGCGCGGGAATGCGTGGAGCGCAGTGTCCACCACGGCGCACCCGTCACGGAAGGCGCCCGACGGCCGATCCCGTCACATCCGTTCACACCCCAACTCTCAGGCGTGGACGGCCAGTTCGGCCCAGATGGTCTTGCCCCGATGCTCCCGCCGGGTGCCCCAGCGCTCGGTGAGCTGGGAGGTGATGGTCAGTCCGCGGCCATGCTCGTCGTCATCCTCGGCCTGCCGCAGCTGCGGGGCGGTGCTGCTGTCGTCGGTGACCTCGATGATCAGCCCCTGGTCACGGACCAGACGCAGCCGGATCGGCCCCTCGGAGTAGCGGACCGCGTTGGTGACCAGCTCGCTGACGACCAATGTCGCGGTGAACGACAGGTCCGACAGCTGCCAGTGGCCGAGCCGTTCGTCGGTGCGCTCGCGGGCCAGGGAGACCGCCTGCGGCTCGTTCGGCAGCGACCAGGACGCCACCTTGTCGGCGCCCAGGGTGAGCGTGCGGGCGACCAGCAGCACACCGTCGTCAGCCGGATGGTGCGGCGCCAGATCGTGCAGCAGGGCGTGGCAGATGTCCGGCAGCGGCCGGTCCTGCGGACGCAATGCGGCTGTGAGCCGGGTCAGTTGGTCGCCCGAGTCCGGGCTCGCGTCCCGCAGCAGCACCGGGTTGCACAGCACCATCAGGGTGCCCGCGGGCACGTCGAAGTGCCCCGCGCGATAGCGGGGCGCGCCCCGGCCCAGCGCCGGGCCGACCGGTATGTTCGCGAAGGTCACCGGCTCGTCCGGCCGGGCCACGGCGGGCGGCGGATGGCCCGCGCTGGCCACCGTGCACCGGCGCGCCACCGGGTCGTAGACCGCGTACAGACAGCAGGTGCCCGCGCGCAGGCTGTCCAGGGACTCGTCCGGGTGCCGCGACTCCTCCGCGTCCAGCCGGCCCACCAGGTCGTGCAGCCGCTCCAGCAGTTCCTCGGGCGGCAGGTCGAGCGAGGCCAGCGCGCCGATCGCGGCCCGCAGACCGCCCATCGTGACGGCGGCCCGGATGCCCCGCGTGGGCGGCTCCCCGACGACCAGCGCCACCCGCGCCCCGGACAGCGGGATGATGTCGAACCAGTCCCCGCTGGTGCTGCTCGGCAGATAGCTGTGCGCCGTGGCCACCGCGCTGTGCCCGGGCACATGCGCCGGCCGCAGACTGAGCTGGAGGATACGCGCCACCGAGCGCTCCCGTGTGTACAGGCGCGCGTTGTCCAGGCACAGCGCGGTGTGCCTGGTCAGCTCGGTCGCCAGCCGCAGATCGTCCTCGGAGAAGGGTGCGGTGCCCCGGCCCCGGTAGAACCGCGCCAGGCCCAGCACCCCGCCCCGCGCGGCCAGCGGCACGGCCATCCTCGAGTGCGCGCCGTTCGCCTGGGCGACCTCCTGCCCACCGCGCCGCGCGGGCCCGTTCGCCGGCGTCTCGTGGTCGGTGATGAGCACCGGGCGCCCCTCGGTCAGCACCTTCTTGTACTGGGAGGTGAGACCCGGCTCCATCACACAGCCGACCTCCCCCGCCCGGTGCCCGTTCGCCGCGCGCACCGACCGGTACCCGGCACAGCGCAGCAGCAGATCGTGGCCGAGTGACCCCACATCCGGCACATCGCCCCGCAGCACCGCGTCCAGTACGTCGATCACCACCGTGTCGGCCAGGTCGGGCACGCTGATGTCCGCGAGTTCCTGCGCGGTGCGCACCGTGTCGAGGCTGGTGCCGATCCGGGCGCTCGCCTCCCGCAGCACGCTCAGCCGGACCTGCGCCCGGTGCCGGTCGGTGGCGTCCACGACGCTGAGCGCCACCCCCGGCCGCCCGCCGGCCGCGTCCCGCAGCCGGAACGCGGACAGCGCCAGCACCCGGTCCGGCGCGTCCGGCGTGGCCCCGCCCGCCACCTCCACGTCCCGCCGGGGCTCGCCGGTGGCCAGGACCTCGCGCAGCATGGCCTCCACCGGCTCGTGGCGCAGACCGGCCGCCCACTGCTCCAGCGGCCGGCCCAGCGCGCCGTCCAGCGGCAGCGCGCCGAAGTCCCCGGCCGCGTCGTTGAAGCCCACCAGCCGGAGCGTGCCGTCGAGCACGTACAGCGGGTGCGGCGAGTCGGCGAACAACGCGTCGAGCACGGCCCTGTCCAGGTCACGGCCCCGATCCGCAGTCCTGTTCTGCGATGTGTTCACCCCTCCAGACTGCGCCCGCGAGCGGCGCCATGTCGTGCCGACCGGCCCCCTACCCGGTGCCGCCCAGCCCCCGCGCGCACCGTTCGTGCCCCGGGCCCATCTGTGCCAAGCTCGTGGCATGACTCCCGCAAACACGACCGGCA
Organism: Streptomyces sp. NPDC085596; assembly: GCF_044541565.1. Classification (NCBI taxonomy): domain Bacteria; kingdom Bacillati; phylum Actinomycetota; class Actinomycetes; order Kitasatosporales; family Streptomycetaceae; genus Streptomyces; species Streptomyces sp. NPDC085596. Next base: position 219,577 of record NZ_JBITTC010000003.1, on the reverse strand, counting down.
ACGAGGGCACCACGCTGTACTACGGCGACCTGTCCGCGCCGCACGTGCTCCAGGTCTTCCTGGAGATGCGCGACCGTGCCTCCGCCCGGATGGCCAAGACCCTGCTCGGCACCATCCGGCAGGGCGCCGACGACGGAAAGTACGCGGTGAAGTTCCACTTCGCCGGGACGATGGACGACACCGTGGGCGGCAACGGCGACCAGAAGGCCCTGAGCGCCCTCGCCGCCGCGAGCGACGAGGGGCAGAAGCAGTTCATCGAGTACCTCGGCGCCCTCTTCGACCACCAGCCCTTCCCGCCCGGCGACGACAAGTTCTCCCAAGGGTCGGTGCTGCTGTCGGTCGCCGGTGACGTGGACGGCCTGCGCTCCGCCGACTTCGACCACAAGGTCTCCGACGACACCTATCTCACCTGGGCCGGGGAGTCCATCGCCACCTTCGAGACCTTCGGCCTGCCCGGCACCCCGGCCGTCTGGTACGACAAGGACAACATCCCCGTCACCACGGTCGAGGGTGAAGTCGACACCGACCCGCAGAAGTTCCTCGCCGCGGTCAAGACGTCCTGACCGCACCGGGTGCGTGGCCCGGCCGCTGGGTAGGGAACGACCGTCCGGCCATCGGGCCGGGCGGTCGACGCGTGCAGGGCGCGCAGGGAGGGGACGGGGCACATGACTTCCGAGCGGGAGGCCGGCGGCCGGGTGCTGGCGGTCGCGGTGTACGACGGACGGCTGCTGCTGGTGACGCAGGGGGACGGCGGCCCCTGGACGCTGCCCTCCGGCACCGCCGAACCGGCCGAGACACCGGGCGCGACGGCCGAGCGCGTCGTGTACGAACTCACCGGCTACCTCGTCGACGGCACCGAACCTCTCGGCCCGCCGGACGGGGAGTCCCCGGACGGCGTCCCGGCCGTGGTGTGCCAGTTGCTCACCGACTCGCCCTCGGGCGGGGCCTCGCTGCCGGCCGAGCAGATCCGCTGGGTGACCTTCGCGGACACCGAGCGGGACTCGCTGCCGTCGTCCGTGCGTGCCTACCTCCAGGGCCACAGCCCCGTCTGATCAGCCGGCCGGAGGGCTCGGCGCGGCGGCGAGGAAACGCTCGCGGTCCACCACCGCCCGGTCGATCTCGCCCTCCGCGACCGGCGCGCCCGAGCCGTCCACGGCCCGCACCACGAAGGTGAGCCGTCCGCCCGACGTGCCCGGCACGGGTTCGGCGGACACCGTCACACGCCCGCCCACCGGCGTGGCCCGCAGATGCCGCACCCGCACGGCCGTGCCCACCGTGGTCAGCCCCGGCCCGGCGAACGGCTCCGCGGCCCGTACGGTCGCCGCCTCCAGCCACGCGACCAGCCGCGGCGTACCCAGCACCGGCACATCACCGCTGCCCAACGCCACCGCCGTGTCGGCCTCGGTCACCTCGTACTCACACATCCCCCCACGCTAGCCGCCGCACGCACGACAGAGGCGGTACGGAGAGATCCCCGTACCGCCTCTTCACCGACTGTCGTGAGCGGCTACTCGGCGGCCGCCTTCTCCGGCTCGGCCTCCGCGTCGCCGGACTCGCCCGGCTCCGGGTGACGCACGCTCAGGTGCAGCGAGTCGTCCTTCACGCCGGCGACGATCGTGTCGCCCTTCTCGACGCCGCCGGACAGCACCAGCTCCGCGATCCGGTTGTCCAGCTCGGTCTGGATCGTGCGGCGCAGCGGACGCGCGCCGAACTCCGGCCTGTAGCCGTGCGCCACCAGCAGCTTCTTCGCCGCCTCGGTGACCTCAAGACCGATGCCCTGGGCCCGCGTCCGCTTGGCGCTGCGCTCCAGCAGCAGGTCGATGATGCGCCCGAGGTTCTTCTCGCTGAGCGCGTGGAAGACGATCGTCTCGTCGATACGGTTCAGGAACTCCGGCGGGAAGTGCCCCTGGAGCACCGACTCCAGTTCACCGCGGATCTCGTCCACCCTGCCCTGGTGGGCCAGGATCAGCTGCGAGCCGATGTTGCTCGTCAGGATGACCACCGTGTTGCGGAAGTCCACGGTACGGCCCTGAGAGTCGGTCAGCCGGCCGTCGTCCAGCACCTGGAGCAGGGTGTGGAAGACATCCGGGTGCGCCTTCTCCACCTCGTCGAACAGCACCACGCTGTACGGCTGCCGGCGCACCTTCTCGGTGAGCTGGCCGGCCTCGTCGTACCCGACGTAGCCGGGCGGCGAGCCGACCAGCCGGGAGACCGTGTGCTTCTCCTGGAACTCGCTCATGTCGAACCGGATCAGCCGGTCCTCGTCACCGAAGAGCAGCTCCGCGAGCGCCTTCGCCAGCTCCGTCTTGCCGACACCCGTCGGACCGAGGAACAGGAAGGAACCCACCGGACGGTCCGGGTCGCCCATGCCCGCCCGGTTGCGGCGCACCGCCTGGGCGATGGCGAGGACCGCCTCGTCCTGGCCGACCACGCGGTCGTGCAGCGCGTCCTCCAGCTTGAGCAGGCGCTCCTTCTCGCTCTCGGTCAGCTGCGCCACCGGGATGCCGGTCCGGCGGGACACGATCTCCGCGATGTCGTTCTCGGTGACCGCGACCACGCCCTCACGGCGCTCCTCGATCTGCGTCAGCTCGTTCTCGGTCTCGGCGATCTTGTGCTTGAGCTCCTTGGCGCGGTCGAACTCCTCGGTGGCGACCGCCTCGTCCTTCTCCCGGTTCAGCCGGGCGAGGGTGTCCTCGCGGTCCTGCACCTCCTTGGACTTGCCGCGCGAGCGCAGCCGCACCCGCGCACCGGCCTGGTCCAGCAGGTCGATCGCCTTGTCGGGAAGGAACCGGTCCGCGATGTAACGGTCCGACAGCTCGGCCGCCGCGACCAGCGCCGCGTCGCTGAACCGGACCTGGTGGTGCGCCTCATAGGCGTCGCGCAGGCCCTCCAGGATCTGGACGGTCTCCTCGACGCTCGGCTCGGGCACCTTCACCGGCTGGAAACGCCGCTCCAGCGCCGAGTCCTTCTCCACGTACTTGCGGTACTCGTCCAGCGTGGTGGCGCCGACGACATGCAGCTCGCCACGGGCCAGCGCGGGCTTGAGGATGTTCCCGGCGTCCATCGAGCCCTCGCCGCCGGAACCGGCGCCGACGACCGTGTGCAGCTCGTCGATGAAGAGGATCACGTCCTGGGACGCGGACGTCACCTCATCGATGACCTTCTTCAGCCGCTCCTCGAACTCGCCCCGGTACTTGGCCCCGGCCACCAGACCCGCCAGGTCCAGCTCGACGACCCGGCGGCCCTCCAGCGTGCGCGGCACGTCGCCGGAGATGATCCGCTGGGCGAGGCCCTCCACGATGGCGGTCTTGCCCACACCGGGCTCACCTATCAGCACCGGGTTGTTCTTGGACCGGCGGGACAGGATCTCGATGGTCTGCTCGATCTCCTCACCGCGCCCCACCACCGGGTCGAGCTTCCCGGAGCGCGCGGCGGCGGTGAGATCGTGCCCGTACTCGTCCAGCGTGGGCGTGCTGCTCGGCTCCTGCCGGGCCTCGGCCTTCGCGGCGGAACCGGCGTCGCGGGCCACCCGGTCGGTGTCCACCCCCAGATTCCGGGCCACCGAGGCGGCCTGGTCGTTGCCCGGATCGAGCAGCGCCTGAAGGATGTGCTCCGGCCCGATGTACGAGGCACCGGTCGCCTGCGACCGGGCGTGCGCGCCGATCAGCACGCGCTTGGCGGCCGGGGTCAGACCCGGCTCGGCCGAGGGGGTGCCGCTGCCCGAGGGCAGCGCCGCCTCCAGCTCCTTGGCCAGGTCGTCCGGGTCGGTACCGGAGCGGGCGAGCAGCGTGCGGGACGGCTCGACCTGGGTGGCCGCCCACAGCAGATGCTCGGTGTCCAGGTCCTCGCTGCCGTCCTCGGCGGCGCGCTGCGAGGCACGCGCGATCAGCTCACGCGCGGAGTCGGTCAGCAGCCGGCCGACCGGAACGCGCTGCACCGCCGGTGGCGAGGACGCCGCGGACATACCGAAGAAACGATTCAGTAGGTCGGAAAACGGGTCTTGCGATCCGAAAGAACCGAACGCACCCATAGGTGGCACTGACATATGCGCATCAGCCTCCTCTGTCTTCCCTCACGGGAACCCCACCTAATCACAGAGGAGTTACGGAAGTCGCCGTCAACCACACATCCAACTGCGGCCGGAGTCAGTGGTGGAGGAGCCGCGCCAGCAGCAGATACGCCCGCTGTTCGGCCGCCGCGAGCGCCGCCGGGTCGATGCCCGCCGACAGCAGTTCGCCCGCCGCCGCGTCGTCCGCCTCACGCAACTCGACCACGGCGACGGCGAGATGGACCGGGATCACCGGATGCGGTGGCCGGGAACGGAACGCCAGCGCGCGCTCGGCACGCTCGGTCGCCTCGGTGCACTGCGCGAGCGCCCGCTCGACCCGCACCGCCGCCCGGTCGTGCACCACCAGCAGCGCGCACACCAGCCCGATCACGATGCCGAGCAGACTGCCGAGCCCCCGGTCCACGATCAGCTCCTCGGGAGACTCCGGGTCGGCCAGATCGCTCAGCAGCAGCGCCAGCGGCGTCAGGAAGACGACGCCCAGGCCGTAGTTGCGCACGACCATGTACTCCATCAGGAACTCCAGCGCCACGACCACCAGCGCCAGCAGTACGGGCCCCGGGTGACCCGCCAGCACTCCGAGGGCGATCATCAGGCCGAGGGCCGTGCCCAGGGTGCGCTGGACGGCCCGCTGGACCGTGGTGCGGACATTGACCGAGTGCAGCACCGCCGCCGCCGAGATCGCCGCCCAGTAGCCGTGCCCGAGGCCGAGTGCCAGCGCCGCGCTGCCCGCCACCAGCGTGCCCAGCACCATCCGCAGCGCGGGCACCAGCAGTACCGACACCGGCTTGTGCCCGCCGGGCCGCCCCCGCACCAGCACCCAGGCCCGCCGCGCCCCCGGATCGTCCGGCACCGGCGCGCGCGGCGAGAAACGGCGGCCCGGCTCACGGGGCAGCGAGGAGTACGCGGCCAGATCGGCCAGCACCTGCGGATACCGCTGCTGCCGGTCGGCCAGCATGCCCGCCTGCGTGCGCAGCAGCCGGGCCAGCTCCGGCGGGTCATGGGGGGTGCCGCGCGTGGAGTCGATCAGCAGCGACCAGGACAGGTCCGTCAGCCGCACACAGGCGTTGTCCTCACCGGGCCGCTCGGAGGTGGTCGGCGGCGCCAGCCCGAGCGAGTCGTACGCCTGGAGCACCGCCGCCGTCGCCCGGTGCCGGGACCGGCCCACCCCGCCCCGCGCCGTGTCGAGCAGTTCGGCGAGCTGGCGCAGCGCGGCGGCCACCGACAGCCGCTGCGGGCGGTCGGGATGGACCAGGCGGCCCAGCAGGGCCAGCGCCCACGCCAGCAGCGAGCCCGCCGCGGCCATGCCGGCGCGCGGCAGCACCTGGCCCGGCGTGGTGGTGGCGTTGGCGGACACCGCGAAGGAGAACAGCAACAGGATCGCGCCCAGCCCGCCTAGCCCGGTCGCGTCGCAGACGTACTTGCACACGCCCGCCACCAGCGCCGTCGCCGCGACCACCACCGCCGCGCCGGCCACACTGGACCAGGGACGCGCCACCGACGCCAGCGCCGAACCGAGGCCCACGCACGCCGTCATGGCCAGCGCGACCCACGCCAGCACCCGCGCCCGGCGGCGGTAGGGCAGATTCCGGCCGAACGTCGTCGTGAACGCCCCGAGCATCCCGTACACCGCGAGATCGGGCCGTCCGGCCAGCACGACCGGCAGGCCCGCGAGCGCCATGGCCAGCGCCGCGCGCACCGCGAACAGCAGAGCCCCGTCCACCCGCTGGAGGGCCAGCACCCCGCGCGGGAAGAGGACATGCGCCAGGCCGGAGGTGTCCCACCGGCGTCCGCCGCCGGTACCGGCGCGGGAGGAACGGCGCGAAAGGGGCATGCTCGGTGTATACCACTTGACCTGGCCCCAGTCCTGATCGACTTGTGCGTCCCAGGTGGGCGCCCGTTGTCATCTGCCGGGCCGGAAGCGGCGGATGGGGGTAGCGTGAGGGCGTATGAGCATGTGGCTGCCGGTGTCCGCGGTTCCCAGGCTCGGCGGCGCGTTCGTCGTCGGAGCGATCGTCGGCCTTGCCGTCGGCCTGACCGGTCATCCGGCGCCGCTGGCCGTCCTGTCCGGCATCGCCGCCGTGGGCACCGTCTTCGTGGTCACCGGCTGGATCGTGCTGTGGCCCATGGACGCCGACGCCACCCACACCAACGCCCGGCGCGAGGACTTCCGGCCGGCGGTGGACGAACTCGTGGTCGTCGGCGTCTCGCTGTGCGGGCTCGGCGGCATCGTGCTGATGCTGGTCGCCCACCGCTCCGGCACCGACACCGGCGCCGCCGCGGCCATCGCCCTGCTCGGCGTCCTCATGGCCTGGGCCGCGCTGCACCTGATGTACACGACCCGCTACGCCTACCTGTACTACGGCCCGGCGCAGGGCGGCATCGACTTCAACTCCAAGCTGGCGCCCGCCTACCCGGACTTCTTCTACTTCAGCTACAACCTCGGCATGACCTATCAGGTCTCCGACACCAGCGTGTCCAGCCCGCTGATCCGCGCGGTGGCGCTCCGGCACTGTCTGCTGTCGTACCTGTTCGGCATCAGCGTGCTGGCCACCACCATCAACCTGGTCGCGGGCGTCGTCACCGGCTGATCAGCAGGCGCCGACCCACTCCGTGGCGCCGTCCGTGAAGATCTGCCGCTTCCAGACCGGCACGTCGTGCTTGAGGGTGTCGATCAGCTTGCGGCACGCGGCGAACGCCTCGGCGCGGTGCGGGCAGGAGACCGCGGTGATCACCGCGACGTCCCCGATCGCCAGCAGGCCCGTACGGTGCACGGCGGCCAGCGCGCGCACCGGGAACTCGGCCGCGATCTCCTCCGCCACCCGCCGCAGCTCCTGCTCGGCGGAGGGGTGCGCGCTGTACTCGAGGGACGAGACGGACTTGCCGCCGTCGTGGTCGCGGACCGTGCCGACGAACAGCGCGGTGCCGCCCGCGGCGTCGTCGCCGACCGCCCGGTACACCTCGTCGAGGGAGAGCGGGGTGTCGCGCAGGGCGAGCAGCCGGACGGGGGAGGGGAGCAGGGTCGGGGAGGTGTGCAGCGACATGGCGTGATCCGGTTTCCGGGTGCGGGGGAACAGGGGCAACGAGAGAGGGCGGCGGGCGGACGCGGGTCCGGTCAGCCGCCGGCGAAGGGCGGGAGCACCTCGACCGTGGCGCCGTCCCGCAGCGCGACCGAGGCGTGGTCGCGGACGCCGACCGGGTCGCCGTCCACCAGGAACGAGCAGACCTTCAGCACCTGCGCGAAGCGCGGCTCGTCGGCGTGGCGGGACCGCGCCTGCTCCAGTGCCTGCGCGAGGGTCCCCGCGCGGTAGGACTCCTCCGCCGTGCCCGCCGCTCCCTTGGCCGCAGCCCAGTAGCGGATGGTGCCCGCGGGTGCCGTCTTCGTCTCCATGTCCTTCGCCTTCTCGGGTGGGTAGGTCGGTCTTCGGTGGATGGGGCCCGGTCAGCCGGTGGGCAGCGGCAGCAGCCCCACGGCCGCTCCGGCCGCCGCGCCGCCGGGCGGGACCACGGCCAGCGCGTCGGCGAGGGCCAGCCCGCGCAGCATCGCCGGGCCGTCGTACGGCAGCGGGGCCACCCCGGTGCCCGCCGTGCGCACCGGCAGCAGCCGGGTGTCGCGCGGGTGGCCGGGCAGTGCCTCGGCGGTCACGGCACGGCGCGGCCCGGGGTCGGCGTGGCCGCCCAGCGCGCGCAGCAGGGGGGCGGCCAGGGTGGCCGTACCGGCCACGGCGGCCAGCGGGTTGCCGGGCAGCCCGACCAGACGGCGGGCGCGGCCGTCCGTCGTCGCGGGCAGATCGGCCAGCAGCATCGGGTGTCCCGGCCGTACCGAGACGGAGTCGACGATCAGCCGCGCGTCCAGCAGCCGCAGCGTCTCGTGCAGGAAGTCCACGGGTCCGGCCGCCGTGCTGCCGGTGGTGATCACGACATCGGCGGGGGAGTGCGCCACGGCCTCCCGCAGCTCCTCCAGCCGGTCGGCCACGCGGTGCCGGCCGATCACCTCGGCGCCGAGACCGCGCAGCCAGGACGGCAGCAGCGGGCCGAGCGCGTCACGGACCCGGCCGCCGCGCGGCACCCCGCCGTCCAGCAGCTCGTCGCCGAGGACGAACAGCTCCACGCTGGGACGCCGGTGCACCACCAGCCGGTCGTAGCCGCTCGCGGCCGCGAGGCCCAGGACGGGCGGGGTGACGCTCGTACCGGCGGGGAGCAGCGGCTCACCGCTGTGGCACTCCTGCCCGCGCGGGCGCACGTCGTGGCCCTCGGGGAGCGGCCCGGCGCCGGGGGCGGCGAGGTGGAGCAGGCTCGTGGACCGCTCCACCTCGCCGTGCTCGCGGCGCAGTACGGCGCTCGCACCCGGCGGCAGCGGCGCGCCGGTGGCGATCGGCACGGCGGTGCCGGCCGCGAGCGGCTCCGGCTGCTGACCGGCGAGCACGCCCCGCTCGCCCAACTGCCACGGGCCGGGACCGGACACGGCCCAGCCGTCCATGGCGGAGGTGGCGAACGGCGGCAGATCGGTGAGCGCCGTCAGCGGCTCGGCCAGCGCGTGGCCGAGCGCGTCCTCAAGGGTGCGCGGCACACCGGGCAGCGGACGCCCGGCGGCGGCGCGCGCCAGGGACCGGGCCCGCTCCCAGGACGGATGGTGCGCCGGGAGGCCGGTCATAGCGCCGCCGCGCCGTTCTCACGCTCGGCGGCCCACTGCTCGGCCAGCCCGGTCACCTTGCGGTTCGCCTCCGACACCGCGCCGGTGCCGCCGGCCTGGAGCGCGGCCGCGTAACCGACCAGGAAGGAGGTGATCGGGGCGGCCGGACGGGCCACCTCGTGCGCGACCACCTTGGTCATGTCCAGCAGCTCGGCGATGTCGACATCGAGGTCGATACCCAGCTCGGCCTTGGCCGCCGCGATCCATTCGTGCATCCGGTTCACTTCGTCAGTCCTCACTCGTGGTTTCCGTACGGGTCTCAGCCGCCGATGGCCGACATGGGCCGGTCGGGACGGCGGAAGTCTTCGCTGTTGATGGCGTGGCCGGGGCCCTTGACGGCGATGCAGGAGCGCCATGCCGCCTCCAGCGCGTCGTCGTCGGCGCCCGCGCGGAGCAGGGTGCGCAGGTCGGACTCCTTGGTGGCGAACAGACAGTTGCGCAGCTGTCCGTCGGCGGTGAGCCGCACCCGGTCGCAGTTGCCGCAGAACGGCCGGGTGACGCTGGCGATGACACCGACGAACGAGTCGGTGCCGTCGATCCGCCACTCCTCGGCCGGGGCGTTGTCCTCGCGGGGTACGGGGGTGAGGGTGAAGCGCTCGCCGATCCGGTCCAGGATCTCGGCGGCGGTGACCATCTTCTCCCGCTCCCAGGCGCCCTGGGCGTCCAGCGGCATCGACTCGATGAACCGCATCCGGTAGCCGTTCTCCACGGCGAACGCGGTCAGGTCCGCGATCTCGTCGTCGTTGACCCCGCGCACCGGCACGGCGTTGACCTTGACCGGGTCCAGGCCGGCGGCGCGGGCCGCGCGCAGCCCCTCCAGCACGTCGGTGAGCCGGTCGCGGCGGGTGATGGCGGCGAAGCGCTCCGGGCGCAGGGTGTCCAGGCTGACGTTGACCCGGCCGAGCCCCGACTCGCGCAGCGCCACCGCGGTACGGGCCAGCCCGATGCCGTTGGTCGTGATGGACAGCTCGGGCGCCGGGTCCAGGGCGGAGATGCGGGCGATCAGACCGGGCAGGCCCCGGCGTACCAGGGGCTCACCGCCGGTCAGCCGGACCTCGGTGATGCCCAGGCGGCCGGTGGCGATACCGACCAGGCGGACGATCTCGTCGTCGGTGAGCAGCTCGTCCTTGGGCAGCCAGGCCAGGCCCTCGGCGGGCATGCAGTAGGTACAGCGCAGGTTGCAGCGGTCGGTCAGGGACAGGCGCAGATCGGTGTGGACCCGGCCGAAGCGGTCCACCAGTGGCTCCGGGGCGGGGCGCCGACGCGTACCGGTGACGGCGATGTCGCTGTGCTGGTCGGTGAGCGGTCGGGACACGGGCCTGCCTTCTTCCTGTGCTGCCGGGAGGCGGTCGTACGGTGTGCGGTCGTCCTCCGCCGGGCGGCGGTCGCCCGGACGTGTCGTGCGTGCTCCCGGCCGCCTGACCGGCACCTGGAGCATTGGGCTCTCGCTTTCTCCGCGCCACGGGCCGCCGCGGACCGCCCGCCCGGCGCCGGGGACGCCGCCGGGCTCGACCAGGCGCGGCCGGGGCGCGACGCGTCCGCGACGCCGACGCGGCCGGGACACACTCCGATGATCATCTCGGTCGGCGCCCCGGCCCCCGGACATCGCCACGCCGTCGGCCGCCTCTCCCGTGCCCGCGCGCTCGGCGCGGGCACGGGAGAGGCGGCGCAGGGCGCGGCACGTCATGGCGCGTCGGGTGTTCACGGCGCGACGCGGTGGACCGGTGCGTGGGCGTGCGCGCTGACGGGGATGTGCTGGACGCCGATCCGCTTGCGGAACACCCAGTAGGTCCAGCCCTGGTAGAGCAGCACCAGCGGGGTGGCGAAGCCGGCGACCCAGGTGATGATCCCCAGCGTGTACGAGCCGGCGGCCGCGTTGGTCGCGGTCAGGCTCCAGGCCGCGTTCAGGCTGGACGGCATCACCTGGGGGAACAGCGCGAGGAAGAGCATCGCGGTGGACGCCACCACGCTCAGCCCGGAGGCGATGAACGCCCGGCCCTCGCGGGCGCCGAAGTTGAAGCCCAGCGACACCAGCACCGCGAGGACGGCGACCGCCTCCGCGATCAGGCTGCGCACATTGCCGGTGTCGACCTGGGTCCAGGTCAGGAAGGCGAGCAGCAGCAGGACGGTCAGCACACCGGCGGTCTGGGCCAGATCCCGCGCCCGGTGCCGGATGCTGCCCACCGTCTTCAGCGAGGCGAACACCGCGCCGTGGAAGGTGAAGAGCACGGTCGTGGTCACACCGCCCAGCAGCGAGTACGGCTGGACCAGTTCGGCGAGGCCGCCGTGGTATTCGTGGTCGGCGCCGATCGGCAGACCGTGGACCATGGCGGCGAACAGCACGCCCCACAGGAAGGCCAGCACCAGCGAGGTGACGAAGACGATCGCCTCCCAGTTGCGCTTCCAGCGCTCACCGTCGCGCTTGTGCCGGTACTCGAAGGCCACGCCACGCAGGATCAGGCAGATCAGGATGACGAACATCGGCAGGTAGAAGCCGCTGAACATCGTGGCGTACCAGTCGGGGAAGGCGGCGAAGGTCGCGCCGGCCGCGGTGACCAGCCAGACCTCGTTGCCGTCCCAGACGGGGCCGATGGTGTTGAGCAGTACACGGCGCTCGGTCTCGCCGCGGGCGAGCACGCGGGTCAGGATGCCCACGCCGAAGTCGAAGCCCTCGAGGAAGAAGTACCCGACCCACAGCAGGGCTATGACGAAGAACCAGAGGTCATGGAGATGCACGGTTCCGGACTCTCTCTAACTGATCAGTAGGCGAAGGCGAGCGGCTTTTCGGCGTCCCCGGGGGCGCCTTCGAGCGTCGAGGCGCCGCCGAGCTTGATGTCCCGCAGCGGTGGCCGCTCGGAGGTGACCGGCCCGCCGCCCGCGTACTTCACCAGCAGCTTCAGCTCGACCACCGCGAGCGCGATGTACAGCAGGCTGAAGCCGATCAGCGTGATGAGCTGCTCGGTGAGCGAGACGTTCGGGGAGACCGCGTCGACGGTGCGCAGCAGGCCGGTGACGGCCCAGGGCTGACGGCCCATCGCGGTGAAGATCCAGCCGAAGGAGTTGGCGATCACCGGGAAGGCCAGGGTGAAGATGCCGGCCCGCCAGGCCAGACCGCTGGCCATCGCGCCGAGTTCGCGGTTCTTGGTGAGCATCAGCCGCGGCACGTCGAACGAGCCGGTGCGGTGCTCGGGGGCGACCCAGAACTTCCGCCGCGTCAGCCAGAGTCCGGCCGCGCCGAGGGAGAAGGAGGTCATGCCGAACAGGATCATCGCCCGGAAACCCCAGTACGTCATGGGGACGTTCGGGATGTACTCCGCGGGGGAGCCGCCGTACGCGGCCGCCTCGGCCTTGGCCGTGTCGTTGATGCCGGGGACCGCCGAGTGGAAGTCCTTGTGCGCCAGGAACGAGAGCAGGCCGGGGACCTGGATGTCGACGCTGTTGCGCTGATGGGCGACGTCCGGGACGGAGAAGGCGGAGAAGGGGGCGGGTGCCTCCTTGTCCCACAGCGCCTCGGCGGCGGCCATCTTCATCGGCTGCTGCTCGAACATCACCTCGCCGAGCTTGTCACCGCTGATCGCGGTGCCCAGGCCGAAGATCACGGCCAGCACCAGGCCGAGCCGCAGCGAGGTGCGCATGGCCGCGACCTGCTTGAGGTCGTTGGGCCGGCCGCGACGCTGACGGCGGGCGGCGCGGTACAGGTGGATGGCGGAGATGCCCATGACGAAGGCGGCGCCGGTCAGGAACGCGGCGGTCAGGGTGTGGGCGACCACCACCAGGTTGAGCTTCTGGAAGAGCACCGCGCCGATGTCGGTCAGATGCGCCTTGCCGTGCGCCTTGTCCAGGCTGAAGCCCACCGGGTTCTGCATGAAGGAGTTGGCGGCGAGGATGAAGTACGTCGACAGGATCGTGCCGATCGAGACCATCCAGATGCACGCGCAGTGGATCTTCTTGGGCAGCTTGTCCCAGCCGAAGATCCACAGTCCGATGAAGGTGGACTCGAAGAAGAAGGCCAGCAGGGCCTCCAGGGCGAGCGGTGCGCCGAAGACATCGCCCACGAAGCGGGAGTAGGCGGACCAGTTCATGCCGAACTGGAACTCCTGCACCAGCCCGGTGACGACACCCATGGCGATGTTGATCAGGAAGAGCTTGCCCCAGAACTTGGTGGCGTGGAAGTACTTCGTCTTACCCGTGCGTACGTACGCCGTCTCCAGTCCCGCCGTGATCGCCACCAGGCTGATGGTGAGGGGCACGAACAGGTAGTGGTAGACGGTGGTCATCCCGAACTGCCATCGCGCGATGGTGTCCGGGGCCAATGCCAGGTCCACGGCAGGTCTCTCCTCAACTCCGCGGGCGCCGCTCGCGCCGGGGAGGCGCGGGTCACCGCCGGAGGGTGAATGTGAATATGTCGGAAATCACCCTGAAAGCGACATTCTCGTGAGGGTCGCGTCCAGGGGTGACGCATTGCTCCGTCCGCGGTCGGTATTCCAGCGGCGGTGAATGCTTGATTGCTGTCCGTCGATCAGCGTCGACCAATTTCCCCGTCAAGTCAAAGAGGGGTGGTCGATCGGGTAATAGGTGGTACTTATCCTCGCTGCGGGCTGCACGTCGAGAGTCCACCCTACCGGCATCGTGCCTGGTCACCACCGGTCGGAGGAATGTGAGATGCTCCGGTGACGGGCGGATGCGGAAGATAAGCGAAACCTATCGCGTGATCGAAATGGCCTCTTTGACTTTCCTTCGCGGAATCAAAGAAAATGCTCGGGCAGCGGCCTTCGGAATCACGAATCTACCCGTCGACCGGAACCCGCCTGTACAGGCGTATGTCAGAAAGAGGCAGACACACAATGAGCAGCAGCATCGAGGACCCGATCGACGAACTGACGGTCACGCCTCCCAAGACGTGGGCGACGGGTGTCCCGGCCGTGACGCACGCGCTGGAGTACTCCCTCAGCCAGACGTCCCCGCGGCGCACCATGCTCACGCTGCTGAACATCAATCAGATCGACGGCATCGACTGTCCGGGCTGCGCGTGGCCCGAGGACAAGAAGCGGCACTTCAACGAGTACTGCGAGAACGGCGCCAAGCACATCAACGACGAGGCCACCTCGCGCCGCGTCACCCGTGACTTCTTCAAGCAGTACTCGATCGCCGAGCTGGACTCGAAGTCCGACTACTGGCTCAACCAGCAGGGCCGTCTGACGGAGCCGATGGTGAAGTGGCCCGGCGCCACCCACTACGAGCCCATCAGCTGGGAGAAGGCCTTCGAGGTCCTCGCCAAGGAGCTGAAGCAGCTCACCTCCCCCGACGAGGCGATGTTCTACGTCTCGGGCCGCCTGAACAACGAGGCCGCCTTCCTCCTCCAGCTGTTCTCCCGCGCGTTCGGCACCAACAACCTGCCGGACTGCTCCAACATGTGCCACGAGTCCACCGGCTGGGGTCTGGGCGCCGCGCTGGGCATCGGCAAGGGCAGCGTCTCGCTGGACGACATCCACCACTCCGACCTGATCTTCCTGGTCGGCCAGAACCCCGGCACCAACCACCCGCGCATGCTCGCCGCGCTGGAGGAGACCAAGCGCAACGGCGGCGAGGTCGTCGCGGTCAACACCCTCCCCGAGGCCGGCCTGATGCGGTTCAAGCACCCGCAGAAGGCCCGCGGTGTCATCGGCAACGGCACGCAGATCGCCGACCAGTTCGCGCACATCCGCGCCGGCGGCGACATGGCCCTCTTCCAGGGCCTCAACAAGCTGCTGCTGGACGCCGAGGACGCCGCTCCGGGCACCGTGCTCGACCACCAGTGGATCCAGAAGAACTCCCGCGGTTTCCTCGAGTTCACCGAGAGCGTCCGCAAGATCTCCTGGGACGACATCCTCCTCGCCACGGGCATGACCATGGACGAGATCAAGGAGATCCACGAGCGGGTCATGAAGAGCAAGAGCGCCATCGTCTGCTGGGCGATGGGCGTGACCCAGCAGAAGCACGGTGTCGCCACCATCCGCGAGATCGTCAACTTCCTGATGCTGCGCGGCAACCTGGGCAAGCCCGGCGCCGGTGTCTGCCCCGTCCGCGGCCACTCCAACGTGCAGGGCGACCGCACCATGGGCGTCTGGGAGCAGATGTCCGACGAGTTCCTGGACGCGCTGGGCCGCGAGTTCGGCTTCGAGCCGCCCCGCCACCACGGCTACGACGCCGTACAGGGCATCCGGGCGATGCACGAGGGCAAGGCCAAGTTCTTCCTCGGCGTGGCCGGTAACTTCGTCCGGGCCACCCCGGACAGCGAGTACACCGAGCAGGCCATGCGCAACTGCAGCCTGACCGCGCACATCTCGACCAAGCTCAACCGCTCCCACACCGTCTGCGGCGAGACCGCGCTGATCCTGCCCACCCTGGGCCGCAGCGACCGGGACATGCAGAACGGCGTCGAGCAGTGGATCACCGTCGAGGACTCGATGAGCGACGTCCACCGCTCGCACGGCAAGCTGCCCCCGGCCTCCAAGCACCTGCTCAGCGAGGTCGCCATCATCAGCCGCCTGGCGCTCGCCGCCATCGGCGACAAGTACGGCATCCCGTGGAAGAGCTTCGAGGCCGACAACGACAAGGTCCGTGACCGGATCTCCCGTGTCGTGCCCGGCTTCGAGAACTTCAACGAGCGCATCCGCCAGCCCGGAGGGTTCAACCTGCCGAGCCCGGTGAACAGCGACAAGTTCCCGACCCCGAGCGGCAAGGCCGAGTTCTGGGCCAGCCAGTTCGAGATGCCGCACGTGCCCGCGGGCCACCTGCTGCTCCAGACGTTCCGCTCGCACGACCAGTGGAACACCATCTGGTACGCGCCCAACGACCGCTACCGGGGCATCCACAACGCCCGCCGCGTCGTCATGGTCAACCCGGCCGACCTGGAGCAGTTCGGCTTCCGGGACGGCGACATGGTCGACCTGGTCAGCGTGTGGACCGACAAGGAGCGCCGCGCCGAGAGCTTCAAGGTCGTCGCCTACCCGACGAGCCCCGGCTCCGCCGCCGCGTACTACCCGGAGACCAACGTGCTGGTCCCGCTGGACAGCGTCGCCGACATCAGCAACTGCCCCACCTCCAAGGGCGTGCTGATCCGGCTGGAGCCGTCCCGCATCCCGGCCCCCGGCCTCGCCGGCTGATCCGGCCCATGACCTCCCCTCCCGACGGTCCGGGAGGGGATGTGAGCCGCGGATGGCCCGGTACCCGCTGCCCCGGCGGGACCGGGCCGTCCGTGGCTGCCACCGGCACCCGCACCACCCCCGCGGGTCCCGGCGTACGACCGCGCCGCCCCGGCACCGGCAGACCCCCGGCCCGGCCCGGCGGCCCCTTCCGCCCCCGCCCGCGACCGGCACGCCGTACCCCCGTCGGTCCCGGCCGGCGCACCGCCGCTGAACAGAACCGCCCGTTGCCCATTCGCGTGACTCACGCGTACAGAAAGGCACTTCACGGCATGCCCGCTTCCCGCACCGCGCAAGGCTGGCTCCCGGCGGCCGGCGCGGTGTTCGCCGCAGGATGGGGCGCGAACCAGTTCACCCCGCTCTCCTCGGTGTACCGCACACGCGAGCACTGGCCCTCTCTCCAGGTCGCCCTGATGTTCACGACCTACCTGGCCGGCTTCCTGCCCGCGCTGCTCACCGGCGCCACGGTCGCCGGCCGCTTCGGACGGCGCCGCGTGGTGCTGCCCGCGCTGCTGCTGTCCGCCGCCGCCAGCGCGCTGCTGGCCGCGGCGGCCTTCTTCCGCCCGGCCGTCTACGCCAGCCGGTTCGCCACCGGCGTCGCGGCCGGACTCGTCATCTCCGTCGGCGGCGCCTGGCTGCGCGAACTGTCCGCGGCCGAAGGCCCCGCCAAGGCCGCGCGCCGCGTCACCTGGGCCACCGGCGCCGGCTTCGCCGCCGGAGCCCTCATCGCGGGCATCGTCGCCCAGTGGCTGCCGCACCCCCTGCTGCTGCCCTGCCTCCTGCACTGCCTGCTCGCCCTCGGCGTCCTCGCCGCGCTGCGCCGCACGCGGGAGACCGCGCCACCCCCGGCACGGGACGACCCGGACGGTCCGTGGCCGCCCGCCGTCACCCACCCCCGCTTCGTCCGCGTGGTGCTCCCGGCGGGCCCGGCCGTCTTCGCCGCCTCCACCGTCGCCTATGTCGTCCTGCCCCCGCTGGTGGCCGAACGGACCTCCGGCTACGCGCCGCTGTTCAGCGGACTGGTCACCGCCCTGACGCTGCTCACGGGCCTCGCCGTCCAGCCGCTGGCCGAACGCCTGGACCACGCCCACAGCGCCCGCGCCACCCTCACCGCCATGGCGACGGTCATCTGCGGTCTGCTGCTCAGCGCCCTCGCCGTCCACGACGGCTCCATGGGCCTCGTCCTGCTCGCCGCCGTCCTCCTGGGCGCCGGATACGGACTCACCCTCGCCTCGGGACTGCGCGAGATCGAACGGCTGACCAGGCCGCGCGCCAGTCCTTCCGCGGTCTCCCTCTACCACGGTGTCACCTACAGTGGATTTCTCACCCCACTGCTGCTTGCCGTCACCGCAGGAGCCGCCCCCTACCCCGCCTTGCTGGCGGGTCTGGCCGCCATCGGCCTACTGTGCCTGATGATCACCGCGTGGCACAGCCGCCGGCACCTTCCCTGACCCACGGGAAGCGACGGCTGCGCGAACCGCAGACCCGCCGCCGACCCGACCGACCCGACCCCGGCGGCCCAGGCACGGCCCGGCCCGCCGACCCCACACAACCGGCTCCACCGACGGCCACACCGCCCCCGGCCGGAGCCCGAGGAGAGGAACAGACCATGGGACGAGTGACCGTGCGGCGTCGAGTGCTCCGCATCCGCGACGGCGCGTCCTCGCACCGCCCGGACACCCTCGCCGCCGAGGAGCCGATGGAGATCCGGGTCGGCGGCCGCCCCCTCACGGTGACCATGCGCACCCCCGGCGACGACTTCGACCTCGCCGCCGGCTTCCTGGTCAGCGAGGGCGTCGCGCACAGCGACACCGATGTCGCCGGCATCCGTTACTGCCTGGGCGCCACCGACGACGGCACCAACACCTACAACGTGGTCGATGTCGTCCTCGGCCCCGGAGTCGAGGCCCCCGACGCCTCCCTGGAGCGCAACTTCTACACCACGTCCTCCTGCGGCCTGTGCGGCAAGGCCAGCCTGGACGCGGTGCGCACCACCGCCGCCTGGTCCGTCGCCGACGACGAGCTGAGGATGAGCCCGGAGATGCTGGCGACCCTGCCCGAGAAGCTGCGTGCCGCCCAGAAGGTGTTCGACAGCACCGGTGGCCTGCACGCGGCCGGGCTCTTCTCCTCCGAGGGCGAGCTGCTGTGCCTGCGCGAGGACGTGGGCCGCCACAACGCAGTCGACAAGGTCGTCGGACACGCCCTGCGCTCCGGGCTGCTCCCGCTGCGCGGCTGTGTGCTGATGGTCAGCGGCCGCGCCTCGTTCGAGCTGGTGCAGAAGGCGATCATGGCCGGCATCCCGATGCTCGCCGCCGTCTCCGCCCCGTCCTCGCTCGCCGCCGACCTCGCCGCCGAGAGCGGCCTGACCCTGGTCGGCTTCCTGCGCGGCGACTCGATGAACGTCTACACCGGCGCCGAACGCCTGGAGCCGCAGCCCGTCGCCTGACGGCACCCGCCCCGATGGCCGCGCCCAGGTTCTGTTGGGCGCGGCCACAGCCGGTGCTAGGCGAGCGGCAGCGCGGGGCCGCCGGGCAGGCGCTCCAGGGCGCCGGCCACGTCCGTCTCCCTGGCGACCTCGATCAGCGCGCGGGCCATCACCGACCCCGGCTGCTGGGACGTCGTCACCAGGCCCACCGGCACCGTCCAGTCCGGCTCCACCAGTGGCACGGCCCGCATGCCGTGCGGCACCCCGAACACGTGCAGCCAGGCGTGCGGGACGACGCTCGCCCACCGGCCGGTCCTGACGTGCGCGAACAGCGCGGCGACGGAGTCGGTCTCCACCCTGGGCGTCGGCTTCGCCCCGGCCTTGGCGAACACGCCGTCCAGCACCCGCCGGCCCTGCATCGACTCGTTCAGCAGACACAGCGGGAGCCGGGCGGCCTCCGCCCAGGTCGCCGTCGACTGATGCGCCAGACCGTCGGCCGCGGTGATCAGCAGTACATAACGTTCCTCATACAGCGGAATGGCATGGAAATGCCCCGAAAGTTCTTCCGGGAGATACGTGATTCCGGCGTCGATCTCGAAATTCTGGAGCTGGCGGAGAATGTCCTCCGACTGGAGGTCCGCTATCACTTCCACGGTGACCAGCGGATGCTCCGTGCAGAACGGACCGGTCAGCAGCGAGACGGCCGCGGACGCGGTCGGCACCGAGCCGATCCGCATCCGGCCGCTCAGCCCGCAGCGCAGGGCACCGACCTCGTCCCGCAGCGCGTCACGGTCCGCGAGAATCCGCTGCGCCCACACGACGATGCGCTCGCCCTCCGGGGTGAGCCCCTCGTACTTGCGGCCGCGCCGGACCAACGGCACGTCAAGCTCGTCCTCCAGCTTCCGGATCGCCTCGGAGAGCGCGGGCTGGGAGACGGAGCACGCCTGGGCGGCGCGGGCGAAATGGTGCTCCCTCGAGAGAGCGACGAGGTATTCGAGTTGGCGAAACAGCACGTCATGGGTGTACCCGACCGCTGACCGAAAAGCCAATCGGCGCAGCGGCCCGCCCGCCGCCGGCCCACCGCGCGGACGGCCGCCCGGCCGGGCGGAGACGGCCCGCGAGCCCCTTCCGCCACCTGCGGACCGTATGCGAATTCACACATTGCCGGACTTCTCTTCGGGATTGTCCGGCAATTCACCGAGCGTAATGCGCGAGGGCACTGGGCCCTCCCCGATTTGCTAGAGTTAGTAATCTATGACCCGCGGCAACATCTCTCAGCTCATCGCTGGACTGGCCCGTGTTCTCTCGCCACGTGGCTCATTCGCCATGGCCAAGGTCAGCGGAGCGCTCCCTTTCGCGCTGCGGGCCGCGCTCACCATGGCACTGCCCACCCTGCCACTGGTGCTGCTCGGCCACCCGAACCTCGCCGTCTTCCCGGCTCTCGGCGCCTTCACCATCACCTTCGAGCGCAGCCTGCCGCTGCGCCGCCGCAGCCGGCTCTGGGTGCTCGCGCTCGTCGCCCTGGCGATGACGGCCGCCGTCGGGCTCGGCTCCCTGCTCGCCGTCTGGGTGGGCCCCTCAGGACCCTGGAACCAGGGCGTCGCCGCCGTGGTGGGCATGGCCGCGGTCGCCGGACTCGCCAAGTTCGGCTGTGACTACGCCGGGCTGCGCGGCCTCGGTGCCGTACTGATCCTGGTCTCCTTCGCCATCACCGCCGAGGGCACGCCCGCCCTCACCGACGTAACTCCGCACACCGCGCTCACCGCGCTCGGGGCGGCCATCGCCTGGCTGGTGTGCCTGCCCAACTCCCTCCAGCCCCAGCGGCTCCAGCGGCTCGCGCTCGCGGACGCCCTGGAGTGCTTCGCCCGCGCGCTGGAGGCCGCCGGACCGATCGAGACCTCCAAGGCCCGCCACCAGGCCATCGTGGCCGCCCTGCGCGCCTACCACGCCCTGAACGACCCTGACGACAGCGACGGCGTCCTCGGTCTCGCCCGGCGCCCCTCCGGCCGCCCCGCCGCCACCGGCTACTCCGCCGACTACGTCTGGGCCCTGCTGACCACCGACACCTGGCGCGACGCCGAGGGCGCGGTCGTCGCCCGGCACCTGCGCGAGCAGGCGCGGATGCTCTCCGACCGCCGCTGGCACACCCTGCTGCCGCTGCCCGAGGAACTCCTCGACGGCTCAGGCCGCTCCCACCAGGGCGACACCGCCCCCGGCCACCCCGACACCGTCGTCCCGCCCGAGCCCCGGCCTCCGACGCCCCTCGCCCCGGCCGCGCACGGCGACGGCAAGCCGGGCAGGCCGCGCGGGCGGCGCCGCCGCCGGGCCGCCGCCCTGCTGCCGACCGCCGTACGCACCTTCGTCGGCACCGCCGCCGCGGGTGGACTCGCCCTCTTCCTCGGCGTCGGCCACAGCTACTGGGCCGCGATCTCCGCCGCCGCCGTGCTGCACTCGATCAACGTGTGGAGCACCATGCAGCGGGCCGTGCAGCGCACCCTCGGCACCGCCATCGGCCTGCTGCTGACCAGCGCCGTCCTCGTCATGCACCCCGGCCCGGTGGCGATCATCTGCCTGATCATCGTCTTCGAGTTCTTCCTGGAGTACGTCGTCGCCCGCAACTACGGCCTCGGCGTCATCTTCCTCACCCCGCTCGCCCTGCTGCTCAGCGAACTCTCCTCGCCCGTCTCCGCCTCGCGGCTGCTGCACGACCGCGTCATCGGCAGCGTCATCGGCATCAGCGTCGGCCTGATCTGCGCCCTCCTCCTGGTCCACGGCCGCGCCGCCGTCCGGATGCGGGAGGCGCTGCATCTGTGCACGGTCGTCTCCGACCAGGCCGAGCACGCCCTGCACAGCACGGCCGCCCGGCGCCGGATGGCCCAGGTGCAACTGGCCGCGGCCGCCGTCGAGTTGTACGAGGCCAAGGAGGCCGCGAGCGGCGAGCTGAAGCCGACCGGCGTCGACCCCGCCGCCATCGCCGCCGCCGAGCACCGCGCCTACGACCTGCTGGGCAGACTCAGCCGCGCCGTACTGGCCGACGACCGCGCCAGACGCGGCCGGGGCCGCAGACGCCCCGGAGCCGTACCGCCCCGCCGCCCCCGCCCGGCCTCCGCCGACAACGGCGCCCGCCCCGACGCCTGAGAGCCGGGGCCGAACCCCTGTCCCGCACCGGCTCGCACATCGTGAGCCGCAAAGGCTCAGCTTTACTTCCATAAAGCAATCCGCGCCGCGCCGCCGAAGAGACCGGTCCGGCGAATTCGCGGGATTCGGCGCGGCGGATGTGAACGGGCCGCGCCGTCGGCGCGAATCCGCGCGACACGCCGCCCGGAGCGTCTATGTTCGTCTCGCGTGCAAGCTGATCAGAAAGCAGGTTTCCATGACCGAGACACAGCCCGTCGTCGCTCCTCCGGCCAGGGCGGCGGTATTCCTCGTGGTCACCATCGACGAGGGCGGCGAGGACACCGTACGAGGCTTGCTGGAGGACGTGCAGTCGCTGCGCCGCTCCACCGGATACCGCGATCCCGACGCCCAGTTGAGCTGCGTCGTCGGTATAGGGTCGGCGGCCTGGGACCGCCTCTTCACCGGGCCGCGCCCCGCGGACCTGCACCCCTTCGTCGCGCTGGACGGCGAGCGCCACAAGGCCCCCGGCACCCCCGGCGACCTCCTCTTCCACGTCCGCGGCCGCCGCATGGACATCGTGTTCGAGCTGGCCCGGCAGTTCGCGCAGCGGCTCAAGGGCGCCGCCACGGTCGTGGACGAGGTGCACGGCTTCAAGTTCTTCGACGACCGCGACCTGCTCGGCTTCGTGGACGGCAGCGCCAACCCCGAGGGGGAGCGCGCCGCCGACTCCGTGTACGTCGGCGACGAGGACCCGGGCTTCGAGGGCGGCAGCTATGTCATCGTGCAGAAGTACCTGCACGACATGGACGCCTGGCACGCCCTGTCGACGGAGGAGCAGGAGCGCGCCATCGGCCGTTCCAAGCTCGCCAACATCGAGTTCCCGGACGACGTGAAGGCCCCCGACTCCCACGTCATGCTGAACACGATCGAGGGCAAGGACGGCCGCGAGCTGAAGATCGTGCGCGAGAACATGCCGTTCGGCACCATCGGCGACGACGAGTACGGCACGTACTTCATCGGCTACGCCCGTACCCCCGACGTCACCGAGCACATGCTCCGGAACATGTTCCTGGGCCGGCAGCCCGGACAGCACGACCAGATCCTGAACTACTCGACCGCCGTCACCGGCTGCCTCTTCTACGTCCCGACCGTCGCCTTCCTCGACGAACTCCCGGCCGCCCCCGAGAAGGCGGCCGAGCGGGACATAGCCCTCAACGCCTCATAGCTCCACCACGCCTGAACGGACGGCACCGGCCCTCTCCCAAGGCCGGTGCCGTCCGTGTTCCGGCGTGCCCGACTCCCTGCCAGCGGACGCTGATCGGAAACAGGAAGCACTCATGTCGCCTCTCTCGCACGGCACTTCCCAGCAGCCCGACGAACCCGCCCTCGCCGTCAACCCGTTCTTCGGGCAGGCGAACCCGGTCAGCGGAATGACCGAGGACCCGCCCAAGCACCGCCTGGCGGAACGGCCGCTGGCCCCCGACACCGCCTACCAGGTCGTCCACGACGAGCTGATGCTCGACGGCAACGCCCGGCTCAACCTCGCCACCTTCGTCACCACCTGGATGGAACCGCAGGCCGGGCGGCTGATGGGGGAGTCCCGCGACAAGAACATCATCGACAAGGACGAGTACCCGCGCACCGCCGAACTGGAGCGCCGCTGCGTGGCGATGCTCGCCGACCTGTGGAACGCCCCCGACCCCTCGCAGGTCGTGGGCTGTTCGACCACCGGCTCCAGCGAGGCGTGCATGCTCGCCGGGCTCGCCATGAAGCGCCGCTGGACCATGCGCAACTCCGACCGCTACCCCGGCAGCGCCCGCCCTAACCTGGTCCTCGGCATCAACGCCCAGGTCTGCTGGGAGAAGTTCTGCAACTACTGGGAGGTGGAGGCCCGCCAACTCCCCATGGAGGGCGACCGGTTCCACCTCGACCCGCACGAAGCGGTCGAGCTGTGCGACGAGAACACCATCGGGGTCGTCGGCATCCTCGGCTCCACCTTCGACGGCTCCTACGAGCCCATCGCCCAGCTGTGCGCCGCCCTCGACGACTACCAGGAGCGCACCGGCCTCGACATCCCGGTCCATGTCGACGGCGCGTCCGGCGCGATGATCGCCCCGTTCCTCGACCAGGACCTCGAATGGGACTTCCGGCTGCCGCGCGTGGTCTCGATCAACACCTCCGGCCACAAGTACGGCCTGGTCTACCCCGGCGTCGGCTGGGCACTGTGGCGGGACAAGGAGGCGCTGCCCGAGGAGCTGATCTTCCGGGTCAACTACCTCGGCGGCGACATGCCGACCTTCGCCCTCAACTTCTCCCGCCCCGGCTCCCAGGTCATCGCCCAGTACTACACCTTCCTGCGCCTGGGCCGCGAAGGCTTCCGCGCGGTCCAGCAGGCCACCCGCGACGTCGCCATGTCGCTGGCCCGAAAGGTCGAGGACATGGGCGACTTCAAGCTGCTCACCCGAGGAAACCAGCTACCGGTGTTCGCCTTCACCACCGCCGACCACGTCACGTCGTACGACGTCTTCGACATCTCCCGCCGGATGCGGGAGACCGGCTGGCTGGTGCCCGCGTACACCTTCCCGCCCGACCGGCAGGACCTCGCGGTGATGCGGGTGGTGTGCCGCAACGGCTTCACCCGGGACCTCGCCGACCTGTTCGCGCGCGACCTCGCCCGGCTGCTGCCCGAACTGCGCAGCCAGCCGCACCCGATGGTCAGCGACCGGAAGGCCGAGACCGGCTTCCACCACTCGGAGAGCCGCGAGGAGTCGTAGCCCGGGTCGTAGCCCGAGTCATAGGCCGTCAAAAGGTTCCTCATACAGGCACTTCACCGCCGCCCCACGCCGCCGGGCCCTTCCCCCGGGCGCCGTGGGGCGACGCCTTTCCAGGTCACCGCCGCGCGCGAGTGACCTAGGCTGGGGCGCACTCGCGCCATGTGCACGCTGCGAGTCGACCTGGAGCACAGGGAGTTGTGATGAGCCAAGACACGTCGGGGCGACCCGTGGACGACGCGGAGAAGCGGGCCCCGGAGTTCCACCCCTACCACCACCCGGCGGCAGGCTGGGGAGCAGCCAAGAGCGTGACGCGCTTCCTGATACGCGAGCGCGAACTCCTCGAAGGCCCCAAAGCCATCCAGAAGATGAACCACGAGGGCAAGGGCTTCGACTGCCCCGGCTGCGCCTGGCCGGACGACCTCAAGGGTCTCAAGCTCGACATCTGCGAGAACGGCATCAAGCACGTCACGTGGGAGATGACCCACAAGCGCGTCGGCCCCGCCTTCTTCGCCGCCCACACCGTCAGCGAACTCGCCACCTGGAGCGACGCCGCGCTGGAGGACCAGGGCCGCCTCACCCACCCCATGCGCTACGACGCGGACACCGACACCTACGTCCCCATCTCCTGGCAGGACGCCTTCGAGCTGGTCGGCCGTACCCTGCGTGGACTCGACAGCCCCGACCAGGCGTCGTACTACACCTCCGGCCGGCTCGGCAACGAAGCCACCTTCCTCTACCAGCTGATGGCGCGTGAGCTGGGCACCAACAACCTGCCCGACTGCTCCAACATGTGCCACGAGGCCAGCGGCCGCGCCATGACGGCGGCCCTCGGCACCGGCAAGGGCACCGTCGACCTCGAGGACTGGGAGAAGACCGACGCCCTGTTCATCATCGGCGTCAACGCGGCCTCCAACGCACCCCGCATGCTCACCTCGCTCGCCGAGGCGTACAAGCGCGGCGCGAAGATCGTGCACATCAACCCGCTGGTCGAGGCCGCCGCCACCCGAACGATCATCCCGCACGACTTCGTGGACATGGCGCTCAACCGCGCCACCCCCACCAGCTCGCTCAACCTCCAGCCGCGCATCGGCGGCGACATGGCCCTGCTGCGCGGCATGGCGAAGGCCATCTTCGCCGAGTCGGAGACCAACCCCAAGGCGCTGGACCAGGAGTTCATCGACCGCCACACCTCGGGCTTCGACGAGTACCGCGCGGTGTGCGAGGCCACCCCCTGGGAGGAGCTGGAGCTCCAGTCCGGGCTCAGCCGGGCCGAGATCGAGTCGGCCGCCCGCATCTACTGCGACGCCGACCGCTCCATCTTCAGCTGGTGCCTCGGTGTCACCCAGCACGAGCACGGCGTCGACACCGTCCGGGAGATCGTCAACGTCCTGCTGCTGCGCGGCAATCTGGGCCGCGAGGGCGCCGGCCCCTCCCCGGTGCGCGGGCACAGCAATGTGCAGGGCAACCGCACCTGCGGCATCGACCACCGGCCGTCCAAGGAGTTCCTGGACCGGCTGGCCGAGGTCTGCAAGATCGACCCGCCCCGCGAGCACGGCCTCGACACCGTCAACACCATCGAGGCCATGCACACCGGCGACATCAAGGTGTTCGTCGGCATGGGCGGCAACTTCGCCCTCGCCGCGCCGGACAGCGTCTACACCTTCGACGCGCTGCGCAAGTGCGAGCTGACCGTGCAGGTCAGCACCAAGCTCAACCGCAGCCACCTGGTCCACGGCAAGCAGGCGCTCATCCTGCCCTGCCTCGGCCGTACCGAGAAGGACGAGCAGCTCACCGGCGAGCAGGGCACCTCGGTCGAGGACTCGATGTCCATGGTCCACCTCTCGGTCGGCATGAAGCGCCCCGCCTCGAAGCACCTGCTCTCCGAGCCGGCGATCATCGCCGGGATGGCACGGGCCGCGCTGCCCGAGAGCGCCACCCCCTGGGAGTGGTACGTCGAGGACTACGACCGTATCCGCGACACCATGGCCAAGGCGCTGGAGGGCTTCGAGGACTTCAACCGCCGGGTCCGGCTGCCGCTCGGCTTCCGCATCAAGCAGCCCGCCCGCGAACTCGTCTTCCGCACCCCCTCGGAGCGCGCCGAGTTCTCCAGCCCGGGGCTGACCGACGTCATCCCCGAGAAGGGGATGCTCAAGCTCGGCACGATGCGCTCCCACGACCAGTGGAACACCACGATCTACTCGGACGACGACCGCTACCGGGGGGTCAAGAACCTGCGCACGCTGATCTTCATGAACAAGGAGGACATGGCCGAGCGCGGGCTGAAGCTCTTCGACGAGGTCGACATCACCAGCATCGCCAAGGACGGCAGCAAGCGCAGCGTCCACGGCTACAAGGTGATCCCCTACGACATCCCGCAAGGGTGCGCGGCCGGTTACATGCCGGAGATGAACGTGCTCTGCGCGATCGGCGACTACAGCACACAGAGTGACCAGCCGCTGATGAAGAACGTCAACGTCGTGGTGACGCCCGTCGCTTAGAGGTCATGCGAAAGCGGCCGGTCCCTTCCGTGGGAGCCGGCCGCTTTCGTGTGTACGGCGTTCTCAGAAACCGATCTCGATCGAGCGCCGGGTGGCAGCCTGGGATTTCGGCAGCCGGACCGTCAGTATCCCGTCGGAGAGATCGGCCTGTACCGCCTCGACATTGACGTCACCGGGTACCCGTACCCCGTAGGAGAAACTGCCCGACCTGCGGCGCAGCGCATTTCCGTCGGTGTTCTCGTCGAGCGAGCCGTGAATGTGCAGTTCGCGGCCGTCGACCTCGATGTTCACGCTCTCCCGCGGAATGCCGGGCAATTCGGCGCGGACCAGATAGGCGTCGCCCGCGTCCTCCTCCTCGACCAGCGGCATCCAGTGCCGGGTCGGCTCGGCCGGCTGCGCGGACTGCTCCACCAGACGGCTGACCTCGCCCCACAACTGCTGGAGTTCCACCACGGGATCGTGTCCGGCCCACCAGGCCGACCTCGCAACGCCCGCACGTTCGCTCATGCCCAGACTCCTATGCCCTGGCTCCGGTTCGTCTCTCCGGCCGGTTCGGATTCCGAGTCTAGGCAGAATGCGCTTCGTCCGCGCGGGCAACGGAGCGTGACCGGTGCGGGTATGCCGAGGGCGTGAATATAAGGAGTGCGCGCCAGAGAGCGGAGAGCACGCGGGAGACCCGGGAAAAGGGTGGGCGGAAAGCCCGGAAACCCTTGGGGGGCTTGCCGTCCTCGGGTTGCGGAGCCCTGGACATCGGGGTTCAGTGAAAACCTGATCCGTCGCGCACCAGGAGCTGCCATGTCGATGTCGTTCGGTTCACCGTTCGGTTCCTCCGACCCGTTCAGCGACCTGCTGAACCGGTTCTTCGGCATGTCACCGGCGTCATCGCCTCCTGCGGTCCAGCGAGTCCCCATCGGCCGGCTGCTGACGGAGTCCTCGCAGGAACTGCTCAACCTGGCCGCGCGGAAGGCCGAGGACGACGGCACCTCCGACCTCGACACGCAGCATCTGCTGTGGGCCGCGACCAAGGTCGAGCCCAGCCGGAGGCTGCTCGCCCAGGCCGGGGTCGACCCCGACAAGCTCGCCCAGACGATCAGCGAGGTGCTGCCCGGTGAGTCCAGCATCCCGTCCGCCGAGCCGGGCCTCACCCCCGCGGCCAAGCGCACCCTCGCCGACGCCTTCGCGCAGTCCCAGGCGGCCGGCAACTCCTACATCGGCCCGGAGCACATCCTCGCCGCCCTGCTGGACGACGCGGACTCCGGCGCCGGTCGCCTGCTCTCCTCCGAGGGCGTGGACGGCAGGAAGCTGGCGTCCCGTACCGAGCAGGCCGCCCGGCACGACCAGGCCCGCGGCGGCGGCCAGGGACCCACCAGCACTTTGGACGAGTTCGGCCGTGACCTCACCGAGGAGGCCCGGCAGGGCAAGCTCGACCCGGTGGTCGGACGCGCCGACGAGATCGAGCAGACGGTCGAGATCCTCTCCCGCCGCTCCAAGAACAACCCGGTCCTCATCGGCGAGCCCGGCGTCGGCAAGACCGCCATCGTGGAGGGCCTGGCCCAGCGCATCGTCATCGGGGACGTCCCCGAGACCCTGAAGGACAAGCGGGTCGTCGCGCTCGACATGTCCGGACTGGTGGCCGGTGCCCAGTACCGCGGCCAGTTCGAGGAGCGCCTGAAGAAGGTCATCGAGGACGTCCAGGCGTCCGAGGGCGAGATCATCCTGTTCATCGACGAGCTGCACACCGTGGTCGGCGCGGGCGCCACCGGTGAGGGCTCGATGGACGCGGGCAACATCCTCAAGCCCGCCCTCGCGCGCGGCGAGCTGCACGTGGTGGGCGCGACCACCATCGACGAGTACCGCAAGTACGTCGAGAAGGACGCCGCCCTCGAACGCCGCTTCCAGCCCGTCATGGTGCCCGAGCCGAGTGTCGCGGAGACCGTGCTGATCCTCGAAGGGCTGCGCGACGCCTACGAGGCCCACCACCAGGTCCGCTACGAGAACTCGGCGCTCGAAGCCTGTGCCGGGCTGTCCGACCGGTACATCACCGACCGCTTCCTGCCGGACAAGGCCATCGACCTGATGGACCAGGCCGGCGCGCGGGTCCGGCTGCGCAGCGCGGCCCGCTCCACCGAGGTCGTCGCCCGCGAGGACAAGATCGCCAAGCTTCAGCGCGAGCTGGACGAGGCCGTGTCGGGGCAGGACTACGAGAAGGCGAACGACATCAAGGGCAAGATCGCGGAGGTCGAGGCCGAGGTCGCCGGGATCGAGGAGCGCCGCGAGGGCGTCATCACCGTCACGCCGAACGACATCGCCGACATCGTCTCCCGTCGCACGGGCATCCCCGTCTCCCAGCTCACCGCCAGCGAGAAGGATCGGCTGCTCAAGCTGGAGGAGGAGATGCACGCCCGCATCGTCGGGCAGAACGAGGCCGTCACCGCCGTGTCCCAGGCGGTGCGCCGCAACCGGGCCGGCATGGGCGACCCGAACCGTCCGGTGGGCTCCTTCCTGTTCCTCGGCCCCACGGGTGTCGGCAAGACCGAACTCGCCAAGGCCCTCGCCGAGCTGCTGTTCGGCGACGAGGACCGCATGATCCGCTTCGACATGAGCGAGTTCCAGGAGAAGCACACCGTCTCCCGCCTGGTCGGCGCGCCTCCCGGATACGTCGGCTACGAGGAGGCCGGGCAGCTCACCGAGAAGGTCCGCCGTCAGCCGTACAGCGTGATCCTGTTCGACGAGATCGAGAAGGCGCACCCGGACGTATTCAGCACGCTGCTCCAGATCCTGGACGACGGACGGCTGACCGACGGCCAGGGCCGCACCGTCGACTTCCGGCACACCGTCATCATCATGACGTCGAACATCGGCGCCCATCTGATCCTGGCGCACCAGGGCGATGTGTCCGAGATCAAGGACGAGCTGCTGGAGGAGCTGCGCGGCCGGTTCCTGCCGGAGTTCCTCAACCGGATCGACGACATCATCATCTTCCACAGCCTCACCGAGGACGACCTCTCCGAGATCGTCGACCACCTGCTGGACCAGAGCCGGCGCCGGGTGAAGGCGCAGGGGATGGACCTGGAGGTCACCGAGGCGGCGAAGAAGCTGCTGATCGCCCACGGCCACCAGCCCGAGTTCGGCGCGCGGCCGCTGCGCCGCACGATCCAGTCCGAGCTGGACAACCGCATCGCCGAGCTGCTGCTCAGCGGCCAGGCCGAGCCCGGGGACACGATCGTCGCCGATGTGAAGGACGACTCGCTGCACGTCACCGTGCGCGGCGCGGGCGACAAGAAGTCGGAGAAGGGCGACAAGGGCGACAAGGGCGACAAGGGCGACGAGCCCGCCGGGAAGAAGGCGGCCGCCAAGAAGACCGCGTCCGGCGGCAAGAAGAAGGCCGACACGAAGGAAGCCGACTCGAAGGACGCCGGCACCAAGGACGCCGAGGCGAAGAAGGACTGACGGCGGCAAGGAGAACCCCATGGCGCACCACCACAAGTCCAACAAGGAAGTCGAGGGCGACCCCGACTACGGTCACGGCCGCGGCCTGCCGCGCCGCCCGGACGAGCCGCAACTGCAGGAACGCACCCAGGAGGACCGGCGCGACGTCGGCCTGCCCGTCCGGGAACAGGAGAGCCCCGAGCGGAGTTACGAGCAGGAACGCGCCGAGATCGACCGCCAGGTGGACCGGGGCGAGGTGGAGACGGGTGACCTGACGCGCCGGCAGCGCGAGGAGGAGGACCCCTTCCCGCCGTCCCACTACGACTGACCCCCGCCGACGACAAGAGCCTGGGTGGACCGGACGCGATGTCCGGTCCACCCAGGCTCTTCGTGCGTGCTCTCAGCCCTTGTCGCCGGGCGTGCCCAGGGAGACCACGACCGCGGTGGCCTCGCCGTCCGGGGCGTCGTAGCTGACGGAGTCGCCGGGGACCCGGCCCATGAGCGCGCGGCCCAGCGGGCTGTCCGACGTGACGAGCTTCGGGTCGCGGGCGTCGGCGATCTCGCCGATGTGCAGCGTCTCCGTGGTGTCGTCCGCGAACCGGACGGTGACCGTCGTGCCCACCCCGACCACATCGGTGGGCACCGGGCCGGCGATGCCGGCCTGGCGGAGCCGGTCGTTGACCCGGTCGATGCGTTCGTCCAGCCGGTTCAGCTGGTCGGCCCGCTGGATCTCGTCGGCCTGGTCGGCGCGGTCGCCGACCTCGTCGGAGTCCTTCAGCGTCGCGGCGACCGTCTTGCGTTCGTCGTGCAGATCGGACAGTTCCTGCTCGAGCGCGCGACGGGCTTCGGCGCTGATCGGCTCGGGGTCACCGGTCATTCCTGCTCCAGTGCTACAGACGGAAGTGCTGGACAGAAGCACCCTAGTTGCGCTCCCGCGCGACATCCAGTCGGACGGGGGCGAGCCGTGGGCGAGTGGCGCTACGGCACCCAGGGCCGCTGCCAGGGCGGGCTGCCCGCTACCAGGGCGTCGGCCTGGGGCGGGCCCCAGGAGCCGGGCGGGTAGGGGTGGACCGGTGGGGGATAGGTGAGGAGGGGCTGGACGATGCGCCAGCACTCCTCCACCGCCCGCTGCGGCGCGAAGTACTTGTCGTCGCCGGTCAGCGCCGCGTACAGCAGGCGCTCGTACGGGGCCAGCGGCTTGCCGAGTTCGCGGGCGAAGATGGTGTCCAGCGGGACCAGCCGCCATGCCGACGCCTCGTCCAGCGCCGAGAGCTGGAGCCGCATCCCGGCCTCGGGGTCGATGCGCAGCACGATCTGGTTCCCGGCGACCCGGCCGGGGTCGGGCAGGAAGCCGAGCCGGGGCGGCTCGCGCAGGATCAGCCGCACCTCGGTCACCCGCACCGGAAGCCGCTTGCCCGCGCGGATGAACACCGGCACCCCCGCCCAGCGCCAGTTGTTGATCTCCAGCCGGAGCGCCGCGTACGTCTCCGTGGTCGAATCCGGTGCCACGCCCGGCAGTTGCTGGTAGCCGAGGTACTGGCCGCGCACGTACTCGTGCACATCGGCCGCCGGCATGGCGCGCAGCACCTCGATCCGCTTGTCCCACAGATCGGTCGCGCTCGGCCCGACCGGCGGGTCCATCGCCACCAGGGCCAGTACCAGCAGCAGATGATTCTGGATCACATCGCGCAGCGCGCCCACCTGGTCGTAGAAGGCGCCTCGGCCCTCGACGCCGAACTCCTCGGCCATCGTGATCTGGATGGCCACCACGCTGTCCCGGTGCCACAGTTCGGCCAGCGCGGAGTTGGCGAACCGCAGATACTCCAGCTCGATGACGGGTTCCTTGCCCAGGAAGTGGTCCACCCGGAGGATCTGGTTCTCGTCCAGCACCGCCGTCAGCTTGCGGTCCAGCGCGCGGGCCGAGGCCAGATCGTGCCCGAACGGCTTCTCCAGCGCCACCCGCGCCTGCCCCAGCAGCCGGGCGGCCGCCAGCTGGTCCACGATCGGCGCGAACAGCGAGGGCGGGGTCTCCAGATAGAACAGCGGGCGACGGCGCCGCCCCAGCTCCTGGGCCAGCCGCACATAGGTCTCGGGCGCGGTGAGGTCTCCGGACACATAGGTCAGCCGCGCGGCCAGCCGCTCGAACACCGCCGCGTCGACCGACCCCTCCGCCTCCTCCACCGACTCTCGCGCCAGCCCGGCCAGTTCCTCGTCGCTCATCTCCCGCCGGCCGACCCCGATCACCGGGCAGTCGAGCAGCCCCCGGCCCTCCAGCTTGTACAGCGCGGGGAACGTCATCTTCCGCGCGAGATCCCCGGTCACCCCGAAGATCACCAGAGCGTCGGCTTCCCAGGTTCCGGCCATCGGCTGATGCTCCTCACCCCTGCGGTGGGCGCCCGCGAGGGCGTACCCCTCTTGCTTCGGTTCTCGTATCGTCCGTGCCCCGGACCCGGCGCGCGACTCGGGCGGGCGCTCCGGCGGCTGTGCTCGCGGGGCATTCCGGCATGTATGGTGTCCGGCACGCGGGGCAGGTGATCACCCGTCCCGCACCGAACGTGTCCGACCACGCCAGAAGGAGGCCCGCATGTCCTCGAAGCGACGCCGGAAGAAGAAGGCCCGCCGCAAGAACGGCGCGAACCACGGCAAGCGGCCCCAGTCCTGAAGCGACGGCCGTACCGGGCCCGGTCACCTCGTCCCGAGGCGGCCGGGCCCGGCCCTTTTCCCGCTGCTCAGATCCGGCTGCGGTCCCCGGCCCTGCGGCCGGTGTCGTCCCCGGCCGGGCCGGAGTGCCCGAACCGGGCCTGTAGGGCCGCGTCGACCTCCTCGAAGGAGCGGTCCTTCGTCTCCGGTACGAACCGGGCGACGAACAGCAGCCCGCAGAAGCAGATCGCCGCGAACACCAGGAACGTCTCGCCCTGCCCGATCGCGGCCGCCAATGGCAGGAACGCCTGGCTGACCGCGAAGTTGGAGATCCAGTTGGTGGTCGTCGCCGTGCTCGACCCCAGCGCCCGTACCGCCGGCGGGAACAACTCGCCGACCAGCACCCAGAAGATGGGGCCGAGGCCGCCCGCGTAGGCGGCGATGTACAGGATCATGCAGATCAGGGACAGCTCGGAGTTCCAGCCCGCGATGAAGCTCAGGCCCAGCAGCGCGACCAGCAGCGCCATCCCGGCCAGCGAGATCAGCAGCAGGGTGCGCCGTCCCGCCCGGTCGATCAGCCGGGTCGCCAGGATGGTCATCAGCAGGTTGACGACGCCGATGAACACCGAGTAGAAGATCGAGTTGGAGGCGCTGAGCCCGGTCTTCTCGATGATCGTCGGCGCGTAGTAGATGATCGTGTTGATGCCGCCGAACTGCTGGATGACGGCCATCGTCACGCCCACGATCAGCGCCGGGCGCACCTTCGGGCCGAGCAGCGTCCGCCAGCCCGGCCGCGGGGCGTGGCTGCCGTCCCGGTGCCGCAGCCCGCTCACCACCCGCTCCGCCTCGTCCTTCGGCAGCACCAGCGTCAGCACCTCGCGCGCCTCGGTCCAGCGGCCCTTGCGCACCAGCCAGGGCAGCGACTCCGGCACCACCAGCAGCATGCACAGCGTCAGCACGGCCGCCGGGACCGCGCCGAGCGCGAACATCAGCCGCCAGTCCCGGCTGCCCGAGAACGCCAGGTCCACCAGGTACGACACCAGGATGCCCACCGTGATCATGAGCTGGTTGGCGCTCAGCACCCGGCCCCGGATCGCGGTCGGGGAGATCTCCGAGAGGTACACCGGCACGGTCGCCGAGGCCGCGCCCACCGCGAGACCGAGCACGACCCGGCCGATCAGCAGCTGCCAGTACGTCGGCGCGGTCGCGGCGATCGCCGTACCGAGGATGAAGACGGCACCCTCCAGTGCCACCGCCTTCCGGCGCCCGATGGCGTCCGCGAGCCTGCCCGCGAGCAGCGCGCCCGCCATGGCGCCGATCAGCAGGACACTGACGATGGTGCCCTGCTCGGCGGCCGAGAGGTGGAAGTCGTCGGTGATGAACAGCAGGGCGCCGGAGACCACACCGGTGTCGTAGCCGAAGAGGAAACCGCCGACGGCGATCGTCGCGGCCCAGCGGTAGATCTTCCGCATGCCCTCGGGGGGTACCTGGGTGACCGGTCCGTGCGTCCCCGGTTCACGGGAGAAGCCCTGCATCTGCACGTCCTGTCGTCGTCGGTCACGGGCGGCGCCCGGGACAGCGCGGCGCGGGCAAGATGTTCCGCGCGCGGGCCGGACCAAAACGGCGCCCGCACCCACGCGGCGCCGAATCCCCCGTACGGCCCGGCAGCGCTGGCCGGTGCCCGCCGGGCGGCCGAGACTGGACCGCGCACGGCGGGCGACCGGCCCGGGCGGCGTTCCCAGCATGAGGACGGACCATGACGTTCACCTTGCCGACCGACATCGAGGACAGGCCCGTCGCCGTCATCGGCGCCGGCACCCTCGGCCGCCGGATCGCCCTCATGTTCGCCACCCGGGGCGGCATGGTCCGCGTCTACGACAAGTCGCTGGAGGCGGGCGACGCGGCCCGCGCCTACGTCGAGGACCACATCGGTGAGGTCGCCGCCCGGACCGAGGGCGGCCGGCCCGGCACGGTGGTCGTCACCGACGACATGGCCGAGGCCGTCAAGGGCGCCTGGCTGGTGATCGAGGCCATCCCGGAACGGCTGGAGCTGAAGAGAGACGTCTTCGGCGAACTCGACCGGCTCGCCGCCCCGGACGCCATCCTCGCCAGCAACTCCTCGTCGTACGCCTCCAGCCAGTTCATCGACCAGGTCGCGCACCCCGAACGCGTGCTCAACACGCACTTCTACATGCCGCCGAAGCAGAACGCCCTCGACCTGATGTCCGACGGCCACACCGACCCCGCCATCATGGACCTGCTGGGGCGGGTACTCCCGCGCTACGGGCTGTACCCCTTCGAGGCGCACAAGGAGTCGACCGGTTTCATCTTCAACCGGATCTGGGCGGCCATCAAGCGCGAGGCCCTGGCCGTGGTCGCGGACGGCGTGTCCACCCCGCAGGACGTGGACCGGATGTGGCAGGTCAACACCGGCTCCACGGCGGGCCCGTTCCGGATGATGGACCGGGTCGGCCTCGACGTCGTCCTCGACATCGAGAACCACTACGCCGCCGAGAACCCGGAACTGCCCGCCGGCCCCCGCGAACTGCTGAAGAAGTACGTCGACGCCGGACACCTCGGCGTGAAGACCGGCCGCGGCTTCTACGACGACTACGACACCAAGCCCTGATAGGGGAGGGCCATGAGACCCGCCCGCCTTCGCGGCACGCCGCGAACTCCGCCACGGAAGAGGGTTACTGTCCGGCTATGAGCGAACAGGGTGAACCCGGAATGGAACGAGGGACGAACGCGCGTAAGGGCCCCTACCTGGACGCCCGCGTGGGCTCCGCGGGCGGGCCCGGCGCGGGCGGATCGACCTTCACCGTCCTCGTGGCGGCCGCCGCCAACTTCGGCGTCGCGCTCGCCAAGGCCGTCGCCGGTGTCCTCAGCGGCTCCAGCGCCATGCTGGCCGAGGCCGGGCACTCGGTCGCCGACACCATCACCGAAGCCTTGCTCTTCGTCGCCCTCAAGCGCAGCAAGAAGCCCGCCGACGACGACCACCCCCTCGGCTACGGACCCGAGCGGTACATCTGGGCGCTGCTCGCCTCCGTCGCCACCTTCGTCGGCGGCGGCGTCTTCGCCGTGTACGACGGCATCCACGCCCTCACGCACGACGAGAAGCCCGGCAACCCGCTGATCTCCTACATCGTGCTCGCCGTCGCCTTCGTCCTGGAAGGGCTGTCGCTGCGCACCGGCTGGCGGCAGGCCACCGGACGGGCCGAGCACTTCCGGGTGCCGATCCTGCGCTACCTCCAGCACACCCCCGACACCGCCGTGAAGGCCGTCGTCATGGAGGACTCCGCAGCCCTCGTCGGCCTGGTGCTCGCCGCCCTCGGCCTGCTCGGCGGACAGCTCACCGGCTCCGGCGTCTTCGACGGCATCGCTTCCATCCTCATCGGTGTGCTGCTGGTCGTCGTGGCCTACATCCTCGGCCGCGCCAACACCGAACTCCTCGTCGGCCGCGCCCTGCCCAAGCCCATGCGGGAGGCCGTACTGCGCGAACTGCGCTCCGTGGAGGCCGTACAGGACGTGATGGAGCTGACCACGCTGGTGCAGGGGCCGGGGGAGATCCTGATCGCCGCCAAGGTGGACTTCCGCGACGTCTCCACCTCCGCCCAGATCGAATGGGCCTGCGAGGAGGCGGAGACCCGGCTGCGCACGCTCATTCCGGCGGTCAAGCGCGTCTACCTGGACCCGACCCCGCCGCGTTCGGCTCCGCCGCGCCTGCCCGAGTGACCGGCGCGCCCCGGCCCGGCCCCCGCCTCGGCGGTCAGGCCGGCTGGGGCACCATCCGGTGCAGGCCCCGGCGGTCGTAGTAGCGCGTCGCCGCGAAGCCGAACGCCAGGGCCACCACGAAGCCGATCGCGATCATCATCCAGCCACGGCCGAGACCGGCGTCGGCGCGGGCGTCGAAGTAGAGGATCGCCCGCACCCCGGCCGCCAGTTGACGCATCGGCTCGAAGGCGCCCAGGAACCGGTAGAAGCCCGGCACCGCCTCCAGCGGCACGGTGGCGCCCGAGGACGGCAGCGCGAACGCGATGAAGACGAACATCGACACCAGCTGCCCCAGGCTGCCGAAGGCCGCGTTGATCGCCTGCACCCCGAGCCCGACCGTCAGCGTCGCGCAGTACGAGAACACCCACAGCAGACCCGGATGCGGGGCGTCCATGCCCAGCGCCCCGATCGTCGCCAGCATGATCAGCGAGGTGGTGAGGAGCGAGAGACCCGCCGTCATCACCATCTTCAGCACCAGCGTCTGGGTCCGGCTGATGTCCACCGTCGGGCGGCGCGAGTGCCAGGGGCCGATCTCGGTGTCCGCGTAGCCGAGCGAGCTGTCGACGCCGTTGTGGATGATGTTGCCGCCGATGAAGCCGGCCAGCACCAGCAGCAGCGCGTAGTAGAAGGCGCTCAGCCCCAGCCCGCTGTGCGCGCCGATGGGATGGCCCACCTCGGTGCGCACCTCCACCGGGTCGGCGATCAGCACCCGGGTCGCCGCGCTCGCCTGCTTCACCTGCGGGGACGCCGACAGCTGCTCGCCGACCGAGACCGACACCCGGTGCGCCGCGCTCTGCGTGATCCGCCCCGCCAGCGAGGAGGCCAGGCTGCCCACGCCGGGGTTGGTCAGCACGGTCAGCGCCGGACGGGACTTCGCGTCCGCGGTGGGCAGCGCGCCGACGGTCGCCGTGAAGTCCGCCGGGATCACCAGGGCGCCGTACACCTTGCCCGACGCCAGCTCGTCCTGGGCCTCGGCCCGTGACATCGGGCGCCAGCGCACCCGGCCGTCGGAGGCGCCGGAGGAGAGGATGGAACGGGCGGCCTGCGTGCCGACGTTGGCCTTCTGGCCCGGCAGCGGCTCGCCGTCGTCCATGTTCACCAGCGCCACCGGCATCCGGTGCAGGCTGCCCTCCGGGGTGAGGATGCCGCCCATGTACAGCAGCGACAGCACCAGCGCGACCAGAGAGCCGAGCACGGCGGGCATCAGCCACAGCTTCCACCGGCCCAGCAACCGCGACGCGCTCACCCTCGGTCCGGACGCGTGCGGGGGCATCCCGGAAGCCATACCACTCCAAGAGGTGCAGTCGGCGGCAACCGCCGAACGGGCTGCGGCGAGGGCCCGTACCGTACGTTCGGCCGCCGGACCGCACCGCCTGCGGACGCAAGCCGACGATAGGTCCCGGACACCGAAACGGCCCGCCACGACACCGGCCATCTGCTCCGGATGACCCGAGGGAACGGACCTCGTAAGGTGTCCTCTCTACCGCACCCGTTCCCTCTCCACCGAAGGGACCGCCGCCGCCGTGATCCCTGCTTCTCCCGAGAACCGCCCCTACGTCGTCATCGGCGGGACCAATCTCGCCCGCCGTGTCTGCGCCACGCTCCAGGACCGTGGCCGCGAGGTCGCCCACCTCACCGCGCCCGGCGACACCGAACTGCGCGCCGCGCTGCGCGAGCGCCCCGACGGCGTCGCCATCCTCCTCCACGACGACGTCGCCGCCCTGCGCTACGCCCTCGCCGTCGCCCATCTCGCCCCCGCCGCGCCCATCGTCGCCACCGTCTTCGACCGCACCGTCTCCGACGAACTGGAACGGCTGCTGCCCCAGTGCGACGCGACCTCGCCCGCCGAACTGGCCGCGCCCGCGCTGGCCGGACCCTGTATCGACGCCGGCAACCTGGCCGTGCGCCGCCGCGGCGACGGCGTACGGGCCGTGCGCGCCCGGGGTGGAGTGCCATACGTGGAGCAGTGGCTGCCGGACCGGCGCGGGCCGTGGCGCCGCATGGAGAAGCTGGCCGCCCAGCTCCGCCCGCACGACGCGGGTGCCCGGCTGCTGCTGATCGGCCTCTTCGGCATCCTCACCGTGCTGCTGGCGGACTGGTCCTGGATGTTCGCCCACGGCCACCCCCCGGCCGAGTCCTTCTTCCACGCCGCCCGCGTCGTCGCCGGAGTCGGCCCCGCCACCGCCGGGGAGCACGAGACCGGCTACCAGGTCGCCTCCGGCCTGGCCATGCTCGCCACCCTCGTCTTCAGCGCCCTGTTCACCGCCGGTGTCATCGAGCGGATGCTGAGCCCCAGGCTGATCGGGCTCGTCGGCCCCCGCACCCTGCCCCGCTCCGGCCATGTCATCGTCGTCGGCATGGGGCAGGTCGGCATGCGGCTGTGCACCGAACTCCAGGCGCTCGGCATCCCCGTCGTCGGCGTGGAACGCGACCCGCACGTCACCACCGCACGGCTCGCCCGCTCCCTCGGCATCCCCGTCATGACCGGCCACGGCGGCGACCGCGCCGTGCTCGAACGGCTCCGCCTCGGCCACGCCCGCGCCCTTGCCGCGGTCGGCTCCGACGACCTGGACAACATCGCCGTCGCCATCGCCGCCCACGGCATCTCGCCCGCCACCCGGATCGTCGTCCGGGCCGGCGAGCACGAGGCCATCGCCGAGACCCGGTCCCTGCTGCCCATGGGCACGGTCCGGGACGTCACCAGCCTCGCCGCCGCCTATGTACTCGCCCGGCTGCTGCGCGAACCGGTCACCGGAGTCGTCGCGCACGAGCACGGCATCTGTCTGGAGACGGACGAGGACACCTTCGTCCCCTGGCCGCTCACCGCCCGCGAACGCTGCTCGCACGTCCAGGGCGACACCGCCGCCGCGGCCACGCCCTCCTGGTGACTTCCGCCCGCTCCGCCCCTTCCGTCCTTCGGAGGGCGTGCCGCCCCGATGGTCGCTAGCGTGTTGCAGACGGCGGCCCGCCGCGGGCGACAGCCGGATCGGACCGTTCCGTCGACGGAAGGACCTCCCCATGGGCCGACGCAAGGATCTCGGACTGCTGGCCGTACGCCTCGGCACCGGCGGTGTGCTGTGCGCCCACGGCGCGCAGAAGCTCTTCGGCTGGTTCGGCGGCGGAGGCATCGACGGCACCGCGAAGTTCATGGAGTCCGTGGGCTACCGTCCCGGCAAGCCGAGCGCCGTCGCCTCCGGCCTCGCCGAGCTGGGCGGCGGAGCGCTGCTGGCCCTCGGCCTCGCCACTCCGGCCGGCGGCGCCGCGGTGGCCGGCGGCATGGCCGGCGCCGTCTCCGTGCACCGCCCGGCCGGATTCTTCGCCATGACGGGCGGCTATGAGTTCCCGGCCTACCTCGGCTACGTGGCCACCTGCATCGGCCTGTCCGGACCCGGCCGTTACTCCCTGGACCGCCTCATCGGCTACCGGCTCGACCGGCCCCGCCTGGTCCTGCTCTCCTTCGCGCTGAGCGCCGCCGGCACCTCGGTCGTCGTGGCCCGCCGCGAACAGGTACTCGCGGCACAGCGGCGCGAGCAGCCGGAACCGGCCGGACGCTGACGGCAGCGCGCTCGCATTTGCGACCATAAATAGCGGAATTGCCTTGACGGTGCGGCACGGAACTCGGTCACGGAGATCGAGTTCCGTGCCGTTCCGGGTTATCGGGAACCCTTTTTCAGGCACTGACGAAAGGGTTCCCGACTTCGGACCCAAATGGCCGCTCGGCCTTTGTTTTCAAGGGGTGCGCGTCGCGTGGCGGGTGCTGATACGCCGACATACTCTGGCCTAAAGCTCCATATATAGGTATGGACGCACGCCGCGACGGCGGAAGGGTGAGAGCCTTGAGCACCTTGGACGAAGAGCAGTCACGGATGATGGAGGCGGAGTCGGATCTCGAGCCCCGCGTGGGCCCGATCCCCACAGGGGAGCCGTACTTCCACCCCTACCACCACCCCGCCGCGGGATGGGGCGCCGCCAAGAGCGTGACCAAATTCCTGCTGGACGAGGGAACGCTGATCGAGGGCCCGCGGGCCATCATGAAGATGAACCACGAGAACGGTGGTTTCGACTGTCCCGGATGTGCCTGGCCGGATGACACCAAGGGCCTGAAGCTTGACATCTGTGAGAACGGAATCAAGCACGTCACGTGGGAACTGACCCACAAGAGGGCCAACCGCGAGATGTTCGCCCGCCACACGGTGAGCGAAATGCACGAGTGGAGCGACTTCAAACTGGAGGACCAGGGCCGGCTCACCGAGCCCATGGTCTATGACGCGGCCACCGACCACTATGTGCCGATCTCCTGGCACGACGCGTTCGAGCTGGTCGGACGCCATCTGCGCAACCTGGAGAACCCCAACCAGGCGTCGTACTACACCTCCGGCCGGCTCGGTAACGAAGCGACGTTCCTGTACCAGCTGATGGCGCGTGAGCTGGGCACCAACAACCTGCCCGACTGCTCCAACATGTGCCACGAGGCCAGTGGACGCGCCCTGACGGCGGCCCTCGGCACCGGCAAGGGCACCGTCGACCTCAAGGACTGGGAGGCCACGGACGCCCTGTTCATCATCGGCGTCAACGTCGCCTCCAACGCGCCCCGCATGCTCACCTCGCTGACCGAGGCGTTCGACCGCGGCGCGCAGGTCGTGCACATCAACCCGTTCATCGAGGCGGGCGCGACAAAGGCGATCATCCCGCACGACTTCCTGGACATGGCCACCTTCCACGCCACGCGGACCAGCACCCTGGACCTCCAGGTGCGGGTCGGCGGCGACATGGCGCTGCTGCGGGGCATGGCCAAGGCCGTGCTGGAGCAGGCGAAGACCGACCCCAAGGCCATCGACAGCCAGTTCATCAACCGGCACACCGTCGGCTTCGAGGAGTACCGGGCGCTGTGCGAGGCCACACCGTGGGAGGAGCTGGAGCGCCAGTCCGGGCTCAGCCGCGCCGACATCCTCAAGGCGGCGCGCATCTACGGCGACGCCGACCGCTCCATCATCAGCTGGTGCCTGGGCGTCACCCAGCACGAGCACGGCGTGGACACCGTCCGCGAGATCGTCAACCTGCTGCTCCTGCGCGGCAACCTGGGCCGTGAGGGCGCCGGTCCTTCGCCGGTGCGCGGGCACAGCAATGTGCAGGGCAACCGCACCTGCGGCATCGACCACCGCCCCGAGCCGGAGTTCCTGGACCGGCTGGCCGAGGTCTGCAAGATCAACCCGCCGCGGGACCACGGTCTGGACACCATCGGCACGCTCCAGGCGATGAACCGGGGCGACGTCAAGGTGTTCATCGGCATGGGCGGCAACTTCGCCCTCGCCGTGCCCGACTCGCCGTTCAGCTACGAGGCGCTGCGCAACTGCGACCTCACCGTCCAGGTGAGCACCAAGCTGAACCGCAGTCACGTCGTCCACGGCAAGGAGGCGCTGATCCTGCCGTGCCTCGCCCGCACGGACAAGGACCACCAGCGCAACGGCGTGCAGAGCATGTCGGTCGAGGACTCGATGAGCATGGTGCACCTGTCGGTCGGCATGAAGCGGCCCGCCTCCAAGCACCTGCTGTCCGAGCCCGCGATCATCTCCGGCATGGCGCGCGCGGCGCTGCCTTCCAGCCCCACGCCGTGGGAGTGGTACATCGAGGACTACGACCGCATCCGCGACACCATGTCCGAGGTGCTGGACGGCTTCGAGGACTTCAACCGCCGGGTGCGGCTCCCGCTGGGCTTCCGCATCAAGCAGCCCGCCCGTGAGCTGATCTTCCTCACGGAGTCCGGTCAGGCGGAGTTCTCCAGCGCCAAGCTGCCGGACGTGGTGCCCGCGCCGGGCATGCTGGCGCTCGGCACGATGCGCTCGCACGACCAGTGGAACACCACGATCTACTCCGACAACGACCGCTACCGCGGCATCAAGAACCTGCGCGAGCTCGTCTTCATGAACGAGGACGACATGCGCGAGCGCGGGCTCTCGGAGTTCGACCCGGTGAACATCGTCGCCACGGCGAAGGACGGCAGCCACCGCTACCTCGACGGCTACCTCGCCATCCCGTACGACATGCCGCGCGGCTGCGCGGCCGGCTACATGCCCGAGATGAACGTGCTGATCGCCCTGTGCGACTACAGCACCCAGAGCGACCAGCCGCTCATGAAGCACGTCAAGGTACACATCACCGCGGCGACCTGACCGAAGGCCGCACACGGGCGGGCCCCCTCCGATCGGAGGGGGCCCGCCCGTGTGGTGTGCCGGCGCCGGGTCAGTGGCCGGACGGGATGTGGTGGACCGCGATGCGCTTGCTGAAGACCCAGTACGTCCAGCTCTGGTAGATGACGATGAGCGGGGCGAAGATCGCCGCGACGACGGTCATCACCGTCAGCGTGTAGGACGCGGACGAGGCGTTGGCGACCGTCAGCGACCAGGCGGGGTTCAGCGTGGACGGCATGACCTCGGGGAACAGCGTCAGGAACAGCATGGCGAACGACGCGACCACCGTCAGGGCGGAGAAGACGAACGCCCAGCCCTCCCGGCCCAGCTGGTTGAAGAACAGGGCCACGAGCAGCGCCGCGAACGCCACGATCATGACGCCCAGGCTCTGGCCGTTGCCCGAGTTCGCCTGCGTCCACAGCAGGAACGCGAGCAGCAGCAGGAGGGAGGCCAGGCCCAGCACGGGCACCAGCTTCCGGGCGCGCTCGCGGATCTCACCGTCCGTCTTCAGCGCCGCGAAGATCGCGCCGTGGCAGGTGAACAGCACCAGCACCGTGAAGCCGCCGAGGATCGCGTACCCGTTGAACAGATCGCCGGGTGTGCCCACATAGGACTTCTCGCGGTTGATGGCGACGCCCCGGACCA
Organism: Streptomyces sp. NPDC085596; assembly: GCF_044541565.1. Taxonomy (NCBI): domain Bacteria; kingdom Bacillati; phylum Actinomycetota; class Actinomycetes; order Kitasatosporales; family Streptomycetaceae; genus Streptomyces; species Streptomyces sp. NPDC085596. The sequence continues at coordinate 176,144 of NZ_JBITTC010000003.1, read as the reverse complement.
TGTTGGCGAAGATCACGCCCCACAGGAACGGGATGATCACCGAGGTCCAGAAGGTGACCTGCTCCCAGCTGCTCTGCCACCGCACGCTGTCGCGTTTGGCGCGGTACTCGAAGGACACCCCACGGCCGATCAGACAGAGCACGATGATCAGCAGCGGGATGTAGAAGCCGCTGAACAGGGTGGCGTACCAGTCCGGGAAGGCGGCGAAGGTCGCGCCCGCGGCCGCGATCACCCAGACCTCGTTGCCGTCCCAGACGGGGGCGATCGTGTTGATGAGGACGCGCCGTTCGGTGCCGTTGCGGGCCATCGTCTGGGTGAGGACACCGACCCCGAAGTCGAACCCCTCGAGGAAGAAGTAGCCGACCCACAGGAGGGCGATCAGGATGAACCAGAGATCGTAGAGATGCATGGCGGTCCGTCCTCAGTAGGCGATGGAGAGCGGCTTGTCCTGGTCGTCCGGGGACATGCGCATGGTGGGGTCCTTGGCGGGGGGTTTCTCGTCGACGTCGGGTCCCGGTTTGGAGTACTTGACCATGAGGCCGCCTTCGACCACCGCGAGGATCGCGTAGACGACGCTGAGCGCGACCAGTGAGCCGACCTGGGTACCCACGCTGACGTTCGGCGAGACGGCGTCCGCGGTCTTCTTCAGGTGGAAGACCACCCACGGCTGACGGCCCATCTCGGTGAAGATCCAGCCGAAGCTGTTGGCGAGCAGCGGGAAGCCCAGGGTCAGCGCGACGATGCGCCAGCTCCACTTGGTGAAGAAGTCGTTCATCTTGATCTTGTCCGTGATCATCAGGTTCGGCGGCTCGTCCTCTCCCGTGCGGAACCTGGGTTTCAGCCAGAACTTCTTCCGGGTGAGCCAGAGGCCGATCACCCCGATGGTGAAGCTGGTCATGCCGAAGAAGATCATGAGACGGAATCCCCAGTACGTCATGAAGATGTTGGGGATGTAGTCCTCACGGGTGCCGCCGAACAGCCGTACCTGTTCGTCGGCCCGGGTGTTGATGCCGGGGACGGGGGAGTGGAAGTTGCTCTTGGCGAGGAAGGACAGCGCGCCGGGGACTTCCAGCGCGACGTCGTTGCGGCCCTCACCGACGTTGCCGATCGAGAAGATCGAGAAGGGGGCCGGCCCTTCCGTCTCCCACAGGGCCTCCGCCGCCGCCATCTTCATCGGCTGCTGTTCGAACATCACCTTGGCCAGACGGTCGCCGCTGAGCGCGGTGAGGATACCGGCGATCGAGCAGACGACCAGGGCCAGCTTGAGCGAGCTGCGCATGGCCGCGATCCGCTTGCGGTTGGTGTCCTTGCCGCGCTTGGCCCGCCACAGGTGGTAGGCGGAGATGCCCATGACGAAGGCGGCGCCCGTGATGAACGCCGCCGTCAGGGTGTGGAAGACCTGCACCAGGGTGGTGTCCTGGAACAGTACCCGCCAGATGTTGGTCAGCCGGGCCTTGCCGTTCGCGGGATCGATCCGGTAGCCGACCGGGTGCTGCATGAAGGAGTTGGCGGCCAGGATGAAGTACGCGGAGAGAAGGCTGCCGATGGTCACGATCCAGATCGTCGCAAGGTGGATCTTCTTTGGGAGCCTGTTCCAGCCGAAGATCCACAGCCCGATGAACACGGACTCGAAGAAGAAGGCGATCAGCGCCTCCATCGCCAGCGGAGCGCCGAAGACGTCACCGACGAAGCGGGAGTAGCTCGACCAGTTCATGCCGAACTGGAACTCCTGGAAGATGCCCGTGACCACACCCAGCGCGAGGTTGATCAGCAGGAGCTTCCCCCAGAACTTGGTGGCGTGGAAGTACTTCTCCTTACCTGTCCGCACCCAGGCCGTCTCCAGACCGGCGACGATGCCTCCCAGGCCGATGCTGAGCGGGACGAAGAGGAAGTGGTAGACGGTCGTGACACCGAACTGCCATCGGGCAATGGTCTCCTGAGCGATTGCTAGTTCCACTACGTCCTTCTCTCGCTCGATCCGGCCGCAATCTGGATAAAAGGTATCTCCAGGGCATAGTCGCGTCGACTCGGGGAAAGGCGTTCGCGCACCTGCCGGACGCCGTTCGGGTGAGTCGCTCACCGCCGCGATCGGCGATACGGGAGCGGAGCTGGCATTTGCGTGCAAAATTGCGCTTCTCGGCTCTTAATTGCGCACCGGCATGTCTATTCCGGGGCCCGTGCCCCTAGAAAACGCGAACGCTAATAGATGCGTATTTCTTTATTGCCTGAGGCTTCGTTCCGGAGCGGATTTGTCGTACGCACCGGTAATCACCTGAGAACGGCGTCCCCGAGCCAATGCGCGGCGAGCAGCGCGGCCCGCACGTTGAAGTCGTCCGACGGGCCGTCGGCGCCCGCCGGCAGCAGCGCGGTGGCCCGGCGCACCCGGTACTGGACCGAGTTGCGGTGCAGGTTCATCGCCTGTGCGGCGGCCGCGTGGCTGCGGCGATGGGCGAGAAACACCCGCAGCGTCTCCCGCAGGATGGCGCCGCGCGCGTCACGCCGGGCCAGCTCCCCGAGCGTGCCCGTCACGAAGTCCCGTACCGCCGGGAGGTCACCGGCCATCAGCGCGACCGGCGCGACCTCCGTGTAGTGCACCCAGTGCGCGGCGCCCGGTGCGCCCGCCCCGGTGAACTTCGTGGCGAGGATCTCCCGGACCTGGGCGGACTGGCGGGCCGAGGTACGGAAGCCGTCCAGGCCGGCGCCCGGCCGCCCCACGGCGGCGTGCAGGACGGTGTCCTCGGGCGCCGCCAGGCCGTCCCGCCACCGCCGCTCGCCCCCGGCGGGCAGCGCCAGCCACAGCCGGGCCTCGCGCTCGTCGGTCGGTACCACCAGCGCGGCACGGGCCCGCAGCACCGCCACCGCGTGCGCGCGCACCTCGTCCACGGCGGTGACCAGGTCGAAGGAGGTCATCGCCGCCACCGGCCACAGTGTGCAGGCGACATGCACCGCGTCCAGCGGATAGCGCAGCGCCCGCTCGGCGGCCGCGCGGTCCACCGGGCCACCGCCGAGCAGCGCGCCCACCCACTGCTGGCGCACCCCGCCCTGGCTCGCCACCCACCGCTCCCGCTCCCGCTCGTAGGCGCGTCCGACCTGCTCGCAGATCTGGTCGATGAACAGCGCCGAGCGGCGCACCACGTCCAGGACGAGCGAGACCCGGTGCTCGGCGGGCAGGTCGTCGAGGTGGGCGAAGGCGTGGTCCAGCACACGGGAGTGGCCTATGCGATAGGCGCGGACCAGCGCGGAGAGCGGCACATCGCGCTGGGCCAGCACCCGCGCGTACGCCACGGCCGCGGACGGGGCCTCCAGCAGCTCCGGGTCGAAGTCCTGCTGGAGGAAGTTGAGCCCGGCCACCACGTTCTCGCTCAGGCTCGCCTCCAGCAGGGAGCGGGTGGCGGCGTCGTGGTCGAGGGCGTCGATCTGCACGAGGGTCAGCCGGACCAGATCGGTGATCATGGCCTCCCTCGTCCTGTGCAGCCGGTCCACCAACTGGCTGACCAGGGCCTGTTCTATCGGCATGACCGCACTGTAGAGGCGCCCGGCGCCCGCGCCGGTGTGCTCGGCGCACAAAGGCGCGCCCCGATGTTGTGACGCGCGGCCGTCGTCGCCGTGCTACGGGCGCCCCTACCTTCGGCTGAATCCGTACGGCCCGCCCCAGCGAAGGCGTGATTCCCATGGGCTTCATGAAACCCCGGCTGCTCCCCGTCGACCCCGGCACCTACCGCACCCTGCCCCGCCGCGACCGCCTGGAGGCCCTGACCCGGCACTGGGTCGGGCACGGCTTCGGCAGCCCCTCGGTGGTGTATCTGTTCTACGTCGTCAAATGCGCGCTCTACGTCGGCGGAGCGGCGCTGGTGATCTGGCTGACGCCGGGCCTCGGACCGGTCACCGAGGTGGCGTCCTGGTGGTCCGAGCCGGTCGTCTACCAGAAGCTGATCGTCTTCACCCTGCTGTGGGAGGTGACCGGGCTCGGCTGCGGCTCCGGCCCGCTGTCCTCCCGCTTCCTCCCGCCGATCGGCTCCGCCCTGTACTGGCTGCGCCCCGGCACCGTCCGGCTGCCGCCGTGGCCCGGCAAGGTGCCGTTCACCCGAGGGGACCGGCGCGGGCTGGTGGACGTGCTGCTCTACGCGGCCGTACTCGCCTCCGGCATCTGGCTGCTCGGCCGGCCCGGTGACGCCGGGGACGCGGGCCTGCTCGACCCGATGGCCGCCCTGCCGCTCATCGTGACCCTGGCGGTGCTGGGGCTGCGCGACAAGACCGTCTTCCTCGCCGCGCGCGGGGAGCAGTACGGGCTTTCGCTGCTGGTGTTCTTCTTCCCTTACGGCGACATGCTCATCGGCTTCGAACTGATCATGCTGGCGATCTGGTGGGGAGCGGCCACCTCCAAGCTCAACCACCACTTCCCGTTCGTGGTCGCCACCATGATGAGCAACGCGCCCCTGGTCCCGAACCGGCTCAAGCCCCTCTTCTACCGCGACCACCCGCGCGACCTGCGCCCCTCCCGCCTGTCGTTCCTGCTCGCGCACGTCGGCACCGCGACCGAGTACCTCGTCCCGCTCTACCTGGTCTTCATCGGCGACGGCGGCCCGTGGACCTGGGCGGCCCTGCTGTACATGGTCGTCTTCCACCTGCACATCCTGTCGACCATCCCCATGGGGGTGCCGCTGGAGTGGAACCTGTTCTTCGTCTTCTCGCTCTTCTATCTCTTCGGCGCCCACGGCGACCTCACGGTGTGGGACCTCCACTCGCCCTGGCTGCTCGCCGTGATCGTGCCGAGCCTGGTCCTGCTCCCGCTCCTCGGCAACCTCCGCCCCGACCTCGTCTCCTTCCTGCCCGCGATGCGCTACTACGCGGGCAACTGGGCCACCAGCGCCTGGCTGTTCACCGGGGACGCGCTCCAGCGGCTGGAGAACGGTGTGACCACCAGCGCCCGGCTCGCCCCGACCCAGATGGTGAGCCTCTACGACGCCGACACCGCCCTGCTCCTCGCGGGCAAGGCGGAGGGCTGGCGGGCCATGCACTCCCACGGGCGCGCGCTGAACGGGCTCACCGAGCGCGTCACCCACGGCCAGGACGGTGTCACCGTGCTGGAGGGCGAGCTGATCGCGGGCTTCGCCATCGGCTGGAACTTCGGCGAGGGCCACCTCCACGACGACCAACTGCTGCGCGCCGTACAGGCCCGCTGCGCCTTCGCGCCCGGCGAGGTCCGGGTGATCTGTTTGGAGGGTCAGCCCCTTCACCGGCAGACTCAGTCCTATGAGATCCACGACGCGGCCCTGGGCCTGCTGGAGAGCGGCCACGTCGCGGTGCGCGACATGCTGACCCGTCAGCCGTGGCCCACCGACGGCCCTGGCTATCCCGTGTACGACGTACGGTCGACGCGCCCGCTGGCCGAGCCGCGCCCCTTGGACACCACCTCATGACCTCGGCCGTAGTGGTCGGCGGCGGGCCCAACGGCCTTGCCGCCGCCGCCCTTCTCGCCAAGGCGGGGCTCGACGTCACCCTCCTGGAGGCCGCCGACGAGGTCGGCGGCGGCACCCGCAGCTACGAGGCGCTGCTCCCCGGTCTGCTGCACGACCACTGCTCCGCCATCCACCCCATGGCCGTCACCTCACCGGCACTGCGCGAACTGGAGCTGGCACGGCACGGCCTGCGCTGGCTCCTGCCCGACATCGACTGCGTCCATCCCCTCGACGACGGCACCGGGGGCGTACTGATGCGCTCCGTCACGGAGACCGCCCGTCTCCTCGGTGTCGACGGTGACCGCTACCGGGCTCTGATCGAACCCTCGGTACGGCACTGGGAGGCGCTCGCCGGGGAGGTCATGGGCCCGCTGCTGCGCGTCCCCTCCCACCCGCTGCTGCTCGCCCGGTTCGGTCTGCCGACCACCCTGCCCGCCACCGCCCTCGCACGGCTCTTCCGCACCCCGCAGACCCGCGCGCTCTGGGCCGGGATCGCCGCCCACGCCTTCCGCCCGCTGGGCCGCCCGCTCACCTCGGCCATCGGCCTCGGCATCCTGGTCGCCGGGCACGCCGCCGGATGGGCCGTGGCCGAAGGCGGCTCGCAGTCCATCGCCCGCGCGATGGAGAAGGCGCTGCTCGAGTACGGCGGCACGGTGGAGACGGGCGTCCGGATCACCGACCACCGCCAGATCCCGGCCGCCGACGTGACCCTGCTCGACCTCGACCCCGGCCAGGCCGCCGCCATCTACGGCGACCGGCTGCCCGCCCGGACCCGGTCCGCCTACCGGCGCTTCCGCCGGGGCCCCGGCGCCTTCAAGATCGACCTGGCGGTCGAGGGCGGCATCCCCTGGACCCACGAGAAGGCCCGGCACGCCGGGACCGTACACCTGGGCGGCACGCTCGACGAGATCGCGCGGGGCGAGCGGGACGTGACGGCCGGACGCATGCCCGAGCGGCCGTTCACGCTGGTCGGCCAGCAGTACCTGGCCGACCCCGGCCGCTCGGTCGGCGACGTGCACCCCGTCTGGGCCTACGCCCACGTCCCGAACGGCTACACCGGGGACGCCACGGAGGCGATCCTGCGGCAGATCGAACGGTTCGCCCCCGGCGCCCGCGACCGGATCGTGGGCCTGCGCGCCACCACCCCCGCCGGCTTCGCCACCGCCAACGCCAACTTCACCGGCGGCGACATCCTCACCGGCGCCAAGACCGTCCCCCAGCTCATCCTGGGCCCCCGCCCCACCCTCGACCCGTACACCACCGGCCTGCCGGGCGTCTTCCTCTGCTCGGCGGCCACCCCACCGGGGCCCGGTGCGCACGGGATGTGCGGGGCGGGGGCGGCGGCCTCCGCCTTGCGGCACCTCGGCGCGACCTGAGACGGGTCGGCCGGGTGCCGTCGCGTCAGGCGGCGAGCAGCTCCAGCGTGTCGATCACCCGGTTCGAGAAGCCCCACTCGTTGTCGTACCAGGCGACCACCTTGACGTGGCGGCCGTCGACGCGGGTGAGGGCGGAGTCGAAGACGGAGGAGGCCGGGTTGCCGACGATGTCGGAGGAGACCAGGGGGTCCTCGGAGTACTCCAGGACTCCGGCGAGGGGGCCCTCGGCGGCCGTGCGGTAGGCGGCGAGCACCTCCTCGCGGGTGACGTCGCGGGCGACGGTGGTGTTCAGCTCGACGATCGAGCCGACCGGCACCGGCACCCGGATCGAGTCGCCCGACAGCTTGCCCTCGAGGTTCGGCAGGACCTGGCCGATCGCCTTGGCCGCGCCCGTGGTGGTCGGCACGATGTTCACGCCGGCCGCGCGGGCCCGGCGGGGATCGCGGTGCGGGCCGTCCTGGAGGTTCTGCTCCTGGGTGTAGGCGTGCACGGTCGTCATGAACCCGTGCTCGATGCCCGCGAGTTCGTCCAGCACGGCCGCCAGCGGGGCCAGCGCGTTGGTCGTGCAGGAGGCGTTCGACACGATGGTGTGCAGGGCCGGGTCGTAGGTGTCGCTGTTCACCCCGTACGCCAGCGTCACATCGGCGCCGTCCGAGGGGGCGCTCACCAGTACCCGCTTCGCGCCCGCGTCGAGATGGGCGCGCGCGGCCTTCGCCGAGGTGAAGCGGCCGGTCGCCTCCAGCACGATGTCGACGCCCAGCTCGGCCCAGGGCAGCTGGGCCGGCTCGCGCTCGGCGAGGACCTTGATGCGGCGGCCGTCGACCACGAGGGTGTCGCCGTCCACCTCCACCGGGCGCCCGAGCCGTCCGGCCGTCGAGTCGAAGGCCAGCAGCCGGGCCAGCCCCGCGGGTTCGGTGAGGTCGTTCACCGCGACGACCTCGAGGTCACTGTCGCGTTCGAGCAGAGCCCGCAGCACGTTGCGTCCGATGCGGCCGAATCCGTTGATGGCGATGCGCGTCATGAATGGTGTCCCTTCCGTTCGCCATCAGGTTCGCGGGCGGGGGCCGTGCGGGGCAGTGGCAGGAGCGCCACGGTTCACAAGGATCGCGCCAGGGCTACTCGCCCCGGGCGAACGTACGCCGGTAGTCGCTCGGTGTCGTGCCCAGGACGCGCTGGAAGTGCAGCCGGAGGTTGGTGCCGGTGCCGAGCCCCACCTCGTCGGCGATTCTCTCCACGCTCCGCTCCGAGCGCTCCAGCAGCTCGCGCGCCAGGTCGAGGCGGGCCCGTGTCACCCACTGCATCGGCGTGTACCCGGTGTCCTCGGCGAAGCGCCGGGAGAACGTACGCGGCGACACCGCCGCGTGCCGGGCCAGCGTCTGGAGGCTCAGCGGCTCACCGAGCCGGTGCAGCGCCCACTCGCGGGTCGCGGCGAACCGCTCGCCCAGCGGCTCGGGCACACTGCGCGGCACGTACTGCGCCTGACCCCCGCTGCGATAGGGCGCCGCGACCAGGCGCCGGGCCGCGTGGTTGGACGCGGCCACCCCCAGCTCGCTCCGCAGCATGTGCAGGCACAGGTCGATACCGGAGGCCGCGCCGGCCGACGTCAGCACGCTGCCCTCGTCCACGAACAGCACGTTCTCGTCCACCCGGATCAGCGGATACCGGGCCGCCAGGGCCCGCGCGTAATGCCAGTGCGTCGTGGCCCGCCGGCCGTCCAGCAGACCGGTGGCCGCCAGCGCGAACGCCCCCGTGGAGATCGCCGCGAGCCGCGCACCCCGCTCGTGCGCGGCGACCAGCGCCGCCACCACCGGCTCCGGCGGGTCCTCGCGGTCCGGGAACCGGTAGCCCGGCACGAACACCACGTCGGCCCACTCCAGCGCCTCCGGACCGTGCGCCACGTGGTACGACAGGCCGTCCCCGCCCGTCACCAGACCCGGCGCGGCCCCGCACACCCGCACCTCGTACGGCATGCTCGCGCGGGTCGTGAACACCTGCGCCGGGATACCCACATCGAGCGGCTTCGCGCCCTCCAGGACGAGAACGGCGACACGGCGACGGCGGGAGGAGGGCACGGTCAGCAGGGTACGCAAGGTGCGGCGCGGCGATGGCGCGAAACCCCCGCCGGGCGGCGGACAACCCCCCGATATGCTGCTGTTTTTCCTGTACCGGCCGCCCGTGGCCGCCCCCGGAAGGACCGCCCCTTGGAGTTCCGGCTGCTCGGCACCGTCTCCGTCGACACACGCCGAGGACCACTGCCGCTCGGCCCCGCCAAGCGCCGCAGCCTGCTCGCGGCGCTGCTGCTGTCGGCCAACAACCCTGTGCCGATGCACCGGTTGACCGCCTGCCTGTGGGACGACGAACCCCCGAGCCAGGCACGCGGCGTCATCCAGGGCCATGTGTCCCGGCTGCGCGCCCTGCTCGCCGAGGGCGACGCGGAGGCGTACGGCGTCGAACTGCTCACCGCCGGGGACGCGTACGCGCTGCGGCTGCCGGAAACCCTGCTCGACGCCCAGCGGTTCGAGGAACTGCTGACCCTCGCCCGCGAACAGCGCGAGCCCGCCGACACGGTACTCATGCTCGGCGACGCCCTCGCGCTGTGGCGCGGTCCCGCGCTCGGCGGCGCCTTCGCCGGACCGCCTCTTCAGGCCGCCGCGCACTCGCTGGAGGAGTCCAGGCTCTCGGCCGTGGAGCAACTGGCTCTCGCCTACGGCCGGTTGGGCGAGCACCACCGGGCCGCCGCCGTACTGCGGACCGAGGCCGTCGCGCATCCGCTGCGCGAGTCGCTGTCCGCCGCGCTGATGACGGCCCTGTACCAGGCGGGCCGGCAGTCGGAGGCGCTGGACTGGTTCCACCGCACCCGCAGACTCCTCGCCGACGAACTCGGCATCGACCCCGGCCGTGAACTCGCCGACGCCTACGGGCTGATCCTGCGCGGGGACCCCGTACCGGAACTGCTGGCCGCGCATCCGAAGCCCGAGGCCGAACCGTCCAGGGCGCCCGTGGCGCCGCGCCCCGCGCTCGTGCCCACCGAGGCGCACCCCGCCGACCTGCTGCCCCGCGCGCCCCGCGGCTTCCACGGGCGTGGCCCGGAACTCGCCGCGCTCGGCCGGGCCGCCGCCGGGGAGGCGCCCGTGTGCCTGGTGACCGGGCCCGCCGGGGTCGGCAAGACCGCCCTCGCGCTGTGGTGGGCGCACCGCAACGCCGACGCCTTCCCCGACGGGCGGCTCTTCGCCGACCTGCACGGCTTCAGCGACACCGGCGAGCCGTCGGTCACCGAGGTACTCCGCGAGTTCCTGCTCGCCCTCGGCGTGCCGCCGCGCCGGATACCGGAGTCGGCCGCGGCCGCCGCCGCGCTGTTCCGCACCCTCACCGACCGGCTGCGGCTGCTGGTCGTGCTCGACAACGCGCGCGACTCCGCCACCGTCCGCGCCCTGCTGCCCGGCGGCGCCGACTGCGTCACCGTCGTCACCAGCCGCCACCGCCTCGAGGGGCTCATCGCCTCCGACGCGGCCCGCCCCGTACCGCTCGGCACGCTCGACGCGCAGGACGGCACGGCACTCCTCGCGGGCGTCCTCGGCGAGGAACGCGTCCTCGGCGAACCGGTGGCCGCCCGCAGGCTCGCCGAACTCTGCGGCAGCCTCCCGCTGGCCCTGCGGGTGACCGCCGCCCGGCTCGCGGGCCGCCCCCAGTGGACCTTGGCCCACCTCGCGGACGAACTCGCGGACGAGCGCGGCCGGTTGGCCCACCTCGCCGTCGACGACACCGGTGTCCCGGCCGCGCTCCGCCTGACCGTGCAGCACCTCCCCGGCGAGGCCGCGCACCACTTCGGCCGGCTCGGCCACCACCCCGGCACCCACTTCGACCCGTACACCGCGGCCGCCCTCTCCGGCACCGACCCGCTGGCCGCCGGACGCGCCCTGGAACGGCTCGGCGCCGCCCACCTCGCCACCGAGACCGCGCCCGGCCGCTGGGAACTGCACGACCTCGTACGCCTGTACGCCCGCGACCTCGATCCGGCGAGCGGCCCCGAGGCGCTCACCGGTGCTCTCGACCACTACATCGCCACCGCCCTCGCCGCCGCCGACACCGCCCAGCCCGGCGGCGAGCCCTGCTTCGCGCTGCCCGCCGACTTCCGACGCCCGGCTGCCGTACGCGACTTCGCGGACCGGGGGGAGGCGATGGGCTGGCTGGCCGCCGAACGCGAGGACCTGGCACGCGCCGTGACCGCCGCGCGCGCCGCCGGTCTGGACGACCGGGCCTGGCGGATCATCCTCCTCCAGTGGCCGCAGGTGGTGTGGCGCTCGCGGGACAACTGGGTGCCGCTGCTGCACACGGCCCTGGAGTGCGCCCAGTCCGTGGCGGACCCCTACGCCGAGTCCCGCGTCCGCACCCTGCTGGGCTGGGTACTGAGCGAGGAGGGCCGGCTCGCGGACGCCCTCACCCTCCTGGAGCCCTCACCCGCCCTGGCCCGCCGCTCCGGCGACCGCCTCGGCGAGGCCACCGCCCTGATCAACCTGGCCGTGGTCCAGTCCGCGCAGGGCGAGCTGGACGCCGCCCTGGCCAACTACGCCCGCGCCGCCACCCTGGCCCGCGCGGAGGGCGGCACCCACACGGAGATGCTCGCGCTGCTGCACCTGTCCCGCGCCCACCTCACCGCCGGCCACCCCGAGCAGGCCCTCCGCGTGGCCCGCACGGCCCTCGACCTGGGCCCCGAACACGAGGAAGCGGCCCGCACATCCCTCCTCCACACCGTCTGCGGCGAGGCCCACCTCGCCCTCGGCGACGAAACCGAAGCCATGCGCCTCCTGGAACGCGCCGCCGACGAGGCGGAATCCGCCGGCTACGACGAGGGCGCCGTCCGGGCCCTGGAGGCGCTGCTGCGGGTGAGCGGCCGGGTCGACCACCGCCTCCGCTACGAGGAGGCGGTACGGCGGCTCGCCGTCGACGACCTGTAGGGCAAAGCCGGGTCAGGCGGCGTCAGGGGAACGTCAGTGGGACATCACCGGAACGTGAGCGGCACGGCCGAGACTTGACATGTCAGCAGGTCAGCGGCTGACCGACGGTCCGACCGGTCGTCGTCACACCTCACCTTCGGGGGAACCACCATGAACGCACCGCGCCGCACGGCACTCTTCACCGTCGCCGCCTCCGCCGCCCTCGCCCTGTCCCTGACCGCGTGCCAGAGCGGGGAGGGCACCAAGGCCGAGGGCACGGCCGGGGGCTCGGACACCGCGGCATCCGCGCAGGCTTCCGGCTCGGGCGGGAGCAAGGGCTCCGCGGTCGGCACCGCGCACAAGTCGGGCTCGACCGGCTCCGACGCGGCCGCCGGCTCCAGCGGCTCCAGCGGCTCCACCGGTTCCTCGGGCACCTCGGGGTCCAAGGGGTCGACCGGCGCGAAGAGCTCGGGCGGCTCCTCCGGCAGCTCCGCCTCCGCGCCCCTGTGCGCGGCCAAGGACGTGAAGGTCACCGCCGCCCGGCAGGACGGCCCGCCCTACACCCACATCGTGCTGACCGCGAAGAACACCTCCGGCCACAGCTGCCGCATGGCGGGCTTCCCGCACATCCAGTTCCTGGAGAGCCACAAGCAGGACGTGCCGTCCGTCGCCAAGAGCAAGCCCGCCGCCCCGATCGTGCTCAACTCCGGTGACCCGGCGTACGCCCTGGTCAAGCTCTCCGACGGCGGCGTCGACGAGGACAACGAGCCGGTGTCCGTGTTCCAGCTGGAGCTGGAGGGCGACTCGACCGTGATCGCGGTCGACGCCTCGGCAGGCGGCGGCCTCGCCATCGACCCCGCCAAGGCCCTCACCGGCTACTGGACGTACGAGCTGCGCAACGGCGCCGACGACTTCTGATCGGCCGCCGGTACCGGGGCCCGTCCGGGCCCCGGTGGACGGGGCTGACCGGTACGTGGGCCGAGGCGAACGATCGTGCCGTCCAAGCGCGTTCGGCGCCTCGGCACGGCGCTGGCCGCTGCCCCGTATCGGCCGCAGGCACACGGCCGGGAGAGGAAGATCACCCGTGGGGGCGCGGTCTTGGCCAGCCAGGGCACACGCGGTACCGTCGGGGCGATATCGACGACGGCGAGACGGAAGCCGGTGGGAAACCGGCACGGTCGCGCCACTGTGTGCGCGGTTCCTCCAAGGGGCCGCGCGAGTCAGACCCGTGGCCGTCGTCCTGTGCACCACCGAGATGGGACGCGAACTCCCAGAGGAGGTCCTGCCATGGCGCAGACCGTCGCCCAGCCGACAGCCGGCAACCCCGCCGTTCCCGCCAAGCTGCCGCTGAAGGAGATAGCGCCCTGGGCGGTCTTCTTCGGCGTCCTCATGCTGGTCCTGCTGTACTTCGTCGGCGCCGAGCAGGGCGCCACCTCCGTGTTCAACGGCACGGACGTCCACGAGTGGGTGCACGACGCCCGCCACCTGCTCGGCTTCCCCTGCCACTGACGCGAGGGACGCCGCACACCATGAACTCCGCAACGGTAAGAAACCTCCTCGTGCGGGGCATGCTCGCCGGCCTCGCCGCCGGAGTGCTCGCCCTGATCGCCGCCTACTTCCTCGGCGAGCCCAGCGTGGACAGCGCCATCAGCTTCGAAGGGCACCACTCCCACGAGCACGAGGTGGAGGTCGTCTCCCGCTCGCTGCAGTCCACCGCCGGACTCGCCACCGGCGTCCTCGTCTACGGGGTCGCCTTCGGCGGCATCGCCGCGCTCGCCTACTGCTTCGCGCTCGGCCGCGTCGGCCGCTTCGGCCCCCGCGCGACCGCGCTGCTGCTGTCCGGCGCCGCGCTGCTCGCCGTGTACGTGGTGCCGTTCCTGAAGTACCCGGCCAACCCGCCCTCGGTCGGCGACCCGGACACCATCGGCAAGCGCACCACGCTGTACTTCCTGATGATGGTGCTCAGCGTGCTCCTGGCGGTCGGCGCCACCCTGCTCGGCAAGCGGCTCGCCCCGCGCCTGGGCACCTGGTACGCGACCCTTGTCGCCGTGGCCGCCTTCGCCGTGGCGACCGGGCTGGCGTACGCCTTCCTGCCGGTCGTCAACGAGGTGCCGGAACACTTCCCGGCCGCCCTGCTGTGGCGGTTCCGTCTGGCCGCGCTGGCCATCCAGACGGTGCTGTGGGCCGGATTCGGGCTGCTCTTCGGCGAGTTGGCCGAACGGCTGCTGAACCCCCGCCCCGCTGCGGCACGCGACACGGGCCAGGCGGTCGCCGCCTCCCACTGAGCCGGTGACGTGACGACGAGAGGGGCCCCGGAGACTTCCGGGGCCCCTCTCACTCGCCCCCGAGCGGGCGCCCCAGCCGCAGGTTCCAGCGTCCGGCACGCCCGGACAGCTCCGTCGCCGTCAGCGGGGCCACGTCCAGCCGCCAGAACGCCCCGGCGGGCAGCCCCAGCGCGTGCACCACGGCCGCCCGGACCACCTCGGGCTCCACGACGGCGACCGTACGTCCCTCGGGAGCGGACGCCAGCCAGCGGCCCACCCGCGCGCACACCTCCCGCACCGACTCCCCGCCCGGCGCCGCGCGGTCCGGGTCGGCCAGCCACCGGGTTACCGCCTCCCCCTCGGCCGCCGCGACCTCCGCCAGCGCGCGCCCACGCCACCGCCCGGCGTCCAGCGGCGCAAGCTCCGCCGCCACCACGCCACGCAGCAGCCCCAGCCCCTCGGCCGTCTCCCGGCACCGCACACCGGGCGACACCACGACCCGCGTCGCCTCCGGCACCGCACCGGCCGCCGCCCGGGCCCGAGCGGCGCCCGCCTCGTCGATGGACCCGGCCCCGTCGTAGAAACGGGCCTCCCGCAGCGCGGCCCCGATCGCGGGCGAGACGAGCACCAGCCGACTGGTCACCCGGGAAACCTCCTGATCACGAGAACGCGGCGAACGTAGCATCCCGTCCGCCCCGGCCCACCCGGAGCCGGGGCGAACGGGCAACGCAGCTAAGGCAGTTCGCGCCGCACCGTACGGGCCGCCGCCACCAGGTTCTCCAGCGACGCCCGCGTCTCCGGCCACGCGCGGGTCTTCAGACCGCAGTCCGGGTTCACCCACAGCCGCTCGGCGGGGATCGCCTTCAGCCCCGCACGCAGCAGCTCGGCCGCCTCCTCGGTGCTCGGCACACGCGGGGAGTGGATGTCGTACACACCCGGACCCGCCTCGCGCGGGTAGCCGTGCGCGGCCAGTTCGCGGGCCACCTGCATGTGCGAGCGGGCCGCCTCCAGGCTGATCACATCGGCGTCCAGGTCGTCGATGGCCCGCACGATGTCACCGAACTCGGCGTAGCACATGTGGGTGTGGACCTGGGTTTCCGGCCGGACCCCGGCGGTGGTCAGCCGGAACGCCTCCGTCGCCCAGGCCAGGTAGGCGGCCCGGTCGGCGGCACGCAGCGGAAGCGTCTCGCGCAGCGCGGGCTCGTCCACCTGGATCACCGAAGTGCCCGCCTGCTCAAGGTCGTTCACCTCGTCGCGCAGGGCGAGCGCCACCTGCCGGGCGGTGTCACCGAGCGGCTGGTCGTCGCGGACGAAGGACCAGGCGAGCATGGTCACCGGTCCGGTCAGCATGCCCTTGACCGGGCGGTCGGACAGGGACTGGGCGTACGTCGTCCAGCGGACCGTCATCGGCTCCGGCCGGGAGATGTCGCCGGCCAGGACCGGCGGGCGGACGTAGCGGGTGCCGTAGGACTGGACCCAGCCGTGCTGGGTGGCGAGGTAGCCGGTGAGCTGCTCGGCGAAGTACTGCACCATGTCGTTGCGTTCGGGCTCGCCGTGCACCAGGACGTCCAGGCCGGTCTTCTCCTGGAAGGAGATCACCTCCTGGATCTCCGCCTTGATGCGCTCCTCGTACCCGGCCGTGTCGATCCGGCCCGCGCGCAGGTCGGCGCGGGCGGTGCGCAGTTCGCCGGTCTGCGGGAACGAGCCGATCGTGGTCGTCGGCAGCAGCGGCAGGCCGAGGTGGGCGCGCTGGGCGGCGGCCCGCTCGGCGTACGGCTGGGCGCGGCGGGCGTCGGCGTCCGTGACGGCTTCCGCCCGAGCCCGGACGGCCGGGTCACGAGTGAGGGGGGAGCCGGTGCGGGAGGCCAGGTCGGCCCGGTTCGCGGCGAGTTCGGCGGCGATCGCGTCCGTGCCGTGTGCCAGCCCCTGGGCCAGGGTGACGATCTCGGCGGTCTTCTGCCGGGCGAAGGCCAGCCAGCGCAGGATCTGCGGTTCGATGTCCCGCTCGGCGCCGGTGTCCAGCGGGACATGCAGCAGGGAGCAGGAGGGGGCGACGTCGACCCGGTCGGCCAGCCCGAGCAGGGTGCCCAGGGTGGCGAGGGACTTCGACAGGTCGTTGACCCAGATGTTGCGGCCGTTGACGACACCGGCGACCAGCCGCTTGCCGGGCAGCCCGCCGACGGCGGCGAGCGCGTCCAGGTTGGCGGCCGCGGCCTCGGTGAAGTCCAGCGCCAGACCCTCGACCGGCGCCTTCGCCAGCACCGGCAGCGCCTCGCCCAGCCGGTCGAAGTACGAGGCGACCAGCAGCTTCGGCCGGTCGGTGAGCGCACCCAGGTCACGGTAGGCGCGCTCGGCGGCGTTCAGCTCGGCCGGAGTACGGTCCTGCACCAGCGCGGGCTCGTCCAGCTGCACCCACCCGGCCCCGGCCGCGCGCAGGTCGGCCAGCACCTCGGCGTACACCGGGAGCAGCCGGTCCAGCAGGGTCAGCGGATCGAAGTCGGCGGCGACACCGGGCGCGGGCTTGGCCAGCAGGAGGTAGGTGACCGGGCCGACCAGCACCGGCCGGGCGGCGAGACCCAGGGCGAGGGCCTCCTTCAGCTCCGCGACCTGCTTGGCGGAGTCGGCGGAGAACACCGTGTCCGGACCCAACTCGGGCACCAGATAGTGGTAGTTGGTGTCGAACCACTTGGTCATCTCCAGCGGCGGCACGTCCTGCGTGCCGCGCGCCATGGCGAAGTAGCCGTCGAGCGGGTCGGCGGCGACGGCCGCCCGGTGCCTGGCCGGGATCGCACCGACCATGACCGTGGTGTCCAGTACGTGGTCGTAGTACGAGAAGTCCCCGGTCGGGACCTCGTCGACACCCGCCTCGGCGAGCGCCTGCCAGTTGGCGCGGCGGATGTCCGCGGCGGTGGCCCTCAGGGCGTCGGCGTCGACGCGGCCCTTCCAGTAGCCCTCGATGGCCTTCTTCAGTTCCCGGTCCGGGCCCTGACGCGGGTAGCCGTACACGGTGGACCGTGCTGCCGCGGCTGCGGACTTCGGTGTCACGGAGATCTCCTTCACGAGATGAATCCCTGAGATCCCGGCGACGGGACGAGCACGTGAAGGGGTGACGACCAGCGGGTACGCGGCCGCGCGGCACGGCGCGGTGGTCCGTCTGGTGTGTACGCCGACCCGCCCTCGAGGTCACCGGAATTCCGCACGCGAGTGGTTCGCGCACGGGCAGATGGCAGGTCTTCGGACTCACGGGCGCGTCGCGTACGGAAAAGCCGTACGAGACACCTAGTGGCCGTCGCTTCCCAGGTCCGTGCGTCGGACCCAGTGCGTATGACGGCGGTCGTTCCCGCTCACCGCTGCGGGGCAGTCCCGGATTCCCACCGGGTTCCCTCTTACGACACCCCGTCTGGCGGACGGGGCGAACCAGCTGCACAGGTCAGCCTACGGGCCGTGGCCTTCCGTCGCCGGTACCGTCCGGCATTCGGATGGTGATCCGGGCCACGCGTGCCGCCGTCCGGCCCGACCAGGCTGTGGGACAACGGGATTACCCCGCCGCCGGTCCCAGCTGGGCGAGTGCCGCCGTCACCAGCGCGGCCGTGCCGGTGTCCAGGGTGAGGCGGACGCTGGGCAGATAGCGGGGGGAGTGGTTGCCGGGGAGGCTCCGGAACTTCTCCGCCGGTCCGGTGCCGGGGGCCGCCGCCCACTGGGTCGGGCCGACCGAGCCGAGCATCCAGTAGGCGCCCCGGATGCCGGGCCGGCCGTGCAGATGGCCGCCCGCGCCGGTGAGCAGCGGGAAGTCCTCGGTCGCCGCGGAGGCCGGCCAGCCCGTGACGCGGGCGGCGCCGAAAGCCGCCTGGTGGGCGGCGCGGACGGCGGCCGTGACGCCCGGGTCGGGCCGGGTGACGCCGGAGCGGGTCAGCTCGCGCACGGTGACCCGGGGCGGCAGCCCGGCCGCGGCGGCCTCTGCGCGCACCACCCGCTCCACCGCCGCCGTGCCCCGTACGAGCGCCGCCTCCGAGAGGGCGCGTACGGTGACCCGCAGCTCGGCGTGGGTGGCTATCACGTTCCCGGAGCGCCCGGTGTCCCCGGCCCGCAGCGAGGACGCGGTGACCACCAGCCGCTCGGCCGGGTCCGTCTCGCGGGCGGCGACGGCCGGGAGCCGGGTCACCGCGCCGGCCGCCGCGAGCAGCGGATCGGCCGTCAGATGAGGGGTGGCCGCGTGTCCGCCGTCCCCCTCGAAGACCACCTCCAGCGTCACGCTGCCCGCCATCAGCGGCCCGTCCGCGTGCGCCACCATCCCGGCCGGGAACGCGGCCGTGTGCTGGGCGAGGACCACGTCCGGCGCGGTGATCCGGTCGTACAGGCCGTCCTCCAGCATCGCGCGGGCACCGCTCAGCGTCTCCTCGGCGGGCTGCCCGACGACCAGCAAAGTGCCGCGCCAGCGGTCCCGGTGCTCGGCGAGCCAGCGGGCGGCGGCGGCCGCGCACGCCAGATGGGCGTCATGGCCGCAGGCGTGCATCACCGGCACCGGCCGCCCGTCCGGGCCCGGCGCGGTCGCGGTGCTCGCGTACGGGACGCCGGTCTCCTCGGCCACCGGCAGCGCGTCCAGCTCGGCGCGCAGCAGCACGGCCGGACCGTCGCCGTTGACGAGTTCGGCGGCGACCCCGTGGCCGCCGACACCGCGCAGCACACGGAAGCCGTCGGCCGTCAGCCGGTCCGCGAACCGGGCGGCGGTGCGCTCCTCGGCGCCGGACAGCTCGGGGTGCCGGTGCAGGTCGAGATAGAGCTCGGCGGTGGACGCCAGCAGGGCGTCCAGACCGGGCGGAACACCACCGCCCACGGTCACGGACGGACGGGACTGGTCGCTGCTCACGGCGGGGACTCCAGGGGGTTGTCGTACGGGGGTGTCAGCGAAGTGACAGCCATCGGTAAGGGAGTTGGTGTCGGACGCGCGTAGAAAGGGAGGTGTCCGGGGGGCTCGCTCCTCCGGCAGGTTCAGCGCACCACCGGACGGGACCCCTCCCGGCCGGCAGCAGGCCACCTGACCCGGAAGGAGCCATCATGGCTGACAACAACCTCGCCTCCCTCGCCCAGGAGATCCTGGACCTGGAGTCGGAGACCTTCGAGATCACCGACTACTCGGACGCCAGCGAGGTCATGCTCGGTTCGTCGACGAGCTGTTCCTCCACCAGCACCTGCTCCAGCACCACCAGCACCACCTCCTGCACCGCCTGACCCAAGGCGTCGCACCCACGGTCCCCGGCCCGCGTCAGCGCGCCGGGGACCGTCGGCGTGCGCGGGCCTCTTCACGGCCCGCGCGCCGACGAGCTGAACGCCTGCCCCGCTCACGGGAACGGATGCGGCACCCGCCGCAACTCCTCCTCCTCGAGCGGCGCCGGGACCAGACCGGCCCGGTACGGCGCGGTACGCAGCCTCGGCATGGTGAGGGCCCGCTGCCGCGGCCAGCCGAAGTCGATCGGCAGCAGCCCCGGAGCCAGCGTTGCCACCGTGCGCAGCCCCATCCGCCGCTGCTCGGGCGTGGTCTGGTCGACGGCGATGACCTCGCAGCCCGCCTCGCCCAGCAGGTCCCGCACCAGCAGCAGATCGTCGCGGAGGTCCCCGGTGCGCGGCCGCCGCTCCTCCCAGCCGGCGAACAGCTCGGCCGGCGATGCCGTGCGGGGCGGCTTCAGATAGCCGGTGGCGTGTACGCGCATCGCGGGCAGCCCGAACAGCGCCGCGTGGTCCGGCAGCCGCTTCACCAGGTCGAAGTCATGGGCCATGGCCGCGAGTTCGGCGGGCCGTTCGGCGACCTGGCCGGGCAGGTGGGGGATGTAGGTGAGGATCTCGGAGACCGCCGACTCCACGGCCGTCTCCGGGTCGAAGGAGGCGCCCGCCGCGAACGCCAGGGAACCCGGCGCGTCGTCGCGGCGCACCGCGAGCCCGGTGACCACGGGCACCGGGAGATCCACCCGGTTGTCGAAGACGTGTACGTCGTAGCCCTGGAGCGCGGCCCGCGCCACCATCGCCCGCACGCTCGGCGAGCGCACCGAGTCCAAATCGATCTCCGGCAGCGGCAGATCGCCGTACCAGCCGAGCAGGAAGGCGTCCCGCTCGATGAGTTCGAGCAGGCCGAAGAAGACCGCCTCCTCCCAACTGCTGCCGGTGGCACAGCCGTTGGAGCACTCGAAGACGAAGTTGTCGGCGGCCGTGCCCGCGCTGTAGTAGACCAGCCGGGCCGGTACCAGCACCGGGCGGCCGTCCCGCAGCGACCAGCCGGTCACCCACGGGATGGGCCGGGCCGGGTCGAAGGGCTCGACCATCGGGTCCTCGGCGTAGGTGCGCGGCCCGTACAGCCCGCACGTACGCGGGTCCAGGGCGCGGTCGCCCAGCTCCTCCAGGGAGGCCGTCACCACCGGCGCGCGGTGCCGGCGGTGGGTGCCCGCGTACCGCTCCAGGCCCTCCAGGAAGGCCAGGTCGCGGCTGTCCGTGAAGGAGTTGGCCTGCCCGCTCCAGGTGACGTCGGTGAGCCCGGCGTACCCCCGCATGAAGACGCTGCCCGCGACCGGCGCGGTGGTGGGGGAGGTGACGTCGATCCAGGTGCCGCCGCCCAGCACCCCGCACACCGGGTTGGCCAGGGCCTTCACCGGCAGCGGATGGTCCGACGCCCGGCGCAGCCGGTAGGAGTCCGGGCGCGGCTTGGGCAGCGGGCCCGGCGAGGGCAGCGCGGCCTCGGCCGCCGCGCGCAGTTCCGCCTCCTCGGTGAACGGACGGCAGTGCGGGCACATCGGCTCCGGCAGCAGCGGGAACGTACGCACTCGCAGCGTCTCCAGGTCGACCTCGGTGACCTGGGGCAGCTCGGCGTCCGGTCCCTCGGCGGAGTGCCGGGCCGCGCCGGAGGCGATCAGCCGGTGCAGCGACCACACCGCGTCCACCGTGTGGTCCGGCAGCACCGGCCAGGCTCCGGCCGCCGTGGTCTCCGTACCGGTCTCCAACGCCTCCCGCTCGGTACGGGTCCGCAGCCGCTGCCGCCGCATCGCCAGACAGGTCCCGCAGGCCGGACCGGTCGCCGGGGTACCGCCCCACGGGCCGAGCAGCACGGCCTGTGCGGTCAGATGCACGGTAGCCGGGCCGACGGGGAGCCCGGCCGCACCGAGCACATTGGTGTCGCCGATCCGGGAAACGTCGGGCGCGGGCAGCCCGGCCGCGGTCGCACGCACCGCCAGCCGGGCCTGGAGGTCCGCCCGCGCGGCCTCCAGGGGGGTGATCGTCGTCGTCATGTCCGGTTGCTCCAGCGGAAGATCCGGGTGGCGATCACCCCGAAGAACAGGGCGAACACGGCGAGGCTCGCGCAGTCCAGCGCGATGTCGCCCAGGTCGCCACGGCCGCCCATGGCGTCGGTCAGGCCGTCGTTGAGGTAGTGCAGCGGCAGCACCTTGGCGGCGGTGCGCAGCCAGCCCGGCATCAGGTCGTCCGGGAAGAACGAGCCGGACAGGAACGCCATCGGCACCATCACCAGGTTGGCGATGGCCGCGACCGCCTCCGGGGTGTCGGCCAGACTGCCGACGACCAGCCCCATGGCGAGGAACGCGGTCACCCCCAGCACCAGCAGCGGCAGCGCCGCCCACCAGGGCCCCATGAGCCGCAGCCCGAAGAACGGCAGCAGCGCGACGGCGGTGAACAGCGCGGCCTGCGCGAGCGCCACCCCCATCGCCACCGTCCACCGCGAGGCGATCAGGGTACGGAGCGGGGTCGGGGTGCGCCAGATCAGCCGGAGCAGATCGTCCCGGCGCCACTGCATCAGGGCGAAGCCCACCGAGAACACGGCCGCGTTGCCCACGCCCCAGGACAGCACGCCCGGCGCGATGTAGTTGATGGAGGCCAGCCCGCCGTTGATCTTGTCGCCCTGGAAGATGAGGCCGAACAGCACGAGGAAGGCGAGCGGGAAGGCGAAGGTGAAGAAGAGGGTCGTCTTGTCGCGCACGCTCGCGACATAGGTGGCCCTGGTCAGTGCGGCGTAGGCGCTCAACGGTGGTGCTCCGATCCGGTGCCGGTCAGCGAGAGGTAGGCGTCTTCGAGGGTGGGGGTGCGCACCGAGACCGAGTCGATGTCCACCAGGTCACCGAGCGCGGGCAGCACCCGGTTGGGCACTGTCGTCTCGATGACCAGGTCACCGCCCTGGACGGTGGCCCGGTCCACGTCCGCCAGTGCGAGCGCGGCCTCGGGGGAGAGCTTGTCGGCGGGCACCAGCAGCCGGGTCGGCGCGGCCAGGGCGCGGATCAGGTTGCGGGGCGAGTCCAGTGCGACGACCCGGCCCCCGGCGATGATCGCCACCCGGTCGCACAGCGCCTCGGCCTCGTCCAGGTAGTGGGTGGTGCAGATGATCGTGCGCCCCTCCGAGCGCAACGACCGCAGCAGCTCCCACAGTTCGCGGCGCGCCTCCGGGTCGAGGGCGGCCGTCGGCTCGTCCAGGAAGATCAGCTCCGGCTCGTTGAGCAGCGCGGTGGCGACGGCGAGCCGCTGCCGCTGGCCGCCGGAGAGATGGTCGACCCGCGCGTTCTCCTTCTCGGTCAGCCCGACCCGCTCCAGCGCGGTCTTCGCGGTCTCGGGTGCCATGCCGTACAGCGCGGCCACGGTGCGCAGATGTTCGCCCGCGGTCAGCCGCGCGAAGAACGCCGACGCCTGCGTCTGTACGCCGATCCGGGCCAGCAGCGCGATGTCGCGCGGCCAGGGGCTCTGCCCGAACACGGCGACGCTGCCGGAGTCGGCCTCGCGCATGCCCTCGACGATCTCCACCAGGGTGGTCTTGCCCGCGCCGTTCGGCCCGAGGATGCCGAAGAACTCACCATGGCGCACTTCCAGGGAGACGCCGTCGAGAGCCGTCACCTCCCCGTAGCGCTTGCTGACGCCGTCCAGGGCGACGACGGTCTCGGTGCGGGTGCCGCTCGGGGCGGGTTCCGTCCTGCTGTCGGGTGCGCTCATCTCGCCTTTCCTCAACTGGTGTACGACGGCCGGGACGTGACCGGCCGTCGCGTCCGCCGGGACGGGACGCCCCGGCTCGGTCGTGGGGGAGGCGGCCGCAGCCGCCCCGGTGGTACGCCGGTCCCGCAGGCGCCGGCCGAGCCCGCCCAGCGCCCACAGCAGCAGGACGGCGGCGAGCAGCGCGGGCGGCAGCGCCCAGGCGAGCACCGCCGGGCCGTCCGGCAGCATCGCCCGCAGCGCGGCCCCGCACAGCACCAGCAGCGCCGCGCTCTGCACCGCCGTGAGCAGCGCGAAACCGCCGTACAGCAGCCGCAGCCGCGCCGGATACGCGGCGATGCCCGGACCCCGCCGGAACACCGCGCGTACGGCGAGGCCGGCGAAGGTGCGGGCGCCCTCGGAGAGCCCGGAGACGCCGAGCGCGTGCCCGAGCGCCTTGTAGCCGTCCAGCGGCGGCAGCGGCAGCAGGTTGGCCACGCCGAGGACGGTGCCGAGCAGCAGCAGCGCCCCCAGCGCGGGCCGGGCCTGGGCGTCGGCCGGGAGCAGCGCCCACACCGGGTAGAACGGCACCAGGAACAGCAGGTTCGCGAAGACGCCGGCGCACGCCGTGGCCACCTTCCGGGCCCGGCTGCCGAGGAACTGGACGTCCTCCACCTCGCAGTACAGATAGGTGGCGAAACAGATCCAGCGCAGCCCGATCTCCGTGACCCGCCCGCCCCAGGCCCGCGCGAACAGCCCGTGCGCCAGCTCGTGCAGGGCCAGCCCGCACCACAGCACACAGCCGATGGCGAACAGCAGCACCGGCTGCTCCGCCGCCTCCTCCGTCTGGTGCCACAGCGTCCCGGCCTGCGCCACGACGGCGACGAACACGCCCACGGCGAGCGCGGTCAGCACCGCCAGCACGGCGGGCCGCCGCGCGGGCGCGGTGAGCCGGTGCAGCCGGTCCATCAGCGCGGGCGCGTCCGACACCATCCGGGTCCGCCCGGCGAGAATCCCGTTCGGCGGCCGCCCGGGCCCGGCCGGTGGTGCCGCGGGCGGCGTGGGGGAGCCCTCCAGCAGACCCCGGCCGTGCAACAGCCGCAGCAACTGCCCCCACTGCGCCTCCCCGAGCCGGGCACCGAACGCGCCTGCGTACTCCCCGCCGATCTCGTCGAGCGTCCGCGTCCCGTCCAGCCGGGTGATCAGGAAGTGCTCCTTGGGCCCCAGCTCCAGCCGCCGCCCGGTACGCGGGTCCTTCAGCAGATGGATACGGGCCGCACCGCGCACCAGCCGGGGCCCGGCCACCAGGTCGGGGCGCACCCGGGGGCGGCTGGCGAGGAACGTGCCGGTGGTCACCCCTCACCCCCGCGGCGCCAGCCCGCCAGCGAGTCGTCCGCGTCGCCTTCGGCGCCCCGCGCTCCGCCGTCGCGCAGGGCGCGGGCGAGCACGTACGACAGGAAAGCCTCGTCGCGCACGGTCGTGCTCAGCCGGTTGTTGGTCATGTGCAGATAGGGCGACAGCAGCATCGGCAGCGCCTGCGCCGGGTCGGTGGGGCGCAGGTCGCGGGTGCCGTCCCAGGAGCGGAAGACCAGCTCGCCGTCGCGGGTCAGCGCCAACGCCCGGTCGCGCAGCTCGGCGCAGTGCTCGGCCCAGCCGCGCAGGAACGCCGGGAGCCGCTCGGTCTCGCCCGCCGCGACCGCGTCCCGGATGTCCCGGAACCGGCCGGGCAGGCTCGCGCCCATCGCGGT
Organism: Streptomyces sp. NPDC085596; assembly: GCF_044541565.1. NCBI lineage: Bacteria > Bacillati > Actinomycetota > Actinomycetes > Kitasatosporales > Streptomycetaceae > Streptomyces > Streptomyces sp. NPDC085596. Next base: position 151,414 of record NZ_JBITTC010000003.1, on the reverse strand, counting down.
GTAGGCGCGGTCGTAGCCCGCGTCGGCGGTGTAGTTGGTGCTGGAGAACGCCCGGTTCCAGAAGGTGTGGTAGCGGTCCAGGAAGGACAGCAGGGCCTCGTCGTCCCGCAGGAAGGTGCCGGACATCACCATCATCAGCTGGGCGGACAGCCCGAGCAGCACGGTGCGCAGATGGAGGTTCATGGAGCGGGCGGCCTCGATGACCAGGTCGCTGGAGTGCTGGAAGTGCCACTCGGCCAGCTCGATCCCGGCCGAACCGCCGTACTTGCCGTACTCGGGCTCGTAGGGGCGGTCCTCGAAGGAGTTGTTGGGGCGCAGCAGCATCCGGCCGTCCGGGCCCAGGTACTCCGAGCGTTCCTCGTCGCCGAACTCCAGGGCGAACAGGGTCTCGTAGAGGTCGGCGAAGAAGCCGTCCTTCACCTCGTACAGTGCGGGCCGCTCGCGCAGGAACGTCTCCAGCGCGGTGTGCGCCCGTTCGCGGACCACGGGGGCGTCGGCGGCGCGGGCCGGCTTCAGGCGCAGCCGCAGATGCGGGCCCTCCAGCCAGTAGTTGATGAAGAAGTACCCGGCGAGCAGGCCCTCCTCGGTGAGGGTGTCGACCAGTGGCCGGACGCAGTTCTGGAGCAGCGGGCGGGGGCTGGCCGCGTAGAAGACGTGTACGGCCAGCCACTCGCCGGGCGCCTCCCCGGCGGCCGGGCCTGGCGCGGTGGAGGCTGCGGTGGGAGCGGTCATGGGGTGGCGTCCTCTTCGGGTCGGGCGGCCGGGAGGGGCAGCAGTTCGACGGCGAGTTCGGCGACGTGCCGCCCGCGCGGTGAGGTGACGTGCAGTTCGTCCTCGGCGGGGAGCATCTCCTCGAAGACGGTCCGGGCCCGTTTCCCGGCGAGGAGTCCTTCGAGGGCGGTGAGCGAGAGCGGGCTCTCGAAGTCCACGTACTGCGGCTTGGACCCGCCGAACCAGGCGGCGCCCTGGCCGTCCTCCGTCTCCTCGTGGACGGTGGCGAACACGCGGGCGGGCAAGCCGTGTTGGATACGCCAGCGGTGCCAGGCGAGATACCAGTCGGCGTCGGCGGTGCCGGGCGCCCGTAGCGGGAGGTGGCCGTCGGCGGCGGTCCAGGAGCGCCGCTGGAGCACCAGCGCGTGGTGGCGGACCCGGGGGCGCCGGGTGACGCCGTCCGTGGCGGGACCGGTGGGCACCCCGCGCCACACGTCCGGCACCGAGCGGGAGGTGGGCGAGAACAGCAGCAGGGTGCGCGGGATCTCGGGCAGCACCATCGGCACCAGATAGCCGAGGTAGACCGGGACGACCTCGCGGTCCAGGCGCCGCGAGCGCAGCAGCAGCCGGTCCCCGGCCTCGTCGTGCACGGCGTACAGATCGTCCAGGTGGAGGCGGGCCTCCTCAGGGGCGGTGCTGTTCTCGCCGGGGCAGACGATCTCGTAGTCGGTCAGCCGGCCGTGCAGATTGAGGTTGGTGGTCGCGGCTCCGGCCGTCACCTCGGCGAGTACCACGCCGGGCGGCAGCACCGAACGCAGCCCGTCCCGCAGCGCGTCGGTGAGCCCCGGCCCGTCCGTGCCGTCGAAGCAGTGCGTGAAGCGGGTGAAGGGGAAGCACAGGCCGCCGTAGGAGTTGTTGAGCACGGCCAGCGGACCGTCCTCGCGGCGGGCGAGCTGGAGGAAGTGGCTCTGCGGACGGAACGCGGGCGCGGCGGTGCCGAGCGCGTCGGCCATCTCGTCCACGGTCGCGTCGTCGAGTACGAACTCCTCGGTGTCCTGCGGGAGTTCGGCCCACCGCTCGCGCATCCGGGCGGTCAGTGTGGCGCGGGCCCGGTCGACGGAGGTGATCTCCGGGACGCCGAGCCAGTTCTCCTCCGGGGCGTGGCTGCCGTCCGGGAGGTAGCCGTCCTTGGCCGCCGTGAACTGGAGGTACTGGCGGAAGATGTCCTCGTGGAAGTCGTGGACCAGCCGCAACAGGTCCTCGCAGCGGCCGCCGCGCCCGTACCGGGCGACGAAGAAGCCCTTGAGGGTGAGCCGTTGGGGCAGCGCCACGTCGAAGGCGGGCAGCACCCGGCCGATCGACCGCAGCGGAGCGGCGACCGGCTCGGCCCACTGGGCGAGCGGCGCGCTGGTGGTGCCGGCCGACACGTCCTCGTAGAGCAGTGTCTGCGGCAGTACGGGGCGCTCGGCGCCCAAGTCGACCTGCAGGGAGGCGAGTTCGGTGCGGAGTCCGGTCAGTAGAGCGCGCCGGGTGGGCACGTCGGCGTCCCCGTACCGCGCGACCGCCTCGGCCGGGCCGTCCAGCCGGGCGGCGATGGTGTCCGCCCAGGCCACCCCCAGGCTGCGCAGCGCCCGCTGGAAGGCGCGCAGCGGGTCGGGGCTGTGCACGCTGGTGTCCAGCAACGGGAGCTGGAGCATGCCCAGTTCGCGCAGCGCCGTCAGATAGTGCCCCGCCTCCTCCTCCCCGGCGCCCGTGGTGGCGGCCAGCCAGCGCGCGAGGTCGCCGTGGGTGAGCGTGCCCTCGGTGTCACGCAGCAGCGCCAGCATCCCGTCCAGGGCGCCCTGCCGGCGCAGGAAGAACAGCCGGTCCTGGGCGGCGTCGAAGCTCACCGGCGCGCTGTCGTCCCCCGCCGTGACCGCCCGCCGGACATAGCGCACCCGGTCGTCGTCCAGCTTCCAGCCCGAGGCCGGTGCCACCGGCAGGTCGGCCCGGCGGGCCGGGTCGGCCACGATCAGCTCGGCGAGCCGGGTGAGGACGACCACGTTCAGCCTGGGGTGGCTCGTCCAGTCGTCGCCCACCTCCGTCAGGTCACCGCCCTCCGCGAAGCCGCCGAGCGCGACCCCGGTCAGCGTGCTGAACGGGCTGGTCTTGCAGGCGGTCCGGTACAGATACGACAGCAGCGAACGCTCCATCTTGCGGGCCCGCTTGCCCGGCGCCTCAGTCCGGTCGGCGGCGAACGCGTCGAGCCGCTCCTCCAGCGTGGGCGAGGCCAGCAGGAGACCCCGGCGGAGCCGGTCGTCCAGCGCCAGTTCGCGCAGCGCGGCACGGGTGCGGGCCAGCGCGCCGCCGAGCACCGCCTCGCCCTCGGCGCGCAGTTCCTCCCAGCGCAGCCGCGCCTCCAGCCAGGCGGTGAGATCCGCGCCGGTGTCCCCGCCAAGGCCCTCGGCGAGTTCGCGGGCGGCCGGGAGGCCGGCGGGCAGGCGGTTGTTGAAGACCTGGCGGCGCAGGGCGAGCAGGCGGCGGCGCAGGGCCGCGTCCTCGGTCGCGCCGACCGCGGCCGAGAGCGGATCGCTCAGCCGGGCGCCCAGCGCGCGCAGCCTGTCCTCCTCGGCCGCCGTGCGCGCGGCCCAGTCGGCGGTCTCCGGGGCGCGCAGCACCTCCACGGTCTCGGCCGGGAGGCCGGCCACGCGCAGCATGAAACGGTCGTGCAGGGTCACAGTGGTCTCGGCGATGGTGGTGGCCGGGCTCATACCGTGCTGCCCCTCTCGTGTCGGGACTCCCGCGGACCGGGCAGGAGGCGGTCGGTCGGGCGGGTCATGGGGCGACGATGTCGTAGCGGTAGTCGGCGGGCCGGGGCCGCTCCTCGCCGATCATCATGATCAGCAGCGGCACCTCGCCCCGGTCGGCCACCCCGAACTCCTCCGCGTACGACACGCAGTCGAAGCCCAGCGCGACCCCGCAGCCGGTCCCGGCGGCGGAGGCGGCCGTGTACACGGCCTGGGCGATGGCGCCCACGGCGGCGTTGACCAGCCGCAGCCCCCGGTCGCCCACGGCGTCCAGCACGGCGTACGTACGCGCCACCGGCACCAGCACGGCGGCCGCCTGCTCCAGGTTGTAGTTGGCGAGGAAGTAGTTCTCCTGGAGGAACGCCCCGAACTCGCCGGGCTTCAGCAGCACCAGATCGCCGGTGTCCCGGTCGTACTCGTACAGGCCCGGCGGGACGTCGCGGACATGGTTGACGAAGACGTGGAACCGGGTCAGCGGTGCCCCGCCGGGCGTCTCCACATCGCTGTCCAGCGTGGCGGCCGTGACGGCGGCCGCGAGCGTCACCGACAGCTTGGCCGGGTCCAGCGGCGCCCCCGCGGTGAACCGGCCGAAGCTGCTGCGCCGTTCACGCAGCGCCCGCCGCACGGTGGTGTCCAGCGGGGCGGGGTCGGGCAGCGGCACCCGCTCGCCGGGCCCCGCCGGAGCCGCGAGCGCCGGGTCCAGCCGGCCGGGGGCGGGCCTCTCGGCGGCGCCCTCCAGCGTGGCGGTGTGCACCCGGCCGAGGGTCGGGAAGGTCAGCGTCCGCCGCGAACGCTCGTCCGGCACCCGCCGCACCGCCGCTCCCGGCGTCTTTGGGGCGGCCGCCTCCGGTGCGGGCGTCGCCCAGCGCAGCGGCACCACGGCGAACACCCCGTCCTCCGCCGGGTCCAGGCCCAGCAGCCGCCCGACGCGCGGCTCGTCGAACCACAGGGCGGTGCCCAGCCGCAGTCCGTGCGCCCGCGCCCACATCCGCCAGGTCTCCAGCAGGGCGCCGATGTCCATCGTCACCGCGTGGTAGGAGAAGCTGTTGTACTTGAAGGCGTTCTGCCAGAAGGTCACGCCCAGCACCAGGAACTGATCGGTGTCCGCCTCCGCCAAGTCCCCGAGAGCGGCGCGCACTTCGCCGGACACGTCGCCCGACAGCAGCCGGTTCAGCCGGTGGTGCGGGGTGTCGTAGTAGTAGACGCCCGGGGTGAGCGGGCCGCTCGCGCCGCTCACCCAGTGGACACCGATCGGGTACAGGCCGCCGCCGGAGGCGGTGCCCCGCGACCAGTTGGCGTGGGTGTGGAACGGCAGCGATCCCAGGTCCGAGTTGGCCTGCACCGCCAGCCGGCGCCCGGTCAGCCCGTAGGAGTCCCGGAGCATCGCGGCCAGCAGGGGCAGCGTGAACGCGCCCGTGCCCGGCTCGCCGAACAGGCCCCGGCCCAGCGTGGCGTCGTCCGCGCAGCCGCCGTCGGGCAGCGGGAAGGAGGGCACGCCGGGGAAGTACTTGCCCTTGCGGGGCCGGTCGGCCCAGTCCGGCACGAAGTCGGCCGGTTCCATGGGGGTCCTGCCCCGCCGCATCACCGCGGTCGCGTACTCATGGGCGTATCCCACGGTCACTCCCTAGTCAGCTCGTCTGTGGCGGGCGCCCGGCAGCTGGGGCCGGGCGCCCAGGGTTCGTTGTGCCGCGTTCAGCCGCGGGGGCGGTCAGGGGAAGGGATGCGGGGCCGGGTTGAGGTCGTCCGGCGTCAGATCGGCCGTACGCAGCCGGGCCTCCCGCAGCGCGGTACGGGTACGGGGCAGCCACGGGCCGCGCTGCCGGCTCCACCCGAAGTCGATCGGGACGAGACCGGGCACCAGCACCTTGACCGTGCTCAGGCCCAACTCCCGCTGCTCGGGCGCCGTCTGGTCGACCACCACCACGTCGAAGCCGCGCGCGGTGACGGCCGCGACGACCGCCTCGACGTCCGCGCGCAGGTCGGCCGGTGCGGGCCGGGGACGGTCCGGGGTGAGCGAGGCGAGCGGGACCCGCTCACCGTCGTCCCGGCCGCGCAGCAGGAAGTCGGTGTACCGGCCCATCTCCGGCAGCCCGTACAGCAGCGGATGGTCGTGCAGCACCCGCACCTCGTCGAAGTCGGCCGCCATCCGGCGCAGCCGCCGCTCCTCGCGGGCGGTACGGCGGCGCAGGTTCACCGAGTCGGTGGCGATCTCGCACAGCCCGCCCGCGAGCGCGTCCTCGGGGTCGAGGGAGGCGCCCGCGCCGAAGCACAGCAGCCCCGGCCCGCCGTCGATCCGTTCGGCGACGGCGGTCACCACCGGCACCGGGAAGCTGATCCGGGTGTCGAAGAACCGCGCCCGGTACCCGTACATCGCCAGCCGGTCCACCATCGCGCGGGTCGCGGGCCGCGCACTGCTCGCCGGGTCGATCTCGGGCAGCCGTGCCCGGCCGAACCAGGCGAGCAGGAACGCGTCGCGCTCGATGGTCTCCATCAGCCCGTGGTGCACGGCCTCGGCCAGACTGCCGCCGGAGGCGCAGCCGTTGGAGCTCTCCTGAACGAACCGGCGCCGGATGCCGCCCGGCGCGTGGTAGTAGGCGACCACCTCGGGGACGAGGACCGGCCGGGCGTCGCGCAGCGACCAGCCCCACACCCACTCGACAGGCCGGTCCGGCGCGAAGCGGGGCGCGCCGACCGCGGCCGCGTCGAAGCTGTCCGGGTACAGCCCGGTGACCCGGGGATCGACCGCCGTGTCACCCAGCTCCTCCAGCGTGGCCGTGACGACCGGGCGCCGGGCCCGCGCCCGCATCCCCGCGTACCGCTCCAGCCCCTCCAGCAGCCCGACCCGCACACTCGTGCCGTACGCCCCGGTGTGCCCGCCCCAGTAGCACTCCCGCAGGTAGGCGCCGGAGCGGGTGGTGAAGGCGCCGACCGCCGACGAGGTGGAGGCGGAGGTCAGATCGGGTGCCACGGACGGGCCGAGCATCCCGGTCACCGGGTTGGCGAACGCCTCCAGCGGCAGGTCGTACGCGGACAGCGGACGGGTACGGAAGCTGCCCGGCGTGTGTTCCGGAGTGGGCTCCAGGGCGATCCGGGCACCCTCGGCCGTGTCGTCCGGGCGGCCCGCGCAGGACGGGCACTCGCTGTCCGGCACCAACGGGAACCGGGCGATCCGCAGCGTCTCCAGATCGAGCAGCCACACCCACGGATGCCGTACGGCACGCGGGTGTCGGTCCGCCGCCGAGACGAGCGCGGCCAGCGCGTCCACCACGAAGCCGGCCGCCCACGGCGGAGTCCCGGTCGCGCGGGTCGGCCCGCCCTGCTCCAGCGCGTCCCGCAGGAACCCGGCGCGCACCGCCTGCCAGCGCCGGGCCAGACAGCGCGGACAGCCACGCCCGTCCACGGGGGCGACCGGACCGACCACGGCGTGATGCCCGTACAGGCCGACCGGGATCGTGCCGGGAGCGAACTCCACGGCCTCGTCGGTGAGTTCGTCGCGGACACCGAGCGCCGTCACCACGGCGGGCCGGCCGGGGACGCGGGAGGCGAGAGCGGCGGTCAGCCGCGTACACACCGCGTCCCAGGGCGTGCCGGAGTCGACGGCGGCCGGCGCCGCCTCGGTCTCAGTGGGCACCGGGCTCGCCACCGGTCAGCAGCACCCGCACCGCGTGCACATCGCCCACCGCCAGGTCCGGCGCGGTCACCGGCACCGCGAACGCGTCCCGCCCGGCCGCCGCCAGCGCGTCCAGCACCGAACCCCAGTCGGTCCCGGCCGCGCCCAACGGCACCGGCTCGCCCTCGGCGACCAGCGCGGCCGCCTCCAGATCGGCCCACAGCGGGTCACCGAGGTCAGGCTCGGCCCCGGCCCGCCGCAGCTGCTCCGCGCCGAGCAGATCGCGCAGCGCCTCCAGCACCGCTTCGCGCGACCGCAGACCGCTGCCCGGAGCCCAGCGCACCGCACCGCTCTCCGGATCGGTGAGGCGGGCCACGGCCACGGGCAGCGCGCCGGTGCCCGCCTCGGTGAGGTCCAGCACCTCCACCGTCACGCCCAGGTTCTCCGCCGAGCGCAGCAGGAAGAGCAACTCGGCGTCATCGGTCAGGGAGTTGAGGTCCACCAGCCTTACGGGGGCTGCCCGGCGGATCGCCCGCCGCAGGGCGTCATGGGCCAGGGCGGAGCGCAGGGCGCGGGCCAGCGCCGCGCGGGGGGTGCCCGCGGCGCCCGTACCCGCCGACGTGCGCTCGAACAGGCCCTGGTCGTTCCAGCCGCCCAGCGTGCGCACCGCACCCGTGGGCACCAGCACGGTCCGCCCGTCCAGCAGCGAGGTCGCCTCCGTCCACGCGGCGACCCCGTCCACGGGCACGTCCAGCCCGCTCGATACCGCGAGTTCGGCCGGCGCGACCCGGCTCCACGTGCCGCCGGCCGCCACCCGAGGCGGCACCACGTGCTCGGCGTACACCTCGGCACCCCGGAACAGCGCGGCGAGCCGGGCCCCGGCCACATGGTGCACGTCGATCGCGGAGACCTCCCGTACCCGGCCGGGGGAGACCCCCAGGCGTACGGTGCTCACCTTCAGCGGGGTCTGCTCCCAGTCGTCGTCGGCGTACCCGCCGAACACCCCGGCCGCCTCGCGGACCAGGACGTCACGCAGCTCCAGCGCGGCCAGCGCCGCCTTGGCGGCCGCCTCGTCCGCCGGGCCGTCGGAGGGCAGCGCCATCGGCTCGTCGTCCGCGTGCGGCACCCGCAGCGCGGCCCCGTCCGGGACCTTGGGCTCACCGGAGGTGCAGATGGTGCAGCGGGGGTGCGGCAGCAGCGGCTCGGCCAGCACGTCCAGGGAGTTGAGATCCTGCACGATGACCTGGTTACGGGTCTCGGCCGGCAGCGCCTCCGTCACCAGCCGGAACACCTCGAACGACAGCAGATTGCCGAGCATCCCCGCGAGCGGCCCGGTGGGCACCCGCGCGGGCGCGCCCAGCGGCGCGGCCGGACCGAGAGCGGCCCACAGGTCGGCACTGTCGGCGGCGTCGGAACCCGCGCCCAGCCGCAGCGCGGCGCAGGACCAGCAGCCCGGCGTCCCGGCTGTCATCACCGGCCCGACCACCGCCCGTTCCCCGAACGTCCACGCCCCGAGCAGCCGCCGCCCGGCCGGCACACCCTCGGTGAGCAGCCGCAGCAGCTGACGCGGTGCGTCGGCCCCGGTCACCAGCACGGTGTCCCAGCCGTCGAGGTCGGCCCAGCCCAGGGCCCCGCCGCCCAGCCGAGTCAGCGTGGGCGCGCAGCCCGCCTCGGCGAGCCCCGTGACCTCCGCGTCGAGGTCGGCCGTGCCCCGGGGCTCACGGTCGAGGGCGCCCTCCGCCGCGTCCTCGACCGTGATGGCCACCGTGGCACAGCCGTTGCGCAGCAGACCCAGCGCGGCCCAGCGCGCCATCTCGTCGTCACCGAGGACCGCGACCCGGGTGTCGCGGAACCGGGCGAACCTGCCGTGGGCGTCGTCCGCGTAATGATCCAGATAGTCGAGCTGATGGGCGAAATGCTCCGCCACCTGCGGCGACAGCGTGCTGCCGGTGGGTCTCGGCCCGGCATCCCGGGCAAAACCACGCGCGTAGAGTGCGCGCACGAGTTGGACCACCATGTCGCGCTGCCTGTCCCCCAGGCCGGCGCAGAGTTCCTCGACCCGCCGCTCCCCGTCGAGATGGGGCACGATCAGCGCGGCGAAGCGGTACGCGGACTGGGTGACGACGTTGAACCCGCCGTGCGCGTTGTGGAACAGCACGCCGTTCGGGGTCTGGGTGAACAGGACGTCCCTGCGGATGCGGGGCCGCGACTGGGCGATCTCCTCGTGGGACGAGGGAGCGTGGGCCATGCTGGCGAAACCTCCGGGAGAGAGGGCGGGGAGAGCGGTCAGCCGACGGGGGGTGGGGACTTCTCCGCCGGGTCGTGCGGTGCGGTGGCCGGGAGGCTGGTACCGGCCGCCTGGACGAAGAGCCGCAGCAGGTCGTGGACCCGGTAGCGGCCCGACGGGTCCTCCTCCAGCAGTCCGGCGTCGACCAGTGCGCGCAGCACCAGCGCGCCCGGCGCCGGGGGAGAGGCCCGCTCCAGAGCGGACGGCGCCCCGGCGGGCGCGGACGGCGGCACACCGGAGGCGGGCAGCGCCGGGCGCCCGCCGTACGGCTCGCCCCGCAGCACGGCGAGCTGGAGACCGCGCAGTCCCGCACCCGGCTCCACCCCCAGCTCGGAGGTGAGGTGGGCGTGGATACGCCGGTACTCCGCGAGCGCCTCGGCCCGGCGGCCCGAGCGGTACAGCGCCTCGATGAGCAGCGCCGACAGCCCCTCGTGACCGGGCTGGACGCGTACCGCCTCACGGGCCTCGGCGATCATCTCCCGGTGCCTGCCCAGGCGGAGTTCGCCGTCGAAGACCCGCTCCACGGCGAGCAGCCGCTCCTCGGCCAGGCGCGGGACGTGGTCGCGGTGCAGCTCGTCGGAGTGGACATTGCCGAGCAGTGGCCCCTTCCACAGCCCCAGCGCGGCCCGCGCCAGCCGCAGCGCGGCCTCCGGGTCGTCGCTGGTTGAGGCCCGGCCGAGCAGGTCACGGAAGTCGAGGAGGTCCAGGGTGTCGGCGTCCGCCTGGAGCCGGTAGCCGCCGGGCACCGCCTCGATGGCGCGGTCGGCGACCCCGTACTTGGCGAACAGGCGGCGCAGTCTGAGGACACAGGTGTGCAGCGCCGATCTGCCGCCGGCCGGCGGCCGGTCGCCCCACACCACGCGCTGGAGCAGCTCGCCCGAGACCACGGCACCGGGGTGCAGCAGCAGGGCGGCCAGCAGAGAGGTCGGTTTGGAGGGCTGGAGGACGACGGTCTCGTGGCCGTCGGTGATGGCCAGCAGGCCGAGGACCTGAAAGCGGGGGCGGTCCGGATGCGCCGCGGCGGCCCGCTGATCGGGAAGGGCGCCGTCGGGCGCGGGAAATCCGGTCTTCACCACAGCCTTTCGCATCGCACGGTGAGTGATGCACCAACGGCCTTGCACGACAGGGCACTTGTGCGAACCAGGGGTGTGGCACGTGAACAAGTGATCTGTTGAGACGGGAACTTAGAAGCGATCGGGCCAGTCCGTCCAGTGGTTGACGCGAAACACCTGGTTACAACCGGGGTACGCGGGGCTTTCGCGGCCGAGCGGTGTTGGCGGGCGCCCCGCCAGGGCATACCCTCCCCGTGAAGTGGCGCGGCGCGCTCCCGCAAGGCCGCACCCAGGGGAGGAACCATGCCGTGGTGGGCGCTGATCCCGGTCGTCTCGATGATCACCGGGCCGGTCGTGCTGTACATCCTGAGCCGTCGCAAGCGCGACTCCGACGACGACGCCGAGGAACGGTACGAGGAGCTGTCCCACAAGTACGACGAGCTGCTGGCGGAGAACCGGGCCACGAAGCCCCCGGCCGCCGGGGACCAGCGCGGCTGACCCCGGTCTGACCCGGTCCGCTCAACTCGGTCGGCTCAGCCCTGCTGCCCCACGTGCTCGGTCGGCTGATGCTCGCTCATGTACCAGCCGTCGACCCGCGGCCCGACCAGATCGGCCGGCCAGCCCGACGTCTGGACGGCCGTGTCGTACACGGCGTCGCCGAACCTGACGATCGCCCCGCGGGGGTCCGGCAGCCGGCGCAGGTTCTGCCACGGCAGCAGCGCCAGACCGAGGTCCGGATGCCAGTCGGCGCCCTCGACACCCCAGGACCGGCCGGTGAGACCGTCCGGCTGCGGCCAGATGTAGGCGTACATGCCGATGTCCAGCGGGCTCTCGCCCTCGCTGCGGGTGTTGTCGAAGGAGAACCCCACCGACACGTACTCGTGCAGCTGGGCGTTGCGCATGAAGGGCGGGCCCTCGGGCGCGGGGGTCGTGTGCTTCGGGCGCCACCGGGTCGCCGACAGGTCGAACCCGCCCCACATCACGCCGACGCGCGGCCGGTGCCCGAGGAACGGGGCCTGCCACGCCTCCAGGCCGTCCGCCGCGAGGTCGAACGCCTCCCACATGAGCCGGGCCGAGTGCGCGTTCCACACCCGCTCGACCCGGTCGTCCTCGAAGTTCGGCGGGGCGGCGGGGATCTCGCAGATCTGCGCGCTGCGCGGATGCGGGATGCCCAGCTTGGACGCGGCCTCGCAGAACGCCGTGTAGAAGTCGGCGACGGACGTCCGCCCCAGCGACAGCGTCCGTGAGGCGCCGTCGGTCTCGATCACCACGTCACCGTCGAGCAGCCGGTAGTGCACCGTGAAGGTCACTCCGTTCCGCCGGAACGTCGGCGTGCGCAGCCCGCGCGGGGACACCTCCAGCACGATGTTGCCCCAGCCGACCTCGAAGGGTTCGTCCAGCGAGTACTTGCCCGCGACCTGAATGACCCGGTTCACATACTCGATCATGGGCGCCAGTTCCGCGTGGTCCAGCACCGGCCACGCCTCGGGACGTTCGCTCACGGGAGCCTCCCGGCGGATCGATCCACGTGTCCTCGACGGCCGTACACCGCCTGTCTCAGATCGCCCGATTTCCGGCATGACAGTCGTACGGCCGCACACCCCCCGATTCTCCCACGCGCCCCGGAGCCTCGCCTCCTTCCCGCCAGTGCCGGATCGCACCCGGCGTGACACGATGACGGGACAGCGGCAACCCCACCTCAGTACGCCAGTTCCGCAGCAGCGTCTGAAGGAGCCCAGCATGGCGTCGTCCGAAACGACCGGCGCGGCCGGGATGCAGTTCGGCATCTTCACCGTCGGGGACGTCACCCCCGACCCCACCACGGGCCGTACCCCCACCGAGGCGGAGCGCATCCAGGCCACCGTCGCCATCGCGCGCAAGGCCGAGGAGGTCGGGCTCGACGTCTTCGCCACCGGCGAGCACCACAACCCGCCCTTCGTGCCGTCCTCGCCGACCACCCTGCTCGCGTACATCGCCGCGCAGACGGAGCGGATCATCCTCTCCACCTCCACCACGCTGATCACCACCAACGACCCGGTGAAGATCGCCGAGGACTTCAGCGTGCTCCAGCACCTGTCCGGCGGCCGCACCGACGTCATGCTGGGCCGGGGCAACACCGGCCCCGTCTATCCGTGGTTCGGCCAGGACATCCGCGAGGCCATCCCGCTCACCGTGGAAAACTACGACCTGCTGCGCCGCCTCTGGCGCGAGGAGACCGTCGACTGGGAGGGCAAGTTCCGCAGCGCGCTCCAGGGCTTCACCCTCGCGCCACGCCCGCTGGACGACATGCCGCCCTTCGTCTGGCACGCCTCCATCCGCACCCCCGAGATCGCCGAACTCGCCGCCTACTTCGGGGACGGCTTCTTCGCCAACCACATCTTCTGGCCCGCCTCCCACACCAAGGAGCTGGTCGGCCTCTACCGGCGCCGGTTCGCCCACTACGGCCACGGCAGCCCCGAGCAGGCCATCGTCGGGCTCGGCGGACAGGTGTTCATGCGGCCCGACAGCCAGGACGCGGTGAACGAGTTCCGGCCCTACTTCGACAACGCCCCGGTGTACGGACACGGGCCCTCGCTGGAGGAGTTCACCCGGCAGACCCCGCTGACCGTGGGCTCACCGGCCGAGGTCGTCGAGAAGACGCTGAGCTTCCGCGAGTATGTCGGGGACTACCAGCGGCAGCTGTTCCTCGTCGACCACGCCGGACTCCCGCTGAAGACCGTCCTCGAACAGCTCGACCTGCTCGGCGAGGAGGTCGTACCCGTACTGCGCCGGGAGTTCGCCAAGGACCGGCCCGAGGGCACCCCGGCGGCCCCCACCCACGCCTCGCTGCTGCGCGCACGCGAGAGCCAAGAGCCGGCCGACGAAGGTGACCCGGAGGCGCGATGAAGATCACGATCATCACGGGCGGGCTGCGCGAGCCCTCCTCCACCCGGCTCCTCGCGGACCGGCTGGCGGCGGCAGTCACCCGCGAACTCGAGGCGCAGGGCGAACCGGTGGAACTGTCCTTCGTCGAACTGCGCCCGCTGGCCCACCCCGTCATGGACGCGATGCTCACCGGGTTCACCGGCGAGGCGCTGGACTCGGCCTTCGAGACGGTCGCCGGGGCGGACGGCGTCATCGCCGTCACCCCCGCCTTCAACGCGTCCTTCAGCGGCCTGTTCAAGTCGTTCTTCGACGTGCTCCCGGAGGAGACCCTCTCCGACATGCCCGTCCTCATCGCCGCCAGCGGCGGCACCGAACGGCACTCCCTCGTCCTCGAACACGCGCTGCGCCCGATGTTCTCCTACCTCCACGCCATCGTCTCCCCACGCCCCGTCTACGCCGCCACCAGCGACTTCGGCACCCAGGACGGCGCGGCCCTCGGCGCCCGCATCAACGCGGCGGCCGCCGACTTCACCCGCCTCCTGCGCGCCTGCGGCCCCCGCACCCACCAGGACCAGGGGGACGCCGACCTGGCGACGATGCGCGGCCTGCTGGGCGGAAGCTAGCCCCCGGCTGAGAGGCCCGCCCGCCCAAAGCAACAAATCACCACACGGGCAAAAGCTTGAACAAGTCTGAAGCAACAAATCTTGACGTGTTCGATCGCGCTTCGTACGTTCCCGAGCGGCCGTGAGGAGTCGTCGACTCCGCCGCCCCACCGCACGGCCGGCCGAAGGAGCAGACGATGCGCGCATTCAGATCCGCCGTGTTACCAGGTCTCCGCGGGCGCCTTTGGGCCGTCCTGTCCGTACTCGCCCTGCTGCTCGGCGCCCTCGCCGGACTGAGCGCGCCCGCCCAGGCCGCCGGGTCGGCGCCCTGCGACATCTACGCCGCCGCCGGCACCCCCTGCGTCGCCGCGCACAGCACCGTCCGGGCGCTGTTCTCCGGCTATGCCGGCCCGCTGTACCGGGTCACCCGCGCCTCCGACGGCGCCGCCACCGACATCGGCCTCCTGGCCACCGGCGGCTACGCGGACGCCGGCCGCCAGGACACCTTCTGCGGCGGCACCACCTGTCGGATGACGAAGATCTACGACCAGACCAGCCGCCACAACGACCTCAACCCCGGTCCGGCAGGCACCGCGGGCATGGGCGCCGACCGCGCCGCCGACGCGAGCGAACTCTCCGTCACCGCGGGCGGCCACAAGGTCTACGGCATCTGGATCTCACCCGGCGTCGGCTACCGCTCCTCCGGCGCCGCCTCCGGCGTCGCGGTGGGCGGACAGCCCGAGGGCGTCTACATGGTGGCCAGCGGCACCCACGTCGGCTCCGCCTGCTGCTTCGACTACGGCAACGCCGAACGCACCCCCGCCGACACCGGCAACGGCCACATGGACGCCGTCAGCATCGCCACCACCTGCTACTTCGCCCCCTGCACCGGCAACGGCCCCTGGGTCGAGGCCGACCTGGAGAACGGCATGTTCCAGGGCGACAACGGCTCCAACCTCGCCAACCGGGGCAACAGCAGCACCTACGTCACCGCCGTGCTGAAGAACGACGGCCAGACCCGGTATGCCCTCAAGGGCGGCAACTCCCAGACCGGCTCCCTGAGCACCTGGTGGGACGGCGCGCTGCCCTCGCGCGGCGGCTACCGGCCCATGCAGCAGGAGGGCGGCATCATCCTCGGCACCGGCGGTGACAACAGCAACTGGAACATGGGCACCTTCTTCGAGGGCGCCATGGTCTCCGGCTATCCGTCCGACGCCGCCGAGAACGCGGTGCAGGCCAACGTCGTCGCGGCCGGCTACTCCGGCCAGACCAACGTCCCCAACGGCCCCCAGGGCACCATCACCGGCCCCGGCGGCAAGTGCGTGGACGTCGCCGCCGACGACACCGGGGTCAACGGCACCGGCGTCCAGCTCTGGGACTGCCAGACCTACGCCGAGGACCAGCACTGGACCCACAACCCCGACACCTCCCTCGGTACGATCTCCCGCTGCCTCGACATCAACGGCAACGGCACCGCCAACGGCACCGAGGTCGAGCTGTGGGACTGCAACGGCGTCGGCGGGCAGAAGTGGGTCCAGCAGGCCGACGGCTCGCTGCGCAACCCCCAGTCCGGCCGCTGCCTCGACGCCCCCAACGGCACCACGGCCAACGGCACCCGGCTGCGGATCTGGGACTGCAACGGCTCAGCCGCCCAGAAGTTCTCCGTCAACGGCGGAGCACCGGTCGCCGCGCCCGGCGGCAAGTGCGTGGACGTCGCCGCCGACGACTCCGGCGTCAACGGCACCGCCGTCCAGCTCTGGGACTGCCAGACCTGGTCCGTCGACCAGCACTGGTTCCACCGCGCCGACACCTCGCTCGGCACCCTCGGCCGCTGCCTGGACATCAACGGCAACGGCACCGCCAACGGCACCCAGGTCGAGCTGTGGGACTGCAACGGGGCCGGAGGCCAGAAGTGGGAGCAGCAGGCCGACGGCTCGCTGCGCAACCCCCAGTCCGGCCGCTGCCTCGACACCCCCAACGGCACCACGGCCAACGGCACCCGGCTCCAGATCTGGGACTGCGACGGCGCGGCCGCCCAGAAGTTCAAGCTGAACTGACGGCCCGGCACCAGGGCATTCCTTCCGGATACGGGGGAGACGCGGGGGAGGGGAGAACACGCGGGCGGACGGCGCCTCTCCGTCCGGCACGCCCCGCCCCCGCACACTGGGCGCAGCCGCCGCACCCGCACCGGAAGGAAACCCCCGCCCCATGCACCTCGACCTGACCGGACGCACCGCCCTGGTCACCGGCTCCACGCAGGGCATCGGCGCGGCCATCGCCGTGGGCCTCGCCCGCGCCGGTGCCCGCGTGGCCGTCAACGGCCGCGACGCCGAGCGTGTCTCCGCGAGCATCGCCGAGTTCGCCGAGCAGGCCCCCGACGCCGAGTTCGTCGCGGCCGCCGCCGACGTGTCCACCGAGGAGGGCGCCCGGCAGTTGCTGCGCGACCTGCCCCAGGTGGACATCCTCGTCAACAACCTCGGCATCTTCGGCACCGCCGACCCGCTGGAGATCACCGACGACGAGTGGCGGCGCTACTTCGAGATCAACGTCCTCGCCGCCGTCCGGCTGACCCGGCTCTACCTGCCCGGCATGACCGACCGCGGCTGGGGCCGCGTCCTGTACATCGCCAGCGACTCGGCCATCGTCATCCCGGCCGAGATGATCCAGTACGGCATGTCCAAGACCGCCCTGCTCGCGGTGAGCCGGGGCTTCGCCAAGAAGGCGGCGGGCACCGGCGTCACCGTCAACTCCGTCATCGCGGGCCCCACCCACACCGCGGGCGTCGAGAACTTCGTCTACGAACTCGTGGACAAGAACCTGCCCTGGGACGAGGCCCAGCGGGTCTTCATGCGCGAGTACCGCCCGCAGTCCCTGATCCAGCGGCTGATCGAGCCGGAGGAGATCGCCAACATGGTCGTCTACCTCAGCTCCGACCAGGCGTCGGCCACCACCGGGGGAGCGCTCCGCGTGGACGGCGGCTACGTCGACGCCATCCTGCCCTGACCGGACCCCGGGGCGCGGCCGGGGAGCGTCACGCGTGCCGCACGTGCAGATGCCCGTCGCGGGGAAACTCGGGCGGCGCGGCGGGCAGCACCCCGGCCGGCTCGTAGCCGCACTTGAGCGCCACCCGGCAGGACGCCGTGTTGTCCATCTGGTGCAGCAGCTCCAGCCGGGTCAGCCCTCGGCCCGCGCCGCCGTCGAACGCCCACTCGGTCAACGCCGTCAGCGCGCGCGGGGCCACGCCCCGGCCCCGCGCCCGCGCGGCCGTCCAGTAGCCGACCTCGGCACGGCCGCCGCCCGAGAGCACCTCCTTGAGTACGACATGGCCCAGCAGCTCCCTCTCCGGGAAAGGGGAGTCGGCCGCCATCACGGCGAACGCCAGCCGGTCGCCCGTCTCCCAGCCCCGCGCCTGCACGGCGATCCATCGCGCGGCAGCCGTCTCGTCGTCCACGGCCGCGCCCGTCCAGCGCCGTAGCGCCGTGTCTCCCCGCTGAACCAGCACCAGCCCGGCCGCGTCCTGAGGCCGCCAGGGCCGCAGCAGCAGGGCCTCGCCGCCCTCGGCGCCGACCCGCAGCACCGTGTCTTCCGTCCTCGTCACGCTTCCCCCTCCGGCCACTCCAGTCACGCCCCAACATGCTTGCACACCAACCCTGTTGGGCAGAGAAACCCGGACGCAGGACCCCCCACCGGAGCAGAGGAGAACGCCCCCGTGCCCGACACCGAACGACAGCCGACGGCCATCGACACCAGCAAGCCCCACCCGGCCCGGATGTACGACTGGTTCCTCGGCGGCAAGGACAACTACCCGGTCGACTGGGCGGCCGGCGAACAGGTGCGATCGCTCTTCCCCCAGGTACCGGAACTCGCCCGCGCCAACCGCCAGTTCATGCATCGAGCCTCCCGCGTCCTGGCCGAGCTGGGCATACGCCAGTTCCTCGACATCGGCACCGGCATACCGACCGAACCCAACCTGCACCAGGTGGTCCAGGCCGTCGCCCCCGAGTGCGGGGTCGTCTACGTCGACAACGACCCGATCGTGCTGCGCCACGCACAGGCCCTGCTCAGCAGCGCCCCCGAGGGCGGCACCGCCTACATCCAGGCCGACGCCCGCGAACCCGGGAAGATCGTCGAGGCCGCCCGCGAGCTGCTGGACTTCGAACAGCCCGTGGCGCTCTCCATGGTCGCCCTGCTCCACTTCGTCCCGGACGAGCAGGGCGCGTACGACGTGGTCCGCGAACTGCTCGACCCGCTCCCGGCGGGCAGCTGTCTCGTCCTCTCCCACGCCACCGCCGACATCGACCCGGACACCTGGCACGCCGTCGTGGACGTCTACCGGCGCGGCGGCACCACCGTCCAGGTCCGCTCCCGCGCCGAGTTCGCCAAGTTCTTCGCCGGACTGGACCTGCTGGAGCCGGGCATCGGGTTCGTGACCGACTGGCGCCCCGACACCGCCGGCCGTCAGCAGGGCGAGCGGCTCCCGCTGTACGCGGCGGTGGGGCGCAAGTAGGCACCGCCCGGTGCGGGTCCATTCGCCCGCACGGCCCGTGACGAGCCAAAATGGCCCCGAGCGTTCGAAAAACACTGATGCGGAGGAGCGGACCCATGGCGCACGAGCGAGCCGGCCGTCCGGCCGGTCCCGAGGACCTTGTCGATGTGGCCCGCCTGGTCACGGCGTACTACGCGCTGCACCCCGACCTGGACGACCCCGCGCAGCGGGTCGCCTTCGGCACCTCGGGACACCGGGGCTCGTCCCTGGCGGCCGCGTTCAACGAGGACCACATCGCCGCCACCAGCCAGGCGATCTGCGAGTACCGCGCCGCCCAGGGCATCGACGGCCCGCTGTTCCTCGGCGCCGACACCCACGCCCTGTCCGAGCCCGCGCGGGTCACCGCCCTGGAGGTGTTCGCGGCCAACGGCGTCACCGTGCTCATCGACAGCGAGGACGGCTACACCCCGACCCCGGCCGTCTCGCACGCCATCCTCGCCCACAACCGGGACCGCACCACCGGCCTCGCGGACGGCGTCGTCGTGACCCCCTCGCACAACCCGCCCGCCGACGGCGGCTTCAAGTACAACCCGCCGAGCGGCGGCCCGGCCCCCTCGGACGCCACCTCCTGGATCCAGGACCGCGCCAACCAGATCATCGCGGGCGGATGCAAGGACGTACGCCGTATCCCCTACGCCCGCGCGCTCGCCGCCGACACCACCGGCCGGTACGACTTCCTCGGCGCCTACGTCCGTGACCTGCCCAGCGTGCTGAACCTGGACGCGATCCGGGACGCCGGGCTGCGCATCGGCGCCGACCCGCTCGGCGGCGCCTCCGTCGGCTACTGGGGCCGGATCGCCGACGAGCACCGCATCGACCTGACCGTCGTCAACCCGCACGCCGACCCCACCTGGCGCTTCATGACGCTGGACTGGGACGGCAAGATCCGCATGGACTGCTCCTCCCCGTACGCGATGGCCTCGCTCATCGAGCAGCGCGACCGGTTCGCCCTCTCCACCGGCAACGACGCCGACGCCGACCGGCACGGCATCGTCACCCCGGACGCCGGGCTGATGAACCCCAACCACTACCTCGCCGTCGCCATCGACTACCTCTACCGCAACCGCGACCAGTGGCCCGACGCCACGGGCATCGGCAAGACCCTGGTCTCCTCCACGATGATCGACCGCGTCGCCGGCGACCTGGGCCGCCGTCTCGTCGAGGTGCCGGTCGGCTTCAAGTGGTTCGTGGACGGCCTGCTCAGCGGGGACCTCGGCTTCGGCGGCGAGGAGTCGGCGGGCGCCTCCTTCCTGCGCCGCGACGGCTCGGTCTGGACCACCGACAAGGACGGCATCCTCCTCGCCCTCCTCGCCTCCGAGATCACCGCCGTCACCGGCCGCACCCCCTCCGAGCACTACGCCGGTCTCACCGCCCGCTTCGGCGAGCCCGCCTACGCCCGCATCGACGCCCCGGCGACCCGCGAGCAGAAGGCACTGCTCGCCAAGCTGTCCCCGGCCCAGGTCACCGCCGACACCCTGGCCGGTGAGGAGGTCACCGCCGTCCTCACCGAGGCGCCCGGCAACGGCGCCCCCATCGGTGGCATCAAGGTCACCACCGCCAACGCCTGGTTCGCGGCCCGCCCCTCGGGCACCGAGGACGTGTACAAGGTGTACGCCGAGTCGTTCCTCGGCCCGGACCACCTCACGCGGGTGCAGGAGGAGGCCCAGGGCGTCGTCCTCGGGGCACTCGGGGACTGAGCCCCGGCCCGGGTGCGCGGCCGGTCAGCGCCGGCCGTGCCCCCGGTCCAGCCGGTCCAGCACCGCCGTCGCCATCGCCGCCTCGCCCCGCTCGTTGGGGTGGGCGGGGGCGGCGGGGGAGGCCGGCTGGAGCGGCTCGATCCAGCGCTCGGCGGGCGCCTTGCACATGTCGTGGCCGACCGTGGGCCCGTAGGTGTCGACGTACTCCACCCGGTTCCAGGCCGCGACCAGCCGCAGCATCAGGTTGACCCGCTTCCCGGTGTCGCGCAGATACGGGAAGTCGCCGCGCGCGAACGGCACCGAGGGGAAGCAGCCGGAGCCGTCGTCGGGCAGCAGGTCCGGGTAGCCGACCAGCAGCACGCGCGCGTGCGGCGCCCGCGCGCGCACGGCCCGCAGCACCCGGTCGACCTTGGGCGCCGTACGGGCCACCGCGACCGCCAACTCGTCGTACCCGGCGGCCCGGTAGGAGCGCTCGCACGGGTTGCCCGTCGGGTCGCCCGTGCCGAGCCGGGCGCAGGTGGCGATGATCGAGCCGAAGCCCACGTCATTGCCGCCGATCTGCACCGTCACCAGGTCGGTGCCCCGGTTCACCGCGTCCAGCTGGGGACCGTTGGTGCCCTGCGCCCGCCACATCTCGGCCGTGGTCGCACCGGAACAGCTGACGTCCTTGAACGTGCCCACCCGGCGCCCGGCGGCCACCAGCGAGGGGTAGTTCCGGTCCGAGCGGGCGCAGTTGGCGTCCACCTGGCGGGGTATCAGCGGGCCCGAGGTGTAGGAGTCGCCGAGCGCCACGTACTCCGTACGGTGCCCGGCGGGATGCGCGGCCGCCGGGACCACGGAACCGGCGACCAGGGCACACCCGCCCAGCACCGTCCCCAGCCCGGCCCGCAGGCGCCGTCTTGCCGTCTTTCCGCCACGCACCATGAGATCGTCCCCCTCGGATTCGGACCGGCGCTTCCCGCGCCATCGACCGGCCTTGTATACCGCCGGGCGGCCCCCAGGGCCAGAAGCCGGACCATCTCAACTGCCGCACCGCAGGTCACAGTTGCCCCACTCCCGGTGTGGAAGACTTCAGAGGTTCCGGCACCGTACGCAGGAGGGGCACCGCTCGATGGCCGTCATCCACCAGACCACCCTCACCCCGACCAAGCTCGAACTCCTCACCCCCTGGCTCCCCACCCGCCCCTGGTACCTCGGCTCCGGCGCGCCCGAGCTGGAGCGGACCGGCGGCTTCCGTCTCGACGACCCCGAGGGCGAGGTCGGCATCGAGTTCATGGTGGTCACCGACAGCTCCACCCCCGAGCCCACCGCGTACCTGGTCCCGCTCACCTACCGCGCCGCGCCCCTAGCCGGAGCCGAGGCCGCCCTGATCGGCACCTCGGAACACGGTGTCCTCGGCAAGCGCTGGGTCTACGACGGCTGCCACGACCCGGTGCTGACCACGGAACTGCTCGCCCTGATCGGCGGCACCGCCCAGGCCATGGCCCAGCGAGTCAGCAACACCCCCGACCACGAGGTCACCCGCTCCTACACCGGCGATCCCCTCCCCACGGCCGCGCACACCCCGGCCCCCGCCGACGACGCGGCCGGCACCGGCCTGCCCGCGCCCCACGGCACCGTGCTGCGGGTCCACCGGGTCCTGCGCCCGGTCCCCGGCGCCGAGCCGCCCGCCTGTCCCGAGGGCGCGGCCGGCCATGTGGCGACCGGCTGGCCCGGCCCGGACGGCACCCGGCTGCGCGCGGTCTTCATGGAGCTGCGCACCGCCTGACCCGGCCCCGGTACCGTGCCCCGCACCCGGCGGCACCGGCGCCCCGACCGACCGTCTGGCATGCCCTGGTCAAATCTGTCACTCTTTCGGCAACCACGCCCGCAGGGGCGCGGCCGCACCTCCGCACAGCGATCGCGCAACCCCGCCCCTCGGCCGCCCCGGCGCACTCCCCGTCCGGCACGCGGCCACCGAGCAGGCCGAACCCCGGCCGCCGCCAAAGGAGTAGCGTGTGAGACCCACCCCCCACCGGGCGCTCGCCACCGGCGTGCTCACCGCAGCCGCCCTGATCGCCCTCTCCCTCCCCGCCACCGCCCGGCCCGACACCACAGCCCCGGCGGCCGCCGCGTGCACCCCGACGCAGTCGGTCGTCAACGGCGGCTTCGAAAGCGGCACTTCACCCTGGACCGAAGCCCCGTCCGGCCTGATCACCAGCCGCACCGGCCAGAGCGCCCACGGCGGCACCTCGTTCGCCTGGCTCGACGGCACCGGACGCACCCGCACCGACACCCTCACCCAGAGCGTCACCGTCCCGAGCGACTGCGCGACCGCCACCCTGAGCTTCTACCTTCATGTCGACACCGCCGAGACCACGTCGTCCACGGCCTACGACAAACTCACGGTGAAGGCCGGCTCCACCACGCTCGCCACCTGGTCCAACCTCGACCGTGCCGCCGGCTACGTCCGCAAGACGATCGACGTCTCCTCGTACGCGGGCCAGACCGTGAACCTCGCCTTCACCGGCACCGAGGACTCCAGCCTCCAGACCAGCTTCGTCCTGGACGACATCGCCCTCGACACCTCCGGCACCACCACCCCGCCCCCGGCCGACTCCGTGCGCACCCCGGCCGCGCCCGCCTACACCGTCAGCCTCAGCAGCGACAGCACGGGCACCGTCTGGAACGGGCACCAGAGCGCGACCTTCACCAACGCCTCCGCCACCGCGCTCGGCGAGGTCTACCTCAGGCTGTGGGACAACTACCACGGCACGTGCTCGGCGCCGCCCATCAAGGTCAGCAACGTCACCGGCGGCACGGCGGGCGACCTCTCCGTGGCCTGCACCGCCCTGAAGATCACGCTTCCGGCCCCGCTTGCCCAGGGACAGAGCGCCACCATCGGCTTCGACCTCGGCATCACCGTGCCCGACGGCGCCGACCGGTTCGGCCACGACGGCGCCTTCAGCTTCATCGGCAACGCCCTGCCCGTCCTCGCGGTCCGTGACGGCGCCGGCTGGCACCTGGACCCGTACACCAACAACGGCGAGTCCTTCTACTCGCTCGCCGCCGACTTCAAGGTCACCCTCGACCACCCCAGCACCCTGCTGGTCCCCGCCACCGGCACCTCCACCGACACCCCCGGCACCAGCGGCCGTACGGTCACCACCGCCACCGCGTCCAAGGTGCGCGACTTCGCCTGGGCCGCCGGACCCTTCAGCAAGATCTCCGGCACCTCGCCCGGCGGCGTCCCGGTCAACGTCTACTCCGTCTCCGGGATCAGCTCCGCCAACGCCCAGTCGATGCTGAGCACCGCCAGGAGCGCCGTCGACGCCCACGCCGGCCGCTTCGGGGCCTACCCCTACGGGGAGCTGGACGCGGTCATCGACAACAACTTCTGGTTCGGCGGCATGGAGTACCCCGGCTTCGTCCTCGACCTGGTCAGCACCACCGCCCTCACCCACGAGATCGCCCACCAGTGGTGGTACGGCATCGTCGGCGACGACGAGTACAACACCCCCTGGCTGGACGAGTCCTTCACCGACTACGCCACCGACCTCGCCCAGGGCAAGACCGGCTCCGGCTGCTGGAGCAGCGTCTCCTGGGCCTCCAGCGCCGAGAAGATCACCAACTCGATGGCCTACTGGGACGCCCACTCCTCCCGCTACTCCACCGTCGTCTACGGCTACGGCAAGTGCGCCCTGCACGACCTGCGCCGCGTCCTCGGCGACACCGCGATGGCCAAGCTGCTGAAGGACTACGCCACCGCCCACTGGTACGGCGTCTCCACCACCGCCGAGTTCAAGGCCGCCGCCCAGGCCGCGACCGGCACCGACCTGACCTCCTTCTGGACCCAGCACCGCATCGACGGCTGACCCGCTTCCTCCGTCGCCCGGCCGGGGGCACCCTCCCGGCCGGGCACCTACCCGAGGGCACCCACATGGCCCAAGGGCCGGCCGCACATGGCTTCGCCCGGCGGTATCCGGCGTGCGGGACGGCCCGATGCCGGGTCAGATGGATGTCGTGCGAAGCGACATACTCCTCCCCAGCGGCCGCAGCTCACGCCTGTGTCTCACCGGCGTCCTGACCGGCCTCCTCCTCTTCCTGTCGCCCCCCGCCGCCGTGCCCGACTCCGGCGGGCCGACCGCCCCGCGCGGCAGCGCCTACATGGGCGTGGGCGTACGCGCCCACGACGGGGGCGCGCCCCTGGCCGACGACCGGTCCGCCGCCTACCGGGTGACCCAGACCGAGGGCGTGGACGTCTCCAGCCACCAGGGCAACGTCGCCTGGTCCACCCTGTGGGGTGCGGGCACCAAGTGGGCCTACACCAAGGCGACCGAGGGGACGTACTACAAGAACCCCTACTTCACCCAGCAGTACAACGGCCCCTACAGCGCGGGCATGATCCGGGGCTCGTACCATTTCGCCACCCCCGACACCACCAGCGGCAAGACCCAGGCCGACTACTTCGTCGACCACGGCGGCGGCTGGTCCAAGGACGGCAAGACCCTGCCCGGTGTCCTCGACATCGAGTGGAACCCCTACGGGGCGTCCTGCTACGGCAAGTCCAAGAGCGGCATGGTCAGCTGGATCAAGGACTTCCTGAACCGCTACAAGGCCCGCACCGGCCGCTCCGCCGTCATCTACACGGCCACCAACTGGTGGAAGGACTGCACCGGCAACTACTCCGGCTTCGGCTCCCACCCCCTGTGGATCGCCCGTTACGCCTCCACCGCCGGGACCCTGCCGGCCGGCTGGTCCACGTACACCATGTGGCAGTACACCTCCTCCGGCAAGACGGTCGGAGACCACGACAAGTTCAACGGCTCCCTCACCAGGCTGCGCAGCCTCGCCAACGGCTGACGCACCGGCAGCCCACCCGTGCGCGGGACCCGGCCTTCCCCCGGCCGGCCCGCGCACCGTCATGCGACGACCACCTGCCAGGCCGGCACCAGCCCGGCGGCGTACACCAGCGCCTGGTTCCCGCCGCTCCGGCACCCCCGACGCTACGGCCCTCCCGGCGGCGGACACCTGAGCGCGCGTACTCAGCCCGGACGCGGCCGCTACTCAGGACGACGGCACTTGAGTACCCGCACTCAGGCGTACTCGCGCCCTGTCGGGCAGGCTGAGGGCATGACGACGCCATCACCGAACACCCCGGCACCACGGCGCGGCCACGGGCACGGGCGGCTGTGGGCGGGGCTCGCCGCGCTCGGCGTGACTGTCGCGTGCGGAGGTGCCGCGCTCTCCTGGTCGGGCAAGGAGGGCGACCGACCCCGGGTGAACGACACCCGCGCGGGCGTCTCCTACGCCGTGCCCGAGGGCTGGCGGCACGACCCGGCGGCGGACCGGAAGTTGATCGGCGCCTTCTCCTCCCGGATCAGCCGCGCCTCCGAGGCCACCCCGGCCGAGGACGCCACCGTGCTGACCGGCGCCGCCGGACGGCCGGTGCCGAGCACGGAACTGCGCCGGACGGCCGAGGGCGCCGCCCGCTCCAACGCCGAGTTCTTCTTCCCCGACGCGGCGCCCACCCTCACCGAGTCCTGCCGCACCGAACTCGGCGGCCGCCCCGCGCACACCGTCGCCCTGGACGTCCCGCACGACGGCGGCACCGCGCGCCTGGAACTGACCGTGGTCGCCGGTGACCACGCCGCCTTCCTGCTCGCGCTCGCCTCGGACGCCGACGACACAGGCGTCCTCGCCGACGTCCACGCCGTCGAGGCCAGCGTCGCGCTCGGCGGGGCCGCGAGCTAGGTCGGGGGAGGCGCCCGTAGCGCGCCCAGCACCGCCCACACCACCGACACGAACGGCACCGCCACCACGGCACCGATCACCCCGGCCACGATGCTCCCCGCGATCACGGACACCGCGACGACCAGCGGATGCAGCCGCACCGCCCAGCTCATCACCAGCGGATGCAGCACATGCCCCTCCAACTGGCCGATCACCACGATGAGCACCAGCACCGCGGCGGCCGTCAGCGGACCGCGCCCCGCCAGCGCCACGACCGTCGCCACCCCGAGCGCCACCGGCGAACCCACCAGCGGCACGAACGCGGCGAAGAACTCCAGCAGGGTCAGCGGCAGCGCCAGCGGCACCCGCAGGATGAACAGCACGATGCCGACCAGGATCGCGTTGGTCGCGGCGATGATGATGATGCCCCGCGTGTACCCGGCGAAGGTCCGCCAGGCCGCGCGCCCGGCGCGGTCCCACCTCGGTCGGGCGCCACGCGGCAGCAGCCGGTGGCTCACCCAGCTCCACAGCTTCTCGCCGGAGTGGATGAAGAAGACCGAGGCGAACAGCGCCAGCGCCCCGCCCGTGATCACCTCCACCACCCGGCCGAGCCCGGACACCGCACTGCTGAACAGGCTGGCCCGGTGCCGGGAGAGATAGTCCGTCACCTCCTGCTGGAGCGCGGCCAGCCGGCCCGCGCTCAGCCGGAACGGCGGCTGCCGCAGCCACTCCTCGATCCGGTGCACCCCGCCCCGGAACTCCCCGCTCAGCCGCGCCGATTCGCCCGCCACGGCGTTGCCCACCAGCGCGAGCAGTCCCAGGACCAGCAGGATGCTGCCGATGAGGGCGACGGCCACGCTCAGCGGGCGGGGCATGAACCGGTCCAGCACATCGGCGAGCGGCCGCAGCACCGAGGTGACGACCAGCGCCAGGAACAGCGAGACGGCGATGAGCTGGAAGCGGCCCAGCACACTGAAGATGCCCCAGACGACGATCCCGACCAGGATGAGCCGCCACGCGTAGGCCGCGGCGACCCGCAGCCAGCCCACGGTCCGCTCGGCCACCGAGGTACGCGGGATGGACCGGGTCACCGAGGGCAGCCGCACGGAGTACGCCGGACGGCTGCCCGGCACCGCGCCCCGCGCGGCCGGACCGGAACGCTCGCGCCCCGTCCGCCGCCCGTCACCAGCCACCACGCGCCCGCCTCGCCTCCGCACCCGCCGAGCTGACCGGCGATCACCTCTGACGAACGCTACGGGCAAACCGGACACCGGGGGACGCCCACTGGGCCGCGTGGGCTACTCCTCGGCTGCTCCCCGGCTACTCCTCGGTCGGCAGCCAGTTCCCGTGCAGACCGAGCGGGACGCGCACCGGGATGCGCACCCGGGCCACGGGTCCGCTCTCCGGCTCCCCGGCGGGGAACACCAGGAGGCGGGCACCGCCGTCCGTGCGGTCGGTGGCGAAGGCCAGCCAGTACCCCCGGTCCTCGTCGGTGTGCCCCGGCGAAGGCGCGAACGCGGGCTCGCCCACCGACAGATCACCGCCGTACCAGCTACGGGACGGGGCACCGGGCGCGCCGGTGTCGTACCAGCGCAGCGCGTCGAACTCGCCCGGCAGCAGGCCGGGGGAGCGCTCGCTGTCCCAGGCCACCGCGACCCGGCCGTGCCGGCCGCCGATCCGGCGGTCGTCGACGCGCGGGAACTCCACGCGGGCGTCGTCCAGCGTCGTACGCCGCATCCGGCCGGTCGCCGGGTCCAGCACGGCCCGGACCAGCGTGCTCCGGTTCGGCTCGCCGTCCGCCTCGCCGAGGGACAGCCGCGACCACTGCACGTACTCCAGCACCACGGTGCCGTCGGCCTCGTCGTGGGCGTTGACGGTGTGCCAGAGCCAGAAGGCGTCGTCCGACACCTCGCGGACCGGCGAGCCGTCGCGCGGGATCAGCAGGACGCGGGTGCCCGCCTCGGGGCGCCAGTCGATCAGCGAGCCGCCGCTCATCGCCGCGGACAGGTCGAAGAAGACGGGGGCGAGGACCAGCACCAGGAAGCGGCCGGTGAGCGCCATGTCGTGGATCATCATCGGTTCGTCGACGCCGTCGACGGGCACCGGACCCCGCGTCACCGTCCCGTCCGGGGCGATCAGCGACCACGTCAGGTACGGCGGCTCCAGCGCGTAGCAGAACACCGCCATCTCGCCGGTGACCGGATCGGTCTTCGGGTGCGCGGTGATCCCGGCGGGCAGGGCGCCGCCGAAGGTCTCCCGGCCCGCCGTCTCCAGCTCCGGGGTCATCCGGAACGGGCAGCCCGCCTCGGCCAGCGCCAGCAGCCGGCCCGCGTGCCGGACCACGTTGATGTCGGGCAGGTCCCGGAAGGTGTGGGCCAGCTCCGGCCCGACCTCCCGCTCGTCCGGGGTGATCATCGACTCGATGCCGCCCCAGAGCGCCCGGCCCGCCCGCTCCTCGGCGACCACGGCGGGGGTGCGCACGAAGCGGTTGCGGTAGCGGGCCCGGCCGCCCTCGATCCACACGCCGTGCAGCATGCCGTCGCCGTCGATCGGATACAGGAACGAGCCGATCGGGGTGAAGCGCGGATTGGGGCCGTTGCGCAGATAGACGCCGTCCAGGTCCTCGGGCAGCTCTCCCTCCACGACGAGGGAGACCTCGTCCACCTCCTCGGTGACGGGCGCGAACCGCCCGGACAGCTGGGCCACACGCGCCGGGTCGAAACGCCCGGTGGCGGAAGCGGTCATGGGTCCTCCCCGGCGGAGGGAAACGGGCCGACGTACCCCCATCGTCACCCGGTCGGACGACCCTCGCATCCGAACCCCAGAACGGTGACCGAACGTGCGCTCGGCTCGAACGGCCCGGAATGCCCAGGTACGAGCGGAAGCGGCCGAGTAGGGGTGAGGAAACGTTCCGATGGTCCTACATCACGCCTGGAACATGGACGAATATACGGTCTCATGGACATTTTGCTGGTCGCCAGCGCGTTCAACAGCCTCTCCCAACGCGCCTACGCCGAACTCTCGGACGCCGGCCACCGGGTGGACGTCGTACTCGCCACGCACGGTCCCGGCCCCGTCCGCACCGCCGTAAGCGAACTGTGCCCCGAACTGATCGTCGCGCCCATGCTGAAGACGGCGCTCCCCGAGGACGTGTGGCGGGAGCACACCTGCCTGATCGTGCACCCCGGCCCGCCGGGCGACCGGGGCCCCTCCTCGCTGGACTGGGCCGTCGCCGGGGACGTCACCCAGTGGGGCGTCACCGTCCTCCAGGCCGAGGCGGGCATGGACGCGGGCGCGATCTGGGCCGACGAGCCCTTCCCCGTACCGGCCGCCGGCAAGAGCGACCTGTACCGCAACGAGGCCGCCGACGCCGCCATGACCGCCCTGCACCGGGCGGTGCGCCGGTACGCCGACGGCGACCACAAACCACGCCCGCAGACCGGCGACTGGCCCTCCGTCACCTGGCGCGACTACTTCCGCCAGGACCGGCGCCGCATCGACTGGGAACACGACGACACCGAGGCCGTGCTGCGCAAGCTGCGCGGCGCCGACTCCCAGCCCGGCGTCCTCGACGAACTCCACGGCCGCGAGGTCTTCCTGCACGGCGGCCACCTGGAGGACCAGCTGCGCGGCCGCCCCGGCGACCTCCTCGCCACCCGCGCCGGAGCCGTCTGCCGCGCCACCCGCGACGGCGCCGTATGGATTCCCGAGCTGCGCCCCCGCAAGAACTCCGGCGACCCGGCGCCCTTCCGCCGCCCCGCCGCCACCGTCCTCGCCTCCTGGAGCGCCCCGCACGCCCCCGCGCTGCCCGAGATCCCGGCCCCGCTCGACCTCCCCGCGGGCCGCCGCACCTACGCCGACATCCGCTACCGCGAGCACGGCACCACCGGCTTCGTGAGCTTCTCCTTCCCCGGCGGCGCGATGAGCACCGACCAGTGCCGCAGACTCCTCGCCGCCTACGAGTACGCCCTTGCCCGCCCCACCTCCGTCCTCGTCCTCGGCGGCGCCCGCGACTTCTTCTCCAACGGCATCCACCTCAACGTCATCGAGGGCGCCCCCGACCCCGGCGAGGAGTCCTGGCGCAACCTCGACGCCATGGACGACGTGGTCGAGGCCGTACTGCGCACCACCGACCGGCTGGTGATCGCGGCGCTCGCGGGCAACGCCGCCGCCGGAGGCGCCATGCTCGCCCTCGCCGCCGACGAGGTCTGGTGCCGCACCGGCGCCGTCCTCAACCCGCACTACCGGCGCATGGGCCTGTACGGCTCCGAGTTCTGGACGTACACCCTGCCCCGCCGCACCGGCCCCGAGACCGCGCGCCGCCTCACCGCCGAGGCGCTGCCGGTCAGCGCCGCCCGAGGGGTCCGGCTCGGTCTGGTGGACCGTCTCGTCCCCGCCGCACCGGGGGACTTCGCGGGCACCGTCGAGGCCATGGCCGCCGAACTCGCCACCGCCCCCGGCCTCGCCGACCGGATCGCCGCCAAGGCCGCCGCCCGCCAGGCCGACGAAGCCGTACGGCCCCTCGCCGACCACCGGCGCGACGAACTCGCCCGTATGCACGCCATCTTCTCCGACCCCACCGCGCCCTACCACGCCCTGCGCTCGGCCTTCGTCCGCAAGGTCCCCGCCGGCGCCACGCGCCCCCTGCACCTCGGAGACGGCCGATGACCGCCCCCGAACCCCTGCTGGTGGCAGGCGTCGGCAACATCTTCCTCGGCGACGACGCCTTCGGCCCCGAGGTGATCCGCGCCCTCGACCGGCGCCCCCTCCCGCCCGGCGCACACGTGCGGGACTTCGGCATCCGGGGCATGGACCTCGCCTACGCCCTGCTCGGCGGCTGCGCCACCGCCGTCCTCGTCGACGCCGCCCCGCGCGGGCAGCGCCCCGGCACCCTCTCCCTGGTCGAGGCCGAACCACCGGACGGTACCGTCGTGCCCGAGGCCCACGGCATGGACCCGCAGAAGGTGCTCGCCCTCGCCACCCACCTCGGCGACGAACCCCTGCCCCGCGTCCTCGTCCTGGCCTGCGAGCCCGCCGTGCTGCCGAACCCGGACGAGGACATCGCCCCCGGCCTCAGCGAAGCCGTGCGCGCGGCCGTCGAACGGGCGGTCGACGCGCTGCACACCCTGATCCCCGTACTGCTGGCCGACCCGGCCGCACCCCCGCCCCCGTTGGGCCGCCCGATGGAATCCGGGCCCCCGCACGCGGCTGCGCTGCCCGGGCCCGGGGCCGGCGGAGCCGAAGATCGGTGAGACCCCTGGGCCGTGCCCGGCACGGCCCAGGGTCTAGGCGCCCGATCTTCCCGAGGAGCTGTGCCCATGTGCCGGTCCGACGTCAAGCAGGCCGTCCTGGCCAAGAACGACGATCTCGCCGCCCGCCTCCGTGAGGACCTCACCGAACGGGGCGTCACGGTCGTCAACCTGCTGTCCAGCCCCGGCAGCGGCAAGACCGAACTCCTCGGCCGCGTCCTCGCCCGCGCCGTCCAGCGCGGCGTCCCCGTGGCCGCGCTCACCGCCGACCTGGCCACCGAGAACGACGCCCAGCGCCTCGCCCGCTCCGGCGCCCCCGTCCAGCAGCTCCTCACCGACGGCCTGTGCCACCTGGAGGCCGGCCAGGTCCGCGACCGCCTGGACGGCTGGCTCCCCGCCGACACCGAGGTGCTGTTCGTGGAGAACGTCGGCAACCTCGTCTGCCCCGCCTCCTACGACCTCGGCGAGACCCTGCGGATCTCCCTGATGGCCGTCACCGAGGGCGAGGACAAGCCGCTGAAGTACCCCACCGCGTTCGGCTCCGCCCACCTGGTCGCCATCACCAAGACCGACCTCGCCGAGGCCGCCCGCTTCGACGAGGCCGCCTTCCGGGCCAACGTCCAGCGGGTCAACCCCGGCGTCGAGACCGTACGGACCTGCGCCCGCAGCGGCGACGGCGTCGACGCCCTGCTGGAGCGCGCCCTCGCCGTCCGCCACGCACCCCCGGCCCACCGCCCGCCGCTGGCCCCCGGCCCGCACAGCCACGACCACGGCGGGCACTCCCACGGCTCCGAAGGCCACCACTCGCACCAGCCGGCCGCCGCTCCCCGCGCATGACCGCCCCCGCGACGGGCCGGGTGCGCCGCCGCCTCACCGTGCGGGGCACGGTGCAGGGGGTCGGCTTCCGGCCCCATGTGCACCGGCTCGCCGCCGACCACGCCCTCACCGGCTTCGTCGGCAACACCGCCGACGGCGTTCTCGTCGAGGTCGAAGGCCCCCTCGCGGAAGTGGAGCTCTTCTGCGCGGAGTTGGCCGAACGCCCGCCCCCGCTCGCCTCGGTCACCGGCATCGGCCACGAGGACCTGCCCGCCACCGGCACCGACGACGCGTTCACCATCCGGGCCACCGAACACACCACCGGCCGCACCCAGTTGCCGCCCGACACCGCCACCTGCGCCGACTGCCTGCGCGAACTCGCCACCCCGGCCGACCGCCGCCACCGGCACCCCTTCGTCACCTGCACCCACTGCGGCCCCCGCTTCACCATCGCCACCGCGATGCCCTACGACCGCGCGGCCACCACCATGGCCCGCTTCCCGATGTGCCCCGCCTGCGCCCGCGAGTACGGCGACCCGCTCGACCGGCGCTTCCACGCCCAGCCCGTCGCCTGCCCCGACTGCGGCCCCGGTCTCAGCCTCGTCCCCGCCGAGGGCACCGGAGTCCGCCCGGCCCGCGACGCCGAAGCCCTCACCGCCGCGCGGGCCCTGCTCGCCCAGGGCCGGATCGTCGCCGTCAAGGGCCTGGGCGGCTACCATCTCGCCTGCGACGCCACCGACCCGCGCGCCGT
Organism: Streptomyces sp. NPDC085596; assembly: GCF_044541565.1. Classification (NCBI taxonomy): domain Bacteria; kingdom Bacillati; phylum Actinomycetota; class Actinomycetes; order Kitasatosporales; family Streptomycetaceae; genus Streptomyces; species Streptomyces sp. NPDC085596. The sequence goes on along the minus strand of NZ_JBITTC010000003.1, from coordinate 118,730 downwards.
CGCCACCCTGCGCGCCCGCAAGGAACGCGCCGGCAAGGCGTTCGCGGTGATGTGCGCCGACCTCGCCACCGCCGAACACGTCGCCCACCTCACCGAAGCCGGACGCGCCGCCCTCACCGGCCCCGAACGCCCCATCGTCCTGCTGCGCGCCCGCACCACGCCCGGCGGCCCCCGCCTCGCCGACGAGATCGCGCCCGGCAGCCCCCACATCGGCGTCATGCTGCCCTACACCCCCGTGCACACCCTGCTGTTCGGCCTGCCCGGCGATCCCCCCGGACCCCCCGCGCTCGTCATGACCAGCGGCAACCGCTCCGGCGAGCCCATCGTCACCGACGACGCCGAGGCGCTGATCCGGCTCGCCGGCCTTGCCGACGCCTGGCTCACCCACGACCGGACCATCGCCGCCCCCTGCGACGACTCCCTGCTCCGGGTACGCCCCGACGGCACCGCCCAACTCCTGCGCCGCTCACGCGGATACGTGCCCCGCCCGCTGACCCTCCCGGTACCGGTCGGGCCCGCGCTCGCGGTCGGCGGCGACCTGAAGAACGCGCTCTGCCTCGGCGAGGACGACCAGGCGTGGTTCGGGCCGCACATCGGTGACATGGGCGACCTCGCCACCCTGGACGCCGCCCGCCGCGCCGAGATCCACCTCGCCGCCCTCACCGGCGTCACCCCGCGTCTGGTCGCCGCCGACCGGCACCCCGGCTACCACTCGACGGCCCACGCCCGCCGCCGCGCCACCGAAGCCGCCCTGCCGGAACCGGTGTCGGTCCAGCACCACCACGCCCACATCGCCTCCGCCATGGCCGAACACGGCCTCGACGGCACCACCCCCGTCATCGGCGTCGCCTTCGACGGCACCGGATACGGGGACGACGGCACCGTATGGGGCGGCGAGATCCTGCTCGCCGACTACACCGGGTACCGGCGTTTCGCCCACCTCGCCCCCGCCCCGCTGCCCGGCGGAGACGCGGGCGTCGCCAACCCCTGCCGGCAGGCGCTGGCCCGGCTCTGGGCGGCCGGGCTCGACTGGACACCGGACCTGCCCAGCGTCGCCGCCTGCACGGAGACCGAACTCGCCGTGCTGAAGGGTCAGTTGACCCACCAGATTGCCTGTCTGCCGACCAGCAGCATGGGGCGCCTCTTCGATGCCGTGTCCTCCCTCGCCGGCGCCTGCCACCGCGCGGGCCACGAGGCCGAGGCCGCGCTCGCCCTGGAAGCCCTGGCACTCGAAGCGCGGGACGCGGACAGCGGGGAGTACCCCTTCGGCTTCACCCCCGGACCGCAGGCCGACCCCGCCCCGGTGCTGCGCGCCCTCCTCGCCGACCGGCGCCGGGGCGTGCCCGCGCCCGTGCTCGCCGCCCGCTTCCACCGGGGCGTCGCCGGAGCGGTGGCCGAGCTGTGCCGACGTGCCCGCGCGGCAACCGGCCTGACCACCGTGGCCCTCACCGGCGGGGTCTTCGCCAACGCCCTGCTGGAGGAGGACAGCACCGCCCGGCTCACGGCCGACGGCTTCACCGTCCTGCGGCACGGCCAGGTGCCGCCCAACGACGGCGGTCTGGCGCTCGGACAGCTCATGGTCGCGGCCCACGTGCCCCGGCCGGCCCGAGCCCGCTGATCCGCCGACCCGGCCATCAGCACACCTCACACGAGACGGAGTGACCCATGTGTCTAGCAGTGCCCGGCAAGGTCGTGGCCATCGACGATGGCGCCGACCCGCTCACCGGGCTCGTCGACTTCGGCGGAGTGCAGAAACAGGCGTGCCTGGAGTACCTGCCCGACGTCAAGGTGGGGGAGTACGTCATCGTCCACGTCGGCTTCGCCCTCCAGAAGCTCGACGAGGAGTCGGCCCGCGCCTCGCTGGAGCTCTTCGAGCAACTCGGTCTGCTGGAGGAGGAGTTCGGCGACGCCTGGGAGCAGGCGGAGCGACAGGGAAGCGGGAGTGAGAACCGGTGAAGTACATCGACGAGTTCAACGACCCCGCGCTGGCGCGCCGCCTGCTGGACGAGATCCGCGCCACCGTCACCCGGCCCTGGGCCCTGATGGAGGTCTGCGGCGGCCAGACCCACTCCATCATCCGCCACGGCATCGATCAACTCCTCCCCGATGAGGTCGAGTTGATCCACGGTCCCGGCTGTCCGGTGTGCGTCACCCCGCTCGACGTCATCGACAAGGCCCTCGCGGTCGCCGCCCGCCCCGAGGTGATCTTCTGCTCCTTCGGCGACATGCTGCGGGTGCCCGGCACCGACCGCGACCTGTTCCGGGTCAAGGGCGAGGGCGGCGACGTACGCGTGGTGTACTCCCCGCTCGACGCGCTCGAGCTGGCGCGCAGGCACCCCGAGAAGCAGGTGGTGTTCTTCGCCATCGGCTTCGAGACCACTGCCCCCGCCAACGCCATGGCCGTCCACCAGGCCCGCCGCCTCGGCCTGGACAACTTCAGCCTGCTGGTCTCCCACGTCCGGGTCCCCCCGGCCGTCGAGGCCATCATGAGCGCCCCCGAGTGCCGGGTGCAGGGCTTCCTCGCCGCCGGGCACGTGTGCAGCGTGATGGGCACCGCCGAGTACCCGGAACTGGCCGAGCGGTTCCGGGTACCGATGGTGGTCACCGGGTTCGAACCGCTGGACATCCTGGAGGGCATCCGCCGCGCCGTCCACCAGCTGGAGCGCGGCGAGCACAAGGTGGAGAACGCCTACCCGCGCGCCGTCCGCGAAGAGGGCAACCCGGCCGCCCTGCGCATGCTCGAAGACGTCTTCGAGGTGGTCGACCGCAACTGGCGCGGCATCGGCCGCATCCCGGCCAGCGGCTGGCGCCTCGCGGAGGCGTACCGCGCCTACGACGCCGAGCACCGCTTCGACGTCGCAGGTATCCGCACCGAGGAACCCGCCGTCTGCCGGGCCGGAGAGGTGCTCCAGGGCCTCATCAAGCCCACCGAGTGCGAGGCGTTCGGCACCGCCTGCACCCCGCGCACCCCGCTCGGCGCCACCATGGTCTCCAGCGAGGGCGCCTGCGCCGCCTACTACCTGTACCGCCGCATGGAAGGCGGCCCAACGCCGCGCGGATCGCGCATCCCGCGAGAGGAGATGAACCCCGTTGGCTGACCTCACCGAAGCCCCCGCTGTCGACCCCGTCAACTGGACCTGCCCCGCCCCCCTGCGCGACCAGGGCGTGGTCGTCATGGGTCACGGCGGAGGCGGCGCCCTCTCCGCCGAACTGATCGACCAGGTCTTCGCCCCCGCCTACGGCAACCCCACCCTGGCCGCGCTCGCCGACTCCGCCGTGCTCGAACTCGGCGGCGCCCGGCTGGCGTTCTCCACCGACTCCTACGTGGTGCGCCCGCTGTTCTTCCCCGGCGGCTGCCTGGGCGACCTCGCCGTCAACGGCACGGTGAACGACCTGGCGATGAGCGGCGCGAAGCCCGCCTACCTGTCCACGGCGTTCGTGCTGGAGGAGGGCGTCGAACTCGCCGTGGTCGACCGGATCGCCCGCGCGCTGGGCGCCGCCGCACGTGCCGCGGACGTCACCGTCGCCACCGGCGACACCAAGGTGGTCGAGTCCGGCCACGGCGACGGCGTCTACGTCACCACCGCCGGCGTCGGCCTCGTCCCCGACGGCGTCGACATCCGCCCCCAGCGCGCCCGGCCCGGCGACGCCGTCATCGTCAGCGGACCGATCGGGCTGCACGGTGTCGCGGTGATGAGCGTGCGGGAGGGGCTGGAGTTCGGCGTCGAGATCGTGTCCGACACCGCGCCGCTGGCCGGGCTCGTCGCGGCCATGCTCGCCGTCACCAAGGACGTGCATGTGCTGCGCGACCCCACCAGGGGCGGCCTCGGCGCCTCCCTGAACGAGATCGCCCGCGCCTCCGGCACCGGCGTCAGGATCACCGAGCGCGCCGTGCCGGTGCCGGACGAAGTCACAGGCGCCTGTGGCTTCCTCGGCCTGGACCCGCTCTACGTCGCCAACGAGGGCAGGCTCGTCGCCTTCGTACCCCGCGAGCACGCCGACGCCGTACTCGCCGCGATGCGCGCCCACCCGCAGGGCGCGGGGGCCGCGCTGATCGGGGAGTGCGTGACCGAGCACCCCGGCATGGTCACCGTCGCCACCGGGCTCGGCGGCACCCGTGTGCTGGATCTGCCGCTCGGGGAGCAGCTTCCTCGCATCTGCTGAGCCGGACACACGCGAACCGGCCCCGCCCAGGAAGGACGGGGCCGGTTCGCGCGTACAGGGCTCAGGAGACCGCCTCCACGGCGGTGATCTCCAACTCCCGTCCGCTGCGCAGATCCTGCGACGGCTTGTCACAGGCCGGGCACCAGAAGAACGGGGGCATGCCCACCGTGAACTCCTTTGCGCACCCGCCGCACCAGGCCACCGCGGTCACCTGCTCCACCACCAGACGGGCCGAGGCGAGCGAGGTGCCGTCACGGGCCACCTCGAAGGCGAAGTGCAGCGCGTCCGGCACCACACCCGCCAGCTCGCCGACCCGCACGGTCACCGAGGAGACGTCCCCGGCGCCGTCCGCGCGAGCGATCTGCCCGGCCTGCTCCACGATCGCGGTCGCGATCGACAGCTCGTGCACCGATGCCTCACGGGTGCTGGCGGGCCGCGCGCAGGCCCCCGGTCATCCGGTAGATCTTGATCTCCCGGATCATGCCGGGGACCTCCTTCACGAGCAGCAGCAGCGTCAGACCGGCCAGCACGGCGGCCTGGGCGACCAGCACCCGCCGCCCCGTCCACAGGGTCCGCTCCGCCTCTTCGACGGCTCTCGCGGCTCTCTCGATCTTCATGGCGCTCACTTCCTGCCCTTCTCAGGCCGGCGGGATGTTCGGCATGACGTCGAGGATGGCGTCGTGCCGCTTGGTGCGGATGCCCGTGGAGCGGCGCGCGTCGGCGGTGCCGTCCTCGTGATGGCCGACCTGCTCCTCGTAGGGGCCCCTGTTGCCCTCGTGCAGGCCCGGCACATGCGTCGGCGTGTCCGGCTTCACCTGGGGACGGCCCACTCTGATCCTGCCCATGATCGTCTCCTCTCTGGGCTTCACGAACGCTCGGTGAGCTCCGCGAAGAACTGTTCGACGACCGGCCACACCCGGCCGCCGCCGGACAGCCCCTGCCACTCCGCGCGGACCAGGGCGACCATCCGGAAGCAGTCGTCTACGGGTACGATCCAGTGCTCTTCCTGGCCGCGCACCGTGTTGATCAGCAGCGCCTCCACGTCGGGTACCACGGAAGCGAGCTGCGGACACGTGGCGGCCAAGCCGTGCCAGGCGTCCGCGTCCACCTCCCACCGCATGGCCCCGGCCGGGCTCGGCCCCTGCGCGGTCACCGCGCCGTCGGCGCGCGGCACGAAGAACACCAGACCCACCGGTACGCCCAGCGCGGCCGTGTCGACCGGCGCGAGCCGCACCCGGCGGCGCGGAACGAGCCGGTACCGGCCCCCGCCCGCCGCCCGGTCGGCGAACAGCACCGAGCAGGGCCCGCAGACACAGCGGACCTCGTCGGCCGCCGTCTCGAACAGATGCGCGTGTTCCTCCGCGACCGGCGCGGCGCACAGCTCGCACGTCTCGGGCCGCCCGGCCCCGGCCAGGGCCGGGCCGGTACGGATCAGCCGGGCCAGCGCCCCGCTCACCGGGCCTCCTGCGGCCGCTCCGCGCCCCGCCGGGTGGTCAGCGTGGCCAGCGGCACGAACGCGGGCGGCTTGGCCCGCTCGGCCGTGACCGCCTCCACCGACCGCAGCTCCGGAGCCGCCGCCAGCACGGTCGCCCGCACCACCTCGGTGACGTCCCCGCCACCCCCACCGCACCCGGAGCCACAGCCACCGCCGCCCGAGTCGACCCGGACGCGGGCCACCTCGCCCTCGACGCCCAGCCACTCCAGGTCGCCGCCCCGCTCGCGCACGGCCGGCCGCAGCCGTGCCACCGCGCGCTCGGCACGCCGCTCGGGCGGCTCGGGGTGCAGGGAGTGCAGCACCAGCAGATGCGCCAGCAGCTCGTCGCCGGCCACCCGGTCCAGCAGGGCGGCGTCCGCGCCGTCGAGCATCCGGGCCAGCGCCTCCCCGTACACCTCGGTCAGGAGGCCCACCGACTCCAGCGACTCGGCGGACAGCGGCCCGCCGCCGGACTCCAGGCCCTCCAGCAGCTCGTCCAGCCGGGCGAGCCGCGCCTCGATGGCCGGGTCGGCGAGCCGGGCGCCGTCAGCCATGGTTCGCGCCGTAGGTGGGGGAGTGCACGACGTCCAGCGTCTTGCCCTTGCCCATGTACATGTGGACACCGCACGGCAGACAGGGGTCGAAGCTGCGCACGGTGCGCATGATGTCGACGCCCTTGAAGTCGTCCGGCCCGTTCTCCTCGAAGATCGGCTGCCCCTGGACGGCGTCCTCGTACGGGCCGGGGGTGCCGTAGATGTCGCGGGGGCTCGCGTTCCACGGGGTCGGCGGGTACGGGTGGTAGTTGGCGATCTTCTTGTCCTTGATCACCAGGTGGTGCGAGAGGACCCCGCGCACGGCCTCGTGGAAGCCGCAGCCGATCGCCTCGTCCGGGACCTCGAAGTCCTGGAACACCTTGGTCTCGCCCGCCCGCAGCAGCTCCATGGACTCCTCCAGGAACTGCAGCGCCATCGCGGCCGCGTACGCGACGAAGTAGGGCCGCGCCCGGTCGCGTTCGATGGTGTTGCTCCACTTCGGGATGGACCACTCCAGCGTGGTCTCCGGAAGCGACTCGCCCTTGGGGAGCACGATGCTCACCTTGCCGTTGCCCGCCTTGACATAGCGGGTGTCGACCAGGCCGCTCAGCGCCGTCGACCACAGCCGGGCCAGCGGGCCGCCGCCGGTGTCCAGCGCGAGGTGCTTGTCCGTCTCCTTGTGGTACCAGCGCGGGCTCATCACCCAGCTGTAGTTGCCGTCGAACTCCCGCTTCTGCGGCACCGGGACGGTCGTCTGGTTCCACGGGTGCCGCATGTCGACCGGGTTGCCCAGCGGGTCGTGGGTGACGAACGGCTGCTCGTTGACCCAGTCGTCGTAGTACGAACTGCCCAGCATGATACGGATGTTGAGGTTGATGTCGATCAGGTCGTTGGTGACCAGCTTGCCGTCGACGATGACGCCCGGCGTCACGTACATCGCCTTGCCCCACTCGTTCATCGAGGCGTAGCGGTAGTCCACGACGGCGGGGTCCTGCCAGGCGCCCCAGCAGCCCAGCAGGATACGGCGGCGTCCGACCTCCTCGTAGCCCGGCAGGGCCTCGTAGAAGAAGTCGAAGACGTCGTCGTTCATCGCCACCGCCTTCTTGATGAAGTCGATGATGTGCATCAGCCGGCTGAGGTAGTCCGTGAAGATGCTCGGCTGCGGCATGGTGCCGACCCCGCCCGGATACAGCGTGGAGGGGTGGACGTGCCGCCCCTCCATCAGGCAGAACATCTCCCGGGTGACCCGGCTGACCCGCAGGGCCTCCTTGTAGACCTCGCCCTCGAAGGGGTTGAACGCCTTCATGATGTCGGCGATGGTCCGGAAGCCGTGGATCTCGCCGCGCGGGGCGTCCGTGCGCTCGGCGCGGGCCAGCAGCGTGGGGTTGGTGGCCTTGACCATGGCCTCGCAGAAGTCCACGAACACCAGGTTGTCCTGGAAGATCGTGTGGTCGAACATGTACTCGGCCGCTTCGCCGAGGTTGGTGATGTGCTCGGCCATCGGCGGCGGCTTGATCCCGTACGCCATCTGCTGGGCGTAGTTGGAGCACGTGGTGTGGTTGTCCCCGCAGATACCGCAGATGCGCGAGGTGATGAAGCCCGCGTCGCGCGGGTCCTTGCCCTTCATGAACACCGAGTAGCCGCGGAACAGCGACGAGGTGCTGTGGCACTCGGCGACCTCGCGGTTGGCGAAGTCGATCTTCGTGTAGATGCCCAGGTTGCCGATGATCCTGGTGATCGGGTCCCAGGACATGTCCACGAGCTGTGCGGGTTTGCGCCCCGTGGGCCGGGATTCGGTGGTCGTCATCTGCGGTACTGCCCCTCGCTGTCGGGGTGTGCGGGTGGGTGTCGGGCCTGCCGCGGCCGGCCGGGCGTCAGGGACGCCAGTACGGGTCGTAACCGCTGGTCAGCTTGCGCTTCTTGTGCCGCCACTTGGGCTCGTGGTTGACCATGTCGTTGGTCACGCCGCGCAGTCGGCGCACGACGGCCCCGTACGGCTTGATGACCAGGGAGGACAGGGCGCCGCCGGGCGGCTCGTCCATGAACGGCATGAACGCGTCCGGGAAGCCGGGCATGGTGCACCCGATGCAGATGCCGCCGACGTTCGGGCAGCCGCCGATGCCGGCCATCCACCCGCGCTTGGGCACGTTGCAGTTGACCACCGGTCCCCAGCAGCCGGTCTTCACCAGGCACTTGGGGGAGTTGTAGTCGAGCCCGAAGTCGCCCTGCTCGTAGTACGAGCCCCGGTCGCAGCCCTCGTGGACGGTCTTGCCGAACAGCCACTGCGGCCGCAGCATTTCGTCCAGCGGGGGCGGTGGGGCAGCACCGGCGGCGTGCTGGAGCACCCAGATCAGGGTCTCCATGAAGTTGTCCGGCTGGATCGGGCAGCCGGGCACGTTGACGATGGGCAGCCCGGCCGTCGACTTGTAGTCCCAGCCCAGGTAGTCGCCCAGACCCATGGAGCCGGTCGGGTTCCCCGCCATGCCGTGGATGCCGCCGTAGGCGGCGCAGGTACCGGCCGCGACGACCGCCCACGCCTTGGGGGCGAGCTGGTCGATCCACCAGTTGAGCGTCAGCGGCTGTCCGGTCTCGAGGTCGTTGCCGAACGACGTCCAGAAGCCGTCGCCCTCGATGATGTCCTGGTTGGGCACCGAGCCCTCGATGACGAGGATGAACGGGGTGTCCAGCTCGCCGCGCGCCGCCGCCCGGTAGGGGGCGAGGAAGTCCTCGCCGCCCAGGGTCGGCGAGAGCACCTTGTTGACCAGGTTGACCTTGGGCAGGCCGGGGATCAGACCGAGGACCACGTCCTCGATGGTGGGCTGCATGGCCGCCGTCAGGGAGACGGTGTCGCCGTCGCAGCTCATCCCCTCCGAGATCCAGAGGATGGTGATCTCGTCTATCCCCTCGTGTTCCTCGGATCGTTCGATGCGCTCACGCGCCGCGGTGGTGTGGCTCTCGGTCGTCATGTCGCCTGCCTTCGCTGCGGTCGGTCGGCCGCTGGGGAGTGGGGGTTGCCGTCAGGGGCGTCCGGGGCTCGGGTTCGGCGGGGCTCAGGGTCGCGGCTCGGCGCCGTCCCCGAGGGGCTCGAGTTCGTCGGGCCGGAAGTAGTGGAAACGGCCGTACCAGCCGTGCAGTTCGGCCGCCGGATCGTCGTCGACGGTCACCGCCAGGTGCACGCTGCCGTCCACGTCGTGGAAGACCGCGGCCACCTCGGCCGTACGCCCCACCAGGAACATGTCCTGGGCGTCCGCCCCGCGCAGCCGCGGGTTCAGCCGCACCCGGCTGCCGGTGCCGAGCGGGACGCCGTCCACCAGCACGGTGTCCGTCGTCGGGGACAGTCCCGCGTCGCCGCCCTCCTGCCACCAGGCGGGCCGCGCCTCGGGGGCCGGCGCGGCCGGGGCCAGCGAACGGATCGCGCCGTGCAGCTTGGAGAAGACCTCGCGCGGCATCGTGTCGACCCGGTCGAGGATGCGGGCGGCGCGCGGGTCGGTCGCCCGCGCCTCCGCCTTCTCCTCGTCGGTCAGCAGCATCGTGCGCAGCGTCAGGATCTCGTCGATCTCCGCCGCGTCGTGCAGATCGCCCGGACTCTCCGGTGCCACCTGCGGATGGTCCGGCAGGATGATCGGCGCCGAGAGCAGCACGGGCCCGGTGGCGCCGTCCCCGTCCTCCCCGGCCGGTCCGCCGAGCACCGGGAAGGTGAAGGCGCTGCGGCAGCCGCGCGCCCGCTCCCGCAGCGCGGCGGGCGGGTCGGTCTGCGACACGAACTCCAGCCCCTCGCCACCGAGCAGGGTGTGCGCGGCCAGCAGGGCCTGCCGCAGCGCATCCGCGCGCGGGGCGCGGGTGTCGGGCGCCTCGCCCGCGTTCTCGGTGCGCACGCACAGCCGGTACAGGCCGTCCGCCAGCTCCTCGGCCGCGACCGTGGTGTGCGCCCGTACCCGCTCGCGGCGGCGCACGACGCGCCCGGCGCCCAGGTTCTCGGTGTCGACGGCGGGGGGCGCGCCGACCTCGGCGGTGCACGGGCCGCGCAGCAGCTCCTCCAGCGGCCACACGAGGTCGACCTCGTACGGGACCGCCTCGTCGAAGCTCAACTGCGCCGTGCCGTCGTCCGTACGCAGCGACTCGACCGGCCGGTGCCGTCCGTCCTCGCCCAGCGCCTCCACCTGCTTGCGCTGGAGCTGGAGATACCGCACCCGCACCCGCAGCACCGCGCCGGGAACCGCCCGCACCAGGCACTCGGTGCGCTGGTACCAGGAGTCCGCCGAACCGGAGATGCCCTCGGCGACGGGACCGTCCGCCTCCACCCAGGTACGGGGCAGCAGCACCCCGAACTGCCAGCGGACCCGGTTCTTCGCCGAGGAACGGCGGTAGGGGTACAGCAGATAGCCCTCGTACAGCACGGCATCCGCGACCGAGCCCACCTGAGTGAACGGATCGCCGGACAGCCCCTCGGGGATGTCCCGGCCGGGCGCGGCGACACACGCAGCGCCGCCCTCGCCTCCCGTGTCAGCCATGCCGCCTCCTCGCCGCCGGTGCATGGGGCCATGTCTTCCACCACCGTCACACCGCTCACGCGGCCTCGCCCCTTAGGCGGAGCCCGGTTGAGCCGCGCGGGTGACGCGCGGGGGAGGGGCTCAGTCGCCGGTGCCGCCGGTGTCGCCATCGCCGGCCTCGTGCCGGCCGCGCCGGGACCGGACCACCTCCACCAGCAGCGGCACCAGGGAGATCGCCACGACGACCGCGATCAGCGGTAGCAGATAGTTGTCCACGTGGTCGACCGACGAGCCCAGCGCCCAGCCCGCCAGCACCAGGCTCTGGGACCACAGCACCCCGCCGACCGTCTGCCAGATGGTGAAGGTCCTCGTCGGCACCCCGAGCGCCCCGGCGGCCGGATGCAGCACGGAGCGCAGCATCGGCACGAACCGGCCGATCACCAGCGCCTTGCGGTACCCGTACCGGGCCAGCAGCCGTTCCGCCCGCGCCACGCCCTCCTTGACCCGGTGGCTGGAGGTGCGGGTGAGCAGCGCCCGGCCGCCGTGCCGCCCGATGAGGAAACCCACCTGGGCGCCCGCCACCGAGCCGACGGCGGCGCACAGCATCACCTGCCACAGCACCAGCCGGGGCGGCTGACCGCCGTGCTGGACCGCGCTGAGCACCCCGGCCGGGAACAGCAGCGTGTCCCCCGGCAGGAAGAAGCCGACGACCAGCAGCCCGGACTCGGCGAACGTCACCGCCAGCACGCCCAGGGCGCCGAAGGCGGCCAGCAGTGACGCGCTGTCCGTAGGGTTGACGGCGTTCACCGCCCATCGCCTCCCGGCCCGCCGATCGGTCGTCCGACCCCCAGTCTCACGTGAACCGGGCGCCCGCGCCCGCGCGTCATCCGGCGTGCACACCCTCTGTCGTGGCCCCGACACGAGCCGTAGACTTGCCGGGAGCGCGGGGCGGTTGACAGGGGGAGCCGGCATGCCGGAAGCGCCGTACGGCCCGAACCAGCAGTTCACCGTTCCGCCGATGCCGCCCGGGCCGCCGCCCGCGCCGCCCAACCCGCTGCGCGCCGCCGCCGTGGCCCTGCTCAACCTGAGCGGACTCGGCCTCGGCTACGCCCTGCTCCGAAGATGGGGCCCGCTGGTCCTGTGCCTGGTGGCCACCGCCGTCCTCCTCTTCGTGGCGCTGCCCGCCGACGCCGACGGCGTACCCACCGGAGCACTCGCCGGCTACGGCGTCGTCCTGCTGCTCGCCGCCGCCCACGGCGCCCACGTGGGACTGCGTACGCCGTCGGCCGCTCGCGCACCTCTCGCCCTGCTGCTGGGCCTGGTGCTGCTCGCCGTACCGGTGGGCGGCGCGCTCTGGTACGACGGCGCCCGCGAGGAGGCCGGACAGCAGGCACTGCTCGACCGGCTGGAGAAGGCCGACGACCTGGTGGCGGCGGCCGGACGGGGAACCTTCGCCGCCTCCCGCTCCGACTACCGCTCGGCCCTCGCCGTCTACCGCGACCTCGCGGTCGACCACCCCGGCTCGCGCGCCGCCGACCGCGTCCCCGCCCGGATGCGCGCCTACTACTCCACCATCGGCGCCGCGTACGGCCGGGGCGAGTACTGCCTGGCCGTCGAACCCCTCCAGTTCCTGCGCACGGTGCCCCGCACCATGCCCGCCGCCCAGCTCGGTTCGCTCACCCGCTGGCCCGACGACCGGCTCGCCACCTCGCTCTACGAGTGCGGCGCGGCCGACCTCACCGACGGCGGGGAGGCATGGACCGGCCGCTTCCGCGACCTGCTCGGCACCTTCCCCGGCTCACCCGCCGCCGCCAAGGTGGTGCCCGCCGTCGACACGGCCGTCCGCACCGCCCAGCAGGGCGTGAGCGGGACCGCGCCCTGCACCGCCGTGGACCGGCTGCGCGCCCTCGGCACCCGGATCACCGACCTCGCCTCCTCGGCCGGTGACGCCTCCGCCGGCCTCACCACGGCCGCTGCCCGCGCCGACCGCGGCGGTGACGCGGGCGCCTACGAGTGCGGTGTGGACCAGTTCAGGGACGGCGACTTCGCCGAGGCGCGCAAGAGCATGCAGAGCTATGTCTCCGACACCAGGAGCGGCGGGAAGCGGGAGCGGGCCAAGAAGATCGCCATAGGCGCCGAGGTCGCCCAGACCCTTCCGGCCGCCGGGAAGAAGCTGCCCACCACCGCCTCCGGCGGCAGCATCTCCGTCACCGTGAAGAACGACAGCCCCCACGACATCACCGTCCTCTACACCGGCCCGGTCACCGGCAGCTTCACCCTCAGGGCGTGCGGCGGCTGCACCGCGTACTCCCTGGCCGCGACCATCACAGCCGGCTTCAAGCCGTGCTCCGACAGCGGGCGGAACTACCCCGCGCGCACCATCCAACTGCCTGTCGGCACCACGTACTTCGTGCACCAGCCGGGCGGCACCGGCGCGGGTGCGCCCGCCTCCGACACCGCGCGGCTGCGGTCCGGCTATGTGTACACCGAATGCGCCTACACCACGCGGACGTTCGGGTCCGGGACCTGACCGGGCCGTGCCGGGCCCGGCACGGCCCGGGTCATGGCGCAGAGCAGGGCCGGTTCCGGTTCCGGTACGCGCTCCAGCCAGTCCCGGTACGCCGGTGCCTGGTGGGCCACCTCCCAGTAGGCGTCCGCCAGCTCCGGGAAACCCCGGTCGAGGTCGGTCTCGGTGCGCGCCGCGACCAGCAGCCGGACCCCGATCGGGTCGCCGTGCAGCGGGCGGATGGCGAGGTCCGACCGGGGGTGCGCGGTGGGCTGGCTGACCGTGACCACCTCGCCGGTGGCGGCCAGCGAGTAGGCGGTGAGGTAGTCGCCGTGCAGCAGGTCCGGCTCGATCCCCGCCTCGCGCAGCACCCGGCAGATCGCGTCCCACTCGCCGTCCACCGTGGAGTCGACCATCCACCGGTCCTCGGCCAGCTCCGTCAGCCGCACCTCGCTCCGGGCCGCCGCCGGATGGTCGGCGGCCAGCGAGACGAACTGCGGCTCCCGCTCCACCAGCACCCGCAGCCGCAGCCCCGCCGGGACCCGCAGCGGGCTGCCCTCCACCTCGTGCACGAAGGCCAGGTCGAGCGCGCCCTCGGCGACCAGGCGCAGCAGCGCGTTCGCGGAGGCGTCCATCTGGAGCGAGGGCTCGGCCGCGGGCACGCGTGAGCGCAGCCGGCGCAGCCAGCCGGGCAGGGCGCGGCTGGCGGTGGCGCCGATCCGCAGCCGGGGCCCGGCGGAGGCGCGGGCGGCGGCCGCGCGGGCCTCGGTGACCAGCGCGGCGAGTTCCCCGACCAGCGGCCGGGCACGGCTCAGCACCAGGCGGCCCAGCGGGGTGGGGCGGCAGCCGGTGTGGCCGCGGGTGAAGAGCCGGCCGCCCAGCGCCTGTTCGATCCGGCCCAGCTGGGTGCTCAACGAGGGCTGGGCCAGACCGAGTTCGCGCGCCGCCTGATGCAGGCTGCCCGCATCGGCGATGGCGCACAGAACCCGGAAGTGCCTCACCTCTAGCTCCATGACGGGAGCCTAGGGCGGTCAGCATGCTCACGCCAGACGCATAAATCGCCGCGCACCGGCACGAGTTGCCGGTGATAGCCCGGTGCTATCGCAACTTGCCATTATCCGGGGGCTGTTGATCTATCCAAGACTCGGAGGCAGTCAGTCGTTCACCCCCACTCGAACGACAGGCCACCCCCACACGCATCGAAAAGAGGAGCACCCCACATGTCGTCCTCCAGCATGCCCGCGAAGACCACCAGAATGTTCGTCGCCCTGGGCCTCGGCGTGGCCGCCGCCACGTTCGGTGCCGCCGCCCCCGCCGCCGCCCAGCCCGCCCCCGTCGCCGCCCACGCCGGATACACCGGCTCGGCCCAGGAGGCGGCGAACAACAAGGCGTTCTTCGACGCGGTCATGAAGTCGGTCGCCAAGAAGCAGGCCGCGAACCCGGGTCTGCAGTCGGTCACCGTCACCTACAACCCCTCCGCGGCGCCGAGCTTCAGCTCGCAGATAGCGAGCGCCGCCTCCATCTGGAACGGCTCCGTCTCCAACGTGAAGCTGTCGGCCACCTCCGGCACCGGCGACTTCTCCTACCGCGAGGGCAACGACTCCCGCGGCTCCTACGCCTCGACCGACGGCCACGGCAGCGGCTACGTCTTCCTGGACTACGCCCAGAACCAGGAATACGACTCGGTTCGCGTCACCACGCACGAGACCGGCCACGTGCTCGGCCTGCCCGACCACTACGAGGGCCCGTGCAGCGAGCTGATGTCCGGCGGCGGCCCCGGCCCGTCCTGCACCAACTCCAGCCCGGACGCCAATGAGCGCGCCCAGGTCGACCAGCTCTGGGCCAACGGGTTCGCCAAGGCGCTGGCCAAGGTGAACCAGGCCCGCTGACCCCAGCGCGCCCGGCAGGAACACCGGACCGCGGATCGTCGCCCCCACGCGACGGTCCGCGGTTCGTCGTGCGTAAGGGCCGTACGCGGTGCCGGTGACAGCCGGGTGATAGCGCGCCGCTATCCCAACTTGCCATCATCCGGAGGCCGTTGACCTGCCCGAGACTCAGGGGCAACCGGCCGTTCACCCCCATACGGACGGCCCTCCCCACGTACGAAACGAGGACCCCACATGACGTCGTCCCGTACGTCCGCCAAGACCGTCAGATCCCTCCTCGCCCTCGGTCTCGGCGTGGCCGCCGCCGCGCTCGGTGCCGCCACCCCGGCCGGCGCCCAGCCGCTGCCCGCCGCCCCGCACGCCGGGTACACCGGCTCGCCCCAGGAGTCGGCGAACAGCAAGGCGTTCTTCGAGGCGGTGCTGAAGTCGGTCGCCGAGCAGCGGGCCGAGAACCCGAGCCTCAAGGCCGTCACCGTCTACTACAACGCCAGCCAGGCGCCGAGCTTCCGCTCGCAGATATCGAGCTCCACGTCCATCTGGAACAGCTCGGTCTCCAACGTCAAGCTCGCCTCGACCACCGGCACCGGCAACTTCTCCTACCGCGAGGGCAACGACTCGCGCGGCTCGTACGCCTCCACCGACGGCCACGGCCGGGGGTACGTCTTCCTCGACTACGCGCAGAACCAGCAGTACGACTCGATCCGGGTCACCGCGCACGAGACCGGCCACGTGCTCGGCCTGCCCGACCACTACAGCGGTCCGTGCAGCGAGCTGATGTCCGGCGGCGGCCCCGGCACCTCCTGCACCAACCGCTACCCGAACGCCACCGAGCGTTCCCGCGTCAACCAGCTGTGGGCCAACGGGCTCGCCAAGGCGCTGGCGAAGGTGAACCAGGGCCGCTGACGCTTCCCTGAGGCACATGAGTCCGCGGGCCGTCGTCCATGTACCGGACGACGGCCCGCAGGTCTTTCGGTTCGCGCGAAGGCTCAGTCGTCCGAGCCGGGCGGCGGGCGCTCGATGAGGTTCTGCACGGCCCGGCTCAGCACCAGCACACCCCCGACGATGAGGATCGCGCCCAGCGCCTCCGGCACCAGCCACCAGCCGGTACGGATGCGCTCGTGGAACAGGAAGATGCCCAGGGCCAGGCTGACCACCGCGTCCCCGATGGTCAGCGCGGGCTGGGCGGCGGCCAGCGGGCCCGCCTGGAGCGCGTTCTCCAGCAGCAGCACCGCCGCGGTACCGGCCAGCGCGAAGCCGTACGTCTGCCAGGACGTGATGAACGCCTGGAAGCCCTCGTCGGCGAACGTCCCCGTGGCCGACTTCAGCAGAGCCGCCGTCAGCGCGTTGGCGATCGCGGACCCCGAGGCCAGCAGGGCGGCGCGGCCGGTCGCCGGCCGCTCGTGGCGGGCCAGCAGTACGACCGCGACGACCGCCCCGACGCCCAGCACCAGCGCCGGAACCCAGCGGGTCAGCGGCGCCTGGTCGCCCGCCCCGTGCGGCGCGGCCGCCGCCAGCAGCACGGCCAGGCCCACCACCACCCCGCCGACCCCCCACCAGCCGTAGCGGGGCAGATGCCGGTGCAGCAGCGGACCGACGATCAGCAGCGCGAAGGGCAGCTCCAGGATGAACAGCGGCTGCACCAGGGCCAGCGGCCCGTTGACCAGAGCCAGGCTCTGGAACACCGCCGCGCCGATCACCCCGGCCATGCCGAGCACCCAGGCCGGGCGGCGCACCAGCTCCGCCAGCAGCTTCAGGCCGCTGCGCTCGCTGGTGGAGGCCGCCTTGCGCTGGAACGCCGTTCCCATGGCGTTGCTCGCGGCACCCGCGACGGCAAAGGCCGCGGCCAGTTCGATCACTGATTGTCTCCCGCCTGCGGAACACCGTCCCAGAGGATCTTCGGGCGCAGAGGATCTTCGGGCATCCTCGCCCTGCGTAAAGCCTATGAAAAGCCTACGAAAGCCCCGGCTCTCGCGCCGCCGGACCGCCGCCGGGCGCACCCGTCCGCGCGAGGCTCTGGCCGAAGCTCCGTCCCGGATTCACTCGTACGGGTGCTTTCTGCGCTGATGTCCGGGTCTGGGCGCATGGCGCGTCGCTGGACGGAGAGAAAACGGGCATGCACGAACCGAATCCGGGCAGCCCCGTCCCCGGTCCGCGTTCCGCCGCCGCTTCCGACGTGGTCTTCACCGCCGACTTCACGTCCGAACGACAGTGGGTGGCGGGCCGCTCCTGGGCCTATCCCGACGCCGGCCCGGTCAATCCGGGCGATGACAAACTCGATTACCTGGTGGCCGACCCCGCCTACAGCCGTTCGGGCGTCTTCCGGGCCAGACGCAGACCCGACGGCCGGTGGAACACCGGACTGCTCACCACCGAGGGCAGCCCGGACGGCTTCCAGCTCCGCGCCGGCGACGTCCTGGAAGCCCGCGTCCGGCTGCCCCGCGAGATCGGCGCCTGGCCCGCCATCTGGACCTGGCGGGACGGCGGCCAGGAGGTCGACGTCTTCGAGTACCACCCGGACAACCCCGACCTGCTGGAGTTCACCAACCACGTGCGCGGCAGCAACCGCTACTTCCGCGACGACATGATCAGCCCCGGCGCCTGGGTCGACCTGCGCACCGAGTTCGGCACCCGCTCGGTCGTCTGGTGGGTCAACGGCAGACGCGTCTTCGCCGACCGGCGCGGCACCGGACGCGGCTGGCACGCGTACATCATCGTCAACCTGTCCGTCTGCGGCGGCCGCTACCACCCGCCGCCCCGCCGGGAGACCACGGAGATGTCCTACACGGTGAGCCGGCTCGTCGTCCGCCGTCCGAACCGCGGCCTCGCCGCCGAGTCCGAGGGCGCCACCGGCGAGGAGAGGACCGACGAACAGAAGGCGGGGTCCTGACCCACGGGCTCCTCCACCGGGCCTCAGTCCACCGGCCAGGTGTGCACCGGGGCGTTGAGGTGCATGTAGTCGATGTACAGCTCCGTCATCCGGCGCAGCGCCTCGTGGCGGCTCGCGTGCGCGGTGTCCTCCAGCTTCCGCACGGTCTCCTTCTGCCACACCGCGCCGTTGCGCGCCGTGACACAGCGCTGCTCGATGATGCCGAGCAGCGGCTCCCGCCACGCCGCGTCCATGCCGGACAGCTCCAGACCCCGGTGCGCCAGCGGCAGCAGCCTGCGCAGCACCAGTTCCGGCACCGGCACCTCGCCCATCCCCGGCCAGTACAGCAGGGCCTCGATGCCGTGCCGGGCCGCCGTGTGCAGGTTCTCCTCCGCCGCCGAGAACGACATCCGCGACCACACCGGCCGGTCCTCCTCCACCAGGGCCCGCGTCAGGCCGTAGTAGAAGGCACCATTGGCGAGGGTGTCCGCGACGGTCGGGCCCGCCGGCAGCACCCGGTTCTCCACCCGGACATGCGGCCGGCCGTCCGCGACCGCGTACACCGGGCGGTTCCAGCGGTAGATGGTGCCGTTGTGCAGGGTCAGCTCGGCCAGTTCCGGAATGTCCCCCCGGTCCAGCGTCTCCGCCGGGTCCTGTTCGTCGCACAGCGGCAGCAGGGCCGGGAAGTAGCGCAGGTTCTCCTCGAACAGGTCGAAGACACTGGTGATCCACCGCTCCCCGAACCACACCCGCGGCCGCACCCCCTGCACCTTGATCTCCTCCGGCCGGGTGTCCGTCGCCTGCTCGAACAGCGGGATACGGGTCTCGTGCCACAGCTCCTTGCCGAACAGGAACGGCGAGTTCGCCGCCAGCGCCACCTGCACCCCGGCGATGGCCTGCGCCGCGTTCCAGTAGCCCGCGAAGTCCTCCGGGGAGACCTGGAGATGGAACTGGGTACTGGTGCAGGCGGCCTCCGGGGTGATCGTGTCCGCGTAGGTGCGCAGCCGGTCCACGCCGTCCACCTCGATGCGCAGATCCTCGCCGCGGGCCGCGAACACCTGGTCGTTGAGCAGCCGGTAGCGCGGGTTCTCCGACAGCGCGGCCACACCGATGTCCGCCTGGCGCAGCGTGGGCAGGATGCCGACCATCACCAGCCGCGCGCCGACCGTGCGGGCCCGGTCCTCGGCGTGGTTGAGCGCCGCCCGGATCTCGTCCTCCCAGGCGTCCGGACCGCCCGCCGTGAGCCGGCGCGGCGGCACATTGATCTCCAGGTTGAACCGGCCCAGCTCGGTCGACCAGGACGGGTCCGCGATGGCCTCCAGCACGGCGTTGTTGCGCATCGCGGGTTCCGCGTCCGCGTCCACGAGGTTCAGCTCGATCTCCAGACCGACCCGCGGCCGGTCGCTGTCGAACCGCGACTCGCGCAGCATCTGGGCGAACGCGTCGAGGCATTCCTGCATCTTGAAGCGGTACCGGCGGCGGTCCTCGCGGGTGAAGACGAGCGCCGGGACGTCCCGTCCCATCGGCCCTCCTGGATTCCCTCCTCCAACACCTGGTGAACCCAGCGTCGCACCACCCACCGCACCCCACCACGCGACGGACGCGCGGGGCTACGGGTGATCCACCACCTGCGCGAGCAGCAGGGCCACGTCGTCGTGGTCGTCGGGGTGGCGCAGCCCGTGCACGAGGCGGTCGCAGACCTCCTCCATCGTGGGGCCGGGCTCGCCCAGCAGGGACAGCAGCGTCTCCAGCCGGTCGTCGATGGCGTGCTGCCGCGTCTCCACCAGCCCGTCGGTGTACAGCACCAGCAGATCGCCGGGCTCCATCGGGACCGTGGCCGCCTCGAACGGCACCCCGCCCACCCCGAGCGGCGCGGCAGTCGGCAGGTCCAGGAACTCCGGCGCCCGGCCCGGCCGGACCAGGGCGGGCGGCAGATGCCCGGCGTTGGCGACCGTGCACCGGTTGGTGGCGGGGTCGTACACCGCGTACAGGCAGGTGACGATGTAGTGCTCCAGATCGCAGGTGATCTTGTCCAGGTGGCGCAGCACCGCCTCCGGCGCGAGGTCGAGGTCGGCGTACGCGCAGGTCGCGGTGCGCAGCCGGCCCATGGTGGCGGCCGCGTCGATGCCGTTGCCCATCACGTCGCCCACCACCAGGGCGGTCCGGTCGTCGGCCAGCGGGATCACGTCGTACCAGTCGCCGCCCACCTCGCTGGTGGCCTGCGCGGGCTCGTACCGGGAGGCCACCTCCAGACCGGTGTGCCGGGGGGAGTGGTCGGGCAGCAGACTCCGCTGGAGGGTGAGCGCGGTGTTGCGCACGCTCTGGAACCAGCGCGCGTTGTCGATCGCCACCCCCGCCCGGCCCGCGATCTCGGCGGCCAGCACCACGTCGTCCTCGTCGAACGGCAGCGGATTGCGGGTCCGCTTCAGGTCCAGCGCGCCCAGCACCTCGCCGTGCGCGATCAGCGGCACCGCCAGATACGAGTGCACGCCCGCCTCGGCCAGCAGCGCCTCGCCGTCCGCGTCGCGCGCGATCCTCGGCAGGTCGGCCGCCTGCACGTGCGGGATCAGCACCGGACGCCCGGTGTGCACGCACAGCGTGACCAGCCGGTCCCCGGCATAGGCGGCCAGGTCGCCCGGCGGGTCGGCGGCACGCAGCGCCGCCGTCGGGTGGGCCGCCTTCAGGGCGAGCGCCCGGAACAGCTCCGGGCCGTCGTCCGGGCTGCTCATCCGGCGGCAGGCCAGCGCCGAGTCCAGCACGTCCACCGCGACCACGTCCGCCAGCACCGGCGCCGCGACCTCGGCCAGCTCACGGGCGGTGCGCTCCACCTCCAGCGTGGTGCCGATCCGCGCCGAGGCGTCCGCGATGACCGCCAGCCGTTTGCGCGCCCGGTCCGCCTCCCCGGCCGCCTGGTGCCGTTCGGTGACGTCCACGACGGAGGCGGCGGCGCCCAGCACCCGGCCGCTGGGGTCCTCCAGCCGGTAGAAGGACAGCGACCAGGCGTGCTGCCGTCCGGGATCGTTGCGCGGGCGTCCCACGTGGTACTGGTCCAGCAGCGGGGTGCCGGTGGTGAGGACCTGGCGCAGCGCCGACTCCACGGTCTCCATGTCCGTCAGCGGCAGCGTCTCGCGCAGGCTCCGGCCGACGTGGTCGGCGGCCGGCATGCCGTCGATCCGCTCCAGCGCCGGGTTGACCAGCAGATACCGCAGATCCGGATCGAGCAGGGCGAGACCGATGGGGGACTGGTAGATCAGCCGCTCGCACAGCGCGAGGTCGGTCTCCACCCGCTGGAGCACGGCCCGGTCGGCGGCGATGCCCAGCGCGTACACCTCGCCCTCGTCGTCGAGCAGCCGCATGGTGCGGAACTCCGTCAGCCGGCTGGAGCCGTCCTTGCGCCGCACCGGAAAGGCGCCCGCCCAGCCATGGCCGGTGGCCAGCACCTCGGTGAACAGCCGCGCCGCCGACTTCACCCGGCCCGGCGAGACCAGCAGCCGGCCCGCCTCGGCGCCGAGCGCCTCCTCGGAGGTGTAGCCGAACAGTTCCTCCGCCTGCGGGGTCCAGAAGACGATCCGCCCGCGGGTGTCCAGGACCACCGCGGCCACGCTCAGCAGGTCCAGCAGCCCCGTCGGCCGGGGTTCCCCGGCGTCGTGCTCCTCGTCGGACCGGAAGGAGTCCACTGCCATCCCGCCACCTCCACCCACCGGCACGGGCATCGCCCGACAGCTCGGGACCGGTACCTCCATGCTGCCCCCGACGCCCGCACACGCCCACCGCACGGCCCGCTCACGGCTCCCGGTCCTCGTGCGAGGGCACCCAGTGGTGCTCGGTGAACCAGCGGCCGAACAGGGCACCGCCGTACACCACGAACCCCACGCCGATCAGCCAGGACGACACCACCAGCACGGTGCCGACCGCGCCGTAGCTCAGCGCGTTGGTCACGATCAGCGGGGTGAACACCAGCGTGGAGAACGCGCGCAGCCCCACCAGCCCGAGCAGACTCGCGACCGCGCCCGGCAGCAGGTCCCGCCAGCGGACCTGGCCGCCCAGCAGGAACCACGGCCCCCACCAGAAGAAGAACAGCGTGGTCAGCGTGGTCAGGAAGATCCGGGAGAACCCCTGCGTCGCGGTCCCCGTCTGCACCTCCTGATACAGGTACGCCATCAGCACCAGCAGCCAGGTCGCCTGCCGCCACACCCGGTGCCAGGGCCCGGCGGGCAGTCCCCAGATGCGCTCGAAGGCGTTCTGCACGCTGGCGCCGAAGGACACCCCGAACACGGCGAGCATCAGGATGCTCCACGCGCTGGTGGTGCCGATGACCTCGCGCGGCGGGCTGAACACCTCGTTGAGCACCTTCGCGGAGCGGCCGGACAGCCCCATGCCGTCCGACAGCCAGGACGGGAAACCGCCCCGCACCAGCGGGTCGGCGGCGGCGACCACGATCAGCAGCGGGGCCAGCGTCACCAGGGCGAGGGTGGCGAACCCCATGGCCCGGTGCAGCAGTTCCAGCTCGCGGCCGCGCCGGATCAGGACGTGCAGGGCGAGCCACTCCCAGGCACGGTCGAGGCCGCGCCGGCCCCGGCTCACGGTTTCTCCCCGCCGGGCGGCGGCGGGTAGGTGAGATGTCCGTCCTCGACGTGCGCGTGCTCGTTCAGCGACGCCGGTTTCGTGCTCGTCGCCGACATGATGTGGTCCACCTCCGCGCCGGCCACCAGCAGCGCGTCCGTGATGAGCCTGCGGTGGCAGCGCCAGGGCACCGCCTCGCTGCACATGATGGCGGGGCTGCCGTGCCCGGCCAGTTCCAGGAGTTCGTCCAGACCCTCGTGGAACTCGTCCGAGGCCATGTGGTCGGCGTAGTCCCGGAACGCCTTGACCCGCCAGGCGCCGTTGGGCGTCGGCACGTCCTTCGGAGTGTGCCGCCGCCCGCCCAGTTCCGGTATCCAGCGGTACTCGATGTCGGGCGGCAGCGCCTCCTCGATGGCCGACCGGTTCCACTGCGGGAACTTCCGCGACGACGGGAACGAGCGCACATCCACCAGATGGGTGATGCCGTTGTTCCGCAGCATCGTCACCAGCTCGTCGAAGTCACGGGTGGAGTGCCCCACCGTGCGGATGCGGTTGGTCATCCCGGCGCCGCCTCACCCGACCCGTCCACAGGGCCGGTTCAGGCGTTCGCGGCCCGCACCAGCACCCGGTCCTGGGAGACCTTCACGTCCCAGTCGGGCTGCGCGACCGACGCCGGACCACGCGTGACCTCGCCGTCCGACAGGCGGAACGCGCTGCCGTGCCAGGGGCAGTGGATGCAGCCGTCCGCGTCGACCTCGCCCTCGTCCAGCGGGCCCCCGGCGTGCGTGCAGGTGGCCGAGAGGGCGTTCACCTTCCCGCCGTGCCGCACCAGCACCACCGGCACACCGCCCGCGTCGACCCGCAGCGGCTTGCCCTCCACCAGCGCGGTCAGCGCCGCCACGTCCGTCCACTTGCCCGTCGGCTCCTCGAACGCCGTGTGGTTGACGCCGATGCCGTTCACGTACGACAGATGCCCGCCCAGGTAGGCGGAGGCGCCGGTCAGCCCGAGGCCCACCCCGCTCAGCACGACACCGGCGCGCCGGCGCCCGGTCAGCCGGGCCACCCAGGACGCGGCCTGCAACACCGTCGCCGCGCTGTTGAGCATCCCGTGGACCAGGCCGACCCGTTGGGTGCCCCCGATGGTGTCGGCCCAGTCGGAAGCGCCGGTCGCGGCCGTCGGTACGACGGCGAGCAGGCCGAAGCCGACGAGCCTGCGGGCCGCCCGGGCGCCGCGTTCGCCCGCCGTCAGGTCCAGCAGCGTGGCCATGCCCCAGGCGCCGATGGGGACGTCGGTGAGCACCGGGTGCAGCGCGTGGCCCAGCCAGGTGCCGGAGAGCGCGTTCTTGACGGCGGTCGGCTGGGTCACCTTGTTCACCAGGGCGGCGGCCGGACCGGTGAGTGCGTCGAGCGCGGTGCGGTCCTCGATGTCCCTGATGACGTGCTCGATCTGCTTGGGCATGACGGTCGCTCCTCATAGCGTTCGGACCTGACGGGCCGGTGTCCCGCGGGGTGCGCCGGCTCGCGCTCTCATCTGGACCAGGCTGTCTGTGCCCGAGCATCTCGGGCCGCCGGTACGGCAGTTCGCCGCCGGTAGGGGGCCGGGTTCCCGTGTTCAGCGGGGCCACTCCCGTGGACCCGCGCCCCGCCACTCGACCCACCCCGCGCTCACGACGTCCGCCTCCTCCACCGACGCCAGGCCCTGTGGACCGGCCCGGCGCAGGAACTCCACGACGTCCAGCACGGTGTAGGCCATGCCGACGAACCGGTCCCCGACACGCACCCGCCTGCCCCCGTCCGGGGCGGGCGGGTAGATCACGACGGGGATGTCCGGGGCCATGTCCCGAGCGTGGCCCAGGACCGCGGCCGCCGCATGCCGGAGTGCTCCGAGTCGGCGGCCCGCGGCGGGCGCTACTCCACGGCGGGGTCCTCCTGGGTGTGCCGCACCGCCTCCTGGACCTCCCGCTCCAGCGCGCACCGGTCC
The DNA here is from genome assembly GCF_044541565.1 of Streptomyces sp. NPDC085596. Lineage (NCBI taxonomy): Bacteria > Bacillati > Actinomycetota > Actinomycetes > Kitasatosporales > Streptomycetaceae > Streptomyces > Streptomyces sp. NPDC085596. The sequence goes on along the minus strand of NZ_JBITTC010000003.1, from coordinate 94,267 downwards.
TCACCGGTCCGGGCCGACCGCTCGGCGATGGCCGCGCACACGGCGTCGTAGGCCGTGCGCCAGCGGCGCCGCTGGGCGTCGTACTCGCTCCCGGTGAGACCGGCCAGCCTGGCGCGCTCCACCTCGGCGGACCGTTCCAGTTCGATGAGGCTGTCGGGAATGTCTGCCACGTGGGGATCGTAAACGCGGCGGGCCACGGGCGCCCGTCGGCCAGGCCCGGTAACCGGGGCAGGCAAGCGCTGTATCCGAAGCCTCATATCCGAGGCAGAAGGCGCCTCATATCCGAGGCAAAGGCGCCTCATATCCGAGGCAGAAGGCCCGGCGGATTGGTCTCGATCTTTATTTCACCTGATCGGGGGAGTCACCAATCCGCTTCCGTCGCAGATCCGGATTCCCCACGTGAGGGATGAAGAGAAGGACCACCGATCGCCGAGCGGCCCGGCGCGCTCCGCACTGGGCGCGCTGAACGGGCTGCTCGCGGGGGTCGCCGCGCTGGCGGTGGCCGAACTCGCGGCGGCCGCCGTCCGGCCCGAGGCCGGACCCGTGGTCGCCGTGGGCGGAGCAGCCGTCGACCGGGCTCCGACGCCGGTGAAGGACTGGGCGATCCGCCAGTTCGGCACCGACGACAAGCTCGTGCTCCAGCTCGGCATCCTCGCCGTGCTGACCGTGCTCACGCTGGTTCTCGGCATGGTGGCGACCCGGAACCGGACGGTGGGGGCCGCCGGGGTCCTTCTCTTCGGCGGGGTCGGGGCGCTGGCTGCCACGGGGCGCCCCGACTCCACCGGCTTCACCGACGCGCTGCCCTCCCTGGCCGGCGCGGCGGGCGGAGCGCTGCTGCTGTACTTCCTGACGGGATATCTGCGCGGGGCACCCGCACCGCACGGGCCGGGCGAAGCCGCGTCACCGGCGGACTGGAACCGCAGGGGATTCGTCATCGCCGCGGTCTCCGCCGCCGCGGCCTCCACAGCGGTCGGGGCCACCGGGCGCGCCCTGAACGGCACGAGCGGCCGGGACGCCGTCGCCTCCCGCGCACGGGTCGTGCTGCCCCGCCCCGGCTCGACGGCCCGCCCGGTACCCCGGCAGGCGGCGCCCCGCATCGCCGGACTCAGCCCCTTCACCACCCCCAACGCCGACTTCTACCGCGTCGACACCGCCCTGGTGGTGCCCAAGGTGGACGCCACCGGCTGGCGGCTGCGCATCCACGGCAAGGGAGTCACCCGCCCGGCCGACTTCACCTACGAGGATCTGCTGCGCCGCGAGCTGATCGAGCGGGACATCACCCTGACCTGCGTGTCCAACGAGGTCGGCGGCCCCTACGTGGGCAACGCCCGCTGGACCGGCGTACGCCTGGCCGATCTGCTCGCCGAGTGCGGGGTGAAGGCGCCCTCGCGCGGCGGGCCGGCCGACCAGCTGGTCTCCCGCTCGGTGGACGGCATGACCATCGGCACCCCCGTCGAGGACGTGCTCGACGGCCGGGACGCCCTGCTCGCGGTCGGCATGAACGGCGAGCCGCTGCCCTTCACCCACGGCTTCCCGGTCCGCATGGTCGTCCCCGGCCTGTACGGCTATGTCTCGGCCTGCAAATGGCTCCAGGACCTGGAACTCACCACCTTCGACGCCTACGACCCCTACTGGGTCAAGCGCGGCTGGGCCCGCAAGGCGCCCATCAAGACCCAGTCCCGGATCGACACCCCGAAGCCCTTCGCCCGCCCGAAGACCGGCACCGTCATGGTCGCCGGAGTGGCCTGGGCGCAGCACCGGGGCGTCGACAAGGTCGAGGTCCGCGTCGACGACGGGCCCTGGCAGGAGGCCGCCCTCGCCGCCGAGGACACCCGCGACACCTGGCGGCAGTGGACCTTCCCCTGGCAGGCCCCGAAGGGCAGCCACACCCTGACCGTACGGGCCACCGACCGTGCCGGAGACCTCCAGACCGAGCGCCGTGCCCGCACCGTCCCCGACGGCGCGAGCGGATGGCACTCCGTGGTGGTGACCGTCGAATGACCACCACCGCTCCAGACCACTGTTCCCCCGTTTCGACCCCCAGCGCGGCACCCGCCGCGCGCCACCCTCAGGAGACGACAGAGAAATGATGACCACCACCCGCACCCGCCGTGCCGCCGTCACCCTTGCCGCCGCCGCCGTGCTGCCCCTCGCGCTGAGCGCCTGCTCCTCCAGCGGTGCCAAGGACAGCGGCAAGTCCGACTCCTCGGCGCCCGCCGCCTCCTCGCCCAAGGCCAGCGAGGGCATGAGCAGCATGGACCAGCCGTTCGGTCCGGCCTGTTCGTCGGTGCCGAAGAACGGCGCCGGTTCCTTCGACGGCATGGCCAAGGACCCGGTCGCCACCGCCGCCTCCAACAACCCGGCGCTGTCCACCCTGGTCACCGCGGTGAAGAAGGCCGGTCTGGTCGACACCCTGAACAACGCCCAGAACATCACCGTGTTCGCGCCGACCAACGACGCCTTCAACAAGATCCCGAAGGCCACCCTGGACAAGGTTCTGAGCGACAAGGCCCAGCTGACGAAGATCCTGACGTACCACGTCGTCGGCCAGAAGCTCGCGCCGAAGGACCTGGAGAACGGCTCCTTCGACACCCTGGAGAAGTCGAAGGTCATGACCTCGGGCATGGGCGAGTCCTACACCGTCAACGACTCCGCCAAGGTCGTCTGCGGCAACGTCAAGACCGCCAACGCCAACGTGTACATCGTCGACACCGTGCTGATGCCCAAGAGCTGACCCCACCCGGCAGCGCCCGCCCGCTCCGGGTCCTCGGAGCGGGCGGGCGCGCAGCCCTTTCCCCCACCCACACCCAACTCCCTGGAAGGGAACGCACGATGCGCCGAACCGCCGTCGTGGGCAGCGGAGTCGCCGGACTCACCGCCGCACACGTGCTGCGCCGGGCCCACCACGTCACCCTGTACGAGGCGGACGACCGCCTCGGCGGCCACGCCCACACGCACGACCTCATAGCCCCGGACGGCCGCATCGACCGGGTCGACTCCGGTTTCATCGTGCACAACCGGCGCACCTACCCGAACCTGCTCCGCCTCTTCCGTGAACTCGGCGTCACCACGCAGGAGTCGGAGATGAGCATGTCGGTGCGCTGCGAGGGCTGCGGACTGGAGTACGCCGGCGCGCGCGGCGCCCGCGGACTGCTCGCCCAGCCCCGCAACGTCCTGCGTGGCACCTACCTGCGCATGCTCGCCGAGGTCCCCGCCTTCCACCGGGCCGCCCGCGCCCTGCTCGAGAACGAAGCCGAATCCACGCTCACACTCGGGCAGTTCCTGGACCGGGCGGGCTTCTCCCCGTACTTCCGGGCCCACTTCATGACCCCGCTGGTCTCCTGCGTCTGGTCCTGCGACGCCGAGACCGCGCAGCACTACCCGGCCGCCTACCTCTTCCGGTTCCTCGCCCACCACGGGATGCTCTCCGTCACCGGCTCACCCGTGTGGCGCACCGTGACCGGCGGCTCACGCAGCTACGTCGACCGGGTCGCGGCCGAGGTGCAGGAGGTCCGCACCAGCGCCCCGGTCCGCACCATCCTGCGCCACGCCGACGGCGCCGACATCACCACGGGGGACGGCACCACCGACTCCTACGACCATGTCGTCGTCGCCGTCCACCCCGACCAGGCACTCCGGCTGCTCGGTGACGCGACCGCCGACGAGAAGGAGGTCCTGGGCGCCTTCCGCTACTCCCGCAACCCCACCCTGCTGCACACCGACGCCGCCCTGCTGCCCCGGGCCCAAGGCGCCCGCGCCTCCTGGAACTACCTCATGCCGAACTGTTCGGCGGGCTCGGACCGGGTACGCGTCACCTACGACATGAACCGGCTCCAGCGTCTCGACGCCTCCCCGCACTACCTCGTCACCCTCGGCGGCGAGGACCGCGTCGACCCCGCGCGCGTCCTGGCCCGGATGAACTACGAACACCCCGTCTACACCCCGGAGTCGGTCGCCGCGCAGCAGCGGCTGCCCGAACTCGCCACCTCCGTCACCGCGTTCGCCGGCGCCTACCACGGCTGGGGGTTCCACGAGGACGGCTGCCGCAGCGGGGTCGCGGCCGCGAAGGCCCTGGGGGTGACCTGGTGAGCACGCCCGCCCTCTACCCGTGCGTGGTCCGGCACACCCGCCGCGCCCCCATCCACCACGCCCTGCGCCACCGCACGTACATGTGGCTGATCGACACCGATCACATACCCGAACTGCCCCTACTGCTGCGCCCGTTGGCCCGGTTCCGGGCCCGCGACCACTTCACCGGCCGCGCCCCCTCGATCCGGGCCGCGCTCGACGGCTTCCTCGCCGAGCACGGCATCGACCTCGACGGGGGCCGCGCCGTCATGCTCACCCACGCGCGCGTCCTCGGCCATGTCTTCAACCCCCTCACCCTGTACTGGTGCCACGACCGCGACGGCCGCCCCCGCTGTGTGGTCGCCGAGGTCCACAACACCTACGGCGGCCGCCACGCCTACCTGCTGCACACCGACGCCGCCGGAAAGGCCGACGTGGACAAGGAGTTCTACGTCTCGCCCTTCTATCCGGTGGACGGCCGCTATCACATGCGACTGCCGCTGCCCGGCGAACGCCTCCAGCTCTCCCTGCGCCTGGACAGACCCGGCAGCCCGCCCTTCACCGCGACCGTCCACGGAACCCGCCGCCCGGCCACACCGGGCGCGCTGCTGCGTCTGGCCCTGCGCCACCCCTGGTCCACCCTCGCGGTGTCCGCCGCCATCCGCTTCCACGGCATCCGCCTGTTCCTACGGGGCCTGCCGGTGCAACCGCGCCAGGTCCGCCACGACCCGGAGAACGCCACATGACCACAGCCCACCCCCGCCCCACGACCAGGACCGGGGCAGCCGTGGTCCCGGCCCCGGTGGACGCCGGCCGCTGGCCCGATGTGGCCGCCGTACCCCGGGCGTCCTGGCCGGTGCGTACCGTCGCCGCCGCCGTTCTACGGCACGCCCTCGGGGGGCTGCCGCTGCGGGTCAGGTTCCCCGACGGCACCACCCTGGGCCTGGGCGGACCGCTCATAGAGGTGCGGGACCCGGACGCCTTCCACGCCCGCATCGGCACCACGGGCCTGATCGGCTTCGGTGAGTCGTACATGGCGGGGGAGTGGGACGCCCCCGACCTGGTCGGTGCGCTCACCGTGCTCGCCGCCCACGCCGCCGGCCTCGTCCCCGCCCCGCTGCAACGCCTGCGCCGCCTGTGGGCGCTGCGGCAGCCCGCCGCCCAGCGCAACACCGCGACCGGCGCCCGCGACAACATCAGCCGCCACTACGACCTGTCCAACGACCTGTTCGCCCTCTTCCTCGACGACACCCTCAGCTACTCCTCCGCCGTCTTCCGCGGGTTCCCCGCCGAGCACGCCCTGCTCCCCGCCGCCCAGCACCGCAAGATCGACCGGCTGCTCGACCTCGCCGCCGTCGGCGAGGGCACCCGGCTGCTGGAGATCGGTACCGGCTGGGGCGAACTCGCCCTGCGCGCCGCCGCCCGCGGCGCCCACGTCACCTCGCTGACCCTCTCCCGCGAACAGCGCGACCTCGCCCGGCAGCGCGTGCGCGAGGCGGGCCTCGCCGACCGGGTCGCCATCGAACTGTGCGACTACCGCGAGGCCCGGGGCACCTACGACGCCATCGTCAGCGTGGAGATGATCGAGGCGGTCGGCGCCGAGTTCTGGCCCGTCTACTTCCGCACCCTCGACGAACGCCTCGCCCCCGGCGGCCGGGTCGCCCTCCAGGCCATCACCATGCCGCACGACCGGATGCTCGCCTCCAGGGACACCCACACCTGGATCCAGAAGTACATCTTCCCCGGCGGCCTGCTGCCCTCCGTGGAGGCCGTCGACCAGACCGTTCGGGACCACACCGGGCTCGGCGTCACCCGCCGGGACGCCTTCGGGGCGCACTACGCCGAGACCCTGCGCCTGTGGCGCGAACGGTTCACCGAACGCGCCGAGGACGTCGAAGACCTCGGCTTCGACACCGTCTTCCGCCGCCTGTGGACCTTCTACCTCGCCTACTCCGAGGCCGGATTCCGCTCCGGCTACCTCGACGTCCAGCAGTACCTGCTCACCAAGGAGCCCGCCCGATGAGCCCGATGAGCCTCCTCGGCACCCCCGCCCGCACCGGCGCCGCCCACCGGATCGCCGCGCTCGCCGAGGACGCGCTCGGCACCCCGCTGCCCGTCCGGCTGCGCGCCTGGGACGGCAGCGAGACCGGCCCGTCCGGCGCCCCCGTCGTCGTGCTGCGCTCCCGCCGCGCCCTGCGCCGCCTGCTCTGGCAGCCCGGCGAACTCGCCCTCGCCCAGGCGTACATCACCGGCGAACTCGATGTCGAGGGCGACCTCGCGGAGGGACTGCGCACCGTCTGGGCCGCCGCCCGCGAGCGCGGCGCCCACGCGCCGCGCCTCACCCTGGCCGACCGGGCCCGCGCCGTCGGGGAGGCCGCACGGCTCGGTGCGATCGGTCCCCGCCCGCCCGTGCCCGTCTCCCAGGCCCGGCTGCGCGGCGGCCGGCACACCAAGGCCCGCGACCGCGCCGCCATCAGCCACCACTACGACCTGTCCAACGACTTCTACCGCCTCCTCCTCGACGACACCATGGCCTACTCCTGCGGCTACTGGACCGCCGAGGACACGGACCCCGCCGACGCCCAGCGCGCCAAGCTGGAGCTGATCTGCCGCAAGCTCGGCCTCACCCCCGGCGCCCGGCTGCTCGACATCGGCTGCGGCTGGGGCTCGCTCACCCTGTACGCCGCAGAACAGCACAAGGCCCAGGTCACCGCCGTCACCCTGGCCCGCGAACAGGCCGCGTACGTCCGCGAGCAGGTCCGCGCACGCGGTCTCGAGCAGCGGGTGGAGGTGGTCTGCCAGGACTACCGCGACATCACCGGCTCGGCCTACGACGCGGTCGCCACCGTCGAGATGGGCGAACATGTCGGCGACGCCGAGTACCCCGCCTTCGCGGCCGCCCTGCACCGCATGGTCCGCCCCGAGGGCCGGGTGCTGGTGCAGCAGATGTCCCGGGGTGCCAACGCGCCGGGCGGTGGTGCGTTCATCGAGGCGTACATCGCGCCCGACATGCACATGCGGCCCCTCGGTGACACGGTCGGCCTCCTGGAGGCGGCCGGCCTGGAGGTGCGCTCGACGGAATCGATGCGCGAGCACTACGTGCGCACCGTCGCCGCCTGGCACCAGACCCTGGAGCGCCGCTGGGACGACGTCGTCGCCCTGGTCGGAACGGAGACCGCCCGCGTGTGGCGGCTGTACCTGGTCGGCGGGGCGCTCGCCTTCGAGGAGGGCCGCATGGGCGTCGACCAGATCCTCTCCGTGCGCCGCGACAGGGCGGGCGCCAGCGGGCTCGACCTGTCCGAGGCCGCCGACTGGTACCGGAACCTGGAGGAGCGGTGAGCGGCTTCGGCTGGGCCGCCTTCGCCGCGAACCTCGGCTGGGCCGCACTCACCGCGCTCGGCGTCATGGTGATCACCTTCGCCGTCGCCGTCCGCAAGGGCATGCACCGGATCGTGGACATCGCCTGGGGCGCCTGCTTCGCCGCGGTCGCCCTGGCCACGTTCGGCGCGTCGGCGGGCGAGGGAGACCCCGCCCGCCGGGCCCTCGTCACCGCCCTCACCGTCGTCTGGGGCCTGCGGCTCGCCGTCCACATCGGACGGCGCGGCCGGGGCCACGGCGAGGACCCGCGCTACGACGAGCTGCTCGACAAGGCACCGGGCAACCGCGACCTGTACGCCTTCCGCATGATCTACCTGCTCCAGGGCGCCCTGGTGTGGCTGGTCTCCCTGCCGGTGCAGGCCGCCCAGTACGCGACCGGCCCCGTCTCCGCGCTCGCCTGGCTCGGTACGGCCCTGTGGGCGGTCGGCATCTTCTTCGAGGCCGTCGGCGACGCCCAGAAGGCCCGCTTCAAGGCCGACCCCGTCAACAAGGGCCACATCATGGACCAGGGCCTGTGGCGCTACACCCGGCACCCCAACTACTTCGGCGACTTCTGCGTCTGGTGGGGCCTGTTCCTGGTCGCCTGCGACGGCGGAGCAGCACCCGCCGTGGTCTCTTTCATCTCGCCGCTGGTGATGAGCTACCTGCTCATCAACGGCAGCGGGAAACGACTGCTGGAGCGCCGTATGTCCGGCCGCCCCGGCTGGGAGGAGTACGCGGCCCGCACCAGCGGCTTCTTCCCGCTGCCCCCGCGCGGCTGACGCCGGACCACAAAAGGAGGGGAGCCCCGGCGATCCGGGGCTCCCCTCCTTCAGCCGTTCCTACGTTCCTACGACGGCATGCTCAGCACCGTCACCGGAGGACTCGTCGGCTTGGCCGAACCACCCGTCGGCTCCACGGTGACCCCGACCCCCGAGGCACCGTCCACCGCACCGCGCATCAGCACCGTCTGGCTGGCGCGTGCCGGGTCCATCAGGCCGGCGTCACGCATCGTCCCGCCGTCGTCGAACCAGAGCTGGTACACCTTGCCCTTGGGCGGCTCGGGCATCCGGGACGACACGAACACCGCCCGGTCCCGCGCGGCGGAGACCACCACCGTGCCGGTACCGCCCGCCACCTTCACCGTGCGGGACTTGGCGTCCGGCGCCGCGAGCACCCCGGCCAGTTCGGCCGACTGCCGCTCCGCCTGCGCCGCCTGCTGCTGGGCGTCCTGCGCGCGCTCCCACTGCCACACCGCCGTACCGCCGAAGACGGCTGCCGCCGCCACGCACGCGGCCAGCGCCCAGCGGGCCGGAGCCGCACCGAGTGCCTTGCTCCGGCGCACCCGCTCCACCGGGGTGGTCGCGGGCGTGAGCTGGCGCACCGAACCGGCGCGGCGCAGCACTTCCTCCCGCATCGCCGGACGCACCGGCACGGTCGCCGCCAGCGCCAGCCGGGCCGCGGCCGCCTCGAACTCCTCCACCTCGCGGGCGCAGGCCGGGCAGCCGGACAGATGGCGCTCGAAGTCGGCACGCTCGTCGTCGGGCAGCGCGTGCAGCGCGTAGGCACCCGTCAGCGTGTGCGGATCGGTCATGGTCACGCGGTCACCCCCAGGCAGTCGCGCAGCCGGATGAGGCCGTCGCGCAGTCGTGTCTTGACGGTGCCGAGCGGCAGCGCGAGCGCCTCCGCCACCTGCCGGTAGGTCAGCCCCCGGTAGTAGGCGAGCGTCACCGACTGCCGCTGGAGGTCGGTCAGCGTACGCAGACAGCGCCGCACCTGCTCCTGCTCCAGCCGGGACTCCACCTGTTCGGTCACCTCGTCGTACTCCGGCGTACGGTCCAGCAGCGCCGCCTTGGTGTCACGGGCGGCAGCCGCCTCCACCGAGCGGACCCGGTCCACCGCGCGCCGGTGCGCGAGCGTCAGAATCCAGTTGATCGCGGTGCCCCGGTCGGGCCGGTAGCGCGGAGCGGTGCGCCAGACCTCCACCAGCACGTCCTGGGCCACCTCCTCCGACTGCGCCTGGTCGCGCAGCACCGCCCGGACGACCCCGAGCACCGGACCGGCCACCGTGTCGTAGACCGAGGCGAACGCCTCCTGGTCTCCCAGGGATACCTCGTGCAGCAACTGCTGCAGATCCGGTTCCGCTGCCGGGTTCCTGCCGATGTAGACGGCTTCCTTCACAACTGTCCTCTCCAACGTTGCGCCGGGGCGGGCTCTCACGTTGTTCCGAGAGAGCCGTCCCCGCGTAATCCGAGGCCAGGAGGGCCGCGGATTGGTCACCCGGACGAATAACGACGACGGGTACCGTCACCGGACTCAGACCAGCCCGGTGACGGTCACGGTGACCTTCGGCGGCTGCTGACCGGGCAGCAGCCCGGCCAGCCGTTCCTCGGCGGCCCTCACGACGGCCCGGGCCACGTCGAGCGTGCGGACGTGCCCGCGCGCCACGACATGGATCTCCACCCGCCACGGCCCGGCCTCGTCCGGGCGGCTCAGCCGCACCCCGGCGGGCACCGCCCGGCCGCCGTTCGCCGCGCCCGCGCCGCGCGGCAGCGCCGAACGCAGCAGCCCGCCGAGGCCCGGCCGCAGGAACGCCACCCCCGGCACGGACTCGACGGCCGCGGCGATCTCCTCGGTGAGCGTGGTGCGCAGCGCGCGGTCAGTCATCGCTCGGGCCCTCCTCGACTCCGGCCGGAGCGTCCACGAGGTCGACGATCCGGATGTCCACCGACGCGGGCCGCAGTCCCAGCCGCAGCCGGGCCGCCCTGGCCACCCGCTGCCGTACCTCCTCGGCCACCTCCTCCAGCGGCACGCCCAGCGGGGCGTGCACCTCCAGGCGCACCGTCACCTCACCCCGCCCGGAGGTGTCCGGCGGGGTGATCCGGCACGAACCCGCGCGGACCCCGGTGACCGTCTCGGCGGCGGCCCGCAGCGTGCGCGCGGCGACCGCCTCCATCACCCACAGGTCCTCGTCCTCGTCCCCGAGCGGCACCGGGCGGCCGGGCCGCAGCTCCATCCGGACCACGTCCATCACGCGCCGGGTCAGCGCCGACGCGTCGTAGCCGGTGTCCTCCGGGACGGTCTCCTCGCGCAGCTCCCGCACCGTCGTCTCCAGCAGCGTCAGCTCCCGCACCGCGCCCGCGCAGTGCGGGCAGCCGGCCCGGTGCGGATCGGGGGCGCCCTGCTCCCAGGCGTCCCAGACCCCGGACAGCAGCCGCCCGCACGCGAGCCGCTCGTCGTCCGGCCCGGTGTACGGGTCGGGCGGGTCGGTGTGCGTGGTCATCGCCAGGCCCCCAGTGCTCGTGTCAGACAGCGTCGTGCGCGGAAGACGCGGGCACGCACCGCCTCCTGGCTGATGCCGACCGTCTCCGCGATGAACTCGTAGGAATGTCCGTCCAGTTCGCGCAGCACCCAGCAGGCCCGCTGCTCCGCCGACAGCTGGTCCAGCGCCCGGCGCATCCCGCGCACCGCGTCCCGCGCCTCGGTGATCCGCTCGGGGGAGTCGTATTCCGGCGCCGCGACCTCCCCGGCCGCCTCCAGCGACGTCACCGGCCGGCGCGCCCGGAGGACGTTCAGACAGCGGTTGGTGACGATGCGGTAGATCCAGGTGCCGAAGGCGGAGCGCCGCCGGAACTCCGGCAGCCGGCGCCAGGCGCTGATGAAGGCGTCCTGCACCGCGTCCTCCGCCTCCGCGCGGTCGCCCAGCAGCCGGGTGGCGAGGCCGACCAGCGCCGGGGCGTGCTCGCGCACCAGCACGGCGAACGCCTCCTCGTCGCCCTCGGCCGCGCGTACCGTCAGCAGGTCGTCGTCGGGGCGCGCCGCCGTCGCCGCCCGTGCCGGGGTGTCGTCGGGCGCGCGTTCCGGTCCCGGATACGCGATCTGTCTGCGGGCCCCCGACACCGGGCGGCTCCTCTCCGTCGTCCTGTCCCTTCGACACCTCGAAGGCGGCTTTGTGACGCGGTATCCGCCGCGCCCCTTTCCCGCCGTGCCCCTCATCGGCTACTTCAGGCACGAAAACCCAGGTGGATGCAGGTTGTGGGGCGCGTCACCAGGGGGAAGACAGGCATCAGCGGAGAAAATCCGGGAAGCCGCGTCACATTCGTGGACCGGCCGGGTCCAACGGAACGACAACAGCAGTACGGCCCATCGAGAGGACCTGGTCATGAGCGTCCAGAGCGCGCCCGCCACCGGCATCGCCCCGGCGGGCGCCACCACGAAGCCGCAGCCGTCCACGACGGCCCTCGCGGGCGGCGCCATCGGAGCCGACGAGCCCGCCGCCACGCGCGGCCGGACCTCCATCGCCGATGTCGTCGTCGTCAAGGTCGCCGGTGTGGCCGCGCGCGAGATCCCCGGCGTGCACGCCATGGGCGGCGGCCTGTCCCGCACCATCGGCGCCGTCCGCGACCGCGTCCCCGGCGGCCGCTCCAACGTCGGCCGGGGCGTCAAGGTCGAGGTGGGGGAGCGGCAGACCGCCATCGACCTCGACCTGGTCGTGGAGTACGGCGTCCCGATCGCCGACCTCGCCCGCGACGTAAGGGAGAACGTCATCCACGCCGTGGAGCGGATCACCGGCCTGGAGGTCGTCGAGGTCAACATCGCCATCAACGACGTCCACCTGCCCGACGACGAGGACGACACGCCGGAGACCACCTCCCGCGTGGCCTGACACCGGGTGTGGCGAAGCAGGGAAGAAGAGAAGCAGGGAAGAAGGGGACCGGAGAGATGGACAGAGCGCTGGCAGGGCTGATCGCCGGCATCGCGCTGGCGTTCGCGGGCTGGTTCGGCGGCTTCGGCGCGTTCCTGCTCGTGGCCGCGCTCGGTGCGGTGGGCTACGCGGTCGGGTACTGGTTCGACCGGGGCGGACGCGCCGAGGACCTGCGGCACGCCTTCGACCGGGGGCGCCGATGACCGCCCCCGAGCGGCGCGGCACCACCACGGTCTCCGACCGCGCCGTCCGCCGGATCGCCGGCCGCGCCGTCACCGAGGCGCTGCCCGGCCGCGCCGCGCGGACGACCGGCTCCTCGGCCGCCGTGCGCGGCGGCCGGGCCGAGATCGCGGTCGACGTGGCCCTGCCCTACCCGGCACCGCTCGCGCCCACGGTCCGCCGCGTCCAGGACCATGTGACCGCCCGCACCGCCGAATTGACCGGCCTCGACGTGCGCACGGCCCGCGTCGGTGTCACCGCGCTCACCCCGGACCGGATGACCGAACCGGACACGCCCGCGCGGGCGGCGGCCCCCGGCGGCCGGGTCCCGCGCCGCTGGTGGGCGCAGCGCAGGCTGCCCCTCGGCGTGCTCACCCTGCTCGCCACCCTGACCTGCGGCGCCCTCGCCACCGACCTGATCCTCGTGCACACCGGGCACCGTCCGGCCGCCGCCTGGCGCACCGGCGCCCTGCACTGGCTGTACGTGCACGGACCCGGCGAACCGCCGGTCACCGTGGCCGCCCTGGGCTGCGCCCTGCTCGGCGTCTGGCTGATCGTCCTCGCCGTCACCCCCGGCCGGCGCGGCCTGCTCACCGCCCACTCCCCGGCACCGGCCACCCGGGTCGCCGTGGACCGCGCGGCCGTCGCCGCCCTGCTCCGGGACACGGCCGCCGGGACCGAGGGCATCGACACGGTCGCCGTACGGGTCCGGCGCCGCCGCGCCACCGTGCGCGCCGCGCTCGTCTTCGGGGACCGCGCCGCCGCCCGCGAGCAGATCACCGACGCCGCGCGCCGCGCCCTCGCCGAGTGCGGCCTGCGCCGCCCCCTGCGGCTGCGCGTCGCCGTCCGCCCCCTGCCGGTGTGGACGCCGCCCCCGGCCAAGACCGCACCGGCACCGGTGGCGGCCGTGGCGCCCGCCGGGGGCAGCTGATGCAGACCTCCCGTACCGCCCTCAACCGCTGCGTCCTCGCCGTCACCGGACTGGCCCTGCTCGCCGCCGGGGCCTGGCTGGCGACCGCCGACCCGGCCCTCGGCACCCGCATGCCCGCCTGGTGGCCGGGGCCCTCCGGCGACGTCACCTTCCTCAGCCCCGCCCGCCTCCTCGACCTGCGGACCCAAGGGTGGTGGACGCCCACCGTGATGGCCGCCTCCCTCGCCGCCACAGCGCTCGGCGTCCTGTGGTGCGCCCGCCAGTTCCACGGCGGCGGACGCCCGCTGATCACCCTGCCCGCACCCGGCTCCACCGTGCGCGCCCGCGCACTGGAGGAAGCCGTCGCCCGCGACGCGGCCGCCCTCGACGGCGTCGCCCGCTGCCGGGCCCGCGTCCTCGCCGGACGCGACCGGATCACCGTACGGCTGCACCTCTGGCTCCAGCCCGGCACCACCCCCGACGCCGTGCTGCCCGGCGTCACCCGGCTCCTCGGCCGGGCCGAATCGGCCGCCGCCCCCTGTCCCGTCGACGGCCGGGTGCGCCTCAGCGCCCGCCCCCACCAGGTACCGCATGTCCGCTGAACCGCACGCCCCCGCCGCCACCCGACCGCCCCGGCCCACCGGCTGGGGCGCGGCCCTGCGCCGCACGCCGCTCGCCATGTGGCGCGACGACGTCTCCGACGACGCCGCCGCCCTCACCTACTACGCCATCCTGACCGTGCTGCCCGCCCTCCTCGTCACCGTCATCGCCTTCGCGCTGATCAGCCCCGGCACGGCGGAACGGTTCATCACCCAGGTCACCGCCTACGCCCCCGCCGAGTCCGGCGGCGAACTCCACGACGTACTGGGCCGCATGCTGCGCCCCGACGCCGCGATCTGGCCACTGCTGGTCGCCGGGTCCGCCAGCGCCATCTGGTCCGCCTCCAGCTATCTGGCCGTCTTCCGCCGCTCCCTGCACCGCATGCACCGCGTCGAGGATCACCGCTCGCCCCTGCGCAAGGCCCACCGCATCGTGCTGACCGCGCTGGCCCTGCTCGGCCTGCTCGTCGTCAGCGCCCTGGTGCTGCTGCTCACCGGGCCCGTCGCCGAGGCCGCCGGACGCTTCTTCGGCCTCGACGCCACGGTGGCCTGGGTGTGGCGCCTGCTGCGCTGGCCCCTGCTGCTCGTGCTCGCCGTCGTCCTGATCGTGATCGTCTTCCGCACCGGCCCCGTACAGGCCCGGCGACGCAGCCACAGCCTGCCCGGCGGAGTGCTCGCCGCCGCCCTGTGGATCACGGTGTCGGCCGGCTTCGCGCTCTACACCTCCGTGCTCGGCGGCTACAGCAGGCTCTACGGGTCGCTCGCGGGCTCGGTCGTCTTCCTGATCTGGCTCTGGCTGACCAACCTCGCCCTGCTCACCGGCGCCCAGTTCACCGCCGAGCTGAGCCGCACGCCGGCCGAACCGTCCCCGCCGGCCGACTGAGCGGGGGCGGGGGCGGGCCGGGTCCAGCAGCTGGGCGGCGATCCCGCTGAGCACCAGCCCCGTGGCGATCAGCAGCCCGTGCGGCAGCACGATCCCCGCCGCCAGCAGCACCCCGCCGAGCGCCAGCAGCCACCAGCACCGGACACGGAAGGGGCGTGGCGCGGCGCGCGGCGGGGGTGCGGGCTCCTGGCGCGGGCCGTCGTTCGGGCCGCTCCGGGCGAAGCGCCCCCGGACACCGGCCAGGGTCTCCTCCTCGTACACGTGCATCGGGCGCCTCCCTCCGGTTCGCTTCCAGCATCCCGGCCGCGCTGCCGCCCCCGCCATCGGGTATGACCCCCATTCGCGCGGCCTCCGACCCGTAGGGGAGACCCGGATGGGTGCCCACACGGATGGCGCCCCGACCGCTCCCCGCACAGGCTGTAGCTGACGGGCCCGACCGAGACCCGGCGCCAGGAGGTGAGGCGCGGTGCCCCTGTTCTGGCGGATCTTCCTGCTCAACGCCGTGGTCCTGGTCGCGGCCGCCGCCCTGCTGCTCGGCCCCGTCACCGTCTCCACCCCGGTCCTGCTCACCGAGGCCGCGATCCTCACCGTGGGCCTCGCCGCCATGCTCGTCGCCAACGCCGTGCTGCTCCGCGTCAACCTCGCCCCGCTGCACCGGCTCAGCCGCGCCATGACCACCGCCGACCTGCTGCGGCCCGGCGTACGCCCGCCGGTCGGCGGACACGGCGAGATCGCCGAGCTGATCACCGTCTTCAACGCCATGCTCGACCGCCTGGAGCAGGAACGCGCCACCAGCAGCGCCCGCGCCCTCTCCGCCCAGGAGGCCGAACGCCACCGCGTCGCCCAGGAACTCCACGACGAGGTCGGCCAGACCCTCACCGCCGTCCTCCTCGAACTGGGCCGCGTCGCCGGCCAGGCCCCGCCCGACCTGCGCGCGGAACTCCACCAGGTGCAGGAGACCACCCGCGCCGGACTCGACGAGGTCCGCCGCATCGCCCGCCGCCTGCGCCCCGGCGTCCTCGACGAACTCGGCCTGCTCAGCGCCCTCAAAGCCCTCACCGCCGAGTTCTCCGGTCCCGGCCTCACCGTCCGCCACCGGCTGAGCAACGACCTGCCCCCGCTCGGCCACGAGACCGAACTCGTCCTCTACCGCGTCGCCCAGGAAGGACTCACCAACATCGCCCGCCACGCCCACGCCCGGCACGCCGAACTCGCCCTCGCCCGTACCCCGGCCGGTGTCGAACTCCGGGTCGCCGACGACGGCCGGGGCATCGGCGGCGCCCCCGAGGGCTCGGGCCTGCGGGGCATGCGCGAACGCGCCCTGCTCGTCGGCGCCCACCTCACCGTGCGCCCCCGCCCCGAGGGCGGCACCGAGATCCGCCTCATCGTCCCCGTCCGGAGCCGCCGACCATGACCGACCCGGCCCCCGCCCGCATCCTCCTCGCCGACGACCACGCCCTCGTCCGGCGCGGAGTCCGGCTCATCCTCGAGGGCGAACCCGACCTCACCGTGGTCGCCGAGGCCGACGACGGCGCCGAGGCGCTGGCTCTGGCCCGCGCCCACCGCCCCGACCTGGCCGTCCTCGACATCGCCATGCCCCGCCTCACCGGACTCCAGGCCGCCCGCGAGCTGTCCCGCACCCAGCCGGAGACCCGCGTCCTCATCCTGACGATGTACGACAACGAGCAGTTCTTCTTCGAGGCCCTGGCCGCCGGAGCCTCCGGCTACGTCCTGAAGTCCGTCGCCGACCGCGACCTCGTCGAAGCCTGCCGCGCCACCATGCGCGGCGAGCCCTTCCTCTACCCGGGCGCCGTCAACGCCCTCATCCGCGACTACCTCGACCGCGTCCGTGACGGCCGCGCGCTGCCCTCCCGGGTCATCACCGGCCGCGAGGAGGAGATCCTCAAACTGGTCGCCGAGGGCCACACCTCGCAGCAGATCGCCGACATCCTCGTCATCAGCCCCAAGACGGTCGAACGCCACCGGGCCAACCTCCTGCAGAAACTCGGTCTGAAGGACCGCCTCGAACTCACCCGGTACGCCATCAGGGTGGGGCTCATCGAACCCTGAGCGTGCCCCTTACCGATCGACCTCCGCGGGCACCGGAGCCTCCTCGGCAGGCGCGGGGGAGCGGGGCCGGGGAGGCGGGCGCACCGCCCTCATCGCCCGGGCCAGCAGATCCGCCCGTTTGGCGATGACCGGGCCGAGGATCGCCAGCACCAGCACATACCCGGCGATGAACGAGGCGAGCCGGCCGTCCAGCCCCGCGCTAGCCGCCATCGCGCCCAGGACCAGCGCGAACTCCCCACGCGCCACCAGCGTCGTGGCGATCTCGGCGGCCGGCTCGGGGCCGTACCCGTAGGTGCGGGCCACCAGCAGACCGGCGATCACGTTCATCACGATGGTCAGCCCCGCCGCCGCGGCCACCGGACCCGCCACCGACGCCAGCCGGGCCGGGTCCAGCGCCAGCCCGAACGCGAAGAAGAAGATCGCCGCGAACGCGTCCCGCAGCGGATGCACCAGCTTCCGGATACGCGGCCCGGACGACGTACCCGCCAGGATCAGACCCACCATGAACGCGCCGATCGCGTCCGCCACGCCCAGCAGCTCCGACACCCCGGCCACCAGCACCGCCGCGCCCAGGAAACTGATCACCAGCAGCTCGTTGTCGCGGACCTGGATCAGCCGGCCCACCAGCCGGGTGCCGAACCGGGCGAACGCGGCCAGCACCAGCAGGAACCCGAACGCCTTCGCCGCCTGCAACACCGTCTCCCCGACCCCCTCCGCACCCCCGATCACCGGCTGGAGCGCGGCGAGGTACAGCGCGAGGAACAGGTCCTCCACCACGATCACCCCGAGGATCAGCCGGGTCTCCGGACGGCTGATCCGGCCCAGGTCGATGAGGATCTTGGTGACGATCGCGGAGGAGGAGATGCCGAGGACACCGGCCAGTACCAGCGCCTCCCGCGCACCCCAGTCCAGGGCGAACCCGAAACCCAGGCCCGCGCCGACATTGAGCAGCAGATAGATCCCGCCCGCCGTCAGCAGGCGTCTGCCGCCGCGCTGGAGGTCGTCCAGCTTGAACTCCAGACCCAGATAGAACAGCAGCAGCACGAGCCCGAGCGCGGACAGCATCTCGAAGTCGTGCGGGTCCGACACCAGCACCAGACCGGGGGTGTGCGGGCCGAGCAGCAGACCGGCCAGCATGAACAGCGGGATCGTCGGCACCCCGATCCGGGCGCCGAGGCGGGCGAGGAGGGCGGCGGCCAGGAAGGCGCCGCCCATGGCGAGCAGGGTGTCGGCATGTCCCACGGGCCACCTTCGCCTTCCTTGCGGACGCGCGAAGGGCCTGATCCCCGGAGCGGTTCCGGGCGTGAGGCCCCGTGCCGTCGACGGTCTCGGTTCGGGTCGCGGGGGTCATGACACCTTCGCACGCGTCCGCGCCGGGCCACCATCGGTGCCGGCCCCCATATCGGGAGGGGTCCGACACCCATGCGCGGCCGCGCGCGCCGTGCGGCGAACGCCCCGCGACGAATTGCCGACCGTCGCCCGCCGTGTTTCGTTGGGTGCTGAGCCGTCCCCGTCCCGGTGGCGGCGCCCTTGCCGGCTGGAGGAACCGTGGCCGAGAAGTTCGTGCAGATCATCGCCTTCGAGACCGACCGCATCGACGAGATGCGCACCCTGGCGATGGACATCGACAGGCGTTTCGGGGGCATGGAACACGGCCCCACCTACCAGGCCGTCCTCAAGGACAAGAACCAGGACGACCGCTACTACGAGGTGCTGGAGTTCGCCTCCCTCGAGGCGGCCGGCCGCAGCCGCCGGGACCCCGAGGCCCGCGCCTTCGCCGAGCGCATGGCGGCCCTGTGCACCAGCCCGCCGTCCTTCATCGAGTGCGACCTGCTGGAGTCGTCCCGGCCCAGCTGACCAGGACGACTCCCGCGGCTACCCGATCCGCCACAGATGGTCGTCGGTGCCGTTGTCCGCGAACTGCACGACCTGCGCGCTGTTCGCCGTGGACATGCGGTCCACGCCGAGCACCTTGCCGCTGTGCTTGTTCTGGAGCCGGAACCAGCCGTCACCGCTGTCCAGGCGCCGCCACAGATGGTCGTCGGTGCCGTTGTCCTCGTACTGGACGACCAGGGCGCTGTCGGCCGTCGACATGCCGTCCACGCCCAGCACCTTGCCGCTGTGACCGTTGCGGACCAGGAACCAGCCGTCCCCCCGGTCGAGCAACTGCCAGGCGTGGTCGCCGGTCGGCGTGTCGTCGTACTGCACCACTCGGGCGCTGTTGGCCGTGGACATGTTGTCCACGGCGAGCACCTTGCCGCTGTGCTTGTTCCGCACCCGCCGGAACGGCGGCTCCGGGGTCCACGGGCGGCCGTCCGGCGCGGCGGTCGGGAAGCTGCTGATCCGCAGCCGTGCCGCCCCCATCGGTACGAGCGTGACCGTCTCGACCGCGGAGCCGGACCGGGCCGGGCTCTGCTGGAGCGGCGCGACCACGTGCTCGTCGTCCGCGACCCACTCGGGGATACGACGGGCCCTCGCCGTCATCCGTACGGGCGTGCCCTCCAGGGTGAACGGATTGGCCGGGACCGCCCCTGCCGCCCGGAGGAACTCGGGTACCGCGCCCGGCACCAGCCCGTAGTTCCAGGGGGTGGTGGCGTGCACCTCGTACTCGGGGAAGGTGTCGTCGCCCGCGTAGCGGACGTACCGCTCGCCGATCCGCAGCGCGTACGTCAGCGGGCCGTGCGCCACGCTGACCGCGTCCCGGTTACCCGCCCAGGTGCGCACGGTGGTGCGCTGGGGGAGCTTCAGGGCGACCACGTCGCCGTCCGCCCAGGTGCGGTCCACGGTGACGAACGTGGGGCCCGGCCTGGTGGCCACCGCCTGGCCGTTCACCGTCAGCACCGGGTCCGTGCACCAGCCCGGCACCCGCAGCCGCAGCGGGAAGCGGACCGCTCGGGGCGCCGACAGGGTGAGCCGGACCGTCTCGCCGAAGGGGTAGTCGGTCTCCTCGGTGAGGGTGACCCGTGTGCCCCCGGCCACGGTGGCCGTCACCCGGCAGGGCGCGTAGAGGGCCGCCGCCAGACCCTGGTCGGGGGTGGTGAGCCACAGTTCCTCGGTGAAACAGGGCCAGCCCATGCCGTAGTTGTGCGGACAGCACCGGTACTGGTCGACGCCAGGCTGGAACGACTGCATGGCGAAGCCGTTCTGGAACTGCCCCTGCGTTTTCACCGCGTTGTCCAGGTCCACGCTGTTGGCGCTGGTGACGTAGTGCACCGCCCGGCCCTGGGGATCGAGCGCGGCGGGCAGCATGTTGAACGCCAGCTCCTCGCAGCGGTCCGCCCACACCGGGTCCCCGGTGACCCGGGTGAGCAGCTCGTGGCTGGCCATGAACTCGACGATCCCGCACGTCTCGAACCCCTGCCGTGGATCACCGAAACCGGGCCGCAGGTTCTCGTCCCCGGCGAACCCGCCACCGGGGAACTGCCCGTAGACGCCCAGCACTTGGTCGTACGTGCGATACGTGGCGCCGGTGTCCGCGGCCGAGCCGGAACGCCGCGCGTACTGGGCGGGCTCGCGGAAGCCCTGGGCGATGTTGACGTTGTGCGGGGAGGGCAGCGGGCCCGTCCAGTCGGCGCCCCACGTGTGCATCTTGTCGGCCAGGTCCAGCAGGAAGGCGTCGCCGGTACGGTCGTGCAGCCACAGCGCGATGTCGAGACCGTCGCCCCAGCGGGTGGCGATCCAGCTGTGGTCGAAAGCGCCCTTGCCCTGGGCGTTCATGAAGGTCAGGAAGCGGGTCAGGAAGGGGATGATCCGCTGGTCGCCCGCGTACTCCTGCCAGGTGCGCAGCGCCATCAGCAGCGGCAGGAACGGCCAGAAGTCGGGGCCGCCGTCCAGCGAGGTGCGCAAGCCGCGCGGGCCGAAGAAGCCGTCGGACTCCTGGGTGGCCAGCACCGCGTCGATCCAGCGGCGGGCTCTGGCCAGCGCGTCGGCGTCACCGGTGGCAATGGCGAGCGGGACGAAACCCCTTAGCCAGTAGGGCAGTTCCTCCCAGCCGGGCTTCTCGGGGTGCACCCAGCCGGAGGCGTCGAAGTCCAGGAAGTGCGAGCGCTGGTCGTAGCGTCCGCACAATCCGTCCAGTTGAAGGCGGAGTTGGCCGGCCAGCCAGCCTCGCGCGGTGATGCTGCCCGGCGGGAGCCGGGTGAAGGCGGCCGGGGCCAGCGCGCGGGCGGCGCGGCCGGTGGCCGGGGCGGCATACGCCAGGGGGCCGGACAGCGCGGCCGAACCCAGCGCCAGCGCGCCGCCGGCCAGGAAGTGACGTCGGTCGAGGGACATGCGGGCGCTCCTGGGGGTGAGTCCGGCATGGGGGTGCGCGGCCCGCCCCACAAAAGCGGGGCGGGCCGACGCGGTGCTTCAGGTGCTTCAGGTGCTTCAGGAGGCGCAGGTGAGCGTGCCGTTCTCGGCGCCCTTGATCAGCGCCTCGTGCGCGGTGTGCAGCCGCTCGGTGTCGGCCTTGAGCACCTTGCGGTCATAGGTGAGCAGGCCGTTCAACTCGCCCTCGACGTCCGTGATCTGGGTGTACACGGCGCCGTTGCTGCCCTTGCAGGCCGCGAGCTGCTCGACCTCCTTCAGCCGGTCGAGGTAGACGTCGGTGTACGTCTCCGGGGTGACGCCCACATAGGTCATCTGGACCGGGAAGGCGTGTCCGGGCACACCCAGACCGAGGCCGCCGTACTCGCCGCTGACCAGCGCCCTGCGGCCGTCCGCCTGCGGGACCTGGGGGCTGGGATAGCCGTGGGCGTCGGCGATGTCGCCGTTGCCGCCGTCCACCGCGCCGCAGCAGTTCAGGCCGCTCATGTTGTTGACCAGCCGGGTCGGGTCGAGGGACTTGGCGTAGTCCGCGATCCGCGCCTGGTCGTACTGTCCCCAGCCCTCGTTGAAGGTGACCCACATGACCACCGACGGGTGGCTGTCATGCTGGAGGATCATCTCCTTCAGCTCGTGCTCGTACTCGGTACGGGCCGCCGCCGACGGGTTGACCGTGTTCATCGCCGGCATGTCCTGCCAGACCATGAGGCCCAGCTTGTCCGCCCAGTAGTACCAGCGGTCGGGCTCCACCTTGATGTGCTTGCGCACCGAGTTGTAGCCCAGCTGCTTGTGCACCTTCAGGTCGTAGGCGAGTGCCTCGTCGGTGGGGGCGGTGTGCAGGCCGTCCGGCCAGAAGCCCTGGTCGAGGGTGGCCATCAGGAACACCGGCTTGCCGTTGAGCAGGGTGCGCTGCTTGCCGTTCACCGTCTTGACCTCGACCGAGCGCATACCGAAGTAGCTGCCCACGTGGTCGGCGTTCGCGCCCCGGCCGACGGTGACCTTCAGCTGGTACAGGTGCGGGTCGTCCGGGGTCCACAGGTGCGGGCGGGGGACGGGGACGGAGAAGGCGTTGCCGCCGGTGCCACTCGCCCGGCCGACCTCGCGGCCGCCGTCGTAGGCGACGGCCGTGACCGGCACGCCGTCCCGCACCCCGCGCACGCTCACCGACACCGAGCGGTTCGCCAGATCGGGGGTGGTCTTCACGTCCTCGGCGCGGTCCCGGCCAACCGGCTCCATCCACACCGTCTGCCAGATGCCGGAGCTGGGCGTGTACCAGATACCGCTCGGGTCCAGCCGCTGCTTGCCGATCGGCGGGTTCTCGCCGTTCGCCGAGTCGGTCGGGTCGTAGACGCCGACGATCAGTTCCTGGAGGCCGCCGCTCTTCTTCAGCGCATCGGTGACGTCCAGGCTGAACCGGTCGTAACCACCCTTGTGCTCGCCGACCTTGCGGCCGTTGACGTACACCACGGCCTGCCAGTCCACCGCGTCGAAGTTGAGCTGGAGCCGGCGTGTGCCGTGCACCTGCCAGTCGGCGGGCACGGTGAAGGTCCGCTTGTACCACATGCGGTCCTCGTGCCGTTCGATCCCCGACAGCTGGGACTCGACGGGGTAGGGCACCAGGATCTTCTCGCCCAGCTTCTTGCCGGTGGGCGGCTGCTCGTCCGCCTTGGCGCCCGCGAACTCCCAGGTGCCGTTGAGGTTCTTCCACTTGTCGCGGGTCAACTGGGGCCGCGGGTACTCGGGATGGGCGTTGGTGGGGCTCACCTTGTCGGCCCAGGGGGTGCGCAGCTGGTACGTGGAGTGGTTGCTGCCCGTGCTCCAGAAGTCGGCGACCGTCGCGCCGTCGGTGCCGGTCAGGCCGCCCTTGCCGTCGTAGCGCAGGTCCGCGTAGCCGCCGTGGCCGCCGACCACCGGTTCCTTCAGCGGGACGACGAGCTTGCTGGGGTCGGACGGGTCCAGATGTGCGGTGCCGCGCGGCCAGGCGGAGCCGCCGACATCGATGTCGAGGTGCTCGTCGAACCCGGCCGGGGGAGCGGCCAGCGGCTGGGCGAAGTCCAGCACCAGGGTCTTGCCGTCCGGCTGGATCGCCGAGTCCTGCGGGCCGTTGTAGGTGAACCCGTCCGGCAGACTGAACGCCGACTGCGGGATCGCCCCCTTGGCACCGCCGGGCGGTGTCCAGCGCACATGCAGGTTGGAGCCTCCGTAGTGCTCGAAGTACTCCACCTTGATGTCGTAGGCGTGCCCCGCCTCCAGGGTGACGGGCGCCGAGTTCTGCTCGCGGTCCCAGTCGTCCACCCAGTGGTCGATGACGGACTTGCCGTCGATCCACAGCCGGAAACCGTTGTCCCCGGTGATGGAGAAGGTGTGCGCGCCGGTGGTGGCCGGGGTGAGCCGGCCGGTCCAGCGCACGCTCACGTCGTCCTGCTGCCCGGCGCGGGCCTTCAGGCGCGGTTCGAGGTCGGCGAAGTCGAGCGAAGGGTCGAAGGCGGTCGCCTTCAGCGTGGCGAAGTCGAAGGCTCCGGACGCGGACTGGGTGTAGTACTCACCCTTGAGACCGTGAGCCTCGGCCGGGCCGTCGGCCTTCGGGGACTCCGGGGCCGCCGGGGCTGCCTGGGAGGCGGCGGCCCCGGAGACCACGAGCGTCAGAGCGGTGAACGCGGAGGCCAGCCAGCGGTGCGGGCGGGACCTGCGGCGAGAGGATGGTGGCACGAGTACCTCCGGGGGGAACGGAGTTGCGGGTGCGTGCTCTGCCCGTGCTCCAGCACATCTTGTATAACGTTGGAAACAAGGGCAGTTGGCATGAGAACACGCCTCCTGTGCTCTGTCCAGGTGTCTGACACGAGACGTGGGAGGACTGAGGATGCACGTGAGTCTGAAGGACGTGGCCGAACGTGCGGGGGTCTCCGTGAAGACCGTCTCGAACGTGGTCAACGACTATCCGCACGTCACCCCGGCCATGCGGGCCCGCGTCCAGTCGGCCATCGACGAGCTGGGCTACCGGCCGAATCTGACCGCCCGTCACCTCCGCAAGGGCCGCACCGGGATCATCGGCCTGGCCGTGCCCGAACTCGGCAACTCCTACTTCGCGGAACTCGCCGGCGCCGTCATCGACGCCGCCGCCCAGCACGAGTACACCGTCCTGCTCGACCACACCCAGGGCCGGCGCGAACAGGAGATCCTGGTCTGTCAGGGCTTCCGCGCCAGGGTCATGGACGGCCTGATCCTCAGCCCGCTGGAGCTGGAGACCGAGGACCTGGCCGCCCGCCGCGACGACGCGCCGCTGGTCCTGCTCGGCGAGCGCCGCTACGACCTGCCCTACGACCACATCGTCATCGACAACATCGCCGCCGCCCGTGCCGCCGTACGCCATCTGCTCGCCCTCGGCCGGCGCCGCATCGCCTTCCTCGGCGCCCGCCAGGACCGTTCCCACCAGCCCGCCCACCTGCGCTTCATCGGCTGGCAGGCCGAACTGGCCGCCTCCGGGGTGGTGGTGGACGAACGGCTGGTCGCCACCACGACCGGCTGGGGCCACGAGGACGGCGCGCGCGCCATGGCCGGGCTGCTGGACTCCGGTGAGCGCCCGGACGGGGTGTTCGCCTACAACGACCTGGTCGCGCTGGGCGCGATGCG
Organism: Streptomyces sp. NPDC085596; assembly: GCF_044541565.1. NCBI lineage: Bacteria > Bacillati > Actinomycetota > Actinomycetes > Kitasatosporales > Streptomycetaceae > Streptomyces > Streptomyces sp. NPDC085596. Next base: position 69,521 of record NZ_JBITTC010000003.1, on the reverse strand, counting down.
GGTGATGTCCGAGCGGGGACTGAGGGTGCCCGAGGACGTCGCCGTGGTCGGCTTCGACGACATCACCGAGTCCCGGTACGCCGCCGTCACCCTGACCACCGTCTCCCCGGACAAGGAGGCCATCGCCCGGCTCGCCGTCGAGTCCGTCGTCGGCCGGCTCAAGGGCGACCAGAACCAGGAGACCCCCCGAGCCGCGCGCCTGCTCCAGCCCGGCTTCACCCTCGTGGAGCGGGAGAGCACCCTCGGACGGCGCCCGCACTCGTTCTGACCAGCACAAACCCCTTTCCGTAGGCCCCAGTTGGCGCCTATACCGGTTCGATGTCGTCGCGCGCGAGGTGTTTACACGGCACTTCCAACGATGTAAAAAGCATCCTGATCTGGTCACAGCCGGACCGGCCTTCCGCAGTCCCGAAGTGGGGTAATCCGCATGAAGCCGCACTCCCGCACCACCACCAGAAACATCCTCGCCATGGGGCTCGTCGCCGGGCTGGCGCTCGTCACCGGCTGCACCAAGTCCGAGAGCGACAACTCCGCCCCGGCGCAGACTTCCAGCGCGGGCGACGACGCGGGCAAGCAGGTCGCCGAGAGCGGCGGCGGCAAGACCTGCGCCATCGGCGACTACGGCGCCGACAAGCTCGACCTGAAGAACGCCGTCGTCGGCTTCTCCCAGTCCGAGAAGGAGGCCAACCCGTTCCGCATCGCGGAGACCGCCTCCATCAAGGCCGAGGCCGAGAAGCGCGGCATCAAGCTGCTCACCGCCAACGCCCAGTCGCAGTTCTCCAAGCAGATCAGCGATGTGCAGGACCTCATCGCCAAGGGCGCGGGGCTCCTGGTGATCGCCCCGCTGAACTCCGACGGCTGGGAGCCGGTGCTCCGCTCCGCCCAGGCCAAGAAGATCCCGATCATCACCATCGACCGGCAGATCAACGCGGCCCCCTGCAAGGACTACGTGAGCTTCATCGGCTCCGACTTCGTGGCCCAGGGGCGCCGCGCGGCCGACCAGCTGATCGAGGCGACCGGCGGCAAGGGCGAGATCGCCATCCTGCTCGGCGCGGCCGGCAACAACGTCACCACCGAGCGGACCAAGGGCTTCGAGGACCGCGTCAAGGCCAAGGCCCCCGGACTCAAGGTCGTCTTCAAGCAGACCGGCGAGTTCACCCGCGAGAAGGGCCAGTCGGTCACCGAGCAGCTCATCCAGTCCAAGCCCGGCATCAAGGCGATCTACGCCGAGAACGACGAGATGGGCCTCGGCGCCGTCAACGCCCTCAAGGGCGCGGGCAAGAAGCCCGGCGCCGTGAAGATCGTGACCATCGACGGCACCCGCAACGCCGTGCAGGGCATCGCGGACGGCTGGATCAGCGCCGTCATCGAGTCCAACCCGCGCTTCGGGCCGCTCGCCTTCGCCACCCTGGACTCCTTCACCCAGGGCAAGCCGGTCGGCGAGGACATCGTCATCCAGGACAGCCAGTACACCGGCGCCAACGCCAAGGCCGACCTGAACAAGGCGTACTGACCGCCCACTTCGACCGGGCGCCGAGAGTCCTCCTAAGGCTTTCGGCGCCCCGAGCAGGCACGTCGCCCATGACCCCATGGAGAGCAGCCGTGACCGCACCACCCGACGAAGTCCTCGCCGTCACCGGCCTGACCAAGCGCTTCCCCGGTGTCCTGGCCCTGGACGACGTGACGTTCACCCTGCGGGCGGGCCAGACCCACGCCCTGGTCGGCGAGAACGGCGCGGGCAAGTCCACCCTGATCAAGGTCCTCACCGGTGTGTACCGCCCCGACGAGGGCGAACTGCGCCACCAGGGCGCGCCGGTGGCCTTCCCGACCCCGCTCGCCGCGCAGCACGCCGGGATCTCCACGATCTACCAGGAGGTCAACCTCATCCCCCTGATGAGCGTGGCCCGCAACCTCTTCCTCGGCCGCGAGCCCCGCACCCGCCTCGGCCTGATCGACTTCGCCCGTATGCACCGCGAGGCGCGGGAGACCATGGCCGAGTACGGCGTCCACGTCGACGTACGCCGCCCCTTGAGCGAACTCGGCGTCGGCGCCCAGCAGATGGTCGCCCTCGCCCGCGCCGTCTCGGTCGACGCCCGCGTGGTCGTCATGGACGAACCCACCTCCTCGCTCGAACCCCGCGAGGTGGAGACCCTGTTCGGGGTCATCCGGCGCCTGCGCGAACAGGGCATCGCCGTGCTGTACGTCAGCCACCGCATGGACGAGCTGTACGCCATCTGCGACACGGTCACCGTGCTGCGCGACGGCCGCCTGGTGCACACCGGCCCGCTCGCCGAGACCGGCCGCCTCCAGCTTGTCTCCCTGATGCTGGGCCGCGAGACCAGCGAGGTCCGCGCCGAGGGCGTCACCAAGTTCGCGGGCAGCCATGACGCCGGGTCCCAACCCGTGCTGAGCGCGCGTAACCTGACCCGACGCCACCAGCTGCACGACGTCTCACTGGACATCCGCCCCGGCGAGGTCGTCGGCCTCGGCGGACTGCTCGGCTCCGGGCGCACCGAGACCGCCAAGGCCATCGCGGGCGCCCTCCCGCTCGGCGCCGGCGAGGTCACCGTGGACGGGAAGCGCGTACGCACCGGATCGGCGGCGGCCGCGATCCGGGCCGGGATCAGCCTGCTGCCCGAGGACCGCAAGTCCGAGGGGATCGTGCCGGGCCTGTCCGTCCGCGAGAACATCGCCCTGGCCGCGCTGCCCCGCATGTCCCGCTTCGGGCTCGTCTCCGAGGCCCGCGTCGACGCTGTCGTCGACACCTTCATGAAACGGCTGCGGATCAAGGCCGCGAGCCCCCATCAGAAGGTCGGCGAACTCTCCGGCGGCAACCAGCAGAAGGTGCTGCTGGCCCGCTGGCTGGCCATGCACCCCAAGGTGCTGCTGCTGGACGAGCCGACGCGCGGCATCGACATCGGCGCCAAGGCCGAGGTGCAGAAACTCATCGACGAACTCGCCGGGAACGGCCTCGGCGTGCTGCTGATCTCCTCCGACGTGGAGGAACTCATCGAAGGGTCCGACCGGGTGGTGGTGCTCCGGGACGGCTCGGTCGTCGGCGAGCTGACCGGGGACGAGGTCGGCGCCGACCAGCTCCTGCGGGCCATCGCCGAGGCCGCCGAGGAGGAGGCGCCCCGCCATGACTGAACTCGCCCTGGACACCAAGGCGCTGCCCGACCGGAGCGTCGTCGGCTGGCTCCAGAACTACGGCGTCTACCTCGGCCTCGCCGTCCTGCTGCTCTTCAACGTGGTCTTCACCGACCACTTCGTCTCCGGCGAGAACTTCCGCACCCAGGCCGTCCAGGTCTCCCCGGTGCTGATCGTCGCCCTCGGCATGGCGCTGGCCATCGGCACCGAGGGCATCGACCTCTCCGTCGGCGCCGTGATGGCCCTGGCCACCTCCGTCACCTCCCTCTACCTCGGCTACGGACCCTGGTTCGCCCTGGTGGCCGCCCTGGTCGGCGGCGCCGTCATCGGCCTGGCCAACGGCTCGCTCATCGCGTTCGTCGGCGTCCAGCCGATCGTCGCCACCCTCGCGCTCATGGTCGGCGGCCGCGGCATCGCCCTGGTGCTGCTGCCCCAGCTCAAGGACGTGCGCGACCCCGCCATGGCCACGCTCGGCTCCGGCGGCGTGGCCGGCATCCCCTACCTCGCGCTGATCGCGGCCGCGCTCGCCCTGATCGTCGGCTTCGTCGTGCGCCGCACCACCTTCGGGCGCCGGCTCCTCGCCATCGGCGACAGCCGCCCCGCCGCCCAGCTCGCCGGCCTCCCGGTGCACCGGGTCCTGATCACGGTCTACGTCTGCTCGGGCGTCCTCGCCGCCGTCGCCGGGTTCCTCGCCACGGCCCGGCTCCAGGCCAGCGACCCCAGCTCACTGGGCAACCTCATGGAACTGTCCGCCATCACCGCCGTGGTCGTCGGCGGTACCCCGCTCACCGGCGGACGCGTACGCATCGGCGGCACGGTGGCCGGCGCCGTCCTCATCCAGCTCCTGACGGCCACCCTCATCAAACACGACCTGCCCTCGTCCTGGACCCAGATCGCCCAGGCCGTGGTGATCGTGCTCGCGGTGTACGCGGCACGGGAGAGGGGCAAGCGGTGATGACCAGCACCAAGGAACACCCCACGGCCGCCGGACGGACCGCGCCCGCCCCCGGTGACACCGCCCGGCGCGGTGACCGGGTGGCCGCCCTCGCCCAGCGGCACGGCGCCCTCGTGGCCCTCGTCATCCTCGCCGCGGTGGCCTCGCTGTCCTTCGACACCTTCGCCACCGGCGACAACCTGGGCAACATCGCGGTCTCCTCGTCGTTCCTCGCCACCGTCGCCCTCGGCATGACCTTCGTCATCGTCAGCGGCGGCATCGACCTCTCCGTGGGCTCCGTCTTCGTCCTCGGCGGTGTCCTCGCCGCCTGGGGCTCCCAGTACGGCACGGTCGTCGCCCTGCTGCTGCCGCTCACCGTGTGCGCCGCGATCGGCCTCGTCAACGGACTGCTGGTGGCCCGCACCGGCCTCGCGCCGTTCATCGTCACCCTCGCCTCGATGCTCGCCGCCCGCGGGCTCATGCTCGCCATCACCGACGAGGGCGCCGACACCTTCCTCGTCGACCCGGACTCCGTCTTCGCCTCCCTCGGCCAGGGCAAGCTGCTCGGCATCGGAACTCCCGTCTGGATCACGGCGGTTCTGTTCCTGGGCGGCGCCGTGCTGCTGCGCAGCACCCGGTTCGGGCAGCGGGTGTACGCCGTCGGCGGCAACGAACAGGCGGCGGCGCTGATGGGCGCCCCCGTCGCCCGCACCAAGATCAGCGTCTACACCCTGTCCGGGCTGCTGGCCGGCCTCGCCGGGGCGCTGAACGCCGCCTACCTCGCCTCCGGCGTCACCATCCTCGGCTACGGCATGGAGCTGGACGCCATCGCCGCCGTCGTCATCGGCGGCACCCTGCTCACCGGCGGCCTCGGCTACGTCAGCGGCTCCCTCGTCGGCGTGCTGCTGCTGAAGGTCATCCAGAACGTCATCAACCAGATCGGCTCCCTCGACTCCGCCTACCAGCAGGTGGTCAGCGGGGCGTTCCTCGTCCTGGTCGTCGTCGCCCAGACCTGGCTGGCCAGGCGGCGCCGCGTCGGCTGAACGCCCCTCACGGCGGCCGGACTTACCCGGCCGCCGTGAGCGCCGCCAGCGCGCTCGCCTGGGTCCGCCAGTCCACCTGGTTCGGCCCCGTACCGGCCCACCGCTGGCCCAGCCGGTTCAGCGGGTCCCGGTCCTTGGCCCACACCGAGTCGGCCTGCCGCACGAGATACGCGCGGTAGGTCGACGAACCGGTGGCCGACGCCAGATCGGCCAGATGCCGCACGAACACGCCCTTGAACTGTTTCTGGTTGTCGTCGCACTGCGCGCTGCCCACATCGCACGACTCGGTCAGCACCCCGTCACGCGTCAGTACGGGGGAGGACAGCGCGGCATCCGCCAGCCGCTTCGCGGTGTCGAGATAACGGCCGTCCCCGGTCGAACGCCACAACTCGGTGAAGCCGCCGATCGCCAGCCCCTGGTTGTAACTCCACACCGTCTGACCGTTGTTGGCGCACCCCGAGGTGAGACCGTCGTTCACCAGCCCGGACCCGTTGATCAGCCCGCTGCCCAGATACCAGTCGCCCGCCGTCACCGCCCGCGCGCCCCACACCGTGTCACCGCTCAGCCGCTGGTGCAGCGCCGACGTCAACCACAGATACAGCCCGCTGGTCACCGCGTTCTTGTACGTGCGCTCCCGGTCCCACCACACCCCGCCACCGCAGGAGCCCGTGTCCCAGAACCCCCGCACGTAGTCGGCGATGGTCACCGCCTCGTCCAGATACCGCCGCTCGCCCGTCTGGTCGTACGCCGCCACCCACGCGATCGCCCACCACGCCGCGTCGTCCACGGCACGGCTGATGAAGTGCCCCTCCACCGGGTCCGAACTGCGCCCGCCCGCCGGGAAAACTCCCTTGTTCTGCTCGAAGGTCCGCGCGATCACCCAGTCGTAGTCGTGCCGGCCCGTGGCCTGCGCGAAGTCGCTCAGCGAGGTCAGCGCCACCGCCGAGTTCCACCAACTGCTCCGCCACCAGCCCTCGTTCGTCTGGTACGAAGCCATCAGCGCGTCCGCCGCACCCCGTGCGCGGGTCGGTGCCGGACGCGCCCACGCGGTGCAACTCCCGTCCTGGTGCGCGGACTCACGGCCGCAGGCGCGCACGACACCGCCGTACAGCAGCCCCCGGGGGTCCCGCGTGGCGAACATCGCGGTACGCGCCGAGGCCGACCCGGACGGCACGCTCGTCCGGCCGAGCGACGACCCCTCGGGCCAGCTCGCACCCTCGTCCCAGGACCGGTCGAGCCAGATCTCGTCGCCCGCGCCGCCGTTCTCCACCACTCCCCACGCCATACCGTTCGCCTGGTCCATGTGCAGGCTGATGGTGCGCCCGTACAGGGTGGTCGCGGGCACCGGACGCTCGTCGCGGGCCGCCGTAGCGGGGTCGGCGCCGTCACAGAAGGTGCCGTCGCACACCCGTGGGCGGAACCAGTCCGTGCAGGTCACCCCGGCCGCGTCCGCGCAGGCCCGGACCCAGCTGCGCCGGTGGCCGACCGGGTCGGTGACGTTGTACATCAGCGTCCGGGTGCCGGTCCACGAAGCGGGGATGCTCGCCTTCCCCAGCAGCCCGTCCCAGCTCGCGCCCCGGTCCCAGGAGCGGTCCAGCCACACCGCGTCACCCTGTTTCCCCTGGTCGAGGCTGGCCCACGCCATGCTGTCCGGCTCGGAGACATGCAGCCTGAGGAGGCGGCCGTTGACCGTCCGGTCCGGCACCGGGAACGACTCCTGGCGGGCCTTGGACGGATCGAGGGTGTCGCAGGAGAGGGCGCACACGGTCGTCGCGGCGCGGGCGGGCGCGGGCAGCGCGAGCACTCCGCCGAGCGCGAGAGCGAGGGCCAGCAGTGCGCCGAGGAAGCGGGGTCTGTGAACCGGCATGGCGAGTCCTCCAACGTTGAACAAGCCCAGTCAGTTGCACGACAGCACCGCGAGGGAGTGCTGTACAGCATCAAATACAGCCACGGATGGAGACGGACGGAACACGCGTCGCTCCCGATTCGCGCCAACTACCCTGACAACGCTGTCCGTTCCTGATCTGGACACCGGAAAGCGGAGCGTGGTCTCATGCCGGGGAGCCGTGTTTACAACGTTGTACCGAGCCGTTGTACCGAGCCCTCGGGCCCGGCAGTTCTGCACCCGTCGTCTCCGCATGTCCGTCGCGCTCGCCAGAGCGCCACCGCCCCCTGGAGCGTGCCGTGCGACCACCCTTCCCCCGTACCCTCCGCCCGCCGCGCGGGCCGGTCATCGCCCTCGTCCTGGCCTGCGCGGGCGTCGCGCTCGCCCCCGTCGGCGCCGATGCCGCCACCCCGGCCGCCAAGGCACGCTCGGCCACCGTGACCGTGCCGGGCGCCCGGTTCCAGGTGCTGTCCCCGACCCTGATCCGTACCGAGTACGCCGGGGACGACCGCTTCGAGGACAGCGCCACCTTCAACGCCATCGGCCGGAGCGCCTTCACCCCGCCCGCCTACACCTCCTCCGTCAAGGACGGCGTCCTCACCGTCACCACCAGCGCCCTGACCCTGCGCTACAAGGTGGCCTCCGGCCCCTTCACCGCCGACAACCTGACCGTCCGGCTGAAGGCCGGGCAGAAGCAGGTGCAGGCGAGCCCCTGGCAGCGCCCCGACTGCGCCGCGGGCACCCTGTGCGAGGCCGAGGGCCAGCTCCACGACGGTCCCGGTGTCGCCATCGACCACACCGGGTTCACCGGCAAGGGCTTCCTCGCGGGCTTCGCCGTGGAGAACAACTCCCTGACCACGGACGTACGTTCACCCGAGTCGGGCGGCTACGAGTACGCCGTCCGGTACGCCAACGCGGTCGGCGCCGACGGCCGCCGCGAGACCCGCACCCTCAGCCTCAGCGTGGACGGCGGCCCGAACAAGACGTTCAGCCTCCCGGCCACCGCCGACTGGAACACCTGGGGCGTGGCCCGGCTGCCCCTGACACTCGGCGCCGGCAACCACACCGTACGGCTCCAGCGCACCGCCGCCGACTCCGGCAACGTCAACATCGACAGCGCGGCCCTGGTGAAGCCGGGCGCCGACTACCCGGCACGTGACCGTACCGCCGTCGCCGCGTGCGCGTTCGGCACCAACTGCGAGGCCGAGGACGGCCTCCTCGCGGGCTCCGCGGTCATCGCCACCGACCACCGGGGACACTCCGGCGACGGATTCGCCGCCGAGCTGAACAAGGACGCCCGCCTCGCCCGCCGTGTCGTGGACGTCCCCCGCGACGGCACCTACCGCCTCCACCTGCGCTACGCCAACGGCACCGGCGGCGACGGCCGCCACGAGAAGCGCATGATGGAGGTCCGCCCCGGCACCGGCACCCCCACGACCGTCGCCCTCGACCCCACCGCCGACTGGGACACCTGGCAAACCGCCTCCACCACCGTCGAGTTGAAAGCCGGGACCAACGAGGTCACCCTCGGCTGCCCCGACACCACCAGCTGCCACGTCAACGTCGACACCCTCGGCGTCACCGCCACGGCCGACCCCGCCCCCGAGCCGCACCTCGCCCTCGGCGGCTACCGGCGCAGCCTCGACGGCCTCGACGGCGACAGCGACCCCACCCCCCGAACCACCCCCGGTCTGCTGCACCGCGACGGCTGGTACCTGCTCGACGACACCCCCTCCGCCGTCTACGACTCCCGCACCGGCAAGGCCACTTCACGCGCCGCGCACGCCGGTCGGCCCTACCAGGACGGCTACCTCTTCGGCTTCGGCCACGACTACAAGCAGGGACTCACCGACCTCGCCACCCTGACCGGCCCGCCCCAGCTGCTGCCCCGCTGGGCCTACGGCGTCTGGTACTCCGAGTACATCGACCGCACCGCGAAGGACTACCAGGACACCATCCTGCCCGCCTTCCACGCCGCCGGTGTTCCCCTGGACGTGCTCGTCACCGACACCGACTTCAAGGCCCCCAACACCTGGAGCGGCTGGAACTTCGACCCGGCCAAGTACCCCGACCCCAAGGGCTTCTTCGACTGGTCGACCGCGCAGGGGCTGCACAACACCCTGAACGTGCACCCCAGCATCCTGGAGTCCGACCCGCAGTACGCGGGGGCCCAGCAGACCGCCAAGGGCAAGCTCAGCAAGGGCGGTTGCGCCGGTTCGGCCGGTTCGGAGTGCCGTACCTTCGACTTCGGCGACCCCGACCAGCTCAAGGCGTACCTCGATCTGCACCGGCCCTTCGACCGCGCCGGGAACGACTTCTGGTGGCTCGACTGGTGCTGCGACGCCTCCCGCTCCTCCCAGCCCGGAGTCACCCCGGACGCCTGGATCAACCAGAAGTACGCCGGCCTCACCGCCGAGACCGCCGAGCGCCCCTTCGTCCTCTCCCGCGCCTACGGCTCCCTCCAGGCGGGCGGCTACAGCGGCGGCGTCGGCCTGCCCACCGGCCCCTGGGCCGACAAGCGCACCACGCTCCACTTCTCCGGCGACACCGCCTCCACCTGGGGCACCCTGAGCGCCGAGGTCGGCTACACCCCGGGCGAGTCCGCCGCCACCGGCATGACCGCCATCAGCCACGACATCGGCGGCCACAACGACGGACACGGCATCCCCGGCGCCGAGACCTACACCACCGACGACGGCCGCGGCCACCGCACCACCAAGCTGCCCGACGACCTGTACGCCCGCTGGGTCCAGTTCGGCACCTTCCAGCCCATCGACCGCCTGCACAGCAACCACAGCGACCGGCTGCCCTGGCAGTACGGCGACGCGGCCCGCGACTCCGCCGCAAAGTTCCTCCGCCTGCGCGAGTCCCTCGTCCCGTACACGTACACCCTCGCCCAGCAGGCCGCCACCACCGGCGTCCCCATCGTCCGCCCCCTCTACCTGGACCACCCCGAGGAGGAGGCCGCCTACACCAAGGCGGGCAGCGAGTACCTGTACGGACCCGACATGCTGGTCGCGCCGGTCACCACGCCCGGCACCAGCACCACCACCTCCGTGTGGTTCCCGCCGGGCACCTGGACCGACTACTTCACCGGCCGCACCTACACCGCGGGCACCGGCGGCGCCACGTACGACGTGACGACCACCCTGGACACCATGCCGGTGTTCGTCCGCGCCGGCGGCATCGTCGCCACCCGCACCGGCAACGCCTCCCACGACTCCGGCACCCCGCTCGACCAGGTCGGCGTCACCGTCGCCACCGGCGCGCCGGGCTCCTTCACCCTCTACGAGGACGACGGCGTCAGCACCCCCGCACGCCACCGCTCGGCCACCACCCGGATCAGCTACACCGACCGCACCCTGCGCATCGCCCCCACCCACGGCACCTACAAGGGCCTGCCGGCCCGCCGCACTTGGACGGTCACCTTCCAGGGCCTGACCCAGCCCCCGGCCCATGTCACCGCGAACGGCACCAAATTGGCCGCCTCCGCCTGGCAGTGGGACACCGGGACCCACACCCTGAAGATCACCACCCCGAGGACGAGCGTCCGTCAACCCGTCACGGTCGGCTTCAACTAGCCCCGACCGGACGGGAGGAGGGCCCGCGCGACGACACCGCGCGGGCCCTCCACTACGCTCGAACCGAAAGAAGCCGACCGAGGGGAAGACCTTGACCGACTACCGCGACGGCGTGGTCGTCTACTGGCGACCCCTGTGCCCGTTCTGCATCAAGCTCCGGCTCCGCCTTCGCCTGGCCCGGCTGCCCCGGACCGAGGTCAACATCTGGCGCGACCCCGACGCGGCCGCCTTCGTCCGCCTGGTGGCCGACGGCAACGAGACCGTCCCGACCGTGACCGTGGCGGGCAACGCGATGGTCAACCCGTCGATGAAGGAGATCCGCGAGGCCGTCCGCCGCCACGCGCCGCATCTGCTCAGTTCGACGCGCTGACCCGCTGCTCGCCCGACCCCCGCACGATCAGCCGGGTCGGCACCGTGACCGTACGGGCGCGCGAGCGGTCGCCGTCCAGCCGGGCCAGGGCCGTGACGGCCGCCGTACGTCCGATCTCCTCCGGGTTCTGCGCGACCACCGTCAACGCCGGCTCCAGCGCCTCCGCGAGCGCCACGTCGTCGAACGCGACCACCGCCACGTCCTTCCGGCCGCTGCCGGCCAGCCGCGCGACCACGCCCAGCGCCACGATGTTGTTGCCCGCGAACAGCGCCGTGGGCGGATCGGGGAGGGCCAGCAGCCGCGCCGTCGCCTCGCCCGCGTCGTCCTGGTCGTGGGCGCTGGCGACCAGCAGCCGGTCGTCGGGCAGCCCCGCGTCCCGCAGCGCCTCCCGGTACCCGGCCAGCCGCTCCCGCCGGGTGTACAGCCGCGTCGGCAGATCCCCGACGAACCCGATACGGCGATGCCCGTACCCGACCAGATGCGTCACCCCGGCACGGGCACCCGCCCGGTTGGAACTGACCACGCAGTCCGTGACCAGCCCCGCCCCCGGCCGGTCCACGAACACCACCGGCAGCCCCACCGCCCGGTGCGGCCGCAGATGGGCGTGGTCGGCGCCCACCGACGGCACCACCATCAGGATGCTGACCCGGCGCGCCAGGAACTTGTCCGTCAGCGCCCGCTCCCGGTCCGCGTCGTCCGCCGACGACCCCATCAACAGCGTCAGCCCGCGCTCGCGGACACAGTCCTCGATGCTGCCCGCCACCGCCCCGAAGAACGGGTTGCCCAGGTCCGGCACGACCAGCCCGATCGTGGTGTCCGGGCCGCCGACCCGGATGTTGCGGGCCATCAGGTTCGGCTGGAAGCCGAGTCGCGCCACGGCCGCGAGCACCTGCTCCCGCGTCCGCGCCGAGGCGGGCCCGTCCTCGTTGAGGACACGGGAGACCGTCTTGGCGCTCACCCCGACCTCGCGGGCGACATCGGCCAGGGTGGGGCGGCGGTTCGCGGCCATGCGGGACACGTCTCCTGTGCTCGTCGGCTCCGGCCGGGAACCCCCGGGCCGTGGAAGTCAGGTGGCCTGGACGCCGGCGGCCTTCGCGGCCTCGGAGTCCGCGACGACCGTACCTCCGCTCTCGTCCACCGTGAGCGCCCCGGTCATGATGGCGACCACCTCCGCCATCGAGTAGTCCGACGGCTTGATCACCGCCGCACGGCGTCCCAGCCGGTGCACATGGACACGGTCCGCGATCTCGAAGACATGCGGCATGTTGTGGCTGATCAGCACCACCGGCAGCCCCTTGTCCCGCACCCGGCGGATGAGGTCCAGCACCTGGCCGGACTCCTTCACACCGAGCGCGGCCGTCGGTTCGTCCATCACCACGACACTGCGCGCCCAGGCCACCGACCTGGCCACCGCGACCGCCTGCCGCTGCCCGCCGGAGAGCGTCTCCACGGCCTGGGTGAGCGAGCGCAGCCCGATCTTCAGATCGGCCATGTGCTCGGCGGCCTCCTGCCGCATCCGCTTCTTGTCCAGCATCCGGAAGACACTGCCCAGCACACCGGGACGGCGCAGCTCCCGGCCCAGGAACATGTTGGACGCGATGTCTATCGACGCGGCCACCGCGAGATCCTGATGGACCGTCTCGATGCCGTGCGCACGGGCGCTCTGCGGCCCGGTGAACCGGATCGGCTCGCCGTTCAGCCGTATCTCGCCCGCGTCCGGCACCACCGCCCCGGTCAGCGCCTTGATGAGGCTGGTCTTCCCGGCGCCGTTGTCACCGATCACCGCCAGCACCTCGCCGGGCAGCAGATCGAAGTCGGCGCCGTCGATGGCGGTCACCTGGCCGTAGCGCTTGACCAGACCACGGGCCTGGAGGACGGGCGTGGGGGAGTCGGCGGCGGTCATCGGGCCTTCTTCCGGGAGATCTGGTCGACGGTCACCGCGAGGATCACCAGGACCCCGGTGATCAGCGTCTGGTAGATGGACGCGACCCCCATCAGCTGGAGGCCGTTGCGGAACACACCGACGATCAGCACACCGATGAACGTGCCCAGCACCGAACCGCGCCCGCCGAACAGGGAGGTCCCGCCGATGACCACGGCGGTGATGCTGTCGAGGTTGTCCGTCTGCCCCGCCTGCGGATCACCCACGCCGGTACGGGAGATGAGCAGCAGCGCGGCCACCCCGTAGAGCAGCCCGGCGACCGTGTACACGCCGATGGTGAGCCGGGAGGTGCGCACACCGTTCAGCCGGGCCGCCTCCACGCTGTTGCCGAGCGCGTAGACGTGCCGGCCCCAGCCGGTGCTGCTCAGCGCGTAGGCGAACAGCAGGAACAGGGCGATGGTGACCAGCGAACCGTAGGTGATGTCGGTGTGGCCGAGCGGGAAGGTGCCGCCGAGCGCGGTCAGCGGGCCGGGCAGCTCGGTGACCGTCTGCTCCTCGGAGTAGATGTGGGTCAGCGCGAACGCCACGTTGAGCATGCCGAGGGTGACGATGAACGGCGGCAGCGGGATCTTCTCCGTCAACACCCCGTTCAGCAGCCCGAATCCGGCGCACACCAGCAGCCCCAGACCGATGGCGAGCAGCGGCGGCAGCGAACCCTCGGCCGCCATCCGCGCCATCATGATGCTGCCGAACGCCATCACCGCCCCGCACGACAGGTCGATCCCCGCCGTCAGGATGATCAGGGTCTGCCCGATCGCGAGCGTGCCCACGACCATGACCTGCTGCACGACCAGCGAGAAGTTCCCGCCGGTCAGGAACTGGTCGGTGGAGAAGGAGAAGAAGACACAGGCGATCAGGAGGGCGGCCAGGGGACCGGTGGTGGGTGCCGTGAGCAGTCGGCGCGCCGTGCTCGGCGCCGTGAGCCCGGCGTACGGCGTGGTCGTGGCGGTCATACGACGTCCTTGTCGAAAAGGGCTTGCCGGAGGTCGGGATGTCCAGGGGACGCGGGAGAGAGGGGCGGCCGGCCCGGCGGGGGAGTGGCCGGGCCGGCCGCCCGGTCAGGAGGAACGGGGCATCAGCCCCAGCAGTTGTCCAGGCCGTACGCGGTGTCCTTCGCGTCCACCCCGGACTGGGCCTTGTCGGTGATCAGGGTGACGCCGGTGTCGGTGTAACCGGACGCCTTCTTCCCGTCCTTGGCGTACGACACCACCGCCTTCACGCCCTCGGCGGCCATCTTGAGCGGGTACTGCTGCGAAGTCGCCGCGATCTTCCCGTCCTTGACCGCCTTGGTGCCGGTGCAGCCGCCGTCCACGGACACGATCAGCACGTCCTTCTCCCGGCCCTTCGCCTTCAGCGCCGTGTAGGCGCCCAGCGCGGCCGGCTCGTTGATCGTGTAGACGACGTTGATGCCCGGCTCCTTCTGCAGGCAGTTCTCCATCGCCGTCTGCCCCTTGGTCTGGTCACCGGCCGTGTCCTGGGAACAGACCACGGACGGGTCCTTGGCGCCGACCCCGAAGCCCTTGAGGAACCCGTCGTGCCGCTGCACGCCCACCGACACACCCGGCGCCAGGTCGAGCGTGGCGATCTTCGCCTTCTTGCCCTTCATCGCGGCCTTGGCGTACTCCCCGATCAGCTCGCCCGCCTTGAGGTTGTCCGTGGCGAACAGCGCGTCCACCGCGCTCTCCGGCTCGGTCGGCGTGTCCAGCGCGATCACCAGCACGCCCTTGGCGCGGGCCTTCGCCAGCGCGGGCACGATCGCCTTGGAGTCGCTCGGCGTGATCAGGATGCCCTTCACCCCGGACGCCACCATGTTCTCGATCGCGGTGACCTGACCGGCGTTGTCCCCGTCGAACTTGCCCGCCGCGGTGAGCAGTTGGGCGCCGTTCTCCTTGGCCGACCGCTCCGCGCCCTCCTTCATCTTCACGAAGAAGGGGTTGGTGTCGGTCTTGGTGATCAGCCCGACCTTGACACCGCCCGAACCCGACCCGGACGACCCCGAGCCGGAGCCGCAGGCCGTGAGGGTCAGAGCCACGGCGCCCGTGCACGCGGCGACTCTCAGCAGGGACAGGTGCGGGCGAGGATTGCGAGACATGAACGACTCCTGCGGGATTGCGAGCGGCGCGGCCGGCATCGGAGCATGCCGTCCCGAGGTGTCATCGTTGACTTATGTCATCGTTGACACGCCATGGCGAGGATGATGGACGGCCCCTCACGGCGACGTCAATGCCCTGTGCCTGTCACAAATCGGCAACGTACGCGGCTTGTGCCGGGCGTCGTGAATCAGCCAACAAACCGTGCCGCGCGAACCGTTGACGCGCCCGTGCCCCTGCCGCATCATCGACGCACCCGCTCGCTGTCATCGATGACATGAGTCAACGATGACATCTCCCGCCGACGCCAGGGACGACGGCGCCGGCGGCCTGTCACCTTCCGGACCCGTGCGCCCCGCGCGTCACGCTCCGCCGCGGGGCCGACCGCAGCACAGGAGATGTCATGAGCTCGGTACGTGGAGCGCGGCACGCCCGCGCCTGGCTGATCGCGGCGTCACTGACCGCCTGCGCCCTGGCGGCCGCATCGCTCACCCCGCCGGCGGCCGCCGCCGACGCACCGCCCTACACCGAGACCTACCGCCCCCAGTTCCACTTCACCCCCGAGAAGAACTGGATGAACGACCCCAACGGTCTCGTGTACTACCAGGGCGAATACCACCTCTTCTACCAGTACAACCCGAACGGCAACTCCTGGGGCGACATGTCCTGGGGTCACGCGGTCAGCACGGACCTCGTGCACTGGAAGCAGCTCCCGCTCGCGCTGTCCCACGACGACAAGGAGATGGTCTTCTCCGGCAGCGCGGTGATCGACCGGAACAACACCAGCGGCTTCGGCACCCCGGACAACCCGCCGATGGTCGCCGTCTACACCAGCGCCTTCAGATACGGCGGCAAGCAGGCCCAGTCGCTCGCCTACAGCACCGACCGCGGCCGCACCTGGACCAAGTACCAGGGCAACCCCGTACTGGACATCGGCTCCACCGAATTCCGCGACCCCAAGGTCCAGTGGTACGCGCCCACCAAGAGCTGGCTGATGACGGTCGCCCTGCCCACCGAGCGCAAGGTCCGCTTTTACACCTCCAAGAACCTCAAGGACTGGAAGCAGCTGAGCGAGTTCGGCCCGGCGGGCGCCACCGGCGGAGTCTGGGAGTGCCCGGACCTCTTCCCCCTCGCCGTCGACGGCAACCCCCGCAAGGTCAAGTGGGTCCTGGTCACCAACGTCAACCCCGGCGCCGTCGCCGGAGGTTCGGGCACCCAGTACTTCACCGGCGACTTCGACGGCACAGCGTTCACCCCGGACGACGACGGCAGCTACACCCCGCCGCCCGGCACCGCCGTACAGGACTTCGAGGCCGAGAGCTTCGGTGACTGGACCGCCACCGGCACCGCCTTCGGCGGCGGACCCGCGTCCGGCGCGGTGGACGGCCAGCAGACCGTCACCGGCTTCGACGGCAAGCGCCTCGCCAACAGCTTCCACGGCGGCGACCCGAGCACCGGCACCCTCACCTCACCCGGCTTCACCGTGACCACCCCGTACCTGAACTTCAAGGCCGGCGGCGGACACCACCCGCACGAACCCGGCACCGCCGTGGACCGCGGCCCCACCCCCGAGGGAACCGTCCTCGCCGACTTCGAGGGCGGCACGTACGGCCACTGGACCGCGACCGGAGACGCCTTCGGCACCGCACCGGCCACCGGCACCCTTCCCGACCAGCAGCAGGTCTCCGGCTGGCTCGGCGACGGCCTGGTCAACAGCTACCGGGGTGGCGACACCGGCACCGGCACCCTCACCTCACCCGAGTTCACCCTCGACAAGAACTACGTCGACTTCCTCATCGGCGGCGGCGACCACCCCGCCACCTCCGCCGGCCCCACCGCCGTCGAACTCGTCGTCGACGGCCGCACGGTACGCACCACCACCGGCCGGAACTCCGAGGCGCTCGACTGGGCCTCCTGGGACGTACGCGACCTCCGAGGCAAACGGGCCCGCATCCGGATCGTGGACGACAACACCGGCCGCTGGGGCCACCTGAACGTCGACCACCTCGTCCTCTCCGACACCCGCGCCGAGCCCCTCACCCAGGAGACGGCCGTCAACCTGCTCGTCGACGGCGAAGTCGTCCGCAGCGTCACCGGCTCCGACAGCGAGGCGATGGACTGGGCCTCCTTCGACCTGCGCCCCTACCAGGGCCGCACGGCCCGCATCCAGCTGGTCGACCGCAACACCGGCGGCTGGGGCCACATCCTCGCCGACAGCTTCACCGCGGCCCAGGCCCCCGCCCGCTCCGCCGTCGAACGCGCCTCCTGGGTCGACTACGGCAAGGACCACTACGCCGCCGTCACCTGGAACGACGCACCCGACGGCCGGCGGTACATGATCGGCTGGATGGCCGGCCTCGACTACGCCGGCGCCACCCCCACCACCCCCTGGCGCAGCGCCCAGACCGTCCCCCGCCGCCTGACGCTGCGCACCATCGACGGCCGCCCCCGTCTGACCAGCGAGCCGGTAGCCGCCCTGTCCACGCTCTGGCGGCAGCCCACCACGACGGCCGGTGCCACCGTCACCAACACCTCCCGCCCCCTCCCGGTCAAGGGCAAGGCCCTCGATATCGAGGCCACCTTCACCCTCCGCGACGCCGACCGCTTCGGCCTCAAGGTCCGCACCGGCAGCGGCGGCGAGGAGACGACCGTCGGCTACGACCGCACGACCGGCGAACTCTACGTCGACCGCACCCACTCCGGCGTCACGGACTTCAGCCCGTCCTTCCCCGGAGTCCAGCGCGCCCCGCTGAAGCCCCGCGACGGCAAGGTCAAGCTCCGCATCCTCGTCGACTGGTCCTCCGTCGAGGTCTACGGCGGCGACGGCGAGGCGACCATCACCGACCTGGTGTTCCCCGACCCCACCTCCGACGGCGTCCAGGTGTTCGCCGACCACGGCTCGGTGAAGCTGGACCGGGCCACGGTGCGCCAGGTGGGCTCGTACCGCGAGTGACGCCATGGCCGGGCACTCCTTCCCCTGGGGGTGCCCGGCCGGGCGGCTCGCTAGAGGTAAGGCCGGGTGATCAGCTCGATCGCGTGCCCGGCGGGGTCCTTGAAGTACACACCCCGCCCGCCGTGCTCATGGTTGATCTCACCGGGCCGCCGCATCTGCGGGTCGGCCCAGTGCACGACCCCGCCGTCCCGGAGCCGCTGATAGGCCCGGTCGAACAGCTCGTCGTCGACGAGGAACGCGTAGTGCTGCATCTGGATCTCGACCGGCGGCTCGGCGAACTGGAGCAGCACGCCGTCGCTGAGCTGGATATTGACGAACGGCCCCCAGGACTGTGCCTCGGGCACCTCCAGCAACTCCCGGAAGAAACGGGCCGATTCCTCGCGGTTCCTGGCGGCGATGATGGTGTGGTTGAACGTTGCGGACATAGGGCTGACCTCACGGTGGATTCGGACTCGGACGCGCGGTGACGCACGAGTGCCGGAGGCCCACGGGCCCAACTCCGCCGCGCCGTCAGCCGTCCACCGGCTGACCGTCCTGTGCGTGGCTTGACGCCGATCCGGTGTTCACACGGGGGAGGCTACCGGGTGGTGATGCGCTCGACCAGCTCGTCCGTCGAGCCCGGCCTCCTACCGTGAAACGGGCGTACGCACCCGCACCTGCTGCCACGACCACCTGGCTGCCGACCCCGCGCACACCGCTGGCGCGCCCACGCCTTGGAGCTGCGGGTTCACGGTCGGAGCGACTGGCCGGGGCGGTACGCGCTCGGACTGGCCGGAGTGGATCTGATCGGGTACGCGATGGGCGCTGCGTGATCGCGAGCGTCGCCCGGGACACCCGGGCTCATTGCCCCACCCTCCCGTCGATCCGCTCCCGCAGCAGATCGGCGTGCCCGCAGTGACGCGCGTACTCCTCGACCCGGTGCACCAACAACTCCCGCACGGCGATGTTTTCCTTGCCGACACGCGCTCCCAGATCCACATGCTCGGCCAACGCGGCGTCCGTTGCCGCCTGTTCACGCTCCAGATCACGGAACGCCTGGTCGACCACGGCCTGTTCGCCGACGGCACCCTCGAAGTCCGCGTCCCGCACCCCGTACAGTTTCGGCAACGGCTCACCCTCGCTGATCCAGTTCCGCCAGTCCCGCTCCACCTCGGCGAGATGCCGGACGAGCCCGAGGAGCGACATGGTCGAGGGCGGGACCGACCGGAGCGCGAGCTGCGCCGCGTCGAGACCCTCGCACTTCATCCGCAGGGTCAGGCGGTAGTTCGACAGGTAGTCCTGGAGGGTCGCCAACTCGCCCTCGGGACTGGAACCTTCACGCGGGTCGTCGTCCGGATCGGCCCACATGTCGGGGTAGACGGTCGCCTCGGTCCATCGCGCGGGCTGCTCAGTCATGCGCTGCATGCTCGCGGGTAACCACCTGTCGGCGCCACCGAGTTATCGACGCCCCCCGCCCAGATGCCTTCCGTCCGGCCGAAGTTGTCCCCGATGATGGCCCCGTGACCAAGCACATCAGCACCCTGATGAAGCACACCCCGGACGAGCCCGACCACTACGTACCAGCCGGCCGCTCCCGCAGCACGCGCGAAGGAGTTCACCGCCCTCCTGGAGGAGTCCCTGCGCGACCTGGAAGCGACGCAGTAACGATGCGGCTGGCATCGCCCGACCCGACCGTGTTCACTCGGTGACAGTCGAGGGATTGGGGCAGGGCGATGGCCGACCGACCCCCACCCACACGCACGCGACCGCGCCCGGAGAGAACGACCACGGTCGCGGCGGCCCACCGCCCCGGCCTGCGCGGCCGCCTCGGTGACGCCCTCTTCCGCGGAGTAGCCGGCCCCGGAGGTCCGGAGAGCAGACGCCGCGTCCACGGCACTCCCGGCCCCCGCTGGTTCGCGCCGGACCGCCCGATCCGTGTCGTCCACGGTGACGCGTCCATGTTCCCCGGCGGCCTCGCCGCGCTGCTCCTCCAGTCCCTGCACCCCCTGGCGATGACGGCGGTGGCCGACCACTCCGACTACCGCAACGACCCCTGGGGCAGGCTGGCCCGCACGAGCACGTTCCTCGCCTACACCACCTACGGCGCGGCCGACGACGCCCAGCGAGCCGTCGACCGCGTACGGGCGGTCCACGAGAACATCCGGGGCCGTACGCCGGACGGCGAGCCGTACCACGCCGCCGACCCGCACCTGCTGGCCTGGGTGCACTGCGCCGAGGCGTACTGCTTCCTCACCGCCCACCAGCGTTACGGCAAACGCCCGTTGGACGCCGCGGGCCGCGACGCCTACGTGGCCGACATGGCCAGAGTCGCCACCGCGCTGGGCATCGAGAACCCCCCGACGACGCTGGCAGAACTCCGAGACCGCCTGGACTCCTACCGCCCGGAACTACGCCTGACCCCCCAGACCCGCGAGGCGGTGCGCTACATCCTCCTGCGCCCACCCCTGCCCAAACCGGTCCTCCCCCCGTACCTCGTCCTCGGCGCGGCAGCCGTGTCCCTCCTCCCCGCCTGGTCCCGCGAACAACTGGGCCTCCCGGTCCTGCCCCACGCCGAACGCTGGGGCGTAAACCCGGCCGGAGCAGCGGTGACAGCCCTGATCAGATGGCTGCTCCCGCCGCAGCCGCAGCTCCGCGCCTGATAAGCCGCGCCAGCAACGCTTGTGCAGCGGGCTGGGCAGCCGTTGGCGATCTTCAATGCTGCAGATGCTCACGAGACATGACATCACCGTGGTGCGGCGGCGGCCCGGGCTCTTGATCATCGATCGTTAGACTCCCGGGGTTCGGATGGTGTCGGTGGAGTGGAAGCCAAACCATGGACGACGACCGCTGGGCCAGGTGGCCCGAGCCATGGGCAGGTACGGACGTCGACATGAGGACGGTCGTCGGCGCGATCTCGCGGGAGATCAAGGACGGGTTCAAGTACGACGAGATCCCATGGCAGCGGTTTCCGCACTTCTACGGCTCGGGCGAGGAGATACCCGGTCGCCTCGCGACACTCGCCTCCGGAGACGCCGAAGCCGCCGGCCGGGCCTTGGTGGAGCTGTGGGACTGCCTGCACCACCAGGGCAGCACGATCGCGGTGGGAGCACTGGCAGTACCGTTCCTGTTCCGGATCGCGCTTGCAGGGCTGCCCGAGCTCCGGGCGAACACCCTTTGCCTGGTCGCCGAGATTGGCCGATGCCAGCACTTCGGGGATGGAACACGCGAAGGTCTTCTCCAGGTTGCCGAAGACCCGCTGGAGGTGGAGGGCACCACGATGTGTCCGACGAACTGGACGATTGAGGCTGCTCGTGATGCCATCACGGACGACCTGCACCTCCTGCTCCCTCTTCTCCCCGACCTCGATCCCGATGTCCGCTCTGCGGCTGCCTTCGTCCTTGCGGCGGCGACCCGCGAGATTCCGCGTGTCTCCTCGGCCCTACACCGCAGGCTGGTGGTGGAAGACGACCCGGTGGTCGGTGTGAGCCTGATCCTGGCGATCGCCCAGCTCGCCCGCGAACACCAGGATGAACAGGCTCCCGCTTGGGCGCGGGAGCTATTGTCGGATCCCGGCCGATCGCCCGAGATCCGCATCGGTGCCGGCCTCGCCTGGTTGTGCCTGGTCGGTGACTCCGTTCCTGACGAGCTCCGCGCCCTCCTGACCCACCGGAGTACCGATCAACGCAGTGACCTGGTCCAGCGGGTGCCGTGGCTCGGACCGGTCGACTCCGACAGCGGGCTGCGTCGCTGCGTCCACGACATGCTCACTCCGGACATCCCCTGGAACAGCGTTTGACGGTGCGCCGCGAGAAGGGCGGAGAACCATCACGAGCTGTCCAGCGCAACTGTGCCTAGGCCAGCCGGAAGGCAGCCTGCTGGCGCCACCGTGTCCCGTCGTGAACCATCAAGTCGACTGCCGAGACCTGTGCGACGACGGGGAGACCGTTGAGCAGGTCGGCCTCGGCCTTCTGCAGGACAGCCTCGTTCTGGCCTTGAGCAATGGTCAGGTGTTCGGGGGTGAGATACAGCACTCCAGGAAATCGGCCGCACCGCTCGAACCCCACCTCGAAGGACTCCTGCCGGCCGAGTACGTCACCGATCATGGCGCAGACACCTTCATCGATGAGGCTCGCGTCGAGAAACGGGAAAAGCACCGTCACATGCGCCGGAACACCGGCACGGGCCGGGGGATCAAGCCGGTTGCGCCACGCTCCCACCAAGGGCTCCGCCTCGGGAACCCTCACGATCAGCCCCGACTGCCCTGCCTGAAACTTCTGCGCGTCTTCATCCGCCATCGCATCTGTCTACCAGCGGCCCGCGAACGGCGACGACCTCGCCCCTCTTTGGCCGCGGACATGACGCTCGCCGCAGACGCACTCCAACTGGCTTAGCATCCCGCCACTTTGACTGCCGAGAAACCGCTGACACCCTGCTGTCCACCGCCTTCACCGACCCGCCGCGCTGCGCGCGGCCGTGGCCCGAGGACCACCCGAGATCACCGAGCCGCCCTGGCGGAGGCAGCGTCCGCGGTGTCGGAACGGACCGCCCGAGCGGAGGAACGCAGACTCGCTCTGTATGGCCGAGTGACACAGTAGACACCACCGGCGAGGCTACGGAGGGACAGTTGACGATCTTCGACGAGAGCGAGCGGCTCATATGGGCGGGCCGCAGCGCGGCATACGCGGCGAGCTTCGCCCGGCTCTGCGCGTACCCGGTCCCGGCCTTGCTCGACATCGCCGAGGTCCGGCCGGGCATGCGATTGCTGGACGTGGGAACGGGACCGGGCACGGTCGCTGCCCAGGCATGCGCGCGGGGCGCGAGGGTTACGGAATGCGTGCGGCGGTCTGCGAGACGCTGCGGTGGGATCACCGTGTCACCGCCGGGGAATGGTGGAGCGGCCCGGCAGCGGGCGTGGCGTCCACCGGCCAAATAGTCACGAGCCAGCCGCCCCAGATACGGGCCGAGATCAAGCGCCACTTCGACGTGTTCAGCGCCGAATTCACCGGTCCGGACGGGTTGCTGGCACTGCCGCATACGGCACTGCTGGCCTGGGCGCGCCGCTGAGGTCACCCTCGATGCCGGCCGGCCCGGTCATACGGGGCCCAGCTGTTCGCGGGCTAGGCGGACCGGTCGCCGTGGGCGAGTGATGTGACGTACTCCCACAGCTCCCCCCGGACCTCTTCGGGGTCATGGCCGGCGCCGAACGGGTACGTGGTGGGCCGGCCCCCAGCCGAGCGAAGCCGACAGCGGCCGCCAATCCGACGCCCGACCCCGCGCCGGTGACCAGGACGACCTTGCCGTCCATCCGCTCAGGCCCGTCGAGCCAGCCCGGCAGTACCCGCCGCAGGACCAGTCCCGGCCAGCCGTAGCCGAGGACGACGGTGCGGTCGAGCGCGGTGTCGATCAGGGAGGCGACACTCATGGCATCCGCAGTACCCAGCCCCGCCGGGCCCACACAGCCGGGCGCCCCTCGCCCAAGGGGTGGGGGAGGGGCGCCCGGCGGGACGGGGTCAGGCTTTGCGCTGCATGCTGCTGCGAGCCGGGTTGCCCTGGTCCTCGGCCTTGGGGTCCATCTCATCGGCCTTGGCGCGTACCCCCTCGGCGATCCGCTCGCCGATCTTGGGATCGATGTTGGCCCAGTACTGGAAGGCGCGCTCCAGTACGGGTTCGGTGACCCCGTTGAGGAGGTGGCCCACGACGTTGTCCACGAGCCGGTCGCGGGCGTCGTCGTCCAGGACCTCGCGGACGAGGGTGCCGGCCTGCCCCCAGTCGTCGTCCTCGGCGTGCGAGACGTAGGCGGTACGGGTGATGTCGCCGTCCGTGTGCCAGCTCGGCGGGGTGCCGTAGTCGGCGGTGTCGGCGGCGGGGCCGCCCTTGGAGTTGGGGGCGTAGACGGGGTCGGTGGTCTTGCGGTAGGCCATCGCGCCGTCCTTGGAGTACGTGTGGACGTCGGTGATGGGCGCGTTCACCGGGAGCTGGGCGTAGTTGGTGCCGATGCGGTGACGGTGCGCGTCGGCGTACGAGAAGAGCCGCGCCAGCAGCATCCGGTCGGGGCTCGGACCGATGCCGGGGACGAAGTTGTTCGGCTGGAACGCGAGCTGCTCGATCTCGGCGTGGTTGTCCGTCGGATTCCGGTCCAGCGTCATCCGGCCGACCTCGATGAGCGGGTAGTCGCTATGCGGCCACACCTTGGTGAGATCGAAGGGGTTGAAGCGGTACCCGGCGGCGTCCTCGTATGGCATGACCTGCACATACAGAGTCCAGCTCGGGTGCTCCCCGTCCCGGATGTGCTCGAACAGATCACGGGTGTGGTAGTCGGTGTCCACGGCCGCCATCTGGTCGGCCTCGTCCTGGGTGAAGAACTCGATGCCCTGGTCGGTCTTGAAGTGGTACTTGACCCAGAACTTCTCACCGGCCTCGTTGATCCACATGTACGTGTGGGAGGTGTAGCCGTTCATGTGCCGCCAGCTGCGCGGGACGCCCCGGTCGCCCATGAGCCAGGTGACCTGGTGGGCGGATTCGGGGGAGAGGGTCCAGAAGTCCCACTGCATGTCGTGGTCACGCAGGTTGTTGTCGGCGCGGCGTTTCTGGGAGCGGATGAAGTGCTGGAACTTCATCGGGTCCTTGATGAAGAACACCGGGGTGTTGTTGCCGACCATGTCGTAGTTGCCTTCGCTGGTGTAGAACTTCACCGCGAAGCCGCGCGGGTCGCGCCAGGTGTCCGGGCTCCCGCGCTCCCCGGCGACGGTGGAGAAGCGGGCGACCAGATCGGTGCGCGTGCCCGGCTGGAAGACGGCCGCCTTCGTGTACGGGGTGACATCCCCCGTCACCTCGAAGTGCCCGAAGGCCCCGCTGCCCTTGGCGTGCGGCTGCCGCTCGGGAATGCGCTCCCGGTTGAACTGGGCCATCTGCTCGATCAGGTACGCGTCCTGGAGCAGGATCGGTCCGGCGGGGCCGACGGTGAGCGAATGCTCGTCGCTCTCTACCGGGGCGCCGGAGTCGGTGGTGGTGCGGGGGGTGTCGGTCATGACGGTTCGCGGTTCCTTTCCAAAGCGCCGGGGCCGACGAGGTACGGGGTGGGCCGTGTGCCGGGCCGGCGGTTATATGGGCTCAGGGGTACCGGATGACCGGGGGTGGGGGGTGGCAAACGTGGGCGGGGGTGGGATGACCTGGGTGGGGGACGGGGGAACGGGGCGCGTGGACCGGGTTCGGCAGGTCTGAGAGGCGTGGGCCGGTTCTGTGCCGGGGAAACGCGGGCTTTTGCGTGCTGGGTGGCATGGCTGCCGATGGGCGCTCCGTCCGGCGGTCGGGAACGTCGCCTTCCTCGCCGTGGAGACCGTCCTCGCCCTCTTCGGGCACGACCGGCTGGGCATCGACACCTACGGCTTCGGCCTGCTCCTCACGGCGGAGGCCACCGGCGGCCTGCTCGGTGCGGGCACCGCCTCCTACCTTGGCCGACGACTCGGCACCGGCGCGGCGCTGACCTGCACGGCCGCCGTCGAGGGGCTCGCCGTCCTGGGCCTGGCCACCACCTACGACATCCGCACCCCGCTCTACGCCGCCGCCGGCCTCCTCCTCACCATGACCGCCGTCACGGCATCCATGACCAGCTACCGCCGGGTCGAACATGCGCGCCGGTGTCACAAGCTCAGCAAGTCTTCTGCCGTGCGACGCACATGTTCGAGCACCCGGCGGGTTGCTGCCCCGTCCGCCTCGCCGACCCCTTCAACCAGACGAGCCGTCGTACCGGCGACTGCGGACCGTGCCGCCCTGAGCTCGGCCGCGCCAAGGGCTGTCAGTGAACCGCCGGCACCGACCAGGCCGTCGGCGGCAAGTTGCGCGAGCACCTCATCGACGACACCTGCGTCGACCTTGAGGGCGTCACCTGCGCCTCTGAGGGCGTCACCCGCACTGATTTCGGGGGCGTCACCTGCTCCGCGCCGCCGGCCGGTGCTCGCGTTCCGGGCGTCGGCGGCGGACGCGGCGTTGAGGACCACCCATGCCGGATAGGACTTGATTCTGGTCGTCGACAGAGTCCTGGTCAGCAGCGCCCGCAACGCGTTCTCGGCTGTACCGATCAGCGCGGGCAGTGAGGGTTCGTGTGTCATCTGCTCTCCTGTATCTTGGTGGCACCAAGACTGTATGGGTGCCACCAAGACAAGGCAACGAGGATGACGCTCCCACTCGATTCGCTCCCGACCTGGATCCTCGGTTCCGCAGCGACCCGGTCGCACCAAGTGCTGCACAAGCGCCTGGCAGAAGCCGGGGTCACCGGGTACGAGTACCGGTGTCTCACGTCGCTCGCCGCCACCGACCACGTGAGCCAGACCCAGCTCGGCGCTGCCGCCTCTCTCGACCCCCGGGATGTCACTCATACCGTCCGGACGCTCGAAGCCCGCGGACTGGTCTCCCGCGACAGGGATCCCAGCCATGGCCGCCGCCTTATGGTCTCGCTGACGGCAACGGGACGCCGAACCGCCGAAGGGCTTGCTCCCGTCATGGCCGCGGTTCAGGAGGAGGTGTTCGGGCGTCTCGGTACCGAGGAGCGGTCCACCTTGCTGAGGCTCCTCAAACGGGTCGGCTGACCCGCGCAAGCAGGACGCGCGTCACGTCCCGGGTCGCGGAAGACCGCGCTGGCGCTTAGACCGGATGTATGAGTAGCGACACTCCTAAGGCCCATCACCCCGGGGAGATCGTCTCCGAGTCGGGGATCTACGAGTGTGACTGTGCGCAGCACCACGCGTACAGCACCGACGTGAAAGGCCACCGGTTTCCGCCCCTTCCCGACGCGTGCACGGGTAGCGGCTGGACACTGAAATCGGCCGCACATCCCGAGTCCTGACCGAGCGGGACGACGGCGCCTGGCCCGCCGATGGAACGGGCCGGCCTGGGCGCCGCAGCCCGGCCTGCGAGGCATGGCTCGGGCGACCGTGTCGACGCTCCGCTCCTACCGCTACTGGAGCAGCACGTGCGCCAAGGGCAGAACGCGCTCACGAAGCGAACTCACCACGGCCTGAGCAGGACCGTCGTGTTGACCACCCCCGGTGACAGCCAGCACGCACTACCCGGTGAAGCTCAGGCGGCACAGGTGCGCCGGCACGTTCGACGAGGCTGGCCGTTCTCATTTCGTCGATCGCCCCGATGTGCCACCGTTGTGCCAGCGGTTCGGGGCCACGTTGCCTGAGGGTTTCGAGCCAGAAGAAGGCATAGCGCGGACCTGTCCTTGCTCCCCCGGCCTGGAAACGTGATGGACAGAACTGAACACGGCTTCACTGCGGTTGACGCGCAGGCCGCTCCGATCGCGTGGGTGCGTGTGCTGGACCGACTGGACCGCGAACCGTTCTACCCCGCCTACAAGGAGCGTCTTCATGGCCTCCTCCAGGCGCGTCCGGGCGATGTGCTCCTGGAGGTCGGCGCCGGCACCGGCGAGGCAGCACTGTCCGTGCAGAGGCGCTCTGGAGCCGCGGTCGTGGCAGTCGACAGCGCAGTCACCATGGCCGGGGAGTGCCGGGCCCGGGGGGTGGAACGCGCTCTGGCGGCGGACGCTCATCAGCTGCCGCTCCAGACCAACTCGGTGGCCGGCGCATGGGCCGACCGCGTGTTGCAGCATGTTCGCGCTCCCACCGAGGTCGTTGACGAAATGATCCGTGTCGTCCGGCCTGGCGGCCGCCTGGCGTTCGCTGACCCGGACTATGACACCCAAGCCCTTGGCATCAGCGACCAGGACCTGGCCCGGTCCGTCCTTCGCTACCGCGCCGACCACATGCTGCGTCATGGGACCCTCGCGCACCAGCAAGCCGGACTCCTCGCATCCCGTGGGCTCGTCGACATCGCCGTAGAAGCTCGCACCCTCGTGGTCCGTGACCCCGAGGCGGCCGATCAGGTGATGGGGCTTCGCACGTGGGCCCACACGGCCGCCGCACACGGCCGGCTCGCGACGGACCTCGCCGATCGCTTCGTCGTGCTGTTCGACGAGGCAGTAGCCCAAGGCCGCTTTCTCTATTCAGTCACCTTCTTCCTCACCTCCGCCACCGTCCCGAATGCCGCACCCACAGCGGACAACGATCGGTCGACGAGCGCCCCAGTTGGCGAGTGAGCTTGCGAGTTGGCGCCTGGAGCGGACAGCGTCGACGGCGCAGGTGAGCTGGGTGGCGCAGACGTCGAGAAGCGGCTCCAGCTGCTGGGTACACAAGTGATCTGGTGTTCGTGATCAAGCGGTGATTGACAGCGGCACTGAGTACATCAGAAGGTGCTTGCTCGGACGGCTGGGGTGGGAACGTGGAACGGCAGCAGTACGTGGAGAGATGCTCAGAGCTCTTCGCTGTGGGTGGCTATGACGCTGTGCGAGCAGCGGCAGAGGCGGGGCTCGAGGAGTTCGGACCGGATCCGGTTCTCTTCCGCTGGCTCGGACAGGCACATGCCGCGGCAGACGAGGAGGACCATGATCGTGAGGCTGAGGCGGCGTATCGCAAGGGCCTCGCACTGGCAGCGGACGATCTCGGACTCTTGGTGTCGTATCTGGAGCTGTGTCTTCGCTCGGACTCTTTCGAATACCCCGGGCGGGCGCGCCGTGCGGTGGTTCTGCAGGAGAGAATCGAAGAGCTGGCCCCACCCGGGTCAGCCGAACGCGAGCGAGTCGATGATGCGACGGGCTGGGCCGGACGGGGTTACTGGGACGACCTGAACGTAGCCGCTGCTCAAGGGCAAGCTCAGCAGGCAGCCACAGCGGAGCAGAGCGTGCTGGTCACCGACGCGCTACGGCGAGCCGCTCGTGGCGAGTCCAGCGAGGACACAGGGGAAGACCTCCGGGCCGCTGAACTTGCTGCGGCGGTTGAGCTGCTGCAGGGGGCCCGGAATGCGCCACTCCGCCTGATTCTCGCGCGCCGGGTCGAAGCGTATGTGCTGACGTTCATCGCATCGTTCGGCCTGAACAAGGCACTGGTGTGGAGTGGAGCGCTGGACTTCAGCCTGTGGGGCTGGTTGTTCTGGGTCCCCATGCTCGTTGCCGAAGCCAAGCTCCGCCAGGCCAAGAAGCTGGGACAGGAGCGCGTCATCGCGCGTATACAGGCGCGCCATGACGAAATGCACCTGCCCCACAGCCAACCCGAGAACAAGCATCTGTGAGTGCGTCAGCTGGCGAGTGAGCGCGTGAGCCGGCGACTGAAGCAGGCTGCGTCAACAGCTTGGGCGAGCTGGGCGGCGTAGGCGTCGAGCAACGGCTTCAGCTGCCGGTAGAAGGGCACCCTGTTCTGCCGGAGCCAGTGCCCGATGGTGAACCGGTCCAGGTTCCATGCCGCGTCGAGCCCGGGATCAGTTCGGGCTTCGGCCGGTTGCGGAGCGAATTGGGCTTCGCCCTGGGTGACCTGAGTCCAGAGGCAGGCCGTGGCGGCCGGGCGTGCACGGTCGTCGCAGATGTAGCGAGCGCTGGGTCGGCGTTCCAGCAGGTTGGCGATCTGGTGCCATGATTCCGGTGGCAGTGCCCAGTCGGCGAGAAGGGTGCGGCGGTGCTGGTAGTCGATCAGCGGTGAGAAGGCGAGCTCTGTGGCGATCGCGTCCAGGGCTCGTTCGTATGCCGCTGGAGTGCCCCGGACGCCCCGCTCATGGCCGCATCCGCGCACAGCTGCCGGACCATCTGGCCGGCCAGGTCGAGGAAAGCCAGGCCGCGCGCCACGAGGGAGCCGCTCCTACAGCCGTCCTCACCGCGCCCGGCTGCGGAGACAAGACGGGCCCGTCTCCTTACTGCTGTCCCGAGGTGAGGCACCAGAGGTGTCCGCGTCGGCACGATTTTTAGGCAGCCGCGTGGCCCGGAACATCGGACGAGAACCGGTCCGGCACGCAGCTCACCGAGCCGGTCCGGCAGGCAGGGGCGGATCTGGGTGAGTACGTCGATGCGCCGCTGGATCAGTGCAGGCCGCTGCTCGACGGGGTGTGTCTGGCTGGTTGCCCGGTGTGGTGAGGGCCGGGCTGGTCGGGGGGTGGGTCGTGATGGTGCTCATAGGGGGCAGATCACGTCCTACCGTGGATCGTAGGAGGGGCCCCCTCCCGAACAGCACCGTAAGCCGCGAATCGGGCAATTCGCCACACTTCCCCGCATTGGGATAGTAGGTCACATGCTTGCGTAGGGATTTGTCCACCCCTAATCATGTTTGTTGTTGCCGGAGCAGCGGGCCGGACCGGGTGATCGCCTGGTGCGCCTGTCGATGTCTGCCCGGTGACGGCGGGGCCTCGCCCCGACGCCCAACAGATGCCGCGACCGGATTCCGGCCGGTGCCTCAACGACGTCCTCTGGAGAGACCCCTTTTGAACGCGATCTTTGCTTCCCGCCGTCCTGCCCGCCTGCGCACCCTCGCTCTGACCGGCCTGACCACCGTGGGTGCCGCGGCCGCCGCGGTGACCCTGATGCCGTCGTCCGCGTTCGCCGCCGACGCCCACGCCACCCACCCGGTCACCGCCCACCGCGCTCACACCACTTCCACGGCCGCGTCGGGGAACCTGGACAGCTGGATCAAGCAGTCGCTGGCCATCATGAAGGCCAAGCACATCCCGGGCAGCTACGACGGCCTCAAGCGCAACATCATGCGCGAGTCCGGCGGCAACCCCAACGCCCAGAACAACTGGGACGTCAATGCGCAGAAGGGCATCCCCTCCAAGGGGCTTCTGCAGGTGATCGACCCCACCTTCAACGCCTACCACGTGGACGGCACCACGCACAGCGTGACCGACCCGGTCGCCAACATCACCGCGGCCGCCAACTACGCCGCCCACCGTTACGGCTCGATCGACAACGTCAACTCCGCCTACTGACCTGGCACACTCACGCGCGCAGCGGCAGTGGCCCCCCGACCAACGCGGTCGGGGGGCCACTGCCGCTGCGCTGTAGTCCTCACCGGCGACCGTGTCCGCCATGTGCCACCGGTCTCCTGCAAGCTCCTGAGGGAGACGTGCTGCTGATGAATGGCCCCGGAAGCGGCTGGCTCCTTGTCCAACACGAGCGCCGCCGGAGGAACAGATTTCCCTGCACCGTGATCTTTGCTCCAGGGCCGGCCCAGGGGGCGTAGCGGCCGGCATACGCGGCGGCGATCTGCTTCGCCTGGTCGGCGGTGGGGGTGAAGTGAGCGGTGAAGTTCTCGCGGTCGGGTCAGGACAGTTCGGCGAACTCGCCGCCGGGCAGGGAAGCAGTCACGGATGCGGTTCCGTCACCGTTGTCGACATACGACACCTTGCTCGGCCGGTAGGCGGAGGCGAAGGCATCGGTGCCGGCGTCCTTGACAGCCGCGGTCTGTGCGGCGGTGGCTGAGGGCACCTGGGTCGAGGCGGCTGTTCATGTCCAGCACGGTCAAAACCCGCGGCTCGTCGTGGTGTGGTCGTTCATCCACGCGCGTGATCGGCATCGCACCTCAGCGCTTGTCGGCTGGACGGGGAGAGCGGCCTTCGGCGGTGCGGCAGTCCTCGAGCGCGTGGAGCCAGGCGTGGTCCTGTGCGTTTCTGACGCGCGGGCTGTCTTCCTCGCTGTTCGAGGTCAGTCCTCGCCGGCCTGAGCGATGGCTGTGCGCAGCAACTCGGCCATCGATCGGCCGGCCACCCGCAGTGGTTCCGGATCACGGGCGGCCCGGCTGAGCATGAAAGCCCCCTCCAGCATCATGACCATCGAGTACGCGAGGGACTGCGCCGTCTTCGGTTCGGCCACCCAGTGGCCGAACCACTGCGTCGCCCTGCCGACCCACTCCTCGAAAACCTCCGCCGTCGCGACCCGCAACACCTCATTGCTGCTCGCGACTTCCAAGGCCACGGTCCCGATCGGGCACGCGTCGGCATAGTCGGCCGCCGCCAGGTCGTCCGCGGCCGCTTCGAATGCGTGCACGAGGGACTCCGCCGGGTCCGGCACGCTGTCCAGTAGTGCCAGGACCATTCGCCCATACTCGGTTCCGGACGTTCGGATCATGTCCTCGGCCAGTTGCTGCTTGCCGCCGGGGAAGAAGTGGTAGATCGAGCCGAACGGTGCGTCCGCCTCTGCCGCGATCCGCTTCAGGCCGGTGGCCGAGTAGCCGTGTCGGCGGAGCAGCACCGCGGCGGCGCCCTGGATCCTGGCTCGCGTGTCCGGCTTTCCCATTGCCTTCCACCCCCTTTCTCCTCCAAGATTACAGTAGAACGATCTATCAAGTAGGGGGTAGGGGTGCCGAGGATCGAGCTGTCGTCCGGACCGATCGACTACCAGGACACCGGCGGTGAGGGGCCTGTGCTGGTGTTCGGCCACGGTCTGCCGATGAACGAGACCCAGTGGCGCAAGGTGGTACCGCTGCTGGACGGATACCGCTGCGTCCTGCCCACGCTGCCCCTGGGTGGTCACCGTCAGCCGATGAACCCGGATGCCGACCTGTCCCAGCGCGGTGTCGCCCGGCTCCTGGGCGAGTTCATCGAGGAACTCGGTCTGGGCCAGGTGACCCTCGTCCTCAATGACTGGGGCGGGGGCCAGTTCCTGGTGTCGGAAGGGCAGGACCAGCACATCGCGCGCCTGGTGCTGGTGGCCTGCGAGGCCTTTGACAACTTTCCTCCGGGGCCGGCCAAGGCCATGGCGCAGGTGTGCAGGGTTCCCGGCGGCGTCTGGCTCCTGACGCGGCTCATGCGCGTTCCCGCCTTCCGTCACAACCGGGGCGGATACGGCGGGATGAGCCTGCGGAGGGTCCCCGACGAGATCATGGACGACTGGTTCGCTCCCGCCACCCGCAGCAGGGCCATCCGCCGGGACTTCGCCAAATTCGCCACCGGGGCACCCGGGCGCAAGACCTTGCTCGCCTGGAGCGAGCGACTGCGTGCCTTCGACCGCCCGGTACTCGTCGTCTGGGCGACCGAGGACCGGTTGATGCCGCGTGAGCACGGCCCCCGGCTGGCCGAGTTGTACCCGCAGGGCCAGCTGGTCGAGATCGCCGACTCGTCCACCCTCATCCCCGAGGACCAGCCCGAACGGCTCGCCGGAGTACTCATCGACTTCCTGATCCAAACCGGAGCAGAGCCGGTCCGGCACGTCTCCTGAGCGGGGGGTGCCCCTGGGGCCGAGCCGGAGGGGTGTGCATGGGTGATAGCCAGGTCACGATCAAGCTGACGAGTGACGAGGCGCTGGTGTTGTCGGACTGGCTGGAGAAGCTGCAGATGACGGACCTGAGCCGGGTTGTCGACGATCCGGCGGTCTGGGCGCCGATCCATCGCATCGCCGGGACGCTGGACAAGTCATTTCCTGAGCTGTTCGCGCCTGACTATGACCAGAGGCTTGAGGTCGCTCGCCGACGGCTTCGGCCGGAGGAGGACTGACCGGTGAGTCTGAACCGTCACCTGGCCCCTGCGGGTTGGGGTTCGCAGAAGGTTTCGTCGCGGAGCATCGCGAAGAGGATGTCGGCGCCGGGACGGCTGCTCACCGCGGATCGAGGAGCCCGAGCTCCGGGTCGCCGGGGCGAGACCGGCGTAGGCGGCGAGGTGTGCGGCGGTCGGGAAGGTGCTGCCGTCGCCGCCCTCGATCAGGATCCTGGCTCCGGTCCTGACGCCGATGCCCGGCATCGACGTCAGGACTTTGGAAAGCGGGTGGGCCTCCAGGAGTTCCTCGATCCGCCCGGCCGGCAGCTTGCGCTGGTCAAGCACGGCCGTCAGCGAGCCGGCGAGGCTTGGGACGATCAGCGCGGCCGCCTCGGTGCCCGGAACGGTGACGGTCTGCTCGTCCAGGGCGGCGAAGATCTCCTCGACCAGCCGCTCGGCCGTCCGCGGGGCCTTCGGCCGTAACAGCGTGACCAGACGGCGCCTGCCTGCCTTGTGGATCTGAGCCGGCGACCCGAACCGCTCCAGCAGCGTGAGGACGGCCGGGTGCTGCAATCGGGGCCCCAGCACCCGCTCCAGTGACGGATGGATCTGCGTCAGCAGGCCGTGGAGTCGGTTGGCGACCCGGGTGGCCTCACCGGCCAGGTCGTCGCCGAACCCGACGATCATCCGCAGCTCGGCGATCGTCTCGTCCTCGCCGTCGATCGCCCGCAGCGTGTGCGGCATCGCGCGGGCCGCGTCCGCGATGATGAACGCGTCCTTCGCGTCCGTCTTCGCCTCGCCCGGGTAGACGCCGGCGATCCGACGCATCGTCAGCCCGGAAGGCAGGCGATGGGGCATCCCATGTCCCTCGCGACCGCCAGTGGCAGGGCGCCGATCGAGGCCGGCTGGTCGACGACGAGCACCGTTCCGTGCTTGGCCTGGAGTTTCGCGAACAGCTCGCGGAGCTTGGGTTCGGTATTGGGCAGGCGCTTGTCGAAGGCTTTCGACAGCCTGGTGCAGCAGTCCCTGAGAGACGCGCTCGCTCTGATCTTCTCAAGGCAACCCGTGACACGACGGAACCCCTACCTACAGGCCCTTGCGAGCAGTGGCTTCAACGCTGACTGAGCAACCCTGATGTGCGCTGCTGGCTGGGCACATTCATCCGTACCTGCCTGAGCACTTTCTGGAGTAGACCGACAGATGGCGATTCGCGATGGACACGCGTGAGCCTCCGCCAACTTGAAGTCGCAGGTCAAAGGGCTCGCGTGACCGCTGCTCGGGGTGCTCACCCTGGTCGTGGGCGGGAGTCTACGGAGAAGATCATTAGTCAGCGGTTGACTTCGAGGTTCGTCAGGACGAGCAACGCGCGCAGGAGTTGGGTGGCGTGTGCGGGATCGGCACGGAGTTTGGTGAGGATCCGCCAGTTCTTAAGGTGAGCGAAGCCGTGCTCGACCGGTGCGCGTCCGACGGCGAGGACTCGGTTGGCTTCCTTCTGGCCTGGGGTGAGCTTGTGGGTGCGGGTGGCGGCGTAGCCGGTGACGATCACCGGGTCGTGGATGTTGTTGTCCAGGCCGCGGAAGCCGAGGTCGGCCAGTGCCCCAAGCCCGGCGGCGCGTAGGTGGGCCAGGATGTGATCGTGGCGGGCGGCGGTGTTGTCGTGGGTGCGGCCGGGCCGGGCGGCGGATATCCAGATCAGGCGCCCGTTCTCATCGGTCAGAGCGAGGAAGTGCAGGCCATGGCTGCGGTGCTTGCCGGAGTAGTTGCGCCGGTCAGCCTTGCCGGTGCGGCGCCTGGTGCGGATGAGGGTGCCGTCGATCAAGACCAGCTCCCCGCCCTGCTTGGCGACTTTCTTCAGGGCGCGGTCCAGGCGCGGCGCCTGGGCGGCGAGCAGTCCGATCAGCTCGTCGCGCCAGCGGCGGACGGTGGACTCGGACACGTCGTTGCCGCCGGCCATGTCGGCCAGGCGCTGGTCGTGGCGCAGTACGGCCAGAACGATCACCGCGATCTTCCCCGACGGCAGGATCCGCCACCTGGACCGGATCGCCTTCAGATGGCGCCTGAGCAGATCGGCGAGGTGGTTGACGGTGCGCGTGGACAGCGCGAGACGGCACTGGTAGACAAGCGAGCAGGTGTCCTCGGGGAGCGCTTTGGTATTCGTCACACAATCCCAACGGCCGCCGGAGGCACCGCGGTTACGCTCACCGCGCTTCCTGCAGGGGCACGACAAGCTACTGGATGCTCCAGCGGTGCGGATGCTCGGGATCGTTGGGACAGGCGAATACGTTGAGCTCACCCCAGCGGCCCACAGTGACCTCCGTAGGAGTGGCGCAACGGTGAGTGGGCTGGTTCTGGTCCTCCAGCGGTTTCCAGCTGCCGCTGC
Organism: Streptomyces sp. NPDC085596; assembly: GCF_044541565.1. Classification (NCBI taxonomy): domain Bacteria; kingdom Bacillati; phylum Actinomycetota; class Actinomycetes; order Kitasatosporales; family Streptomycetaceae; genus Streptomyces; species Streptomyces sp. NPDC085596. The sequence continues at coordinate 33,932 of NZ_JBITTC010000003.1, read as the reverse complement.
CGCCGTCCCATTCCGAGCTGTCGATGGTCAGCAGCAGATGCATCGGTGTCGTGCAGGTCAGACACTCCATGGGATACGGGTCGGTCGCGTGCCAGGAGGCGAAGCCGCCCACGCGCCAGCCTGGCGGGATGGACAGGTCGTACTGGTAGCCGAGCGGCTCTGTCGTGCTTTCGTCCGCCGACTGCTCAGCTTCCTCTTCAAGGGCTTCCTCCCAGGCGTCGATCCGGGCGCGCAGTTCCTCCGGCAGAAGGCCGGCAAACGGGTAGGTGACCACCTGCTCCGGGTGCAGCACACAGGGCTCGGGCACGAGGCCGTCGGACCCGACGACCAGCGGCTGTGGCGGCGTGGTCAGCACCTCGCCGATCTCCCACGACCGCCGCCAGCGCAGGTGTAGCTCCAGGTCGTACCGGCCCGGGCCGTGCGCGTTGAAGGAACACCAGAACACTTGAAGCAGATCGCAGTCGCCCGGCCCCGCCAGCAGGTCGGGCACATCCCGCCGGTACAGCTGCGCGAGGCCGATCATCGGCAGCGGATCGGTCTTGGAGGCCCCAGGGATCCGGTGCTCCCGGTGCAGCTCGCCCAGGAGACTCCGTTCCTCATCCGTCGGGCCGGGAGCCTCCTCGCGGGCCCATGCGGAAGCCAGAACCTGCCGATAGCGACGGATGTCAGCCGGGCGTCGACCACGCCCACGGCCGTGTGCCTCGCCGCACACCGGCCACGGCTCGTCCGCCGGCCACAGCATAGGACCGCCCACGGAACTGGCTGAAAGGTCTGGTATGCCCGGCCGTGGATGGAGCCGAGTTGTCGTCCCCCGAAAGGCGGCCAGTTCCGGGAAGAGCGCCTCGACATCGAGAGGGCGCGCGGGCGTGGTCCTCGTCATGGACGCGACCTTAGACGCCTGAAAGCCCCGGTCACCGAGCACCCCAGGCAGCTTCGCCCCAGCACCGGCGCTGTCAGAGCCCGTTCTCGTGTAACAGAGCCAATCAGGCGGCTGCGTCACCGCTCATAGGCGGGTGGTGAACTGGCCGTCGGGCATTTTCCGCAGCCAGCCGCGGTCAGTCAGTCTGACCAGCTTCCCCCGCAGCGGTTCCAGCTTGGACCGCACGCTGACGTCCACTCCCAGCATCTCACCGACCTGCCGAGTCATGACCGGTCCGCCGGCCTGTCGCACGGCGGCGAGGATGCGCTGGTAGTCCGGCGGGAGCATGGTCTCCTCCACGCCCGGCTCGCGGTACGGGATCAGCATCACCGCTCGGCCGCCCACCTGCCCGGGAGCCGGCACGGTCGAGGCGCGTTCGTCGGCGAGCTGCTCGCTCACCCGCTCAAAGACACGTTCGGCGACGGCGAGTTCGTCCCGCTCGGCCCGCACCTCCGCCAGCTGCTTGACCAGCTGCTCTTCGAGTTCATTCAGTTCCACACGTCGTGCGGTGATCCGTTCCAGCAGCTCGGGATCCAGCATGCACAGGATCGTAGAAGGCCATCCGGCCGCAGCGGGCAAGAACCGGCGAACCAACCGCCCCGCCAGACGATCTTCTCCACAGACTGACGCCCACGACCAGCATGAGCACCCCGACAGACCGGCACACCAGCCCTTTGACCGGCGACTTCAAGTTGGCGGAGGCTCCGTCCTGCTACATCCGCGCGGCCGGCCGGCCGGTGAGGTCAGGGCTGCACGAGCCGGTGCAGTGCGAGGCGGGCGAGTGGGGCGTAGGCGAACAGGACGATCTTCGGGCCGTGCATCGTCAGGCTGGTGGTGGTGCCGTGACCCTGTGGCCTCACTTCGTGGTGCAGCTGGATCTGGATGCGTCCCAGGCGTACCCGCCACGTCCAGGTGTGGCGGTCGTCGTCGACGGCTTCCACGACGAAGGCGACGCGGATGCCGGCGACTGATTCGACCGTGCCGCTCATACCGGGCCGCAGGCGGCGGCTGACGGAGTGGACTGCTTTGATCTGCGGGGACCAGGACGCCCACTCGTCGACGCTCGCGTAGCGCTCCCAGACCGTCTCGGGGCAGGCCGCGCCGCTGGCGCTCAGGGTCACGCATGCCATGACAGCGCCGGGAGCCGTCGTGGCGGGTGGCTGGTACGAACGGGTGTCATCGGTCTGATCCTGACGCTGGGTGAGGGCTGCGCCCGCGGTCTCATCCCAGCATTCCGACGGGCACGGCGGCTGTCACGGCGAGTTACGGCAAAGGGAGCAGGACGAGCTGCGCGCTGTCGTAGGCGGTGATGTCGGGGTCGCCCGTCGGCACGGGCTGTTGCCCTGAGCCGCGCTCAGAGTGCCGCGCCTGCGTCGTACACCACGAGGGCGATCTGCACGCGGTTGTTGAGGTCCAGCTTGGCCAGGATGCGCGAGACATGCGTCTTGACGGTCGGTACGGACATGTAGAGCTCTGCCGCAATTTCCGCGTTGGTCCTGCCCTGCCCGACCGCGACGGCCACTTCCCGTTCCCGGTCGCCGAGCAGCCCCAGTCGCGCCCGAGCCCGCTCGGCTCGGATCTCGCGCCCGCCCCTTCCCTCCGACACCTGTGCGATCAGCTGCTGTGTGACTGCGGGCGACAGCACCGGCTCGCCCGCCACCACCTTCCGCACCGCCGCCACGATCTCCCGGGGTGGGGTGTCCTTCAACACGAAGCCGGCGGCGCCCGCGCGCAAGGCGCGCAGCACGTGCTCGTCGGAGTTGAACGTGGTCAGCACCAGCACCTCGGGGGGATGGGGCATCTCCTGTATGGAGCTTCCGGGAGAGCCTGGGGAAGGGCGAGCGCGCAACGCCTCGGTAGCGGCGAGGCCGTCCATGCCGGGCATCCGGATGTCCATGAGCACGATGTCGGGGGAGTGCTCGGCCACCATCGCCGCCACTTCAGCCCCGTCCATCGCTTCGGCTACCACCTTCATATCCGGCGCGCCCCCGAGCATCAGCCGCAACCCGGAGCGCACCAGCGGGTCATCGTCGACCAGGAGTACTCGGATCATGACGGTCACGTTAGCGGCCCATCGCCTTGGCGCAGCCCCAGGGCAGCCGGGCACGCAGCACGAACGAGCCGTCCCGAGTGCCGTGCTCCAGCCGCCCACCGGCCAGCTGGGCGCGTTCGCCGAGCCCGATCAGGCCCTGCCCGGCACCCGGGATCATTGTTCCCCGGCTGTCCGGGAGCGGGTTCATCACGGTCACCGTCAGTCCTTCTCCGGGCCGGCCCGACACGGTGACCGTGATCTCGGTTTCGGGCGCGTGCTTACGGGCGTTCGTCAGACCTTCCTGCACGATGCGGTACGCGGTTCGGCCGGTGAGGGCAGGGACAGTGGCCGCATCCCTGGCCTCTTGTCGGTATGTGACGCCCATCCCTGCCTCGCGGGACTCCGCCACCAGCCGTCCCACTTCCGCCAGCGTCGGCTGCGGCCACCCTTCGGCCCCGTCCGGGCCCGCCGTCGGCGCCCGCAGGACACCGATCACCTCGCGCAGGTCCTGCAGTGCCTGGTGCGCGCTGTCGCGGATCACCTCGGCCGCGTGCTGGATATCCGCCGCGGGAGCGCCCGGGTTGAACTCCAGCGCCCCCGCATGCACGCTCAGCAGCGACAGCCGGTGGGCGAGGATGTCGTGCATCTCCCGGGCAATCTCCTCCCGTGCTTGTCGTCGGGCCTCGTCGGCGGCCCGGGCCGCGCGTTCCTCCAGCGACGCGACCAGCGCCCGCCGGGAGCGTACGTACAGCCCCCAGCCGATAGCACCCGCCACGAGCGCGAAGTAGGTGAGGGCCGAACTGGCCGCCTGGGAACCCGTGTCCGGCCTCTGCGTCAGAAACACGAGGAACTGCACCAGTGTGACCGCCGCCAGCCAGACGGTGACGCGCCGTCGCCGATGCACCGCGACCGTGAACAGAGCCACCAGCGTGGCCCCGGTCAGATGGTGGAAATATGTCCCGGCAAGCATCAGCACCACGGCCAGTTGCACCGGCCACCGCCGCCGCAGGAACACCGATGCGCAGGCCAGCCCTCCGGCCACCTGGTCGGCGATCTGCTCGCCGCCGGACATGCTCTCGTCCAGGTGCACCGAGTCTGCTGTGACCACGGAGAAGACCACGGCGAAGAGGAAGAAGGCGATGTCGACGAACCAGTCGCGGCGGTTGCGCATACCGCCGAACCTACGTCCGCAGCGCAGCCGCCAGATCCTGCGTACCGCGGGTCGATACCTTCGGACTACAAGCCTGCCTACCCCGTGTACCAATGACCGATACTGCTCCTGAACAGGGGTTTCTACTGTTCAGGTCATGAAGGGCATTCTCGGTTTCATCAGCTTCACGCTCATCGTCGGCGGCCTGCAGGGCCTCGTCCACGAGGTCTTCGGCAAGTGGATCCCGCTCATGGGCTTCATGAAGCACCTGTACATCGACGGCTACGAGATCTACATCAGCATCGCGCTCATCGTCCTGGGCATCGCGATGGGCACCGCCGCGCGGACGGCCCCGAAGGAGTAAGAGCCGATCAGATGACGCGTGTTGACAGGACGCGGGTGCCGAAGGAGTCGTACGACCAGCGCTGGTACCGCGGTTGCGCAGAGCGCGGGTGGCCCCGCCCAGGGCATCACCGCCGTCCGCGTGTGGACGTTCACCGGCTGGACCCGCGAAGGCGGCAGAATTTTTCGCGGATCGCGACAACCTCGGGTGAGGCCGCACGTCTGGTGGGGTGAAAGGCGGTTTCCGGGACGGGATTTCGAGTCCCGGCGCTGCCCGACCTTCAGCGTTGTCCCTGAACTCTTTGGAGTCGTTTCCTATGCGGCACATCCGCGCCAAGAAGTCGAACCGTTCCCTGCGCACCTGGGTGCTGGGGTCGACTGCCGGTCTCGCCCTGGTGGCGGGCGGCGGCATCGCCGCTCAGGCGGCCAGCGCCGGCCACGCGCACCCGGCCAAGCCGGGCACGTCGGCACCGGCCGACCCGAAGCCCGTGCCTTCCACCGCGGGGAAGCGGACCTCCTCCGGCACCGCCCCGAGCCCGGTCCCGGTCCCGGGTGACGCGAACGGCAAGCCCGCCCCGAAGCCCGTGCCTTCCACCCCGGGTAAGCGGACCTCCTCCGGCACCGCCCCGAGCCCGGTCCCGGTCCCGGGTGACGCGAACGGCAAGCCCTACCCGGGTAACACCGGCCGCTGAGCCGCCGACCATAGGCGTGGCGGGGCCGGACCGGAGCCGGCCCCGCCGTACTCCTGATGTGAACGAGGACGATGCAGCTCACTCTTGCCCTGCCCTGGTGGGCCCGGCTACTGCGCCGCGCCCGGACCACCCCCGCACCGGCGTCGGGCGCGCCGCACCCCGGCCGACGATTCCGGCACCTGCGTTCGGTGGCCGACCGGGACGGCGAGGAAGATTCCCCCACACTCGCCGATCTGTACCAGACCCGGCGGCTCGACATGGTCCGGCTGGCGGCCTTCCTGGTGGACGACCTGCACACCGCCGAGGACGTCGTCCAGGATGCCTTCGCCGCCGTCTGCCGTCGCCACGGCGAACGGCTGGACGACCTCCAGGACGCGCATGCCTACCTCCATACCGCGGTGGTCAACGCCGCCCGATCGGTGCTGCGTCGGCGGCGCACCGCGCGCGCGTACACCCCGCCGTACCAGGGCCCGGGGGCGCCGGTCGACGAGCTGCTGCTGCTCGCCGAGGAGCACCGGCAGGTCTTCGACGCGCTTGCGCAGCTCACCGTGCGCCAGCGCGAGGTACTCGTCCTGCGTTACTGGTCCGACCTGAGTGAGGCGCAGATCGCCGAGACCCTCGGCGTCTCCCGTGGGACCGTCAAGTCGACCGCGAGCCGCGCGCTCGCCACTCTGGAAAGGCTTTTGGAGGCGGACCGATGAGTGATCAGACTCCGCTCGAGGAACGGCTGCGTGCCGCGCTCGAAGCGCGCGGGCGGCTCATCAGCGCCTACGACCTGTCACCGGCCCGCCCGCCTGCCGGAAGGACCTGGGGTACACGCCGCATTCGGCGGGTGCTGTCCGTTGCCGTCGCCGCCGCGGCGGCCGCAGCCGCCGTCGTCCTCCTGCTGACCTCCAACACCCCGGACCGCCCCCGTCCGGCACCGCCCGCACGACATTCCAGCCCCACGCCCACCGTCCCGCACCCCCGGCCCTCCACCATCCCGCACCCGGTGCCCTCCGCCGTCGCGTCCGGGCCCTAGAGGCGGAGGGCTGTACCGACCTTGCTGCGCCTCCGCACAGAGCCGAGCCTGTCGTAGCGAGTGACGATCGCTCGTTGCCCCCGTTGAGCTGGACGAACTCGTGGTCAACGGGCTCGGCCTGCGCTGGGCCTGAGTCGGCCCGTCCGCCGAAGTGCACTTCGGTGACGACTGGTAGGTGCCGGCGAGCCGTTGCACGTAGGAGGAGATCGCCTCAAAAGGGCAGTGGCCGTACGCGGAACACGGCCACCGCTACAGACGGGGTCCGTAGCCATGCCTTTGTGATGAGGACGCCGCGCTGCGCGGGGACGGCCGCGGTCGGGGCAGGAGCTCTGACTCTGCCCGGTTCACGGCGTGCTGGTACTCCGGCTTCGGGGCCGGGTGGGTTGGTAGTGCTGTTCTGCGAGGCGGTCGAGGCGGATCGCGTCGAGGTCGGCTCGAGCGACCCGTTCGGTGCCGTCGATCAGGGCGGTGATGGCTGCTTTGCGGGTGAGGCGGCTGCGGGTGGTCACCAGCGAATGATCACTGACCGAGAAAGATCGGACTTGGCAGCCATCTCATTTGGCGAGTCCGCGGCAGCAGATGAGGGTGCAGGCAGCGATGTCGGTCGCACCCGCTCAGCCGGCCGGAGTGTTCTGTGTCGCCTCGCGTGCCTCAGTGAGGGCTCGCTGCCTTAGGTTGCCGCCGAACAACTGCATCGTGGTGGCGGCCAGGATGTCATCTCTGCCGATGGTCCGCGTGTCCCCCCGGCGGGCGGACAGAGCCCGGAGGGAATCCTTGAGGAACGGGGGTGAGGCCGGTTCGCCCGACATCACCGGGGTGACCGTACCGAATCGTTTGACCCCGCCGTCGCGGACGACCATGGCCGCGTCCCGGGCGAGGTCCGTCAGGAACACGCTCGCGATTCCGTCCAGGTCGCGGACCATCGCCGGGACGGCCGTCGCCGCCTGGCTCCACAGCAGCTTCTTGACCCCGGCCTCGAATCTGTGGGCGCCGACCACAGCACTCGGTTTGCGCGACCCACTGCGCTTACGAGAAGGCACGACGACACCCTCGGCGTCGTACAGGACACCGGTCCGGCCTTGAAATGTCGGGCTGTGCTCGTACCACTTGTCCCCCACCTCGAGCTCGACGTTCCGGTCGATCGCCGAGAGAAGGTCCCCGGGAATCAGCTTCCTCCGGGCCTCCTCCGCCGCCGCTCTCCTCGCGCCGTCGATGATCTCCGTCAGCACTGTCCGCGTCACCGACGCTGCGGCCCACGCGGCCGACCGAGAGACGTGCATCGGGGTCACGTCCCTGAACACTGCTTTGACCAGAGAAGGCTTGAACGGCGAGACATCCATGACCGAGGCGGTTTTTGGACCACTGCCCTGAGGGCGCGCGGGCTGTGCGGTCATCGGAATCAACGCTCCCTGCTGTCGGAGCTGGGCCTGCGGGTGTCGCCCGTGAACCGGCTGGGCGCGCCGCGTCGTTGTGTGTGTCCGGGCACGGACGGTGCCCCTCTCGTCGGCCGTCGCCTCACCGTGGCTGTTCGCTGCCGGTCTTCTGCACGTGTGTGGTGTCGGCGTCGATGGGGGCGCCGTCGGTGCCGGTCGGTTTGATGTCCGGGACCCGGGTGCCGTGCCCGTCGACCAGGGTGGAGTGTGGCTCGCCGGGTTCGAAGGCGTGGCGCTCTCCCCACTGGCGCAATGTGAGGAGGACGGGGAAGAGGTCGCGGCCGGCGTCGGTGAGTACGTACTGCTGGCGGAGGCCCGAGGGCGCGGCCTGCTGGGTCAGGACCCCGTGGGCGGTGAGCTTGCGCAGGCGGTCCGTGAGGATGTTCCGGGCGATGCCGGTGCGTCGCTGGAACTCGGTGAAGGACCGAGCCCCGTCCATGGCGTCCCGGATGACCAGGAGGCTCCACCGGTCACCGACGAGGTCGAGCGTGCGGGCCACCGGGCAGTCAGGATCGGTCCAGGCGGGGCTCGGAGTGCCTGTGGCGGGGCGCGGCATGACACCTCCCGATGAGTTGCAGATCGAGACCATCATGCCCTACGGTCGAATCGGTTTCATTTTGCTACTCATTTCGTCGGGGGTGTGATGGGCGTCTGGCGACGGTTGCTCCTCGCGATCGTGTGCGGTGTCGCGGTGGCGAGCATCTACGCAGCGCAGACAGTGCTGTCCCCCATGCGGGACAGCCTCGGGGTGTCGGCACAGCACGCCGGGTGGATCGTCTCGACCGGCCAGTTCGGCTACCTGGCCGGTCTGGTGCTGCTGGTGCCGCTCGGCGACGTGGTCGTCGACAGGCGCCGACTGATCGCGGTGCACCTGGCCCTCACGGCGGCAGGCATGTTCGTGACGGCTGCGGCTTCAGCCGCGTGGACGGCCTTCGCCGGGCTCGCGCTGGCCGGGATGTTCGCGGTCGTGGTGCAGACCACGGTGGCCTACGCCGCCTCGGTCTCGCCACCCGCCGAGCGCGGACGCACCATCGGCGTCGTGACCTCGGGCGTTGTGGTGGGCATCCTGGGCGCGCGGGTCGTCACCGGTGTGCTCGCGCAGGTGTGGGGCTGGCGATGCATGTACGCCGCGCTCGGTGTCCTCGCCATCACCCTCGCCGCCCTCGTCCCGCGTACGCTGCCGCCCGAAGAGGGCACCCGGCGGCCCGCCGGCTACCGACAGGCCCTCATCTCGCTGGGCGGGCTGTTCGGCCAGCGTCTCTTCCTGACACGCGGTCTCATCGCGTTCTTCCTGTTCGCATCGTTCGGCACCCTGTGGAGTGGCCTGTCCCTGCCCCTGGCGAACGCCCCGTGGCATCTGAGCGAAAGCCAGATCGGACTGTTCGGCATCGCCGGACTCGCCGGCGCACTGGGCGCGGCACGTGCGGGACGGTGGTCGGACGCCGGACGGTCGACCCCCATCAGCGGCCTCGCGCTGTCCCTGCTCATCGTCTCCTGGGCCGCGACCGCGCAATTGCCCTGGTCCCTGTGGCTGCTCGTCATCGGCATCGTGGCGCTCGACTTCGCGGTCCAGGTCGTGCACGTGAGCAACCAGCACCTGCTCACCACCGCGCACCCGGAGCGCACCAGCATTGTCATCGGCGGCTACATGGTCTTCTACTCCCTCGGCTCCGCCCTCGGCGCGGCCACCACCACCTCCGTATTCACCTCCCACGGCTGGGCCGCCTCCAGCCTCCTCGGAGCCGGGTTCGCGACCTGCGCGCTGACCGTCTGGGCCACCGACGGATACCGGCGCTCGAGGACGTCGGAGGCCGGTTCCGGGGCGCCGGACGCGCACTGCGGCGAGACGCAGCAGCCGAGGAGCGAACCGGAGCAGGCCGCCCCAGTGGTGGACCGTTCCCGGGTCTCCTGAGATCCACCGGCCCGACCACCCGCTGCTTCCCGCGCGCGTGGGTTGGTGCGCCATGCCTCGAGCGCGTTCCGGGCCCAATTGGCTGTCAGGCCGGGTCTGTCACGTGATGCCGGGTTGCGCGGACCGTGAGCCCGCCGATGACGGCAAGGGCCATCAGGGCAGTGCCGAAGATGGTGGCGCCGTTGGTCAGGCCCAGCGCGTCGCTGAGGTAGCCGGCGGAGACGGGCAGGATGCCGGCCGGGATGTAACCGCCAACGTTGAGGGCGGCGTTGGCCTCGGCGAGGCGCTGCGGTGGGATGCTGGAGTTGAGCAGCGACAGGCCCCCCAGCTGGCCCATGCCCTGGCCCGCGCCGGCTAGCAGTGCCGAGACGACCAGGGCCGTCACGGACGAGGTGTGCACGGCGGCAATGAGTGTGAGCATGCTCAGCGTGGTGCTGACCGCGCCGGCCGTGAGGATGGTGCGCCGCTTCAGGCGCTGTACGGCGAACTGCACGCCGGTGGCGGCGAGGAACATCACGAAGGCCATGGCTCCGGCGACGATCCGACTGGTGGCGCCCAGCAGGCCGGACAGTAGCGAGGGGCCGAGTGAGAGTACGAAGGACGTGGCGGTGATGCCGGGTGCGAACACCGCGATGCCCAGGGTGATCTGACGGCCGTTGCCGTGCGGGACCCCGGGCACCCGGATCCATGAGCCCTTGGCGCCCGCCTCGGGACGGCGCACCGGCATGCGCAGGACGGCGAGCGCCGCCGTGACAAGGAGCACGGCCTCGACGACGAAGACGGTGACGGTCGGCGCGGGCGCCGTCTCGGAGAGCACCCCGGCCAGCAGCGGGCCGAGTCCGGCGCCGAACACCATCGCGCAGGAGGCGAGCAGGGCGGCGATCCGCTTGCGCTCCGGCCCGGCGACGTCGGTCACCGCGGCCATGCCGGCCGAGACGACGGCGCCTACCGCGATGCCCGTGAACAGTCTGGCCACGATCAGCGCGGCCACGCTGGTGGCGGTCGCGAAGATCAGGCAGGCGGCCAGGGCGAGCGCCAGGGCGGGCAGCAGGACGGGCTTGCGGCCGAGCCGGTCGGAGACCACACCGGAGACGAGCAGCGAGCCGATCAGACCGAAGACGTAGAAGGCGAACACCACGGTCAGGGTGCCCTTGGAGAACCCGATGTCGCGCTGCCACAGCACATACAGCGGGGTCGCCGCGTTCGAGAGCACGAATACGGCGGTGACCGGCCACGCGGCGAGCCACACCCACCACAGTGGAGCGGCGGACCGTACGGCGGTCCGCGTGGCGTCCGCTCGCCGTTGCCCCTCGACGGCTGTTTCGCATGCGGTCCGGGTCTCGGACATGGCGATTCCTCTCGATCTGGTCTCTGACACTCCAGTAGTACGAGTTGAGTCGAACTTAACATGCAGTACGATCAAAGTCGTACATAGGAATTGCGTTATAAGGAGTTGCCCATGCCCGCCACCCCGGCGGCAGTGCCCGCCTTCAAGGCGCATCCTGAGCCGTCCGGCCTGCCCGAACCCCTGCCGGAGCCCGCCTTGGACGACCTGCGCCTGGAGACCGTGCTCGGCGCACTCAGCGACCCCCTGCGCCTGACGATCGTCCGCAAACTCCTCCTGGAATCCGAGAGCTTCGACCACACCTGCGGCTGGTTCGGCATTGACCGGCCCAAGTCATCCCTGACCCACCACTTCAAGGCGCTGCGCGAAGCCGGCGTCACCCGCCAGCGTCAGTACGGCCTCGAGCGCCGCAGCCACGTCCGCGTCGACGACCTCAACGCCCGCTTCCCCGGCCTGCTGGACCTCGTGGCGGCCTGGCCCCCGCAGACCTGAAACCTGCGACCGATCGGCAAGCAGAGGCATACCGGTGGACCTGGCGGCTGTGGCGTGCGGAGTGCGACTCGTCCTCGTCCGCGTCCCTTGGCGCGGAGGACCTCGCCCCGGACCGCCCGTCGGATCTCCGGCCCCCGGTCGGCGTCGGACGCGCGCCGTGTCGAACTCACCCGGCCAAGCCGACCGGTACGGCCCCGCACAGCTCGGGCTGCGCTCGCCCACGTGGCCCCCAGCAGGCGTGAGGCGCGACCTGGCATGCGCAGGGGTAAGCGGGGTTCGACAAGGCCGGCAGACCGAGTGGCTCAGGCACCTCGTCGATGCCGCCGTCGCTGCGCTGCAGCACATGCCGGAAGTACTGGCCGTCGGCGGGCCGCAAACAGACTCGCTCGCCGTCGCCGCGCCCTGCCTTGTGGGCGGTCAGAGCCCGGCGGGCTTCGTCCACGTCGGCGCTGACCCGGGTGGAAGAGCCAGGCGGGCCCCAGGGCCAAGCGCCGTCCGGCCGGCGTGGAGGCGAGATCCTCGTGCGCGGCCGCCATCCGGTACGGCTCGCCGCGAACGCAGTTACCGTTGCGCGTCGGCTTGTGCGCGGGCGCGTTCGATGTCGGGGACGTGGTTCTCGGCCCATTCCCGTACGGCACGTAGGGGTGTCAGCAGTGACCGCCCGAGGTCGGTGAGGGCGTACTCGACGTGCGGGGGATGCGCGGGAATCTCCGTGCGAGAGATCAGACCGTCGTACTCCATCGTGCGAAGCGTCTCGGTGAGCGCCTTCGGTGTGATCCCCCGGATATGCGCCTTGAGTTCGGTGAATCGCATCGGCCTGTTGTCCAGCGCGTTGACGATGAACACCGTCCAGCGCGCCCCGATCCGGTGCAGAACAGTGCGACTGGGGCAGGTCGCGGCCATGACGTTGTAGGCGTTACCCATGCACGACTCCCGGTAGCGTTGTAGATACCGGTATAGAATCTATACCGTCCGGTCGTGACTATTCCCGATAGCGCGGGCCGTCCCTCGATGGCCCGCCACCGCCGTTTCGTCGCAGCGATCGTCATCGACTCGATCGGCACTGGCGTCTTCGTCCCCGTTTCGATGCTGTACTTCCTGGCCACGACGTCGCTGACGCTGGTGCAGGTGGGCACGGCACTGACGACGGCCGGGCTGCTGGCGCTCCCGGCGGGTCCGCTGGCCGGCGGACTGGTCGACCGGTACGGCGCCAAGCCGGTACTGCAGGCGGCAAACCTGGCCCAGGCGCTCGGCTTCGCCGGGTATCTCCTCGTGGGCCAGACCTGGCAGATCGCCCTCTGCGCCTGGTTGAACAGTGCCGGGCGGGCGGTGTTCTTCAGCTGCTACGGCGTGACCGTCACGGCATTGGCCGTGCCCGGCCGACGCGAGCACTGGTTCGGTCTCCTGGGGTCGGTACGCAACCTCGGCTACGCACTCGGCGGCCTCCTCACCGCCGTCGCCGTCAGCTTCGGTACGCGCGGCGTCTACGCCGCGATCGTGGTCGTCAATGCCTTGTCCTATGCCACCGCCTTCGTTCTGATGCGGGTCGTGCCGAATGTCCGTCCCGAGGCGGGCCAGGACGCTGCCGGCGGATGGGGGCGCGTGCTCCGGGACCGGCGGTACCTGTCACTGGTCGCGCATCAGCTGTGCTTCGCGATCTCCTTGTTCGCCCTCAACATCGCGATACCGGTCTACGCCGTGAACGTGCTGGGACTGCCTGGCTGGACGGCCGGCGCGGTCTACGCGCTCAACGCCCTGATGGTCGGCTTCGGCCAAGTCATCGTCGTCGGGTGGCTCAGAGGGCGGATCCGCAGCCGCGTCCTCGTCGCCGGACACGCCTGCTTCGCGGCCGGCTACCTCCTGTTCCTCGCCGCCCACCGCGCGGCCACGCTCGCCCTCGCGGTCGGCGTCGTGCTGCTCGGTGCAGTCAGCTACACCTTCGGGGAAATCCTCGGCGGCCCCATCACGTCGACTGTCGCCGCGGAGAGCGCCCCAGACGCTCTCCGCGGCCGGTACTTGGCCCTCAACCAACTCGCCGTGACTGTCGCAGGAGCGGTCGCTCCGGCCGCCCTCTCCGGATTGCTGTCCACGGGGGCAGCCGCGATCTGGCTGCCCCTGGTCGGCGTCAGCGTCCTCGGAGCCACGCTGGCCACCACGATCGGCAAACTGGTGCCAGCGGCGCACAGCCGCATCGGAGGTGTCGAGTGCCGTGACCGCACGGGTTCACAGGGGTGTTGAGGGTCATTGCGGCTGGATGGAGCTCCTGGCTCTGTTCATGAGAACGGACAGCAGATGTTCGCGACTTCGGGAGGCGCCGCGGGCGCACCGCGAAGTTGAACGCTGCTTGACGTAGCCATGACGGTCTCGGGATCTCGTGTGTGCGGCGCCGGCTGCGTTTGAGTCGCCTGGGCGGCCCGACGTGCTCAATGGTCACCTGTATGCGGGCGCGCGGGGCGTGGCAGTGGCTGACGCCAGTCGCCCAGATTCGTGAGGAGGAACTGACGGGTGAGGGAACGTATGTCGTCCCACGCCGGGTCTGTGGTCAGGGAGTTGGCCCAGAGGCCGACGCGGCAGGCGGTATCGATCTCGCCGAGGCGACGGCCGATGGCCCGAAGGCCGCGCAGATCCACGGGCTCGAACACTCCACGTTCAGCGAGTCCTTCGGAGACGCGGCAGAGAAGTTCCGCCTCTTCAACTGCGTCCTTCGTCCCCAGCTCACGCTCGCCCAGCCAGGCGATCTGGTCCTGGGTGTCGGCTGCGAGGAGGGCCATGAAGCGCAGCGTCCAGGTGCGCAGGTTGGTGTCGCCGAGATGGTTCATCACTGCAGGATCGCACCTGGTTCCGAAGCCGCGTTCGATGGCACGGAGAGGCGGCAGGCCGGCGCAGCGCCCGCGAACGTTGGGGTACGCGATCGTGCCGACCTGGTGAGCCGTGCTGAGGGCCCTGCATTATGCAGGTGTGGGCCAGCACGAGAAGATGCCAGAGTCGCCGTCATGACCTTGATGAACGTGCTCGTCGACTTCGCCCGGACCGGCCGTGTCGGCCCCCTTCACTGCGGCATGCCGCTGACCGAGGCCGAGGATCTCCTGGGTCCAGGACGCCCGCACCCCGCTATCCGGATGAGACCGGATATTGACGGCTACCCCCACGCCTGGAACGGCCTGGAGCTGGTTATCACCCAACACCTTGTAAGCGGAATCTGGATCAGACTCCGGCCAGGCTCGACGACCAAGCTGCCGCCCCTGGTCTTGCCCGAATCACAGTCCTACCCGTCCACAGTGCTCCGAGAAGACCTGATCGCTGGCCTTGATGCAGTCGACTGCCGCCACGACGTCAACGACCGCCTCACGTTCGGAGAGCAATCCAGCATCCTTACCCAACCCGCTGACGTCTGCGCGGTGTTCTTCACGCCTGGCCGTGACGACCACGTGCCCCATCGTGAACGCCTCTATCTCGGCGTGATCCACAAGCACACCGGTTGACATCTTTGCTTCCACAGAACGCCCTGGCCGACTGTGTACTGGTACTTCACCTGGTGGCACGACGATGGCATGAGACGGGTGATGCACCGTTCGACGGTGTTGCGTCGCTTGTATGCCTCCGCGTCGAAGCTGGGCGGACGACCCCCGGAACGGCCTCGCCGGAGGCGGTGTCCGACCTGGTCAGAGGGCTGCGGGATGACGGCCTGGATGTCTCGGCTGCGAAGATGCCGGCGGATTGCCCGGGATGCATGGGCCCGGTCCGCAAGGACGAAGTCGGGTCGTGTTCGTGGCCTGCCCAGGCCGGTGCGCGGGACTCTGATGCGGGCCATGACCGTCTCAAAGGCCGGCGCGTCGCCTCCCCCTCACCTTTACGACCGCCGTGATCGTCCTGGTGATCGTCCACAAGCAACTGGACATCAGACCTCGGCTCGCGGTCATTCCGCCGACGATCCTGCTGGCACCGATACCCCTCGCCGCCGCACAAGCGACTGCCGGCGGTTGGACGGCCGCCATCGTGGGCGGAGCGTGGTCATGCTCGCTCGCACTGGCCGCATGGAGCCGCTACCGGATCCTGGGCCTCACGGCTTCCACGACGCTCCTACTCGCCTCGCTCGTCGTCCTCTACCGCTGAGGGGGACCGGGGAAGCACTTGGATGCCACCTTCGGGCCACGCCTCCGTCAGGTTGGAAGAAGAGCGTCTGTGGCCGGGGGCTGTTGCCGCTGCCCTGGCGGAGTGCCGGTGGTATCTGGGGCTACCGGGGCGCGTTCTGCCGGATCCGGTGATGGGCTGTGACCGCTGTGACCCTCTGGTGGCGCGAGACCGTCTGGAGGATGTGCTGCTGTGGCTTCCCCGTGGTACCCGGACAGACCTTGGCAGGCTCGTTGCCAGGTTGGACGCCGAGTTCGACCGCAGGGCCGTCTCCCTCAGCTCTCACCTCGTGCCGGCAACTCCGTTCAGTGAGCATTTTCAGTGTGGCCACTGATCGGGTGACGGGAGTGGTGTGGGGTCGGGGCGCGCAACGGACAGGGCTCCCGTGCCGTTGAGGGAGGTGTTCGACGTCTCAACTCAGCAGCACAGGAGCCCCGTTGGTTCCGTATCCTGCCGCACTCGACCTGCCCCACGCCCTGGTTGAGTGGGTCACGATGCTCATCGTCACCCGCGAGGGTGACCGGCGGTGCAAACTACCGCCGCACCGGCGCGCGCTGGTCGCACTCGTGTACCTGCGCCGCCACGACACCCTCGCCCGAATCGCCACGGCCTTCGGGATATCCGTCGGCACCGCCCACGCCTACGTCACCGCGGTCACCGAACTGCTCGCCGAGCAGGCACCGGGCCTGCTGAAGACACTGCGCGCGCACGACCCGGACTTCGCCCTCCTGGACGGCACGCTCACCGAGTGCGACCGCGTCGGCGACGGCAGGGCCGACTACTCCTCGAAACACAAGCGGCACGGCGTGAACGTGCAGGTCGTGACCGACCCGGCCGGCAAGATTCTCTGGCTGTCGCCCGCCCTGCCGGGCCGGACCCACGATCTGACGGCCGCCCGCACCCACAGGATCCTCCGGATCTGCGCGCGCCAGGGCGTCCCGGTCCTCGCCGACATGGCCTACATCGGCGCCGGCGACTGGGTCACCACTGCCAAGCGCCGCCCACCCAACGGCGAACTCACTCTCACCGAGCGGACCGGGAACCGATCCCTGGCCGCGGCCCGGGCACCCGTCGAACGAGGCATGGCACGGCTGAAGTCCTGGCAGATCTTCCGTAGATCCCGCATCAGCCCCAACCGCATGACCGTCATCACCAAAGCCGTCCTCACCCTGGAGAGGCACCGCTGAAAACGCTCAGTGCTTGCGGATACCGGCGTCGGCGATTCATGGAGAACTGAGGGTCGGATGGTTCCTCGCTGCTCAGCGTTCAGCTGACCGGCTGCTGTTCGGCGCGGGTGGTGGCGAGGCGGTAGGAGTCGGTGCCGGTCTCGATGATGTTGCCGCCGAGGGTGAGGCGGTCGACGATGGCCGCGCAGAGGCGGGGGTCGGTGAAGGTCTTGGTCCAGCCGGAGAAGGATTCGTTGGAGGCGATGGCGACGCTGTTCTTCTCCTCACGTTCGGTCAGGACCAGGAAGAGGAGTTCGGCGCCGCGGCGGTCGAGTTCCATGCAGCCCAGCTCGTCGATGCAGAGCAGGTCGACGCAGCCGTAGCGGGCGATGGCCTCGGGGCTCGCGAGCGCATCCCGTCCTCAGGCGATGCGTTGGCCATGCCCTGGGACGAGATCAGCGGGGTCGGCTGAGGTACGGGGCGCATGTGCGGCTGTCGGCGAGGTTGATCACAGCGAGCGGTGGTCCGGAGCGGCGTGGTGTGGTGGGGCGGAGCCGGTCGCGGCGCGAACAATTCACCGAAGGCGACGGCCCGGCCGCTGGGCAGTGCACCGCATCGCCCCTCAGGTGTCCGGGCTGTGCAGCACAATGAGTCGCATGACAAGACTTCGCATCGCGCTCGCCAACCTCGAAATTCCCGAGAATCCAGAAGACTCCGTGGTGCGAGCCGAGCGTGCGGTCAGAGCCGCTGCTGCTGCCGACGCGCATATCGTGTGCTTCCCGGAAGCGTACGTGCCGGGCTACCCATGGCCGCCGCAATCGCGTAAGGCCGTGAGCGCCGACTTCTTGGAAGCCGCGCACGAGCGCATCGCCCAGGCCGCGCGGGAGAGCCACATCTACGTGGTGCTCGGTACGGAGCGGTACGTTTCCGACAAGCCACGTCTGACCACGCTCGTACTTCGACCCGACGGCGATCGAGCGGGATATCAGGACAAGGTGCAGCTCGACCCGGAAGAAGATTCCATATACGAGGCGGGCAGTGATCGCCGGATATTCGAAGTCGACGGCGTCCGTTTCGGTATCGTGATTTGTCACGAGGGCTTTCGCTATCCGGAGACGGTACGCTGGGCCGTTCGCAACGGTGCCCAGTTGGTGTTCCACCCGCACTATAGCGAAGCGGAGCCCGGCGCGTTTCAGCCAACTGAATTCGCCGACCCGAGAAACTCCTTCCATGAGAAGGCACTTCTATGTCGCGCCGCCGAGAACAATTGCTACGTCGCCGCCGTCAACTGCGCGAGCCCGGGATCGCCCACGACATCAGCCGTAGTGCGGCCGGACGGCGTGCTGCTCAGCCATCAGCCTTACGGAAGGCCCGGGCTGTTGGTATGCGACATCGATCCCGCCGAAGCCACGCCACTGCTCGCGCAACGCCTGAAACCGCTCGGCTGAGGTCGCGGTTGTGGACCGAGCCTGACATCGACGCTCAGCACACGCTCATCACCGAACGGGGGCGAGGGCATGCTAGTGCCGCATCAGGCAACGTTCGCCGCGTTGTCGGCCCTGCCTGCCGACGGCTTCGACCGCTGGCGATAATCGACCAATGAGCACCGTCGAACGCCCTATGCCGCCCCTGAACGCCGACGAGCGCACCACGCTCGAAAGCTGGCTCGACTTCCACCGCACCACGCTGGCCATGAAGTGTGAGGGCCTGGACGATGAGCAGGCGGCCGTCGCGTCCGTGCCGCCGTCCGGCTTCACGTTGACCGGCCTCGTCCAGCACATGGCGGAGGTGGAGCGGAACTGGTTCCGCAGA
Organism: Streptomyces sp. NPDC085596; assembly: GCF_044541565.1. NCBI lineage: Bacteria > Bacillati > Actinomycetota > Actinomycetes > Kitasatosporales > Streptomycetaceae > Streptomyces > Streptomyces sp. NPDC085596. The sequence goes on along the minus strand of NZ_JBITTC010000003.1, from coordinate 15,485 downwards.
GTGTTCGCCGGAGAACAGGCTCCGCCCATCTTCGACCCGCAGGCCGACCCGGATGGTGTGGACGGCGGCTTCGAGCTGGCTTCGGGCGCCACCTTGGGCGACGCCCTCGCCACCTGGCACGCGGAGATCGCCCGCGCTCGCGAGCTCTGCGCCGACCGTGCGCTGGCCGACATCGGTCGCTTCATGGAGCAGGACGTCAGCCTCCGCTGGATCTACGTCCACATGATCGAGGAGTATGCCCGCCACAACGGCCACGCCGATCTGGTGCGGGAACGCATCGACGGCGCCACCGGCGTGTAGCGCGGATCAGGCAGCGTTGGCACTGTCGACGACGGCGCGTAGGCGCCGGTCGTCGGCGTGGCGGTTTCGCCAGATGATGTAGCGGCGGATCATGCTGCCCTGCCCCTTGTGGTCGGCGTGATCCGTGCCGTCGAGGGCAAAGTAGCGCAGGGCCGTGAACTGGGCCTCGATCCGGTTCAGCCAGGAGGAGTTCGTCGGTGTGTAGGCGATCTCGACGTTGTTCGCCGTGGCCCAGGTGCCGACCCGCTGGCACTTCTTCGTGGTCAGGTGCGGGGAGAAGTTGTCACAGATGATGGCGATGCGCACCTCTGCCGAGTAAAGCGTGCGCAGGTAGCGGCAGAACGCCAGGAACTGGGTGCGCCGCTTGATCGGCTTGATGTGGCCGTAGAGCTTGTCCTTGGCCAGGTCCAGGGCGGCGAACAGGTGCCGCACTCCGCCGTAGCGATGATAGGTCGCCCGGCGCCGCCGGCGTGGTTCACGGTCGGGGCCCTTGTGCTTGCCTCCGCGTTCGGCCCACTGCCGCCCGGGGTGCGGCATCAGGTTGAGCGGTCCGAACTCGTCCATGCAGAAGATGACTTCGGGCTCGCCGTCCTCGGGTATGACCTCGCCGTCGGCGATCGCGTAAAGGTGCTCAACCCGGGCCTTCTTGGCCGCGTAGTCCGGATCGCGGGAGGTCTTCCAGGTCTTCAGGCGTTGAAATGAGACGCCCTCCTCGCGGAGCAGGATGCGCAGGCCCTCGTGGCTGATGTCGTCGACCACCCCCTCGGCTACCAGGAAGTCCGCCAGCTTGGACAAACTCCAGGTCGAGAACGGCAGGTCGTGCTCGGTCGGTTTGGACTTGGAGGGAGCAGCGTGCAGAGGCCGATCACCGCCCACCAGGGCGGCCCGAAGCGAAGGAGCCACCACGATGACCACGCACCGACCACCAGCAGGCGCCCGGCGCGCCCGCCCCGACCACGAGCCCGGCCAGCGCCGGGCAAGCCGCTCCGGCCTCCTGTGGCACGGGCTTGGGGCGCCACTGTGGAACCCGCGTTGGTGCCCGGCACCCGGTGACACTGAAAACCCACAGGTCACCAGGCAGATACGGCCGCGCGCCGCGTTGTCACAACCTCTTCTCTCCTCCTGAACTTCTATGTGATGTCCGTGGAAGAGGACATCATCGGGGTCCGGGGGCCGGATGCCCTCTGCGGCCGGGCGAGGCCGGCGCCCGGCAGGTGGCCGCGCGCGACAGACGACGGGGAAGGAGCGGAGCTGATGGCGGGGAAGCGTGAGGAGAACCCGGCGGTACCGTCGAACAACCCCCGCCGGGACGTGTTGCGCGTGCTCGGGGTGCTGAAGGTCGCGACGGCCGAACAGGCCAGCAGATCGCGGCCCCGCACCCTGAGCTACCGCCACACCGACAAGACTCCGGCCTGTCATCGCCCTCGTCTGCCCGCCGCCACTACTACGGCACACCCGCCGCTGCCGCTCCGCCTGTTGAAGAGTCCGGCTGGCCAGCAGACCGCTGGCTGACTCTGCCCGTGCTGGACCGCCTCGTCTCCTACGGCAGCCTCGCCCCCTGTACCGCCCCGTGCGCGCCGCCGCCGATCACTTTCCGGCACCGCCCGCCACCCACACCCCTCACCGAGCAGACAGCCCGGGAAGCCGTCCGACGCCTGGCCGCCGCGACCGCCCATCCCCGTCTGGCCGCCGCCCTCGCCGCCGCGCGCTTCACCGGCGTCTCCTTCCAACAGCTTGCCACCGCCCGCCCCGGCGACTACGACGACATCGCGGACACCCTGGCGCTGCATGACCACGCCCGCTATACCGACGGCTGCGTTGCCCACCGGGTGCCGCCGTGTGCTTCGCCCGGCTCGCGCCCGGCCAGGACCAGCATCTGCTGGCCGGGGCCCACGCCGCACCCACCTGTTGCGTGGCGGAGGCAGCGAGGCTATGCCCGCCACAGCCGCCTGCCGGCCAGCGCTCCGGACCTGCCGGCCGCATCCAGTGGGACTGGCGCGAACGTAAGGAAGCACAGCGTTACGACGCGATGCTGACGTGGCGTCAGGCCACGCCCTCGCGCTGAGTCCGAACCCTGGTGCACGGTCAGTCGATGGAGAACTCGGCGAACTCCACGTTGGTGAAGGCGATCCCGAGACCGTGGGCGCGTCGGCCTGCGTCCTGGAAGTGGGTATGTTCCGGGGTTCGGGCGGGGATCACCATCCGCTGCTGCTCGCCTCCGTGGGCGTCCCGTGCGGCGAACTGCTCGCGGGGCCGCTTCTCCCGACAGGTACTGGGTGATCAGCTGTACTCGCGGATCGTCCGACGAGCCTGCCGGAGCGGTGAATCCGGACCGAGCCCTGGTGTGGAGGACAACCCTGTCGGCCTCGGCCCGCTCCCGCCGGCGGGAGCGCACCAGGGGCTGCCACCGTGCCCTGACGGCTTCATCGATCAGCCCCGCGTGCACGGCACTGGGACGGCGGCGCATTCCCGGCCGGGTGGTGACCCGCCTGTACCGTGCGCTGAAAGATCCCCAGGAGCACCGCCACGTTCTTCGGGGAGCCCTTCTCCGCCCTGAGCAGGAGCCGGACAGCGGCGTCACGCGTGGGTACGGGACGGGTCAGCAACTCCCGCTCAAGTCCCTTGACGATCTCACCCGTGCCCCCCCCCGGGCGTTCTGCCACCGCGATGGCCGGTGCACGGCGGCCGTCTGCTCTCCCGGATCTCTCACACCAAGCGGTTCTCCCCGGCCGGTTCAGGCAGAGCCAGGACACCGCCGCGGACCCTCGGACGGAGAGCCTGCACCAGCCCAAGCCCGAGGGCGCCCTCCAGGAGCAACCGTGAACCCTCAACCACCATTCACAGCACCCGTACGCGTTTGGTACGCGAAATGTGCGCTTCACGCTAGGGTTGCGGGACAGGAGGTGCTGCATGTCCGAGCTGTTCGACGCGGTCGACGCGCTGGTCGCGTCCCGCTCCCCGCTGCCGCTGCCGCAGGAGCGCAAGCGGCTGCGCCAGGCGCACGGCCTGACGCTGGACGAGGTGGCCGCCGCACTGCAGGTGCGGCGTGCGACGGTCAGCGGCTGGGAGGCCGGCAAGACCGAGCCCAGGCCGCCGGAGCGCGATGCGTACGCCCGCATGCTCAAGCAGCTCGCCCAGCTCTACCCCGCCAACGCTCCCGTGCCCCCCAAGGACACGGCGGCCCCCGAGACGCCTGCCGTTGAAGCCGCTCCCGCGCCACCGGCAGCCGAACCGGCCCAAGCCCGCACCGCACCTACAGGCCCAGCTGCGGAACCTGCGAACACCGCACACCGCCCCGCCGCCCCTGCCGCCGCACCGCACCCGGCCGCCACGACCACGCCGACGCCGCGCCGCCAGGGCGAGAGAAAGCCCCTCCCGGCAGGCGGCGCTGACCCGCGGTTCGAGAACGGGCCGCTTGCGGTCGTCGACGTCGCCGACGGCCAGGTACTGGCGTACTGCGTCGGCGGCCTGGTCCTGGACGTACCGGCGAAGTCCATTCCGGCCTTGGTGGAGTGGACGCTGAGCGAGGGGCGGCTCGGCCAGCCGAAGCTGTCCGGGCCGGGCAAGGACGCCGACCCGCTGATCGTGCTCACCGAGACCGCGTGCGAGCACTACGGCCTGCCGGTGACGCTCACGAAGGAGGAGCGCCTGGCAGGACGGATCCCGGAGGGCCACAAGGTCATCAAGCAACTGACGCGCGCCAACTGGAAGTTGACCAAGCGCGGGTTCGGGCCGTGGGCGCGGATCTACCGCCCCGCCACGGGTTCGGAACGGGCCTGCGTGCAGTTGTGCATCCCGTCGTGGGACGCGCTCGACACCCGCCACTGGGCCGACGCCGCCCACCTGCCACCCGCGGACCTCGCCCGGCTGCTGGGCACGTACGCGTCGAGGGTGATGACGCCGCGCGGATCGACCGCCGTGACCGGGCTGGAACTGATGACAGCGCTGCACCCGCCGACCCGCGCGTCCGAGCCGGACACCGACGGCAAGCGGCACTCCGAGCACAATCCCGGATCGCTGGGCAAGGACCCGGTCGACTGCGCGCCGTGCGAGGCTCCCGACGGGCACCCACTGCTCGCCGACCTGCCACGTTTCCACCACCGCACCCCGGCGGAGGTCCTGGTGGAGGAGGCATACGACTGGGCACGTCCGCTCACCGACGACGAATGCTTGCGCCGCAACCTGGTGGGCATCGACGTGAACATGGCGTTCGCCGCCGGCGCCAACGGCCTCACGGTCGGCCTCGGCGCGCCGACGCACATCAAGGCGCCGGCGTTCGACGCGAAGCTGCCCGGCTCGTGGCTGGTCGATCTGTCGCATGTCGACCTGTCGAGGGTGAAGGTCGCCAAGGACACATGGGTGGACCTGGACGGCAGCCTGCTGCCGAACCCGTTCACGCCGAAGGGCGAGCAGCCCGAAGACCCAGCGTGGTACGCCACGCCCACCGTTGCCTACGCGGTCGAGCTGGGCTACGAGGTGCGCCCGATCGAGGCCTGGGTGCGCTACGACAACGGGCGATACCTGGACAGTTGGTATAACCGGCTGCGCGACGCCTACCTCGCCACGATGTCCGACCTCGGTGTCGACGCCGACCTGCCGCCGGCCGACTTCCTGGCGGCCATGGACGGCTACCGGCAGCGTGACCCGGAGTTGGCGATCGTGGTGTCCGCGGTCAAGGCGACGGTGAAGGGCGGCATCGGCAAGCTGCGCGAGCGTCCGCGCGGAGAGGGGTGGAAGCCCGGGCAGCCGTGGCGGGCCCTTGCCCGGCCGACGTGGCGCCCGGACATCCGCGCCGCCGTCATCTCTCGCACGCGGATCAACATGCACCGCAAGATCGTCAAGCACGCCGCCTTCACCGGACAGTACCCGGTGGCGGTCCTCTCGGACTGCGCGGTCTACGCGTCCGACGGGCCCTCGCCCCTGGACTTCCTGCCCTACCGCGACGGCAAGCCGCTGCCGGGCGGCTTCAGGCTAGGAGTGAACCCGGGTCTGGTGAAGTGGGAGGGCACTCAGAGCGTGCTGTGGGGCGAGGGCATCCGCGAGCAGTTCAACGCCCCGGAACTCAACCTCGCCCGGTACATCAAGGACGGCACCGTCACCGACCAGGACACCGGAGAGTAGACCGCGATGAGCATGTTCGGGGACGGCCTGGACGCCGCAGTGCAGAAGGCGTTCACCCGCCCGGTACCCAAGAGCGCGGGCGCCCAGATGCGGTACCTGGTCAAGCAGCTCAAGGGCACCAAGGCGGTCGCCCAGATGCTGCGCATCTCCCAGCGGACGGTCGAACGGTACGTCAAAGACCAGATCAAAAAGCCCCGCCCGGACCTCGCCGCCCGCCTGGAGAACGAGGTGAGGAAGCGGTGGCAGCCGCAGATCCGCGCTCAGGCCCGGCAGAAGGCGGTTACCACGGGTGGCATCGTCATCGACACCCGCGCCCGCCTCGGCTACACCGCGCCGGTCGGGACGACGGACCAGGACCGGCTCCGGCACCTGACGGTCGCCCTGCCGCCCCACCACGCCGCGCGCCTTTTCGACGCCCAGGAACAGGGTGCCACCGACCAGCAGCTCCAGCAGATCGCCGCCGAAGCACTCAAAGAGGTGTACTTCCAGGACAACGGCCGCCGTGCCGGCCAACTGGAGGAGGTCCGCCTCACCGACATCGAGCACCTCGAGTTCGACCTGTAGATCCTGAACAGCCGCGAGTTGCGTCGACCGCGTGTGACTGCGCCTTACTTGGCGAGTGCAGTGGCTGTGTTGGGGGTGAGGGCGTGTCCGCGCTGGCCAGCCGTGACACCGTTGCCCGGGGGCCGTGTGGTTCGCCAGGACTGCCGCGGTCGTCGGTAATCCGGCCCGTCTTCGGGGCCGACGTCGCTGTCGCTCCGCTTTTCACGGCCCTTGCCCGCGCACCGATGCAGGGCGGTGTGTACGCCGGCTCGGCCCGTCGTGGAGCCTTCTGTGGTCGTGTCGGCCCGACAGGCGGCCATGTACCACCGCAACGCGCCGCCGCGCGCCGTGCGCGCTCCGCCAAATGGTTGATGTCGTGTCAATTCTCTTGGTGGGGTGCTCACTCGGATGGGTTAATTCGGGTGTCTGTATCAATGGGCGATGGTCCATCGAGTCGCCGCGGACGAGCCTCTCTCCCGGGACTGAACTCATCCCGTCCGGAGGGGCCTGCGCACCTCCCCACATCCGCCGGCGGCGGGGCGTGTCGGCCTGGGCCGGTTCGGGACGTCCGTGGATCGGGACACCCAGTCGCTGCTCGGAGAGGACCTCCGAGTGAGGAGGAACCCTTCATGCCCATCAGTCCCAACCAAGGTTCTACCAGCGGCGGAACCACTGTCACCATCACCGGCGTGAACCTGTCCGGTGCCACCGCTGTCCACTTCGGGTCCCGGACGGCCACGATCACCGCGAACACGCCGACCTCGATCACCGTCATCGCCCCCGCGGGCTGCGGCGTCGTCGACGTCAGCGTGACGACCGCGGGAGGGACGAGCAACTCGCTCTCCTTCTTCTGCATCAGCCCGCCGATCGCGGTGTCCGTGGGCCCAGGCTCCGGTCCGACCGCGGGTGGCAACACGGTCACCGTCAACGGTTACGGACTCTCCACAGCCACCGCCGTGTCTTTCGGCTCCAGCAGCGCGACGCCGACGGTCGTCTCGGACAGCCAGCTGTCGGTGGCCGTTCCGGCCGGCAGTTCCAGTGGCTCGGTCACCGTCACCGTCACCACCACCGGGGGCACGACCGCTCCGCTCACCTACGCCTACGTCGACGCGCCGACACTGCTCTCGCTCACCCCCGCCTCGGGACCGACGTCCGGTGGTACCTCGGTGACCGTCGACGGCACCGGTCTGGCGTCCACCACGGCCGTCACCTTCGGCGGTACCACCGCGTCCTTCGCCGTGCTGAACAACACCACGCTGGTGGCCGTCACACCGCCGGGCGCCGCAGGTTCCGCCGATGTCGTCGTGACCACCCAGGGCGGTAGCGCCGCCGTCAGCGGCGCATTCACCTACGTGTCCGGCCCCGGCATCTGACGGTGTCCCGGACGCACGGCTGCGCACGGCTGCGCACGGGTCAGGGCTGCTCCGGTCTACCGACCCGTGCCCCACGGAAGCGGTGCGAACTCACCTACGCCCGCCCGCACCGCTTGCGTGCCCCCCAGCTCGCGGCCCAGCCAGGCCGACCACACCCCTTGGAGTCACCGTGGCCCCTCCCGTCCTCACCTCGGTCGTGCCCCACACGGGTCCGGCGGCGGGCACCAATCCCGTGACCCTGAACGGAAGCCAGTTCACCGGCGCCACCGCTGTCACATTCGGATCCGCGGCCGCACTTTCGTACACGGTCAACACCCCCTCGACGATCACGGCGACCGTCCCGCCCGGAACCGGCACGGTCAACGTCACCGTGCGCACACCCGCCGGGCTCAGCAACACGGTCGCCTACGCCTACGCGGCGACGCCGACCCTCACCGCGATCGCGCCGAACCAGGGCCCGGCGTCCGGCGGGACGAGTGTGGTCCTCACCGGTACCGGCCTGACCGGGACCACGGCCGTCACTTTCGGCAGCGCCCCCGCGACTTCCTGCACTGTCGACTCCGCCACCCAGATCACCGCGGTCGCCCCGGCCGGCACCGGCGCGGTGGCGGTCACCGCGACCACCCTCGGCGGCACCTCGGGGCCGGTGTTCTTCTACTACCTCAACGCGCCCTCGCTGCTGTCCGTCTCGCCCGCCGAGGGCCCGGCGTCCGGCGGGACGAGTGTGGTCCTCACCGGTACCGGCCTGACCGGGACCACGGCCGTCACTTTCGGCAGCGCCCCCGCGACTTCCTG
>NZ_JBITTC010000003.1:4284-7255 GCF_044541565.1 Streptomyces sp. NPDC085596 | reverse complement strand
TGCACCGTCGACTCCGCCACCCAGATCACCGCGGTGACCCCGCCCGGCAGCGGATCCGTCGCGTGCACCGTCACCGGTCCCGGCGGCACCAGCAACTCCGTCATCTACACCTACCTGGCAGCGCCGGCGCTCACCGCGCTGTCGCCCGCGCAGGGGCCGACGGGCGCGGGCGCCGCCGTGACCCTGACGGGCACCGGGCTGACCACGACCCTCGCGGTCCACTTCGGCACCGCACCGGCGGCCTTCACCGTGGTGTCGGACACGACAGCGATCGCGATCGCCCCGGCGGGTCCGGCGGGTCCGGTGCCGGTGAGCGTCACGACGTCGGGCGGCACCAGCAATGCGCTCGCCTACCAGCGGGTCGCTCCTCCCGCGATCTAGCCGGTACCACGGCATCGGCGACAGCGGCCCGCGCCTGCTCCGCGCCACCGGCCCGCTCCAGCCCATTCGAGCGAGCCGATGACTCAGGCGGGCCGCCGGGACCCGCGCCTCCCGCACATGCCACCGGAAGCGGCCTAAGGTCACGCACCGAACGGTTACGGCGAACCCCCGCCTCACCATCGGACCGAGGAGGCCCCCTCAGTGAAAGCCCGTCGTGCGCGCAAAGCCGGAGCCATGGTCGCCTCGGCGGCAGCGGCCACAGTGCTGTTCCTCGCTCCGTCGGCTGCCGCCGCCGATCCGTCGTCGACCGCGGTCCAGGCCACGCCCTCCTCGGCGACGACCGGGCAACTGGTGACCCTCACCGCGACAGTGACCTGCAGCTCGGACCCGAGCAGCGGCCTCGGCGTGTCGTTCTTCGACGGCCCGGACCTCCTCGCGACGGCACCCGTCTCCGCCGACGGACACTCCTCGCTGACCACCGGTTTCACGACCACCGGAACACACACCATCACCGCCGCCTACAACGGCGATGACAGCTGCGGCGCCTCGAGTGACACCACCACCGTCACCGTGTCCCAAGCCCCGGTTCCCCCGGCCGACAACCCGGGCTGCCTGCTGTGCGGGCTCATCGACTTCCACACCGGGGACATCCACAACGAGGTCAACGTCAACAGCCACAACGTGACGCGCATCCACAAGTAAGCCCGGCCCGCCGGCCGCTGGATGTGTGCGAGGGGGGGGCCACGGGCCCGGGGCACCCCCTCCCGCGTCTGTCACGAGATCCCGGCCGAAGCGGCGCCCGACGGCTTTCCGCCGCCGGCAGACACATCCACCTCGGCACCGTCACCCGCGCAGCACCCGCGATCCGGCCCCGCACATGATCCGGGATAAGCCCTCTGCGCAGCATCCGCGGACCCGCCGCCACCGGCCAGCACGAACCGAGCCGCCGCACGCCCCGGTGGAACGCCGGCCGGAGCCGGACCGGCTGCGGCGGCCGCAGTACGGCCGCGGGGCCACGTCCGGCAGCTCTCCACCTGGGCCGAGGTCACCAACCGAGGTCACCAACCGAGGCCACCAACCGAGGCCACCAACCGAGGTCACCAACCCGGCCGCGGAAAAGCTCCTCGCGCCGACCAGCTGGACCAAGCCCGACACAGCCACCTACCTCTCAGGCGCCGACTGGGCCGAACTCCACCTCCAGCCCCGGACCCGACGTCCTGGGCGACCGCGCGCGTTTCGGCGTACGGGTCACCGGCGCCTCGCGTGCCCGGCGTGACCGCGTCGTCGACGCCGACCGGGACAACCATCCCTCCGCCCAGGAGGAGCAGAGCCCTGGGGCGGCGCCTGCGGACCCTCGCCACGTACTCCTCGTCACGGACCATCTGCCTCAGACCCCAGACCATGACAACATGATCGCTTTCGCCACCCAGCGCTGTCGCTGCACTTCAGAGCACCACCGGCAAGCGATGTCATCAATCAAGGGATGATCACGCCCCTTTGTCCGCCGTGGTCGGGCCCGACCACGAGCCCGACCACCCCCCCCATGGCCAGGCCGACCACCGTGTCGTCGCCCCTTGCCCCCGCTCGCTACCGGCCGCCGTCGGACTGCGGTCAAGGGGGACCCCCCTGCACGCTGCTCCCTCGCGTCCCCGCCCACCAGGGCGGCCCGAAGCGAAGGAGCCACCACGATGACCACGCACCGGCCACCGGCAGGCGCCCAGGACGCCCGCCCCGACCACGATCCCGACCAGCACCCGGCAAGTCGCCCCGGCCTCCTGTGGCACGGGCTTGGGACGCCACTGTGGAACCTCCCTTTGGTGCCCGGCACCGAGCCGGACGAAAAAACCGCCCGTCACCAAGCAGACGCGGCCGCGCGCGACAGACGACGGGGAAGGAACGGGGCTGATGGGGGGGCAAGCGTGAGGAGGACCCGGCAGGATCGTCGAACAGCCTGCGCGGCGACGGGCTGCGCGTGCTCGCAGTGCTGAAGGTCGCGAGGGTCGAACAGATCCGGCAGATCGCAGCCCCGCACCTGAGTTACCGCCACACCGACAAGCCGACGCCCTCGAAGCAAAAGCAGGCCCGCACCGCCGTACCTCAGGCTCGCCAGGTTATGGACCCGCGCGTTCAGCCGCCGCGATCGCACGGCGCCGGCCGCGTGACCCGCGTGTCTCGGTCGGTCAGGAGCACGGGGTTGCGACAAGGATTGGCGCCTGGCTGCTGCGCTGGAGGTTGCGACAGGGGTTGCGCCTGCTCTTGCGCGAGCCGACGAACCGTCTTCGTGTTCGCGCAGGTCACCACGCGATTTCGCCGTGGTCGGAGTGCTGACATCCCCGTTGCGGCCGCTCTGCCCATGTCTCCTGGCTGGAGTGAAGGAGTAAGGGACGGGGCGGGATGGGCGGCACGGCCGCGGCCGGGGATCGGGGCACGCTCGGTTCCGGGTGTGCGGCGGCCGGACCCGCCGCGCCGCCCCGCCGACGGCCCGCCGCGCCGCCCCCGCCGACGGCCCGCCGCGCCGCCCCCGCCGACGGCCCGCCGCGCCGCCCCCGCCGACGGCCCGCCGCGCCGCCCCCGCCGACGGCCCGCCGCG
>NZ_JBITTC010000003.1:0-4186 GCF_044541565.1 Streptomyces sp. NPDC085596 | reverse complement strand
CGCCGCCCCCGCCGACGGCCCGGCGGGCCGGGCCGGGACGGATGGCGTCGGCACTCCGGTGCCGTCCTCCGGACGCTGAGCCCCATCGGACGCTGAGCCCCATCAAGAGGTGAGGCGGGAAGCTCCCGCCGGATGGAGGAACCACCGTGATCGTTCGACTCGCGGGCGGCCCGCTCACCGGACACGGGCTGAAGACCACCGACACCCTGTGGGCCGGACAGGGGCTGGCTCACGGCCGGTGACGCCGACTGGGGCCTGTACGTCCCGGTCCACCGCCACCCGGTGACCGGCGTCGTCCCGGCGGAGATCCGAGTCACCGTCCTGCCCCGCCCGTAGCGGCCCACCGCCCACCACAACGCTGTGCCGTGACATACGAGACCCGGACCCTGTCGGCGGGGGATGCTCCGAGCACGGTGGCCAGGGCGGTGCCGATCGGCACGTCGTCCCCCGCCCGCGCGGGGATGGTCCCAGGTTCGCCACCAGCAGGGGGAGGGTTGGGGGTGGCGCCCCTGCGTCTGTGGGCGGAGGTGGGTGTGGTGGCGTCCCCGCTGCTCGTCGCTACGTCCAGCGCATTCCGATGGTGGAGAGCTGTTCGATCCGCTCTGGAGCCAGGGTCGCGGCCCTGCTGCGCTGGTTGCTGATCCAGGCTCCCAGCTTGTGCTCCCGCTCCTGCTGGTCTTCGCCGAGGGTCCGTTCGATGTGTTTCCTCGGGACTTGAAGGTGGCCTTCGCGCTGGTAGTACTGTTTGGCGGCCTTGTAGTTGAGGGCCCATTTGTCGGCCTGACTGACCCGAGCTTTCGGTTTTTCGTTTTCGCTCGCGGACTCGATCCCGAGGACCTGTTCGCACATCCACTGCTGCACGGTCGTCAGCTGGTCCCAGCCGTACCGCACCGATTGCACCCACCGCCCGAGGTCTTCGCCCTGGCGTAGGACGTCGCCCGCTGCGGTGGGCAGTGCCCCGCCGGCGTCCAGGTGCATCCGGATCAGGTGGAAACACCGCTGCCACGTCACAGGCCACGATGGGCACCAGGACGGGTCGATCTCCTCGAGCTGCTCGCGCCGCTCGTCCGACAGCGCGCCGGCCGATGACTCCACCGGCAGCCCCTCTGCGCGCCGCTGCTCGATCTCCTGCGCCTTCCTCGCGGCGGCCCGTGCGTTCTTCAGCCAGATGCCCACTGCCGCGCCCTGGTAGGTGGCGTCCAGCGGGGCCAGGAGGTGCCCGTTCTTGGCGGCCCATCCGCGTGCGGCGGACAGGCCCTTCTCCCATGCGACGTCGTAGTGGGACCAGATCATGCCGAGCTTCTCCAGCTGCGCGATGCGGTCTTCGTCCATGTCGCCGCGGGCGTGGAACCGGCGGTTGTCGGCGGTCCACTGCCCGAGCGGGAACCCGGCGAGGGAGGCCGGCCACCCGGTGGCTTCCGCCCCCTGGCCGTCGACCTTGTCGTCGACGGCGGGGACGCGGAAGGTGAACGGGACGCGGAGGTCGCCGTGGATCCGGTGGTAGGTGGTGGCGGCTTCGATGCCGCGTCGCCAGTGTTGGTGTCCGGGGTTGAGGATGCGGAGGTTGATGAACGCGGCGAGGGTGGCCGGGTCGCGGGGCGTGGAGAACTTGAGCAGTTCTCGGGCCGGCACCGATAGCCGGTCGCTCGCAGCTACCCCGTCGCCTTCCGCCTCGCTGCGGCTTTGTACGCCTCTGACACGGCTTTGAGCCTGTTGGTCGGCGAGCTGCTCGACGATCCGCGCGTCGTGTGCCCGGAGCGCTTCCAGGAGCCCCGCGAGCCCTTCGTAGGCGCGGCTGGTGAGCATGTTGTCTGCCGTCTCGCCCGGCCCGAGCAGAACTGGTACGACCAGGCTGGCCATCTTCCCCTCGCCGGGCTGCATCCGCAGCGCCCGGCCTACGGCTTGGACGAGGTCGGGCATGGAGCCGCGGACGTCTGCGAAGTAGACGGAGTCGCAGTTTTTGGTGTCGACGCCTTCGCCCAGGACTTTCACCGAGCTCAGGAAGCCTTTCTCCACGACAGTGCCGTCGGTGGCGATTCCGGCGGCGAACTCGCCCAGCAGCCGACGGCGGTGGAGCGGTTTGTGGTCGCCGCACAGCCAGTTGGCCCAGATGGTCCTGGGGTACAGCTCGGGGTCACTGGCGTGGAGCTGCGCGGCGACGTCCGGAAGTCCGGCCGCGAAAGCTTCTGCCTCCTTCACCATGTGGTGGAAGACGAGCGTGCGCTGGAAGTCTTCCTCCGACGACGCCTTGAGCAGGGCGGTCTGCAGCGCGGCGAGACGTGCCCCGCGGACCTCGTCGGAACGTCCCTCCACGCCCAGGAGCTGCGTGGCTTGGAGCTGGGGGTCGGTGACGTCTACGCAGACGACCTGGTATGGGGCACAGATTCCCCGGTCGATGGCCTCCGAGAGCGACAAAGTGAACGCCCTGCTGCCGAAGGGTCCGTCGGGGTCGTCGTCCATGCTCGCGACGAGCTCACCCGGTGCGCCGGGCTGGTCCTCGTCCTCTCCGAGTTGCCACAGGCGGGGTGTGGCGGTCATATACAGGCGGCGCAGGGAGGGGATGCGGGTGTTGTCGTGGACGACCGCCCACGGCTTGCCCAGCCGCCCCGACGTCCGGTGCGCCTCATCGACCACGATCAGGTCCCAGCCCGGAAGGCCGGCCTTGTGTGCGCGCTCCAGCGTGCCCAGCCCGAGGGAGGCGTACGTGGCGTAGACGGTGACCTTGTCCAGGCCCTGCGTCCATTCCACGAGCTCGTCCACGTCCGTGGTGTTGGGGAACGAAGCCTCCTCGCCGTGCAGGGAGGACACTCCGATCATCGGCCCCCTACGGCCTGCCTCACGCCACGAGGTCTCGGTCTGGGTGAGCAGGTCCAGTGAGGGGACGAGGACCAGCACACGGCCCGCATGGAGCTTTTCTGCGCTGCGGGCCGCGACCCGGGTCTTCCCGGACCCGGTGGCCATGATCACCTGGGTCCGGAGACCTCTCTCGGGCGCAAGTGATCGTGCAGGCAATTCGAGGGAACAGACAACCGCGCCAACGGCTTCCTGTTGAGCCGCTTCACGCTGATCGGTTCGGCTTGTGGTCGACATATCCGTCTGCCATCTCCTGGGATCTTACCTGGGCAGGAAAATGGGAAACCTGCACGAGAAGCCATGCGATCGGCTGCGGTGAATCTCACCGAACCGGGTCACAGCCTCGGACCAGTAGCGGGGAAACCTGATCGGGAACCGCTCCAGCTATCAAAGTGGTGGTGCTACATGAGTCCAGAGTCTATCTTGTACCTCAAAGTGAAGCACATGGACTCAGGAAAGCCCCAGCGAGCCTGAATGCATTCCGCTAGTGAGGCCCTGCCACCCCTGAAAGCACCCTGACGACCCATCACCTCACCCCCGGTTCAGCTGCTCAGCTCTCGACCATCCATCACCCCCATCCTCTTAGCCCGCCGACGTACCTCAGGGTGGCCCAGCCGGGAAGGCATGCCAGACGGTGGAGTGCAGCAGACGGAGCGCTTGACGGCGTTAGCCTCGGAGAGTGATTACTTGCGTAGTGGAGTACGTGATCGATCCGGCGAAGATTGAGTCGTTCGAGAGTTTCGGGCGCCGCTGGATGGAGTTGGTTGACCGGCATGGTGGCACGCACCATGGTTACTTCCTGCCTGCAGAGGGTGCGAGCGACAGAGCGATGGCCTTGTTCGGCTTCCCGAGCCTCGCCTCATACGAGGAGTACCGGGCACTGTTCGGCGAGGATCCCGAGTTCATCGACGCGGACCGTATCAGGGATGAAAGCGGCTGTGTACTGCGTTACGAGCGCACCTTCATGCGCCCCCTACTCCCCGATCCTCCTAGCCGGTAACACCCACCGGACTACTGCCAGCCGACCTGGAGCGAAGCGGAAGGCCGGCCCCGGCCCCCAGCTCCTGGAGGCGCAGCCGGAAGGACCGCCCGAGCGGGGGAGCGCAGCGGACCCGCCGGCCAGACTGCAGCGAAGCGGAAGTCTGGAAGCGGGACACAGTCAGCCTGGTCCGGGAGCGCAGCGGACGGACCGTCACCAGGATTGCGCAGCAATCCTGGTGCGCGTGAGGCGCAGCCTCACGCGCAGCGCTCCCGCGGAGCGGGAGCGCAACCCCCGCGCGCAGGGCGGGGGTTGCTTGCATATCGCGCAGCGATATGGTACCCGCTCCGCGGG
>NZ_JBITTC010000002.1:0-1004996 GCF_044541565.1 Streptomyces sp. NPDC085596 | reverse complement strand
CGGTTACATATCGAACCCGGAAGCTAAGCCTCACAGCGCCGATGGTACTGCAGGGGGGACCCTGTGGGAGAGTAGGACGCCGCCGAACAAATTTTGATAAAAGGGTTGGTCCCTGAACTTCGGTTCAGGGACCAACCCTTTTTTGTTTTCCGTAACTTGGCGTTCACGTCGCCCCCCGAGCATCTCCTTCATGGGTACCGCAGCAATGCTCAGGGCCGCCGGCGTGGGAGCCGGGGACGAAGTCGTCGTACCTGCCTTCGGCAATGCCGAAGTCGCCGAGGCGGCGGCCCTGGTGGGCGCGCTGCCGGTGTTCGCCGACATAGACCCGGCCACCTACTGCCTGGACGCGGCCTCCGTCGCGGCAGCCGTGACGCCCCGTACCGCGGCCGTCGTCGTGGTCCACCGGTTCGGCCGGCGGGCCGACGTCAGGCCGTTGCGTGAACTGGGGCACTGGCACGGTCTGTTGGTGCTGGAGCGGGGGGAAGCCGACGCCCCCGATGAGGAGTTGGTGCGGCGGCGCGAGCGGGCGGCCTATCTGGACGCCCGCCTCAAGGGAGTTCGGACGCCGGACAGCGGTGACGGACACACCTACCAGCAATACGTGGTCCGGGTACCGGGGAACGGACGGCCCGACCGGGACGCGTTCGCCCGCGCCCTGCGGGCCAGGGGAGTTGCCTGCCGGATTCCCGTGCAGACACCCGCCCACCGGCTGCCCCGGTTCCGGCACCTCGCCTGGACGCTGCCGGAGACGGAACGGGCCGCGGACGAGACGCTCGCTCTCCCCGTCGATCCCGCTCTGACGAAGCGGGAGATGCAGCGGATCGTCTCCGCCTGCAATGCCCTTGGCGGGCTGCTCCAGCCCGCCTTCTGAACGGGCGGCGAACGGATTTGGGAAGCCGAGCCCGTTCGGGGTACGATCTTCTTGTTGCCGCGAGGGAAACCTCGAAAGCGACAAGGCCCCCATAGCTCAGTCGGCAGAGCGTCTCCATGGTAAGGAGAAGGTCAACGGTTCGATTCCGTTTGGGGGCTCAGCAATAAAGGCCCCACCCATATCGGGTGGGGCCTTTTGCATGCCCGCACGCAGGTCCGCGCGCATGCCCGCCCGGCGGCGGGCCGGGGGCCTCAGTCCTGCTGAAGCCCCGGGACCCGCATCGCCAGGATCGCCATGTCGTCGGACGGGGCGTCGGAGGCGAACCGCTCCACCGCGCGCAGGACGCGCGCCGCGACCGCGCCCGCCGTGAGCCCCGTACAGGTCGTCAGGACGTCCGCGAGGCCGTCGTCGCCCAGCATGCGGGTGCCCTCGCGGCGTTCGGTGACGCCGTCCGTGACGCACAGCAGTACGTCGCCGGGGTCGAGGGTGACCGTCTCCTCGTACAGCTCCAGGTCCTCGATCACGCCGAGCAGGGGCTGCGGTTCGGCCGCCGCGGTGACCGTGCCGTCCTGACGCAGGCGCAGCGGGAGCGGGTGGCCGGCGCAGACCACCTTCAGCTCGGCGCCGCCGTTCTCCTGCGGGCGCAACTCGCCGTACAGCAGGGTCAGGAAGCGGCTGCGGTCGCCCTCGTCGAGGATCGCGGAGTTCAGCCGCTCCAGCACCGCCGGACCGCTGAGGCCCTCGCGGGCCAGCAGGCGCAGGGCGTGCCGGGCCAGACCGGTGACGGCGGCCGCGTTCGGGCCGGTGCCGCAGACATCGCCGATGGCGAAGCCGTACGCGCCGTCGCCGATGGGGAAGAGGTCGTAGAAGTCGCCGCCGACCTCGTTGCCCTCGCCCGCCGCGCGGTAGATGACATCGACCTCCACGCCGTCGATGGGCGGCAGGCCGGGGGGCAGGAGGCTGCGCTGGAGGGCCTGGCTGATGGCCGTGCGCTCCGAGTACAGGCGGGCGTTGTCCAGGGCCAGGGCGGCCCGGCGGGACAGGTCCTCGGCCAGCTCCAGGATCTCCTGGCGGAAATGGTCGTCGGTGGGCTTGCCGAGGATCAGCATGCCGATGACGCGGTTGCGGGCCACCAGCGGCAGCACGACCGTCTCGCCGCCGACCGCCGAGGCCGTCGCCAGGGTCGGGCCGATGCTGGAGGCGAGCTGCTGGGTGGGTCCGCCGGACAGACCCAGGCTGCGCATGGAGCTGCGCAGGGCGGCCTGGTGAGCGACCTCGCCGGGCAGCGACCAGACACGGGCGCCCGGCGTCAGTACCGGGTCGGGCGGCGGGATCTTCGACAGCAGCGACTTGATGCCGTCGATGAACTCCTCGTCCTCGTGCAGGACGTACGACAGATACGGGTCCGCGGACTGCTCGCTGATCGTGTAGACCGCGCACCAGGTGGCCAGGGTCGGCACCGTCATCTGTGCCATCAGGGCGAGGGTCTGGTCGCGGTCCAGGGTGCCGGCGAGCAGGTCGGACGCCTCGACCAGGAAGCTGAGCGAGCCCCGGCGCAGCCGCTCCAGCTCGCCGAGGCGGGCGGACTCCACGGCCAGGGCGATGCGGTCGGCGGCGAACTGGAGGCGCAGCGCCTCCTCGTTGGAGTACCGGCCCGGTGCCTCCGCGGCGACGCCGAGGGAGCCGGTGAGGCGGCCCTCGACCTTGAGGGGCACCGTGACCACCGAGCGCATGCCGGTGCCGGCCAGGAGAGGTACGGCGGCGCTGGGGATGACGCTCAGGTCCTCGTGGACGGCGGGCATGCGGGCCGAGCCGTAGCGGCCGGGGCCCGCCTCGACGGGGACGCGGGCGAAGCGCTGGCGGGTGGAGGGCAGGCCGGTGGAGGCGCGGACCTCGAGTTCCGTCTCGTCGTCGGTGGCCAGCAGCAGGAAGGCGGAGTCGCCGTCGAGCATGTCGCGGGCGCGCTCGACGGTGCGCTGGAGGAGTCCGTCGAGGTCGTCGGGGGCGGGGGAGCCGATGAAGACCTCGAAGGGGTCGGCGCTCTGGCCGTCGGAGCCGCCCTGGTCGCCCGCGGGGAGGCGGGAGGGGGTCTGGAGGACGGCGCGCTCGTGGTCACGGACCAGGAGGCAGACCGTGGAGGGCTCGCCGCCGGTGTCGCGGACCCGGAGGTGAGAGGCGTAGACGGAGGAGACGCGGCCGTCGGCGCCCCGGACGCCGTAGCTGCCCTCCCAGCGGGAGAGCTGGAGCGCCTCGGCGATGCCGGTGCCGGTGCCGGGGGTGTGCGGCCAGGCGGCGAGGTCGGTGAGGGGCTTGCCGATGACCTCGTTCGCCGGATAGCCGAAGAGTTCCTCGGCGTCCTCGTTCCAGGCGCTGATACAGCCCTTGCGGTCGATTTGGAGGACGGCCACGCGGACCCGGCTGTCGGCCAGGGGGAGGAGGTCGGGCGGCAGGACCGGTCCGGCGGCGCGGGTGCCGACCTGGCGCTCGGGCAGGTCGAGCTGGAACCAGACGTTCTTGTGCGTGGGGGTGTACTCGACGCCCCAGCGGGTGGCGAGGGCCGCGCAGAGTTGCAGGCCGCGGCCGCCCTCGCGGTCGGGGCTGCCCATGACGGCGTGCGCGCTCTGGAGCGGGACCTCGCGCTCGGGGTAGCGGTCGGAGACCTCGACGCGTGCGCCGTGCTCGGTGCGCAGGCACAGGACCTCCGCCTCGGTGCCCGCGTGGACCACGGCGTTGGTGACCAGCTCGCTGGTGAGCACCACGGCGTCGTCGACGATGTCGGCGAACCCCCAGCCCTGGAGGGTGTCGCGGACGAAGGCGCGGGCGGTCGCGACCGAACGCCCGACGGGCTCGAAGCTGGCGGCCGCGCGGGCGGTGATCACGGAACTCCTTGCTCTGTCGTCGACGTGCGGGGCCGGCGGGCCGGCCGGCTCGGACCGCTGCTGCGGGGTCCGCTCGCCCTTCGGGCGTGGCTCCGGGGGAGGTCCCCCCGAGATCAGTCCGGTGGTCATCCTCTGCGGCCCCTCCGATGCCCGTGTCCTTCTCGTGCCGCCGCCCAGGCCGGTCGGGCCGGTGCGGCTGGACAGCCGGATGCAAGGTTACTTACCTTCGCCGTCGCGGTGGATGCCGGTCGCCGGTGATTACCCCCCACGGTGTGCGAACCGTGTGCGAAGCTGCCGAACTGTTATGGCCTGGTTCGGCAGGGGTGAAACACTGGGCAGGATTTTGATGAAGGTCCGCTCGGGCTGCGTGTGTTCCGTGCACGACGGGCAGCAGCCCCTGGATGCCGCCGGATCACCGGTCCGACGCGGTCGGGCACGGCAGTGACGGTCTACCCCTCCGGGAGGGACACAGTGGAGTCTGGCGCAGCGACGCGGGGCAATAAGACGCGCGCGAAAGGCGGACCGTCCCCGCGCAGGAGCGGCGGAGTCACCGAGGTGGACACCGCTGCCCTGAACCGGTTGCTCGCCGCGCTGGAATCCATGCGCGACGGGAACTTCCGCAAGCGGCTCACGGTGTCCGGCGACGGCGTGATGTCGGAGATCGCGGCGGTCTTCAACGAGGTGGCCGACCGCAATCTGCATCTGACCGGTGAGCTTGCGCGGGTGCGGCGCACGGTCGGGCGCGAGGGGAAGCTCACGGAGCGGCTGGAGACGGGTGCCTGCGAGGGTTCCTGGGCGGCCGCCGTGGAGAACTCCAACGCGCTGGTCGACGATCTGGTGTGGCCGGTGTCCGAGGTCAGCCGGGTGCTGACGGCGGTCGCGGAGGGCGATCTGTCGCCACGCATGGACCTGCGTACCGAGGCGCCGGACGGGACCGGGCATCCGCTGCGGGGCGAGTTCCTGAAGGTCGGCCGGACCGTCAACAACCTGGTCGACCAGCTGTCCACGTTCACCGACGAGGTCACGCGCGTGGCCATCGAGGTCGGCACCGACGGCAAGCTCGGCGGGCAGGCGAAGGTGCGGGGCATGTCGGGTTCCTGGAAGGACCTGACGGAGTCCGTCAACACGATGGCGAACCGGCTGACCGCGCAGGTGCGGGACATCGCGCTGGTCACCACGGCGGTCGCCGGCGGTGATCTGTCGCGCAAGGTCACCGTGCAGGTGGCCGGCGAGATGCTGGAGCTGAAGAACACCGTCAACACGATGGTGGAGCAGCTGTCCTCGTTCTCGTCCGAGGTGACGCGTGTGGCCCGCGAGGTGGGCACCGAGGGCATCCTCGGCGGGCAGGCGCAGGTGCCGGGCGTGGCCGGGGTGTGGAAGGAGCTGACCGACTCCGTCAACACGATGGCCGGGAACCTGACCGCGCAGGTGCGCGGGATCTCCCAGGTGACGACTGCCGTGGCCAGTGGTGATCTGTCGCAGAAGGTGACCGTGCCCGCGCGGGGCGAGGTGGCGCAGCTCGCCGAGACGATCAACCAGATGACCGAGACGCTGCGGATCTTCGCGGACGAGGTCACGCGCGTGGCCAACGAGGTCGGTGCCGAGGGCCGGCTCGGCGGCCAGGCGAACGTGCCGGGTGCGGCGGGGACGTGGAAGGACCTGACGGACTCCGTGAACACGGTGTTCCGGAATCTCACCACCCAGGTGCGGGACATCGCCGCCGTGACGACCGCCGTGGCCAGCGGTGACCTGTCGCAGAAGGTCACCGTGGACGTGGCCGGCGAGATGCTGGAGCTGAAGAACACCGTCAACGGGATGGTGGACCAGCTGTCGGCGTTCGGTGCCGAGGTGACACGGGTCGCGCGGGAGATCGGTGTCGAGGGCGAGCTGGGCGGCCAGGCGCAGGTGTCGGGCGCGGCCGGTACCTGGAAGGACCTGACGGACTCCGTCAACACCGCCTTCCGCAACCTCACCGGCCAGGTGCGCAACATCGCCCAGGTGACGACGGCGGTGGCCAACGGCGACCTGTCGCAGAAGGTCACCGTGGACGTGTCCGGCGAGATGCTCCAGCTGAAGAACACCGTGAACACGATGGTGGACCAGCTCTCCAGCTTCGCCGACCAGGTGACGCGGATGGCCCGTGACGTGGGCACCGAGGGGCGCCTGGGCGGTCAGGCACGGGTGGACGGGGTGTCCGGCACCTGGAAGGAGCTGACGGACTCCGTCAACTTCATGGCCGGGAACCTCACCTCCCAGGTGCGCAACATCGCCCAGGTGACGACGGCGGTGGCCAACGGCGACCTGTCGCAGAAGATCGACGTGGACGCGCGCGGGGAGATCCTGGAGCTGAAGAACACCATCAACACGATGGTGGACCAGCTCTCCGCCTTCGCCGACCAGGTGACCCGCGTGGCCCGTGACGTGGGCACCGAGGGGCGCCTCGGCGGTCAGGCGCAGGTGCCGGGCGTGGCCGGTGTGTGGCGGGACCTCACCGATTCGGTGAACGGTATGGCGGGGAACCTCACCGCCCAGGTCCGCAACATCGCCCAGGTGGCCACCGCGGTCGCGCGAGGTGACCTCTCCCAGAAGATCACCGTGGACGCGCGCGGGGAGATCCTGGAGCTGAAGAACACCCTGAACACGATGGTGGACCAGCTGTCGTCGTTCGCCCAGGAGGTCACTCGGGTGGCCCGTGAGGTGGGTACGGAGGGCATGCTCGGCGGTCAGGCCGAGGTGCAGGGTGTCTCCGGCACCTGGAAGGACCTCACGCAGTCCGTGAACTTCATGGCGAACAACCTGACGATCCAGGTGCGCAACATCGCCGAGGTCACGACGGCCGTGGCCAAGGGTGACCTGTCGAAGAAGATCACCGTCGACGCCAAGGGCGAGATCCTCGAACTGGTCACCACGGTCAACACGATGGTCGACCAGCTGTCCAGCTTCGCCGAGCAGGTGACGCGGGTGGCGCGCGAGGTGGGCACCGAGGGCATCCTGGGCGGGCAGGCGCACGTACCGGGTGTCACGGGCATCTGGAAGGACCTGAGCAACAACGTCAACCTGATGGCCAACAACCTGACCATGCAGGTGCGGAACATCTCCCAGGTGGCCTCCGCGGTGGCCAACGGTGACCTGACGCGCCAGGTCACCATCGAGGCGCGCGGTGAGGTGGCGCAGCTCGCCGACACCATCAACACGATGGTGAAGACGCTGAGTTCGTTCGCCGACCAGGTCACCAAGGTGGCCCGCGAGGTGGGTACGGACGGCATCCTGGGCGGGCAGGCCCATGTGCCCGGTGTGGCGGGGACGTGGAAGGACCTCACCGAGTCGGTGAACGGGATGGCGTCCAACCTGACCGGCCAGGTGCGCAACATCGCCATGGTCACGACGGCGATCGCCAAGGGCGACCTGACCAAGAAGATCGACATCGACGCGCGGGGCGAGATCCTCGAGCTGAAGACGACGATCAACACGATGGTCGACCAGCTGTCCAGCTTCGCCGAGGAGGTCACCCGGGTCGCCCGCGAGGTGGGCACCGAGGGCCAGCTCGGCGGCCAGGCACGCGTGCTGGACGTGGACGGCACCTGGCGGGACCTGACCGAGTCGGTGAACGAGATGGCCGGGAACCTGACCCGGCAGGTGCGTGCCATCGCCAAGGTGGCGACCGCGGTGACCCGCGGTGACCTGAACCTGAAGATCGACGTGGACGCGTCCGGGGAGATCCAGGAACTCCAGGACTACATCAACAAGATGATCGCCAACCTGCGCGACACCACGATCGCCAACAAGGAGCAGGACTGGCTCAAGGGCAACCTCGCCCGTATCTCCGCCCTGATGCAGGGCCGCCGGGACCTGGCGGACGTGGCCTCGCTGATCATGAGCGAGCTGACCCCGGTGGTCTCCGCGCAGCACGGCGCGTTCTTCCTGACCATGCCGACGGTCGACGGCCAGGACCCCGCCGGGGACGGCGAGGAGCGCTACGAGCTGCGCATGCTCGGCTCCTACGGCTGTTCCACGGGCGCCATGCCGACCTCGTTCCGGCCCGGTGAGGGGCTGATCGGGACGGCCGCGCAGGAGAAGCGGACGATCCTGGTCAGGGACGTGCCCAGCGGCTACCTGAAGATCTCCTCCGGGCTCGGGGAGGCTCCGCCGGCCCAGGTCATCGTGCTGCCGGTGGTGTTCGAGGGCAATGTGCTCGGCGTGATCGAGCTGGCGTCGTTCACGCCGTTCACGCACATCCAGCGGGACTTCCTCAACCAGATCGCGGAGATGATCGCCACCAGCGTCAACACGATCTCGGTCAACACCAAGACCGAGCAACTGCTGAAGCAGTCCCAGGAGCTGACCGAGCAGCTCCGGGAGCGCTCGGAGGAGCTGGAGAACCGGCAGAAGGCGCTCCAGTCCTCCAACGCCGAACTGGAGGAGAAGGCCGAGCTGCTGGCCCGGCAGAACCGGGACATCGAGGTGAAGAACACCGAGATCGAGGAGGCCCGCCAGGTCCTGGAGGAGCGTGCCGAGCAGCTCGCGGTGTCGATGCGGTACAAGAGCGAGTTCCTCGCCAACATGTCGCACGAGCTGCGTACCCCGCTCAACTCGCTGCTGATCCTGGCCAAGCTGCTCGCCGACAACGCGGAGAGCAATCTGTCCCCGAAGCAGGTCGAGTTCGCCGAGACCATCCACGGCGCCGGGTCCGACCTGCTCCAGCTGATCAACGACATCCTGGACCTGTCGAAGGTCGAGGCCGGCAAGATGGACGTCTCCCCGACCCGGATCGCGCTGGTCCAGCTCGTGGACTACGTGGAGGCGACCTTCCGGCCGCTGACCGCCGAGAAGGGCCTGGATCTGTCGGTGCGGGTCTCCCCGGAGCTGCCCGCGACCCTGCACACCGACGAGCAGCGCCTGCTCCAGGTGCTGCGCAACCTGCTGTCCAACGCGGTGAAGTTCACCGACTCCGGCTCCGTGGAGCTGGTGATCCGGCCCGCCGGGACGGACGTTCCGCAGATCATCCGGGAGCAGTTGCTGGAGGCGGGTGCGCTCACCGACCCGGACGCCGCGCTGATCGCGTTCTCGGTGACCGACACCGGCATCGGTATCGCGGCCAGCAAGATGCGGGTGATCTTCGAGGCGTTCAAGCAGGCGGACGGCACGACCAGCCGCAAGTACGGCGGTACCGGCCTCGGTCTGTCGATCTCGCGGGAGATCGCCCAGCTGCTCGGCGGTGAGATCTACGCCCAGAGCGAGCCGGGCCGCGGCTCCACGTTCACGCTGTATCTGCCGCTGCACCCGAGTGAGCTGCCGCCGCAGGGCTACCAGCAGTCCGTGCCCCCGCTGGAGGCCGGAGAGCTGGTCGCCTCCGAGGCGCATCTGTCCGCCAGGCTGACGGCCCCCCAGGTCGAGACGCCGGCCGAGGTGAAGTCGTACCGGGAGACGCAGAACGGGCCCGCCGCGCTCTTCCGGCGCCGCCGCCGGAGCCTGACCTCGGCGGAGCAGCGGCCGGAGCAGTCGATCACCATCGAGCAGCCGGAGAACGCCGAGCGGCCGGTGCGCACGGTGCGGTTCGGCGGCGAGAAGGTGCTCATCGTCGACGACGACATCCGCAACGTGTTCGCGCTCACCAGCGTGCTGGAGCAGCAGGGGCTCTCGGTGCTGTACGCCGAGAACGGCCGCGAGGGCATCGAGGTGCTGGAGCAGCACGACGACGTGGCGGTGGTGCTGATGGACATCATGATGCCCGAGATGGACGGCTACGCGACCACGACCGCGATCCGCAGGATGCCGCAGTTCGCGGGCCTGCCGATCGTCGCCCTGACCGCGAAGGCGATGAAGGGCGACCGGGAGAAGGCGCTCCAGTCGGGCGCCTCCGACTACGTCACCAAGCCGGTCGACCCCGATCATCTGCTGGGTGTCATGCGACAGTGGATGCGGCCGGAGTGACGGCACGACAGGACCGGTCACGGGGGCGCGGTTCAGTACGCGGGCCAGGTGTGGGAACCTCGGATTCCGGGAACCTTCCAGGCTCTGCCCGCGTTTGAGCCGTGTGCACCGTGACATCGCGGTGACAGGGTGTGGCGACGGGCGGGGTGCGGCTACGATGACCGGCACAAGGACGGGCGGCGAAAGGGAGTCGTCCTCTGGGGCGGCGCCCGGTGTACCGCCGGGGCGAGGAGGGCGGGCCATGGTGCAGAAGGCCAAGATCCTCCTGGTCGATGACCGGCCGGAGAATCTGCTGGCGCTGGAGGCCATCCTCTCTGCGCTCGATCAGACGCTGGTGCGGGCATCGTCCGGGGAGGAAGCGCTCAAAGCACTGCTCACGGACGATTTCGCGGTCATCCTGCTGGATGTCCAGATGCCGGGCATGGACGGCTTCGAGACGGCCGCGCACATCAAGCGGCGGGAGCGGACGCGGGACATCCCGATCATCTTCCTCACCGCGATCAACCACGGCCCGCACCACACCTTCCGGGGTTATGCGGCGGGGGCGGTCGACTACATCTCCAAGCCGTTCGACCCGTGGGTGCTGCGCGCCAAGGTCTCGGTGTTCGTCGAGCTGTACATGAAGAACTGCCAGCTGCGCGAGCAGGCGGCGCTGCTGCGGCTCCAGTTGGAGGGCGGCGGCAAGGACACGGTCGACAGCAAGGAGCCCGCCGGGCTGCTCGCGGAGCTGTCCGCGCGGCTCGCGGCCGTCGAGGAGCAGGCCGAAGCGCTCTCCAAGCAGCTGGACGAAGAGTCCGCCGACGCCGCGGCGGTGGCCACGGCCGCACACCTGGAGCGCAAACTCACCGGGCTGCGCCGGGCGCTGGACGCCCTGGAGCCGGGTGCCGACGGCTCGGCCCCGCTGCCTCCGCAGAGTTGACGTCCCGCCGGGTGCCCGGCATCCCGTGAGCGGGCGTCAATTTCGCGTCCTGACAAGGGCGACACGAACGGGTGAAGCTGTGGGCACACGTGTCCGCTGTCGTCTCCCCCGGTAACCTCACACCCATGGCCTCACGTCCCTCCGCAGCCAAGAAGCCGCCCGCCAAGAAGGCGGCCGCTCCCGCGAAGGCTCCGGCGAGGAAGGCGGCCGCCAAGAAGGCCCCGGCCAAGAAGGCGCCGCCCCGCAAGGCTCCCGTGCGCAAGGTGCCGCCCAAGCCCGCGCCCAGCCCCACCGGGGGCGTGTACCGGCTCGTGCGCGCCCTCTGGCTGGGCCTGGCGCACGCGGTCGGCGCCGTCTTCCGGGGCATAGGGCAGGGCGCGAAGAACCTCGACCCGGCCCACCGCAAGGACGGCGTCGCGCTGCTGCTGTTCGCCGTCGCGCTGATCGTCGCCGCCGGAACCTGGGCCGACCTGAGCGGACCCGTCGGCGACCTGGTGGAGATCCTGGTCACCGGCGCCTTCGGCCGCCTCGACCTGCTGGTGCCGATCCTGGTCGCGGTCATCGCCGTACGGTTCATCCGGCACCCGGAGCAGCCGGAGGCCAACGGCCGGATCGTCATCGGTCTGTCCGCGCTCGTCATCGGGGTGCTCGGCCAGGTCCACATCGCCTGCGGCTCACCCGCGCGGGACGACGGCATGCGGGCCATAAGGGACGCCGGCGGCCTCATCGGCTGGGCCGCCGCCACCCCGCTGACGTACACGATGAGCGAGGTGCTCGCCGTACCGCTGCTGGTGCTGCTCACCGTGTTCGGGCTGCTCGTGGTCACCGCCACGCCGGTCAACCACATCCCGCGGCGCCTGCGCGCCCTCGGCATCCGCCTGGGCGTGCTGCACGACTACGCGGCCGACCTGGACGACGACGAGGGCTACGGCTACGGCTACGACGAGCAGTGGCGCGACGAGCCGCCCGCGCGCCCCCGAGGCGGCCGTGGCGCCCCCCAGGGCCACGACCCCGACGGCGCCGAGGACGAGGCGCTCACCCGGCGCCGCCGCCCCCGGCGGTCCGCCGTGCCGCAGCCCGACCCGCGCGGGATGGACGCGGTCGACGTGGCCTCGGCGGCCGCCGCCGCGCTCGACGGCGCCGTGCAGCACGGCATGCCGCCGTCCCCGGTCGTCGCCGACCTCACCCAGGGGGTGAGCGTGGGGGACCGCGAGGAGACCACTCCGGTCCCCGTGCCCTCCCCGGCACCGGCCGCGCGGCCCACACCGGGCAAGAAGGCCACGGACGGCAGCGTCCCCGACTTCACCAAGGCCGCCCCCGACGCACCCCGCGAGATGCCCGCCCGCGCGGAGCAGCTCCAGCTCTCCGGGGACATCACCTACTCGCTGCCCTCGCTGGACCTCCTGACCCGCGGCGGCCCCGGCAAGGTGCGCAGCGCGGCCAACGACGCCGTCGTGGCCTCCCTGCGCACGGTGTTCACCGAGTTCAAGGTGGACGCCGACGTCACCGGCTTCACCCGGGGCCCGACCGTCACCCGCTACGAGGTGCAGCTCGGCCCGGCCGTGAAGGTCGAGCGGATCACCGCGCTCACCAAGAACATCGCCTACGCGGTCGCCAGTCCGGACGTGCGGATCATCAGCCCCATCCCCGGCAAGTCGGCCGTCGGCATCGAGATCCCCAACACCGACCGGGAGATGGTCAATCTCGGCGACGTGCTGCGGCTCGCGGAGTCCGCCGAGGACGACGACCCGATGCTGGTCGCCTTCGGCAAGGACGTCGAGGGCGGCTATGTGATGCACTCGCTGGCGAAGATGCCGCACGTCCTGGTGGCCGGTGCCACCGGCTCCGGCAAGTCGTCCTGCATCAACTGCCTGATCACCTCGATCATGATGCGGGCGACCCCGGAGGACGTCCGGATGATCCTGGTCGACCCCAAGCGCGTCGAGCTGACCGCCTACGAGGGCATCCCGCACCTGATCACGCCGATCATCACCAACCCCAAGCGGGCCGCCGAGGCCCTCCAGTGGGTCGTGCGCGAGATGGACCTGCGCTACGACGACCTCGCCGCCTACGGCTTCCGGCACATCGACGACTTCAACCGGGCCGTGCGCGAGGGCAAGGTCACCCCTCCGCTCGGCAGCGAGCGCGAGCTCCAGCCCTATCCGTACCTGCTGGTGATCGTGGACGAGCTGGCCGACCTGATGATGGTCGCCCCGCGCGACGTCGAGGACTCGATCGTCCGCATCACCCAGCTCGCCCGCGCCGCCGGCATCCACCTGGTGCTGGCCACCCAGCGCCCCTCGGTGGACGTGGTCACCGGTCTCATCAAGGCCAACGTGCCCTCCCGGCTTGCCTTCGCCACCTCCTCGCTGGCCGACTCCCGCGTCATCCTCGACCAGCCCGGCGCCGAGAAGCTCATCGGCAAGGGCGACGGCCTGTTCCTGCCCATGGGCGCCAACAAGCCGACCCGTATGCAGGGCGCCTTCGTCACCGAGGCCGAGGTCGCGGTGGTCGTCCAGCACTGCAAGGACCAGATGGCGCCGGTCTTCCGGGACGACGTCACCGTGGGCACCAAGCAGAAGAAGGAGATCGACGAGGACATCGGCGACGACCTCGACCTGCTCTGCCAGGCCGCCGAGCTGGTGGTCTCCACCCAGTTCGGGTCGACGTCCATGCTCCAGCGCAAGCTGCGGGTCGGCTTCGCCAAGGCGGGCCGGCTGATGGACCTCATGGAGTCCCGGAACATCGTCGGACCCAGCGAGGGTTCCAAGGCTCGTGACGTTCTTGTGAAGCCTGACGAACTGGACGGCGTGCTCGCGGTGATTCGCGGGGAGTCTGACGGGTAGGGCTTCGGGCCACCCGGCGTGTCGGGACTGCGCCGGGTGGCGGCACCGCCGTGATCCACCCGTTAAACATCGGCGGGCAACCGTTTCCCTTCGCAGTACGTCAAGTTGAGCGAGAGCAGGGGTACAGGTACCGGCCTGGGCCTCCCGCTCCCGTCCCGCCGTCGGGCTGACCGGCCATTCCGATGGCGTACAAAGTCCGTTCGCCCGCTTGCCCCACCCTTTCGTACCCCGCCTAGACTGAACGCTCAGCACAGGTGGCTCATACGCTCGAAAGGCGCCCCCGTGTCCATCGGCAGCAACTCCCCCGAAGACGAGCCCCCGTTCCCCGACGTCCCCGAGCACGACGGCCCTTCCGTCGGCACCGCCCTGCGCCAGGCCCGCGTCGCGGCCGGGCTGAGCGCGGGTGACGTCAGCGACGCCACCCGTATCCGCCTCGCCATCGTGCACGCCATCGAGGAGGACGACTTCTCCTCCTGCGGCGGCGACGTGTACGCGCGCGGCCACATCCGCAACCTGGCCAAGGCCGTCCACCTCGACCCCGCCCCGCTCATCGCGCGGTTCGACGCCGAGCACGGCGGCCGGCCCGCGCCCACCCCGGCGGCCCCCCTGTTCGAGGCGGAGCGCATCCGCCCCGAGCGCCGGGGCCCCAACTGGACCGCGGCCATGGTCGCGGCGATCGTCGTCGTCATCGGCTTCGTCGGCTTCACCGCGATCAAGTCCGAGACCGGCGGCGACACGGACAACCAGGCCGTCGAGGGCAACGCCTCGCCGACCGCCACCAAGTCCGCCGCGCCCACGCCGAAGACGGAGCAGTCCGCCACGCCGAAGTCCGATCCGTCCGACAGCGCCATCGCGGCCGCCCCGCAGGACAAGGTGACCGTCCGGGTCACCGCGCCCGACGGGCGGAGCTGGATCTCGGCCAAGGACCACAACGGCCGCATGCTGTTCGACGGCCTGCTGAACAAGGGCGAGTCCAAGACCTTCCAGGACAGCACCAAGATCAACCTGATCCTCGGTGACGCCGGCGCGATCGAGCTGTACGTCAACGGCAAGAAGATCGACGACGACTTCCGGCCCGGCGCCGTGGAACGGCTCACGTACACCAAGGGCGACCCCGAGGTCGGGTGACGCCCTTCCGGGCGCCTGGAGCGAGCGGACTGTGACGGGGTTGGCCAAGAACGGCCAACCCCGTCGACATGGGGTGCGGGACAGACAAAGTAGTCTTGAGCCCATGCCTGAACGCCGTACCGTCGCACTAGTCACTCTCGGCTGCGCCCGTAACGAGGTGGACTCGGAGGAGCTCGCAGGCCGTTTGGAGGCGGACGGCTGGCAGCTTGTCGAGGACGCCGGGGACGCCGATGTCGCCGTCGTCAACACCTGTGGCTTCGTCGAAGCCGCCAAGAAGGACTCCGTCGACGCCCTCCTGGAGGCCAACGACCTCAAGGACCACGGCAGAACCCAGGCCGTCGTGGCGGTGGGCTGCATGGCCGAGCGGTACGGCAAGGAACTGGCCCAGGCGCTGCCCGAGGCCGACGGCGTGCTCGGCTTCGACGACTACGCCGACATCTCCGACCGCCTCCAGACCATCCTGTCCGGCGGCGTCCACGCCGCCCACACCCCCCGCGACCGCCGCAAGCTGCTGCCGATCAGCCCGGCCGAGCGCCAGGAGTCCGCAGCCGCCGTCGCCCTGCCCGGCCACGGCCCGACCGACCTCCCGGACGGCCTCGCGCCCGCCTCAGGACCGCGCTCGCCCCTGCGCCGCCGCCTGGACGGCTCCCCGGTCGCCTCGGTCAAGCTGGCCTCCGGCTGCGACCGGCGCTGCTCCTTCTGCGCCATCCCGTCCTTCCGCGGCTCCTTCATCTCCCGCCGCCCCAGCGATGTGCTCAACGAGACCCGCTGGCTGGCCGAGCAGGGTGTGAAGGAGGTCATGCTCGTCTCCGAGAACAACACCTCCTACGGCAAGGACCTGGGCGACATCCGCCTGCTGGAGTCCCTGCTGCCCGAGCTGGCCGAGGTCGACGGCATCGAGCGGGTGCGCGTCAGCTACCTCCAGCCGGCCGAGATGCGGCCCGGCCTGATCGACGTGCTGACCTCCACCCCGAAGGTCGTGCCCTACTTCGACCTGTCCTTCCAGCACTCCGCGCCGAACGTGCTGCGCGCCATGCGCCGCTTCGGTGACACCGACCGCTTCCTGGAGCTGCTGGACACCATCCGCGGCAAGGCCCCCGAGGCCGGCGTCCGCTCCAACTTCATCGTCGGCTTCCCCGGCGAGACCGAGGCCGACCTCGCCGAGCTGGAGCGCTTCCTGACCGGCGCCCGCCTGGACGCCATCGGTGTCTTCGGCTACTCCGACGAGGAGGGCACGGAGGCGGCCACCTACGACACCAAGCTCGACGAGGACGTGGTCGCCGAGCGCCTCGCCCACATCTCCCGGCTTGCCGAGGAACTCGTCTCGCAGCGCGCCGAGGAGCGCCTCGGGGAAACCGTGCGCGTCCTCGTGGAGTCCGTCGACGGCGAGGACGGGGTGTGCGGCCGCGCCGCGCACCAGGCCCCGGAGACGGACGGCCAGGTGCTGCTCACGAGCGGCGAGGGCCTGAGCGTGGGACGTATGGTCGAGGCCAAGGTGGTCGGCACCGAGGGGGTCGACCTGGTGGCCGAGCCGCTTCCGGGCTCGTCGGTGTGTAGCGAGGAGG
Organism: Streptomyces sp. NPDC085596; assembly: GCF_044541565.1. Classification (NCBI taxonomy): domain Bacteria; kingdom Bacillati; phylum Actinomycetota; class Actinomycetes; order Kitasatosporales; family Streptomycetaceae; genus Streptomyces; species Streptomyces sp. NPDC085596. The sequence continues at coordinate 988,857 of NZ_JBITTC010000002.1, read as the reverse complement.
CGGCCAGATGACCGGAGTCCCGGCATCCGCCTCGGGCAGCTCCTCCGGCGCGCGCAGCGCACCGGACCAGGCCGCCGACGGTGCTCCGGAAGTCTCCGGCTCGGCCGCCGCGCTGGAGGCGCGGCACCCGCGCGGTGGCAAGCTGGCCGCGGCGGCCGTCAACCAGGCCAGCGTCTGGAACGTCGCCAACCTGCTCACCATGCTCCGACTGGTCCTCGTGCCGGGCTTCGTGGCGTTGCTGCTGGCCGACGGCGGCTACGACCCGGCCTGGCGCGCGTTCGCCTGGGCGGCCTTCGCCGTCGCCATGATCACCGACCTGTTCGACGGGCATCTGGCGCGCACCTACAACCTGGTCACCGACTTCGGGAAGATCGCCGACCCGATAGCGGACAAGGCGATCATGGGCGCGGCGCTCATCTGCCTGTCCTCCCTGGGTGACCTGCCCTGGTGGGTGACGGTGGTCATCCTGGGCCGGGAACTCGGCATCACCCTGCTGCGTTTCGTGGTCATCCGCTACGGCGTGATCCCGGCCAGCCGGGGCGGCAAGCTGAAGACGCTCACCCAGGGTGTGGCGGTCGGCATGTACGTACTGGCGCTGACCGGCTGGCTGGCCACCTTGCGGTGGTGGGTGATGGCCGCGGCGGTCGTCCTCACGGTCGTCACCGGTCTCGACTATGTGAGACAGGCCATGGTGCTGCGCCGCCGGGGAATCGCGGAGCGGGCGGCGGCGTTGGAAGAGCGAGAAGCGTGAACCCCACGGCCACCGAGCTGGTGCGGCTACTGAAAGTGAACGGCGAGACCGTCGCCGTCGCCGAATCGCTCACCGGCGGTCTGGTCGCCGCCGAGATCACCTCGGTCCCCGGCGCCTCCCAGGTGTTCCGGGGTTCGGTCACCGCCTACGCCACCGAGCTGAAGCACCGGCTCCTCGGCGTCGACGCCGGGCTGCTGGCCCGGTCCGGCGCGGTGGACCCGCAGGTCGCGGCCCAGATGGCGGCCGGTGTCCGCGAGGCCCTCGGCGCCGACTGGGGCATTGCCACCACCGGGGTGGCCGGCCCCGATCCGCAGGACGGCCAGCCGGTCGGCACGGTCTACGTGGCCGTCGACGGACCCTTCCGGCAAGGCTCGCTTTCCGCCCCCGGCGGAAAAGTGGAGGCCCTGCGGTTGAACGGCGGCCGTGCGGAAATTCGTATGGAGAGTGTACGGAGCGTACTCGCACTGCTTCTGCGGGAGCTTGTGGGCGAACAGACCGGAAATGAGCGGGCACAGGATACGGAACGGAACGGGGGGTTTTGATGTTTGCAGCCCTGAGTGAACACGACATCGCTCCCCGCACGGCCGCGGCGCGAGGCGGTACGGTGGGGCGAGAAGGATGCGGCTACGCGGTCCGAGGAGGGAGCCACCGATGATTCTGCTCCGTCGCCTGCTGGGTGACGTGCTGCGTCGGCAGCGCCAGCGCCAGGGCCGTACTCTGCGCGAAGTCTCCTCGTCCGCCCGGGTCTCACTTGGCTATCTCTCCGAGGTGGAGCGGGGGCAGAAGGAGGCTTCCTCCGAACTGCTCTCCGCGATCTGCGACGCGCTGGACGTACGGATGTCGGTGCTCATGCGTGAGGTGAGTGACGAACTGGCACTCGCCGAGCTGGCCCAGTCCGCCGCGGCCAACGACGGCGTACCGGCGCCGGTCCGGCCGATGCTGGGTTCCGTGTCGGTGGCCGGTGTGCCACCGGAACGGGTGACCATCAAGGCACCCGCCGAAGCGGTGGACGTGGTCGCCGCGTGACCTGCGCGCACGCGGCCTAGCGCCCGATAGATGTGAGCCCCGGCCGGGCCTCCCTGGACTTTCCCTGGTGAGGCCCGGCCGGGGCTTTCTCATGCTCCGGGCCGGGTGCCGTCCGCCGGTTTGCTCCGTTTGCCGGGGTCGGGCGGGTCGGTCATGGTGGGAGGGACGTGAAGCCCCGCCGGAGCCCTAAGGACAGCGGATGTACGTGGTGAAGAGCTCTCTTCCCGAGGATGATCTGAAGACCGTCTCCGAGGCCCTGCAAGGGGCGCTCGTGGATCTGGTGGACCTCTCCCTGGTCGCCAAGCAGATCCACTGGAACGTCGTCGGGCCACGCTTCCGGTCCATTCACCTCCAGCTGGACGAGGTGGTCGCTTCCGCCCGCCTCCATTCCGACGCGGTGGCCGAGCGCGCATCGGCGTTGGGTGTTTCGCCGGACGGACGCGCGGCAACGGTCGCTTCCGGCACCGGCATCAAGGTCCCTCCGGCGGGCTGGATCAAGGACACGGACGCGGTCTCCGGGATGGTCGCCGCCCTCGGCGCGGTCATCGGCCGGATGCGGGAGCGGGTGAGCGCGACCGGCGACGCCGACCCGGTGTCCGAGGACCTGTTCATCCAGATCACGGGAGATCTCGAGAAGCACCATTGGATGTTTCAGGCCGAGAGCGCTTAGAAGAGGCGGGTTCCCGGAACCGGTGGTCGGGCTGTCTGCCCGGCGCTGCTCCGGTGAGCCCTTCGGTGCGCCTCCCGCAGGTGGCAGGCGGTGTTCTAGCTTCCGGCTGGAGGTGACGGTCCATAGTGGGGCGAATAGTGCGGTGGGGGGCAGGGCTCGGGCTCGGCGCGGTGTGGTGGTGGGCGGTGCTGCGGCTGACCCTGGGAGACGGCGCGGGGGTGCTGGAGGGGTCCGTGGTGCTCGGCGGGTGGGGACTGGGGGTGCTGCCGGTGCACTGTGTGGCCAAGGAACGGGCCGAGGGGGCCGTGCGGACGGGGCGGTGGCGCGAGGCTTGGCGGAGTACCGGGGCGGGTGGGGGTGCGGGAGCGGGGGCTGGGGTCCCTCGTTCGGGTGAGGCGGGGGCAGGGTGAGCGTGGGCTGCTTCGGGTGAGCCAAGGGCTTGGTTTTGCTTTCGCGGCTTTCGGCTTTCGGCTCTCGGCGTGCGGGGTCAGCGTGCGGGGCGCGGGTAGTGCTCCCGCCGGCGCTGGGCGGTGCCCGGCGCTGGGGCGGGGCCGCTCTGGCAGGTGGGGCACCAGTAGGTCGGGCGGTCCTGGGAGCCGTCGCCCTGGTCGGCCACGCGGACCGGGGTGCGGCAGCGCAGGCAGGGGCGGGCGGCGCGGCCGTAGACGTAGAGGTCGTTCCGGTGCAGTCCGGTGGTCTGGCGGACCGGGCGGGCCCGGTTGACCTCCAGTAGGCGCTGGGCGACGCCGGGGAGCTGGGCGGCGCGGTCGGGAGGGAGCGAGCCGACGGGGAGCCAGGGGGTCACACCGAGCAGGAAGCACAGCTCGCTCTTGTAGACGTTGCCGATCCCGGCGAGATTGCGCTGGTCGAGCAGGGCCTCGCCGAGGGGGCGGTCGGGGTCGGCGTGCAGGTTGGCGAGGGCGCGCTCCGGGTCCCAGTCCGGGCCGAGGAGATCGGGGCCCAGATGGCCCACGACGCGTTCCTCGTCCTCGGTGCGCAGCAGCTCCAGCACCGACAGGCGGTAGCCCACGGCCATGCGGTCGTCGGCGCCCAGGACGATGCGGATCTGGTGTCCGGCGCCGCCCCGCCAGCGTTCGCCCCTGCCGTACACCTTCCAGGCGCCCTCCATCCGCAGATGCGTGTGGAGGGTCAGTCCGCCCTCGAAACGGGTGAGCAGGTGTTTGCCGCGCGGGGCGGTGTTCAGCACGGTGCGGCCGGTCAGGTCGACCGTCGCGTACTGCGGCACTCGGAAGTCGCTGTGGGTCAGCACCCTGCCCGCGAGCGCGTCGTGCAGGCGCTTCGCGGCCTGCCACACCGTGTCACCTTCGGGCATGCGTCCAGGGTGCCACGGCGGGAGTCGGGACAGCCGGTCTCAGCGGCCCGGTGCGGCGGCCTCAGGCGCGCAGGCGCAGACCGCGCGGGGTCGCTATGAAGCCGGCGCCTTCCAGCAGCGTGCCCAGGGGGGAGGTCAGCGCCGCGGTGCCGTTGATCCGCTCGACGGTGACCGTGCCCAGGGAGCCCGCGCGGGCGGCCGCCGCCAGGGCCTCCGCGGCGGCGCGCAGGCGTGGGTCGTCGGTCGCGGTGCCGTCCGGGTCGGCGGGCCAGGCCAGCAGGGACTTGCCGCCGCGCTCCATGTAGAGGGTCAGCTCGCCCTCCACCAGGACGACCAGAGAGCCCGCCTTGCGGCCCGGCTTGTGTCCGGCGCCGGTGGGCGACTCCGGCCAGGGCAGGGCGGCGCCGTACGCGTTGGCGGGGTCAGCCGCGGCGAGGACCACCGCACGCGAGTCGGGGGCCGTGTCCCGCGCGCGGGGGCCGTAACCGCGGCTCGCGGGGGAGCCGTAGCCCGAGCCGCCGCGTGGGCCGCCCTGGCCGGGGGAGGCGTACGGGTCGGTGATGCCGGCCGGGCCCAAGGGGCGGGGGAGACCGCCGTCGTCCCGGTCCTGGGGCGGCCAGGCGAAGTCGCCGTCGAGGCTCGGGTGGCCGAAGCCGCCGGAGGACGGGTCGAACGCGTCGGACGCGGCGTGGCCGTCGCCGGGGAACGGCGGGAGGCTGCCGCCGCCGTCGCCTGCCGGGCTGGGCGCGGGCACCACGCGCTCGCCCCGGTCGCGGGCGTTGGACACCGCGCGGAGCCGGTCCACGGCGCCGTCCATGGCGAACTGCGCGGCGCCCAGCCCCTCGACCACATAGCCGCGCCGGGCCTGGCCGCTCTCCTCGAACACGGACAGCACCCGGTACACCGCCGAGAAGCCGCCCTCCACGCCCTCCGCGCCCACGGCGCCCCGGGTCACCACGCCGTGCCGGTCCAGTAGGGCGCGCGCCCGCGCGTGAGCGCGCACGGTGGCGTCCGGCTCGGGCGCCGGGAGGAGCGACCAGCGGCCGCCGACGGTCGGCGGGCCGGACCGGGACGCGGCGCGGGCGGCGGCGGTCAGGGAGCCGTAACGCCCGCGCGGGACATTGCGTTTGGCGCGATGGGCCGTCGCGCCGGCCGTACGGCCCGAACCCAGCAGGGCGCGCATCGGCGCCAGGGTGTCGTTGGTGAGCCGGCCCGACCAGGCCAGGTCCCACAGGGCGTCGGCCAAGTGCGCGTCGCTCGCCTCGGGGTGCGTGGTGGCGCGGACCTGGTCGGCGATCTGGCGGAAGAACAGGCCGTACCCGCCGGAGAGCGTGTCCAGGATCGACTGGTGGAGCGGGCTCAGCTCCAGGGGGTGCGGGGGCGGCAGGAGGAGCGGGGCCGTGTCCGCCAAGTACAGCGAGACCCAGCCGTCCTTGCCGGGCAGGGAGCCCGCCCCGGCCCATACGACCTCGCCCGCGGCGGTGAGTTCGTCCAGCATCGACGGCTTGTAGTCCGCCACGCGGGAGGGCAGGACCAGCTTCTCCAGCGCGGAGGCGGGCACCGACGCGCCCTGCAACTGCTCGATGGCGCGCACCAGTCCATCGGTGCCGCGCAACGCGTGACCCTTGCCGATGTGCTGCCACTGCGGCAGGAACTGCGCCAGCGCGGCGGGCGGCACCGGTTCCACCTCGTGCCGCAGCGCGGCGAGCGAACGGCGGCGCAGCCGGCGCAGCACCGTCGCGTCGCACCACTCCTGGCCGATGCCCGCTGGATGGAACTCGCCCTGCACGACCCGGCCGCTGCCGGCCAGCCGCTGAAGGGCGCCCTCGGTGACCGCCACGCCCAGACCGAAGCGGGCGGCGGCGGTCGTCGAGGTGAAGGGGCCGTGGGTGCGGGCGAAGCGCGCGAGGAGGTCGCCGAGCGGGTCCTTGACCGGTTCGGTGAACGCCTCGGGGACGCCCACCGGCAGCGCGGTGCCGAGCGCGTCGCGCAGGCGGCCCGCGTCCTCGATGGCCGCCCAGTGCTCCTCGCCCCCGACACGGACCTTGATGACGCGCCGGGCTGCCGCCAGCTCCCGCGCCCACTCCGGCTCGGCGCCCCGCTCGGCCAGCTCGGCGTCGGTCAGCGGGCCCAGCAGCCGGAGCAGGTCCGCGACGCTCTCCACGTCCTTGGCGCGGCGGTCCTCGGTGAGCCACTGGAGTTCGCGCTCCAGCTCGGTCAGCACCTCGGCGTCGAGCAGTTCCCGCAGCTCCGCCTGGCCCAGCAGCTCGGCCAGCAGCCGGGAGTCCAGGGAGAGCGCGGCGGCACGGCGCTCGGCGAGCGGGGAATCGCCCTCGTAGAGGAACTGGGCGACGTAACCGAACAGCAGGGAGCGGGCGAACGGGGAGGGTTCGGGTGTGGTGACCTCGACCAGGCGGACCTTGCGGGACTCGATGTCGCCCATCAGCTCGACCAGGCCGGGCACGTCGAACACGTCCTGGAGGCATTCACGGATCGCCTCCAGGACGATCGGGAACGACCCGAACTCGCTCGCCACCTCCAGCAGTTGCGCCGCGCGCTGGCGCTGCTGCCACAGCGGGGTGCGCTTGCCGGGGGTGCGGCGCGGCAGCAGGAGCGCGCGGGCGGCGCACTCCCGGAACCGCGCGGTGAACAGAGCGGAGCCGCCCACCTGGTCGGTGACGACCTGGTCGACATCGCCCTTGTCGAAGGCGACGTCGGCGGCGCCGACCGGGGCCTGTTCGCCGTCGTACTCCGCACCGGCCTTGGCGGGGCTCGGGTCCAGCAGGTCCAGGCCCATCAGATCGGCGTCGGGCAGGCGCAGCACGATGCCGTCGTCGGCGTGCATGACCTGCGCGTCCATGCCGTACCGCTCGGAGAGGCGGGCGCCGAGCGCGAGCGCCCACGGGGCGTGCACCTGGGCGCCGAAGGGGGAGTGGATCACGACCCGCCAGTCGCCCAGCTCGTCGCGGAAACGCTCCACGACGATGGTGCGGTCGTCCGGGACGTGCCCGCACGCCTCGCGCTGCTCGTCCAGGTAGGACAGGACGTTGTCCGCCGCCCACGCGTCCAGGCCCGCGGTGAGCAGGCGCAGCCGGGCGTCCTCCTTGGACAGCGAACCGACCTCGCGCAGGAACGCACCGACCGCGCGGCCCAGTTCGAGCGGGCGGCCCAGCTGGTCGCCCTTCCAGAACGGCAGCCGGCCCGGCACGCCCGGCGCGGGGGAGACCAGGACCCGGTCGCGGGTGATGTCCTCGATGCGCCAGGAACTCGTGCCCAGCGTGAAGACATCGCCCACGCGGGACTCGTACACCATCTCCTCGTCCAGCTCGCCGACCCGGCCGCCGCCCTTCTTCGGGTCGGACCCGGCGAGGAACACCCCGAACAGGCCCCGGTCGGGGATCGTGCCGCCGGAGGTGACGGCGAGCCGCTGGGCGCCCGGCCGGCCGCTGATGGTGCCGGCCACGCGGTCCCACACCACGCGGGGGCGCAGTTCCGCGAACGCGTCCGACGGGTAGCGGCCGGCCAGCATGTCCAGGGTGGCGGTGAACGCGGACTCGGGGAGCGAGGCGAAGGGCGCCGCGCGGCGCACCGTGGCCAGCAGGTCGTCGAACTGCCAGGTGTCCAGCGCCGTCATGGCGACGAGCTGCTGCGCCAGGACGTCCAGCGGGTTGGACGGCACCCGCAGCGACTCGATCCCGCCCGAGCGCATCCGCTCGGTGACCACGGCCGCCTGCACCAGGTCGCCCCGGTACTTGGGGAAGACCACACCGGTGGAGACGGCCCCCACCTGGTGTCCCGCACGGCCCACGCGCTGGAGGCCGGAGGCGACCGAGGGCGGGGACTCGACCTGGACGACCAGGTCGACGGCGCCCATGTCGATGCCCAGCTCCAGGCTGGAGGTGGCCACCACGGCGGGCAGCCGCCCGGCCTTCAGGTCCTCCTCGACCAGCGCGCGCTGCTCCTTGGAGACCGAGCCGTGGTGCGCGCGGGCGATCACCTGGGGGGCGCCCTGGGCCGCGCCCGAGCCGCCCATCAGCTGGGCCGGGGAGTGGTGCTCGTCCAGGGGCTCGCCGGTGGCGCGCTCGTAGGCGATCTCGTTGAGCCGGTTGCACAGCCGCTCCGCCAGGCGCCGGGAGTTGGCGAACACGATGGTCGAGCGGTGCGACTGGACCAGGTCGGCGATCTTCTCCTCGACATGCGGCCAGATCGAGGGCCGTTCCGCCTTGTCGTCGCCGTCCGCCGCCGGAGAGCCGCCCAGCTCGCCCATGTCCTCGACGGGCACGACCACCGACAGGTCGAACTCCTTGCCCGACTCCGGCTGGACGATCTCCACCTTGCCCCGGGGCGAGAGATAGCGGGCCACCTCGTCCACCGGCCGCACGGTCGCCGACAGGCCGATCCGGCGCGCGGGCTTCGGCAGCAGCTCGTCCAGCCGCTCCAGGGACAGCGCGAGATGCGCGCCGCGCTTGGTGCCCGCGACCGCGTGCACCTCGTCCAGGATCACGGTCTCGATGCCCGTGAGCGCGTCACGCGCGGACGAGGTCAGCATCAGGAACAGCGACTCGGGGGTGGTGATCAGGATGTCCGGCGGGCGCGTGACCAGCGCGCGCCGCTCGGCGGGCGGGGTGTCGCCGGAGCGGATGCCCACCTTCACCTCGGGCTCGGGCAGGCCCAGGCGCACCGACTCCTGGCGGATGCCGGTCAGCGGGCTGCGCAGATTGCGCTCGACATCGACCGCGAGCGCCTTCAGCGGGGACACGTACAGCACCCGGCAGCGCTTCTTCGGGTCGGCCGGAGGAGGGGTGGAGGCCAGCTGGTCCAGGGCGGCGAGGAAGGCGGCCAGCGTCTTGCCGGAACCGGTCGGCGCCACCACCAGCGCGTCCGAACCCTCGTTGATGGCCTGCCACGCGCCCGCCTGGGCCTCGGTGGGCGCGTGGAACGCCCCCGTGAACCATTCGCGGGTCGCGGGGGAGAAGCCTTCGAGGGCCGGGTGGGCGGGACTGACCATGTCTCCATCCTGCACCCGCCCACTGACAATCGGGCTGACCTGGGCAAACGGGACGGATCAGGGTGTGCGGCGGCCGGTGGGCGTGGCCGACAATGGGCGTATGGCGGGTTCAGGGGAGCGGGCACGGCACTGGCGGTACGCGGAACTGCCCGGAGTCGACCTGCTCCGCGCCCGCTACATCCGCAAGACCTTCGCCCGCCACACCCACGAGAACTTCGTGATAGCGGCCATAGCTGACGGCGTCGAGGTCTTCCACCACCAGGGCGCCGACGTGTCGGTGGGCGCGGGCGCCCTCGCGCTGGTCAACCCGGACACCCCGCACACCGGCCGCGCGGGCGTCCCCGAGGGCTGGCGGTACGGCGCGGTGTACCCCTCGCCCGAGGTGGTGGCCCGGATAGCGGCCGAGACCAGCACGATCCGGGGGACGCCCGGCTTCGCCGCCCCGACGGTGGACGACCCGTACACCGTCCGCCTCGTCCACCAGGTGCTGCGCGCCGCCGAGGAGGGCAACGCGCTGGCCGCCGACACCCTGCTGAGCGTCGCGGTGACCCGGCTGCTGCGGCTCAACGGCGGCACGCTGCCCGAGCGCCGGACCCGCTCGGCCGGCACCGGGATCGCCGCACGCGCGCGTGCCGTGCTGGAGGAGCGGATGGCGGCACCGCCCAGCCTGGAGCGCCTCGCCACCGACCTCGGCACCAGCCGCTTCGCCCTGCTGCGGGCCTTCCGGGACGCCTACGGCATGCCCCCGCACACCTGGCTCACCGACACGCGCGTGCGCCGCGCCCGGCTCCTGCTGGACGCGGGCACCTCGCCCGCGGAGGCCGCCGCCCTGGTCGGCTTCACCGACCAGCCCCACCTCAACCGTCACTTCACCCGGATCGTCGGCGTGCCTCCGGGGGCCTACCAGCGCGAACGCGAGAACCGCGAGAACGTGGCCGGGCGCAACAACGTACAAGACCCCGCCGGGCGGACGGCCGTAGCGTCCGGGGCGTGGCACATCGACAGACAGCACTCGCGGACAGGGCCGCCGAGGACGTGGGAAAGCCGGACAGCGCCGTCGTACGGGACGCCCTCGGGGTCGGCGTCGCCGTAGGGCTCTCCGGCTTCGCCTTCGGCGTCACCTCGGCCGGCAGCGGACTCGGACTCCTCCAGACCTGCGCGCTCAGTCTCCTGGTCTTCACGGGCGCCTCCCAGTTCGCTCTCGTAGGGGCGCTCGCGGCCGGCGGCAATCCGTTCACGGCCGCGGCGGGCGCGTTCTTCCTGGGCGTGCGCAACGCGTTCTACGGGCTGCGGCTCTCGCAGCTGCTCGCCCTCCCGCGCGCGTGGCGGCCGTTCGCCGCCCAATGGGTGATCGACGAGACCACCGCCGTCACCGTGGCCCAGCCGGACCGGCGCTCCGCGCGGCTCGGCTTCACCGTCACCGGGCTCAGCCTCTACGTGCTGTGGAACCTCACCACCCTGCTCGGCGCGCTCGGCGCGCAGGCCCTCGGGGACACCGACGCCTGGGGGCTGGACGCGGCCGGACCCGCCGTCTTCCTGGCGCTGCTCGCCCCCATGCTGACCACCTTCACCGAACGCGCGGTCGCGGCCCTCGCGGTCGTCCTGGGCCTCGGCCTGCTGCCGGTGCTGCCCGCCGGTGCGCCCGTACTGGTGGCGGCCCTGGCGGCGCCGCTCGCGTTGCTCGTACAAGGTCTGCGCGCCCGCGCCGCCCAGAAGCCGGACACCCCGGAGGAGGACCGATGAACACCTGGCTCGCCATCGGCGTCACCGCGCTCGGCTGCTACGCCGTCAAGCTCGCCGGACTCCTCGTCCCCGCGAGCGCCGTGGAGCGGCCCGTCGTCAAGAAGCTCGCCGCGCTGCTGCCGGTCGCCCTGCTGGCCGCGCTCACCGCCCAGCAGACCTTCGCCGACGGCCACGCCCTCGTCCTGGACGCGCGGGCCGCGGGCGTCGCCGCGGCGGCCGTCGCCCTTCTGCTGCGCGCGCCGTTCCTGCTGGTCGTCGCGGTGGCCGTGGTGGTGACGGCGGGGGTGCGCGCCCTCACCGGCTGAGCGCCGGGTCAGCCGATGTAGCGGCCGTACGCCCTGAGGGTGCGCAGCGCCTCGATGGTCACCCCGGCCCGCGCCTCCAGGGCCGGAGCCGGTGCCCACCGGCGCCAGCGGACCGGCCAGCCGCCGTCCTCCTCCTGCTCGGCGGCGAGGAAGTCCAGCGAGCGCTCCATCTCCTCGTCCGTGAACCACGCACGCGCCAGCGAGTCGGGGTTTCGGGCGAAGTCGTGCGCGAAGTGGTGTTCGCCGGGCGCGTAGCCGGGGGAGACCGGATACGCGTCGAGACGGTCCGGGTCCAGGGCCGCGAGCCGCCGCTCGCGCACCAGGCGGCCGAGCCGGTCGGCGGCCGCCTCCGCGCGGGCGCGGTCGGGGGCGGCGTCGAGGAATGCCACGGCGGCCTCGACCTCGTACGGATGCGACGACTCCAGGGCGTCCACGGCCTGCCAGCAGAAGTCGGTGGCCCGGAACAGCCACGCGTGCCACACCTCGTTGCGGTGCAGCAGGCCCACCACCGGTCCCGTCGCCAGCAGCTCGCTGGGCGGGTCGTCCACCACCGGCACGAAGGGCGCCAACGGATAGCCGCGCTGGCTCGGACAGACCGCGGGCAGGGCGCCGTCCACGGTGGACACCGAGGTCAGATAACGGCACACCCGCTCCACCCGCTGCCCGCCGCACCGCCCGACCGCGTCCAGCACGCGCAGCGCGCGAGCGGTGTGCAGCGGCTGGCTCACCGGACCGCGCAGATCGGGCTCCAGGGCGTGACCGTAGCCGCCGTCCTCGTTGCGGTAGGCGTCCAGGGCCCTCTCCACCGGGTCCGCGCCGCCGTTCAGGAAGTGGTGTGCGAAGAGCCGCTGCTCCAGCACGCGCGCGGTGAGCCAGACGAAGCGCTCCGCGCGGAAGAGGGGGGAGTGCGCCGGGGGCACGGAGGGGAGTGAGGGAGCACCTGATTCGGCCATGGACCAGACCGTAGGGCCACCGGCGGCCCCCGAGAACAGTCCCGGGCACTCCCGCCCCCCGAGGCGGGATACTTGAGGCATGCGGTTGACGGTCTTCTGGCAGCGGATGGCCCATCGACCTGCGCAGATTTCGTGAGCTAGGGCTATGACCAGCACTGTTGTGCGAAATCGGCAGTCCTCGCCGTCCCGGCCCGTCCCGCGTTGAGACTCCCTGGAAACCCCCTAGGGTGAGGGTGCGGCCGGGGAGTTTCGGGCTGCTGGTCTGACCAGGTGAGGACAACTCTCTGTGACTGTCTAGGTGGTTCACCGGCTGGTGCCAACTTGCGGATCGCATCAGCCGGAAGATCATTAGGCTGCCTGGCGGTGACCTTGCCTGGGAGGTATTTGGACATACCCGAGGTGGTCGTGGCTCACGTGGGCCGAGGTGGAAGCCTCGCAAGCCGAGGCGATCGTCGCGAGCATGAGTAACGTGCGACGCTTGAACAACCACTCCCGCAAGAATTAGATCTACAGGGTCTTCCGCGAGGTCGGCCGCGCCGTCCGGACGACCGTTCTGCTCCGCTACCGTCGATATGACCGGCACACCGCGTCAGATGGCTGCCCAGGGTTGGGAGCTGAGCCCCGACGACATCGCCGCGCTCAGCCCGCACCGTAGGGACAACGTGCTGCGCTTCGGCGACTACAACACCGCCAACCTCCACATCCCGGCCAGCCTGTATGACAGCGCGCTTCGCTTTCCCGCGGACGGCTTCTGACAGTGCTCCCCAGATCCATGGGAGTCGGTGAAGAACGCGCAGGTATTTAGCCACCGTCCGCTTTCCGAACGTGATCGTTTGGTTCTGACTGGGTGGGCATGAGTGCCGACTCGCGCCGGGAGAGATGGGCGTGTTCGTCCGCTCCCCTCGGTTGTGGAGATGGCTGGTGCCGTCGGCGATCGGTCTGTTGGATGCCCGAGAGAAGAAGGCCAAGGTTTTTTGAGGAGTCAGGAACTTCGCGCCGATGCCCCGGTCTCGTGGGCCGCCAGTGTCAGAGTGAGGGTCCCTCAGGTCCATTGGCCTCTTTTTCGGGCTCCACTTATTGCGTCGGCTGTTTTCTCCAGCGATGTCAACTTCGCGTAGGCGCTATCGATCGTGTGGCGTGTCACGGCATCTACCGCCTCCTTTAGTTTCCTGCAAGCGGATGGTCCGGGTGCCGGATGTGCCGTATATTGGATTGGTTCTCCGTCCGGGTGATCAGGGGGGTCCGATGTACGAGGCTACTTCCGAGGTGAATGGTGCCCTGTTGTGGCTCAGATTGGCAGGTTTCATCCTGTGCGGAATCGGGGGAATTGCTCTGGTTCTCGCTGCCGCATCCTTTTTTACCATTCGTGACCTCAAGCGAAAGGGTGATCTGGAGGATGTGTCGACACTCCGCCGGAATGGTATTATTTCAGGCATTCTCGGGTCTTTGCTGGTGGGCTCTTTCTTTGTCGTGATGATGATTCAATGACTTTGTCCAGCGATACCGTGTGGGAGCCCACGCCGCGCGGCGCCATGCCATTGCGTTTCGATGTACGGGATGCGGACGGGGTCGCCTCCCCGGGTCGCAGGTGAGGCCGAGGCTGTGCTCCATGCCGATCTCGGCGAGGCGGAGGTGTGGGTCGGCATCGTTCCCCGGCAGGCTCGGTTTCGCGCCTGCCGAGCAGAGTCGGCTCGGGGGGGCAGCCTGCGGTGCTACTGAACTTGATTGAGTGATGTCGGTGCCGTTCGCCTGACAGCTGGGTGTCGGTACCGGTAGCCCTGGGATGTGAGGTACGCGCAGGGCGGCGGGCTGACCGATGCCGAGAGGACCACGCGGGAGCGGTTACGGCTCCAGGCCGTGGGCTGCCTCGAGGGTGGGCAGAAGACCGCGGAGATTGCCGTTGCCCTGCGGATCAGCGTGCGGTCGGTCGAGCGGTGGCGCCGAGCCTGGCGCGAGAGTGGAGAAGTCGGGGTTCTGTCGAAGGGGTCGCCGGGAAGGCCTCGGCTCAGTGAGGCCCAGATCGCGAGGCTGGAGCGGGAGTTGGAGCGCGGTCCGCTGGCCCACGGGTGGGCGGACCAGCGGTGGACGCTGGGGCGGATCAAGACGTTGATCGGTCGGCTGTTCCATGTCTCCTACACGGTCGAGGACACCTGGCGGCTGCTGAAGCGGCACGGATGGAGCTGGCAGCAGCCCACCCGGCGGGCGATCGAGCGCGACGACGACGCGGTCGAGGTGTGGAAGAAGGAGACCTGGCCGCGGGTAAGACCGTCGCGGCGGAGCGCGGGGCCTGGATCGTCTTCGAGGACGAGGCCGGGCAGTCGGTGACTCCGCCGCGCGCCAGACCTGGGGCCGGATCGGCCAGACCCCGGTCGTGAAGGTGAGAGGCCGTGGCTCCGGGCGGGTGTCGATGGCGGGCATGGCCTGCTACAAGCCTGGCGAGCGGTCGCGGCTGATCTACGCGATCCGCGAGTATCGGGGGCGCAAGGACGAGCCGAAGGGCTTCGGTTGGCGGGACTTCCGCAACCTGGTCATCCGTGCCCGCCTCCCGCTCGGCGGTCCGATCGTGCTGGTCTGGGACAACGTCCGTCTGCACCTGACAGCGGGCATGCGGGAGTTCATCGACGCTAACGCCGAGTGGCTCACCGTGTTCCAACTGCCCACCTATGCCCCCGAGCTCAATCCGACCGAGGGGATCTGGTCGCTGGTCAAGCGCGACATCGGCAATCTTGCTGCGGCCGACCTCGGCCAGATCACCCGAACCGTGAAGCGCCGACTGAAGCAGATCCAATACCGGCCGCAGGTGGTCGACGGCTGCCTTGCTGGCACGGGTATGGCCCTCGGCATGGACGAACCGGAGAGCCTCTGCGAGCCGAAGCCCTGGCCTCCCGTCGATCCGCGCGCCACTGGTAGCGATCAGGTTGCTGCGCTTGTATAGGCGCAGTGAGCCGAGAACTCACCTTCGAAGATGTAGTCAATCCAACGCCTGAGGAGATGACCGCCTGGGCCTATGCGCCTGAAGCGCAACCCCCGGTCTCCCAGGACTGGGACATCATCGCCACACGCCCAGCCTTCGGCTCCCTGTTCCTGACCCTCACCGCGGACAGGAAGTGCCCCCACCGCCGTTTCTTCCTTTGCTGCCTCTACCTCCTGGCCGGCGACGCCGTGCGCACGCGCTTCCAGACCATGCCTGAGGCAAGCTGAACGGGCTGACCGACGAGGCGATGGCGACCGGAGAAGCGTGGGTCAGCACTTGGGCGGCACGCAGCGGCGGCGCAGCGAGCAGGCGCGGCCCGCGCCGCCCGACTGGATGGTGCAGCGGGGCGCGACCCCCGCCGTGCACTGCGGTGACTGCCCGATGGCGGTGAAGAACGCCCGGTGCCCCCCTGCATCGCGGGAGCAGGCCCTCGACGCCCTCCGGCAGGGGCCTCTGCCTGTCCGCATTGCCGCCCGGAGTCGCTTCTCGGCTTCCTTGAAGTAGGCAACCGCGCGCACGGGTGCGGCGAGGGCCGGGACGGGAAGTCGCCGGTCAGGCGGTGAGGGTGGCGTCTGCTGCGGGGTGAGGTCGTCACGCACCCGTACGAAGCGGACTGGGTGGCGGTAGCGGCCTGCGCTGATCGAGGTGTCGGCGATGAACTCGGCGACCAGGTCTGGCTGGACAGGGTGGTACTCCAGCTCGCCGCGGGCTCCCCAAACCCTGGCCTCGTGCGACTGGTCCGCAAAGGGCTGCCGCTGTGTCTGATCGGCGACAGCGGCACCGGCAAGTCACACCTGCTGATCGCGCTGGGCACCGAGGCCGCGATGGCCGGCTTCCGGGTCAAGTACGTCCTGGCCACCAAACTCGTCAACGAGCTCGTCGAGGCCGCCGACGAGAAGCTGCTGACCAAGACCATCGCCCGCTGCGGACGCGTCGATCTTCTCTGCATCGACGAGCTGGGCTATATGGAGCTGGACCGGCCCGGCGTCGAGCTGCTGTTCCAGGTTCTGACCGAGCGCGAGGAGAAGAACAGCATGGCCAGCGCCTCCAACGAGTCGTTCTCTTCGTGGACCAAGACGTTCACCGATCCCCGGCTCTGCGCGGCCATCGCGGACCGCCTCACCTTCGGCGGCAACATCATCGAAACCGGCAGCGACTCCTACCGTCTCACGCACGCCAAGGCCCAGCTGGGCGGCGGCTGACCGATGGCCAACAGAGGGATCACCGGAGCGCGAACGACGCTCGCTGCTGCCACCTTGTTCCGTCGTGGACCATCAGATCGACCGACGACACGCGGGCAGTGACGGGAAGCCGGCTGCGAAGGTCAGCCTCGGTCTCCTCCAGCACGGCATCGTTTTGCCCCTGGGCGATGGTCAGATGCGGGACGACCTCGTCGAATTGCCCGCCGAACGGCGGGGCCTCCGGCCACCGGTCCGCGATCGCCTCGGTGAGCCGGCGGAACGGGATGTCCGGTTCGGGGACGAGATGCAAGATCCCCGGGAATCGACCGCAGTGTTCGAACCGGGCCTCGAAGAGCCGGTGACGCCCGATCACTTCTCCGATGGCAGCGCAAGCACCGCTGTTAATGCGGCTCTCGTCGAGGAACGGGAAGAGGACGGTGACATGGGCCGGAACACCTGCACGGGCTGAGGGGTCCAGCCGCTCACGCCATGTTCGAACAGCAGGTTCTGCCTCGGGGACCCTCACGATGAGTCCCCGACTGCCCTGCCTGAAACTCACCGGAGTCGTCGCTTGCCATCGCACATATGTATCAGCGAGCCCAGAACGGCAGCGACCCGATTGCGAACGCGGGCGGTTGAACTCGCGGTCGACACCCAACGCGACCCTCACTCAGGTGGGGCCAATCAACTCGTTCACGACGAGCACCCAAGATCGCTAATCGGGGCCAGCGGACTCGTTCCCCTGAGGCCAATCGACTCGTTCGAAGCCAAGCCCCAGTTCGGCAGCGCCGAACATCTCTACCCGCTCGGCGGTCCCGGCTATGTCGAGGAAGTTGCGGCGAACGTCCAGCTGGTGTCCGTCCCCCGGGCAGGACTGGATGAGCACGTGCCCGGCGCGCAGGGACCACCACAGCGTCAGGCGCCGCGAGTACCGGGCCGCCGGATCACCCCCGCTCGCGCGGGGACCACGAAGAGAAGAAGCCCAAGAAGAAGTGGTCCACCGGATCATCCCCGCTCGCGCGGGGACCACACCTGCACAGTCCGGCCCTGCAAACCGTTGATCGGTTCACCCCCGCTCGCGCGGGGACCACGCCACCCTGCTGGGCGCGATCGTCTCCGGCCGCGGTTCACCCCCGCTCGCGCGGGGACCACCTGATCAAACCCCCGTCGGCACGAGTCGGTGACGGTTCACCCCCGCTCGCGCGGGGACCACGACCACGGGGGTGCGTAGCGAGTAGCGGAACCCGGTTCACCCCCGCTCGCGCGGGGACCACCGCCCGGGCAGGGCGGAGAACTGCGCAGTGTACGGTTCACCCCCGCTCGCGCGGGGACCACTCCGTCCTACGTGGTTCTCGTACATGCTCACGCGGTTCACCCCCGCTCGCGCGGGGACCACATGCAGCACTCGGAGTGAAACGAGGAATCAGACGGTTCACCCCCGCTCGCGCGGGGACCACGCAGCAACGGCAGTGGGGGCCGTGCTGATCGGCGGTTCACCCCCGCTCGCGCGGGGACCACGGACCAGGCGTACGTGCCGGGTGGCTACGGGACGGTTCACCCCCGCTCGCGCGGGGACCACGGGCTCGTCGGGGAGTCGGACGGGGCCTCGGTCGGTTCACCCCCGCTCGCGCGGGGACCACGACACCGCTGGCGGGCTCCCCGCCGTGATGTCCGGTTCACCCCCGCTCGCGCGGGGACCACGGCTGCATGGACGCAACGACTCTGTCCGCGAACGGTTCACCCCCGCTCGCGCGGGGACCACGCCCTCGCCCAGGACAATGCCAGCACGACCGTCGGTTCACCCCCGCTCGCGCGGGGACCACGACGACGCCGGCAACGTGACCAAGACGGGAGGCGGTTCACCCCCGCTCGCGCGGGGACCACGCGCCCAGAGCCCGCAGCCGATCGAGCGACCCGGTTCACCCCCGCTCGCGCGGGGACCACGGAGCAGTACCCGCTCCCCACCCGGACCGCCTTGGTTCACCCCCGCTCGCGCGGGGACCACGCCCCGGAGCACATCCGTGCCGGGCTGGCGAACGGTTCACCCCCGCTCGCGCGGGGACCACTATCCGTGGGCGATCGACCGGGTGGCGACGGACGGTTCACCCCCGCTCGCGCGGGGACCACCTGGTAGAGCTGGAGTGAGCCCGGTTGCGAGGCGGTTCACCCCCGCTCGCGCGGGGACCACAACGCCGCATGCAGGGCCTCGATGGCCAGCGTCGGTTCACCCCCGCTCGCGCGGGGACCACACCGGCCGTCTCCTGGACGCCGCCGACATCGCCGGTTCACCCCCGCTCGCGCGGGGACCACGTCACCGGAACCGGCTACAGCAACCTGACCAGCGGTTCACCCCCGCTCGCGCGGGGACCACGAGTCGCGTGGCAGCGGCCAACGCCACCAGCTCGGTTCACCCCCGCTCGCGCGGGGACCACCTTCCAGGTCAGCCGGTCGGCGTGGCCCGACTTCGGTTCACCCCCGCTCGCGCGGGGACCACTGCTGCCAGGTGAGCGAGCGGCCCAGCGCTTCCGGTTCACCCCCGCTCGCGCGGGGACCACTCAGCGCGCACGCTGGGCCGAGTACGCCGCCGCGGTTCACCCCCGCTCGCGCGGGGACCACGCGATGGCCCTGATCTCGAGCAAGGGCGGGAACGGTTCACCCCCGCTCGCGCGGGGACCACGCCGCCGGTCAGCGAGCCGGGAGGTCAGGCGGCGGTTCACCCCCGCTCGCGCGGGGACCACGCTCACGGCCGCTTTAGCCTCTGAGACTTTAGCGGTTCACCCCCGCTCGCGCGGGGACCACATCCCAGGATGAGTGGTGACACCCGCGCCTGGCGGTTCACCCCCGCTCGCGCGGGGACCACGTCATTGAGGACGCGCACAAGGGCGGCGGCCTCGGTTCACCCCCGCTCGCGCGGGGACCACCGTGGCGGTCGCCGGATCGGTGAGGCTGGTCTTGGTTCACCCCCGCTCGCGCGGGGACCACCCATACTTTCGGCGCAGAGCGCGGTCGCGCTGCGGTTCACCCCCGCTCGCGCGGGGACCACGTCGGTCACTTCGCGCCCTTGGCCGCCGGCTCCGGTTCACCCCCGCTCGCGCGGGGACCACGAACGCGGGGAGATCCCGGCGGCCTCGGCGGCCGGTTCACCCCCGCTCGCGCGGGGACCACTCGACGAGCATGCCCTTCAGGCCGCCCACCATCGGTTCACCCCCGCTCGCGCGGGGACCACATCGTCAGTGCAACTCCGGCTCCGCCCGCCATCGGTTCACCCCCGCTCGCGCGGGGACCACGAGCCGGCGGTCAGGGTGTAGACCCCGTTCCCCGGTTCACCCCCGCTCGCGCGGGGACCACGTGAGGCGGGTGTGGTCGGGCTGGTCGACTGCCGGTTCACCCCCGCTCGCGCGGGGACCACGTGGCTCCTCGGTCGGTGTCTGGCGGGAAGGGCGGTTCACCCCCGCTCGCGCGGGGACCACCGGACAGCGGTGGGGATCATCAGAGCGTTTCTCGGTTCACCCCCGCTCGCGCGGGGACCACTCTCCGGCGTGGCGTTCATGATCTGTGCCTCTCGGTTCACCCCCGCTCGCGCGGGGACCACTCCGCGAGCTGCTGCACCTCGCGCTGCTGCCACGGTTCACCCCCGCTCGCGCGGGGACCACTTCCCACCAACTCTGGTCGCACCATGACGCCCCGGTTCACCCCCGCTCGCGCGGGGACCACCACGCGGCTGACGCGGTGGCGGTATACGACCACGGTTCACCCCCGCTCGCGCGGGGACCACCAAGCAGGCCGGCCGCTGGATCATCGACCAGACGGTTCACCCCCGCTCGCGCGGGGACCACCGTCTGGGCGCGGGCGGCGTCCCAGGTTCCCCCGGTTCACCCCCGCTCGCGCGGGGACCACCGTCTCTGGGTGGATCACAAGGGCCGCCGCGTCGGTTCACCCCCGCTCGCGCGGGGACCACACCTCGGCGTCAGTGCCGGTGCAGCCCGCGGTCGGTTCACCCCCGCTCGCGCGGGGACCACCCGCGCTGGACGGGCTGGACGACCTCCCCGACAGGTTCACCCCCGCTCGCGCGGGGACCACCATGGCGCGGAGGAGTGGGTGCCGCTGGGCACCGGTTCACCCCCGCTCGCGCGGGGACCACTCGGGCGCTTAGCGCAGGCCGCCGATGGTGATCGGTTCACCCCCGCTCGCGCGGGGACCACTGAGCGGCGGCGATGTAGCGGGTGCCGGACTCCGGTTCACCCCCGCTCGCGCGGGGACCACGTACCAGTCCAGGAACGCCGGGGTGCCGGGGGTGGTTCACCCCCGCTCGCGCGGGGACCACGTGGACGGGTCGATCTTCCCGCGCTGCCACTCCGGTTCACCCCCGCTCGCGCGGGGACCACGGGTGGTACCAGCACATCGCAGACATGCTGTACGGTTCACCCCCGCTCGCGCGGGGACCACGTCGCCCTGCCGCCCATCTACGCCGCCCGCCTCGGTTCACCCCCGCTCGCGCGGGGACCACAACTGGGCCTGCGTGTGGGCGGCGTCGCCCACCGGTTCACCCCCGCTCGCGCGGGGACCACCCCACCGACCGGAAGGAGCCACGCACATGGCCCGGTTCACCCCCGCTCGCGCGGGGACCACCGCACGGCCGGACTCGCCCTCGGGTTCTACCACGGTTCACCCCCGCTCGCGCGGGGACCACTTGGCGACGGCGTCGTGCGCCTCGCGCAACAGCGGTTCACCCCCGCTCGCGCGGGGACCACACGGGTGGCCTCGGCGAGCAGGGCCTGCACGGCGGTTCACCCCCGCTCGCGCGGGGACCACACTTCATGAGCTGGGCGTTCAGACGCCCTTTGCAGTCTCTTTACCGATCCGCTCGTTCATCGCCATCATCGCCATCATCGTGGCACAAGGCAGTAGCAGTTGGCCGTGGAGCCACGCACAACCGGGCACGTAGGCTGCCATGGCGCACGCCCTGCGGGTGGGGACTCGTCCCTGAAAGGTGCTCTGAGCAGCTTCTTCCTCTCAATGTCAGTGCCATGTGGTGCACTTTCGACCACAAGCCAGATGGGGAGAGTGCCGTGGTCGATACGCGGATTCAGGGCAAGGCAGCTGGGTTGGTCGATCCGTATCCGGCGGTGGGTCATCTTCTGGACAGCGCCATGGTCGGAGGGGCGGTCTGGGATCACTGCTTGAGTCGACGGCAGCAACAACGCATCGCGAAGTCCTTAGAGTTGAGCGAGGCGGATGCCCGACGGACGGTGATGTTCTGGACTGGACTGCATGACCTTGGGAAGATCACTCCGCAATTTCAGGACATGATCCTGAGGAAGCGCCCAGATCTTGCCGCTTTCCTTAATGAGCCGGCCTACGGGCACGACCGTTCGGGCGACAGCAAGACGCAGCGCATGAGACACGAGTACGCCACCCACGCGGCTTTGCCCTCGCTGTTGGTTGCCCTCGGCTATCCACAAACGGGCTTGCCCATGTCGTGGTTGCTGACGCAGATCGCGCAGGTGCTCGGTGGTCACCATGGCCGTTACCCGCGTGACAATGACCGGTCACACCTGCGTGATCCCTTGCAGTCGCTGCCTGAACTGGGGGCGGGGGAGTGGGCCGAGCAGCGGCGGAAGCATGTTCAGGCGCTCTACGAGGTGCTCGGCCTTTCGTCGGTTCCCCAGTCTCGGGCGCTGCCGGCAACCGATGCGGTCGTCATCGCCGGAATGGTGATCGTCGCGGACTGGATCGCAAGCCAGGAACACGTCATCATCCGCCAGCAGCGATATGACCGCGGAGCCGATGGCTTGGACACGTTGACGGGACTGAAGGCGCACGCGCAGCGAATGGAGGCCATGGCACCGAGGCTGCTGGACGAAGCCGGCCTGGGACGGGCCGCGTTCAAGCAGGGAAGCTTCCGCGACCTGTTCCCGGCCATTACGACGCCCCATTCGCTCCAGCTCAGCGTCGAAGCAGGACTGGCCCGGGCCCGGCTGACCGGACCAGGAATTCTCCTGGTCACCGCCCCCACCGGCGAGGGCAAGACCGAGACCGCACTGTACGCCGCAACGCTGATGGGGCACGCCAGCGGCACCAGCGGCATTTTCTTCGCGTTGCCCACACAGGCCACGGCCAATCAGATGCACGGTCGCCTGACCCGTTTCGCCCGCGAGAACCTGTTGCACTCGACGCAGTTGACTCTCCTGCACGACATGGCGGACCTCTACGCCCCCTATACCGATCCACAACCCGGGCATGCAGACAAAAGGCAGGCGTCCGGCGACATCGAGCCACGCGTGCTGTCCGACCACGCTCCGAATGCCGACTCGGCGGACGGGGTATCGGTAGAAGCTGGGCGTTGGCTGCGCACCCGGGGGCGCGGCATCCTGGCCCCCTTGGCTGTCGGGACCATCGACCAAGCCCTGATGGGCATTCTCCCGCTCAAGCGGAATGCTTTGCGGCACTTCGGGCTTGCGGGCAAGACGGTCATCATCGACGAGGCACACGCGTATGACGCGTACACCCACTTGCTGATGCTGCGCCTGCTGCAGTGGCTCGGTGCCTTGCGAGTGCCTGTGGTGCTACTCTCCGCCACGCTGACCGGGGACATTGCCAGTGGAATGGTCCGCGCGTACCTCTCCGGAGTCAGCAAGGCCGCTGCCGAACGCGAGCTGCCTGCTCCCGCCTACCCCGGATGGATCTACGCCCCAGCGGACGAGGGTCCCCTCCTGAAGCCCGCCGAAGCGCTCGTCAGCGAACAGCGCCGCAGCCTCCAGATCGAGATCCGTCGCGTCACCCACACCTACGATCCCGCCACGGCGGACGGACGGCATGCCGCACTGCTGGAGGCGCTGCACGATGTCGCCGCACAGGGGGGCTGTGCGGCAGTGATCTGTACGACGGTTGCCGAAGCGCAGCAAACCTTCGAGGCCCTACGTACCCACTTCAGAGCCACGTTCGGCGACGGCTATCTGGGATGGGACGACCGGGTGGACGGCGAGGCAGAGTGTCATGAGGCGGCCGCCGGCCCACACCTACGGCTGCTGCACTCGCGATTCGCGGCCGGCAGACGGGCAGCCCTCACCGCTGAAGCCGAGTCATGGTTCGGACGAATCGACAAGCCCGGAACCAAGCGGCCGGACGGGGCCAGGGGAGCGATCCTGGTCGCCACGCAGGTGATCGAGCAGTCCCTCGACCTGGACTTCGACCTGGTCGTGTCGGACCTGGCTCCCATGGCAATGCTCCTGCAGCGAGCCGGCCGCCTCTGGCGTCATCGAACTCCCGCGCCGTCACGCCCCGACTGGGCACGCGAGCCCAAGCTCCTCGTCCTCGCTCCCGTCAACAACAAGGGCGAGTTGGCGGTTCCGTCATCATGGGGGGAGGTCTACGCGCCGTCGCTGCTGCAGCGCACTCTGGAACTCCTGGAGCAACGTGACGGGGCGGCGGTGAAGGTCCCGGACGATGTGCAACAACTCGTAGACGGTGTGTACGCCGAAGAGTTTCCTTCGGCTGCTCCGGAGAAACTGATGGAGCGCGACTTTCGACGTCTGGCCGAGGACATGGCACGATCCGGCCTGGCCGACATGGTCGCCGTCCCCCCTCCTGGCAAAGTGCGCTCCCTGTACGTCCTCACGACCAGTGAGGCGGATGAAAACTTGGTCCGCACCCGCCTGGGGGTCGATGCCGTCCAGGTCTTGCCCGTTTTCGAAGATGACCACGGGCAGTGGCTGGACGAAGCGTGCACGGTTTCGCTGCCGATCTCGGGTAGTGGGCCGGACGGCCGCTTCACCGTTCGAGAGGTCCGTGAACTACTCCTCTACGTGGCGCCGTTGGCGCACGGGCCTTGGCGTGCAGCCTGCGGGCCGGCACAAGATCCACCCGCCGGGTGGGCCAAGGAGCCCCGACTTGCTCCCTTGGTCCTCCTTCGGCACCGGAGCAAGGGTGGGGGAAGTCGGCAGGGTGTGATCGTGGGGGACCTGTCCATCACGTACGACCGGACACTCGGGGTGATCACCGAACGCCTGTGACGACGCAAGTACTCATCTTCTGCGTTCGGCTGCGGAGACTACCGAGGAAGGTCTACGGTCTCTTCGTGGCCACGGTCGCGGCGTCCGAACCCCGGCATCCAGTCGGGCGGGCGTCCCGACCACCCCCGCTCGCGCGGGGAGCGATGAGTCGGGCTGATCTCCCGCCCCAAGTGCCCATCGGTTCACCTCCGCCTGCGCGGAGTCTCTCCGCCGTCTGCGGAGGTTCTCAGACTACGTCTCTGTCGTAGCCCTATCCCACTTCCTCGTCACCCTCTTGTCGATTGAGGTGCCGTGCACCATGCCTGAAGCCGCGGGTCCGGATGCCCGCTATCCGCTCGACCTGATGCCCTGGGTGCCTGTGCTCACTCGGGAGGGCCTCACCCGGAGAGTAGGGCTGCGCGATCTGTTCCTGCAGGCGCGGGAGTTCTCACAGCTAGCCGTCGCATCACCTCCCGCTGCCGCCGCGTTGCTGCGCGTGCTGTGTGCGATCGCGGCTCGTCTGGTGGGCCTCGATCGCACGGACGATCCGACCGATGACGACTGGTGGTACCGCCGTTACGACCTGTTGGACTCCGGTTCAGGATTCTCAGAAGACCGCGTACACGCTTACTTCGACCGGCACGCGGCCGGGCTCCGTCTCTACGACGAGGATCGCCCGTTCCTGCAGGACAGTCGTCTCGCTCGAGAATGCACTTCGACATCCGGCGTCAACAAGCTCGTACTGGGCCGGCCATCGGGGAACAACCAGGTTTTCTTCGGCCACTTCACCGATGACACGGCGGTGCCCCTGCCGTCCGAGGAGGCCGTTCTCCATCTCCTCGCCCAGATGTATTACGGAGCGTCGGGGCAGTGCACGCCTCGCACGGTCGAAGGTCAGCGCTTCGGCAACACGATGGCCGGACCGTTGCGGCGGGTGCTTTCATGCCACCCGTTGGGCCGGAACCTCTACGAGACGCTACTCCTGGGCATCCCGGCCCCTGACAACTGGCCGGATCAAGCTACAGAAGAGTTCGACGCCTGTCCCTGGGAGGAAGAGCACAGGCCCCCGGACGCCCTGAAGCCGCCGAAGCCTGCGGCCGGGCCGATGCAGATGCTCACCGCACGCCACCAGCACGCCGTTCTGCTGAAGCCGTCCGATGACGGGACGAGCGCTGTGGACGCAACGATCACCTGGGCGCTGCGTGGTCTTCGGCCGCCCTGCCGCGACCCGTACCTCATCTGGGACGAGAGCAAGGAAGGCACGCTGTATGCGCGCCGCGCGGATGCGAAGCGGGCACTGTGGCGGGATCTGGACGCCTTGATCTTGCAGGACCGAGGCGGGCAGAGTCGGAGGCCGCTGATCTTCGACGGCTTGACCGACCTGCAGTTGCCTGCGGAGGTGTTTCAGTACCTGCGTGTCGTCGCCCACGGGTTCGATCAGGACGGCCAGACGCGGGACCGCTGTCACTTCACTGCGGCCACCCCCCCGCTGTGCGCGCTACTGGCGTCCTCGGATCGCAGGTCGGACTCGGAGCTCGCACGCGGTGTGAAGGACGGACGCGAGGCAGCCGAGCTTGTGGCATGGCGGCTGGAGACCGCTCTGAGCAAGGCGTGGAGGACCTACACACTGCCGTTCAGCGATGACAAGCCGAGGCGGAGCTCGCAAAAGGGCAAGGACCGCGGACCGTGGCCGGAAGCGGCGCTGTCAGCGTACTGGCCGGCCGCCGAGGAGTGCTTCTGGGAGCTCGTTGACAACGAGGACTTCAGCAGTGCCCTTCCCGCCTTCGGCCGGATCGCCCTGCGCATCTTCGATGGCACCACATCTGCCGTCGCATCACAGCCGCGAGGCGCGAAAGCCCGGGAAGGTGCCCGCGGCCTGGTGCGCAGCCTTCTCGACAGCCGTACTTGACCACCAGCGGTTGATTTCTCGTGCACGACTTTCCTGCCGGCAAGCACATCGCCCCGTCCAGAGAGAAGGACCGATGACCGACGTCGCCGACACAGCCAGCCCCTCGGCTTCGGACCCAGCCGCACAACCCGCTCCCCGGCACGAGAAGCTCAGCGGCTACGACACCTTCGTCACACAGGTGCAGCAAGCGTGCCTGAGTCCGGGGGTGCAGCAGGCACTTCGGGCCGGCCTGGGCCGTCCGCTACACGAAATCCCTGCTCGGACGTTCGCCGCGTTGCTCCGCCGTGGTCTCGTCCCTGATCACGTGTATCCCGCGGACAAACGGGCGTACTACGCGGTGGCTTCTCTGATCGCCGCCCGTCCTCGTGCTGCACGACGAGCGGACGCCCCCGCGCGAGGCGATACGCAGCTCGATGAGCACAGCGATGTGTCGGCGCCCGCTGTTCCTCCGGTCGAGATGACGCTGACCTCCAAGAGCACCGCACCTGAGAAGGCTTCCTGGGGAACGAGCCTGGGCGAGAGCCTCGCAGGAGTGAGCGCCCGGCGGGTGAGCGCCGCTGAGCCGACGCACGCAGTAAGCACGTCAGCCGATCCGCACAAGGTGAGTGGCGTCGAACAGCGGCTGCACCTGCTGGTCCGGCAGGACATCGACGGCCTCCACCGCATGATGCCCGGTGTCGTACGCCAGCTGAACTCCGCCGGCATCCCGGTGGACTACGGCCGACTCCTTCACGACATCCTGCGCTGGCCCCGTTGGCGGGACGAGACGACCCTGCGCTGGCTGGAGGACTACTACCGCACCCGGCGCCGCACCGAGCGACCCGCCTGACCGCGGGGGCGCTCTGACCCGTACCCCGTATGCCCGTGCACTCCTGTGCCCAGAACAGAGGAAGGCGACATGACCGCACCGCACACCCCTGCCATCGACACCCGCAGCCCCCGCTATCTCGACGTACACATCCTTCAAACGCTGCCGTTCAGCAACGTCAACCGAGATGATCTCGGTTCACCGAAGACGGTCACGTTCGGGGGGACGACGCGGACCAGGGTGTCCAGCCAGGCATGGAAGCGGCCCACCCGGCTCGCGGTCGAGGCCAGGATCGGGCAGAAGGCCCGACGCACCAGGAGGGTGCCGCTGCAGGTCGCCAAGATCCTTGCCGAGAACCGGGGCTGGCCCGAGGATCTCGCCGAACTCGCCGGTGTCCAGATCATTAAGTCGACCGAGACGAAACTCGACCTGGAGGACAACGACACCACCGCGTCACTGCTGTTCCTCCCGGACGAAGCAGCCGGGGCGCTGGCAGACATCGCCGAGAAGCACCGGGACAAGCTCGAAAAGGTACTGGGTTCCAAGAACGCCACGAAGCCGCAGCTCCCCAAGGAGGCGATCCACGACATCCTCCGGTCCCGCAACGGCTCGATCGCCCTCTTCGGCAGGATGCTCGCTGAGATCCCCGGCGCGGGCGTGGACGGGGCGGTCCAGGTCGCCCACGCGTTCACCACGCACAGCACCTCCGTCCAGGCGGACTTCTTCACCGCCGTGGACGAGGTCGACACCTGGGCCTCCGACGCGGGCAGCGCCCACATGAACACGGGCGAGTACAGCAGCGGGGTCTTCTACCGCTACGCGACCCTCGACCTCCACGACCTGACCCGTAACGTCCCCGACCAGGAGATGGCTCACGAACTGGCTGCGGCCTTCCTGACCGAGTTCATCCAGAGCCTGCCCTCCGCGAAGAAGAACTCCACCGCCCCCCACAGCATCCCCGACCTGGTGCACGTGGCGGTCCGGTCCGATCGCCCCGTGTCGCTCGCCGCGGCCTTCGAACAGCCTGTGCAGGCCGGACGGACCGGCTGGGCCCAAGCCTCGCGCACGGCCCTGACGACCTACGCCGCCAAGGTCAACACTCTCCTCGGTGACACCGGACGCGTTCACAGCGCCTACGCCGGAGTGGACGACGCCGGGTCTCAGGCTCTCGGCGGGCGCGCCGAGTCCTTCCCCGCGCTCGTCGTCGCCGGCCTCGCCGCCGCCTTCGCCCGATCGGGAGGCGCGCAGGCGTGACCGGCTTCATCATGCAGGTCGGTGGCCCCCTCCAGTCCTGGGGCGAGCACAGTACGTTCACCGACCGGGACACTGTCGCGCATCCCACCCGCTCCGGTCTCATCGGCATGATCGCCTCAGCGCTCGGCATACCCCGAGAGCAAGCCGTGGCCGGTCCAGGACCAGACGGCAGCCCAAGCCTGTTCGGGCAGCTAGGCCGACTGAGGTTCACTGTGCGCCATGACCGGTCCGGTACGCGCCTGAGGGACTTTCACACCGTGGGCGGCGGGCTTCCCGTTCATCGCACCGTCCCCACCGCGAAGGGCGGCCGACGCGGACCCGGCCAGACCACCATCGTCTCCGAACGGCACTACCTGGCCGACGCGGTCTTCACCATCGCCGTCACCGCCCCCGACGCCCCGGACCCCGCCGAGCTCACCGAGCGGTGCGCGGCTGCCCTCGCCGCACCTCACTGGCCCCTGCACCTCGGTCGGCGCTCCTGCCCACCCGGTGCGCTACTCGTCACCGCCGTCCGGCAGTCCGACCCAGTCGCGGAGCTCCTGACCGGTATGCCGATCGCTCGTCCACGCCCGTCCGGTCCGAGTGTCCGCGTGCGCTTCACCGCAGACAGTCCCTTCCCCGCGGAATTCCCGGCCACCGCGTCCTCCCGGGCGACTGTCACCTCCCTCAACGACGAGCCGGTCCGCCTCCAGGCGTACGACCGCGTGTACCGCAGCCGCCCGTCCTACGCCACGACCTGCGAACTTCCCGCCGACCTCTGCCACGGCTACGGCCACACCTACCTCGACGCCCTCATCGCCTACCTCAAGCCGGCCACACCGCGGGAGGACACCACATGACCGCCGCCTCCACGACAGCTCGCTCTCTCGCTCCCGAGGCCGCCACGGCGGACGCTTGCGGCACCACGACCGTCTGGCTCACCAGGCTGCGTCTCAACTCCGCCGCCAGAACCGTTCAGCGCGACCTGCGGGACGCAGCCGCCCTGCACCGCCGGATCATGACTCTGGTCCCAGACGGGCTCGGTGACAACCCGCGAGCCCGCGCCGGCATCCTCTTCCGACTCGACGACGACGGCACGGGCGCGCCCACTCTCCTCGTGCAAAGCCGCATGCCTCCCGACACTCAGCGACTCCCCAAGGACTACGCCGACGCACAGACCCGAGACCTGACACCACTGCTCAGCGTGCTCCGCTCCGGCCTGACGGTCCGCTACCGACTACTCGGCAACGCGGTGAAGCGCTGTGGCCGCAACAGCACCGAAGGACGCTGGAAGCAGGCCATAGCTCTCCGCGGGCCCGACGCCGAACAGTGGTGGACCACCCAAGCCGACAAAGCCGGGCTCACCCTGCACACCCTGCTCTCCGACAATGCGGAATCCCTCACCGCGTGGCACGGCGGAGCCCCCGACAACGGCAGCGACAAGGTCGCCGTCCACCACAAGGGCACGCGCTTCGACGGCACCGCGACCATCCGGGACGCCGACGCGCTGCGCCACGCCGTCCTGAACGGCATCGGCCGCAGCAAGACATACGGATGCGGCCTCCTCAGTCTCGCCCCTGCCACCGCCGACGGCTGAGGAGCCACCTCCATGACCGGTACTTCAGCGCCTCGCGCACAGAACTCCGCACGCCGGCGCCTGGCCGCGCCCACGCTGGCGATGCTGCCGCGCATCGGAGACTCCCTGTCCTTCCTCTACGCGGACGTCGTCCGCATCGTCCAGGACGACACCGGTGTCAGCGCCGAGACGACTGACGCCGAGGGGCGCACCACGCGCGTGTACCTCCCCACCGCGGCCCTGAGCTGCGTGCTCCTCGGACCAGGTACCTCGATCACCCAGCCTGCCCTGGCCACCTTCGCCCGTCATGGCACCACCGTCGTGTGCAGCGGTTCAGGCGGCGTGCGCTGCTACTCATGTACGACATCCGACGCATTGACGACCCGGTGGCTCGAAGCCCAGGTCCACCAATGGAGCGACCCGGAACGGCGACTGGCCACCGCGCAGCGGATGTACCTCAAGCGCTTCAATATCGCCGTGCCTGCCGACACCCCGCTGAACAAGCTTCGGGGGCTGGAAGGGCAACGGGTCAAAGCGCTCTACAAGATCCTCGCTCAGCAGCACCGCATCGGCCGCTTCCGGCGTAACTACGACCCCGCCGCATGGGACGACCAGGACCCCGTCAACCTCGCCCTGTCCTCGGCCAACACCTGCCTGTACGGCATCGTCCACGCAGCCATCGTCGCGCTCGGCTGCTCACCTGCTCTCGGCTTCGTCCACCAGGGCAAACAACACGCCCTCGTCTACGACATCGCCGACCTCTACAAGGCCGAGCTGACCATTCCGCTCGCCTTCTCCCTCCACGACTCATCCAACCCGGAGGCCATGGCCCGGCGAAGCTTCCGCGAGGAACTACGTCTCTACAAGCTGCTGCCGCGGATCGTGGCGGACCTCCAGTCCTTGCTGGCACCGGACGAAGCGATGCCCCTGCCCGAGGGGGACGCCGTAGAACTGGTCAATCTGTGGGACCCGGAGGCCGGGTCCGTACCCGCAGGCCTCAACTACGCATCGACCGTCAACGACGGGACTTCACCAGCGCCCGCCCTCGTGGAGCCAGACGGCCACGAGTCCTGATCCGTGAAGAACAAGGGAAAGGCGGTCGAGCCTTGCCGTCACTGACCGTTCTCAACACCACTGCTGTCCCGGACCGTGTCCGAGGAGCACTCAGCCGTTGGATGATCGAGACGACCCCCGGCCTCTACGTCGGCACGTTGTCGGCACGCGTACGAGACGAACTCTGGCGCGCCGTCAGCGAGAGCGTGGGACCAGGCGCGGCAGTGCTCGTGTATCCGGACGCCAATGAACAAGGCTTCACCCTCCGAACCGCGGGCGAGCGACGCCGCACACCCATCGACTTCGACGGTCTTACGCTTATTGCACTTCGTCCAGACGAGAACACCGTGAATGCCGGTACGCCCGTCATGCATACGGGAGCAACGGACAGGATGGTCGATCCCGAGGCACGGCGGCCGGAGTAGTTGGCGCTCGTCGGCCGGTCGCTCGTTGGCGTCTGGGTTCGGGCGCCGCCCTCGCGTGGACCGGTGATACCTCTGACTCGCGCGGAGATCACACGTCAGTGACGCTCACCTAGGTAGATGTCACCGGTTCACCCCCGCTCGCGCGGGGACCACTGTTCCGAATCACCGTCAATTCCCGCCGAGGACGGTTCACCCCCGCTCGCGCGGGGACCACCGCCACCGGGCGCTCATCGGCCGCATGACCGGGTACGACGGTTCACCCCCGCTCGCGCGGGGACCACGTACTCGCGGATGAACGAGGCAAGCATCTGAGCGGTTCACCCCCGCTCGCGCGGGGACCACCGCGGCGAGTTGGTCCACGAGCGGCGAATGCGAGGTTCACCCCCGCTCGCGCGGGGACCACTTGGGGTTCACGTAGGACTCGCCCTCGGTGGCCGGTTCACCCCCGCTCGCGCGGGGACCACGTCTCGGTGGTGGCCTCGGCGGCCTCGGCGGGCGGTTCACCCCCGCTCGCGCGGGGACCACACGAACGGCCGCGCGGCCAGTACCTGCTGGTCCGGTTCACCCCCGCTCGCGCGGGGACCACTCACCGAAGCCGTCCAGGTCCTGGCCGAACGACGGTTCACCCCCGCTCGCGCGGGGACCACGCGGCCATGACTTACCCCCGTCCCTGGGTGGCCGGTTCACCCCCGCTCGCGCGGGGACCACTCCTCCCCCTCGGTCGTGCGGAAAATGAGCGCCGGTTCACCCCCGCTCGCGCGGGGACCACCGCACCTCGTCCAGGAACGCCTCGGCCGCCTTCGGTTCACCCCCGCTCGCGCGGGGACCACTCCACCTCGGCCAGGCGGGCAAGCCCCTTGGCCGGTTCACCCCCGCTCGCGCGGGGACCACCATGCCGCGCTGCGCCAGCGCTGGGGCACCGACGGTTCACCCCCGCTCGCGCGGGGACCACGCATGCGCCTCGGCCGCAGTCCAGGCCCGAGCCGGTTCACCCCCGCTCGCGCGGGGACCACGCGCAGGCCGCCGAGAAGTCCGCGGCCCGGCTCGGTTCACCCCCGCTCGCGCGGGGACCACTCGATCCACAGGTCCGCGAGGAAGCCGTTGGTCGGTTCACCCCCGCTCGCGCGGGGACCACGAGGTGTTCGGCTGGAGGCCGCGCCCCTGCCACGGTTCACCCCCGCTCGCGCGGGGACCACAACCCCCTCCCCGGAGTAGCCGTGATCAGCGACGGTTAACCCCCGCTCGCGCGGGGACCACCGCTCAGCCACCCTTCATGCTCGGCACAGGGCGGTTCACCCCCGCTCGCGCGGGGACCACATCACCGGGACACCGAACGCCTGGTCCATGTTCGGTTCACCCCCGCTCGCGCGGGGACCACACGTAGTTGCACCAGACGTACGGCGAGACGTACGGTTCACCCCCGCTCGCGCGGGGACCACAGCTTGGTCGAGGTGACCGCCGCGTCGCCGATCGGTTCACCCCCGCTCGCGCGGGGACCACAACTGCACCGACCACAGCCTCGTCACGTCGATCGGTTCACCCCCGCTCGCGCGGGGACCACAGCGACGCGTCTCCGACGTCCAGGTCTCCGAACGGTTCACCCCCGCTCGCGCGGGGACCACTCGAAGGTCCCGCCGCTCACCCGCTGGGAGCGCGGTTCACCCCCGCTCGCGCGGGGACCACTGTTCCCTGCCCCTGCCGATACCGCTCCTGCCCGGTTCACCCCCGCTCGCGCGGGGACCACGCGTCCGTCCATCCGGCGGCCGTGGGCAGGTCCGGTTCACCCCCGCTCGCGCGGGGACCACAGGAGCGACACCGTGTGGTGCCCCTGCCCCGCCGGTTCACCCCCGCTCGCGCGGGGACCACGCCGCGCGCAGCGCACCCGGTGGTGGTGGCGTCGGTTCACCCCCGCTCGCGCGGGGACCACATCAGCCATTCGGCGGCCCGCACGGCGGTGCGCGGTTCACCCCCGCTCGCGCGGGGACCACGCGGCGGTGCGCACCCTCGCGGAAGCGAAGCACGGTTCACCCCCGCTCGCGCGGGGACCACGCTCAAGTGCACCATCGGCACGCTGACTTCGGTGGTTCACCCCCGCTCGCGCGGGGACCACGGTGATCAGAGTCGTCGGAGTCATGGCAGTCCCGGTTCACCCCCGCTCGCGCGGGGACCACCTGCAGCCGCCCGACTCCCTGCCCAGGGTTCTCGGTTCACCCCCGCTCGCGCGGGGACCACCCAAGCGCGGCCGACGCGTCGGGGTGCTCGACCGGTTCACCCCCGCTCGCGCGGGGACCACCACGCGGCGCTGCCCGAGTATTACCAGGTCATCGGTTCACCCCCGCTCGCGCGGGGACCACTGGGTCACCCACTACGACCACCTGGCCGTGCCCGGTTCACCCCCGCTCGCGCGGGGACCACAGCTTCCAGCCGTCCAGGGGGCCCAGCACCTGCGGTTCACCCCCGCTCGCGCGGGGACCACGACGTGACCGCCCTGATGATCATGTCGCCGGTCGGTTCACCCCCGCTCGCGCGGGGACCACTTTTCCCAGGTCAGAGGCGAGCGGCTGTACATCGGTTCACCCCCGCTCGCGCGGGGACCACTCGACCTGGGCACGGGGCTTGGCGCCGACCATCGGTTCACCCCCGCTCGCGCGGGGACCACCCCGGAGGCGTAATCCCGATGTCCAGCAGCGCCGGTTCACCCCCGCTCGCGCGGGGACCACGTGCGGGCCAGGCCGACCTTCTCCAGGAGGCCCGGTTCACCCCCGCTCGCGCGGGGACCACAGTGCGGGCAGGCCCCAGAGATCGCCCCTTGAAGGTTCACCCCCGCTCGCGCGGGGACCACCAGATGTTCATGGTGAGCCCCCTGAACGACGCCGGTTCACCCCCGCTCGCGCGGGGACCACGCGCGGGCGCACTACGGGTTCGAGACCTCGTACGGTTCACCCCCGCTCGCGCGGGGACCACGGGGTCTCGTTGCCCGCGTACCGCCACGCCTGCGGTTCACCCCCGCTCGCGCGGGGACCACGCACGCCCGGCCCCGGCCGCCGCCGGCGCCTGCGGTTCACCCCCGCTCGCGCGGGGACCACCAGTCCAGGAACTCCTGATGCGCCCGGAGCTGCGGTTCACCCCCGCTCGCGCGGGGACCACCCGGGACATCAAGCCCGCCAATGTGCTGCTGGAGGTTCACCCCCGCTCGCGCGGGGACCACTACTTCTTCGTCGGCTTGCTCGGCGTCGGCCTCGGTTCACCCCCGCTCGCGCGGGGACCACAGCTGACGCACCGTCGCCCCTCCCTCGTACTCCGGTTCACCCCCGCTCGCGCGGGGACCACGTTGGACGTGACCCTCAGCTCCACCGCCGCCCTGGTTCACCCCCGCTCGCGCGGGGACCACGGGTCCGCCAAACGCATTCCACTGTCGTACAGCGGTTCACCCCCGCTCGCGCGGGGACCACATGGACGCGCCGGGACCGAGCGCATCAGCGATCGGTTCACCCCCGCTCGCGCGGGGACCACTTCTGGGTTCCGGTCAGTCGTCCCGGGGACTGCGGTTCACCCCCGCTCGCGCGGGGACCACTCCGGCGGGTACAGCGCGAGTTCGCCCTGCGTCGGTTCACCCCCGCTCGCGCGGGGACCACCTCGACTTCGAGGCCGCGGTGGCGTCCCGCCGCGGTTCACCCCCGCTCGCGCGGGGACCACCACGGTCACCCTTCAGCCCGAGTCTTTCCGGACGGTTCACCCCCGCTCGCGCGGGGACCACGTTTCCCAGGTCAGCGGGCTGCGGCTGTACATCGGTTCACCCCCGCTCGCGCGGGGACCACAACGGGCGGGCCGCCACCACCTGCTGCGCCGCCGGTTCACCCCCGCTCGCGCGGGGACCACCCGCCCTTCCGGCGCGGCTCGAACGCCATCAGCGGTTCACCCCCGCTCGCGCGGGGACCACCCCGGCGGCCGGTGCCCAGGGCCGGGCCCGCACGGTTCACCCCCGCTCGCGCGGGGACCACCAGTGGGCGGGGCGTTCAGCGGGCATGGCGGACGGTTCACCCCCGCTCGCGCGGGGACCACAGGCTGTGCGCTCATGGCGCGGGCCTCCCTTTCGGTTCACCCCCGCTCGCGCGGGGACCACTCTTCCTGAGCTGGTCGTTCAAGGGCGCTTTGCCTTTTGTTTACTAAGGGAAAGTCGCTGCAGCATGCTAAATGATTGCAGCTAAGACGGGGTCTTGATTGGTGGTTGCTCGTTGTCTCGGCATGGGGATAGTTGAGCGGCTGGTGCCGGACGGTCTGTGGGAGATCTTCCAGGATGCGGCACCGGAGCCGCCGGTGCGGGCACAGGGCGGTGGACGACGGAGATGTGATGACCGTGCCGTGCTGGCCGCGATCGTCTTCGTTGCGACTTCGGGCTGCACCTGGCGGCAGTTGCCGCCGGTCTTCGGCGCCTCCTGGCAGACCGTGCACCGACGTTTCACGGATTGGTCCCAGGCCCGCGTATGGGCGAAGCTGCATCGGGTTGTGCTGGACCGGCTCGGCGTGAATGGTGGGCTGGACTGGTCGCGGTGTGCCATCGACTCGGTCAGCATCCGGGCGGTCAAAGGGGGCCTTTGACCGGACCGAATCCGACCGATCGTGGCAAGCTCGGGTCGAAGATCCATGTCATCTGTGACCGCAACGGGCTGCCGCTCTCCATCGGCATTTCCGGCGCCAACTTGCACGACAGCCAGGCGCTGGTACCGCTGATGCACAAAGTCGCCGGCATCCCCGGTGTCCGTGCTCGCAGCTTCACCAAGTTCACTGACGCCAAGCAATGGCTCGCCCATGCTCAAACCGACGTGACGCGGCAGGAGTTCGTTGACCCGCGTGAAGGAACAATCCTGCGGCGCGCGTATGTAGAGGAACGGTGGTGGCCGCACCAGCGGTATGCCGCCACCACCCGAGATGCGGCGCGGCGGCGAATATGGGGACATGTTCTCCTGACGCTCGGGCCGCTTTCCCTGAATGCCATCACCGCGCCAGCCCTCCGGGAATGGGTTGCCCTGTTGGAGGAGACTCTGTCACCCGGGACGATCCGTACCATTGGGGGCATCTCTCTACGATCCTTCAGGCTGCTGTCGAGGACGGCAGGCTCGTGAAGCACCCGATGAAGGGGAGTCGCACCGCTCGGCCGCCGGCCAAACCTGCGCAGAAGGGCGCGGGCGTGGTCGCGCGAGCAGGCGATGCGGGTACGTGCTGGACTCCCCGAGCAATACCGTCTCGCAGTCGACTTGAGGGTGGGGCTCGGACTCCGCCAGGGCGAGGTGTTCGGACTGTCCCCGGAAGACCTCGACGCCGAGAACGGAGTCGTGCATGTCCGGCGGCAGGTCTGCATGATCGACGGCCATCTCTTCTTTGCGCTCCCTAAGGGCGGCAAGACGCGTCAAGTCGATGTGGCACCCGGCGTCCTGGCCGGCATGGAACAGCACTCGAAGCGCTGGCAGCCTGTCGTGGTGGAACTCTCCCCTGGGAGAGCCCCTATGAGCCTCAGAACGACCGGCAGCGCGTCGACTGGGCTCCTCGCGCCTACCCACTTCTCCTGGCCACCCGACAGCAGCGCGCATGTAACCGCGACACGTGGAACACGCGCCTCTGGAAGCCCGCGCTCGCCTCAGCGGGACTTATCGGCAGAGCGGACCCCGATTCCGGCAGGGGAAAGTGGCAGCCGTCACGCGAGCTCGGCTTCCATGCCCTTCGCCACACCTACGCCAGCGTCCAGCTCGAAGCCGGCGAGTCGGTCGTCTCCCTCGCCCGCTGGCTCGGGCACGCCGACCCCGGCTTTACTCTGCGTACATACACGCCTTCATGCCCGACGCTGGCATGCGAGGTCGCGCTGCCATGGATGCTTGGTTCCGTGGAGAAGCGAACTCCCTGGAAACCCCCTGACGGTCATGCTCGGGTGCGAGGGGTGGGAAACATACAGGTCATAGCGGCTGTGGAGTGGTATTCATGCGGTTGACGGTCTTCTGGCAGCGGATGGCGGCACACTTCGGTTCGGGGTACGCCGACTTTTTCGCGCGCGATCACATCATGTCCGAGCTGGGCGGACGGACGGTGCACCAGGCACTGGACGCCGGATGGGACGCCAAGGACGTGTGGCGCGTGGTGTGCACCGTGATGGACGTGCCGGGGGACAAGCGCTGAGTGACGGTCGTCGCGGGGTAGCGGGCGAGGTCGGCCGAAAGACGGGGGCGAAATACGCGGATCGCCGGTCCCCCGGTCGACGGATGAGCCGCCGGGTGTGTTGACGGCCACATACCGAGTCGGTCACCAAGGCCCTCAGACGGTCCGGGCTGTCGGTGGCGTGGGCCAGACTTGGCCCGTGGCACGCATCGACGACATCGAGCCGACCGACCCGCAGACGGCACCCCCGGCCGGGTCCGCGGCCTCCGCCGCCGGCCCGCCGCCGCGCGAGCCCGCGGCCGGCGCCGTCACGGGTGCCCGGATGCCGCGCTGGCTGCCGCGCGCCATGGTGCTCGCGCTCGCGCTGGTCGCCCTGTTCCAGCTGGGCAGCTGGGCCTTCCACCAGTTGATCGGGCTCCTCGTCAACATCCTGATCGCGTTCTTCCTGGCCCTCGCCATCGAACCCGCCGTCAGCCGCATGTCCGCGCGCGGGATGCGCCGGGGACTCGCCACCTTCCTGGTCGTCCTCGGCCTGGCCGTCGTCACCGCGGGCTTCTTCACCCTGCTCGGCTCGATGCTCGCGGGCCAGATCATCAAGATGATCGAGGGATTCCCCGAGTACCTCGACTCGGTCATCAACTGGGTCAACCAGACCTTCCGCCTGGAGGTGCGCCGGGTCGACGTCCAGGAGGGCCTGCTTCACTCCGACTGGCTGCGCAAGTACGCGCAGAACAGCGCGGCAGGCGTCCTCGACGTGTCCGCCCAAGTGCTCGGCGGGCTCTTCCAGCTCCTCACCGTCGGCCTGTTCTCGTTCTACTTCGCCGCGGACGGCCCCCGGCTGCGACGGGCCCTGTGCTCGGTGCTGCCGCCCGCGCGGCAGGCCGAGGTGCTGCGCGCCTGGGAGATCGCCGTCGACAAGACCGGCGGCTACATCTACTCGCGCGGCCTGATGGCGCTCATCTCCGGCGTCGCGCACTACATCCTGCTCCAGGCCCTCGGCGTGCCGTACGCGCCCGTGCTCGGCGTCTGGGTGGGCCTCGTCTCACAGTTCATCCCGACCATCGGCACCTACCTCGCGGGCGCGCTGCCGATGCTGATCGCGTTCACCGTGGCGCCCTGGTACGCGGTGTGGGTGCTGATCTTCGTCGTGATCTACCAGCAGTTCGAGAACTACATGCTCCAGCCGAAGCTGACGTCCAAGACCGTCGACATCCACCCGGCCGTCGCCTTCGGCTCGGTGATCGTGGGCACCGCCCTGCTCGGCGCGGTGGGCGCCCTGATCGCCATCCCGGCGGTGGCCACACTCCAGGCGTTCCTGGGGGCGTACGTCAAGCGGTACACCGTCACGGACGACCCGCGCGTACACGGCCACCGCCTGCGCCGGCAGGGCCGCCCCGACACCTTCGTCCGCCTCCGCCTGGGGCGGCCGCGCGCTCCTGAGCCGGACTCCGAAGGCTCGGCCTAGCCCGGTTCCCGCGCGGCGCGGGCGCGGCGATGGGCCGCTACGCGCTGCCGGGTGGCGCAGCGGCGGGAGCAGTAGCGGCGGGGCGGGCCGCTGCCCTGGGTGACGTAGACGTTGTCGCAGCTCGGGGAGTCGCACGTGCCGCCCGGCGGGCGTTGGCGGTCCCAGACGAGGACGGTCAGCGCCATGCACGACGAGGCGAGAAACCACTCGGCCCAGGGGGCGTCGTCGGCGCGGTCGAGGTGGGGGTGCCAGGGGGTGGTGCCGTCGTGCGAGGACAGCCGGAGCGGGCCCGTGTGGTCGCGCAGCAGGCGGTTGAGGGCCGACGCGGCGGCATCGGTGTCCTCGGCGGCGAACACCTCCCGCAGCCGGGCTGCGGCCGCACGCATCTCGGTCACGTCGCGTGCGGAGAGGTCGATGGGGTCCGTCTCGCCGTACGCGCGGAGCACGGCGGCTACGTCGGCCGGGTCGGGGTGGTCGTCGACGAGGGCGTTGACCAGATCGGCAGTGCGCTGGGCCGTCGTCAGCACCGAGTGCCGGGTGGACCAGTCTTCGGGAGTGGAGGACACGGGCGGAATGTAACGCATATTGCGGAGTTTTGAGTTACCTCCGTAACGTCATCACGGTGACGAGGCGTTACGCGCTTGCTTCCTATCTCGCTGGTGCGCTGGCCGCCCGTACCGGGGACGAGATGTCCGGGCCGGCCCTGATGCTGGCCGGGTTCGCCCTCACCGGCTCGGCCACTGCCGCCTCCGCTCTGCTCGCGGGGGTCACCGTCTCTGCCGTGGTGGGCGGCTTGGTGCTCGGCGCCATCCTCGACCGGGCGCAACGGCCGGGGCACCTGCTCGCCGGGGCACTCGCCCTGTACGGCGGAGGACTGGGGCTGATCCTGCTCGGGCTCGGCCGAGTGCCCTTCACCGCGACGCTCGCGCTCGCCGTGGCGACCGGGCTGCTGGGGCCTGCCCTCGCGGGAGGCTGGACCGCGCAGCTGCCTCGGGTGGTGCCCGGCGGGCCGCCGGGGCGGGCGAACACCCTCGACGCGATGACGTTCGGCGCGGCGAGCCTTGCCGGCCCGGCACTGGCCGGGGGTGTGGCGGAGATGCTGGGCGCGCCGACTGCTGTGGTTGTCGCCGGGCTGCTCATCGGGTCGGCGGTGCCGGCGGCCTGGCGGTTGCCCAGGGTGCCCGGTCGGGAGGCGAGTGCGATGGTCGGTGACCTCGCCACTGGAGCGCGGTTCGTCCTGGGGAATCCGGCGCTGGCGCGGGCGACCTTCACCTCGGTCGGCTCCTGCACGGCCCAGGGCATGCTGACGGCCTGCGTCCCGTTGCTGGGCGAGCGGGCGCTGGACGGGGCGGCCAGGGGAGCGGTGCTGCTCTCCTGTGTGGCGGCATCCGGCCTGGTGGCCAACGCCGCGCTCGCGCGCAGGATGATCATGACCCCCGACGCCCTCATCCGGACAGGAGCCATGGTCCAGGCGGTCGCACTGGCTCTGGCGGCGTTGGGCCGGCCGGTCGCGCTCGTCGTGGCCGCGCTGCTGGCCGGCGCCGGTGAGGGACCGCAACTGACGGCCCTGTTCGCCGTCCGCCACCGGGAGTCCCCGGAACACCTGCGCGGCCAGATCTTCACCACTGGCGCCAGCTTGAAGATCACGGGCTTCGCCGTGGGCGCCGGCGTTGCCGGACCGCTCGCGGCGCAGTCCCTGTCGGGTGCCTTGCTGCTGGCGTCGGGGGTTGCCGTGGTGGCCTGCGTCAGTGTTCCGGCGGGGGTGCCAGTGCCCGGAGGCGGTTCCGGAGGGCTTCGTCCTCGCGGATGATGCCGGTTTCGACTCCCGAGCGGGTCACGCGGGCGTCTCCGTCGGCTAGGGCGGCCAGTCTGCGCAGATGCTCGCCGGTCATGTCGGTCGCACCGAGAGCTTCCAGGGCGTCGCAGGCGCCCACTGCATCGGCATCTGATTCGGCCGACCGCAAGGCGGCCTCGGTGAGTGCGGCGCGGTCCAGCGAGGCGGGTTCCGCCACGGCCAGGAGGGCCAGTACGGCGGCCGGTGCCTGCGCAGGATGGTCGAGAACTGCTGTCAGCCGGGGGACGAGCGGGTGCCCCGCAGGACCGAGGAGCGCCGCCGCGCGGGCGGCCCGCACAACCGACCACCGGGACCAGGTGTTGTGTTCGGCGCGGGTGAAGACCGAGTCAAGAACGGCGATCACCTCGTCCGCTTTCCCCGTGACGCGCCAGAGAGCCTCGGCGAGAGCCGTGTCCGCGTCCAGCGCGGGTGTGGTGTCGCCGGAGGAGCCGCTGAGCGCCGCGCGCAGGGCCGGCACCAGCGGCGCTCCCTGATGGCCGAGTACGCCGGCTGCCGCGGCGGCGTCCCTGAGCCCACGGACACCGCCCCGGAGTGCCTCTTCGAGGCAGCCCAGCAGGAGTGCGGGCTCGCCGCCGAGGTCGTACAGCGCCTGCGCCGCCGGGAGGGCCCCCTGCTCGGCCGCCGCCCGCAACGAAGTGACAGCCCGGCCGCGTTCCCCCGGTGCGCAGTCGGCGGCAATGGTGGCTATCGTCCGGGCCGCTTCGGGGAAGCGGGGGAGCGCCGCGCACAGCTCGGGCAGTACCGGTGCCGCGTCGGCGCCCCAGTCCCTCAGCAGGGTCATGAGCTGCCACGGTTCGTTACCGCTCAGGCTTTCGGGCTGGGAGAGGCGGTCCCGCACTGCGTCGAGGAGGCCGTTGTCGTACGGGAGGACGAAGTCGGCCGGTCTGCGGATACCGGCGGCCGCGTCGAGGGCCCAGGGGCGGCGCCCGAGGCCGGCGGCCAGGAACGGTACCGCCTTGACCGGCGCGACGAGCACGAGCGCGGCCAGGGCCCGGTCCGCGTGGTCGTCGACCCGGT
The DNA here is from genome assembly GCF_044541565.1 of Streptomyces sp. NPDC085596. Lineage (NCBI taxonomy): Bacteria > Bacillati > Actinomycetota > Actinomycetes > Kitasatosporales > Streptomycetaceae > Streptomyces > Streptomyces sp. NPDC085596. The sequence continues at coordinate 947,434 of NZ_JBITTC010000002.1, read as the reverse complement.
CCGAGTTCCTCCGGGCGAGCGGGACGAGGACGTCGGCGACCGGTGTCGCCACGCTGCCCAGTCGGCCGAGGAGGGACGCCACGCGGATCACCGAGTCCTCGTCGACGGCCGCCTCGCGCAGGCTCCGTATCAGCCGTGGTGGGGCGCTGCGGGAGAGCATGCAGGCGCAGTCGGCCGCCCGCAGCCCTTCGGTCCTCACGTCGGCCTGGTCGTTCCGCAGAGCCGCTTCGACCAAGGCGAACGCTGCCTCGCGCTCCGGTCCATGGCCTCTGCTCAAGAGGGCCTTCACGACGGCGACCAGCGGTTCGCCGCGCTCGTGGTCGAGGTCGGAGCGCAGAGCGTCGGCGGGCAGCAGGGACAGCATCGCCGTGTGCATGGCCCGGGTCCATGGAGCGCCCGCGTCGAGACGGGCGAAGAGGGCGGCCATGCGCACCTCGGCGGGCTGGGACGGCTCCAGGGCGGTGGCGGCCACCGCCGTGCCGGCCTGCGGGTCGAGCCGGGCGAGCGCGGACAGGACCTCCGCACGGACGGCCGGTACGGACTCCTCCGCCCAGCGTGTGCGCAGCGCGGGCAGCGCGATCCCGGCCGTGCGGGTGTGGGAGACGGCCCAGGCGGCTGTCCGGCGGACGTCCGGCTCGGCCGCGGCCAGCGACGGCAGGAGCAGCGGAAGCTGTGCGGCCACAGTCGCCCGGACCGTGCCCGGCGGCACGCCGTGCTCGTCCTCGCTCTCGGCCAGGCCGCCGAGCAGCACCATGACATCGGCCGTGCGGTGGCCGGCCGCCGCGATCCTGGCGAGGAACGGCGCCGCCTCCGCGCTCGCGGCGTAGACCGTCCCCTGGTGCAGCACGCTGCCGTACAGCTCCGACAGGGCTTCGTCCGCCGCGTCCTGGTCGGGGCCGCACAGCGCCCGCAGCAGGCCGGGGACATCCTCCGCGCTCCCGTAGGCATGGGAGGAAGCGGGCCAGGGGTGGTCATCCAGGCCGTCGAGCGGGTGTGCGAGATCCATGCGGCGCATCGTGTCAGGCAGGTCCGACAGTGCCGCCGACAGTGAGGGCGAGTGCCTGGCTGCGTCTGCCCCGCCGCGGCCTCGGAGGTGCTTGACACAAAAATCGAACATCCATTCTCATGGAAGCTCAGGCGAAGCCGGCGGCGGGGATTTCGATGCGGTTCAGGTAGGAATGTCCCTCGGTTATCCACAGGCCAGGCCGACGTCGGGGCGCATTGTCAGTGGCAGGCGTTAGCGTCTTTGACGTGAAGCGATCGACTCAAGCAAACCGGGTGGAACCCATGGTAGGAACCGACCGCGAGAAGGCGCTCGACGCCGCGCTCGCACAGATTGAACGACAATTCGGCAAGGGCGCCGTGATGCGCATGGGCGATCGGTCGATGGAGCCCATCGAGGTCATCCCGACCGGCTCGACCGCCCTCGACGTGGCTCTCGGCGTCGGCGGTCTGCCGCGCGGCCGCGTCGTGGAGGTCTACGGCCCGGAGTCCTCCGGCAAGACGACCCTCACCCTGCACGCCGTGGCCAACGCGCAGAAGGCCGGCGGCCAGGTCGCCTTCGTGGACGCGGAGCACGCCCTCGACCCCGAGTACGCGAAGAAGCTCGGCGTCGACATCGACAACCTGATCCTCTCCCAGCCGGACAACGGCGAGCAGGCGCTGGAGATCGTGGACATGCTGGTCCGCTCCGGCGCGCTCGACCTCATCGTCATCGACTCCGTCGCCGCGCTCGTCCCGCGCGCGGAGATCGAGGGCGAGATGGGCGACAGTCACGTGGGTCTCCAGGCCCGTCTGATGAGCCAGGCCCTGCGGAAGATCACCAGCGCGCTCAACCAGTCCAAGACGACCGCGATCTTCATCAACCAGCTCCGCGAGAAGATCGGCGTCATGTTCGGCTCGCCGGAGACCACGACCGGTGGCCGCGCGCTGAAGTTCTACGCCTCGGTGCGCATCGACATCCGCCGTATCGAGACCCTGAAGGACGGCACGGACGCGGTCGGCAACCGCACCCGCTGCAAGGTCGTCAAGAACAAGGTCGCCCCGCCCTTCAAGCAGGCCGAGTTCGACATCCTCTATGGCCACGGCATCAGCCGCGAGGGCGGTCTGATCGACATGGGCGTGGAGCACGGCTTCGTCCGCAAGGCCGGTGCCTGGTACACGTACGAGGGCGACCAGCTCGGCCAGGGCAAGGAGAACGCCCGCAACTTCCTCAAGGACAACCCCGACCTCGCCAACGAGATCGAGAAGAAGATCAAGGAGAAGCTGGGCGTCGGCGTTCGTCCCGAGAAGCCCACCGCCGAGCCGGGCACGGATGCCGCCGCGGTCACCGCCCCGGGCGCCGACGCCAAGGCCACGGACGCCAAGGCAGCCCCCGCCCCGGCCAAGGCCACCAAGCCCAAGGCCGCCACAGCCAAGAGCTGACCCGTGACGCGACGAACCGACTGGGCCGAGTACGACGACTCCGCGACCGGTGCCCCACGGGGGAGGGGCATCGGGCGCGACCCGGCCACCGCCGCGCCCGGTGACGACGCGGACGGACACGAGGACGGCCACCCGGCGCGACGCCGGTCCGGGTGGGACGGCACACGCTCGGAGGAGTCCCACGGGGGCGGCTCCTCCCGGCGCGGCCGTCGGCGGCGCGGCTTCGGGGAGCCGGCCGGCATGGACGAGGACACCCTCAGCTCGTCGAGGGCCGAGTCAGGGGTGTCCTCCATGGACCCGGACACGGACCCGGCCGAGAAGGCGCGGAACATCTGTCTGCGCCTGCTCACCGGAACCCCGCGCACCCGCAGGCAGCTCGCGGACGCCCTGCGCAAGCGGGAGATCCCGGACGAGGTGGCCGAGGAGGTGCTGTCGCGGTTCGAGGAGGTCGGGCTCATCAACGACAGTGCCTTCGCGGACGCCTGGGTGGAGTCACGGCACCACGGCCGGGGGCTGGCCCGCCGCGCCCTCGCCCGCGAACTGCGTACCAAGGGTGTCGACTCGGCGCTGATCGACGAGGCCGTGGGCCGGCTCGACTCCGAGCAGGAGGAGACCACCGCCCGCGAGCTGGTGGACCGCAAGCTGAGAGCCACCCGCGGGCTCGACCGCGACAAACGGCTCCGCCGCCTCGCCGGGATGCTCGCCCGTAAGGGTTATCCCGAGGGGATGGCCCTCCGCGTCGTCCGCCAGGCGCTGGAGGAAGAGGGCGAGGACACGGAGTTCCTGACGGAAGACGGTTTCTGAGGGGCGGACAGGAAGGTCCGCTCAGGGCGCCGAGCCCCGGGCGGACGTACTCCTCACGCCACCGGCTCCACCGGCAGCCCCGCCGCGCGCCACGCCTGGAAGCCGCCCACCAGGTCGGTGGCGCGGCGCAGGCCCAGCTGGTGCAGGGAGGCCGCCGCCAGGCTGGACGCGTAGCCCTCGTTGCAGATGATCACGACCCGCAGATCGTGCCCGGTGGCCTCCGGTACCCGGTGGCTGCCCTGTGGATCGAGCCGCCACTCCAGCTCGTTGCGCTCGATCACCAGGGCGCCGGGGATCAGCCCGTCCCGCTCACGCAGGGCCGCGTACCGGATGTCGACCAGCAGGGCGTCCCCGTCGCCCGCCGCCTCGTGCGCCGCCCGCGCCTCGATGCGCCGGTAGCCGGAGCGGACCCGGTCCAGCAGTTCGTCGATCCCGACCGGGCGCAGCGCGTCGCCGCTCACTGCCAGTCCTCCGGCCGCTCGACCTGCTCCAGCCGGAGCACCTGGCCGCTGCGGCTGTAGCGGCGGATGCGCGGCAGCGGCGGGTAGTAGGCGTGGACGGAGACGGCGTGCCGGTCGGGGGAGTCGTTGTACACCTCGTGCACATGGTGCCGGCCGAACGCGCGGCCCTGGCCGGCGGGGAGACGGCGTTCGCGGTCGATGTCCTCGGTGAGTTCGAGGGTCCGCCAGCCGTCCGTGGGCAGCCGGGCTGCCAGCGAGTTCTCGCGCAGCTCGCCGGAGGCGGTGAGGAAGGCGCCGACCGAGTCGGCGTGGTCGTGCCAGCCCGTGCCGGTACCGGGCGGCCAGCCGATCAGCCACGCCTCGCTGCCGCCCGGCCCCTCCAGCCGGAGCCAGGTGCGGCCCTCGGGGTCGAGCGGGAGGGAGGTGATCAGTTCCGTGTCGGCGGCGGCGCGCCGGACGAAGTCGAGCAGTTCGGCCTGGCTGGGGGCCGACGCGGCGGTGGGGGAGGTGAGGGGGGAGACAGACACGTGCACCGTCCTGAAGAGGGTTCGCCGAACGGGCGCACGGCGGCGCCCGGAAAAGGGGGATGCGAATTCAGCAGGACGGGCGACACACGCAGCCCGCGTAGCGGAGCAGGTCCATATGGACCCTCCGCCACAGGCGTACATGGGTGTCGGTCACGATCCGGAGTACAGCATGCCGCCGTACTCCGGTCAATCGGTCGTCATCATGTGGACAGCGAGGGGCCGGACCCGAGGTCAGCGTGCCCCCGAACCGGCCTCCGCCTCCTCCTTCAGGGCGTCCTCCAGCGGCACCGCGCCGCCGAGCGCGGCCTCCGCCGCCGCGTACAGATCGGCGGGCCGGACCCCGCTGAGCGCGGTGACCAGATGACCGTCCGGACGCACGAGCAGCACGCTGTGGGCCGGGGCGCCCGGATAGCTCTCCGCGACCAGCAGCTCCGCCCGGTGCGGCAGCGCGGTCACCGCGGCCGCCAGCCGGGGCATGACCCCGGCGGACATCCAGTGCTTGCGGTCCCACACCCCCGTACCCGGCGCGATCAGGACGACGAGCAGCGCGCCCCGGCCCAGCCGGTCGCGCAGCCGGACGAAGGAGCCGTCCTCAGCGGTGACCCGTACGTCGGCGACCGGGGCGCCCGGCTCGGTGTCGACCGGGATCTCGCCCTCCAGGTACCGGGGCGCGAGCGGTGAGCCCGCGTACGCCCCCGGCTCGCCGAGCGCCCCGCGCCCCAGGTGACCGTCCGTCATCAGCGTGTCCTGGTTCCGGGCCGAGCCGGGCACGTAGCCGCGCAGCCCGCCCGTGCCGCGCAGTACCGGCAACAGCTGGTCGGCGGCGCGCAGCCGGGCGGCGACCACCGCGCGCCGTTCGGCCTGGTAGCTGTCGAGCAGCGCCTCGTGCGGGCCGTGGTGCCAGACGACGGCCAGCTTCCAGGCGAGGTTGTCGGCGTCCCGCAGCCCCTCGTCCAGCCCCTGCGTGCCGAGCGCGCCCAGCAGATGGGCGGCGTCCCCGGCGAGGAACACCCGGCCGGAGCGCCAGCGGCGGGCCAGGCGGTGGTGGACGGAGTGCACGCCGGTGTCGAGGAGGTCGTAGGCCGGGACCGCCCCGCCGGTCCAGCCCGTGAGGGTCTTGCGGACGTTGCCGACCAGGAACTCGGGTGTGATCAGGTCCTTGCCGGGCGGCATCAGCCAGTCCAGGCGCCAGGTGCTGTCCGGGAGCGGACGGGCACCGACCTCGCTGGAGGGATGCCCGGACGACCGCCACGGCGGCATCCGGTGCAGCAACGCCCTTCCCTCCCAGGGGAGTTCGACGCGCAGGGTGGCGACCGCGTGCCGTTCCACCGCGGTCCGGCCGGGGAAGCGGATGTCCAGGAGCTTGCGGACCGTGGAGCGGGGGCCGTCGCAGCCGACCAGATGGCTGCCCCGCCACCAGGTGCCCTGCGGGCCGCGCGTGTGCGCGGTGACGCCGGAGCGCTCCTGCTCGACGGCGTCGAGACGGCTGTCCAGGGCGATGTCGACGAGCGGTTCGGCGTCGGCGGCTCCGCGCAGGGCGGCGGTGAGGACGTGCTGTTCGATGTGGAGCGGCGCGGGGTCGTCCGCCGCGAAGGCGATCTCGCTCACCACCTGCCTGCGCCGCAGCGACCGCCAGCCGGTCCAGCGCAGCCCCAGGTCACCGGCGTGGATCGCGGTCAGCCGCTCCAGAAGCGCCGCGGTGTCCTCGCGCAGGACGACGGTGCGCGCGGGCCGGGGCTCGCCCTTGCCGCCGGTCTCGTCGAGGACGACGGACGGCACCTCCTGGCGGGCCAGTGCCAGGGCGAGCGTGAGCCCGACGGGCCCCGCTCCGACGATGATCACCGGGTCCACGGTGTGGCGCCCCCTGCCCATGACGATGCCTCGACGAACACGCGGGAACAGGAAGGTGAAGCGGGGTGCACGATCACAGAACGTATGCAACCCATTGGCAGAGTATGCGTCAAGTGACCGAGGCCCGTGGCGATCACCCCTCCAGGATCGGGCACGGAGCCCAGGACCGCAATGGGGGGCCGAGAGGGCGCGTGCACGCCATCTCGGCCCCCCAGGGGCTGCTCTGAGCGGGTGTCAGCCGGTTTTCCCGGCGGGGGCCGGCCCGCCGACCTCGCCCGCGTTGAGGTCCTCGACCGGGCCGGCCCCGAGGACCGCTCCGGTGCCGCGCGTGCTGCGGCGTAGCCGGCCCTCCAGCCAGGAGGCGAAGGAGGTGAGCAGGAAGTTCAGCACGATGTAGAGGACCGCCACCACGAAGAAGCTCTGGATGACGTTGGCGTAGTTGGCCGCCAGGGTGCTGCGGGCGTTGAGCAGGTCGGTGAACTGGAGCATGACGCCGCCCAGCGCCGTGTCCTTCACGATCACCACGAGCTGGCTGACGATGGCCGGGAGCATCACGGTGACGGCCTGCGGCAGCAGGATGCCCGCCATCGTCTGGCCCTTGCGCAGACCGATGGCGTACGCGGCCTCCGTCTGCCCCTTCGGCAGCGAGAGGATGCCCGCCCGGACGACCTCGGCGAGCACCGAGGCGTTGTACAGCACCAGGCCGGTGACGACGGCGTACAGCGGCCGCGCGTCGCTGGGGATGTCGGTGGAGCGGACGTAGAACTCGCCGGCGAACAGCATCAGCAGCAGCACCGGGATGGCGCGGAAGAACTCCACGACCACGCCCGCCGGTACGCGCACCCAGCGGTGGTCGGACATCCGGGCTATGCCGAATATCGCGCCCAGGGGCAGCGCGATGACCATGGCCAGCGCCGCCGCCTTCAGGGTGTTGCCGAGGCCGGGCAGCAGATACGTGGTCCATGCCTGGCCCGTGGTGAAGGGCTTCCACAGGTCCCACGCCAGCTGGCCCTTGTCGTCCAGCTTCATCACGGCCCACCACAGCACCAGGCCGAACAGGGCGAAGAAGACGACCGAGAGGACGACGTTGCGCGTCCGGGCGCGGGGGCCCGGTGTGTCGTAGAGGACGGAACTCATCGCTTCACCGCCAGTCGCTTGCCGAGCCAGCCCAGGAGGAGGCCGGTCGGCAGGGTCAGTACCACGAAGCCGAGGGCGAAGACGACGCCGATGGCCAGGGTCTGGGCCTCGTTCTCGATCATCGTCTTCATCAGGGTGGCGGCTTCGGCCACGCCGATGGCGGCCGCCACCGTGGTGTTCTTGGTCAGGGCGATCAGGACGTTGGCCAGCGGGCTGATGACCGCGCGGAACGCCTGCGGCAGCACGATCAGCCGCAGCGTCTGGGAGAAGCTCAGCCCGATGGCGCGGGCCGCCTCGGCCTGTCCGAGCGGCACCGTGTTGATGCCGGAGCGGATTGCCTCGCACACGAACGCCGCCGTGTAGGCGATCAGTCCGAGCACCGCGAGCCGGAAGCCCTGGATCTTGAAGTCCTCGGCGCCCATGGTGACGCCGAAGATGTCGGCGAGGCCGAGCGAGGTGAACAGGATGATGATCGTCAGCGGGATGTTCCGGACGATGTTGACGTAGGCGGTGCCGAACCCGCGCATCAGCGGGACAGGGCTGACCCGCATGCCGGCCAGCAGGGTGCCCCAGACGAGGGAGCCGACGCCGGAGAGGACGGTGAGCTGCACCGTCGTCCAGAACGCCCCCAGGACGTCGTAGCCTTCAAGAAAGTCGAACACGTTCTCCCGCGCTTCCGGGTGTGTGGCCTACGGGGTGGTCGGGGCGCGCCGCCGTCCGGGAAGCGGTGGACGGCGGCGCGGGCCGTGGACCGTGCGGTGCCCGCCAGGTCCTCGCGTCGTGGCGCCGGGACTACTTGACGATGTCGCCGATCTTCGGGGCGGGCTCGTTCTTGTAGCCGGCGGGGCCGAAGTTCGTCTTGACGGCCTTGTCCCAGGACTTGTCGGAGACCATCTGCTCCAGCGCCTTGTTGATCTTGCCGACGGTCGCGGAGTCGCCCTTCTTGACGCCGATGCCGTAGTTCTCGTTGCTGAGCTTCAGGCCCGCGAGCTTGAACTGACCCTTGTACTTGTCCTGTGCGGCGAAGCCCGCGAGGATCGAGTCGTCCGTGGTCAGCGCGTCCACGGAGCCGCTCTGGAGACCGGCGACGCACTCCGAGTAGCCGGAGTAGTTGCGCAGGTTGGCCTTGCGGGCGATCGTCTTCTGGATGTTCTGCGCCGAGGTCGAACCGGTCACGGAACACAGCTTCTTGCCGTTGAGGTCCGTGCCCTTGGTGATGTCGGCGTCCTTCTTCACCAGCAGGTCCTGGTGGGCCAGCAGGTACGGGCCGGCGAAGTCCACCTTCTGCTTGCGCTCGTCGGTGATGGAGTAGGTGGCCGCGATGAACTTGACGTCGCCGCGCTGGAGCGCGTTCTCGCGGTCGGCGCTCTTGGTCTCCACCCACTCGATCTGGTTCGGCTGGTAGCCGAGCTGCTTGGCGACGTAGGTGGCGACGTCCACGTCGAAGCCGGAGAAGGAGCCGTCGGGCTGCTTCAGACCGAGACCCGGCTGGTCGAACTTGATGCCGATCTTGATCTTCTTGCCGCCGCCCGAGGCGTCGTCCTTCTTGTCGCCGCCGCACGCGGTGACGGACACGGCGAGGGCGAGCACGACGGCGGAGGCTGCGGTGACCTTGCGGAGCTTCATGGTGGACATCCTTTGCGTGATGCGTGACGGAGCGAAGTCGAGAAAGGGCGCGAGGGCGCCCGCCCCACGGACGGCTCCGGGCCGCCCGGAAACCCGGACGGCGCGGTCAGAACGGTCGGTGCGGTCGGCGCGAGCCCGGCCCGCGGCTCAGTGGTGCAGGATCTTGGACAGGAAGTCCTTGGCCCGGTCGCTGCGCGGATTGCTGAAGAACTGCTCGGGGGCGGCCTGTTCGATGATCCGGCCGTCCGCCATGAAGACCACGCGGTTCGCGGCCGAGCGGGCGAAGCCCATCTCGTGGGTGACGACGACCATCGTCATGCCCTCGCGGGCCAGCTGCTGCATGACCTCCAGGACCTCGTTGATCATCTCGGGGTCGAGGGCCGACGTGGGCTCGTCGAAGAGCATCACCTTCGGACCCATCGCCAGCGCCCGCGCGATGGCGACGCGCTGCTGCTGACCGCCGGACAGCTGTGCCGGGTACTTGTCGGCCTGGCTGCCGACGCCGACCCGGTCGAGCAGGGCGCGCGCCTGCTCCTCGGCCTTCTTCTTGTCCGTCCTGCGGACCTTGAGCTGGCCCAGCATCACGTTCTCGAGCACGGTCTTGTGCGCGAAGAGGTTGAAGGACTGGAACACCATCCCGACGTCCGCCCGCAGCTTGGCCAGCGCCTTGCCCTCCTGGGGCAGCGGCTTGCCGTCGATGGTGATGCTGCCGGAGTCGATCGTCTCCAGACGGTTGATGGTGCGGCACAGGGTCGACTTGCCGGACCCGGACGGCCCGATGACCACGACGACCTCACCGCGGCCGATCGTCAGGTCGATCTCCTGGAGCACATGCAACGCGCCGAAGTGCTTGTTGACGCTCTTCAGGACGACCAGGTCGTCGGACGCGGCCACGTCTTCCTTGGCCACCGCTACTTCGGTCATCGCTCTCGGGCTCCGTCCTCCTCGGTTTCGGAGGACAGTAGTGACGACCCCCCGTCGGCGTCACCACATCTGAGGTGAATCTGAGCATCACGATCCGATAGCAATCGGACACGTGTCGTAGCACTTGCCTTCTGTGCGCGTATCGGCCGGATAACGGAAGTCACGGGCAACCGGAACGCTCTTGACGGCGTCGTCCTTCGTCGGCGTCACTGCATGGTGCACACGCGCGCACCATCGGTACGCGTCCGAGAAGAACCCGGACCGTACGACCGCTGAACCGAAGGGGGCCGGAATGAGACTGCTGCTCGTCGAGGACGACAACCACGTCGCCGCGGCCCTCTCCGCGGTCCTCGCCCGGCACGGCTTCGACGTCACCCACGCCCGCAGCGGCGAGGAGGCCCTCCAGGCGCTCGTCCCCGAGGGCCCCGGCTTCGGCGTGATCCTGCTCGACCTCGGCCTGCCCGACCAGGACGGCTACGAGGTCTGCGGCAAGATCCGCAAGCGCACCGGCACACCGGTCATCATGGTCACCGCCCGCTCCGACATCCGCTCCCGCATCCACGGGCTCAACCTGGGCGCCGACGACTACGTGGTGAAGCCGTACGACACCGGCGAACTCCTGGCCCGGATACACGCCGTCAGCCGCCGCACCGTCCCCGAGGACGCCGTGACCGGCGACGACAGCGCCGCCCTGCTGCTCGGCACGGTCCGCATCGAACTGCCCACCCGGCAGGTCAGCGTGGCCGGGGCCACCGTCCCGCTGACCCGCAAGGAGTTCGACCTGCTCGCGCTGCTCGCCCAGCGACCCGGTGTGGTCTTCCGGCGGGAACAGATCATCAGCGAGGTGTGGCGCACCAGCTGGGAAGGGACCGGGCGCACCCTGGAGGTGCATGTGGCGTCGCTGCGCGCCAAGCTGCGCATGCCCGCGCTGATCGAGACCGTGCGCGGGGTCGGCTACCGGCTCGTCGCCCCGGCCGGATAGCGGGGCCGGGTGCGCACTCGGCTGCTGCCGCTGCTCATCGTCCTGATGGCGGCCGTGCTCCTCGCGCTCGGCGTACCGCTCGCCGTCAGCGTGGCCGCCGCTCAGCAGCAGCGCGTCATCGTGGACCGGATAGACGACACCGCGCGCTTCGCCGCGCTCGCCCAGTTCGTCACCGACACCCCGAGCGGCGGCCGTTCCACCGCCCCGGACGAGCGCCTCCAGACCCTCCACCGCGAGCTGGAGAGCTACCACGACGTCTACGGCATTCGTTCCGGTGTCTTCTACAGCGACCGCTCCGCCATGGTCAACGCCCCCGGCGACTGGTTCGTACCGCAGGAAGGGGTGGTCCGGGCGGCCTTCGAGGAGGCGCTGCTCAGCCGTCGCAGTCACGACCCCGGCCAGGTGTGGCCCTGGCAGCGGTCCCGGCTCGTGGTCGCCTCGCCCGTGATCCGGGACGGTGACGTGGTCGCGGTCGTCGTCACCGACTCGCCCACCGAGCAGATGCGGTGGCGCGTCCTGCGCGGCTGGGCGCTGATCGCGGCCGGTGAGATCACCGCGATGCTGCTCGCGGTGGGCGCGGCCCTCCGGCTGACCGGCTGGGTGCTGCGGCCGGTCCGCATCCTGGACGCCACCACCCACGACATCGCCACCGGACGCCTGAAGTCCCGCGTCGCGGTGGGTGGTGGCCCTCCCGAACTCCGGCGGCTGGCAAGGTCGTTCAACGAGATGGCGGACAACGTCGAGGAGGTGCTGGAGCAGCAGCGGGCCTTTGTCGCGGACGCCTCCCATCAGTTGCGCAACCCCCTCTCGGCGCTGTTGCTGCGGATCGAACTGCTCTCCCTCGAACTGCCCGAGGGCAACGCGGAGATCGCCTCGGTACGCACCGAGGGCAAGCGGCTGGCCCAGGTGCTGGACGATCTGCTCGACCTGGCGCTGGCCGAGCACGCCGAGACCGAGGCCCGGCTGACCGACATCGGCGCGCTCGCGGAGGAGCGGGTCGCCGCCTGGACGCCGACCGCCGACGCCAAGGGCGTGCGGCTGGTGGGCGACTGCCCGCCCACGACCGCCTGGGCCGACGCGATCTACCTGTCCAGCGCGCTGGACGCGGTGATCGACAACGCCGTCAAGTTCACCCCCGAGCACGGCACGGTCGAGGTCGGCGTCTTCGCGGGCGGTGACACCACCACGGTCCAGGTCACCGACACCGGGCCGGGCCTGACCGACGACGAACTCGAGCGCGTGGGCGACCGGTTCTGGCGCAGCGGACGCCATCAGAACATCAAGGGCTCAGGGCTGGGCCTGTCCATCACCCGCGCCCTGCTCGCCGCGACGGACTGCTCGATCGCCTACGGCCACCACGAGCCCGAGGGACTGCGGGTCACGGTCACCCTGCCCCGGCACGCCCCCGCGCCCGACCCGCGTCAGGGCTTGACCGAGCGGTAGTAGCGCCGGGCCCCGGTGTGCAGGGGGAGCGGGTCGGTGTAGATGGCGGTGCGCAGATCCACGCGCTGCGCGGAGTGCACATGCTTGCCTATCTCGTCCCGGCTCTTGATCACGATGCGGGTTATCCACTCCGTGAGCCTCGGGTCCAGGTCGGCGCGGGTCATCAGCAGGTTGGACACCGCGATGGTGGCCACCGTGGAGCCGCGCTGTACCCGTGGATACGCGGACTCGGGCATGTTGGTGGGCCGGTAGTAGCGCGCCGCCTCTCCCTCGGCGTGCAACTCGGAGACGAGCTTCCCCTCTATCGGTATGAACCGGAACCCCGACTTGTCCGCCAGCTCGGTGAGCCCGCCGGTGGGCAGGCCGCCGGACCAGAAGAAGGCGTCGATGTCGTGGTGCGCCAGCATGTCCGGACCGGTGTCGATTCCCGCGGACACCGGGACGACGTCCTTCTCCGGATCGATCCCGGCCGCCTTCAGCACGCCGTTCGCTATCAGCCGCACACCGGAGTTGGGCAGTCCCGTGGCGACCCGCTTGTCACGGAGGTCGGCGACGCTGTCGATGCCGGAGCCGGGCGCCACGATGAGCTGCACATAGTCGTCGTAGAGCCGGGCCACCCCGCGCAGCCGGTGTTCGGCGGGGTGCGCCTGCTCGTACGTCTGCACCGCGTCGGCCGCCGCGATGGTGAAGTCCGCCTCCCCGGCCGCCACCCGCTGCACGTTCTCCTGCGAACCGGCGCTGCTCGTGAGCTTCACCGTCAGACCGGGCATGTCCTTCGCCAACTCGTTGCGCAGACGCCGGCCGTACTCCTCGTACACCCCGCGGGTGCCGCCCGTGCTGAACACGATTGTCCCGCTCGGCGGCTTCTCACCGAGCGGCGCCAGCCACCACAGCAGCAGGCCGAGCACCACGACTCCCGCGCTCGACGCCCACAGCAAGCGGCGCCGGCCGGGCAGCCGGGCGGAGATCTCGGCGAACGGGAACACCTTGGACATGCGGGCGATCCTGCCAGGCCGGAAGCGGTGCGACCAGGTCTGTGGACAACCGGGCGGCCGGGCCCCCTGCCGCCTGTGGACAACCGACGAGGCTGTCGGAGGCGGCCGTTAGAGTCGCCGCATGAGCACTTCTCCCGGCCGCCTCGTCAGCGAGTTCCACCGCGCCTTCGGTCTCGACGCCCGCGCCATACCCACCGAGATCAGTCCCGAACTCGCCGCGCACCGAGGGGAACTGCTCGCCGAGGAGGCCGCGGAGGTGGCCGAGGTCTCGGTCACCGGCCCGCTCGACCACCTCGCGCAGGAACTGGCGGACGTGGTGTACGTGGCCTACGGCACCGCCCTGGTCCACGGCATCGACCTCGACGAGGTCATCGCCGAGATCCACCGCGCCAACATGAGCAAGGTCGGTCCGGACGGCGAGATCAGCCGCCGCGAGGACGGCAAGGTGCTGAAGGGCGACCACTACCGGGCGCCCGACGTGTCGGCGGTCCTGCGCCGCCAGGGATGGACCCCGGCCGAGGGCTGACGACCCGGCTGTGTCCCCGGTCACGGGCCTCCGGGAGCGGGGACGGAGGGCCTCCGGGGACCGCCTACCCTTGACCCATGACCATCAGCAGCGACCGGAGCCCGGCAGTGGACGTTCGAGCAGCCAAGACGTACGAGGTGCGCACCTACGGGTGCCAGATGAACGTCCACGACTCCGAGCGATTGTCCGGGCTGCTCGAGGACGCCGGGTATGTGCGGGCGCCCGAGGGGGCGGACGGCGATGCCGATGTGGTCGTGTTCAACACCTGCGCGGTCCGGGAGAACGCCGACAACCGTCTCTACGGCAACCTCGGCCGTCTCGCGCCCCGGAAGGCGTCCCGCCCCGGTATGCAGATCGCGGTCGGCGGCTGCCTCGCGCAGAAGGACCGCGACACCATCGTGAAGCGGGCGCCCTGGGTGGACGTCGTCTTCGGCACGCACAACATCGGCAAGCTGCCCGTGCTGCTGGAGCGCGCCCGCGTCCAGGAAGAGGCGCAGGTCGAGATCGCGGAGTCGCTGGAGGCGTTCCCCTCCACCCTGCCGACCCGGCGCGAGAGCGCGTACGCGGCCTGGGTGTCGATCTCCGTCGGCTGCAACAACACCTGCACCTTCTGCATCGTCCCGGCGCTGCGCGGCAAGGAGAAGGACCGCAGGACCGGAGACATCCTCGCCGAGATCGAGGCGCTGGTCGCGGAGGGCGTCAGCGAGATCACCCTGCTCGGGCAGAACGTCAACGCCTACGGCTCCGACATCGGCGACCGCGAGGCGTTCAGCAAGCTGCTGCGGGCCTGCGGGAAGATCGAGGGCCTGGAGCGCGTCCGCTTCACCTCGCCGCACCCGCGCGACTTCACCGACGACGTGATCGCCGCCATGGCCGAGACGCCGAACGCGATGCCGCAGCTGCACATGCCGCTCCAGTCCGGCTCGGACACCGTCCTGAAGGCGATGCGCCGGTCCTACCGGCAGGAGCGCTACCTCGGCATCATCGAGAAGGTCCGCGCCGCCATCCCGCACGCGGCCATCACCACCGACATCATCGTGGGCTTCCCCGGCGAGACCGAGGAGGACTTCGAGCAGACCATGCACGTGGTCCGCGAGGCCCGGTTCGCCCAGGCGTTCACCTTCCAGTACTCCAAGCGCCCCGGCACCCCGGCCGCGACCATGGACGACCAGATCCCCAAGGAGGTCGTGCAGGCCCGCTACGAGCGCCTCGTCGCCCTCCAGGACGAGATCTCCTGGGAGGAGAACAAGAAGCAGGTCGGCCGCACCCTGGATCTGATGGTCGCCGAGGGCGAGGGCCGCAAGGACGGCGCCACCCACCGCCTCTCCGGCCGCGCCCCCGACAACCGCCTGGTCCACTTCACCAAGCCGGACGAGGAGGTGCGGCCCGGAGACGTGGTCACCGTCGAGGTCACCTACGCCGCCCCGCACCACCTGCTCGCCGAGGGCCCCGTCCTCGCCGTGCGCCGCACGCGCGCGGGCGACGCCTGGGAGAAGCGCAACGCCGCCGAGGCCGTCGAGAAGGCCGGCGTCATGCTCGGCCTGCCGAAGATCGGCGTCCCCGCGCCCCTGCCGGCCGCCACGAGCGGCTGCGGCTGCGACTGACCCGTCCCGCGCCTCACCGGTGGCCCACGGCATGCCCGGGCCACCGGTGAGGCGGGTTACGCTGCCGATCATGCTTGTCGCGGTCGCCGTCTGCCCCTGCCCCCCGCTGCTCGTCCCCGAGGTCGCCTCGGGCGCCGCGCCCGAACTGGACGCCGCCCGAGCCGCCTGCGCGGACGCGCTCGGCGTGCTCGCAGCCGCCCGCCCCGACCGTCTGGTGGTCATCGGCCCGGCCGAGCACGGCGGGCGCCACCCGCAGGGCGCGCCGGGCTCCTTCCGGGGCTTCGGCGTCGATCTCGACGTGACGCTCGGCCCTGGGGCCGCGCCCGGCACAGAGTTGCCCGCCTCCCTCGCAGTCGCCGCATGGCTGCTGGAGCGGAGCGACTGGGCGGATGTGCCGGTCGAGGGCGTGGCCGTGGATGCGGCGCTCTCCGCCGATCAGTGCGCCCGGCTCGGCGCGGATCTCGGCGGCGGGAACGACCGGGTCGCACTGCTGGTGATGGGCGACGGCAGCGCCTGCCGCACGCTCAAGGCCCCCGGCTACCTGGACGAACGTGCGGCCCCCTTCGACGCCGAGGCCGCACGCGCCCTGGGCACCGCCGACCTGGCGGCCCTCGCCGCACTCGACGCCGGACTCGCCCGCGAACTCCAGGCGTCCGGCCGCGCCCCCTGGCAGGTCCTCGCTGCGGCGGCCGAGGGCGCGGGCCTCGACGGCACCCTCCTGTACGACGAGGCGCCGTACGGGGTCGGGTACCTGGTCGCCGCCTGGAGCTAGCTCTGCGGCGGGGTCTGAGGCGGCGTCTGCGGGCCGCCCTCGCCGGGCTTCCGGCCCTCCTGGCCGAGGCGGTCCACCGCTTCCTTCGCCTTGTCCGTGCCGGCGTGGATCTTGTCGGTGTACTTGCCCTTGGTCCGCTCGTCGACCACGTGGGCGGCCTTGTCGATCCCGCCCTGCACCTTGTCACCGTGCTGCCGGGCCAGGTCCGTCACCTTGTCCTTGGCCGGGCCGAGCGCGGCCTTCACATTGTCGAACAGACCCATGATCCACCTTCCGGAACAACCCAAATGCGCGCGATGCGCTGCTTGTGGGGGGACGCTACCCTTCCCCGATGGGCGTCACACCACGCGCTCACCCGGACCGCACCCGTAACCCCTGCCCGCCCGGTAGCCCGGCATTCCCCGTCGGTCACCGACGGAGCCGGAACGTTTGCGAGACTGGTGCGGTGAGCAGTGCATCCCCCGCCCCCCGTGTCATCGCCGTCGTCGGCCCCACCGCTGCCGGAAAGTCCGACCTCGGCGTCTTCCTGGCCCAGCAGCTGGGCGGCGAAGTCATCAACGCCGACTCGATGCAGCTCTACCGGGGAATGGACATCGGCACCGCCAAGCTCACCCCCGAGGAACGCGGTGGTGTCCCGCACCATCTGCTGGACATCTGGGACGTGACGGTCGCCGCCTCCGTCGCCGAGTACCAGAAGCTGGCCCGCGCCCGCATCGACGCCCTGCTCGCGGAGGGCCGCTGGCCGATCCTGGTCGGCGGCTCCGGACTGTATGTGCGCGGCGCCGTCGACAACCTGGAGTTCCCCGGCACCGACCCCGAGGTCAGGGCCCGCCTGGAGGACGAG
The DNA here is from genome assembly GCF_044541565.1 of Streptomyces sp. NPDC085596. Lineage (NCBI taxonomy): Bacteria > Bacillati > Actinomycetota > Actinomycetes > Kitasatosporales > Streptomycetaceae > Streptomyces > Streptomyces sp. NPDC085596. Next base: position 930,514 of record NZ_JBITTC010000002.1, on the reverse strand, counting down.
CTGGCCCTGCGCGGCCCCGGCGCCCTGCACGCGCGTCTGGCCGCCGCCGACCCCGACGCCGCCCGTGCCATCCTGCCCAGCAACGGGCGCCGCATCGTCCGCGCCCTGGAGGTCATCGAGATCACCGGCCGGCCCTTCACCGCCAACCTCCCCGGCCACGACTCGGTCTACGACACCCTGCAGATCGGCGTCGACGTGGCCCGTCCCGAGCTCGACGAGCGCATCGCGCGCCGCGTCGACCGCATGTGGGAGGCCGGACTGATGGACGAGGTGCGCGCGCTGGAGGCCCAGGGGCTGCGCGAGGGCCGTACCGCGTCCCGCGCGCTCGGCTATCAGCAGGTGCTCACCGCGCTCGCCGGGGAGTGCACCGAGGACGAGGCGCGCGCGGAGACCGTGCGCTCCACCAAGCGCTTCGCGCGCCGCCAGGACACCTGGTTCCGGCGCGACCCCAGGGTCCACTGGCTCAGCGGGGCCGTGGCGGACCGGGGGGAACTTCCGGGGCTGGCGCTGGCGTTGGTCGAACGACCGGTCACAGCCTGATCACGTCCTGGCATCGGGATGCGCCACGGGTCAACCCGGCCTCCGGCGCCGTGCCATCATCGAGCTTCGATCGACCAGTGAAGTCCTAGTTGGGAGGGCGTGTGGCAATGGAGGCCAGCCCTCGTGACACCGCAGCAGGCACCGAGCACATCACCACCGACGGTGACGACCCCGGCGTCGAGGACCGCCTGACCGACGACGGTCCGGACGACCTCCCGGTCGTGGTCGCCGACGGACCGACGCCCGAGGAGATGTTCGCGGGCGGCCCCGAGGTCGAGGTCGAACTGCGCCCCCAGCGGAGGATGCGCATCTGGCAGCTGGCGCCCATCGTGGGCCTGGCCGCGCTCGGCTCGCTGATGTTCGCCTTCCCGCTCGCCTTCGACTTCGGTGACAGCGGCGCGGTCATCGCCATGCTGGGCCTGCTGATCTGCTCCTGCGCCGCCGGCTGGGGCATGACGGCCGCCCGCCGCGTCGGCTACACCTGGCCGGGCCTGCCCCCGCGCGGCTCCGGCCGCCGCACCGACTGGCGGGTCGCGCTCACCTACGCCCTGCTCGTGGGGGTCGTCGTCGTGCTCGCCGTATGGCGGGTCGCCCGCCTCCGCTAGCCGCGCTACGGCCGTCCCCGGACGGTGTCGGAGTCACCCCGTACGATCGAGGGATGAGCACGCGGATCGCATTCCTCAAGGGACACGGCACCGAGAACGACTTCGTGATCGTGCCCGACCCCGAGAACGCCCTCGACCTGACGCCCGCCGCCGTCGCCGCGCTCTGCGACCGCCGTGCCGGCATCGGAGGCGACGGGGTCCTGCACGTGGTGCGCTCCGCCGCGCACCCCGAGGCCCGGGACATGGCCGGCGAAGCCGAGTGGTTCATGGACTACCGCAACGGGGACGGCTCGGTCGCCGAGATGTGCGGTAACGGAGTGCGTGTGTTCGCGCGCTACCTCCAGCACGCCGGACATGTGGGCGCAGGTGACCTCACCATCGCCACACGCGGGGGCGTGAAGCGGGTCCACATCGCCAAGACCTCCGAGGACGGTTCCGGAGAGGGAGACGTCACCGTGGGCATGGGCCGGGCCCGTCTCCCCGAGGGAGAGGTCACGGTGAGCGTCGGGGACCGCGGCTGGCCCGCGCGGAACGTGAACATGGGCAACCCGCACGCCGTGGCCTTCGTGGACGACCTCGCCCACGCCGGTGACCTCTACACCGCACCGCCGGTCGGGCCGGAGGGTGCCTACCCGGACGGCGTCAACGTCGAGTTCGTCGTCGACCGCGCCCCCGGACACGTCGCCATGCGCGTGCACGAGCGCGGTTCCGGCGAGACCCGTTCGTGCGGCACCGGCGCGTGCGCCGTCGCCGTGGCCGCCGCCCGGCGCGACGACGCCGACCCGGCCGTCACCGGCACCCCGGCGACGTACGTCGTGGACGTGCCCGGCGGACGCCTGGTCATCACCGAGCGTCCGGACGGTGAGATCGAGATGACCGGCCCCGCCGTGATCGTCGCCGAGGGCGAGATCGACGGCGAGTGGCTGGAAAAGGCGGCCCGCTGACCTGGACGGACCGTACCCCGGTGGCCCCGGACGCCGGGGACCAGCCGTTCTGTGACAGCGAGGCCGTTCGAAACCGCGGCCGACTGGAGGGCACGTGGCGCAAACTCTAAACCTCCAAGCCGTCGCTCGAATGGGTGATCCGTTTCACGCTCGCCGAGAGGCGGTCGGTCGCACGTGATGGGCTCGATAGCATCAAGCACCGGCACGGACGGGGGAACGTCGCCAACCCTGAGCCGCGTATGCCCTTCGGGCCCCGTCCGCCGGTCCACGAGCCGGAGGTGCCCATGAGTGCGGAGGCCACGAACCCTGCGACCCCAGGCCCGGTAGCGCCCACGGCGCCCACGGTGGCCCGCAGGAAGTCCCGGCCGCGGATCGACCTGCGCAGGCTCGGCCGGGCCGCGCTGCTCGGCCCCGCCGTCCGGAGCAAGCTGCCCGACGCCATCGGGCATGTGGCCGAGGCCCACCGCGCCCACCACCCCGACGCCGACCTCGACCCCCTGCGCCGCGCCTACCTCCTGGCCGAGTCCTCCCACCGGGGCCAGATGCGCAAGAGCGGCGAGCCGTACATCACCCACCCCCTCGCCGTGACCCTGATCCTCGCCGAACTGGGCGCCGAGACCACCACCCTGACCGCCTCCCTCCTCCACGACACCGTCGAGGACACCGAGGTGACGCTCGACCAGGTCAGGGAGGAGTTCGGGGAGGAGGTCCGCTATCTCGTCGACGGCGTCACCAAGCTGGAGAAGGTCGACTACGGCGCCGCCGCCGAGCCGGAGACCTTCCGCAAGATGCTCGTCGCCACCGGCAACGACGTACGCGTGATGTCGATCAAACTCGCCGACCGCCTGCACAACATGCGCACCCTCGGCGTGATGCGCCCCGAGAAACAGGCGCGGATCGCCAAGGTCACCCACGACGTCCTCATCCCGCTCGCCGAACGCCTCGGTGTGCAGGCCCTGAAGACCGAGCTGGAGGACCTCGTCTTCGCCATCCTCCTCCCCGAGGAGTACGCCCGCACCAGCGAACTCATCGCCGAGAACGCCGCCGGTGAGGACCCCCTCGCCGAGGTCGCCGACGAGGTGCGGGCCGTGCTGCGCGAGGCCGACATCCCAGCCGAAGTCCTCATCCGGCCCCGCCACTTCGTCTCCGTCCACCGCGTCTCCCGCAAACGCGGCCCGCTGCGCGGCACCGACTTCGGCCGCCTGCTGGTGCTCGTGAACGAGGACGCGGACTGCTACGCCGTCCTCGGTGAGCTGCACACCTGCCTCACGCCGGTCGTCTCGGAGTTCAAGGACTTCATCGCCGTACCGAAGTTCAACCTCTACCAGTCGCTGCACACCGCCGTGGCCCGCCCGGACGGCCAGGTCGTCGAAGTCCTCATCCGTACCCACCACATGCACCAGGCCGCCGAGGCCGGCGTGATCGCACTCGGCAACCCGTACACCCCGCCCGCCGAGGAGCAGACCGCCGGCCCCGACGGCGAACGCGCCGACCCCACCCGCCCCGGCTGGCTCTCCCGTCTCCTCGACTGGCAGCGTGGCGCCCCCGACCCCGACACCTTCTGGTCCACCCTGCGCGACGACCTCGCCCAGGACCGGGAGATCACCGTGGTCCGGCCCGACGGCGGCACCCTGGGCCTGCCCGAGGGCGCCACCTGCGTGGACGCCGCCTACGCGCAGTACGGGGAGGACGCCCACGCCTGCATCGGCGCCCGCGTCAACGGCCGCCTGGCCACCCTCAGCACCGTCCTGCGCGACGGCGACACCGTCCAGCTGCTCATGGGCCAGGACCCGGCCTCCGAACCCTCCCGCGAATGGCTGGAGCACGCCCACACCCCGGCCGCGCGCATCGCCATCCAGCGCTGGCTGACAGCGCATCCCGGCGCCGATGCCCGCCCCTCGGACACCAACGAAGGCCCCGGTGGGACCCGCCCCACCAGCAGCGCCCCCGCCGCGCGCCCCCGGGGCGCCGATGTCCTGCTGGACGAGCCCGGCGGCCCGGTGCGCCTCGCCGGCTGCTGTACACCGGTGCCGCCCGACGACATCGTCGGCTTCGCCGTGCGCGGGGGAGCGGTGACCGTGCACCGGGTGGAGTGCTCCATGGTCGACGACATGAAGAACCGGGGGCGCGCGGAGATCGCCGTGCGCTGGGGGGACACCGCCGCGTGCCGGGTCACCCTGGTCGCCGAATCGTTCAGCCGCCCCCATCTGCTCGCCGACCTCACCGAGGCGATCGCGCTGGAGGGCGCCGAGATCGTCTCCGCCACCGTGGAGTCCCCCAACCAGCAGCGGGTCCGCCACACCTACACCCTCCAGCTCCCCGACGCCGCCGAACTGCCCGCCCTGATGCGCGCGATGCGCGACGTACCGGGCGTGTACGACGTGAGCCGGGTCCAGGCGCCGGCCGCCTGACCATCGGCACGTGACGCGGCGCCGGTCGCCGCCGGACCGACTCGATCGGGTGGGCCCGTCGCGCGCCGTCACCGCCGGGCGGCGACGCGCTGGTAGCGGTGGGGCATGCTGCTCACTCGCCCCACGCGCCCCCACCCCGCACGCCGGTTCCTCCGGCGCCCGAAGGCGGCCCTGCTCGCCTCGGCCGTCACGGTCTGCCTCGTCGCCGCCGGAGCCCCCGCCGAACCCCTGGGCGTCGGCGACCGGATCTTCCCGGACCTGGGCAACCCCGGCTACGACGTGGCCGCGTACGACCTCGCCTTCACCTACCCCGGCAGCAACGACAAGCCGCTCAGCGCCGTCACCACCATCGACGCCCGGCTCACCGGCTCCCTGAAGCGGATCAACCTCGACTTCGCGCACGGCACCGTCGAGTCCGTCGAGGTCGACGGCCGCAAGGCCGCCTTCACCAGCGCCGGCGAGGACCTCGTCGTCACCCCGGACCACGCGCTTCCGCTCGGCAGCCTGACCCGGATCACCGTGCGGCACACCAGCGACCCCGTCGCCGCCGCCGATCAGGACGGCGGCTGGGTGCGGACCACCGACGGCCTCGCCATGGCCAACCAGGCCGACGCCGCGCACCTGGTCTTCCCGTGCAACGACCACCCCTCCGACAAGGCGATGTTCACTTTCCACGTCACCGCCCCGAACGGCTACACCGCTGTCGCCAACGGCCTGCCGGCCGGCGAGGTCAAGGCCGGCGGCTCCACCACCTGGAGCTACCGCTCCCAGCACCCCATGGCCACCGAACTCGCCCAGGTGTCCATCGGCCACTCCGCCGTCGTCCACCGCAAGGGCCCGCACGGACTGCCGCTGCGCGACGTGGTGCCCGCCGCCGACAAGGAGACGCTGGAACCCTGGCTCGCCAAGACGCCGGACCATATCTCCTGGATGGAGAAGAAGATCGGCCCCTACCCGTTCGAGACCTACGGCGTGCTGATGGCGCAGGCCAGCACCGGTTTCGAGCTGGAGACGCAGACCCTGTCGCTGTTCGAGAAGGACATCTTCACCGAGCCCGCCTACCCCAAGTGGTACATCGAGTCGGTCATGGTCCACGAGTTGTCCCACCAGTGGTTCGGCGACAGCGTCAGCCCCCGCACCTGGTCCGACGTCTGGCTGAACGAAGGACACGCCACCTGGTACGAGGCCCTCTACGCCGAGGAGAAGGCGGACCGCCCCCTTCAGGACCGCATGAAGGCCGCCTATGGCGCCTCCGACCGCTGGCGCGCCGCCGGTGGACCGCCCGCGAAGCCCAAGCCGCCCGCCCCCGGCCAGAAGATCGGCATCTTCCGCCCCAACATCTACGACGGCGCCGCCCTGGTGCTCTTCGCTCTGCGCCAGGAGATCGGCAAGGCCGCCTTCGAGCGGCTGGAGAAGGTGTGGGTCCAGGAGAACCGGGACACCAGCGTCGGCACCGCCGACTTCGTCCGACTCGCCTCCGCCATCGGCGGCCGCGACCTTGCCGGCTTCTTCCAGGACTGGCTGTACGGCGAGAAGACCCCGCCCATGCCCGGCCACCCGGACTGGAAGCAGGTCCCGCCCCCGGCGCCCTCGGACTCGGCCAAGAGGAAGAGCTGACCCTCCGGCGCCGCCCGCGTGGTGCCGCGACGGCCCCCGCGCCACGCCGATAACACGATGACGCAGCGGTCCGCGCCGTGCGACCATCTTCCGGTCGGCGCGGCGCGGCGCACGGGAATCTCTCGGGACACCCGCGCGTTGTCCTTGATGAACACCGGTCTCTTGCCGACCCCCCGGTCGTCCGACCGCCGGACCGGTCCCTCCCTCGACGTAAGGAACCAATGACCTCCTCCTCTTCTTCCCCTTCACAGGACGCCAAGCGCCTTGCGCACGCCCACCCCGAAGGTCTTCGGGCCGATGCCCTGATGGAAGAGGACGTCGCCTGGAAGCACGACATCGACGGCGAGCGTGACGGCGACCAGTTCGACCGCTCCGAGCGCGCGGCCCTGCGCCGTGTGGCGGGGCTGTCCACCGAGCTGGAGGACGTCACCGAGGTCGAGTACCGCCAGCTCCGCCTGGAGCGGGTCGTACTCGTCGGAGTGTGGACCACCGGCACCGCGCGGGACGCGGACAACTCCCTCGCGGAGCTGGCCGCCCTCGCGGAGACGGCGGGCGCCATGGTGCTCGACGGCGTGATCCAGCGCCGCGACAAGCCCGACGCGGCCACCTACATCGGCTCCGGCAAGGCCCTGGAGCTGCGCGACGTGGTGCAGGAGACCGGCGCGGACACCGTCATCTGCGACGGTGAGCTGAGCCCCGGCCAGCTGATCCAGCTCGAGGACGTCGTCAAGGTCAAGGTCATCGACCGTACGGCCCTGATCCTCGACATCTTCGCCCAGCACGCCAAGTCCCGGGAGGGCAAGGCGCAGGTCGCGCTCGCGCAGATGCAGTACATGCTGCCGAGGCTGCGTGGCTGGGGCCAGTCGCTGTCCCGGCAGATGGGTGGCGGCCGCGGTGGCCTGGCCACGCGTGGTCCCGGTGAGACCAAGATCGAGACGGACCGGCGCCGTATCCGCGAGAAGATGGCGAAGATGCGCCGGGAGATCGCGGAGATGAAGACCGGCCGCGAGATCAAGCGCCAGGAGCGCCGCCGCAACAAGGTGCCCTCCGTCGCCATCGCCGGCTACACCAACGCCGGCAAGTCCTCCCTGCTCAACCGCCTCACGGGCGCGGGCGTCCTGGTGGAGAACGCCCTGTTCGCCACCCTCGACCCCACCGTCCGCCGCGCGGAGACCCCGAGCGGCCGGCTGTACACGCTGGCCGACACCGTCGGCTTCGTCCGGCACCTGCCGCACCACCTGGTCGAGGCGTTCCGCTCCACCATGGAGGAGGTCGGTGACTCCGACCTCATCCTGCACGTGGTGGACGGATCGCACCCCGTCCCGGAGGAGCAGCTCGCCGCCGTGCGCGAGGTGATCCGGGAGGTCGGCGCGACCGACGTGCCCGAGATCGTCGTGATCAACAAGGCGGACGCGGCCGACCCGCTGGTCCTCCAGCGGCTGCTGCGGGTCGAGAAGCGGTCCATCGCCATCTCGGCACGCACCGGCCTGGGACTGGAAGAGCTGCTCACCCTGATCGACGACGAGCTGCCCCGCCCCGCGGTCGAGGTCGAGGCGCTCGTCCCGTACACGCAGGGCAAGCTCGTCGCCCGCGCTCACACCGAGGGTGAGGTGCTCTCCGAGGAGCACACCGCCGAGGGCACCCTGATCAAGGTCCGGGTGCACGCGGAGCTGGCGGCCGACCTGGCCCCGTACACACCGGCTGCGACCGCCTGACCAGCGGTTTCACCGGAGCACGAAGAGGCCCGCCGTCCCCTTGAGGGGGCGGCGGGCCTTCGTCATGTGTGCAGGGGAGCGGCTATCGGTCGGCGAACTTCGCGCTCACCGAGTCGTACACGCCCTTGGCCACCTCACCGAGCCGGGGTCCGGCCAGCCAGCCCGAGGAGGCGGGGCCGATCGAGGTGTTGGAGACCAGCGTGGGCTCGCCGTTCGCGCCCTTCTCCACCCAGCCACCGCCGGAGGAACCGCCGGTCATGGTGCAGCCGATGCGGTACATCGTCGGGTCCGCCTTGGCGATCGACAGCCGTCCCGGCTTGTCCTGGCACTGGTACAGCAACTGGCCGTTGTACGGCTTCGCCGCCGGGTAGCCGGTCGCGGTGACCGCGCTCACCTCGGTCGCGGCGGGAGCGGCGAAGTCCACCGGCAGCGCCCCGCCGACCGTCTCCTCCAGCGACTTGCCCCCGTTGCCCTGCTCCGGCGTCACATGGATCACCGCGAAGTCGTACGAGGCACCGTTGCCGCCCGTCTCGCCGCCCCCGTCGATCCACTGCTGCGAGGTCTTGGCGGCGTCCGCCCACCAGACGCCGTAGGGCGCGACCTTCTCGCGGGAGGCGCCCTCCATCTCCGAGGAGGACAGGCTCTGGTTGTTGTACGACGGCGCGAAGGCGATGTTGCGGTACCAGCCGCCCTTCTTGCCCGCGTGCACGCAGTGGCCGGCCGTCCAGATCAGATTGGACTTACCCGGATGCGCCGGGTCCTCGACGACCGTGGCCGAGCAGACCATGGTGCCCTTGGGGGAGTCGAAGAACACCTTGCCCGAGGTGGCCGCGTTGGTGTGGTACGGCGGCCGGACCGCCTTGGCCTGCACCGGCTCCGGCGTCGGGTCGGTCACGCCCTGGTCGCCGGAGAGGTCGTCGTCGCCGACGCGCTTGGCCGGGTCGTCGGCGTCCCGCATCCGGTCCTTGTCCCACAGACCGCTGATGATCGGGTTGATGAAGTCGTTGGCCTCGCGCAGCCAGTCGTCCCGGTCCCAGTTCTTCCAGGCGCCGTTCTTCCACTTGTCCATGTCGATGCCGTGCTGGCGGAGCTTGTCCTGGAGGTCCTGCGGGACCCGGACCTTCCCGTCCGAGCCCCGCGCGGCCGAGGACGGGCTGCCGCCGGCGTTGTCGTCACCGTCTCCGTCGCACGCGGTGGCGGTCAGCGCCAGCGCGGAGGCGAGGGCGACGGCCGCCAGCACGCGGGAGGTTCTGCGGGGCGCACCCCTTCCTCGGCGAGCGGTGGACGACGGCCGTATGGATCGCATGGTGGTGACTCTCCCTGTTGTGACGGAACTTGGCGCTTCGGCCCGGTACCGGCGACCAACTCGCTTCGAATCGGGACCGGTTCCCCGGCCTTCCGGGAACGGGACCACACACTATGCGCTCGCTGTACGGGACATCTGACGGAACCGCAACGGTTACGTCACGGCAAGGATCTTGACGCAACCCGTAACCAGGCGGCCGGTCGGCGGTTGGTAGCCGTGGGGGACTGCTGCCTGCGCCCGTCCCTGTCGAGCAACTCGCCTCTGGACAGCGGGAGGACAGCGAGCCGTGGCCGTGACCGAGTCGGAGGCCGACAGCACCTACCGGGGAACTCCGGCCGTGCACGAGGGGATTCTCAGGCGCCAGTCGGCGCGCGAGTCCGCCGCGCGTACCTATGCCCGAGCCCTGCCCATCGTGCCCGTGCGGGCGCGGGGCCTCACCATCGAGGGCGCGGACGGCCGTCGTTACCTCGACTGCCTCTCCGGCGCCGGGGCGCTGGCCCTCGGCCACAACCACCCCGTCGTGCTGGAGGCCATCCGCAAGGTCCTCGACTCCGGCGCACCCCTCTCCGTGCTGGACCTGGCGACCCCGGTCAAGGACGCCTTCATCACCGAGCTGTTCCGCACCCTGCCGGCCGGGTTCGCCGACCGGGCCCGGGTCCAGTTCTGCGGCCCGGCCGGGACCGACGCGGTGGAGGCCGCCCTCAAGCTGGTCCGGGCCGCGACGGGCCGCACCGGCATCCTCGCCTTCACCGGCGCCTACCACGGCATGACCGCGGGTGCCCTGGCCGCCTCCGGCGGCGCCACCGACCTCCAGGTCGGCCGCCTGCCCTACCCGCAGGACTACCGCTGCCCCTTCGGCGTCGGCGGCCCACGCGGCGCCGAACTCGCCGCCCGCTGGACCGAGTCCGTCCTCGACGACCCCAAGTCGGGCGTTGCCCAGCCGGCCGGGATGATCCTCGAACCCGTCCAGGGCGAGGGCGGGGTGATCCCGGCACCGGACGACTGGCTGCGCCGGATGCGGCGGCTGACCGCCGACCGGTCCATCCCGCTGATCGCGGACGAGGTCCAGACCGGCGTCGGCCGCACCGGTGCCTTCTGGGCCGTCGACCACAGCGGAATCACCCCCGACGTGATGGTCCTGTCCAAGGCCATCGGCGGCAGCCTCCCGCTGGCCGTCGTCGTCTACCGCGAGGAACTCGACGTCTGGCCGCCCGGTGCCCACGCGGGTACCTTCCGGGGCAACCAGCTCGCCATGGCCGCGGGCACCGCCACCCTCACCCACGTCCGCGAGAACGGCCTCGCCGAACGAGCCGCCACCCTCGGTGCCCGCATGCTGGACCAACTCCGGCAGCTCCAGAGCGCGTTCGCCTGCGTGGGAGATGTGCGGGGGCGCGGGCTGATGATCGGGGTGGAGCTGGTGAACCCGGCGGCCGCGCCGGTGGGAGGGCCCGTGCCGGAGGCCCGCGGCTCCGGGGCGGACGGCTGGGACTCGGCGACGGCACCCCACCCCGCCGACCCCGAACTCGCCGCGACCGTCCAGCGCGAGTGCCTCGACCGGGGGCTGATCGTGGAACTCGGTGGCCGGCACAACAGTGTCGTACGGCTTCTCCCGCCGCTGACCATCAGCGACGAGCAGGCGTCGGCCGTACTGGACCGCCTCGCCGACGCGGTGACCGCCGCGAACCGCAGCCACCAGCGCACGGGCTAGCCGCCCCGGCCGGGCCGCCCCACCGCCGACGCGCACCCTCCGCGCGCGTCGGTGGACACCTACGGGCCCACCCCGGCCGCCTCTCACCAGCGCCACACCTCCGTCCAGGCGGCCGAACCGCCGCCGACACCCCGACCGCGCCCGATGCGCATCGGCACCCCCAGCTCTCGTCCCCGCCCGCCTCTCAACCCGCCCCACCTCTCAACCCGCCCCACCTCGCGATCCGCCCCGCCTCTCATCCGCCATGCGGAGCCCCTCCGCGATCGCCCCCGCACCCGCATCACCCCCGAGGAGCCGTCATGAACGCCACCCCCGCACCGGACGGCCGTTCCGAGACCCCCGAAGAACCGGCGGACCCCGGCAGCCCCGGCGCCCCCGTGCCGCTCGCCGACGCGGTGCCGCACCAGAAGCGGCGCACGCCGGGCGCCGGACGGGCGGGCGAGCCCGACGCCGACCCACTGGAGGCCCCCGATCCGCACATCGCGGCCCAGGCGGCGGCGGTGGAGAACCTGCTGCGCTGCTGGGTACGCGAGACCGGTCCCACCGCCCCCGACACCGGCGTCCTGCACATCCCGCTGCCCGCCAGCGGCACCGCCCTCATCACCCCCGTACGTCACTGGTCCCCGACCGGCTGGCACCGCTTCGGCCCACCCCGGCTCTCCGGCACCCCCCCACACGCCCCCTCGGTAGACGCCGTCACCCTCGCCGCCCTGCTCACCCGCGAGACCCCCGGCACCGGCCAGGCAGGCACCACCGAGCCCCACGGCACCGCTCCCGCGGACGGCGCCGACCTCGTCGCCCGCGTCGCCGACTCACAACGTCACACCGCCACCTTCCTGCGCGACCGCCACGCCCACCCCGAGGACGGACCGGACCTCTTCCTCAACGCCGAACAGGCCCTGCTCCTCGGCCACCCCCTGCACCCCACTCCGAAGAGCCGCGAAGGGCTCACCGAAACCGAAGCCCGGCAGTACGCGCCGGAGTCACGCGGCTCCTTCCCCCTGCACTGGATGGCTGTCGCCCCCTCCCTGCTCGCCTCCGACTCGGCCTGGACCGAGCGCGGCCGTCCCGTCCCCGCCGACCGGCTCATCGAGCAACTCGCCGGAACCGCCCTTCCCTTGCCCGACGGCTACGGCGCCCTTCCCCTGCACCCCTGGCAGGCCCGCGACGCACGGCACCGCGCGCCGGTCGCCGCCCTGCTGGACGCCGGCCTCCTGCGCGACCTCGGCCCCCTCGGCTCACCCTGGCACCCCACCTCCTCCGTACGAACCGTCCACCGCTCGGGCTCCCCGGCGATGCTCAAACTGTCGCTCGGCCTGCGCATCACCAACTCCCGCCGGGAGAACCTGCGCAAGGAACTCCACCGGGGCGTCGAGGTGCACCGCCTGCTGCGCACCGGACTGGCGAAGCGGTGGCAGGCCGCCCACCCCGGCTTCGACATCGTCCGCGACCCCGCCTGGCTCGCCGTCGACGACCCGGACGGACTGCCCGTGCCCGGCCTCGACGTGATGATCAGGCACGCCCCGTTCGCTCCCACCGACGACATCGGCTGCGTCGCCGGACTCGTCTCGCCGCGCCCGGCCTTCGAACAGAGCCCGACGGCAGACCCCGGACTCCTCCGCTCCCGGCTGGCCCAACTCGTCGCGCGGCTCGCCGCCCGCACCGGCCGGCCCGTGGGCGCCGTCGCAGCCGAGTGGTTCCTGCGCTACCTCGAACAGGTCGTCCGGCCCGTCCTCTGGCTCGACGGCGAGGCGGGAATCGCTCTGGAGGCGCACCAGCAGAACACGCTGCTCCGCCTCGACCAGGACGGCTGGCCGGCCGGCGGCCGCTACCGCGACAACCAGGGCTACTACTTCCGCGAGTCCCGCCGTGCCGAACTCGACGCCCGGCTGCCCGGTATCGGCGAGCTCAGCGACACCTTCGTCTCCGACGAGGTCACCGACGAACGCTTCGCGTACTACCTCGCCATCAACAACGTGTTCGGCCTCATCGGCGCCTTCGGCTCCCAGCGCCTGGCCGACGAACACCTCCTCCTCGCCGCGTTCCGCCGCTTCCTCACCGCCGCCGCCTCCGGTCCCGCCGCCCTGCGCAGCTCCCTGCCGGGCAACCTGCTCGACTCACCCGTACTGCGCTGCAAGGCCAACCTGCTGACCCGGCTGCACGGCCTGGACGAACTCGTCGGACCCGTCGACACCCAGTCGGTCTACGTGACCATCGCCAACCCCCTTCATTCCTGAACCCGTTCCGTGTTCACGGCCCTTCGCCCGCCCCTATGAGAGGAGCGCACGTGTCCCTCACCGACACCGGCGCCGAAACCCTTCCCGGCCCCCTCGCCCCCGATCGCACAGGCCCGCGAGGCAGCGCGGACACCGGGGCGAGCGCGCTCCTCTGGGACAGCGAAGAGACACTGGACCTGCGTCTGCCCGCCGAATTCATCGCGCGCCGAGCCGAGTTGCCCGACCAGGCCGCTTCATCCCGCGATGCGGACCTGCTGGACGGCATCCACGCCTGGGGCCCGACCTCCACTCCTGTGGGCGTCTTCGAGCTGGTCCCGGTCCGCGTGGACCGCGATCTCCCCCTCATCCACGGCTGGATGAACGACCCCGCGGTCGCCGCGTTCTGGGAGCTGGCCGGAACCCGGGACCGGACGGAGCGCCACCTTCGCGCCCAACTCGACGGCGACGGGAGCAGCGTGCCCTGCCTGGGCATGCTCGACGGCACCGCGCTGAGTTACTGGGAGATCTACCGGGCGGACCTCGATCCGCTGGCCCGCCTCTACCCGGCGCGCCCGAACGACACGGGTATCCACCTGCTCATCGGGGAGGCCGCGCACCGGGGGCGAGGGGTCGGCTCGGCTCTGCTCACGGCTGTGGCCGAGCTGATCATGGAACGCCGCCGCGCCTGCACGCGCGTCGTCGCGGAACCTGACATCCGCAACACCCCCTCGGTGACCGCTTTCCTCCAGGCCGGGTTCCGGTGCTCGGCGGAGGTCGACCTGCCCGGCAAGCGGGCCGCCCTCATGATCCGGGACCGGGTCCGGCATGAACTCTCGTAGCACCACGTGACCGGATGCTCACTTGTTGTACGTGCGGCGGTTCCGTCGAGTTCCCGCTTCCGCGGAAAAAAGTTCAGGAGTTCGGAAGTGACCGCATACCGCTCCGCCCGCCTCGGCGGCCGGGCGCGATTGTCAGTGCGGGGCCGTAGGGTGGTCGGGCTATGACGAAGCCCTCACTCCCCGAACTCCTCCACGCCGCTGTCTCCGCCGTCGGCGGCATGGAGCGCCCTGGCCAGGTGACCATGGCCGAAGCGGTCGCCGAGGCGATCGACGACACATCCCATCTGCTGGTCCAGGCCGGTACCGGCACCGGAAAGTCGCTCGGTTATCTCGTGCCCGCGCTCGCGCACGGGGAGCGTGTCGTCGTCGCCACCGCCACACTGGCGCTCCAGCGCCAGCTCGTGGAGCGCGATCTGCCGCGTACGGTCGACGCCCTGCACCCGCTGCTGCGGCGCCGCCCGGAGTTCGCCATGCTCAAGGGCCGGTCGAACTACCTGTGTCTGCACCGGCTGCACGAGGGCATGCCGCAGGACGAGGAGGACGGACTCTTCGACCAGTTCGAGGCGGCCGCGCCCACCAGCAAGCTGGGCCAGGACCTGCTCAGGCTGCGCGACTGGTCCGACGAGACGGAGAACGGCGACCGGGACGACCTCACGCCGGGCGTCTCCGACCGCGCCTGGGCCCAGGTGTCGGTCTCGTCGCGGGAGTGCCTCGGCGCCTCGAAGTGTGCCTACGGCGCCGAGTGCTTCGCCGAGATGGCCCGGGAACGCGCCAAGCTCGCGGACGTCGTGGTGACCAACCACGCGCTGCTGGCGATCGACGCCATCGAGGGCGCCCCGGTGCTGCCCCAGCACGAGGTGCTGATCGTGGACGAGGCGCACGAACTCGTCTCGCGTGTCACCGGCGCAGCCACCGGCGAACTCACCCCCGGCCAGGTCAACCGGGCGGTCCGCCGCTCCGCGAAGCTCGTCAACGAGAAGGCGGCCGACCAGCTCCTGACCGCCGCCGAGGGCTTCGAGCGGCTGATGGAGCTGGCCCTGCCGGGCCGCTTGGAGGAGATCCCGGAGGACCTCGCCTACGCCCTGGCCGCCCTGCGCGACGCGTCCCGCACGGTGATCACCGCGCTCGGCTCGACGCGCGACAAGTCCGTGCAGGACGAGGACGCCGTGCGCAAGCAGGCGCTGGCCTCGGTGGAGACGGTGTACTCCGTGGCGGAGCGGGTGCTGAACGGCTCGGAGTGGGACGTCGTCTGGTACGAGCGCCACGACCGCTTCGGGGCCTCGCTGCGGGTCGCCCCGATGTCGGTGTCCGGGCTGCTCAGGGAGAAGCTCTTCACCGACCGCAGTGTCGTCCTCACCTCGGCGACCCTGAAGCTCGGCGGTGACTTCAACGGCGTCGGCGCCTCCCTGGGGCTCGCTCCGGAGGGGACCGAGGGCGACGACCTGCCGCAGTGGAAGGGCATCGACGTCGGCTCGCCCTTCGACTACCGCAAGCAGGGCATCCTCTACATCGCCAAGCACCTCGCCCGCCCCGCGAGGGACGGCGACCGTGGCGACATGCTGGATGAGCTGACCGAACTGATCCAGGCCGCCGGCGGCCGCACGCTCGGCCTGTTCTCCTCCATGCGGGCCGCGCAGCTCGCGGCGGAGGAGCTGCGGGTACGCATCCCCGAGTTCCCCATCCTGCTCCAGGGCGAGGAGACGCTGGGTGAGCTGATCAAGAACTTCGCGGCCGACCCCCGCACCTGTCTCTTCGGCACGCTGTCGTTGTGGCAGGGCGTGGACGTGCCCGGCCCCAGCTGTCAGCTGGTGGTCATGGACAAGATCCCGTTCCCGCGCCCCGACGACCCGCTGATGAGCGCTCGCCAGAAGGCGGTGGAGGACGCGGGAGGCAATGGCTTCATGGCGGTCGCGGCCACCCACGCGGCGCTGCTCATGGCACAGGGCGCCGGCCGGCTCGTCCGCGCCACCGGGGACCGAGGTGTGGTCGCCGTACTGGACCAGCGGCTGGCGACCGCCCGGTACGGGTCGTATCTGAAGGCGTCACTGCCCGACTTCTGGTCCACGACGGACCGGAATCAGGTGCGCAAGTCGCTCGCGGCGATCGACGCGATGGCCAGGGAGGCCGAGGAGGAGTGAGCCGGAGGCGCGGGCGGCTCGATGTATCGGCCCGCCCTCGCTGCTGATGGCAATGGCAGGGCCCCGGAACCGGCGCAGGGGTTCCGGGGCCCGGTGTGGGGGGACGAGCCGGGCGGCTCGTCCGGTGCGGGCGTCACACGCGGCGCAGTACCGCGACGACCTTGCCGAGGATCGTGGCGTCGTCGCCGGGGATCGGCTCGTAGGCCGCGTTGTGCGGGAGGAGCCAGACATGGCCGTCCTCGCGCTTGAAGCGCTTGACCGTGGCTTCGCCGTCGAGCATGGCGGCCACGATGTCGCCGTTCTCCGCGACCGGCTGGCGGCGGACCGTGACCCAGTCGCCGTCACAGATCGCGGCCTCGATCATGGAGTCGCCGACGACCTTGAGGACGAACAGCTCGCCGTCGCCCACGAGCTGCCGGGGGAGGGGGAAGACATCCTCGACGGACTCCTCGGCGAGGATCGGGCCACCGGCCGCGATACGGCCGACCAGCGGGACGTACGACGCGGCGGGCTTCCCGGCGGTGTCCGTGGGCTGGACGCTGACCGCCTGGTCGGAGCCGCGTACCTCGTACGCGCGGGGGCGGTGCGGGTCGCGGCGCAGGAAGCCCTTGCGCTCGAGCGCCATCAGCTGGTGCGCTACGGACGAGGTGCTGGAGAGGCCGACGGCCTGGCCGATCTCCCGCATGGACGGCGGGTAGCCACGACGCTGCACGGAGTCCCGGATGACCTCGATCACCCGGCGCTGGCGGTCGGTGAGTCCCGAGCTGTCCGCGCGGATGCCTGGAGGTCGGCCCGGCAGGGAGCGCTTGTGTCCTTCGGGCGCGGCTTCGTTCATCGCGTGCACCGGCTCCGCCCGGCCCTGGGAGCGGTCCTGGGCGGTGATGGCGGCACTGTCTGCGGTCGTGGTCACGTCGGCCCCTCTCGATGGTCTCCCTGCTGCACAACGGTAGTTGCTTTCGAAAGGTTGCGCCAAACACACGTTCGAGTGAAAAAGTGCGATTCGCGTGACGCGATCAAGTGTCCGGGTGTATGGCTTACGTGACGTCCGGCGGGCAAAAGTGCCCATTGTTGTACTCTTCACCGCCGGGGCGGACGGCCTCGCGGCCGCCGTCAGTGTGCCATTCGAACCCCGGCCGGCCGTTGTCCGGGTCCGCCCGCGGTGTGATCCCCGCCGGAATTCCCCGAGGGCTCCGCGCGGTGTTCACGGTATCCCCGTGACCCCGTCCGGCGGAGCGGGACGCCTGCGCGTGTCGCCCCGGCGGGCTCTCGGTCCGCTCCGGGCGCCCCCTTCCGCGGCGACACGCGTGTTTGCCTCGGCATCTGACCCCATCCCCACATGTAGTGGTTGGATGGCTACAGAGGCCCACAAGTTGTGGTTGTTCTCGGCCCCTGGGTCTTCGGGGCCTCCGCGATCGCCTATGCTGGGGGCTGCTTCGTGAGGCCCTTGAGGCCCGGCGGGGCCATCGAGTCTGCTGTGAGGAGGGTTGGAGAGCATGCACTGCCCCTTCTGCAGGCACCCCGACAGCCGTGTGGTCGACAGCCGTACGACCGACGACGGCACGTCGATCCGCCGACGCCGCCAGTGCCCCGACTGTTCCCGTCGTTTCACGACCGTGGAGACGTGTTCGCTCATGGTGGTGAAGCGGTCCGGCGTCACCGAGCCGTTCAGCCGCACCAAGGTCATCAACGGTGTGCGCAAGGCGTGCCAGGGGCGCCCTGTGACCGAGGACGCGCTCGCCCAGCTCGGCCAGCGGGTCGAGGAGGCGGTGCGGGCCACCGGGAGTGCCGAGCTGACCACCCACGACGTGGGGCTGGCCATACTCGGCCCGTTGCAGGAGCTCGACCTCGTCGCCTATCTGCGGTTCGCCTCGGTCTACCGGGCGTTCAACTCGCTGGAGGACTTCGAGGCCGCCATCACCGAACTGCGCGAAGCGACGCCGGACCCCGCCGCGGACGACGAGAACGTCAAGGGCGACGAGGGCGCTGTCGCGGGGAGCCAGGAAGACCAGAGCGGGCCGGGACGGACCACGCAGGTCCCCGTGCCCGCACGCGCCGCCGACTGACCGGCGGGCCGGACCTGGGGTCCAGTCCCCGGTCCGGCCGGCAGGCGGCGAACCAAAGACCTGTCGCGGGTCGCAGTTGAGGGTGCCCGCGACACCAGACAGAACACCGTGCCCTGGGAACATCGGGGCATTTCGGGGCGTTTTCGCCCGTACATGGGAGGCGGCATGACAGAGACGGCGAGCGGTCCGGCACGAGGTTCCCGCGCCAAGGGAACCAAGGCCGGCAAGGGGCTGCGCGTCGAGCGCGTCCACACCACCCCCGGCGTACACCCGTACGACGAGGTGGCGTGGGAGCCCCGTGACGTCGTCATGACCAACTGGCGCGACGGCTCGATCAACTTCGAGCAGCGTGGCGTCGAGTTCCCCGACTTCTGGTCGGTGAACGCGGTCAACATCGTCACCAGCAAGTACTTCCGGGGTGCCGTGGGCACCCCGCAGCGCGAGACCGGCCTCAAGCAGCTGATCGACCGCATCGTGAAGACGTACCGCAAGGCCGGCGAGGACCACGGTTACTTCGCGTCGCCCGCCGACGCCGAGATCTTCGAGCACGAGCTGGCCTACGCCCTGCTGCACCAGATCTTCAGCTTCAACAGCCCGGTCTGGTTCAACGTCGGCACGCCGCAGCCCCAGCAGGTCTCCGCCTGCTTCATCCTGTCCGTCGACGACTCCATGGAGTCGATCCTCGACTGGTACAAGGAAGAGGGCATGATCTTCAAGGGCGGTTCGGGCGCCGGTCTGAACCTGTCCCGCATCCGCTCCTCCAAGGAGCTGCTCTCCTCCGGCGGCAACGCCTCCGGCCCCGTCTCCTTCATGCGGGGCGCCGACGCCTCCGCCGGAACCATCAAGTCCGGTGGCGCCACCCGCCGCGCGGCCAAGATGGTCGTCCTCGACGTCGACCACCCCGACATCGAGGACTTCATCCAGACGAAGGTCAGCGAGGAGGAGAAGATCCGCGTCCTGCGCGACGCGGGCTTCGACATGGACCTGGGCGGCGACGACATCGCCTCCGTCCAGTACCAGAACGCCAACAACTCGGTCCGCGTGAACGACGAGTTCATGACCGCGGTCGAGAAGGGCACCGACTTCGGCCTGCGCGCCCGTATGACCGGTGAGGTCATCGAGGAGGTCGACGCCAAGGCGCTCTTCCGCAAGATCGCCGAGGCGGCCTGGGCCTGTGCCGATCCGGGCATCCAGTACGACGACATGATCAACAACTGGCACACCTGCCCCGAGTCCGGCCGGATCACCGCGTCGAACCCGTGCAGCGAGTACATGCACCTGGACAACACGTCCTGCAACCTTGCCTCGCTGAACCTGATGAAGTTCCTGAAGGACGACGGCAAGGGCAACCAGTCCTTCGAGACCGAGCGCTTCCAGAAGGTCGTCGAGCTGGTCATCACCGCGATGGACATCTCGATCTGCTTCGCGGACTTCCCGACCCAGAAGATCGGCGAGAACACCCGCGCCTTCCGCCAGCTCGGCATCGGCTACGCCAACCTCGGCGCCCTGCTGATGGCCACCGGCCACGCGTACGACTCCCAGGGCGGCCGCGCCCTCGCCGGTGCCATCACCTCCCTGATGACCGGCACGGCCTACCGCCGCTCCGCCGAACTGGCCGCGATCGTCGGCCCGTACGACGGCTACGCCCGTAACGCCGACGCCCACAAGCGCGTCATGAAGCAGCACTCCGACGCCAACGCCACGGCCGTCCACATGGACGACCTGGACAACCCGGTCTGGGCCGCTGCCACCGAGGCGTGGCAGGACGTGGTCCGCCTCGGCGAGAAGAACGGTTTCCGTAACTCCCAGGCGTCCGTCCTCGCGCCGACCGGCACCATCGGTCTGGCGATGTCCTGCGACACCACCGGTGTCGAGCCGGACCTCGCGCTGGTGAAGTTCAAGAAGCTCGTCGGCGGCGGCTCGATGCAGATCGTCAACGGCACCGTGCCGCAGGCCCTGCGCCGCCTGGGCTACCAGGAGGAGCAGATCGAGGCGGTCGTCGCCCACATCGCCGAGAACGGCAATGTGATCGACGCCCCCGGTCTCAAGCCCGAGCACTACGAGGTGTTCGACTGCGCCATGGGCGAGCGTGCCATCTCCCCGATGGGCCACGTCCGCATGATGGCCGCGATCCAGCCGTGGATCTCCGGCGCCATCTCCAAGACGGTCAACATGCCGGAGACGGCGACCGTCGAGGAGGTCGAGGAGATCTACTACGAGGCGTGGAAGCTGGGCGTCAAGGCGCTCGCCATCTACCGCGACAACTGCAAGGTCGGTCAGCCGCTCTCCGCCAAGACGAAGGAGACGGAGAAGGCCGAGGTCACCGAGAAGGCCGAAGCCGCCATCCGCGAGGCCGTCGAGAAGGTCGTCGAGTACCGCCCGGTCCGCAGGCGTCTGCCCAAGGGCCGTCCCGGCATCACCACGTCCTTCACGGTCGGCGGCGCCGAGGGCTACATGACCGCCAACTCCTACCCGGACGACGGTCTCGGCGAGGTCTTCCTGAAGATGTCCAAGCAGGGTTCGACTCTCGCGGGCATGATGGACGCCTTCTCCATCGCCGTGTCGGTGGGCCTCCAGTACGGCGTGCCGCTGGAGACCTACGTCTCGAAGTTCACCAACATGCGCTTCGAGCCGGCCGGTATGACCGACGACCCGGACGTGCGGATGGCGCAGTCGATCGTCGACTACATCTTCCGCCGCCTGGCGCTGGACTTCCTGCCCTTCGAGACCCGGTCCGCGCTCGGCATCCACTCCGCCGAGGAGCGCCAGCGTCACCTGGACACCGGTTCGTACGAGCAGTCCATGGATGACGACGAGGTCGACGTCGAGGGTCTGGCCCAGTCCGCCCCGCGTCACACCGAGCTGACGGCCGTCGCCACGCCGAAGGCCGAGGCGGAGTCCGCCAAGCCGGCCCCTAAGCAGGCCCACACCAGCGCCGAGCTGGTGGAGATGCAGCTGGGCATCCAGGCGGACGCCCCGCTCTGCTTCTCCTGCGGCACCAAGATGCAGCGCGCCGGCTCCTGCTACATCTGCGAGGGCTGCGGCTCGACCAGCGGGTGCAGCTGACCGTGAGCCCCCTGTGGGCTTGAGCTAGCTGTTCAGGTGGGGTGCCGGCGGTTACGCCGGCACCCCACCTGCGCGTTTTGCAGAACGCGGCCGCTCGCCCTCGGTGCGACCTCGCCGGGAGAAGGGTGCGACTACTCGCCGCGTTCGGCTGCCGCGATGGCCTGTTGCAGGGCCTGGCGAGCTTGGGCCAATTCCTCCGCACGCCGGTCGAGGCGGGCGAGTTGGGCGTGGAGCCTGCTCAGCACTCCCGGGCACGGGCGCAGCGAGCCGTCCGCGAGGGCGCAAGGCATCACCTGGCGGATCAACTTGGTGGACAGCCCGGCCGCCAGCAGGGCACGGATCTGCCTGACCGTCTGCTCGGCGGCATCGTCGTAATCGCGGTACCCATTGGCCTGACGGGTCGAGGTGAGAAGGCCGACACGTTCGTAGTACCGGAGCAGGCGCTCACTGGTCTCGGTTCTCCTGGCCAACTGCCCGATCAGCATTGCTTCTCCACGGAGCTTGACCTTGCCATGGTGTCAATCTTCAACGATGGGGTCGGCGGCAGCATTCCGTCACCGGCCCTGACCAGGAGAACCCGTTGATCATCGACGCGCACAGCCATGTCCACGATCCCGTGCACCGTCACATCGCCCTGCTGGACGAGGCAGGAGTCGACCGCGCCGTGCTCTTCAGCACCCGTCCGCATCCCGAGCGGGCCACCGATCTGACCTCGTTCCGGCGTGAGATGAGCGTGCTGGACGAGACGATCGGCGGAGGGTCCAGCGGTCCGGACAACTACCGGGCCGCAAGGCAGGAACTGGACTCGGCATGCGCGGCGTACCCCGATCGTTTCATCGGCTTCGGCAAGGTCCGCCTGGAACTGCCGGCCCAGCGGATCGCGGCAGAAGTCGAGCGGGAGATCGTCGCCCGGGGCTTTCGGGGCATCGGTGAGCTGACCCCGCCACCGGACGGGGCCGGACGGATCGAGCCGGTTCTGCGGGCTGCCGCCGATCACGGTGGGCTGCCTGTCGTCGTACACGGTTTCGCGCCGACCACGGCGGGAGACCTGGTGACTCTGGCCCGCCTCGCGCGCCGTCACCCGACCGTCCCCCTGGTGATCAGCCAACTCGGTGGACTGAACTGGCTGACGGCGATCGAGTTGGCCCGGGACACCCCGAACCTGTACCTGGAGCTGTCGACGGCGAACATCATCTTCGCTGTGCGGCTGGCCATCGACGAACTGCCGGACCGCACCCTGTTCGGCTCGGACGCGCCCTACGGTGACCCGCTCCTCGCCCGCGCCACCGTCGAACGCGTCACCGCGCCGGGTGCGCTGCGCGATCGCGTCCTGGGCGGAACCCTCGCGGAGCTGCTCGATCTCTGACCATCAGGAACGGGTGCCTGAGCCCCTTCACTGTCCGGGGCAGGGGTGCACGGGGTGGCCGAGGGCGCGGACGTGCTTGGCCATGATCTCGAAGTTTCCCGTCGGGGAGAGACCGGCGGCCGTGCGGCGGGTCAGCGGAGCGCCGGTCATGAGGTCGCGCACGGCCTCGATGCCGACGGTGCGGCCCCAGTATTCCTCGGCGTACCTCACGTACGCCTCCGGGCTGCCGTCTGCGAGGAGGTCGAAGAGCCATTCGGTGCCGTCCGACTCGTCGGCGGCGAACTTCACCGGCCCGCACTGCCAGGCGTCCGCGCCCGTCTCGCGCCATACGCAGACCGTGGCGTCGAAGAAGCCCTCGAACTGGAACTCCGGCGCCGTCGCGTAGTGCGCGAGCGAGGCGGGCAGGCCGTCGAGCAGCCCCGGCCAGTGCACACGCTCGTCCTCACGCCAGGGCGTGGCGTCGCATTCGTGGTCGAAGCCGTGGAGGAAGACCCCGGCCGGGTCGAACACGATGCTCCACCGGTCCCCGGAGCAGTTGTCCATCCGCGCCAGGGCGACCCCGTCGCGCCAGCCGGGCTGGTCACGTGCATGGGTGCCGCCGGGTCGAGGACGGTGTCCAGCACCGCGAAGGCTCGGCAACGGGCCGCCAGGACGGCCGGGTCGGGCAGCCGGGGCAGCAGGTCGTGGACGTTCATGACGGTCATTCAACAGCGCACCACTGACAACGCCCCGGCCGGCGGACGAGCGGCCGGGGCGCGGCAGGGCTCAAGTGCGACGTCTGGTTCCCATGACCCGGGTGAAGGCCGCCGGGTCCTCGTCGAAGCCGTGGATGCCCGCGTGGAAGGTCCATTCGCCCGAGGCGTCCCGCGCGAACTCGGCGACCACGGCCGCCGTGGCGTCCGCGGCGGTGCTGAAGTCGGCCTCGGAGAGGGTCGTGTAGCCCTCGCTGACGCGGACGGCCGGGTTCAGGACCGAGGCGAACGTGGCGCGGGTGTCGTTCTGCCGGATGACGACGCCGACCACCACGCGCGCGTAGCGGCCGTCCAGGCGCTGGAGTTCGAGGTTCATGACCTCGTCCCAGCCGAACCCCTTGCCGTCGGGGCTGTCCCGGTCGAGGAAGATCGTGCCGTCCGGGGAACGGCTGTCGAAGTGCACCAGATAGGCCGGTTCCCCGTAAGCGTCGTCCGCCGTGAACGTCGCGGCGACGATGTCCAGGTCGGAGGGCGGCCGTCCCGCCGGACTGGGGTCCCACTTGAGCGCGACCTCGACCTCGCGGATTCCCTTGCTGAACCCGGTCACCAGGCTTCCCCTTCCCCCTGAAGCGCCATCATTCCCAACTCCCTTGCCGTCAGGACTCCTTGCCCATCGTGTCACGCATACGGCACGGGTGCGCGGGTGATCTCCGCCAGAGCGTGACCGACGCCACCCCCACTGGCCTTACGATGGCGCGGTGCTGGTCAAGTGGATGCGCTGCACCTTGGTGGACCGCCGCGGCTTCGAGCGCGGGCAGCGGAAATGGGCGGGGCTTCTGGGGGAGCCGGGGTTTCGGGGACAGGGCGGAGGCTGGAGCCGGCAGCGGCCGGGAGTGGCGCACATCTTCACCTTCTGGGAGAGCAGGGCGTTCTACGACTCCTTCATGGCCCGCTCGCACGACCGGCTGGCCGCGTCCCAGTCCGGCACGTTCAAGGACGCCCAGGTCAAGCTGTTCGAGTACCGCTTCGACGTGAAGACCGGCTTCGAACCCCGGTTCACCGACGCCGACCTGGTCCGGGTGGCCCTCAGCCGGGTGCGCGAGGAGCGCGTCGAGCACTTCACGCTGATGCAGGAGAAGGTCTGGAACCCGGCGATGGCCGGCTCGCCCGGCATGATCCGGGGCATGTTCGGCGAGGGACCCGAAAACGACTTCCTGGTCCTGTCGATGTGGCGTTCCGCGGCCGAACACGGAAAGTACCGGACCGAACGCGTGGAGCGGCTGGCACTGCGCGCCCAGACCGAGGCCGACATCGCCTCCCTCACCGGCGACATCGTGGAACTGGAGCCCTCCTGGACGGTCTGAGGCGCCCGGGCGATGTGACCTACGCCGTATGAAGGCCGCATGAGTGCCCGGCCCCGCTCCGCTCCCCGTAGGGTTTCCGGCATGGCACGACCACGGCGCATCGTCCTTGTCCGGCACGGAGAGTCAGTGGGCAACGTCGATGACTCCGTGTACGAGCGCGAGCCCGACCACGCCCTCGCGCTGACCGACCGCGGCCGCCGGCAGGCCGAGGAGACCGGCAGGCACCTGAGGGAACTCTTCGGCCAGGAACGCGTGAGCGTCTACGTCTCCCCGTACCGCCGCACCCACGAGACCCTGGACACCTTCCGCCTCGACCCCGACTTCATACGCGTGCGCGAGGAACCCCGGCTGCGCGAGCAGGACTGGGGCAACTGGCAGGAACGCGACGACGTACGGCTGCAGAAGGCGTACCGGGACGCGTACGGGCACTTCTTCTTCCGGTTCCCGCAGGGCGAGTCCGGCGCCGATGTGTACGACCGCGTCGGCGGCTTCCTGGAGAGCCTGTTCCGCAGCTTCGAGGAGCCCGACCACCCGCCGAACGTCCTCCTGGTGACGCACGGGCTGGCCATGCGGCTGTTCTGCATGCGGTGGTTCCACTGGACGGTGGCGGACTTCGAGTCCCTGTCGAATCCTGGGAACGCGGAGGTGCGCATGCTCGTTCTCGGGGAGGACGGCAAGTACGCCCTGGACCGGCCCTTCGAGCGCTGGCGGGACCCGGTGCCGCACTGGATCGACGGATAGAGTGGCGGGAAGATGATCCCTGATTCCTCCTCCGGCTCCGCCCGGCGCCTGGAGCGCGCCCTGTCCAGCCTGCGCGGCCTCGCGGTGGGCGACGCGCTCGGCTCCCAGTTCTTCGTCCCGGTGAACCACCCGCTGCTGGGGCGCCGTGAGCTGCCCGCCGGCCTCTGGCAGTGGACCGACGACACGGAGATGGCCTGCTCCGTCGTATCGGTTCTCGCCGCTCACCAGATGGTCCACCAGGACGAACTCGCCCGCTCCTTCGCCGATCACCACGACTTCGACCGGGGCTACGGCCCCGCCGTGAACCGGCTGCTCCGGCTCGTCCGCGAGGGCGCCGACTGGCGCGAACTGGCCGCCCAGCTCTTCGAGGGCCGGGGCTCCTGGGGCAACGGCGCCGCGATGCGCATCGCGCCCCTGGGCGCCTGGTACGCGGACGACCCCGAGCAGGCGACGCACCAGGCCGAGATCTCCGCCTACACCACCCATCAGCACCGTGAGGCGGTGGCCGGGGCCATGGCCGTGGCCGCTGCCGCCGCCCTGGCCGCCGCTCCGGGCGGGCCGCCGAGCCCCGAGGACCTGCTGGACGGCGTGATCGCCCTGGTCCCCAGGAGCGCCGTGGGCGCCGGGCTGCGCCGCGCGCGGGACATGCTCGACTACGGGGACGCGGCGACCGTCGCGGCGGTCCTCGGCTGCGGGCGCCGGACCAGCGCGCACGACACCGTCCCGTTCGCCCTGTGGTCGGCCGCGCGGGCCCTCGGTGACTTCGAGCACGCCTTCTGGACGACCGCCCAGGTGGGCGGCGACGTGGACACGACCTGCGCGATCGTCGGCGGCATCCTGGCGTCCGGCAAGGCGGGAGCACCGCCCGCGGCCTGGGTGGAGCGGACCGAGTCGCTGCCCGAGTGGGTGCCGGTCCGCGTCTGAGGAACGGGCCGCTGCTGTGATGTTTCCGGCTAGGAGGGGCCGGGGTGTCGAGGCGGTGGCAGGGCGGCGTAGTCTAAGTGCGCCATGCCGTACGAACCACCCACTCATACCGTCGAGCGCTCCCTCCGCGCCACGACCGGGGCGAAGGTCATTGCCGGCGTCGACGAAGTGGGGCGGGGTGCCTGGGCCGGACCCGTCACCGTCTGCGCGGCGATCACCGGACTGCGCCGCCCGCCCGAGGGCTTGACCGACTCCAAACTGCTGACGGTCAAGCGGCGTGCGGAACTGGACGGGATACTGCGGTCATGGGTGACGGCCTTCGCCCTCGGTCACGCCTCTCCGGAGGAGATCGACGACCTGGGCATGACCGCCGCGCTGCGGCTGGCCGCCGTCCGTGCCCTGGAAGCCCTGCCGGTCCGGCCCGAGGCCGTCATCCTCGACGGCAAGCACGACTACCTCGGCGCGCCCTGGCGGGTGCGCACGGTGATCAAGGGCGACCAGTCCTGCGTGGCCGTCGCGGCGGCCTCGGTGATCGCCAAGGTGTACCGCGACAAAATGATGGCCGAACTCGGTGCCGGCCATGCAGACTTCGCCTTCGCGGACAATGCCGGGTATCCGTCGCCCGTGCACAAGGCCGCACTGGCGGAGCGGGGCCCCACCCCGTACCACCGTCTGTCGTGGGCGTATCTTGATGCGCTGCCCCGGTGGCGGCACCTCAAGAAGGTCCGCAGCCTGGCGGACGGCGGCGTCCCGGTGATCGAGGGCCAGCTCGGCTTCGATTTCTGACGCTTCCGCCCGCGCCGATGTGCCGCCCGGCCATCGGTGTCGTACTAACGTTTGATAAAAATCAGCTCATGCCTCTCCTTCCCGAGGAGCCTCAGATTCACGAGAGTGCCCAGGGTCCCGTTGCGACTCCGGCCAGCAGCCGCGTCGCACCGACCCCTCGTCCCGTACCCGGCCCCCGCCCAGCGGCTTCGGCCCGCCCCGGTCGTCCCGGCCCCCCGCGGCCCGCGCCGCCGGCGCAGCGCGCGCCGCGTGACGTGGCTCCGGCCAAGCCGAGCCCGTCGGGCCCGGCCGCTCCCTCCGCGCCCGCGGCCAGTCCCCAGATCCAGCTGATCCCGGCCTCGGCCGAGGGTGCGCTCGACGCCGCCGAGGAGGCGCTGGACCTGCTGCTGGACAACGGCCGCGCCCCCGGCGAGGTGCTGGTGCTCACCACCGGTGCCCGGCACCCGTGGGCCGAGCACGAACTGTCCTTCGGCGAAGCGCCCTACTGGGCGCAGTACGACGCCGGTGACGACGTCTTCTACGCCGACGGCGCCGTGGCCGCCCGTGCCGCCTCCCGGCCCGTGGTCGTCGTGGCCGTCAACGGAGGCTCCGCCGACGCCGTGGCCACGGTCCTTCCGCTGGCCCACGCGCGGGCCGGAACCCTGTTGATCGTCTGCGGCGACCCGCAGCAGATCAACTCGGTGCTGGGCGCCGGGGTCTGACCCCTACCGCGTGACTGACGGCGCCGCGCGCGCCGGACAGCCGCTCTGCCGAGACGAGGCAGCAGGCGGCTGCTCGGCCCGCACGGCGCCGCAGTGTCGTCCAGGGGCCGACGAGGGCCCGTCCAGGGCCCGCCTAGGGCCCGAAGTGTCCGGCGCCGCTGCCGAGTTCGGCTCAGCGGGCAGCGACCCGGCGCATGACCTCCGAGACCGGGCCGCCGGTGCGCGGCACCAGGGGTGGTGACTCCGACAGGGCGAAGGGCTCCGGAGCGGAGTGCGCGTTCGGATGGCGTCCGCCGCGTCCCTCGCCGAGTACCTGCCAGCCGTCGTGCGTCAGCGTGATGTAGGCGCCGCAGCGCAGCCCGTGCAGCGTGCAGGCGTCACGCAGCCCCCACATCCAGGCGCCGTCCTCCTCCGTCCAACGCGCGTCGCCCTCGCGGCAGTACAGCAGCACGGCGGTGCGCACCGGGGTGCGGCGGCGCAGGTCGTGGGGGATGATCCGGCGCAACTGGTCCAGCAGCGCGTTGCGGAACATCCAGCCGTCCGCCGGGGCGGAACGCCGGGTGAACGAGGCGCTGGCGTGCAGCCGTTCGTCCGCGTCCAGGACGGCCACGATCGCGGTGGACGGCTTGGGGCGGTGGCGGACGTGCAGGCCGCTGACGACCTCGCGCGGGTTGCGCAGCAGGGGGATTCCGGCGGCGGCCCACTCGGCGGGTTCGAGCAGACGGCTGACGGAAGCGGCGGACGCGGACGTCGACAACGAGGCCGCCGAGGACGAGGCGAATCCGAAGGTCACGTTCCTCCCTTCGGCTACGCGCCCACACTGCGGGCGAGGTCGGATTCGGGGGAGCGCGCACCGCAGTAAAGCCCAACCGGGACACGGGGAGCCGTGCGGGGAGCGGACTTCAATTCTTCCTGTCGAACTTGGATGCGGCAACGAGCAATTGAGGCTGCCGACGCTTATCTGGTGGTCCGGGGCTTATATCCCTACCCGCAGAGGCCGTTGATGACGCCTGGGGCAGCTTGGTGTGCGGAGATGGGCGCCTCAGGCGCTGATGCGAGCGGAGTCGTCACCCTCGTCGTCCGCGCTCTCCTCCACTTCCACGGGCCGCTGGGCCAGCAGGCGTTCGGCGCGGTCGGGGGCGAGGTCCAGGGTGGGCATCAGCTGGGGGAGGGTGATGCTGGGCAGGAGGTGCCGCAGCAGGACCGTCACCCGCTCGCTGAGGTCCGCGCGCTCGCACAGGATCTGCGACATCCACTGGATGCCGGTGAAGGCGCCGGCCAGCATGTCCGCGGTCTCCGCCGGATCGACGTGCGGCAGCAACTCCCCGCGCTCCCGCGCCTCCATGAGCAGCTGGGTGAGCCGGTTCGCCCAGGACTGGAACGGCGTGCCGTGGAACGGGTTGCTCCGCTCCGGCCCCTCTCCCCACTGGTCCATCGCCAGTCCGACACTGGCCCGCGTCAACGGGTCGTACCGCAGCTGGTGCGCGAACAGCAGCCCTTGGTCGATGAGTTCCTGCACCTTGGTGCGCTGCGGGGGCAGCGGGCCCACTTCCAGCTGGGCCGCGATCACCCCGAGGGCCAGCTCTTCCTTGGAGGCGAAGTGGAAGTAGAGGCCACCCTTCGTGACCCCGGCGCGCGCGAGGATCTCGGTGATCGTGGCGGCGCTGTAGCCGCGTTCGTCGAAGACGGCCGCCGCCGCCAGCAGGATCGTCTTGCGGGTCTGGATCGCGCGTGCTTGGCGTGCCATGGGCTGTCGCCCCTGTTTCTATGTCAGAGCTTGATCAGGTTCGCACACGAAGAGAACCGGACTGTCAGTATTTTGTCGAGGGGGAACGAGCTTTGATCGCACCGGACTCAAAGGGCAATCCATGTCTGAAGGCATTAGCTTCATAGCCGATCGCGCCGTCGTCGGCACCTCATCGGCCGGACGGACGGTCATGACGCAAGCCCCGGACCCCGCCGTACCGCCCGAGGAACAGACCGACCCGCTGGTTCTTGTACCGGACTCCGAGGACACCGGTCAACCTCTCGCGCGCGGCGGCCGGGCCACCGGCGAACTCGTCCACCGGCCGGACGCCGACGACGCCTTCCCCGTGGAGTGGAAGCGGCTGGCCGAACACCGCTACCTGGTCGCGGCCGACTGGCCCGCCGCCCATCGCTTCTTCGCCCCGCTCCCCGGTGGCGTCCAGGACCCCCTGCTGGTCGCGGAGACCATGCGGCAGACCGCGATGATGCTGGCCCACGCCGAGTACGGCGTCCCGGCCGACCATCACTTCGTCATGTGGGACATGGAATACGCCCTCGCCACCGCCGACTTCGGCCTCACCGGCGCCTCGGGCCGGATCGACGTCGTCGTGCGGTGCTCCGAGGTCCAGATGCGGGCCAGGAGCCTGGCCGGGATGAAGGTCCAGCTCCGCTTCCAGCGCGGCGGCCGTCTGCTGGCCACCAGTTCGGGAAGCCTCAGCTGCACCTCGGACCGGGCCTACCGCAGGCTGCGCGGCGACCGGCTGGCCGCCGCCGGCGACCCCGTACCGCTGCTGGACGCCGTACCGCCCGAGCGGGTCGGCCGGCGCGATGCCGGGGACGTCGTGCTCGCGCCGCCCGAGCAGGGGTCCGGCTGGCGGCTGCGGCTCGACACCGCCCATCCCACGCTCTTCGCGCGGGCCAACGACCACGTCCCCGGCATGGTGCTGCTGGAGGCCGCCCGGCAGGCCGCCGTCGCGCTTGCTCCCGAGGGCCGCTTCCTGCCCGCCTCGCTGGCGATCGCCTTCCACCGGTACGCCGAACTGGCCGAGCCGTGTCTTGTCCGCGCCCGGCGCGAAACCTCTCCCGAGGGTGATGTCTCGGTCCACGTGGAGGGTGTCCAGAGCGGCGAGGCCGTCTTCACGGCCACCCTCGGCGGCACCCCGGAGGTGGCCCGATGACCCGGCGCGTCCTCATCACCGGATCGAGCGGTTTCATCGGCGGGCACGTCCTGAGCGTCGCCCGCGCCGCCGAGGACGTACGGCTCCGGCTTCTCGTCCGCACGCCACCGGCCACGCCCGACCCCGCCGTCGAGTACGTGCACGGCGACCTCACCGACCCCGCCTCGCTGCGCGGCGCCTGCGCGGACGTGGACGCCGTCGTGCACTGCGCCGGGCGGATCGGCGGCGACGCGGAGCTGTTGCGCCAGGCCAACGACCTCGGCACCCGCGCCCTGGCGGAAGAGGTGCGGCGGGCCGGAGTCGCGCGGTTCGTGTACCTCGGTACGGCCGCCGTACACGGACGCGGGCCCTTCCACGAGATCCGGCCCGGCGAGGTGCCCCTCGCCCCGGCCTCCGACACCAGCCGCACCCGCGCGGCCGCCGAGGAGCACGTCCTCGCGGCGGGCGGAACGGTTCTGCGCCCCCACCTCGTCCACGGCAGGGGGGACCGCTGGGTGATCCCCGGCATCCTGGCTCTGCTGCGCACCCTGGGCGGCCTGCCGGACGGCTGGGCCGGGCTCCAGTCGATGATCGACGTGGACACCCTGGGGCGCATCGCGTTCGCCGCGGCCACGACGGGCCCCGCGGACGGTGTGGGACGCGTCCACTACGTCAGCCATCCGGACCCCGTGCCGGGGGAGTCGCTGCTGTCCACCGTGGCCGAGACGTTCGGGCTCTTCGCCCGCGACGCCCCGCGCGTCCCGGCCGAGACCGCCC
The DNA here is from genome assembly GCF_044541565.1 of Streptomyces sp. NPDC085596. Lineage (NCBI taxonomy): Bacteria > Bacillati > Actinomycetota > Actinomycetes > Kitasatosporales > Streptomycetaceae > Streptomyces > Streptomyces sp. NPDC085596. The sequence continues at coordinate 899,092 of NZ_JBITTC010000002.1, read as the reverse complement.
GGCAACGGGTCCACGACCACCCCGCCGCCCGGCATCACCTCGGCATGCTCGCCGCCGACCACTGGTTCACCGACGAACTGCTCTGGAGCGGGCTCGGCATCGAGCCGGGCGCCGGATTCGCCTCGCGCTTCCCCAAGTACGCCGACTGGTATCGCGGCCAGGCCGGGTTGCCGCCGCTGGAATCCGGGCGTCGACCGGTGACGGCGGGGTTTGAGGGGACGCGGTGAGTTAAGGCGGCGTTTTCAGATCCCGGCCACGCGCACGTGGCCGGGATCTGTGTCGCGCGCGGCGCGGCTCGGCCCACATCCGGACGCCCCTGGTAGGACCGGATCATGACGCCAGGAACCGGCCGCCACCTGCTCGCCACCAGTCTGTGCTCCCTCAAGGTGCGCAACTTCCGGCTCTTCGCGGCCGGCCAGGTCGCCTCGGCCACCGGCACCTGGATGATGGCGGTCGCCCAGGACTGGCTCGTACTGGAGCTGACCGGCAACTCCGGCGCGGCCCTCGCCACCGTCACCGCCCTCCAGTTCACCCCGGTCCTCCTGCTGACCCTGTATGGCGGCCGGCTCGCCGACCGGTACGACAAACGCGCCCTGTTGACCGGCGCCAACATCGCCTCCGGCGTCTTCGCGCTGGCCCTCGGCCTGCTGGTGACCGCCGACGCGGCGCGGCTGTGGCACGTCTACGTCGCGGCCGCCGCGCTCGGCGTGGCCAACGCCGTGGAGGTACCGGCCCGGCTGTCCTTCATCACCGAACTCGTGGGCCCCGAACTGCTCCCCAACGCCTCCGCGCTCAGCGGCGCCTACTTCAACATCGCGCGCGTACTGGGCCCTTCGCTGGCCGGGCTGCTCATCCAGTGGTCGGGCACCGGCACCGCCATGCTCCTCAACGCCGCCAGCTACACGGCCACGGTCGCCGGACTGCGCGCCATGCGCCCGGCGGAGCTGCACCGCGCGCCCCGCCCGGCCACGCCCGCCCGCGTCACCGAGGGCCTGGCCCATCTGCGTACCCGGCCCGACCTGCTCACGACGCTCGCGCTGGTCGCTGCGGTCGCGCTCTTCGGCCTCAACCTGCCGTTGACACTGCCGCTCATGGCACGTGTCGTGTTCCACACCGAAGCCGCCTCCTTCGGGCTTCTCACCGCAGCGCTCGCCGGGGGCTCCCTGCTGGCCGCACTGGTCGGCACCCTGCGCCGGAGCCGCCCCTCGGCGCGGCTGGTGGCGGTCTGGGGATGCGCGTTCGGCGCGCTGGAGCTGATCACGGGGTGGGCGCCGAACCTGCCGGTCGCGCTGGTGCTGCTGGTGCCGACCGGATTCGCCTCGCTCTACTTCGTCCAGGCGGCGAACCACCGCATCCAACTGGGCGGCGACCCGGCCCACCGAGGCCGCGTGATGGCCCTCTACACCGTGATCCTGCAAGGCAGCACCCCGCTCGGCGCCCTCTTCGTCGGCGCCGCCACCCACACGCTCGGTGCGCGTTCGGGACTGTGGGCCGGCGGTCTGATCGCGCTGACCGCCGCCCTCGTGGCTCTGGCCACGGCCCATGACGACGCCCCCGTATCGGCGACCCGGCAGCCACAGGCCCGGCCGACCGGCAGTCGCCCGTGAGGGGCGGCCGGCGAGTGGCCGGATGTCGGTGCGGTGCGGTTGCATGGGGGCATGAACGACCTGGAGCAGCTGCGTACCGAAGCCGACACCGTCCTCGCCGAGCTGGTCGGCGCCCCGGAGGGGTCGGCGCGGCTGCGGGAGGACCAGTGGGAGGCGGTCAAGGCCCTGGTCGTGGACCGCCGTCGGGCCCTGGTCGTGCAGCGCACCGGCTGGGGCAAGTCGGCCGTGTACTTCGTGGCCACCGCCCTGCTCCGCCGTCGTGGCTCGGGTCCCACGGTGATCGTCTCGCCGCTGCTGGCGCTGATGCGCAACCAGGTCGAGTCGGCCGCGCGGGCCGGTATCCAGGCCCGCACCATCAACTCGGCCAACCCCGAGGAGTGGGACGTGATCCACGAGGAGGTGGAGCGCGGCGAGGTCGACGTGCTGCTGGTGAGTCCGGAACGGCTCAACTCCGTCGACTTCCGCGACCGCATGCTGCCCAAGCTGGCGGCCACCACCGGCCTGCTGGTCGTGGACGAGGCGCACTGCATCTCCGACTGGGGCCATGACTTCCGCCCCGACTACCGCAGGCTGCGCACCATGCTCCAGGAGCTGGCGCCGGGCGTGCCCGTGCTCGCCACCACCGCCACCGCCAACGCGCGCGTGACGGCTGACGTGGCCGAGCAGCTGGGCACCGGCGCGGGCGAGGCGCTGGTGCTGCGGGGGCGGCTGGACCGGGAGAGCCTGCGGCTCGGCGTGGTCCGGCTGCCGGACGCCGCGCACCGGCTGGCGTGGCTGGCGGAGCACCTCAACGATCTGCCGGGCTCCGGGATCATCTACACGCTGACCGTCTCGGCCGCCGAGGAGGTCACCGCCTACCTCCGCGCACGCGGCTTCGCCGTCGCCTCGTACACCGGCCGCACGGAGAACGCCGACCGCCAGCAGGCCGAGGCCGACCTGCAGGACAACCGCGTCAAGGCCCTGGTGGCGACCTCCGCGCTGGGCATGGGCTTCGACAAGCCGGACCTGGGCTTCGTGGTCCACCTCGGCTCGCCGTCCTCACCGATCTCCTACTACCAGCAGGTGGGCCGCGCGGGCCGAGGCGTCGAGCACGCCGACGTGCTGCTGCTGCCGGGCAAGGAGGACGAGGCGATCTGGCGGTACTTCGCCGAAGTCGCCTTCCCGCCCGAGGCACAGGTCCGCCAGACCCTGGCCGCCCTCGCCGACGCGGGCCGCCCCCTGTCCGTGCCCGCGCTGGAATCGCTGGTGGACCTGCGGCGCACCCGGCTGGAACTGATGCTGAAGGTGCTGGACGTGGACGGCGCCGTCCACCGTGTGAAGGGCGGCTGGACGGCCACCGGCGCTGACTGGGTCTACGACGCCGAACGCTACGCATGGGTCGCCCGCCAGCGCGCAGCCGAGCAGCAGGCCATGCGGGACTACGTCGGCACGGGCGAGTGCCGGATGGCGTTCCTGCGCCGCCAGCTGGACGACGTGGAGGTGACCCCGTGCGGGCGCTGCGACAACTGTGCGGGCGCCTGGGTCGACACGGCCGTCTCCGGCGAGGCGTTGTCGGCCGCCGCCGGTGAACTGGACCGGCCGGGCGTGGAGATCGAGCCGCGCCGCATGTGGCCCACCGGGATGCCCGCGCTGGGCATCGACCTCAAGGGCCGCATCCCGGCGAAGGAGCAGTGCGCCACCGGACGTGCTCTCGGGCGGCTCTCGGACATCGGCTGGGGCAACCGTCTGCGGCCGCTGCTGGCCGAGCAGACACCCGACGGTGCCGTCCCGGAGGACGTGCTGAAGGCCGTGGTGGAGGTCCTCGCCGACTGGGCGCGCTCGCCGGGCGGCTGGGCGTCGAGCACCCCGGACGCCATGGCCCGCCCGGTCGGCGTCGTCGCCATGCCCTCGCTGAACCGGCCCCAGCTCGTCGCGTCCCTCGCGGAACGGGTGGCCGCGATCGGACACCTGCCGTTCCTGGGGGCGCTCGCGTACACGGGGGAGGGCGGCGCACATCAGGCGCACCGCAGCAACTCCGCCCAGCGGCTCCAGGCGCTGGCCTCCGCGTTCACCGTGCCGGGGGATCTGGGGGCCGCTCTGGCCGCTGCTCCCGGCCCGGTGCTGCTCGTGGACGACCGGACCGAGTCCGGGTGGACCCTGGCGGTCGCGGCGCGGCTGCTGCGAAGGGCGGGGGCGGCGGAGGTTCTGCCGCTGGTGCTGGCCGCGGCTGGGTGAGGGGGCGGGGCGGGAACGGGATGGCGCCGGTCGAAGGGGCGGTGCGGGCCGGGGGCTGGTTGTCGTGTTCCTGATGCGACTTATCCACAGGCTCAAGCGGGATTTCGATATCCGCGGGATCGTCGGCGCATGACGAATCACGGCGAAACGACCGGACCCCTCGAAAACGGTGACATCACGGCGGGAGTGTCCTTCGATGGGCAAATCACGCCCGACACCCCGATCGCCCTGCGCACCCCGGCCGAGCTGGCCGACGCGCTGCCCTACCTTCTGGGGTACCGCCCGGAGGACAGCATGGTGCTGGTCAGCCTGCTCGACCGCGGCAACTTCGGTGGCCGTGCCCGCCTGGGCATTCCGGCCGGCGACGAGGACTGGCCGGCCGCGGCGCGGCAGATCGCCAGAGGGCTGGTGATCGGCGCCCGACGGCGCGGCACCCGGCCCGAGCGGATCGTGGCCTACGTCTGCCAGGAGCCACGACCAGGCGAGTCGGGACGGGACGTGATGCTCCGGCTCGCCCCGCTCGCCCAGTTGCTGCGCACGGAGTGCGGCGGTCTCGACGTACCGGTGATCGAGGCGCTGTGTGTCTCGGACACCCGCTTCTGGTCCTACGTCTGCCCGGTCGAGAGCTGCTGCCCGCCCGAGGGCACGCCGATGGGCATGCCGGGCACCTCGGCGATGGCGGCCGCGGCCACCTACGCCGGCATCCAGGTGCGCGGCTCGCTACGGGAGCTGCGCGCGAGGATGCAGCCCTGGGAGACCTCGGCCGCGCTGGAGCAGGAGGTCGCGCTGGACACCGCCGGCATGGCCCTGGTGCCCCGCATCCTGGACGACGCGAGCCGCGCCGAGGTGGCCGAGGAGACGCTGGACCTGGCCGAACGGATCATCCGCCGGTTCGCCGAGGCCGCGCCGGTGTCGGGCATCCACCCGGCGGACGTCCGCGACGACGCCCTCCTCGGGCACGACGAGGCGGCGACCCTCATCCTCGGCCTCCAGGACCGCACGACCCGCGACCGGGCGGCCGCTTGGATGGAGGGCGACGAAGGGCCTCCCGCCCTGCGGCTCTGGCGGGCGCTGGCCCGCCGCTGCGTCGGCCCGTACCGCGAGCACGCGGCGGCTCCGCTGACCCTGGCCGGGTGGGTCGCCTGGTCGACCGGCGACGAACTGGAGGCCCGCGAGGCCCTGGCCATGGCCCTCGGCGCGGACCCGGAGTACCTCTTCGCCCAACTCCTGCACCGGGCGTGCAACGAGGGCCTGGACCCGGAATCCATCCGCCGGTGCCTGCGCGTGGAGCGGGAAGGGCGGACGCCGGGGGAGGGGCTGCCGTCGACGGGGGCGAACCTTCCTGAGCAGAAGACCAGCTCCCAGCTCCCTCCGGGCGCGGCGCCCACCGCAAAAGAGGGTCTGGAGACGGACCCGGCCACCCCCGCCCGCCGAAAGCGCCGCCCCCGCTCCACGGGTCCCGGTGACACCGTCCCTGGCAACACCGGCCCTCGCACCCAGCGGCCGCAAGCCCGAAACCGACGCCCTACCCGCTCACACCCCGCCCCCTCCGGAGCCGGCAGGACGTGCCGCGACAGGGAGGACGGCTGAGCGGTCGCCCCGAACTGTCTGGTCCCTGCAATCGGTCCCTGCGGATTCACCGATCCTCCCAGCGAACGGAGTGTTTATCGTCAGGAAGACGACTATGATCGCGGCATGCCCTACGACCCGTCAGCGTTCCCGCCCTTCGCCGTCACCGTGGACCTGGTCGTGCTGACCGTGCGCCGCCACGCCCTGTGTGCGCTGGCGGTACGCCGGGGCGAGCCTCCTTTCCAGGGGCGGTGGGCCCTGCCCGGCGGTTTCGTGCGGGACGACGAGGACCTGTCCCAGGCGGCGGCGCGCGAGCTGACCGAGGAGACCGGGCTCTGCGCCCACGATCCGGCGACCCCGGCGCAGGACAACGGCGCCCACCTCGAACAGCTCGCCACGTACGGCGACCCGAAGCGGGACCCCCGTATGCGCGTGGTCAGCGTCGCCCACCTCGCCCTCGCGCCCGACCTCCCCGCCCCGCGCGCGGGCGGCGACGCGAGCAACGCGCGCTGGGCGCCGGTGGAGGAACTGCTCCAGCAAGGGGGCTACGCCCGCGACGGCGAACCGATGGCGCCCCTGGCCTTCGACCACGCCCAGATCCTCTCCGACGGAGTGGAACGCGCCCGCTCCAAGATCGAGTACTCGTCACTGGCCACCGCCTTCTGCCCGCCGGAGTTCACGGTCGGCGAGCTGCGCCGCGTCTACGAGGCGGTCTGGGGTGTGGCGCTCGACCCGCGCAACTTCCACCGCAAGGTCACCGGCACCCCCGGATTCCTCGTCCCCACGGGCGGCACCACCACGCGCCAGGGCGGCAGGCCCGCCCAGCTCTTCAGGGCGGGCGGCGCCACCCTGCTCAACCCCCCGATGCTCCGCCCCGAGGTCTGAGGCCGGGCGTCGAGCCGCGGCCGGAACGGCAGTTGGGCGGGGGTGCGAGCCGGGCGCTCATCGGGCAAGTGAGCCATGCAGGTTGACCCTCCGCCGAACAACTGCCGGACAGAAGGGGTGATACCCGAAAAACAGGACATAGGGCGCTATCTTGCGTCAGGTGATCCAGGCTGTCGGACTGACCAGTGATTCTCCCAAAGCCCAGCCACCCGCCGTCGAAGGCGTCTCCTTCGAAGCGCGCTCCGGCCATGTGACCGCCCTCCTCGGAGCAGCGGGAGCGGGCAAGACGACGGTGCTCAGGCTGATGCTCGAACTCCAGCGTGGGCGCGGCATCACCTACTTCAGAGGGCGCCCCCTGCACTGCATCGCCCACCCCTCGCGCGAGGTCGGCGTACTCCTCGGCGATGTGCCCGGACACCCCTCCCGTACCGTCCGGGGCCACCTGCGCATGCTCTGCGCGGCGGCCGGTGTCCCGGCCCGGCGGGCCGACGAAGTCCTCGAGGAGGTCGGCCTCGTCAGCCTCCGCGAGGAACGGCTCGGCACGCTGTCCCTCGGCATGGACCGCCGGCTCGGCCTGGCCTGCGCCCTGCTCCCCGACCCGCACACCCTCGTGCTGGACGAACCCGCCGCCGGACTCTCCACCCCCGAGGAGCACTGGCTGCACACCACGCTGCGGGAGTACGCCGATCAAGGCGGTGCCGTACTCCTCACGACCGCCGATGCCAAGGAGGCCGCCCGCAACGCCGATCATGTCCTCACCCTCGAAGCGGGCCGGATCGTCGCCGACCTGGACGCGGAGGAGTTCGCCCGCACCCGGCTCCGCCCCCGCGTCGCCGTCCGCAGCCCCCACGCCGCACGCCTGGCGAACCTGCTCACCAAGGAGGCCCGCACCGAACGGCGTTCCGTGGAAGTCGTCCGCGAGGAGGGCAACCGCCTCTCCGTGTACGGCAGCACCACCGCGGACATCGGAGAGACGGCCTTCCGCAACGGCATCCTCATCCACCAACTCGCCGATGAAGTCGGTGACATGCGGCCGGAGGGCGAGGAGGAGCCGGTGAGCGACGCCGAACCGGCCGGAGAGACGGACACCGCACTGCCGGAGTCCGCCGCTCCGGAGGAGGCCGAGACCGGTGAGGCCCCCGACCCCCTGCCGCTCCCCATCGCCGTCCGCTCCGTACGCAGCCCGCTCCGCCCCCTGCGTTATGAACTCAGGCGCGCCACCGGGATCAGCACCGGGTTCGTCGTCTGCGGGGTCGCCCTCGTGGTGTCCGCCGTCACCGCCGTGGTGCTGGCCCGTATCGGGCACACCCCGCAGGCGCGCCTGTTCGCCGCCTGGCCGCGTGAACTGCCACTGCCGCCCGTCGCGCTCGCGGCGGGGCTGCTAGGTGCGCTCGCCTTCGGGGACGAGTTCCGCCACCCCGCGCTGGCGGCGGATCGCGGCACCGTCCCGCGCCGGCTGGGGCTGCTCACCGCGAAGCTCGTCGTCTCCGGAATCACCGCCGGAATGCTGGCCTTTCTGGCTCTCGGCTGTGACGCCGAACTTCTCTATCTCGTCTATGGCCGGGAATTGGTCCAGGTGCCCGGCGACTGGCTGCCGTTGTGCGCGAGTTGGCTGGCGCTCGTGGTCGGCTGCGCGTGGTCCGGTGTGCTGGCGGCGGGGGTGTTCCGGTCGACCGCGGCGGGGCTCGCCGCCGTCCTCGCGGTGCCGGTGGCCGTCGTACCACTCGTGCACCGGATGTTCGAAGGTTCATATGTGCGAGCCGCAGCCGGAATGCACCTGCGGATGCGGGAGGTCCTCCTGCTCCAGTGGCCCTTCGGGGGCGAGCGCTATCTGCTCGGTCTGGCGCGTGTGATCGTTCAACCCGTAGGTGGCGCAATGACGTTGTCGCTCGCCGCGCTGCTGTGCGCGTACCTGATCACGACACTGCGTGCCCGGGCGAGATGACGCCCTGAGGTGCGGTTTCAGCGCCGCCGTGCACACAACTCCCCACAGAAAGCCCGTTTATTTCCGATAAGGCGTCAATTGCGACGGGGTGAGCGATCACCCTTTCGTGTGCTTTTCACCAAAGCCCTCAAGGCAGTTGGAGGCAGCGCCGACAAATGATGCGTGAGTACCCTTGCGCACACCATGATGACCGCCGCCCGCTCCGCCGACTCCGGCCTCGCCGGACCGGGCGAACTCGACCGCTACCCCTACGCCGAGGCCCCCATGGCCGACCGCGTGGTGGCGCCCGCCTGGGAGGGCGCCGATTCCGACCTGGGCCGCATGGGCCGGCGCGCCGCGGGCAGCCGCGGGCGTGGACTGCACGGCCAGCTCGTTCAGCAGCTGGGTCAGATGATCGTCTCCGGAGATCTGGGAGCCGACCGCCCGCTGGTGCCGGAGGAGATCGGCCAGCGTTTCGAGGTCTCCCGCACCGTCGTGCGTGAGTCCCTCCGCGTCCTGGAGGCCAAGGGCCTCGTCAGCGCCCGGCCGAACGTGGGTACCCGCGTGCGCCCGGTGAGCGACTGGAACCTGCTCGACCCGGACATCATCGAATGGCGCGCCTTCGGCCCGCAGCGCGACGACCAGCGCCGCGAGCTGAACGAGCTGCGCTGGACGATCGAGCCGCTCGCCGCCCGCCTCGCCGCCGGACACGGCCGGGAAGACGTGCAGCAGCGCCTCGTCGACCTGGTCGAGATCATGAGCCACGCCCTCGCCCAGGGTGACGCGCTGACCTTCTCGCGCGCCGACGCCGAATTCCACGCGTTGCTCATCCAGGTCGCGGCCAACCGGATGCTGGAGCACCTGTCCGGGATCGTCTCCGCCGCCCTCCAGGTCTCCGGCGGTCCCGCCACGGGATGCGAGCGGCCGACCGAGGCGTCCGTCGCACAGCACGCGCGGATCGTGGACGGGCTCGGCAGCGGCGACGGCGCCGTGGCCGAGGGGGCCATGCGGCAGCTGCTCGTGGTCCAGCCCGAGGTGGAGCGCGTGGTTCCCGCTCCGCGTGAGCACTGACGGCGAACGCGGACGGCGCGCCCGCCCGCGCGGCGCGCCCCAGTGATCGAGATGGCGGCACCGCGACCGGGGTCCCGCCGTCGCCGGACTCGGCCGGACTGTCACAATTCCGGCCGAGTCCGGCGGTGTGACGGGCCGCCCGGACCCGGCGAAGTGATCAAGACGGACTTGGCAGCGGACCGCTTCATTCACATCTGATCGCATTTGCCTGTTGACAGGGTGTGACTCGGGCCACGCGGATTGGGCGTAACGCTCCCGGAAACAGCGCGATGACCTAAGAGGTGAACAGCCGCGGAGGGAATACGGACGCCGTGCCAGGCGCTGTGTCTCTTCCCGGCCCCGCCCGCGCCGTCGGCCCATCCCCAGGCCGGTGGTCGGCTCCTGTCCATGCTGGACGGGGCCGAAAGCCGCTTTCCAACGTTCCGAGAGGTTGTTCGTGTCGGCCAGCACATCCCGTACGCTCCCGCCGGAGATCGCCGAGTCCGTCTCTGTCATGGCGCTCATTGAGCGGGGAAAGGCTGAGGGGCAGATCGCCGGCGACGATGTGCGTCGGGCCTTCGAAGCTGACCAGATTCCGGCCACTCAGTGGAAGAACGTACTGCGCAGCCTCAACCAGATTCTTGAGGAAGAGGGTGTGACGCTGATGGTCAGTGCCGCAGAGCCCAAGCGCACCCGCAAGAGCGTCGCAGCGAAGAGTCCGGCCAAGCGCACCGCCACCAAGACGGTCGCGGCGAAGACGGTGACCACCCGGAAGGCCACGGCCGCCCCGGCCACGTCCGCCGCCGCGGGTGACGACTCCGACGAAGCCGCCTCCGCCACGAAGGCCGCTGCCAAGAAGACCACGGCCAAGAAGACGGCCGCGAAGAAGACCACGGCCAAGAAGACGGCGGCCAAGAAGACCGGCGCCAAGAAGGACGACGCCGAGCTTCTCGAGGACGAGGCCGTCGAGGAGACCAAGTCCACCGACGAGCCCGAGGGCACCGAGGCCGCGGGCTTCGTGCTGTCGGACGAGGACGAGGACGACGCGCCCGCGCAGCAGGTCGCCGCGGCCGGCGCCACCGCCGACCCGGTCAAGGACTACCTGAAGCAGATCGGCAAGGTCCCCCTCCTCAACGCCGAGCAGGAAGTCGAGCTGGCCAAGCGCATCGAGGCCGGTCTGTTCGCCGAGGACAAGCTCGCCAATTCCGACAAGCTCGCCCCGAAGCTCAAGCGCGAGCTGGAGATCATCGCCGAGGACGGCCGCCGCGCCAAGAACCACCTGCTGGAGGCCAACCTCCGCCTGGTGGTCTCCCTGGCCAAGCGCTACACCGGCCGCGGCATGCTCTTCCTGGACCTCATCCAGGAGGGCAACCTCGGTCTGATCCGCGCGGTCGAGAAGTTCGACTACACCAAGGGCTACAAGTTCTCCACGTACGCCACCTGGTGGATTCGTCAGGCGATCACCCGCGCGATGGCCGACCAGGCGCGCACCATCCGTATCCCGGTGCACATGGTCGAGGTCATCAACAAGCTCGCGCGCGTGCAGCGCCAGATGCTCCAGGACCTGGGCCGCGAGCCCACCCCGGAGGAGCTGGCCAAGGAACTCGACATGACCCCGGAGAAGGTCGTCGAGGTCCAGAAGTACGGCCGCGAGCCCATCTCCCTGCACACCCCGCTGGGCGAGGACGGCGACAGCGAGTTCGGTGACCTCATCGAGGACTCCGAGGCCGTCGTACCCGCCGACGCCGTCAGCTTCACGCTCCTCCAGGAGCAGCTGCACTCGGTCCTCGACACCCTGTCCGAGCGCGAGGCCGGCGTCGTCTCGATGCGCTTCGGCCTCACCGACGGTCAGCCGAAGACGCTCGACGAGATCGGCAAGGTCTACGGCGTGACGCGTGAGCGCATCCGCCAGATCGAGTCGAAGACCATGTCCAAGCTGCGCCACCCCTCACGATCCCAGGTGCTGCGGGACTACCTCGACTAGACCGCGCCGGTTCGAACGCCGAAGGCCCGTCTCCCCTCGTGGGAGCCGGGCCTTCGTGCTGCGGGCCACCGTGTGCTGGATGACTCTGGGTGTTCCGGAACCACCCTGAGTGAGGAGTCCGCATGCGCCGTTCCGTTGTCCGGGCACTGATCCGGCCGCTCGCCCTGGCGGCCACGCTGACCGCGATACCCCTGATCGGTGCTGCTTCGGCCGCCGCCGACAGTGTCGTGGTCGGCGGCTTTCCGATAGATGTCTCCCAGGCCCCGTGGACGGTGGCGGTCTCTAGCCGTGACCGGTTCGGGGGTAGCCGGGCGGGCCAGTTCTGCGGCGGGGTGGCGATCGCGCCGACCACCGTCCTCACCGCCGCCCACTGTGTCGCCGACGACGTCCTGGGCGCGCCCCCGAACCGGGTGCGCGACCTGAAGATCATCGCCGGGCGTACCGACCTGCTGGCGGCAGACGGCCAGGAGACAGCCGTGCGGGAGGTGAAGGTCAACCCGGAGTACGACCCCGTCACCAACGCGGGGGACTACGCCGTCCTCACACTCGCCGAGCCGGTGCCGCAGAGCGCCGTCGTGTCCATGGCGGCGGCCGGCGACGCGGCGTACGCGCCCGGCACCGAAGCCCTGGTCTCGGGCTGGGGTGACACGAGCGGCGGGGGCGCGTACACGAACCGTCTGCGCGCCGCGCGCGTCCATGTGCTGGCCGACGACCTCTGCGCCCGCGCCTATCCGGGCGGACGGAACGGCACCTACAGCCCCGCCTCCATGCTCTGCGCGGGAGAGGCCGCCGGAGGACCGGACGCCTGCCAGGGCGACAGCGGCGGTCCGCTGGTCGCCGGGGGACGGCTGATCGGGCTGGTGTCCTGGGGGAGCGGGTGCGGACAGCCGGGGAGCCCCGGCGTCTACACCCGCGTGTCAGAGGTCGTGCGCACGCTGGAGCCGGCCGCGGAAGGGTCCCAGGAGGCCCCCAGGCGCCCCTGAGAGGGCCTGCGGCCCCCTTTCGGGTACGAGTACGGGCGGCTGCTCCTTCGGGGAAGCAGCCGCCCGTTCACCGGCCTGATGCCGGGGCTGGCTCGTCGGTTGGGTGCGAGATTCAGCGCTCTTCGGTGGCAGAGGTGCTGGGAACGGCAACCAGCCGTTCCGTCTCGTCCTGTATCTCAGCGGCGATCTTCTTGAGTTCCGGCTCGAACTTGCGCCCGTGGTGGGCACAGAAGAGCAGTTCTCCGCCGCTCAGCAGGACGACGCGCAGGTATGCCTGGGCGCCGCAGCGGTCGCAGCGATCGGCGGCCGTCAGCGGGCTCGCGGGGGTCAGAACAGTAGTCACGTCGCCTCTTCTCTAGCTCGACGAGCTGTCGTACCAGGGTCAACATCCAACCAGGCCGAAATCGTTCCCGCTCGTGGCTTTCCGTCGAAAATTTCTTTCCGGATGGCTGGCTGTTGCCGGTTGGCGGCGAATGTGCCGTAGCGCGTGGTCTGGTGCTTACGGTTTCGCGCGGTCTTCGGGGGTCGGTCCTCCCGGCTGGGTTGCCGGTTGTTGATGAGGACGTGCCCGGAGCCTAAATGGTTCATGCCTCGAAGGGAACGTGATGTGTGCTTCACTCCATCGAGGGATCGAACGCCCGTGCGACCCTCGGCTAGTCTGAGTTTCCCGATGAGGGTGGCGTTACACCGGCTCTACCAGGCATCGGTACCCTCTGAGCGGCTACCGAAGCCGGCTCCTTACCCACAAGGGGCCCATCTGAAATTCAGCGAGGAGCGAACCGCGTGACCGCCGATACGTCCGTGCCGTCCACAGCGCTGCTGGCAGGAGCTGACCGGGACGGTTCCAATTACACCGCGCGGCACCTGCTCGTCCTTGAGGGCCTCGAAGCCGTGCGCAAACGCCCGGGCATGTACATCGGCTCGACCGACAGCCGCGGCCTGATGCACTGTCTCTGGGAGATCATCGACAACTCCGTGGACGAGGCCCTCGGCGGTTACTGCGACCGCATCGAGGTGATCCTCCACGACGACGGCTCCGTCGAGGTGCGGGACAACGGCCGCGGCATCCCCGTGGACGTCGAGCCCAAGACCGGCCTGTCCGGCGTCGAGGTCGTCATGACCAAGCTGCACGCCGGCGGCAAGTTCGGCGGCGGCTCCTACGCGGCCTCCGGCGGCCTGCACGGCGTCGGCGCCTCCGTGGTGAACGCGCTCTCCTCCCGGCTCGACGTCGAGGTGGACCGTGGCGGGAACACCCACGCCATCAGCTTCCGCCGCGGTGTTCCGGGCGCCTTCGCCAAGGGCGGCGCGGAGGCCAAGTTCGAGGCCGGGACCGGCCTGGTCAAGACCAAGAAGATCCCGAAGAACCGCACCGGCACGCGCGTGCGCTACTGGGCCGACCGGCAGATCTTCCTCAAGGACGCCAAGCTCTCCCTGGAGAACCTGCACCAGCGGGCGAGGCAGACCGCGTTCCTGGTGCCCGGCCTCACCATCGTCGTGCGCGACGAGATGGGCCTCGGCGACGGCGGCAGCAAGGGCGAGGAGTCCTTCCGCTTCGACGGCGGTATCAGCGAGTTCTGCGAGTACCTGGCCACCGACAAGCCGGTCTGCGACACACTCCGCTTCTCCGGCCAGGGCACCTTCAAGGAGACCGTCCCGGTCCTCGACGAGCACGGCCAGATGACGCCCACCGAGGTCACCCGCGAACTGGGCGTCGACGTGGCGCTGCGCTGGGGCACGGGCTACGACACCAATCTGAAGTCCTTCGTCAACATCATCGCCACCCCCAAGGGCGGCACGCACATGGCCGGCTTCGAGCAGGCGGTCACCAAGACGATGAACGAGGTGCTGCGCGCCAAGAAGCTGCTGCGCGTCGCCGAGGACGACGTCGTCAAGGACGACGCCCTGGAGGGCCTGACCGCGGTCGTCACGGTCCGCCTGGCCGAGCCGCAGTTCGAGGGCCAGACCAAGGAGGTGCTCGGCACCTCGGCGGCCCGCCGCATCGTCTCCACCGTGATCGCCAAGGAACTCAAGGCGTTCCTGACCTCCACCAAGCGTGACGACGCCGCACAGGCCCGCACGGTCATGGAAAAGGTGGTCGCCGCCGCCCGCACCCGTGTGGCCGCCCGCCAGCACAAGGACGCCCAGCGGCGCAAGACCGCCCTGGAATCCTCGTCCCTGCCCGCCAAGCTCGCCGACTGCCGCAGCGACGACGTCGACCGCAGCGAGCTGTTCATCGTCGAGGGCGATTCCGCGCTCGGTACGGCCAAGCTGGCCCGGAACTCCGAGTTCCAGGCGCTGCTGCCCATCCGGGGCAAGATCCTCAACGTGCAGCGCTCGTCCGTGACCGACATGCTCAAGAACACCGAGTGCGGCGCGATCATCCAGGTCATAGGAGCGGGCTCGGGCCGCACCTTCGACATCGACGCCGCCCGCTACGGCAAGATCATCATGATGACCGACGCGGATGTCGACGGCTCCCACATCCGCTGCCTGCTGCTCACGCTCTTCCAGCGGTACATGCGGCCCATGGTCGAGGCGGGCCGCGTGTTCGCCGCCGTGCCCCCGCTGCACCGCATCGAGCTGGTCCAGCCGAAGAAGGGCCAGGACAAGTACGTCTACACGTACTCGGACCGTGAGCTGCGGGACACGCTCATGGAGTTCCAGCGCAAGGGCGTCCGGTACAAGGACTCCATCCAGCGCTACAAGGGCCTCGGTGAGATGGACGCCGACCAGCTGGCAGAGACCACGATGGACCCGCGCCACCGCACCCTGCGCCGGATCAACCTCGCCGACCTCGAGGCCGCCGAGCAGGTCTTCGACCTGCTGATGGGCAATGACGTGGCGCCGCGCAAGGAGTTCATCTCCAGCTCGGCGGCGACGCTGGACCGCTCGCGGATCGACGCGTAGCCGTGTGCACTCGGCTTTGACCGGGTGCACGCGGGGTGACGGGAGTACTGGCCTCGGCCGGTGCTCCCGTTTTCGTTGCCCGTGCCGGGCCCGGAGGGCTTGGTCCCTCGGGTCAGGAGGTCCGGGCAGCCCCGGGAGATCCGAGAGATCCGAGAGATCCGGGAGGTCCGAGAGGTCCGGGAGGTCCGGGCAGCCCGGGAGGTCCGGGAGGTCTGGCTCAGGGTTCACCCCGACATCGCTCCACCCGTGGGTGGAGAAGTCCGGCCTGTGGAGATCCACCCGTGATCCACCCCGGCTCCGATCCCTTGGCCTGCGGATTTCCGTAATTTCGAGGGTGTCGGGAGCGACCGCCTCCGACACCCCTCTCGTACACGGAGGCTCGGATGTCCGGGTTCGCCGACGCGTTGGTGATCGTGGCCGTCGCCGTTCTGGTGATCGCAAGGCAGTTCCGCACCCACGCCATCGACGCCGAGCGCCGCTGGTGGCCGGCGCCCGCGATCCTCACGGTCATGGCGCTGCGCGAGCCCGGCATACTCGACGCCCACCACCGCATCGAGTCCCTCGGACTGCTCGTCGCGGAAGTGGCGGTCGGCCTGGCCACTGGAGCGGGCTGGGCGTGGACCACCCGGATCTGGAGGGCGCCTGACGGAGTCGTGTGGAGCCGCAGCACCAAAGCCTGCGCCCGCGTCTGGGTCGGCGGGATAGCGCTGCGCGGCGGTCTCTTCGGCCTCGGGTACGCGATCGGCGTCCGGCAGGACAGCGCCGCCCTGATGCTGGGCCTCGCCGCGACCCTGCTGGTTCGTGGCGGCATCACCGCCTGGCGGGCGCGACTGCTGGTCTCCTCGCCCGGCCCCGCACCGACGTACGGCGGCGGAACGCCGGTGGCCCCGGCGGCACGATCGGCGCGGAAGGAGCGGGTGTGAACGAGAACTCCTGGACACGCTGGCCCTCGCGCGAGGCGCTCAGCCGGGAGGGCATCAGCCGCCCCAGGCGTCTGCTGGCCCAGGCCATCAGGGTGGTGCTGCTCGGGCTGCTGCTGTGGGCCGCCCTCAGACAGGACGACGTCCCCGCGTGGGGAGAAGCCGCCGCCGTGGCAGGCGTGCTGCTGGCCTCCGGCGCGGCGTGGGGCTACTTTCGCACCACCTACGCGCACCGGCTGCTGCCGTCCCTGGCACTCATCGGTGTGCTGCCGGTCCTGGCCATCGCCGCGCAGACCACGGGCTTCCGGGGACCCGCCCTGGTGCTCTGGTGCGGCTGCGGCATCCTCGCCCTGGAGCGGCTGCCCCTCGCGGCGGCGGTGCCGGTGACATCGGTCGCCCTGGCCTCGTACGCGGTCTTCAACAACGACATGTGGCTCACCACCGCCGCCACCGTGGCCGGGCTGGCGCTCGCCGGATACGTGACGCGGCTGGACGCGGAGGCGCGGGGCAACGCACAGCGGCTGCTCGCTCAGGAACGGGCCGCGCGAGAGGCCGAGGCGAGGTCGGCGGCGCTGACCGAGCGGGCGCGGATAGCGCGGGAGATCCACGACGTGCTGGCCCACAGCCTCTCGGCGCAGATGGTGCACCTGGAGGCGGCCCGGCTGCTGTTGGAGCGCGACGCGAGCCGTGAACAGGTGCTGGAGCGGGTGGTGGCAGCGCGGGGAATGGCCCGCCACGGCCTCGCCGAGACCCGACAGGCCCTGTCCGCGCTGCGCGGTGAACTGACGCCGCTGGAGGAGTTCCTGACGGACCTCGTCAGCGTGGCGGACGGCGGCGAGGTCACCGTCACGGGTGAGCGCAGGGCCCTGCCGGCCGAGGCGTCCCAGGCTGTGCGCCGGGTGGCGCAGGAAGCGATGACGAACGTCCACAAGCACGCTCAGGGCGCGAAGGTGCGCGTCCGGCTCGACTACAGCGAGCATCAAGTGACCCTCGATGTCCGGGACAAGGGCGGGCGTCCGGGCGAACTGGCGGCCTCCGGCGGCGGGTACGGTCTGCTGGGCATGCGGGAGCGGGCCGAACTGCTGGGCGGCTCGCTGGACGCGGGGCCGGACGAGGAGGGGTTCGTGGTGACGTTGAAGGTGCCGGTATGACGGCGCCGGAGGGGGAGCGGAAGCCCGCGCGGGTGGTGGTCGCCGACGACCAGACAGTGGTGCGGGAAGGCATCGTGATGCTGCTCGGGCTGTTGCCCGGCCTCAAGGTGGTCGGCGCGGCGGGGGACGGTGAGGAAGCGGTGCGCCTGGTCCGCGAACTGGCCCCGGACGTGGTGCTGATGGACCTGCGGATGCCCCGTTGTGACGGGGTGGAGGCCACCCGCCGTATCCGGACCGGGTATCCGGGCACCCAGGTGGTGGTGCTGACGACGTTCGCGGACGACGAGTCCCTGTTCGCCGCGCTGCGCGCCGGAGCGCGGGGATACCTGACCAAGGACGCGGGCGGGGAAGAGATCGTGCGCGCGGTGCAGAGCGTGCTGTCGGGGGAGGCGGGGCTGGCGCCCGGTATCCAACTCCGGCTGCTGGAAAGGCTGTCCGAGGCCGAGGTGCGGACGACGGCACCGCCGGAGCCTCCCGACGGACTGACCGCCCGCGAGAGCGAGGTGCTGGTGCTGATCGGCGAGGGGCTCAGCAACCAGGAGATCGCCCGCAAGTTGCACGTCTCCACCGCGACCGTGAAGACGCACATCAACAACCTCTTCGCCAAGACGGGCCTCAAGGACCGTGCGCAGGCGGTGCGTTACGCGTATGCGAAGGGCATCGTGCGGCCGAGGGTGGAGTGACTCACCTAATGGGGTGAAGTGGTACGGGAAGATGTGTCGGGGATCTTCCCGATCTGTCCATCCTTGGGTATGCAGTCAAGCAACGGCCGACACTTCGGTACCGGGGACGGTCCGGGAAGTTCGGCCGACAACGAGGAAGAGCAGGGCGTGACTTCCCGCGATGTGCGGCATGAGGACCCTTGGCACGACACGCTGGCCGCCGGCTGGAGCGAACTGGACGGGGCGGGGATGCCCGCGCCGGCCGTGCCGCACCCGCGCGGTGAGGGCGAGCGGGAGATCGCGGCGGCTCGTGCGCGCGACGTGTATCTCGCGGTGCAGCAGAGCGAGGCGTTCCAGGAGGTGCGCAGCCGGTACCGGAGGTTCGTGGTTCCCGGAGTCGCCGCCTTCCTCTTCTGGTACGTGGGGTACGTGGTCACCGCGACGGCAGCGCCGGGCCTGATGGCGCGGCCCGTCATAGGGGCGGTGAACGTGGGGATGCTCGCCGGGCTGGGGCAGTTCCTCAGCACCTTCCTGCTCACCTGGGCCTACGCACGGCACGCACGGCTGCGGCGTGACCGGCCCGCGCTGGAACTGCGCTGGGACACCCAGGAGCTGACCCGTGGCATCCAGGGAGGCACTTCGTGACCGGCCACCACCAGCTGCTGGCGCTGGTTCTGTTCAGCGTGTTCGTGGCCGTGACACTGGGCATCACCACCTGGGTGAGCCGTCGCAGACATGGGTCCGCGGAGGAGTTCTACGCCGGTGGGCGCCTGTTCACCCCGCTGGAAAATGGGTTCGCCATCTCCGGCGACTATCTCTCGGCCGCCTCCTTCCTCGGCGTGACCGGCCTCATCGCGCTGTACGGCTACGACGGGCTCCTGTACGGCGTCGGGTTCCTCGTGGCCTGGCTGGTCGTGCTGTTTCTCGCGGCCGAACTGGTCCGGAACTGCGGCCGGTTCACCCTCGCCGACGTGGTCGCCGCGCGGATGAGCGAGCGGCCGGTGCGGATCGCCACCGGCGCCTCCTCGGTCACCGTGTCCGTGATGTACCTGGTCGCGCAGATGGTGGGTGCCGGAAGCCTGGTGGCGCTGCTGCTCGGGGGCTCCGGCGGGGCCGCGCAGGCGTGGACGGTCATCGGGGTCGGCGCGCTCATGGTGATCTATGTGTCGCTGGGCGGGATGCGGGCGACGACCTGGATCCAGATCGTGAAGGCCGTCCTGATGCTGGTCGGGACGATCGTGATGACCGTGCTGGTCCTGGTGCGGTTCCACGGGGACATCAACCAGTTGCTGCTGACGGCGGCCGAGCGCAGTGGGCACGGGGCGTCGTTCCTGGCGCCGGGGCTCAAGTACGGCGGTGACTGGACCGCCCGGATGGACTTCATCAGCCTGGGTCTGGCGCTGGTGCTGGGCACCGCGGGACTGCCGCACATCCTGTCCCGCTTCTACACCGTGCCGACCGCGCGGGCCGCCCGGCGTTCCACGGTGTGGTCGATCGGGCTCATCGGCAGCTTCTACCTGATGACGATCGTCCTCGGTTTCGGGGCGACCGCCGTTGTGGGCGCCGATGCGCTGCGCCGGTCCAACGCGGCCGGGAACACGGCGATCCCGCTGCTGGCGCTCGACCTGGGCGGCGGTGCCTCCTCCACCGGGGGCACCGTGCTGTTCGCGGTCGTGGCCGCCGTCGCCTTCGCCACGATCCTCGCGGTGGTCGCCGGGATCACGCTCGCCTCCTCGGCGTCCGTGGCCCATGACCTGTACGCGTCCCTCCGGCGTACGCCCAGCACCCCACGCGGTGAGGTGGCGGTGGCGCGGGTCGCGGCGGCCGCCATCGGGATCGTGGCGATCGCGCTCGGACTGCTGGCCCGCGATCTCAACGTGGCCTTCCTGGTCGGACTGGCCTTCGCCGTGGCCGCCTCGGCGAACCTCCCGACGCTGCTGTACTCACTGTTCTGGCGGAACTTCACCACACGCGGTGCGGTCTGGGCCGTGTACGGCGGGCTGATCCCCGCGGTGATCCTGGTGCTGCTGTCGCCGGTGGTGTCGGGGAGCCCCGGCTCGCTGTTCCCCGGCGTCGACTTCCAGTACTTCCCGCTCCAGAATCCGGGCATCGTCTCCATCCCGCTCGGCTTCCTCTCGGGCTGGCTGGGCACCGTCACCTCGGACGAGGTGCCGGACGAGGCCAAGTTCGCGGAGACCGAGGTGCGTTCGCTGACCGGCGCCGGAGCCGTATAAGGCCGGCGCCGGCCCTGGGTGACGTCAGAGCGTCATGGCGTCACGGCGTCACCCAGGCGTACCGGTGCTCAGGGCGGCCGGTGTCGCCGTATCTGAGGGACAGGCGCAGTCGGCCCGCCTGTTCCAGATGGCGCAGATAGCGCTGGGCGGTGGAGCGGCTCAGCCCCGTGCGGGACGCCACCTCGTGGGCCGACAGGGGCTGCTCCGCGCCGTGCAGGACACCGCAGATCAGGTCGGAGGTCGGCTCCGTATGGCCGCTCGGCAGCCCTGGAGCGGACGGCGCGGTGGCCGTGCGCAGGGCGCCGAAGATGCGGTCGACCTGCTCCTGGCCGGTCACCCCGCCCCCGCCCACCCGGTCGACGGTGCGGCGCAGGGCGGCGTAGGAATCGAGGCGGCCGCGCAGCGCGTTGAAGGTGAACGGCTTCACCAGGTAGTGCAGGGCGCCGAGCCGCATCGCCTGTTGCACGGTCGTCACATCGCCGGCCGCCGTGATCATGATGACGTCGGTGCCGTGGCCCTGCTGGCGCATGTGGTGGACGAGTTCGAGGCCGGTCCGGTCCGGCAGATAGTGGTCCAGCAGCACCAGGTCGACGGCCCCGCGTTCGATGGCGGCCAGCGCCTGGGCGGCGTTGTGGGCGCGGGCGGCCACCCGGAATCCGGGAACCTTTGCCACATACCTGGCGTTGATCTCGGCGACACGGAAATCGTCATCCACGACCAGCACGTCAATCATCGGGCCCTTCCTTCAAGGCCGGCGAGCGTTAAGCCCGTGTTTCGGCTCCGCAGTTGTAGCGCGAGCAAAACGAGCACAACAGGCTCTTGCGAGCAAAAGAAGGGGTTGCGCGCACAAGACTGCTGCCGGAGCGGCCCCACGCCTACCGTCCCGGTGCATGAGCGCAGACACCAGCCCCGCCATCGAGCTGAGGGGCGCGAGCAAGATCTTCAGAACCCCTTCCGGTGATCCGCACACCGCGGTGCGCGGCCTGGACCTCACCGTGGAGCGCGGCGAGTTCGTCGCCGTCGTAGGTCCCACCGGCTGCGGCAAGTCCACCACGCTGACCCTGGTCAGCGGGCTGGAGGAGCCGACCGAGGGCGAGGTGCTGGTGGCCGGGCAGCCGGTCGACGGCGTCGGCGACCGGGTCGGCTTCGTCTTCCAGCAGGACGCCACGTTCCCCTGGCGCACGGTGCTGTCCAATGTGATGGCCGGCCCCCGCTTCCGGGGCGTGCCCAAGGCGGAGGCCAGGCAGAAGGCCCGCGAGTGGCTGGACCGGGTCGGACTCGCCGCGTTCGAGGACCGCTATCCGCACCAGCTCTCCGGCGGCCAGCGCAAGCGGGTCGCCCTCGCCGCGACCTTCGTCAACGACCCCGAGATCCTGCTGATGGACGAGCCGTTCTCCGCGCTCGACGTGCAGACACGGGCCCTGATGTCGGACGAGCTGCTGGAGCTGTGGGAGGGCACCGGGGCCTCCGTCGTCTTCGTCACCCACGACCTGGAGGAGTCGATCGCGCTGGCCGACAAGGTCGTCGTGATGACCGCCGGGCCCGCGACGGTCAAGCAGGTGTTCACCATCGACCTGCCCCGGCCGCGCAAGGTGGAGTCGGTGCGGCTGGAGCCGAAGTTCATCGAGATCTACCGCGAGATCTGGGAGTCCCTCGGTGAAGAGGTCCGCATCACCCGTGAGCGAGGTGCCACCGATGTCGCCTGAGACCGTGACCGCGCTGCCCGTCGACACCGCCAAGCGGCAGGCACCGGCCCGTTCGCGGGCGCAGGCCGCCCGCAGGCGCCGGGTGATCGTGATGGTGGCCCGTGTGCTGCTGCTGGTGGTCGTGCTCGGTCTGTGGGAGGTGCTGTCCCGCGCCGAGGTCATCGACCCGTTCAACTTCTCGATGCCCTCCGAGATCTGGGACCAGATCACGTCCTGGGTGCTGCACGGCACCGCCCTCGGTTCCCTCGGCGAACAGATCTGGTACACGCTCTACGAGGCACTCCTCGGCTGGGTCATCGGGGTCGTGGCCGGTGTCGTCCTCGGGATCGCGCTCGGCCGGGTCGCCTTCCTCGCCGACCTGTTCGGCCCCTACATCAAGGTGCTGAACTCCATCCCGAGGATCGTGCTCGCCCCGATCTTCCTGATCTGGTTCGGGCTGGGACCCGCCTCCAAGGTCGCCTCGGCCGTGGTCCTGGTGTTCTTCCCGGTGTTCTTCAACGCCTTCCAGGGCGCGCGGGAGGTCAACCGCGACCTGGTCGCCAACGCCCGCATCCTCGGCGCCACCGACCGTCAGGTCACCCTCCAGGTCGTCATCCCCTCGGCCACCTCCTGGATCTTCACCAGCCTGCACGTCAGCTTCGGCTTCGCGCTCATCGGCGCCATCGTGGGGGAGTACATCGGCGCCACCCGAGGCATCGGCCTGCTCGTCGCCCAGTCGCAGGGCACCCTGAACTCCGCTGGTGTATACGCCGCGATGGTGATCCTCGCGGTCGTGGCGCTCCTCGCCGAGGGGCTGCTGACCTTCGCCGAGCGCCGCGTCTTCCGCTGGAAGTCCTCCGACTCCGAGCACTGAACCCCCGCTCCGCGCGCCGAACTCCCCACACCCGCACAGCCCCAAGGACGTGACCCGTCATGCGCAAGCGCACCAGAATCGCCACGCTCACCACCGCCTGTCTGCTCTCCCTCACCTCGCTCACGGCCTGCGCCAACGAGGTGGCCAGCCACGGGGGTTCCGGCGGTGACGGCAAGGGCACCAAGGTCAAGATCATGGTCGGTGGCCTCGACAAGGTCATCTACCTCCCCGCGATGCTCACCCAGCGGCTCGGCTACTTCGACGCCGAGGGCCTGGACGTGGAACTCCTCACCGAGCCCGCCGGAGCCCAGGCGGAGACCGCGCTCGTCTCCGGCCAGGTCCAGGGCGCCGTCGGCTTCTACGACCACACCCTCGACCTCCAGGTGAAGGGCAAGTCGGTGGAGTCCGTCGTGCAGTTCTCGCACGCGCCCGGTGAGGTGGAGGTGGTGTCCGCGAAGAAGACGGGCGACATCCACTCGCCCGCCGACTTCAAGGGCCGCAAGCTCGGTGTCACCGGGCTCGGTTCGTCGACCGACTTCCTCACCAAGTACCTCGCGGTCAAACACGGCGTCCAGGTGGACCAGTTCAGCCCGGTCGCCGTGGGAGCCGGGCCGACGTTCATCGCGGCCCTCCAGAAGGGTTCCATCGACGCGGGCATGACCACCGACCCGACCGTCGCCACGATCCTGGCCAAGAAGGCGGGCCGCGTCCTCGTCGACATGCGCACCCCCGAGGGCTCGCAGAAGGCGCTCGGCGGCCCGTACCCCTCGTCCAGCCTGTACATGAACACGGACTGGGTCAACGGTCACAAGGACACCGTCCAGAAGCTCGTCAACGCGTTCGTCAAGACGCTCAACTGGATGTCCACCCACAGCGCCGACGAGATCGCGGCCAAGATGCCCGCCGACTACTCCCAGGGCGACCGGAAGCTCTACGCCGCCGCGATCAAGAGCACCCTGCCGATGTTCACCAAGGACGGGATCATGCCCGCGCGGGGCCCGGAGACCGTCGAGAAGGTCCTCAAGGCGTTCAGCCCCAACATCAAGAACGCCGACGTCGACCTCGACAAGACGTACACCACCGAGTTCGCGGAGAAGGCCGCCAAGTAGCCGCTCGGGGGCGCGGGGTGCTCAATGCCCCCGCGCCTCTTCGGTTCCCGAGGGCACCGGCTCGCCCAGCGCGTCCGGCAGCACCACCGTGAACTCGGCGCCCCCGCCCTCCGCCGCGCCCACCGAGGCCGAGCCGCCCTGCCGCTCGGCCAGGCGCCGCACCAGCGACAGGCCGATACCGCGCTTGCCGTGCGCGGGCGGCTCCTTGGTGGACCAGCCCTCCGTGAAGACCGACTCCCGCTGCTCCTTGGGCACCCCCGGCCCGGTGTCCCGTACCCGGAGCACCACGGTGCGGCCCTCGGCGCGCAACTCGGCCTCCACGCGCGCGTGCGGGGCGCCCGCGACCGCGTCCAGGGCGTTGTCCACGAGGTTGCCCACCACCGTGACCAGACCACGCGGGTCGATCAGCCGGTCCGGCAGCCAGGTCTCCTCCGACAGCCTCAGCGCCACCCCGCGCTCGGCGGCGACGGTCGCCTTGCCCACCAGCAGCGCGGCCAGCAACGGGTCCTCGATCCGCTCCGTCACCTGCTCGGCCGTCGCCCGGTGCTCCCCGACCAGCTCCCCGATGAACTCGGCCGCCTCGTCGTACATCTCCAGCTCCAGCAGGCCGAGCAGGGTGTGCATGCGGTTGGCGTGCTCGTGGTCCTGGGCGCGCAGGGCGTCGATCAGGCCGTGTGTGGAGTCGAGTTCACGGCCGAGGCGCTCCAGCTCGGTGCGGTCGCGCAGGGTGGCCACGGCGCCGCCGTCCTCGGTGGGCATCCGGTTGGCGACCAGGACACGCGGGCCGCGCACGGTCAGCAGATCGGTGCCGGTCACCCGTCCGGCCAGCACGTCCGTCGTACGGCCCGCGCCGAGCGCCTCGTCCGGCGACCGTCCGACCGACTCGTCCCCGATGCCGAGCAACCGGCCCGCCTCGTCGTTGAGCAGCCGTATCCGGCCGCTCCGGTCCAGGGCGACCACGCCCTCCCGGATGCCGTGCAGCATCGCCTCCCGCTCCGCGAGCAGCGCCGAGATGTCGGAGAAGGCCAGGTCACGGGTCTGCCGGTGCACCCGGCGGGAGATCAGCCAGGCGGCCAGCGCCCCCACCGCCAGCGCGCCCCCGGCGTACGCCAGCAGCCCGGGGATCGCGCCGAGCAGCCCGGCGCGCACACTGTCGTACGCGATGCCCACCGAGACCGCGCCGACGATCCGGTGCCCGGCGTCGTACAGCGGCACCTTGCCGCGCGCGGAGCGGCCCAGCGTGCCCCGGTCGATCTCCATCACCTGGCGGCCGGCCAGCGCGCTGCTGGGGTCGGTGGAGACGCGGCGGCCGATCTCCCCGGCGGTCGGGTGGGACCAGCGCACCCCCCGCGCGTCCATCACGACGATGTACTCGGCGTGCGTGGCCCGCCTGATCCGCTCGGCCTCCCGCTGCACCGGCCCGTCGGCGGTGGGCCGCGTGCTCCGGACGCCCTCGGCGATCGCCGGGTCCTGCGCGGTGGTCTGCGCGATGACCAGCGCGCGGCGCATCGCCTCCTGGTCCAGCTGTGCACTGAGTGGCGCCAGGAAGAGCCCGGTCGCCAGGACCGCGACCCCCGCCGCGATCGTCACCTGGGTGAGCAGGACCTGCGCGAACGCCCGCCTGGGCAGACCGAGTCGCGGACGGCGGGCGGGGGGAGTGGGAGGCATGCGGAGACGGTACGCGGGACCGTCCGTGTCTCCCAGGGCGAGGGTGTCAGCCCGCCAGGGCCGCTGTGCGCAGGGCCCGGATGCCCACGACGTCCATCCGCGCGGGGGTGCCCAGCACGTCCACCCCGCAGCTCTCCGGACGCGGTGGCAGGGCGGCTGTCTGGGCCACGGTGACCCGCCAGCCCCGGCCGTCGGCATGGGCGACGGTGACCTCCCAGCGGGGCGCGGCGCCCTCGGTGCGGACGACGTGCAGCGCGTCGGCGGTGTACTCGGCCGTCGCCGACCGTACGGCCAGTTCGGCGGCCTGGCCGGGGCGGTCCCAGGCGGAGCGGCCGCGGCAGTCCTCCAGCAGCACCTGTCCGTCCTGGGCGCGGTACAGGGCCTCCTTGACCGTGTGCGCCTCGGCTCGGGCGTACGCGTAGCCGTACGGCAGCACGAGCACCGTGGGGGCGAAGCGATGACCACCCAGATGGGTGACCTCCCAGACGCCGGGTACGTCCGACGCGGTCAGTTCGGCGGCGAGCGGGCGGCCCAGCAGGGCGCAGCAGCGGTCGCGCTTGCCGTTGGTGCACACCAGCGCGAGAGGGGCACCGGTCTCCGGGCGCCCGCCGAGCACCGATGCGAAGGACCGGGGGTCGCCAGCGCCCAGGGCGGCGAAGTCCAGGCCGAGCAACTGGCGCGGATCGCGCGTGGTGGTGCCGTACAGCCACACGTTTCCGGGAACTGTGCGGGCGACATACACCTGCCGTACGGGCGGTGTGCCGGGGTCGGCGTGCCTGCCGGGGCGCCGGATCAGCGCCACCCGCACACCAGTGTCCTTGGCGGCGGCCTCCAGGGCGCGGCCCAGCGCGGGGTCCAGATGGCTCGCGGTCAGCGCTTTCGCGCCCCAGGGGCCCGGCTGTTCCAGCAGCAGCCACGTCGTCGCCGTGGCCGCCGTGCCGGAAACGGGCTCGTCGAGGTTCCGGGAGACGGTCGCACACCTACTCACGTAGGTGAGCCTAACCTGACTTTCCGGTGGGTGATTCCCCGGCCGGGGCGTGTTCGACTCCGGGGGTGGGTACGGATCAGGGTTCGGGCAGGGGCTGCGGGGGCCGCGGGCCGACATAGTGGCCGCTCGGACGCATGCGCAGCGGGCGTTCGCCGTACTCCTCCAGGGCGTGCGCGATCCAGCCGGCGGTCCGGGCTACGGCGAAGAGCGTCTCGCCCGCGGTGTCGGGCATGCCGAAGGAGGCGGTGAAGACCGCCAGGGCGAGGTCCACGTTGGCGTGCAGTGGGGTGTGCCGGGCCGTGGTGGCGACGATGTCGCGGGCCGCGAGCAGGGCGGGTTCCGCGCGCGGGATCTGCTCCAGCAGCCCGAACAGCGCCTGTGCGCGCGGGTCCTCGCCGGGGTAGAGCCGGTGGCCGAGGCCGGGGACGCGGCGGCCGGCACGGAGTTCGGCGGCGATCACGGGGCCCGCGGTGCCCTGGTCGAGGACGTCGAGCAGCATTCGGTGGGCCAGGCCGCTGGCGGCGCCGTGCAGCGGGCCCTCCAGGGCACCCAGCCCGGCCGAGACGGCCGCGTAGGCGTGCGCGCGGGCCGAGGCGGCGACCCGGACCGCCAGGGTGGAGGCGGCCAGGTCGTGGTCGGCGAGCAGACCGAGGGCGGTGTCCAGGACCCGCACGGAGGCGTCGTCGGCGGGTCGGCCGGTCAGTCTGCCCCACAGGCGGCGGGCCAAGGGACCGTCGTCGCGGTGGTCGAGTCCGGCCGGGGGGAGTGCGCCGACGAGCGTGGGAATGAGGACGCGTCCCGCGCCGAGCACGGACTCCTCGGACAGGTCGAAGCGCAGCGGGTCCTCGGCCGACGCGGCGATCGCCGCCGCGCGCAGCCGGTCGGTGGGGGAGGTGTGTTCGGGCAGGGCGTTCACGGCGCGGCGGGCGGCGTCGACCGTCGCCTCGGGAGCGGTGAAGGAGGCGCCGGAGACGAGGCGACCGGTCCACAGCCACTCCGCGACCTCCTCGAAGGAGTGGCGCGCGGCCAGTTCCGTGGCGTCGACGCCACGGAAGTAGTACCGGTCCTCCTCGATCAGTGTGAGGCCGGTCCGTACGGACAGGTCGACGCCGGAGGCCGAAGGCGCGGCCGCCTCGCGCCTGTTGCGCCGGGCGAGGGCCGTCACCTCCTGCGCGTCGAAGGTGCTGGTGCGGCTGCCGGGCTCACGTCTGCTGCCGAGCAGCCCCCGACTCACGTAGGCGTACACCGTCTCCGGCTTCACGCCGAGGAGTTCGGCGGTCTCCTTGGTGGTCAGCCGTCCCTCGGGGCGGCCTGGGGCGAGTTCGTGAGCGCGCATGAGGGTCACCGTAGCCCTCTCTGGATAGGTAGATGGCAGACATTGATTCAATCAATATTGACACCGCTTTGGTCAAGCATGGACAGTCGGATCAAGTTCAGGGAGGAACATGATGTCCAGCAACAGGACCGCACCCCTCGTCGACGTACCGCGTGGGCTCGCCGGCGTCGTCGTCACCGACACCGAGATCGGCGACGTCCGGGGAGTCGAGGGCTTCTACCACTACCGCCAGTACTCCGCCGTCGAACTCGCGCGCACCCGGAGCTTCGAGGACGTCTGGTACCTCCTGGTGCACGGCGCACTCCCCGGCCCCGAGCAGCGGGCCGCCTTCACCGCCGAGGTCGCCGAACTGCGGCGACTGCCCGCGGAGGTCCGTGACGCGCTGCCCGCCGTCGCCGCCGCGAGCCGCGTCGCCGGTCCGCTCGCCGGGCTCCGCACGGCACTGTCCCTGCTCGGCGCGGCCCGTCGCTTCCGGCCCGTGTACGACATCGACGCCGACCGGCGCCGCGCGGACACCCTCGCCGCCTGCGCC
Source organism: Streptomyces sp. NPDC085596 (assembly GCF_044541565.1). Classification (NCBI taxonomy): domain Bacteria; kingdom Bacillati; phylum Actinomycetota; class Actinomycetes; order Kitasatosporales; family Streptomycetaceae; genus Streptomyces; species Streptomyces sp. NPDC085596. Next base: position 870,810 of record NZ_JBITTC010000002.1, on the reverse strand, counting down.
GCCGTACCCACATTGCTCACCGCGCTGTACCGGCTCGGGCAGGGCCTTGAGCCGGTCGAGCCCCGCATTGATCTGCCGTACGCCGCCAACTACCTGTACATGCTCAACGGCGAGGAACCCGAGGCTCGACAGGCCCGTGCGGTCGAGCAATATCTCATCTCAACCATTGACCACGGATTCAACGCGTCAACCTTCACCGCACGGGTCATCGCCTCCACGGGCGCCGACGTGGCGGCCTGCCTGGTGGGCGCCCTCGGGGCGCTCTCCGGCCCCCTCCACGGCGGAGCGCCCAGCCGCGCCCTCGACACCCTCGACGCGATCGGCACCCCCGACCGGATCGACCCGTGGGTCCGCGAACGCGTGCTCGCCGGTGACCGGATCATGGGCTTCGGCCATGCCGTCTACCGCACCGAGGACCCCCGCTCCCGCATGCTGCGCGAGATCGCCCTCGGCTTCGGCAGCCCGCGCGTCGACTTCGCCGTGGAGGTCGAACGGCACGTCGAGGCGATCCTCGCCGAACTCAAGCCAGGCCGTGAACTGCACACCAACGTCGAGTTCTACGCCGGAGTGGTCATGGAACTGTGCGGTCTGCCAAGGGAGATGTTCACCCCCACCTTCGCCGCGGGACGTGTCGTCGGCTGGAGCGCCAACATCCTGGAGCAGGCGGCCGACCCGAAGATCATCCGCCCGGTGGCCCGCTATGTCGGCCTCCAGCCCCCGGTGCCGGTGCCGATGCCCGCGCCCGCCGGTATCTGAGCCGGGGCCCCCGCGCGCCACGGGCCGCCGAACCCTTCCTCGTATCCTGGTCGGACAGTCCGTCCTCCGGGCGCCGCGCCCCCGCGCCGGGTGCGGCACCCGGCGAGAACCGTGGGAAGGGTGCCCCCGTTGGCGAACAGCCGCAGTCCGCAGATTCCGGTCGTCGTGCTGGCCGGGTTCCTGGGGTCCGGGAAGACGACGTTGCTCAATCATCTGCTGCATCGCAGCGAGGGCAGCCGGATCGGGGCGCTGGTCAATGACTTCGGGTCCATCGAGATCGACGCGATGGCTGTCGCGGGCGCGCTCGGGGACTCGACCGTGTCGCTCGGCAACGGCTGCCTGTGCTGTGCGGTCGACGCGAGTGAACTCGACACCTATCTGGCCAAGCTCGCCGCACCCGCCGCCGGGATCGACGTCATCGTCATCGAGGCCAGCGGGCTCGCCGAGCCGCAGGAGCTGGTGCGGATGGTGCTGGCCAGTGAGCAGCCGGAGATCATGTACGGCGGGCTCGTCGAGGTCGTGGACGCCGCCGAGTTCGACGACACCCGCGCCCGGCACCCCGAGATCGACCGGCATCTCGCCCTCGCCGACCTCGTCGTGGTCAACAAGCTCGACCGGGCACCCGACGCCGACCGCGTCCTCGCCCTGGTGGGCTCGCTCACCGAGGGCGCCGCCGTACTGCCCGCCACCTACGGCCGTATCGACCCGGAGTTCCTCTTCGACTGCCGCCCCAGTGAAGAGCGCGTCGGTCAGCTCTCCTTCGACGACCTGCACGAACACGGCGAACACGGCGACCACGACCACCACGACGGGCAGGCCGCGCACCCCGGGCATCTGCACTCCGGCTACGACACCCTGTCCTTCGTCTCCGACCTGCCCATGGAGCCCCGCGCCCTGATGGGCTTCCTGGACAGCAGGCCGGAGGGGCTGTACCGGATCAAGGGATACGTGGACTTCGGCGCCCACGACCCCGGCAACCGGTACGCCGTACACGCGGTGGGCCGCTTCCTGCGCTTCCGGCCCGAGCCCTGGCCGCCCGGAGCCGAACGTCTCACCCAGCTCGTCCTGATCGGCACCGGCATCGACGCCGACGCCCTCGGCAAGGAACTGGACGCGTGCCGGGGCGGCGGCGCCGGAGACGACGAGCAGGCCATGTGGGGCGTCCTGCGTTATGTGCCGGGCTCCGAGGACGAGCCCGGCACACCATAGGGACCCGCTAGAACACCGGTCCCGCCACCACCGACACCGTCTTCGCCAGCGAGGTGCCCGAACCGTCGCGGCGCGGGTCCGGCTCCGGCAGCTCCACCGGCAGGCCGGTCTTCTGCGCCGCCCGCGCCGGTACGGGGCCCGCCCAGGCCAGCGCGAGGCAGTCCTCGCCCTTCAGGAAGCGCTGGCAGCGCACGCCGCCCGTGGCCCGGCCCTTGCGCGGGAACTGGTCGAACGGGGTCAGCTTGGCCGTCGTCTGCACCGAGTCGTCCAGCGTGCCCCGCGAGCCCGCCACCGTGAACACCACCGCGTCGACGGCCGGATCGACCGCCGTGAACGAGATCACCTTCGCGCCCTCGGTGAGCTTGATGCCCGCCACACCGCCCGCCGGACGGCCCTGCTGGCGCACCTGGCCCGCCTGATAGCGCAGGAGTTGGGCGTCGTCGGTGATGAACACCAGGTCCTCCTCGCCGGTGCGCAGCTCCACCGCGCCGACGATCCGGTCACCCTCTCTGAGGGTGATGACCTCCAACTCGTCCTTGTTGGAAGGGTAGTCGGGCAACACGCGCTTGACCACGCCCTGCGCGGTGCCGATCGCCAGGCCGGGCGAGGACTCGTCCAGCGTGGTCAGACCGACCACGGTCTCGTCGTCCTCCAGGGACACGAACTCCGCGAGCGGCGCCCCTCCGGAGAGGTTCGGCGCGGTCGCCGTGTCCGGCAGATGGGGCAGGTCGACCACATTGATCCGCAACAGGCGTCCGCTCGACGTCACCGCGCCGATCTCACCGCGCGCGGTCGCCGGGACCGAGGAGACGATCACGTCGTGCTTGGCACGCCCGCCGTCCTGCGGGACGGGCTCGGCGCCGGTCGTACGGGCCAGCAGGGCGGTCGAGGACAGCAGTACCCGGCACGGGTCGTCGGCCACCTGGAGCGGCACCGCGGCCACCTGGGAGGCCGCCGACTCCAGCAGGACCGTACGCCGGTCGGAGCCGAACTTCTTGGCCACATCGGCCAGTTCGCCGGAGACCAGCTTGCGCAGCTCCGCGTCCGAATCCAGGATGCGGGTCAGCTCCTCGATCTCCTGGTTGAGCCGGTCCTTCTCCGCCTCCAGCTCGATCCGGTCGTACTTGGTGAGGCGGCGCAGCGGCGTGTCGAGGATGTACTGCGTCTGGATGTCGCTCAGGCCGTAGCGCTCCATCAGGCGTTCCTTGGCCTGCGCGGAGTTCTCGCTGGACCGGATCACCCGGATGACCTCGTCGATGTCGACCAACGCGGTCAGCAGGCCCTCGACCAGGTGCAGCCGGTCGCGGCGCTTGGTCCGGCGGAACTCGCTGCGCCGCCGCACGACCTCGAAGCGGTGGTCGAGATAGACCTCCAGCAGCTCCTTCAGGCCCAGCGTGAGCGGCTGGCCGTCCACCAGGGCCACGTTGTTGATGCCGAAGGACTCCTCCATGGGGGTCAGCTTGTAGAGCTGCTCCAGGATGGCCTCCGGCACGAAGCCGTTCTTGATCTCGATGACCAGGCGCAGGCCGTGCTCGCGGTCGGTGAGGTCCTTGACGTCCGCGATGCCCTGGATCTTCTTGGCGTTGACCAGGTCCTTGATCTTGGCGATGACCTTCTCCGGGCCGACCGCGAAGGGCAGTTCGGTGACGACCAGCCCCTTGCGGCGGGCGGTCACCGCCTCGATGGCGACCGTCGCGCGCATCTTGAAGGAGCCCCGGCCGTTCGCGTACGCGTCCCGGATGCCGTCCAGGCCGACGATCCGGCCGCCGGTGGGCAGGTCGGGGCCCGGGACGTGCCGCATCAGGGCGTCCAGGTCCGCGTTCGGGTGCCTGATCAGGTGGCGGGCGGCCGCGATGACCTCGCGCAGGTTGTGCGGCGGCATGTTCGTCGCCATGCCGACCGCGATGCCGGAGGAGCCGTTGACCAGCAGGTTCGGGAAGGCGGCGGGGAGCGCGACCGGCTCCTGCTCCTGACCGTCGTAGTTCGGCGCGAAGTCGACCGTGTCCTCGTCGATCGACTCGGTCATCAGGCTCGCCGCCGCGGCCATCCGGCACTCGGTGTACCGCATGGCGGCCGGCGGGTCGTCGTTGCCCAGCGAGCCGAAGTTGCCGTGGCCGTCGACCAGCGGGACGCGCATCGAGAAGGGCTGCGCCATGCGCACCAGCGCGTCGTAGATCGACGCGTCGCCGTGCGGGTGGAGCTTGCCCATGACCTCGCCGACCACGCGCGCGCACTTCACGTAGGCGCGCTCGGGCCGCAGGCCCATCTCGTTCATCTGGTAGACGATGCGGCGGTGCACCGGCTTCAGTCCGTCACGGGCGTCCGGCAGGGCGCGCGAGTAGATGACCGAGTACGCGTATTCGAGGTAGGAGCCACGCATCTCGTCCACGACGTCGATGTCGAGGATCTTCTCCTCGTACGCGTCGTCGGGCGGCGGGGTCTTCGTGCTGCGGCGGGCCATCGCTGCCGGCTCCTTGCTGAAGGCGTGGGACGGATCGGACGCGGACCATTGTGGACCGGGGCACTGACAACGAGGGCCGCGACCCGGTCCGTACGGGTCCGCTCCCGGTGCTCGGCGGTCCCGCGTTCCACCGCCGTACGCCGGCCGGGGACCGCGCTCGCCATGAGCACGCCTGACGCAGGCTAGTCGATCCGCTGTGGGCGTACGTCGGGCGGGAACTCCGCCGGGCCCTCGCACGCTTTGCATACAGTGGCAGGAACGGCAGGAAAACCGCGGTTTCTTTCGACCGCCACCGCTTGCGAAGGGACGTACATGCCCATGGGTCACACGACCACAGCCCAGGCAGGCTCCGGGGGCCTGACAGCGACCGAGCACCGCCTGGCCAACGGTCTGCGCGTGGTGCTCTCCGAGGACCACCTGACCCCGGTGGCCGCGGTCTGCCTCTGGTACGACGTCGGCTCCCGCCACGAGGTCGCGGGCCGCACCGGCCTCGCGCACCTCTTCGAGCACCTGATGTTCCAGGGCTCGGGCCAGGTCAAGGGCAACGGCCACTTCGAGCTGGTCCAGGGCGCCGGCGGCTCGCTCAACGGCACCACCAGCTTCGAACGCACCAACTACTTCGAGACGATGCCCACCCATCAGCTCGAACTCGCCCTGTGGCTCGAGGCCGACCGCATGGGCTCCCTGCTGGCCGCGCTGGACGACGAGTCGATGGAGAACCAGCGCGACGTCGTCAAGAACGAGCGCCGCCAGCGCTACGACAACGTCCCCTACGGCACCGCCTTCGAGAAGCTGACCGCCCTGGTCTACCCCGAGGGCCACCCCTACCACCACACGCCGATCGGCTCCATGGCCGACCTGGACGCGGCCACGCTGGAGGACGCCCGCGCGTTCTTCCGCACCTACTACGCGCCCAACAACGCGGTGCTCTCCGTGGTCGGCGACATCGACCCCGAGCAGACGCTGGCCTGGATCGAGAAGTACTTCGGCTCCATCCCCGGTCACGACGGCAAGCCCGCCCCGCGCGACGGCGCCCTGCCCGAGGTCATCGGGGACGAGCTGCGCGAGGTCGTCGTCGAGGAGGTCCCGGCGCGCGCCCTGATGGCCGCCTACCGGCTCCCGGAGGACGGCACGCGCGCGTCCGACGCGGCCGACCTCGCCCTCACCGTCCTCGGCGGCGGCGAGTCCTCCCGCCTCTACAACCGCCTGGTGCGCCGCGACCGCACCGCCGTCGCCGCCGGGTTCGGGCTGCTCCGCCTGGCCGGAGCGCCCTCGCTGGGCTGGCTGGACGTGAAGACCTCCGGCGACGTCGAGGTGCCGGTCATCGAGACCGCCATCGACGAGGAGCTGGCCCGCTTCGCGGAGGAGGGCCCGACCCCGGAGGAAATGGAGCGCGCCCAGGCCCAGTTGGAGCGCGAATGGCTGGACCGGCTCGGCACGGTCGCGGGCCGCGCCGACGAACTGTGCCGGTACGCCGTCCTGTTCGGCGACCCGCAGCTCGCCCTCAACGCCGTACAGCGCGTCCTGGAGGTGACCCCGGAGGAGGTCCGCGAGGTCGCCAAGGCCCGCCTGCGCCCGGACAACCGCGCCGTGCTCGTCTACGAGCCGAAGTCCCCGGAGGCGGTCGAGGACACCGACCTGCCCGACGACCCGGAGCACGAAGCCACCGTAGAGGCCGGCAACGACGACGAGGAGACGGCCAAGTGACCGAGCTCGCCCCCATGGAGTTCCACCCCCAGCCGCAGGCCGGCGAGGCCAGGCCGTGGGCGTTCCCGGCCCCCGAGCGAGGCACGCTGGACAACGGCCTGACCGTGCTGCGCTGCCATCGCCCCGGCCAGCAGGTCGTCGCCGTCGAGGTACTGCTCGACGCCCCCCTGGACGCCGAACCGGCCGGTCTCGACGGCGTCGCCACCATCATGGCGCGAGCCTTCTCCGAGGGCACCGACAAGGACTCCGCCGAGGAGTTCGCCGCCGAACTGGAGCGCGCCGGCGCCACCCTGGACGCGCACGCCGACCACCCCGGGGTCCGGCTCAGCCTGGAGGTGCCCGCCTCCCGCCTGGAGAAGGGCCTCAATCTGCTCGCGGACGCCCTGCGCGCCCCCGCCTTCGCGGAGAGCGAGATCGAGCGCCTGGTCCGCAACCGCCTGGACGAGATCCCGCACGAGCTGGCCAGCCCGGCCCGGCGCGCCGCCAAGGAGCTGTCCAAGGAGCTGTTCCCGGCCTCCGCGCGCATGTCCCGGCCGCGCCAGGGCACCGAGGAGACCGTCGAGAAGATCGACGCGGGCGCCGTCCGCGCCTTCTACGACCGCCATGTGCGCCCCGCCACCGCCACCGCGGTGGTCGTGGGCGACCTCGACGGCATCGACCTCGACGCGCTGCTCGCCGACACCCTGGGCGCCTGGACGGGTACGCCCGGCCAGGCCCGCCCCGTGCCGCCGGTGACCGCCGACGACACCGGCCGCGTGGTCATCGTGGACCGGCCCGGCGCCGTGCAGACCCAGCTGCTCATCGGCCGGATCGGCTCCGACCGGCACGACCGCGTGTGGCCCGCCCAGGTGCTCGGCACGTACTGCCTCGGCGGCACCCTCACCTCCCGCCTGGACCGCGTCCTGCGCGAGGAGAAGGGCTACACCTACGGCGTGCGCTCCTTCGGCCAGGTGCTGCGCTCCGCCCCGGACGGCACCGGCGCCTCGATGCTCGCCATCAGCGGCTCCGTGGACACCCCGAACACGGGCCCCGCGCTCGCGGACCTGTGGACGGTGCTGCACACCCTGGCCGCCGAGGGCCTGACCGACGCCGAGCGGGACGTGGCCGTGCAGAACCTCGTCGGCGTGGCCCCGCTGAAGTACGAGACGGCCGCCGCCGTCGCCGGCACCCTCGCGGACCAGGTCGAGCAGCATCTGCCGGACGACTTCCAGGCTGAGCTGTACCGCACGCTCGCCGCCACCGGCACCGTGGAGGCCACGGCCGCCGTGGTGAACGCCTTCCCGGCCGACCGGCTGGTCACGGTCCTGGTCGGCGACGCCGCCCAGATCAAGGAGCCCGTCGAGGCGCTCGGCATCGGCGAGGTCAAGGTGGTCTCGGCCGAGTAGCCGAGCAGGCACACGCGAGTGGGCCCTGATGGCACATGAGTCGTCAGGGCCCACACGTGTGTTCGAGAGTGTGCTCGAACACCGGCCCCCAAATGTCCGGATTGGGGCAGAGGTTCCCCCTCGGGCGTGTGGGATGCGCTACAAAAGTCGGGACTCGTTTGAAGATCCGCTCCCGTCCCCTTTAGCTTCTTCCGGGCTGTTCGTCAGGCAGTGCGCCGCGTCCGCGGCACCGGACAGTCATCGCCGAGTCCCCCGTAGGGGGAGCCGGGGACCCACCGCAGTCCCTGGGGTGAATCGGGCGCCCGCGCGGATGCGAGGGCGGCCGTAGGAGACCTTCCTGCTCCGAACCCGTCAGCTAACCCGGTAGGCGAGAGGGAAGGAAAGGACCAGCCAGCTCATGGCGTTCATGTGCGCCGCCGGGAAGCACCGCAAGCCCGGCCGGGTCAAGCGCACCACCGCAACTGCGGCCGGTGTCGCGGCCCTCGCCACCGGTGTCGTCGGCACCCTCGCGGCCTCCCCGGCACTCGCCGCGGACAACTCCGTCGAGAACACCGGCCTCACCCCCGTCATCACCGTCAGCGACACCCTCGCCGACGAGATCGCCGCGCAGGCCACCGCCCAGAAGGCGGCCGCCGAGCGCAAGGCCGCCGAGGAGGCCGCGGAGCGCGCCGCCGCCGAGCGGGCCCGCGAGGCCAAGGAGCGCGCCGCCCGCAAGGCCGAGCGCGAGCGCCTCAACTCCTTCGTCATGCCGGTCACCGGCTCCTATGTCTCCACCGCCTACAAGTCCGGCGGCACCCTGTGGTCGTCCGGTTCGCACACCGGTATCGACTTCCACGCCGCCAGCGGCACCGCGGTCCACGCGGCCGGCGCCGGGACCGTGGTCTCCACCGGCTGGGGCGGGGCGTACGGCAACGAGATCGTGATCAGGATGGCCGACGGCATGTACACCCAGTACGGCCACCTGTCGTCCATCGGCGTCGGCGTGGGCCAGCGGGTCGTCCCCGGCCAGCAGATCGCCCTGTCCGGCGCCACCGGCAACGTCACCGGCCCGCATCTGCACTTCGAGGCCCGTACCGGCCCCGAGTACGGGTCCGACATCGACCCCGTCGCCTACCTCCGCAAGCACGGCGTGAACGTCTGACCCCGATCTTTTCGAAAGCCCCGGCCCACCAGGCCGGGGCTTTCGCCGTTTCCGGAGCTCTTTCCCCGGCCGCTGTCCAAAAAATAGCCATGGATTCCGGTCCGCCATCGGAAATCGCCGCGCATTGCCATAGAGTCACGGAACAGACGCGGTCATCGGCGTTTCGCGGGGATTAAGGCGGAGGTGGGTCATGCGTATTCCGGCGCACACGGTGTGCACGGCGATCCGGGACGACATCGTCGCCGGGGTCCACGAGCGCGGCGGCCGGCTCACCGAAGAGGTCCTCGCCCGTCGCTACGGAGTCTCCCGTGTCCCCGTCCGCGAGGCGCTGCGAACCCTGGAGGCCGAGGGCTTCGTCGTGACCCGGCGGCACGCGGGCGCCTGCGTGGCCGAGCCCACCGAGCAGGAGGCCGCCGACCTGCTGGAGATGCGTCTGCTGCTGGAGCCGCTCGGTGCCGCGCGGGCCGCCCAGCGGCGCACCGAGGCCCATCTGAAGGTGCTGCGCGGCCTGGTCAGACTGGGGCAGGAGCGGGCGCGGCTCGGCAACAGCGACGACCTGCGCGCGCTGGACGGCTGGTTCCACGAGACGCTCGCCCAGGCGTGCGGCAGCCATGCGCTGACCTCGGCGCTCACCCAGCTCCGCCACAAGATCGCCTGGATGTACACAGTGGACGGGCCGGCGAGCCTCCCGGAGACCTGGGCGGAGCACGGCGCGATCGTGGACGCGGTGGCGCGCGGCGACGGCGAGCGCGCGCGGGCGGTCACGGCGCTGCACACCGAGCGCGCGACGCTCGCGCACCGGCTGCGGACCGCCGCCGACCGTGTCCGGCACACGCAACACGCTGTAAACACAGCGGGACTCCGGAATTAACACGGGCGCTGTATACAAAGAGGGATATTCGCGTACCGGGCAATTGTGCTGCCCTTTTCCGGCGTGCCGCCAATTGCCGACGGCGCGCTTTTCGTGGTGCCTGAATTCCCTGCACCGAAAGCGCCAAAAGTGCGGAAAACGCAGAAGCCGCGCCGCCCGCAAAGGGGTGACGCGGCTTCCGCCGAGGATCGGTCAGACCGTCTCGGGCAGCTCGTCCAGGCCCTCGGCGACCAGCTTGGCCAGCCGGTCCAGCGCGATGTCCGCGCCGTCGGCGTCGGAGGCGAGGACGATCTCCTCGCCACCCTGGGCGCCCAGGCCCAGGACGGCCAGCATCGAGCCCGCGTTGACCGGGGTACCGCCGGACTTGGCGATCGTGACCGGGACGCCTGTGGCCGTGGCGGCTCGGACGAAGATGGAAGCGGGGCGGGCGTGGAGGCCCTCGGCCCAGCCGACGTTGACGCGGCGCTCAGCCATGTGATGCTGCCCTTCAGTCTCTCAGGTTGTCTAGACCAGTTTCCCATACCGGAAACCGTGCCCGGAGCGGCACTTCACCTCTCCGGAGCCTCTCCGTACCGGTCGTCGGACCGCGGCCTCGGCCCGACTTCCGTGTCCCACCCGCCGCCTCGCGCCGTCCGTCCGCGTGAGCCGTACCCTGGGGCCCATGCAGACCCCGGCGGACCGGCAGGACCGGCACGAGTACCCCGCCCACTGGGAGGCGGACGTGGTGCTGCGCGACGGCGGGACCGCGCGCATCCGGCCCATCACCGCCGACGACGCCGACCGGCTGGTCAGCTTCTACGAGCAGGTGTCCGACGAGTCGAAGTACTACCGCTTCTTCGCGCCGTACCCCAGGCTCTCCGCCAAGGACGTGCACCGCTTCACGCACCACGACTTCGTGGACCGGGTGGGGCTCGCCGCCACCGTCGGCGGCGAGTTCATCGCCACCGTACGCTACGACCGCATCGGCGCCGATGGCATGGCCGCCTCCGCCCCCGCCGACGAGGCGGAGGTCGCCTTCCTGGTGCAGGACGCCCATCAGGGCCGGGGTGTCGCCTCCGCGCTCCTGGAGCACATCGCGGCCGTCGCCCGCGAGCGCGGCATCCGGCGCTTCGCCGCCGAGGTGCTGCCCGCCAACAGCAAGATGATCAAGGTGTTCACCGACGCCGGGTACACCCAGAAGCGCAGCTTCGAGGACGGCGTCGTCCGGCTGGAGTTCGGCCTCGAACCCACCGACCGCTCGATGGCCGTGCAGCGCGCGCGGGAGCAGCGCGCCGAAGCCCACTCCGTGCGGCGGCTGCTGGCACCCGGCTCCGTCGCCGTCATCGGCGTCGGCCGCGCGCCCGGCGGCGTCGGCCGCAGCGTCCTCGGCAACATCGGGGACGCCGGCTACCAGGGCCCGCTGTACGCGGTGAACAACGCCTTCCCGGACGGCTTCCACGAGGTCGACGGGGTGCCCGCCCACCGCTCGGTCCGGGAGATCGAGGGCCCGGTGGACGTCGCCGTGGTCGCCGTACCGGCCGACGCGGTGCCCGCCGTGGTCACCGAGTGCGGCGAACACGGGGTGCAGGGACTCGTCGTGCTGTCCGCCGGGTACGCCGAGAGCGGCCCCGAGGGGCGCGAGCGGCAGCGGGCGCTGGTCCGGCAGGCGCGCGCCTACGGCATGCGGATCATCGGCCCGAACGCCTTCGGCGTCATCAACACCGCCGAGGATGTACGGCTCAACGCCTCCCTCGCCCCCGAGATGCCCCGGCCGGGCCGCATCGGGATGTTCGCCCAGTCCGGCGCCATCGGCATAGCCCTCCTCTCCCGGCTGCACCGGCGCGGGGGAGGGGTCACCGGGGTCACGGGCGTCTCCACCTTCGTCTCCTCCGGCAACCGCGCCGACCTCTCCGGCAACGACCTCCTCCAGTACTGGTTCGACGACCCCGACACCGATGTCGTCCTCATGTACCTGGAGTCCATCGGCAACCCCCGCAAGTTCACCCGGCTCGCCCGGCGCACCGCCGCCGCCAAGCCGCTCGTCGTGGTGCAGGGCGCGGGCTCCGCCCCGCAGGGCCACGCGGTACGGGCCACCCAGCTGCCCCACGCCACCGTGTCCGCGCTGCTGCGGCAGGCCGGGGTCATCCGGGTGGACACCATCACCGAACTCGTCGACGCCGGTCTGCTCCTGGCCCGCCAGCCGCTCCCCGCCGGCCCGCGCGTCTCCATCCTCGGCAACTCCGAGTCCCTCGGCATCCTCACCTACGACCGCTGCCTCGCCGAGGGGCTGCGGCCCTCCCGCCCGCTGGACCTGACCACCGGCGCCACCGCAGGCGACTTCCACCGGGCGCTGGCCCACGCCCTCGCGGACGACACCTGCGACGCCGTCGTGGTCACCGCCATCCCCGCCATCGGGGAGGGCTCGCCGGACGACGCCGAGCTGGCGGAGGCGCTGCGCTCGGCGGCAGCCGCGGTGCCGGGCAAACCGGTGCTGGTCGTGCACGTCGAGCTGGGCGGCCTGGCCGAGGCCCTGTCCGCCGCCACCAGCACCGCCCCGCGGGCGGGCGCGCCCGTACTGCCACCCGTACCGGTGCCGGACGGCGCCGCCGAGGAGGACGGCCCGCGCCTGATCCCGGCCTACCCCGCCGCCGAGCGCGCCGTCCGCGCACTGGCCGAGGCCGTCCGGTACGGCCAGTGGCGCCGGGAGGCCGCCGACCCCGGCAAGGTGCCCGAGTACGACGACATCGACGAGCGCAAGGCCGCCGAGATCATCGCCGGGCTGCTGGAGCGCGGCGAAGGGCTCGCCGTCGGCCCCGAGGACACCCGCGAACTGCTCGCCACCTACGGCATCCACGTCCGCCCCGCGCTCCCCGCGCCCACCCCGGACGTGGCCGCGTCCGCCGCGCGCTGTCTCGGCTACCCGGTCGTCCTCAAGGCCACCGCCCCCCACCTTCGGCACCGTGCCGACCTCGGCGGGGTCCGGCTCGACCTCGCCGACGAGGAGCAACTGCGCCGCGCGTACGCAGAGTTGACCGAGCTGTTCGGGCCGCCCGAGCAACTGCGGCCGGTGGTGCAGGCCATGGCGCCCAGGGGCGTGGACACCGTCGTACGCGCGGTCATCGACCCGGCGGCCGGTGCGGTGCTGTCCTTCGGGCTCGCCGGGGCCGCCTCCCAGCTCCTCGATGACATGGCGCACCGGCTGGTCCCCGTCACCGACCGGGACGCCACCTCCCTGATCCGCTCCATCCGCACGGCCCCGCTGCTCTTCGGCTGGCGCGGCTCCACCCCCGTGGACACCCCCGCCCTGGAGCAGCTGCTGCTCCGGGTCTCCCGCCTGGTCGACGACCACCCCGAGGTGGTGGCCATCACCCTGGAACCGGTCGTGGTCGCCCAGCACGGCCTCACGGTCCTCGACGCCACCATCCGCCTCGCACCCCCACCGGCCCGCGACGACCTGGGGCCGCGCACCTTGCCGACGTACTGAGCAGCTACCGCTGTGCTGAACGGAGGGGGTGTCATGCAAGGTGTCGTCCAGCTCACCTCTCGCACGCGGCGCCCCCTCTTCCGGTTGGTGGGACGGGTCCGGCGAGGGGCCGCGGGTCGTCCTGACTGGCCCGGAGTGCCCCTGCCCACGGATTAGGATGGACGTCATGGCCAAGACCAGTACGACGACCCAGGGGCTTCGCGCGGCGATCGAGCGCAGCGGCTACTACCCGGCCCTCGTGGCCGAGGCGGTGGAGGCCGCTGTCGGCGGCGAGCCCGTCCGGTCGTACCTGGTCCACCAGGAGACCACGTTCGACCAGAACGAGGTCCGCCGCCATGTGACCGTCCTCGTGCTCACCGCCAACCGCTTCATCGTCAGCCACACCGACGAGCAGGCCGCCGACGGCACCTCCCCGACGCCGTACGCCACCACGTCGACCGAGTCCGTGAAGATCGGCCGGATCTCCTCCGTCGTGGTCAGCCGGGTCGTGGCCAACCCCGAGCAGTACACGCCGGGCACCCCGCCCCGCGAGGTCGTCCTCACCATCGGCTGGGGCGCGGTCAGCCGCCTCGACCTGGAGCCCGCCGCCTGCGGCGACCCGAACTGCGAGGCCGACCACGGCTACACCGGCAGTTCCACCGCCGACGACCTCAGCCTGCGCGTGAGCGAGGCCGGCGACGGCCCGGAGACCGTGCGCCAGGCGCTCGCCTTCGCGCAGGCCATCTCCGAGGCGACCGCGGACGTCACCCGCTGATGTCGCAGTTCTCGCCCTGGGACGCCCTGGAACCGCTCGCCCTGGCCTCCGCGCCGCTGCCCGAGTACGGCAGCGGCTCCCTCGCCGACCTGCTGCCGACCCTGGCCGCCGGCCTGGGCGTCCCCGGCATGACACCCACCATCGCCGAGCTGACCCCGGCCGACCGGGTCTGCGTCTTCCTCGTCGACGGGCTCGGCTGGGAGCAGCTGCGCGCCCACCCCGACGAGGCGCCGTTCCTGAACTCGCTGCTCGCCGGCTCGCGCGGCGGCACCGGCCGCCCCCTCACCGCCGGTTACCCGGCGACCACCGCGACCTCGCTGGGCTCCGTCGGCACCGGTCTGCCGCCCGGCGCGCACGGCCTGCCCGGCTACACGGTGCGCGACCCCGACACCGGCCGGTTGATGAACCAGCTCCGCTGGCAGCCCTGGACCCCGCCGCACGCCTGGCAGCCGTACCCGACCGTCTTCGAGCTGGCCGACCGCGCCGGGGTGCACGCCGCCCAGGTGTCGTCGCCCCACTTCCAGAACACCCCGCTGACCAAGGTCGCGCTGAGTGGCGGCACCTTCGTCGGAAGCCTCGCCGGTGAGGAGCGCATGGACCTCGCGGCCCAGCAGCTCGCCGCCGGGGACCGCTCGCTGGTCTACACGTACTACGCCGAACTCGACGGCGCCGGACACCGCTACGGCGTCGCCTCCGACACCTGGCGCGGCCAGCTGATGTACGTCGACCGGCTCGCCCAGCGCCTGGCCGAGCAGCTCCCGCCGCGCAGCGCGCTCTACGTCACCGCCGACCACGGCATGGTCGACATCCCCTTCGACGAGGAGCACCGCATCGACTTCGACGAGGACTGGGAGCTGCGCGCCGGCGTCTCCCTCCTCGGCGGCGAGGGCCGCGCCCGGCACGTCTACGCGGTGCCCGGTGCCGAGAACGACGTGCTGACCTGCTGGCGCGAGGTGCTCAGCGACCGCTTCTGGATCGCCTCGCGCGACGAGGCGATCCAGGCGGGCTGGTTCGGGCCGCACGTGGACGAGCGTGTGTACCCGAGGATCGGTGACGTGGTCGCCGCCGCGCACGACGACGTGCTGATCACCGCCTCCGAGCGCGAGCCCAAGGAGTCGCTGATGGTCGGCAACCACGGCTCGATGACCCCGGCCGAGCAGCTGATCCCCCTCCTCGAAGTCCGCTCCTGACCCTCCCCCCACCGTGTCAACTCGCCGAAAGGTGCTCAACCCCTCATGCCCGAGCTGGTGTTCTTCTCCGGAACGATGGACTGCGGGAAGTCGACCCTGGCTCTGCAGATCGAGCACAACCGCTCGGCGCGAGGACTCCAGGGCCTGATCTTCACGCGGGACGACCGCGCCGGCCAGGGCAAGCTGTCCTCCCGCCTCGGCCTGGTCACGGACGCGGTCGAGGCGATGCCGGGCATGGACCTGTACGGCCATGTCGTGGCCCTGATGTCGCGCGGCGGCAGGGTCGACTACGTGATCGTGGACGAGGCCCAGTTCCTCGGCCCCGAGCAGATCGACCAGCTGGCCCGCGTCGTGGACGACCTGGACCTGGACGTCTTCGCCTTCGGTATCACCACCGACTTCCGCACCAAGCTCTTCCCCGGCTCCCAGCGCCTGATCGAACTCGCGGACCGGATAGAGACGCTCCAGGTGGAGGCGATGTGCTGGTGCGGCGCCCGCGCCACGCACAACGCCCGCACGGTCGGCGGCGAGATGGTCGTGGAGGGCGAGCAGGTGGTGATCGGCGACGTGAACCGCCCCGCCACCGCCATCGGCTACGAGGTCCTGTGCCGCCGTCACCACCGCCGCCGCATGACGGCCGCCTCCACCCAGGCCGGTGCCCTCTCCCCGGACGTCCTGCCGGTGACCTCCGGCTGACCTGCCTATGACCTGCCTCCGGCTGACCTATCTGCGCGGCCGGGGCAGCGTCCCCACCCTGCGCACCACGCCGAACCGCGCCCCCTGCGGGTCCGCCACCGTGGCGACCCGCCCGTACGGGCTGTCGTAGGCCGGTTCCAGCAGGCGGCCGCCGAGCTCCAGCACCCGCCGGACCGTGGCGTCGGTGTCCGTCACCTCGAAGTGGGGCAGCCAGTGCGCGCCCAGGGCGCGGGGGAGGGCCTGGCCCATGCCGCGCAGGGCCACCACCGGGCGGCCACCGCTGCGCAGGGTGATGTGGTCCGGGGCCGACGGAGGCTCCGCCTCGTAGCCGAACACCCGGGCGTAGAACGTCGTCACGCGTACCGCCGACACGGTCCGCAGCTCGTTCCACGCGGGCAGGCCCGGCCCGCCGCCGCTCACCGGGGCGGGGTGGGCCCAGGCGGTGCAGAAGCCGAAGACCGCGCCGGCCGGGTCGGCGGCGATGGCCACCCGGCCGTTCTCGCCCGCGTCCAGCGGGCCCACCGCCACCGTGCCGCCGGACAGCCGCACCCGCTCGGCCGTGAGGTCCACGTCGTCCGAGGCGAGGTAGGGCGTCCAGGCCGCCGACAGCCCGGCGTCCGGGGGCAGTTGACCGATGACCGCCACCTCCCGGCCGCCCAGCGACGCCCGCACCGGGCGGCCGAGCGGGCCGGGCCGGAACTCCCAGCCGAACAGGGCCCCGTAGAACTCCTCGGCGGCAGCCGCCGCCCGCGTCATCAGGCTCACCCAGCACGGTGTGCCGGGCGCGTGCGGCGCTCGTGGGCCGGCCGACTCCGGTGCCTCGGTCATCGCTCACTCTCTCTCCGGCCCCTCATGGGGGCCGTGTCGCATCCGCTCCCCGCGGGCGGGGCCGGTCGGCCGGCGCCCGCGTGCCCGTGCCGCTATGGGTACGGGGCGGCACGCGGTCCGGCGGAAGGTCCGGCCGGCCGCCGTTCGCCGCGCGGGCGATGACCGGCGAGTGCCGCCGAACGCACACTGTGTGCCCGATACCGTACGCCGTGTGATCGGGGCTGTCCGGCCGAGCAGAGTAGTAGGGGACGGGCGTGGCGGCCACCCTGTGCGCGAGGATGGCGCCATGACAGTCATCATCACCGCCCCCGAACTCGCCCAGGAGCTGGCCGGGCCGACCCCGCCGACGCTGCTGGACCTGCGCTGGCAGCTGAGCGCGCCGGGCGCCCCCGCCTTCGACGCCCGCGCCGCCTACGAGGCCGGGCACCTCCCCGGCGCGGTCTTCGTCGACCTGGACCGGGAGCTGGCGTCGCCCCCCGGCCCGCGCGGCCGCCATCCCCTGCCGGACATCGCCGAGTTCGGCGCCGCCATGCGCCGCGCGGGCGTGTCCGCCGGGACTCCGGTCGTCGTGTACGACGGCGGACAGGGCTGGGCGGCCGCCCGCGCCTGGTGGCTGCTGCACGCGACGGGTCACCCGGACGTGAGGGTGCTCGACGGCGGGTTGACGGCATGGGAGGGCCCGCTGTCCGCGGAGGTACCGGCCCCGGCCGAGGGCGACTTCGAGCCGCTGCCGGAGGCGACCGGGGTGCTCGACGCGGACAGCGCGGCCGAACTGGCGGGCTCGGGCGTCCTGCTGGACGCACGCGCGGGGGAGCGGTACCGGGGTGAGGTGGAGCCCATCGACCGGGTCGGCGGGCACATTCCGGGCGCGCTGTCGGCGCCGACCATGGAGAACGTGGGCCCCGACGGCCGCTTCCTGCCCGCCGCCGACCTGCGCGACCGCTTCAAGGCGCTCGGCGTCTCCGGCGACGCCCCGGTCGGTGTCTACTGCGGCTCCGGCGTCTCCGCCGCCCACGAGGTACTGGCCCTCGCGGTCGCGGGCATCCCATCCGCGCTGTACGTGGGTTCCTGGTCGGAGTGGTCCGCCGACCCGTCCCGCCCGATCGCGGTGGGCCCGGACCCGAGTTAGCAGAGACATCAAGGGTGGAGCGCACCAGCGCACCAGCGCTCCACCCCGACGGCCCCGCTACTCCTGCTTCTTGCGCCGGGTCCCGAACACGATCTCGTCCCAGCTCGGGACGGCGGCCCGGCGGCCGGGGCGCACCCCGTCGGCCTCGGCCTGACGGTCCGTCGCGCCGGTCAGCCGGTCGCGGTGGCTGGAGACGGCACGGGGCATCAGTACGTCCGCGTAGGCGGAACCGGCCGACGCGGCGGGCGCCGGGGGCTCCTCCTCCAGGACTTCCTCGGCCGGCTCCTCCGGGGGCTCCGGCGGCCGTTCCGGCACCACCAGATCGCCCCGGAAGCTCGGCACGGCCTCCAACAGGCTGGTCAGGGAGTCGCGTTCGCTCGTGCTCTCCTCGGCGGGCTCGGACGGCTGCGCGGGCAGGCTGGGCCGCTCGCGGTCGACCCGGTCGAGGGCGCGGTCCATGCCGCGGTCGCGCGGCAGCCGCGCGATGCGCGGGACGAACGGGAAGCTGGGCTCCGCCACCGAGAGGTCGTCGGACTCGCCGATCAGCGAGCGCGCCTCGTCGTCGACGGCCTGGACGAGCCGCCGGGGCGGGTCGTACGTCCAGCTCGCCGAGTGTGGTTCGCCCGCGACCAGATAGACGAGCAGGACCTCCCAGGTGCCGTCGTCGCGGCGCCAGGAGTCCCACTGCACGGTGTCCTTCTCGGCCCCGCGCAGCAACAGCCGCTCCTGCACGGCCTCGCCGAGCGGCGGGCCGGAGTTCTCACCGGGGCGGCGGACGGGGGTCTTGCGGGCGCGCTCGGCCATGAAGGCGCGCTCGGCGAGCACGGGCCCCTCGAAGCGGCGGACCCGGTCGACGGGGATGCCGGCGAGCGTGGCGACCTCTTCCGCGGTGGCACCTGCTCGTATCCGCGCCTGGATGTCCCGGGGGCGGAGGTGGCTCTCCACCTCGATCTCGATCTGGCCGAGGCGGGGGCGGTCACCGCGCACGGCGGCGCGCAGCCGCTCGTCGATCGGAAGGGTGTACTCCGTCGCGTCGGCAGCCTTGAGCACCAGCCGTGTGCCGTCATTCGAGACGGCCACGACACGCAGTTCGGGCATGGGGACCTCCCGGATGGTGCCTGCCGACGTCACGTGCGTCGCTGCTTCCGCTAGTCGAGTGTGGCCTGCCCGAGCGCAACCTGCCACAACCTTGCCGAGTTGCCCGGCGTGTCGGGCGCGAGCCCAGCACCGCCGTTATGGCACGGTTACTTGTTGGCAACGGTGAGTGACGAACTTCATCACCCTGTGCAACTTTCCCCCTCCTGGCGGCCCTGCGGGGCTCCGGACATCCCGATGGGACACCCGTGCCCAGGGCTCGCAACAGTACTCCATTCGGGCCATCCGCGTGGTTCGGCGCGCCGCTCAACTTCAGTCGGGGGGTGCGACTTGGCCGCCCGTGGGCGGGTTCCGGCGCTCACGAACGTGGCGAAGTTCACGCAATCCGGCGAAACGGAACTAATGGTTTCGTTCGCACGTCCCTCACTCGTCACATGTCGACACTTGTCGACGCCGAGCAAGGGAAAGGCAGCGGGTTCCGGGTATGCGTGAAACGCCCGATGCGGGTCGAAAGCGGTTCGACCTGAACGTCCCCCAGGTCGCGGGCAGTGCGCTCGCGGCGGTCGTGGCGGCCAAGATGGCCTCCTACTTCGGGGTGTACGGCACGATCCTGGGCGCCGGGGTGGTGAGCATCGTCGCCACGTGCGGCGGCTCGGTCTTCCAGCAGCTCTTCCGGAGCACGGGGGAGCAGCTCCGCGAGGCCAGGGACACCCCCCGGCCCCGGACAGGGACCGTCGCCGGTCATCCCGAGCCGGTCCCGGGCGAGTTCACCGAGGGCACGGTCTACCGCGCGCGGATCAAGAGCTGGAAGCGTCCGCTCCTCGCCGCGGCCCTGGTCTTCGGCGTCACCATGGGCGGCATCACCGCCTACGAGGCGGCGTCCGGCAACAGCTTCAGCGGTGGCTCGGGCACCACCGTCAGCGACGCGGTCGGCGGCCGGAACTCCTCCCACCACCACCGCAGGGACGACGACCCCGCCCCCGCCACCACCCCGTCCGGGACGACGGCCCCCACCGAGGAGACCCCGTCCGGGGGCGGCAGCGCCACGACGCGTCCGACGTCGCCCGAGACCACCCGGTCCCCGAGCGACGGACCGAGCACCACGCCCGGCCGGGACGCGACCACCCCGGCCCCCACACCCAGCGAGGGCGCGACCGGGACGACGCCTACTGCCCCAGAACCCTCCGCAAGTAGTCGTTCTGGAACAGCCGTTCCGGGTCCAGCCGGTTCCGCAACGCCGTGAACTCGGTGAAGCGCGGATACACCCCTTCGAGGTACCCCGCGTCCCGCGTGTGCACCTTCCCCCAGTGCGGCCGCCCCTCGTGCGCGGTGAACACGCGCTCCGCCGCGCTGAAGTACGCCTGGTACGGGGTGCCCCGGAACATGTGGACCGCGATGTAGGCGCTGTCCCGGCCCGAGGCGGTGGACAGCGTGATGTCGTCGGCCGGGGCGGTGCGCACCTCGACCGGGAAGCCGACCCGCAGCCCGGACCGCTCGACCACCGCCTTCAGCTCGCGCAGCGTCCCGGCCAGGGCCGCGCGCGGCACCGCGTACTCCATCTCCACGAACCGCACCCGGCGCGGCGAGGTGAACACCCGGTACGGGATGTCGGTGTACGACCGCGCGGACAGGGCCCGGCTGGAGACCTGGGCGATGGCCGGGACGGAGACGGGGGCGGCGCGCCCCACCCACTGGGCCACCTGGAAGACGCCGTTGGACAGGAACTCGTCCTCGAACCAGCCGGCCGCCCGCCCCACCGGCTGCGCGGGGCCCTCGCTGCGGTTGTTGCGCTTGGTGTTGGTGCTGCCGGTGTGCGGGAACCAGTAGAACTCGAAGTGCTCGTTCTCCGCCCAGAGTTGATCGAACTCCGCCAGCACCCGGTCGAGCGGCATCGGCTCCTCGCGGGCGGTGAGCAGGAACAGCGGCTCGACGGCGAGGGTCAGCGCGCTGACCACGCCCAGCGCGCCGAGGCCGATCCGGGCGGCCGCGAACACCTCGGGGTTCCGCTCCGCGGAGCAGGTGAGCACCGAGCCGTCGGCGGTGACGAGTTCGAGCCCCGTGATCTGTGCGGCCATCGAGCCGGACTCCCGGCCGGTGCCGTGGGTCCCGGTGCTGGTGGCCCCGGCGACGGTCTGCTCCATGATGTCGCCCATGTTGGTGAGCGACAGACCCTCGCGCGCCAGGGCCGCGTTGAGCCGCTTCAGCGGGGTGCCCGCCTCGACCGTGACGGTCATGGCGGTGCGGTCGACGGCGCGGATGCCGGTCAGCAGGTCGGGGCGGATCAGCACCCCGTCCGTGGCCGCGACGGAGGTGAAGGAGTGCCCGGTGCCCACCGCCTTCACCCGCAGCCCCCGCTCGGCGGCCTCGCGCACCTCGGCGGCCAGCTCCTCGACCGAGGCCGGAGTCACCTGCCGGGCGGGCCGGGCGGTCACATTGCCGCCCCAGTTACGCCACGTTCCGTGCTTCCCGTTCGCCGTGCTGCTCAACGGTGCCTCCCCGCCCCGTGACCGGCCTGTGCAGCCGGCGGTACCCGAGGAAACCGACCACGACCGCGGCGGCCCCGGCGACCACCGGGACCCCGTACCCGGCGCGCGCGCCGGCCGCGTCGATCACCCAGCCCGCCATGGCGGAGCCGAGCGCGACTCCGACCGCCAGACCGGTGCCCACCCAGGTCATGCCCTCGGTGAGGTTCGCGCGAGGTACGTGCTTCTCGATGAGGGACATCGTCGTGATCATCGTCGGTGCGATGGACAGCCCCGCAACGAACAGTGCCGCGGCCAGAAGTGCCAGGTTTCCGACCAGTAGGAGTGGGATCATACTCATGGCCATCGCGCCCACGCCCAGCAGCCACCGGCGCTGCGGCGGACCGGAGAAGCGCAGCAGGCCGAAGACCAGGCCCGCGGCGCACGACCCGGCCGCGTAGAGCGCGAGGACCACGCTCGCCGCGCCCTTGTGGCCGCGCTCGTCGGCGAAGGCGACGGTGACCACGTCGATCGCGCCGAAGATCGTGCCCGTGGCCACGAAGGTCGCCACCAGTACCTGGAGTCCGGGGGAGCGCAGAGCGCTGCCCGCGCCGTGGTGCTCGCGCGGGTGCGGCACCGGCTCGGTGGCGCGCTGGGCGGTCAGCCAGAAGACGCCGACGGCCAGGCAGCAGGCCGCGAGCAGGGGGCCCGCCTCCGGGAACCAGGCCGTGGACAGGCCGATGGAGAGGATCGGCCCGATGATGAAGCAGACCTCGTCGACGACCGACTCGAACGAGTAGGCGGTGTGCAGTCTCGGGTCGCCGCCGTACAGCGCGGCCCAGCGGGACCGGATCATCGCGCCCAGGCTGGGCACCGCGCCGACCCCGGCCGCGAAGGCGAACAGTGTCCAGTCGGGCCAGCCGAAGTGGGCGGCGAGCAGTAGTCCGGCGCCCGCGGCGAGCGCCACCAGGGTCGCGGGGCGCAGCACCCGGCGCTGGCCGTGCCGGTCCACCAGGCGGGAGATCTGCGGTCCGAGCACGGCGGCGGACAGCGCCATGGTGGCCGAGAGCGCGCCGGCGAGCCCGTAGCGCCCGGTGAGCTGGGAGATCATCGTGACCACGCCGATGCCCATCATCGACAGCGGCATCCGCCCGACGAGGCCCGCGGCGGAGAAGCTCTTGGTGCCCGGTTCGGTGAACAGGGCTCGGTAGGGGCTGGGCACGCGGGACTCCGTCTGGACTGCTCAGTAAGGCGCGAAGAGGGTGGATACAGCTTACGAGTTAGGTGACCCTAATGCAGCCGCTCATCGTGCCGGGCAAACCACTGCGAAGCCCCGCTTTTCCGGCGCACCCCCGTGCCGTTTCACCCCTGTCAGTGGCGGGTGGCAGGATCGAGTCATGCCAGACGCGCTCGATGTGACCCCCTACGACGCCCTCCTCCTGCTCTCCTTCGGCGGTCCCGAGGGGCCGGACGACGTGGTCCCGTTCCTGGAGAACGTCACGCGCGGCCGCGGCATCCCCAAGGAGCGCCTCAAGGAGGTCGGGCAGCACTACTTCCTGTTCGGCGGGGTCAGTCCGATCAACGAACAGAACCGTGCCCTGCTGGACGCCCTGCGCAAGGACTTCGCCGACCACGGGCTGGACCTCCCGGTCTACTGGGGCAACCGCAACTGGCAGCCGTACCTCACCGACACCCTGCGGGAGATGACCGCCGACGGCCGCCGCCGCGTCCTGGTCCTCGCCACCAGCGCCTACGCCTCGTACTCGGGCTGCCGCCAGTACCGGGAGAACCTGGCCGACGCGCTCGCCACGCTGGAGGCCGAGGGGCTGACGCCCCCGAAGATCGACAAGCTGCGGCACTACTTCAACCACCCCGGCTTCGTCGAGCCCATGATCGACGGCGTGCTGCGCTCGCTCGCCGACCTCCCCGACGAGGTCCGCGACGGCGCCCACATCGCCTTCACCACCCACTCCATCCCGATCGCCGCCGCCGACACCTCCGGCCCCGTGGCGGACCACGGCGACGGCGGCGCCTATGTCGCCCAGCACCTCGACGTGGCCCGGCTGATCGCCGACGCCGTCCGCGAGCGCACCGGTGTGGACCACCCCTGGCAGCTCGTCTACCAGTCCCGTTCCGGCGCCCCGCACATCCCCTGGCTGGAGCCGGACATCTGCGACCACCTTCAGGAGCGGCACGCCGCCGGGATCCCGGCCGTGGTCATGGCCCCCATCGGCTTCGTCTCCGACCACATGGAGGTCCTCTACGACCTCGACACCGAGGCCACGGCCAAGGCGGCGGAGCTGGGCCTGCCGGTCGGCCGCTCGGCCACCGTGGGCGCCGACCCCCGCTTCGCCGCCGCCGTCCGCGAACTGGTCCTGGAGCGGTCCCTGACGGAGCGCGGCCGGGAGAGCACGCCGTGCGCCCTGGGCGCCCTCGGCGCCGGCCACGACGTGTGCCCGGTCGGCTGCTGCCCCGCGCGGACCCCCCGCCCGGCCGCCGCGGGCGCCGACAGCCCCTACGCGTGAGGAGACCCGTGACCGACCCCCTCCACTCCGAACTGCTCCGGCTCGCCCAGGAGGCCGCCCGCCACGCGGGCGCGCTGCTGCGCGACGGCCGGCCGGCCGACCTCGCGGTGGCCGCGACCAAGTCCAGCCCGGTCGACGTCGTCACCGAGATGGACCTCGCCGCCGAGAAGCTGATCGTCGACCTGATCTCCGGCCGCCGCCCCGACGACGGGTTCCTCGGCGAGGAGGGCGCCAGCGCCGAGGGCACCAGCGGTGTCCGCTGGGTGATCGACCCGCTCGACGGCACGGTCAACTACCTGTACGGGCTGCCGACCTGGGCCGTGTCCATCGCGGCCGAGGTGGACGGGGAGACCGTCGCCGGCGTGGTCGCGGCCCCGATGCGCGGCGAGACCTACCAGGCCGTGCTCGGCGGCGGGGCCTGGGCCACCGGCGCCTGGGAGGGCGAGCGCCCGCTGGCCTGCCGTCCGCCGGCCCCGCTGGACCAGGCACTGGTCTCCACCGGCTTCAACTACGTCACCGAGGTCCGCGCCCGCCAGGCGGAGATCGCGGCCCGGCTGATCCCGCTGGTCCGGGACATCCGGCGCGGCGGCTCGGCGGCGATCGACCTGTGCGACCTGGCCTGCGGCCGGCTCGACGGCTACTACGAGCGCGGGCTCAACCCGTGGGACGTGGCGGCCGGGGACCTCATCGCGCGGGAGGCGGGCGCCAGGACCGGTGGGCGGCCCGGAGAGCGCCCGTCGGGCGAGCTGACGCTCGCGGGCACGCCGAGCGTCTTCGAGCCCCTCCAGCGGCTGCTGGGGGACTTCGGCGCCTGGCGGGACTGACCGGTCGCGGCACACCGACGACCGCCCCGCGACGGAGCGCGGGTGGGGCGGGAAGCGGGACCCGGGGCACTGGACGTGCCGGGGTCCCGCGGGTGTTCTCGGGCCGGTCAGGCGTGGGTGACGCCGACCTCCACGCCGTGCTCGGCGGCGAGGCGGCGCAGGTCGTCCAGCTCGCCCTGCTCCACCTCGACGAGGAAGTCGTCCCCCTCGTCACGAGCCCGCGTCAGGTCGGACTCGGTCGTCTTTATGCGCTGCAGAAGTCCCGTGGTGAAAGCGTCCATGCTGCGCCCCCTCGTCCTGGGTCGTGGGCCGGTGGCACGGGGTGTGCCAGGTTAAGGAAGGGGCGATCATCGCCGCGGGTGCCCAGCGCTGCCCTGCTGGGCGGCGGCGGTGCCGGACACCCGCGCCCGCTCCGCGGAGTGATCGCGGAGTACCGCATGGTGCTGCGGCACATGCAGAGCGTGATCGCGGGGTGTAAAGCCGTCCTCCCCGTCCTCCTTTGCGCGGAAACCTCGCTGACGGGAGAAATTCCGGCATTCTCGTCCCGCCACCCCCGACCCTGCGGCCCCGCACCCGGCTTACAGCCGACTTACGGCCGAAAAGGGCAGGATGGAGGCCACGATCCCACGGACGGCTCCACCCGCCCGCGCCCCGGCGCGGCTCACGCGGGTGGACTTCAGGAAGGACTAGCGACGTGCGTGTACTCGTCGTCGAGGACGAGCAGTTGCTCGCCGATGCGGTGGCCACCGGACTGCGCCGGGAGGCCATGGCCGTCGACGTCGTGTACGACGGTGCGGCCGCCCTGGAGCGCATCGGCGTCAACGACTACGACGTGGTCGTCCTCGACCGCGACCTCCCGCTCGTGCACGGAGACGACGTCTGCCGCCGCATCGTGGAGCTGGGTATGCCCACGCGCGTGCTCATGCTCACCGCCTCCGGCGACGTCAGCGACCGCGTCGAGGGTCTTGAGATCGGCGCGGACGACTACCTGCCCAAGCCGTTCGCCTTCAGTGAGCTGATCGCGCGCGTGCGCGCGCTCGGCCGCCGCACCAGCGTGCCCCTGCCCCCGGTCCTGGAGCGGGCCGGCATCAAGCTCGACCCCAACCGCCGCGAGGTATTCCGCGACGGCAAGGAGGTCCAGCTCGCGCCCAAGGAGTTCGCGGTGCTGGAGGTGCTGATGCGCAGCGAGGGCGCGGTCGTCTCGGCCGAACAGCTGCTGGAGAAGGCGTGGGACGAGAACACCGACCCCTTCACCAACGTGGTGCGGGTGACGGTGATGACGCTGCGCCGCAAACTCGGCGAACCCCCGGTGATCGTGACCGTCCCCGGCTCGGGCTACCGGATCTGATCCCCCGTGGCCGCCACCCCCGCGCCGCCCCAGGCGCCCCCGAAACCCACCTGGGACCCCCGCCCCCAGCCGCCCTTCCCCTGGCTGCGCCCGACCATCCGGATACGGCTCACCCTGCTGTACGGCGGCATGTTCCTGATCGCGGGCATCCTGCTGCTGTCGATCATCTATCTGCTGGCCGCGCAGGCGATCAGTACCGGCAACCAGCCGCTGTTCAAGATCGTCGGTTATCAGGACCTCCGGGTCTCCAGCAGTAACTGCCCGGCGATCAACAACACCACCAGCCTGTCGCTCCAGGACTTCAACACCGCGATCAGCCAGTGCGTCGACCACCAGCGCCAGGTGGCCCTGGACAACCTGCTCAGCCGCTCGCTGCTGGCCCTGCTGGGCCTCGCGGTGATCGCCTTCGCGTTCGGCTACGCGATGGCGGGCCGGGTGCTCTCCCCGCTGGGCCGGATCACCCGCACCGCCCGCCAGGTGGCCGGGTCCGACCTGTCCCGCCGGATCGAGCTGGACGGCCCGGACGACGAGCTGAAGGAGCTGGCGGACACCTTCGACGACATGCTGGAGCGGCTCCAGCGGGCCTTCACCGCCCAGCAGCGCTTCGTCGGCAACGCCTCCCACGAGCTGCGCACCCCGCTGGCGATCAACCGCACCCTGCTGGAGGTGCACCTCTCGGACCCGAACGCCCCGGTGGAGCTCCAGCAGCTCGGCAAGACGCTGCTGGCCACCAACGAGCGCAGCGAGCAACTGGTGGAGGGCCTGCTGCTGCTCGCCCGCAGCGACAACCAGATCGTCGAGCGGGGCCCCGTGGACCTGGCCGAGGTGGCCGGGCAGGCCATCGACCAGGTGCGTACCGAGGCCGAGGCCAGGAGCGTGGAGATCCGCAGCGAGCTGGAGCCCGCCGTGGTGCGGGGCAACGGCGTCCTGCTGGAGCGCATCGCGCTCAACCTGGTGCAGAACGCGGTGCGCTACAACGTGGCCCCCGAGGAGGGGCTCGCCGGCAAGGACGACGGCGAGGGGCCGGAGAGCGGCTGGGTGGAGGTCACCACGGCGGTCCAGCACGGCCGCGCGGTGCTGACCGTCTCCAACACCGGACCCGTGGTGCCCGCCTACGAGATCGACAACCTCTTCGAGCCCTTCCGGCGGCTGCGCACGGAGCGTACGGGCAGCGACAAGGGGGTCGGGCTCGGCCTGTCCATCGTCCGGTCCGTGGCCCGCGCGCACGGCGGCCACATCTCGGCCGTGCCGCGCGAGGGCGGCGGTCTGGTGATGCGCGTGACACTGCCGTTGTGACCTTGCTTGTCACAGATCCGGACACTCGCGGAGGATGTTCGCTTCGCGCGGAATTTTCCGACCACCGAAAGAGGTTTTCCCTGTGTGATCAATCACATGGGCGGATTTCCAGCCATGCACTCACTGTGATCATGGAGGGGGCCGTAAAGCCGGGAAAATCCGGGTTTTCAAGGCTCCTGATCACGGGAAGTACACGATGAGGCGCCTTTGAGGTGCGGCATCCGAACCGTGTACGGTCCTCACCGCCATCCAAGCCGATCACTCACGAGGGGCCGGGTTGGGTGTCGATTGAGTAACAGACCTTGATGTGAGGCAAAATCTCCGCCTCAGGTCGGGCACAAGTCCGGCCTCTCACGCGTTACGTGCGCTGAAGACACCGCAGATACCCAGAGGGGGAGAGTGACACATGGCTACCGATTACGACACTCCACGCAAGACCGATGACGACGTCGACTCGGACAGTCTCGAGGAGCTGAAGGCTCGCCGGAACGACAAGTCCACCTCCGCGGTGGACGTCGACGAGTTCGAGGCCGCAGAGGGCCTCGAACTGCCGGGCGCCGACCTCTCCAACGAGGAACTGGCCGTCCGCGTGCTGCCCAAGCAGCAGGACGAGTTCACCTGCATGAGCTGCTTCCTGGTCCACCACCGCAGCCAGCTGGCCCGTGAGAAGAACGGCCAGCCGATCTGCCGCGACTGCGACTGAGGACGGGTCGGCCGTGACTGGCTCGACCCCTCCGCGGAAGCGCCGCTTCCATCTGCCGGGAGCGGACAAAGGGCCCGTGAAGGGCTCGCACGGCACGCGTGACGACGACGAGCGGGGCCCCGCCGCACCGGGGGCCTCGCTCGAACCGGCGTCCGGGTCCGCCGCGGCCCGGACGGGGGAGTCCCCCGGCCGCGCGGAACCGCGACCGCCGGGCAGGGCGGCCGCGATCCGTACCCGGGCCCGGCTGCTGGCCCGCGAGGGTGCCCGCCGGGGCGGCACCCATGCCCGCGCGGGAATCGGCTACCTCGCCGACCGGGTCATCGAGCTCGCCCCGCGCGTCTCCGTACGCGACCTGGCGACGCTGCGCCGGCAGTTCCCGGGCCTCGGGCCCGAGCAGCTCGCCGACAAACTGGTGGCCGGAGCGGCCGCCGGCACCTCCGCGGTCGGCGCCGGGATCGGCGCGGCCGCCATGCTCCCCGTACCGCCCGCCATGCCCACCGAGCTGGCCGCCGAGATCACCGGGGTCGCCGCGATCGAGCTGAAGCTCATCGCCGAGCTCCACGAGGTCTACGGCCTGCGCCCGCCGGGGAATCTCAGGACCCGTAGCACCGCGTATCTGTCCTCCTGGTCGGGGGAGCGCGGGATCGACGTGATGAAACCGGCGACCATCGACGTCGCCCTCGGCGGCCGGATGAAACGCGAACTGCGTCAGCAGATCATGAAGCGCATGGTCCGCAATCTGCCCAACCTCATGCCGTTCATGGTCGGCGCCGCCGTCGGCGCGGTCATGAACCGCCGGGACACCAGAAAGCTCGCCGAGCGCGTGCGGACCGACCTGCGCAAGAGCCAGGTCCCCTGGGGCGAGCTGCCCGATCTGCCGCCGCTGGAGGAGCCCGAGGACCCGCTGCGGATCACCGGATACCCGGAGGGCACGGGCAGCTGACGCCTCCCGCGCCCGAAGGCGCCTTAAGCGCTCTTGGCGCCCGCGATCGCCGCCGCCAGCCGCTCCGGCTCACGCGTCGACAGGTACAGGTACGGCGTCGGGTCCTCGGGGTCGGTCACCTCGACCCGCAGCGCCGTCGGGATGTAGGAGCGCAGCAGCAGGAACGCGCGCGTGTCGGCCTTGTGGGTGCGCCAGGCACGGGCCTCCTCCGCGTCCAGCACCTCGGCCGCGCCGAGCGCCGACACCGGGATACGGGCCTCGCCCGCGAGCAGCGCGTCGCCCACCACGCGGATGCGCGGGGAGCCGTACGCGCTGGCCATCACCGCCGCGACAGCCGTGCCGCCGACCAGGCCACCGAGCAGCGGCAGCGTGCCGAAGGGCAGCAGGATCAGGGCGAAGGAGACGCCCACGAGCACGCTGATCAGCCACCACGAGCGCGGGGCGGTCAGGCGTTCTTCGAAGGGGGCGGCGGAGAGCTGCATGAATCAAGCTTGGCACGGTGGACGGACATCCCGGACGCCGGGGCGGCGGCGTGGTGGCGGCCACAGGGCGGACCGGTAAGGTCTGCGCCTGTGAGTTCAGCAAGCCTTCAGCCCCCCGCCGACGCGAAGCCGCCCGTCCGGCACCCCGACGCCCCCGAGCCCGGCGAGCTTCTCGGTGCCCACTACGAACACTGCTTCGGCTGCGGCCCCGGCCAGCCGCACGGGCTGCACCTGGAGGCACGCGCGGGCGACGGCGTCTCGCTGACCGCCGAGTTCACCGTCCAGCCCGCCCACCAGGGCGCCCCCGGCCTCGCGCACGGCGGAGTGCTGGCCACCGCCCTGGACGAGACCCTCGGCTCGCTGAACTGGCTGCTGCGCACCATCGCCGTCACCGGACGGCTGGAGACCGACTTCGTGCGCCCCGTGCCGGTCGGCACCGTGCTGCACCTGGAGGCCGAGGTCACCGCCGTCGCCGGACGCAAGATCTACTCCCGCGCGACCGGCCGCATCGGCGGCCCCGAGGGCCCGGTCGCCGTACGCGCGGAGGCGCTGTTCGTCGAGGTGAAGGTCGACCACTTCACCGACCACGGCCGCGAGCAGGAGATCCAGGCCGCCATGAGCGACCCGGACCAGATCCGGCGCTCCCGCGCCTTCGAGGTGAACCCGTGACCACACCGCTGGACGTGCGGCTCAGGCGCATCGACCCCGACGTACCGCTTCCGGCGTACGAGCACCCCGGGGACGCCGGGGCCGATCTGCGCACCACCGAGCGTTGCGAACTGAAGCCCGGTGAGCGGGCCGTGCTGCCCACGGGCGTGGCCATCGCGCTCCCCGAGGGGTACGCGGCCTTCGTGCACCCCCGCTCGGGCCTGGCGGCCCGCTGCGGAGTAGCGCTTGTGAACGCCCCGGGGACGGTTGATGCCGGGTACCGTGGAGAGATCAAGGTGATCGTGGTGAATCTCGATCCGCGCGAGACGGTGCGGTTCGAGCGCTTCGACCGGATTGCCCAACTGGTCGTCCAGCAGGTCGAGAGGGTCCGCTTCCAGGAGGTCGCGGAACTTCCCGGTTCGGTGAGGGCCGAGGGGGGCTTCGGGTCCACCGGAGGCCATGCCTCGGTGGACGGCTAGCGCGGCACGACGGGTCCGGCCGCCGCAGGTGGCCGGGCGGGTGGGAATCGATACGCTTCGGTCGTATCCGACCGGGAAGGACAGTGACGTGTTCGGACGTCGCAACAAGAAGGGTGCCGCCGAGGGCGCGGCCGGCGAGGCCGAGCAGGTCGTCGACAGCGTCGGCACCGAGGCGGAAGAGCAGACGCGGGTACGGCTCGAGCCCGAGCCGCGGCCCGACGGACCCTGGGACTCCACCGAGGTGCGCGACCCGGCCGAGGGCCGCGTGGACCTCGGCGGTCTGTTCGTACCGGGGGTCGACGGCATGGAGCTGCGGGTCGAGGTCGCCGGTGACGCGATCGTCGCCGCGACCGTCGTACTGCGCGACAGCGCCGTCCAGCTCCAGGCGTTCGCCGCCCCCAAGCGCGAGGGCATCTGGGGCGAGGTCCGCGACGAGATCGCGGGCGGCATCACCCAGCAGGGCGGCATCGTCGACGAGGTCGAGGGCCCCCTCGGCTGGGAGCTGCGGGCCCAGGTGCCGGTGCAGCTGCCGGACGGCACGGGCGGCTTCCAGGTCGTGCGGTTCATCGGCGTGGACGGCCCCCGCTGGTTCCTGCGCGGTGTGATCTCCGGCCAGGGCGCGGTGCAGCCGCAGGCGGCCGGGCTGCTGGAGCAGATCTTCCGGGACACGGTCGTGGTGCGCGGCGAGGGCCCGATGGCGCCCCGCGACCCGATCGTCCTCAAGCTGCCCAACGACGCCCAGATGGTCCCCGAGGGCGTCCAGCAGGAGGAGGAGGGCTCCCGCTTCTCCGGCGGCATGGGCCAGCTCCAGCGCGGCCCGGAGATCACCGAGGTCCGCTGAGGCGAGAGCCGGGCAGACAACACCGACGAAGGGCCGTACCCAGGGGGTGCGGCCCTTCGCGTGCTCCTGGCGTCCGAGGCGTCAGGGTTGCGTCAAAGCGTCCCGCGGCGCGGCCCCCCGCCCGCTTTGTCCGCACCGCCCGCCGTAAGGTCGACGCTGCGTAGGCGGCAGTCACCGGAAGACAATGGGGCCATGGCACGCGGCAAGCTTCGGATCTACCTCGGCGCGGCACCGGGCGTGGGCAAGACCTACGCCATGCTCGCCGAGGCGCACCGCCGCGTGGAGCGGGGCACCGACTGCGTGGTGGCGTACGTCGAACACCACGGCAGGCGCCGCACCGAGGTCCTGCTGCACGGCCTGGAGCAGGTCCCGCGCGGGCGGCTGGAGCACCGGGGCGCCGGGTTCGAGGAGATGGACGTCGACGCCGTACTGCGCCGCGCGCCCGCCGTCGCCCTGGTGGACGAACTCGCGCACACCAACGTCCCCGGCTCCCGCAACACCAAGCGCTGGCAGGACGTGGAGGAACTCCTCGCCGCCGGGATCGACGTCGTCTCCACCGTCAACATCCAGCACCTGGAGTCCCTCGGCGACGTGGTCGAGTCGATCACCGGGGTGCGTCAGCGCGAGACGGTGCCCGACGAGGTGGTCCGCAGGGCCGACCAGATCGAGCTGGTCGACATGTCCCCGCAGTCCCTGCGCCGCCGCATGGCGCACGGCAACGTCTACCAGCCGGACAAGGTCGACGCGGCGCTGTCCAACTACTTCCGCCCCGGCAACCTCACCGCCCTGCGCGAGCTGGCCCTGCTGTGGGTGGCCGACCGGGTCGACGAGCATCTGAACGCCTACCGCAGCGAGCACCGGGTCTCCCGGATCTGGGGCTCCCGCGAGCGCATCGTGGTCGGCCTGACCGGCGGACCCGAGGGGCGCACCCTGATCCGCCGCGCGGCCCGGCTCGCCGAGAAGGGCGCCGGCGGCGAGGTGCTGGCGGTCTACATAGCCCGCAGCGACGGCCTCACCGCGGCCTCCCCGAAGGAACTCGCCCTCCAGCGCACCCTGGCTGAGGACCTGGGCGGCACCTTCCACCATGTGGTCGGCGACGACATACCGGCCGCCCTGCTGGCCTTCGCGCGCGGCGTCAACGCCACCCAGATCGTGCTCGGCTCCTCGCGCCGCAAGGCATGGCAGTACGTCTTCGGACCCGGCGTAGGCGCCACCGTGGCACGCGAGTCCGGACCCGACCTCGACGTGCACATCGTCACCCACGAGGCGGTCGCCAAGGGGCGCGGACTGCCCGTCGCCCGCGGCTCCCGGCTGGGCCGGGGCCGGATCATCGCCGGCTGGGTGGCCGCCCTCGCGGGCCCGGCCGTACTGGCACTGCTGCTCAACGCCGTCGACCTCGGCCTCGCCAACGACATGCTGCTGTTCCTGGCCGTCACGGTCGCGGCGGCCCTGCTCGGCGGGCTGCTGCCCGCGCTCGCCTCGGCCGCGCTCGGCTCCCTGCTGCTGAACTTCTTCTACACCCCGCCCCTGCACCGGCTGTCCGTGGCCGACCCGAGGAACATCGTCGCCATCGCCATCTTCTTCGGCGTCGGCATGGCGGTCGCCTCCGTGGTCGACCTCGCCGCCCGCCGCACCCACCAGGCGGCCCGGCTGCGGGCCGAGTCGGAGATCCTCTCCTTCCTCGCCGGCAACGTCCTGCGCGGCGAGACCAGCCTGGAGGCGCTGCTGGAACGCGTCCGGGAGACCTTCGCGATGGAGTCGGCCGCCCTGCTGGAACGGGCGGGCGACCTGGAGCCCTGGACCTGCGCCGGCCGCGCCGGACTCGGACCCCCGCTGGAGCGGCCCGAGGACGCCGACGTGGACATGCCGGTCGGCGACCACATGGCGCTCGCGCTCACCGGCCGGGTGCTGCCCGCCGAGGACCGCCGGGTACTGGCCGCCTTCGCCGCCCAGGCCGCCGTCGTCCTCGACCGACGCCGCCTGAAGGCCGAGGCCGACCGGGCCGGCGCGCTCGCCGAGGGCAACCGCATCCGCACCGCCCTGCTCGCCGCCGTCAGCCACGACCTGCGCACCCCGCTCGCCGGGATCAAGGCCGCCGTCTCCTCCCTGCGCTCCGACGACGTGGCCTGGTCCGAGGAGGACCGGGCCGAGCTGCTGGAGGGCATCGAGGAGGGCGCCGACCGGCTCGACCACCTCGTGGGCAACCTGCTCGACATGTCCCGCCTCCAGACCGGCACCGTCACCCCGCTGATCCGCGAGATCGACGTGGACGAGGTGGTGCCGATGGCGCTGGTCGGCGTACCCGAGGACAGCGTCGGCCTGGACGTGCCCGAGACGCTGCCCATGGTCGCCGTCGACCCCGGACTGCTGGAGCGCTCGGTCGCCAACCTGGTGGAGAACGCCGTCAAGTACAGCCCGCCCGGCCAGCGCGTCACCGTGTCCGCCAGTGCCCTGGTGGACCGGGTCGAGGTGCGCGTCGTGGACCGGGGGCCCGGTGTGCCGGACGACGCGAAGGATCGTATCTTCGAGCCGTTCCAGCGGTACGGCGACGCCCCGCGCGGCGCCGGGGTCGGGCTCGGCCTCGCGGTGGCCCGCGGCTTCGCCGAGGCCATGGACGGCACCCTGACCGCCGAGGACACCCCCGGCGGCGGACTCACCATGGTGCTCAGCCTCCGGGCCGCCCGGCCCCGCCCCGAGCCCCCGCGCGCGGGGCAGGACACCGCAGAACAGGAAAGGCAGCCGCAATGACCAGGGTGCTGGTGGTCGACGACGAACCGCAGATCGTGCGGGCCCTCGTGATCAACCTCAAGGCGCGCTCGTACGACGTCGACTCGGCCCACGACGGCCGCACCGCCCTCCAGCTCGCCGCCTCCCGCCACCCCGACGTGATCGTCCTCGACCTGGGCCTGCCCGACATGGACGGCGTCGAGGTGATCCGGGGCCTGCGCGGCTGGACCCGGGTGCCCATCCTCGTGCTGTCCGCCCGCCACTCCTCCGACGAGAAGGTGGAGGCACTGGACGCGGGCGCCGACGACTACGTCACCAAGCCCTTCGGCATGGACGAACTGCTGGCCCGGCTGCGGGCCGCCGTACGCCGGGCCGAGCCGGTCGGCGAGGACGACGTGACCACCGTGGAGACGGCCGAATTCACCGTCGACCTGGCCGCCAAGAAGGTCGACCGCGCGGGCAGGGACGTACGGCTCACCCCGACCGAGTGGCACCTGCTGGAGGTGCTGGTCCGCAACACCGGCCGCCTGGTCGGCCAGAAACAGCTGCTGCGGGAGGTCTGGGGGCCCTCCTACGGCACCGAGACCAACTACCTGCGGGTCTACATGGCCCAGCTGCGCCGCAAGCTGGAGGCCGACCCCGCGCACCCCCGGCACTTCATCACCGAACCCGGCATGGGCTACCGCTTCGAGAAGTGAGCCGGTGTACGGCCGGGAGCCCCTCTGGAGTACGGCCTCATGGGCACACCCCGGTACGCTTCAGATATGAGTGGCGTTCCTCGTTCCGAAAAGCCGGCAGGCCGGTTCCGCCGCATGCTGGACCGGCTCTCCACCTCCCAGGAGGACCTGGAGTCGGAGGAGCTGCGGGAGGACACCGAGACCGCCGGATGCACCCGGATCGGCGACTGCCAGGACCGGCAGATCGTCACCGTAACTGGTACCTTGCGCACGGTCACCCTGCGGCCGCGGGCCGGTGTCCCGGCGCTGGAGGCGGAGCTGTTCGACGGCACCGCCGCGCTGGACGTGGTGTGGCTCGGCAGGCGCTCCATCACGGGCATAGAACCGGGACGCAAGCTGATCGCATCGGGCCGGATCTCGATGAGCCGGGGCCGCCGCGTGCTGTTCAACCCGAAATACGAACTGCGACCCCTCGGACGGGAGTAGCCGGTGACGTCCCTCGACAAGCCGACCCAAGACGCCGGTCAGAGCCCGCCGGACGGCGGCCGCGAGGCCGACCAGGTCCATGACTCCCGGACGGTCACCGAGGCCGCGCTGTTCGAGGCGTTCGGCGGCATCCGCGGCATGGTCGAGACGGTGCTGCCCGGCCTGCTCTTCGTCACGATCTTCACGATCAACAAGGACCTGCATCTCTCCGCGATCGCCGCGCTCGGCGTCGCCGTGGTGATGCTCGTGGTCCGGCTGCTGCGCAAGGACACCGTCAAGCACGCCTTCAGCGGTGTCTTCGGTGTGGCCTTCGGTGTCGTGTTCGCCATGTTCACGGGCAACGCCAAGGACTTCTACCTGCCCGGCATGCTCTACACCCTGGGCCTGGCGCTCGCGTACATCATCACGACCCTCGCCGGGGTGCCGCTGATCGGCCTGATGCTGGGCCCGGTGTTCAAGGAGAACCTCTCCTGGCGCACCCGCAACCCCGGCCGCAAGAAGGCGTACACCAAGGCCAGTTGGGCCTGGGGCCTGATCCTGCTCGCCAAGTGCGCGATCCTCTTCCCGCTCTACTGGTGGGCCGACACCACGCAGCTCGGCTGGATCCTGGTCATCCTGAAGATCCCGCCCTTCCTGCTGGCGGTCTACCTCACCTGGGTCTTCCTGGCCAAGGCGCCGCCGCCGATCGACGTGTTCGCCGAGATGGAGGCCGCCGAGAAGGCGGAGGAGGCCGAGAAGGCGGAGAAGGCGGAGAAGGCGGAGAAGGCGGAGCGTGAGCACGCCGCCGCCGAGACCGGCGAGTCCACGGCGGGACGGCACCGCAGGGGCGCGTAGGCGCTGAGCACGCGAAGAGAGGACCTACGGACATCCGTAGGTCCTCTCTTCGCGTGTCCGGGCTCAGGCGGTGTCGCGGCGGACCGACAGCAGGTCCTCCAGCTGCTCCTCGCGGGCCTGCGCGGCCACGAAGAGGAGCTCGTCGCCCGCCTCCAGGGAGTCCTCCTTGGACGGCGTCAGCACGCGGGTGCCGCGGATGATGGTGACCAGGCTGGTGTCCTCGGGCCACTCCACGTCCCCGACCTGGATGCCGGCCAGCGCCGACTCCTCGGGCAGGGTCAGCTCCACCAGGTTGGCGTCGCCGTGGCTGAAGCGCAGCAGCCGGACCAGATCACCGACGCTCACCGCCTCCTCGACCAGGGCGGACATCAGACGCGGCGTGGAGACGGCCACGTCCACACCCCACGACTCGTTGAACAGCCACTCGTTCTTGGGGTTGTTCACCCGGGCGACGACGCGCGGGACGCCGTACTCCGTCTTGGCGAGCAGCGAGACGACCAGGTTGACCTTGTCGTCGCCGGTCGCGGCGATCACGACGTTGCAGCGCTGGAGCGCGGCCTCGTCCAGGGCCGTGATCTCACAGGCGTCGGCCAGCAGCCACTCCGCCTGCGGCACCCGCTCCACCGAGATGGCGGTCGGCGCCTTGTCGATCAGCAGGACCTCGTGCCCGTTCTCCAGCAGTTCCGCCGCGATCGAGCGGCCGACCGCCCCGGCTCCGGCAATGGCGACCCTCATCAGTGACCGCCCTCCTCTTCGGGACCCTCGGCGAACGCCGCCTCGACCTTCTCGACCTCGTCCGTCCGCATCATCACGTGCACCAGGTCGCCTTCCTGGAGGACCGTCTGCGAGGTGGGCAGCACGGCCTCGCCCAGCCGGGTCAGGAACGCCACGCGGACGCCCGTCTCCTCCTGGAGTTTGCTGATCTTGTGGCCGACCCACTTCGCGGAGGCGTGCACCTCGGCGAGCTGCACCCCACCGGTGGGATCGCGCCACAGCGGCTCAGCGCCCGAGGGCAGCAGCCGGCGCAGCATCTGGTCGGCGGTCCAGCGGACCGTGGCGACGGTCGGGATGCCCAGGCGCTGGTACACCTCGGCACGGCGGGGGTCGTAGATCCGGGCGGCCACGTTCTCCACGCCGAACATCTCGCGGGCCACCCGGGCGGAGATGATGTTGGAGTTGTCACCGCTGGAGACCGCGGCGAAGGCGCCGGCCTCCTCGATGCCCGCCTCGCGCAGAGTGTCCTGGTCGAAGCCGACACCGGTGACCCGGCGGCCGCCGAATCCCGGCCCCAGCCTGCGGAAGGCGGTGGGGTCCCGGTCGATCACCGCGACCGTGTGGCCCTGTTGCTCCAGGGTCTGGGCGAGAGCGGAACCCACTCTGCCGCAGCCCATGATGACGATGTGCACGACCGTCCTTCCGGTGTCCAAAAGTTGCTGCTCAGCATCAGGGTCTCAGACCGGCGCCCAAAGCTGCACACGCGTGCTCACCGCACCCGGCGTCAACCCACCGTGACGGCGTTCATCTGCGCTGTTCCGTGACCGCGGTCACCCCCGGAGCCCGGCGCCGAGTGATGCTGCGCACGCTGTAGCAGGTGAGGACGGCGAGGCCGGCCAGGGCGAGCACGGCCCCGAGCAGCTCAGCGGCGGCGGGCATGGGACCTCCGAAGTGCGATGACGGGCCGGGGCTGACATCTAGGCACGGGGGCGCGCACACCCGGCACACCCCACTTCCGCACGCCCCCGATTTCACTCGTGAGGCAGAACGTGACCGCCGGGTGGGCGGCTGCCTGTTCGAAGCCTTACGATCCTCTCTCGTGTCCAAACTGACCGACGTGCCCAAACGGATCCTGATCGGGCGCGCACTGCGCAGCGATCGGCTGGGCGAGACGCTCCTGCCGAAGCGCATCGCCCTCCCCGTCTTCGCCTCCGACCCGCTGTCCTCCGTCGCCTACGCGCCGGGGGAGGTTCTGCTGGTCCTGTCCATCGCGGGTGTGTCGGCCTACCACTTCAGCCCCTGGATCGCGGTCGCGGTCGTCGTGCTGATGTTCACGGTGGTCGCCTCC
This sequence comes from Streptomyces sp. NPDC085596, assembly GCF_044541565.1. Lineage (NCBI taxonomy): Bacteria > Bacillati > Actinomycetota > Actinomycetes > Kitasatosporales > Streptomycetaceae > Streptomyces > Streptomyces sp. NPDC085596. Next base: position 832,788 of record NZ_JBITTC010000002.1, on the reverse strand, counting down.
TACCGGCAGAACGTGCACGCCTACCCCAGTGGTGGCGGCGACTACGAGGTGGCGAACACCAACCTCGGTCCCAGGGCCGGGCTCACCGTCGCCAGCGCCCTGCTGGTCGACTACGTGCTGACCGTCGCCGTCTCCATCACCTCGGGCATCGAGAACCTGGGCTCCGCGGTCCCGTTCGTGGTCGAGCACAAGGTGCTGTGCGCGTCGGCCGTGATCATCCTGCTGACGCTGATGAACCTGCGCGGCATGAAGGAGTCCGGCAAGCTCTTCGCCATCCCGACCTACGTGTTCGTCGGCGGCGTCTTCATCATGATCGCGTGGGGTGCCTTCCGGGGGCTGGTCCTCGGGGACTCGATGCGCGCCCCGACGGCCGACTTCCACATCAGGGCCGAGCACCAGGGCCTCGCGGGCTTCGCGCTGGTCTTCCTGCTGCTGCGGGCGTTCTCCTCCGGCTGTGCCGCGCTCACCGGCGTGGAGGCCATCTCCAACGGCGTCCCCGCCTTCCGCAAGCCCAAGTCGAAGAACGCGGCGACCACGCTCGCCATGATGGGCCTGCTGGCCGTCACCATGTTCTGCGGCATCATCGCCCTGGCCATGACCACCAAGGTCCGCATGGCCGAGTTCCCCGCGACCGACCTGCTGCGCGACGGCGTGCCCATCGGCTCCGGCTACGTCCAGAACCCGGTGATCTCCCAGGTCGCCGAGGCGGTGTTCGGCAAGGGCAGCATCCTGTTCGTCGTCCTCGCGGCGGCGACGGCCCTGGTCCTCTTCCTCGCGGCGAACACGGCGTACAACGGCTTCCCGCTGCTCGGCTCGATCCTGGCGCAGGACCGCTACCTGCCCCGCCAGCTGCACACCCGGGGCGACCGCCTGGCGTTCTCCAACGGCATCGTGCTGCTCTCCGGCACGGCCATGCTGCTGGTGGTCATCTACGGGGCCGACTCGACGCGGCTGATCCAGCTGTACATCGTCGGCGTGTTCGTGTCCTTCACCCTCAGCCAGACCGGCATGGTCCGGCACTGGAACCGGCACCTCGCCAAGGAGAAGGACCCGGCCAAGCGCAGCCGGATGATCCGCGCCCGCGCGATCAACACCTTCGGCGCCTTCTTCACCGGCCTGGTACTGGTCGTCGTGCTGGTCACCAAGTTCACCCACGGCGCCTGGGTCGCCCTGCTGGGCATGTGCATCTTCTACGCGACGATGACCGCGATCCGTAAGCACTACGACCGGGTCGCCGACGAGATCGCCGCCGCCGACGGCCCCACCGACGACAGCGTGCGCCCCTCGCGGGTGCACTCCCTGGTCCTGGTCTCCAAGATCCACCGCCCGACCCTGCGGGCCCTGGCCTACGCCAAGCTGATGCGTTCCGACACCCTGGAGGCGCTCACCGTCAACGTCGACCCGGCGGAGACGAAGGCGCTGCGCGCGGAGTGGGAGCGGCGCGGCATCGACGTACCGCTGAAGGTGCTGGACTCGCCGTACCGCGAGATCACGCGGCCGATCATCGAGTACGTCAAGAACCTGCGCAAGGAGTCCCCGCGCGACGCGGTGTCGGTGATCATCCCGGAGTACGTGGTGGGTCACTGGTACGAGCATCTGCTGCACAACCAGAGCGCGCTGCGGCTCAAGGGCCGGCTGCTGTTTACGCCCGGCGTGATGGTGACCTCGGTGCCGTACCAGCTGGAGTCCTCGCAGGTGGCCCGCGACCGGGCCCGCAGGCGGCAGAACTGGAGCGCGCCGGGCGCGGTGCGGCGGGGGCCCGCCGAGCGGCCCAAGGACGGGGCCGGGGCGAAGGAGTGACCGAGGGGGTGCCTGGGACCCCGTAGACTGGTCGGCTGTTGTCCTCGCGGGCCGGTGTCCGGCCGCCGCCCCTCCCTCCCCGATCTTGGAGTCACCCCACCATGCAGGCAGAACAGAAGAAGTCTCTGGTGGGCGAGGAGTACGAGGTCGAGATCGGCCCCGTCGCCCACGGCGGCCACTGCATCGCCCGTACCGCCGAGGGCCAGGTGCTGTTCGTCCGGCACACGCTGCCGGGCGAGCGGGTCGTGGCCCGGGTGACCGAGGGCGAGGAGGGCGCGCGCTTCCTGCGGGCCGACGCGGTGGAGATCCTGGACGCGTCCAAGGACCGCGTCGAGGCGCCGTGTCCCTTCGCGGGCCCCGGCCGCTGCGGCGGCTGCGACTGGCAGCACGCCAAGCCGGGCGCGCAGCGCCGCCTGAAGGGCGAGGTCATCGCGGAGCAGCTCCAGCGGCTCGCGGGCCTCACCCCGGAGGAGGCGGGCTGGGACGGCACGGTCATGCCGGCCGAGGGCGACAAGCTGCCCGCGGGCCAGGTCCCGCAGTGGCGCACGCGCGTGCAGTACGCGGTCGACGCGGACGGCAACGCCGGCCTGCGCCGCCACCGCTCGCACGAGGTCGAGCCGATCGACCACTGCATGATCGCCGCCGAGGGCGTCAGCGAGCTGGGCATCGAGGACCGGGACTGGTCCGGCATGGCCTCCGTCGACGCGATCGCCGCGACGGGCTCGCAGGACCGCATGGTCATCCTGGAGCCCCGCCCCGGTGCCCGGCTGCCGCTCGTCGAGCTGGACAAGCCGGTCTCGGTCATGCGCGTGGACGAGAAGGACGGCGGCGTCCACCGTGTCCACGGCCGGGCGTTCGTCCGCGAGCGGGCCGACGACCACACGTACCGTGTCGGCAGCGGCGGCTTCTGGCAGGTCCACCCGAAGGCGGCCGACACGCTGGTCAAGGCGGTCATGCAGGGCCTCCTCCCGCGCAAGGGCGAGATGGCCCTGGACCTCTACTGCGGCGTGGGCCTCTTCGCCGGCGCCCTCGCCGACCGCCTGGGCGAGAAGGGCGCGGTGCTGGGCATCGAGTCCGGCAAGCGAGCGGTGGAGGACGCGCGGCACAACCTCGCGGACTTCCCCCGGGTGCGTATCGAGCAGGGCAAGGTGGAGTCGGTCCTGCCCCGGACGGGGATCACCGAGGTCGACCTCATCGTCCTGGACCCGCCGCGGGCGGGGGCGGGCAAGAAGACGGTCGAGCACATCACCACGCTGGGCGCCCGTCGCGTCGCGTACGTCGCCTGCGATCCCGCGGCGCTGGCCCGTGACCTGGGGTACTTCCGGGAGGGCGGGTACCGTGTACGGACGCTGCGGGCGTTCGATCTGTTCCCGATGACGCATCATGTGGAGTGCGTGGCGATTCTGGAGCCGGTGAAGAAGGACGCCTGACCTGCGGTTTTGCGGTGTTCGTCGGCTACTCGACCTGCTTCCGCTCGTCCAAGGGATGAACGATGGCGATTGTCTGTGAAGGCCGCCTGACCTGCGGATTCAGGCGGTTCTGGCGGCAGCGGTGCAGGTCGTGTCCGTGCGTTCTTTGGGTTTCTGACGCTCACATGACGCTCGTTCTGACGGGGTGTCATGCAGTCTGCGAGGGAGGTTGCGCGCTTCGTGAGGCGCCTGCCCGGCATGCGGAACGTCGCGTCGTCGATGAAGGGCGGTTGGTGCGGACGAGGGCGGGTTGATCAGCCCGATACAGAGGGCTGTCGTCGAGCTGCGCGGGCTGGAGCTGTTCTTCGCAGTTGAGGCCATCGTCACCAGCGCACGTGGCTGACGGTCGCGCTCAGCCTTTCTCGCGTTCCTCTTCGTCCCCGAGCAAACGGCGCGCTCGCTCGGCAATGCCGCTGGAGAGCCTGCTCCTCACCGAGTTGGCCCGGTCGAGGGTCTCGTTGCCGAGGCTTCGGGCAACGTCAACGCCCTTGGCCCCTGTTTCCAGAGCCCTGTCCCTCACCTCCAGGGCAGCCTCCGTCCATCGCCTCGTCTCGGATGAGTCGCCACCGGACTCGATCCCCAGCCGCACGTGAAAGTCATGCACGCCGAGCGTGACCTGGTTGCTCGACCGGACCACAGATGGGGACGCGGCCGGGTGCAGCAGTACCTTGGCGTTAGCCACGCCGGCCGCGGCGTTCATCCTGGACAGCAGACTTTCGGTGCTCCGCGAGATGTGATCCAGCCGGCCCTGACGGGCGGCCTTCAGGCCGAGGCGGTGCCCGTTCAGCTCCTCCGGTGACGCGTCCAGTACCCGGTCGAGTTCGAGCACGGCGATCGCGTCCTGCAACTGGAAGCAACGGGCCAGGACGGCGAGCCATTCCCGAACAGTGACCTCGGCCTCCTTGGTCGCTGTGGCGAGATCGCCGATCTTGGTCTGTCGCTCCATGTTCTCGGCGAGTGCGTCGAGTTGACGCAGGGCGTATGCCTGCGTATCGGCGATCGTCGCCGGCGCGGCGTGCACCCGCGACCAGATGACCTCGTCGACTCTGCCCCGCGCCTCTCGGATGGTCATGGCCTCCTCGATCACGAACCCCAGTCCGATCATGCGAGCCAGCACAGCGTCCTTCTGGGCACGCAGTACGTCGTCGATCTTCTTGTCGATCGCGGCGAGATAGTCAGTGATCTCGTCCATGGTCTGTTGCATCGCAACCTGTGCCATGAACTTCCCGGCGTTGGCGAGATTCGCCGGGTTGGACAGGAACGATCGGGGCGAGTGCGCGAACTCGAGAAACCCCTTGATCTGGCCCTTCTGCCCCTTCAGAACCCCCGTGCTGAGACCCGTCTTCGCGCTCTCCCTCAGGCCGTACTTCTTGACGAGCAGCGCCGACTTCGGGGTCAGCTTCACCCAGTAAGCGGAGTTGGCGGCGATCTCCGAGCCTGCCTCGGCGACTGCAGCCCCCACAGCGAAGACCGACTTGTACCATCGCGGTCCGAGGTTCTTGGATGGCAGGCCCTCGGAAGCGAGGAAGTTCTCAACATCCTGCGCGCTCCCGATGACTGTCAGCCCCTCCCCGTCGCTGATCAGCTGAATCTCGTTGTCCATCCCTGTCTCCCCCTGAAGTGGGCACTTCGATTACAAGTTGTCGCGGTCCCGCGGCGATCGCCGGTCAGGGGCCGAGGTCTACCGAATGCAGAGACCTCGGCCCCGTGTGAGTGCACCGCTCACACGCCGACGTGCCGTGCGGGCTCAGCTGTCCGGCATACCGGTGGTCGCCCACTCGTCGGCGAAGTGCTCCATCTGTTTCAGGACCAGCTTCACCGCCTCCGCACGACGGTCCGGCGGGTAGCCGTGGCGGGCCAGCAGGCGCTTGATGGCGCTGCGGAGACCGGCGCGGACCGGTTCGCGGGCGATCCAGTCCGGCTTGAGCTTCTTCTGGACCTCCGCCACGAGGTCGCGGGCGATGCTCGCCAGGATCTCGTCACCCATGAGCTCCTGAGCCGTGCCGTGTTCGGCCACGGCGTCGTAGAAGGCGAGCTCGCGCCAGTTCAGCGGCGGTTCGAACTTCTCGCCGCGCCTGGCGTCCTCGACCACCTCTTTGGCCATCTCCACGAGTTTGGCGATGAGTTCGGCACTCGTGTACTGCTGCCGCGTATACCGGATCATGAGGTCCTGCAAGCGGTCGGAGAAGGCCGTGCGGCGGACGATGTTGTGACGCGTGACCTCGCGCATCTTCTGCTCGATGAGTCGCCTCAGCGCCTCCGCCGCGAGGTGCGGGGTGTCGCTGCCCTGGAGTTTGGCGACGAGCGCGTCGTTGAGGTGTGTGAGGTCGGCGGTCTCCAGGCCGGCCTCAGCGAACAGGTCGGATATCCCGCCGGTCTCGACCACGGACGAGGTCAGCTGGGCGAGGTACAGCTCGACGTCGCGGGCGACGGGCAGGCCGCGCGCCTCGCGCTCCGCCGCGTCGAGCTTGGCCATGTAGGCGCGGACCTCGACGAAGAACTGGATGTCCCGGCGCCAGGCCGGGTGGTCCGGGAAACGCTCGCCGATGTTCGTGGCACTGGCGGACAGCGCGTAGAAGCGCTCCAGGCGGTGGGAGTGCTCGCGGAAGCGCCGTCCGAGGGTCTGGCGGGGGTCGTCGAGCTTCTCCGGGTCGTTGCCGGGGGTACGCGGGTTCCGGAGGTACTCGGCGGCCCCGCCGGCGGCGTTGACGAACGCCTTCGCTGTCGGCTGTTCGAGACGCGCACGCCAGTTGGAGCCGCGCAGGATGTCGCTGAGGATGTCGTACTCGTTGCGCAGCTCGTCCAGCGCGCGGTCCAGGTCCTGGCCGAGAGTGCGGTCCTCCTGGTCGGCGTCCGTGTACTCGGCGATCGCCTTCTGCAGGTTCTCCGTCAGCGGCGCGTAGCCGACAAGGAGACCGTCCTCCTTGCCGCGGAAGCGGCGGTTGACCCGGGCGAGGGCCTGCATCAGGTTGGCGCCCTTGAGCGGACGGTCCAGGTACATGGTGTGGACCGGCGGGGCGTCGAAGCCAGTCAGCAGCATGTTGTTGACGACAAGCAGCTCCAGCTCGTCGTCGGGGTCCTTGGCCCGGTTGATGACCGCCTTGCGCTGGCCGTCGGGCAGCGCGTGGACGAGTAGGTGGTCCTCGTCCTTGCGGGAGTTCGAGGAGAAAACGATCTTCATCGCGCCCTTGGCGGGCTCGTCGCTGTGCCACTCCGGCCGCAGCTCGCGCAGGGCGTCGTAAACCTTGACGCAGATCTCACGGGTCGCGCAGACCACCATCGCCTTGCCGGCCGCCCCGCCCTTCTCGGAGACCCCGACGAACGGCCGCATCCGCTCGCGCCGCTCCTCCCAGTGCGCCACCAGGTCCTTGGCGAGATCCCTGACACGCGCCGGCGCGCCGTACATGGCGTTCATCGTGGCGACGGCCTGCTCGACCCGGCGGCGCTCGGTGTCGTCGAGGCCGTCGGTGATGCGGTCGGCCTCCTCGTCGATCTTCGTCGGGTCGACGTCCTTGCCGAGGACGAGCTTGATGACCCGGCCCTCGTGGAAGACCTTGACCGTCGCGCCGTCGTCGGCGGCCCTCTTGAGGTCGTAGATGTCGATGTAACCGCCGAAGACCTGGCGGGTGTTGCGGTCGGCCTCCGAGATCGGCGTTCCGGTGAAGGCGAGGAGCGTGGCGTGCGGGAGGGCGTCGCGGAGGTGGCGGGCGTAGCCGTCGAGGTTGTCGTAGTGGCTGCGGTGGGCTTCATCGACGACGACCACGATGTTGCGCCGGTCGGAGAGCAGCGGGTGGTCGGCCCCCGACTCCTTCTCCTCCTTGGTTCTGCCGAACTTCTGCAGGGTGGTGAAGAGGATGCCGCCGGTCCGCTTGGCCGCGAGCTCCTCCCGTAGCTTGGCCCGGGTCGCGACCTGAAGAGGTGCACCCGGGAGGATCTCGCTCTCCAGGAAGGTGGAGTACAGCTGGTCGTCGAGGTCGTTGCGGTCGGTGATGACGACGACGGTCGGGTTCAGCAGGGCCGGGTCGCCCATCACCATCGCCGTGGTGAGCACCATCTCCTCGGACTTGCCCGAGCCCTGCGTATGCCAGACGACACCGGCCTTCCCATTCCCGGCCGCCGCCTCCCGTACCTTCTGCGCGGCCCGGGTCACCGCGAAGTACTGGTGCGGCTTCGCGATGCGCTTCATCCGCTTGGACGGCACGAAGTTGATGAAGGACTGGCAGAGGGAGAGGAAGCGGGGCTGGGTGAACAGCCCGTTCAGCGCCAGGTTCTGGCCCGATTCGGCCACCCCGTCGCCTTCCACGGTGAACGGGTCGATACGGGCCCCGGTCTCGTCCGTGTTCCACGGTGCGAAGTGCTCGTACGGGGTGAAGGGTGTGCCGTACTTCGCCGTGATGCCGTCGGAGACCAGCACCACCGCGTTGTAGCGGAAGGCGGTCGGGAACTCCTTCACGTACCGGGCAACCTGGGAGTGCGCGTCCTGGAGCGTGGCGTACTCGTCGCCGGCGCGCTTCAACTCCAGCACGGCGAGGGGGAGTCCGTTGACGTACAGGACGATGTCGAAGCGGCGCCGCTTCTCGCCGTCGACGACGGTGACCTGGTTAAGCGCGCGGTACGTGTTCCCGTCCGGGGCGGTCAGGTCGACGAGGCGGATGGTCGGGTTGTGCTCGGCGCCGAAGGCGTCGGTGTAGACGACGGAGCGGATGCCGGTAGTCAGGTAACCGTGGGCGGTGCGGTTCTCCTCGTACGTGTCCTGCGACTCCGGGGTCGCCGCGGCGGCGATGGCGTCGCGTACGGCGTCCGGGGGCAGCTCGGGGTTGAGCCGCTCGATCGCCTCGCGGAGGTCGGGGTAGAGGATCAGGTCGTCCCACGACTTACGGTGCCCGGAGCCGGGCGCGAACTCATTGCCGGAGGCGGGCAGCCAGGCCAGCTCGGCGAGTTCGTCGAGGGCGAGCAGCTCCCAGTCGGCTTCCAGGGGGCGGTGGTTCTGGCTTCTATCGCTTTCGTCGTCGTGCGTCATGCGTGGTCCTCGACAATCTTCTCGGCGTCCTTGACGCGCAGCCGACCGGACATGAGCTGAGGGAGGAGGGTGTCGCGGAGGGTGGTGAGTGTCTGGGATTCCTGCCGCTTGGTCGCAGCCAGGCAATCGAGGTTGCGAACCTGAGCGACTGTTGGATCACTGGGATCGTTCGGAACCCGGATCTCAAGAGCAGAGATCAAGTCGGTCGAAAGGCGGCCAGCTCCAATGCTGGTCTCATCAACCATTTCGAGAATGGACGTCGTCTGACTGCGGATACTGTGAAATAGGGCATGTGAATCGATACCGCCGCGCGCGATCAGAGCCTTACAGTCCTGACCGAATGCGACCTCACATTGCGTGATACCAATCCGGAATTCCTCTTTGAGGCTTGATCCGCGCACCACGAAAAGCACCGTGTCCGCAGGAACAAGACGCGTCCCAGATGCGGCGCCGAGTTCCGTAACGTTCCTGTCCGACCTATCGATCCAGGGAGATTTAAGACTCAAGGCGGAAATCCAGGGGATCGCGCCTCCCCAATACGACGGTTCGCTAGTCTTAGGCGTACCGCCAGACATCCAGCGCGCAGCATCTCCGAGCTTCACCGATTGCCAAACGGATGAATCGGCTGCCTGAACGTACAAAGCCTCGGCCAAATTTAGAGCCGTGGTCGCGATGTGCTCGTTGACGGCGATCTTGTCATCCAGCGCCCCAATTACGGAGATAATACCTTCACGCTCTTGACCCGACGGAAGGGGTACCGGGAGTACACGTACATCTTTGAGGTTGAGCGTGGCCTGCACTGTTGTGTTCAGGTGTTCCCGGATGTACTGCTGAGCATCCTCGGATTCGATAAAATATTGCAGCCATCGAGGAGAAATATCCGAGATGGGCCGCAGTACTCCGATTGCCCTAGCTACGTTCCACCCGGCGAGCCGATCTGAAGCGATTGCCACCTGCCCCGTAGTCCCAACCAGGGTCAAAAGGACCTCACCGCCTTGTAGGCGGGTTCTCGAATATTTGACCTCGACGTCAGGAGATACGCGCAGGGGATCACTTGTATCGATTCTTCCGTTGCGCACGTCCTTGACACGTACGATCGGCACCCCGGTCGCCTCCGCCGATCCCGGCTGCACAATTCCGTACGAGACCCCACTCTGCAACAAGGATTCGAGTGGGACCCTGTTCCACTCAGACATCGACCCTCCCCAACTGCACCCGAACCGTCTTCTCCAGCTCCGCCGACCTGTCGAACAGCTCGTACAACTCCTCCGTCAGCGCAGCGATCCGCTCCGCCACCGCCTCTGCCCCCTCTTCCTCCGCCTCAACAGCCCCCACATACCGCCCCGGCGTCAGCACATACCCGTGCCCCCGCACCGTCTCCAGGTCGGCCGAGAAACAGAAGCCGGGCTCGTCCCTGTACGTCAGCCCCGCCTCACGGGCCGACGCCGTACCCCGCCATGCGTGATACGTCCCGGCGATCTTCGCGAGGTCAGCCTCCGTCAGCAGACGCTCCGTACGGTCGGCCATCTCGCCCATGTTCCGGGCGTCGATGAACAGGATCTCGCCGCGCCGGTCGTCCAGGCGCTTCGCGCCCTGCGGGGTCTTGTCCTTGGACAGGAACCACAGGCAGGCCGGGATCTGGGTCGTGCGGAAGAGCTGGGACGGCAGCGCGACCATGCACGCCACCAGGTCGGCCTCCACCAGCGCCTGGCGGATCTCGCCCTCGCCGCTCTGCTGGGAGCTCATGGAGCCGTTGGCCAGGACGATGCCGGCGGTGCCCCGTTCGCCCAGCTTGGAGATCATGTGCTGGAGCCAGGCGTAGTTGGCGTTGCTCTTCGGCGGTACCCCGTACCTCCACCTCGGGTCGCCCTCGTCCCTCGCCCAGTCCTTGATGTTGAACGGGGGGTTGGCCATGACGAAGTCGGCCTTGAGGTCGGGGTGTTTGTCGTCGGCGAAGGTGTCGCCCCAGCGGGGGGCGAGGTTGCCGTCGATGCCGTGGATGGCGAGGTTCATCTTGCCCAGGCGCCAGGTGCGCTCGTTGAGCTCCTGGCCGAAGACCGAGATGTCGGCCTTGTGGGCGCGTCCGGCGTGGGCCTCGATGAACTTGGCCGCCTGGACGAACATGCCGCCCGAGCCGCACGCGGGGTCGTAGACCCGCCCCTCGTACGGCTCCAGGATCTCCACGATCAGCCGGACGACGGACTGCGGGGTGTAGAACTCACCGCCCCGCTTGCCCTCAGCGCGCGCGAAGTTGCCGAGGAAGTACTCGTACACCTCGCCCAGCACGTCCTGCGCGGGCTTGTCACCGCTCCCGCCGAAGCGGGCGTCGCTGATGAGGTCGACGAGTTCGCCGAGGCGCTTCTGGTCGACGTTGTCGCGATTGAAGATCTTCGGCAGGACGCCCGTGAGCGACGCGTTCTCACGCATGACGGCGTCCATCGCGTCGTCGAGGAGTTTGCCGACGCCCTGGCTCTTGGCATGGGTGGCGATCCATGTCCAACGGGCGGTCTCCGGAACCCAGAAGACGTGGGCGCCGGTGTACTCGTCCCGGTCCTCCAGGAAGTCGTCCATCCGGTCCTCGGTGATGCCGTCATCGGCGAGTTCCGCGGCGAGCTGGCCCCGGCGCTCGTCGAAGGCGTCGGAGACGTACTTCAGGAAGATCAGGCCGAGGACGAACTCCTTGTACTGCGCGGCGTCGATGGAGCCGCGCAGCTTGTCCGCCGTCTTCCAGAGGATGTCCTGGATCTCCTTGGCGGTGGAGGCACTGAACAGCGATGCCTGGTCGGCAGCGGTCCTTTTGCGGGGTGGCATGGGACGGAACGTCTCCTTCAGTCGTCGGTTCCGGGCAGGTTCTGGAGGGTGAGCGTGCCGTCGGCGATACCGGCGGCGGTGAGACGGGCCAGGTCGTCGAGAGCGGCGGACTGCTCCCGCAACAGGTGCGCGCGGGCCTCGATCTCCGCGAGTACGGCGTCGAAGCGCTCGGCCTCGCGCCTACTCAGGTCGGGGATGAGGAGGTCTTCGATGCCGCGCGAGGCCCGCACCGCGCCGCTGGTGCGCGCGTACTCGGCGGCGGCCGCCCGCAGCAGTGCCGCGAGCACCCGTGGCAGCACGAGCGGGTCGGCGTCGGGGTGGACGCGGAGGATACGGGCCGGGGCTGCCACCAAGGACAGGCCCGCCTCGTCGACGTAGGTGCCGAAGCGGGGGCTCGTGGTGACGACGATGTCACCCGGCTCGGTGAACAGCGCGTGTTCGTAGCCGGTGAGGAGCACTCCGCGGTCGATGCGGCGTCCGCCCGGGCGTGCGATGCCGAGGACCTCGTCGGGGGTGAGCACCGTGTAGTGACCGTCTGCCGTGAGGTGTTCGTCGGCGAAACGGTGCCCGGGCCGTCGGCGCAGGCGCCGGTCGTCGAGGAGCCGACGGACGGTGGTTCGCCGTACCGGCTGGTCGTCGGGGCGCAGTACGGCCCGGGTGCTCAGTGCCGTGCGCAGGTCGGCGCGCTGCCGCGCCTGCTCGTGCAGCTCCGTCAGGCGCTGCTCCAGTGCGCTGATGCGGACCGGACGCTCGATGACGCCCCGCGTGTAGCGGGCCATGGGCGGGCGGTGCTGGGTGGTGAAGGCGGCGCCCGGCCGGTCGTCGAGGTCCTTCGCGGGGACGATCACTGCGTGGCGGGGTTCGTGGCGGCGGTCTCCGCGCCAAGGGGCGGCGCGCCAGATGGCGATGTCCTCGGAGAGCGCGTCAAGGACCGTTTCGGTGAGCGGCTGCGCGGAGTAGTCGGCGAGGAGGACCAGGCCCGTGCGGTGTTCCGCCGAGGTGCGGGCCAGTACCCAGAGGGCGGTGCGGTAGCCGGGACGGTAGGGGAACGCGCCGTCGGGGAGGCTCACCGCGGCCTTGAGTAAACCGTTCCGGAGGAAGGACCGGCGCAGGCGGTCGGCCTCGCTGTGCCGGGGGAACGGGCGGACGAGCACGTCGGCGGGGCCGAGGACTACGGCTGTCGAGCCTTCGTCGAGGTAGTCGGTCAGTGCCTGCACCTGCTCCAGCACGGCCTGTGGGCTGCGCTTCTCCCCCGGCTCGTAGGGGAGGACAGAGACCAGTAGCTGGGGGTATCCCCAGTCGTCGACAGGCAGATCCTCCTCATCGGCGACGCCGAGGTCGAACTCGTTCACGCCCCGGACGAGCATTCGGCGGCGGACCAGGCGGGCCCGCACCGGATCGGGGTCGGCGGCGAGGTAGGTGTGTCCGGAGTCCTCTGCGGCCCGGGCGTGCAGGGCGGCGAGCAGGTCGCCGGAGCAGGCATGCGGGGTGGCCACGACGGAGCCCTCGTCGAGAGTGTCGACGCCGGACAGGGCCGCGAGGGCGCGTGCCACCGCCGGGGTGGGCTCGTCGGCGGCCAAGTCGTGGGAGCCGAGGCGGCGGCGGGCCTCCAGGACCCAGTCGAAAGCCTCGGCGGGGGTGTAGGCGGCCTCGGTCAGCTCGTCGGCCAACGCGGCCAGCTCGGGGCCGATGCGGTCCGGCTCCGGTACGGCCTTCAACTCGGCGTGCAGGTAGGTGTCTTCGGGGTCGAGCTCGTCGGCGTGGGTGAGGATCGCGTACCAACTCTGGCCCGAGATTGGGGCGTCGAGTTGTCGGCGCAGGCAGATCAGCGCGGTGAGCGCCCCCACCAGGACGGGGGCGGAAAGGGCCGGCGTCCGCCAGGCGGCCAGGGTGTACAGGGCCAGTTCGGCCCGCAGGTGGCGGGGATCGGCGTTGCCTCGCCCCGTTCTCGTCAGCCAGTCGACGACCGCACGGGCGTCGAACAGGGGTCGCCCCTCCTCGTGGGCGACGGGAGCGGGGAAGTCGGGGTGCCTGCGGCTCCAAGTGGTGGGGACGGGCCGACGCACCTGGGCAAGGGTGGCGATTTCCGCATACGTGATCCGCCAGGCCGACGGCTCGGGCACGATAGGCGACACGGCCTCTTCGCGTGTGCTGGTCACTCGCCTCGCCCTCTCTGTGCCGGCGCCGACAGGGCGTTCATGGCCCCGGAAGCCCTCGGTGGGCTCGCGGCAGACAGAACCCTACAGCGAGGTGAAGAAGGTGTGGAGGGAGAAGCTGATAACCCCGGTTATCAGCTTCTCCAAAGGGTTTTGGAGCCTTTCGGTCCCACTCTGGTGCTCGTTCGACGCACCGACATCCGGTGCTCGCCGCAGTCACCGATCCGGAGGTCTCCCCATGACTGACATGCCCTCGACTCCGCCCACCCACCAACCGTCGGGAGGCCTGGGTGGAGGCGCCGGCTGGGGGACGGTTCCTCCGCAGCCGACGCCGCACCCGTTCGCCCAGCTGCCCCACTCGGGCCAGCCGCCCACTGGTCGTACGCCCTCGCGGCGCAAGGTCTGGCTCACCCACGGTGCGACGGCGCTGGTCGCGCTGATCGTCGGTGCCGCGATCGGAGGCGGCGGCGAGTCCGGTGGTACGGCGAACACCTCGGGCGCCTCGCCGGCCGCCACGGTCACCAAGACCGCCGCGGCCAAGCCTCAGCCGGCGGTGACCGTCACCGAGACGGTCAAGGCGACGGTCACCACCAAGCCGAAGCCGAAGAAGAAGGCCGGGCCCCCGAGCAGCTTCTCGGGCGAAGGCCAGTACCTCGTCGGCGAGGACGTCCAGGCGGGGACCTACCGGACCGGTGGCCCGGAGGAGGACAGCATCATCCCGAACTGCTACTGGGCACGGCTGAAGAACGCCTCCGGCGAGTTCGACGCGATCATCGCCAACGACAACCTCCAGGGGCAGGGCCGCGTGACCCTCAACAAGGGCGAGTACTTCAAGACCAGCGGCTGCCAGGACTGGAAGAAGGTCGGCTGACACCGAGGAGTCTTCTTCCCCGGTTGCCCGACCAACGCCTCAGGGCTGCACGCCCACCTGGACAGACCCGTTATCCGGCCACTGCTCGCCGGACAGTCTCTCCGGCACCCGCGGCCGGTTCCGCCGCGCACCGCTCCGTTCCGCTCCCGATCACTCACGAGGGGAAGCATCGCCATGTCCGAGTCCGAGCAGTCCGCCGAGGTTTCCGTTCAGGACCCGTTCCCGCCCAGCGGCCAGGTTCCGCCCATGCCCGAGTCCGCGCCGTCGAGTGATCCGGTGGAAATCCCCAGGCCGGCGCGCGGTTACCGTTGGGCCCGCCTCTCGCGGACCGCCGTGCTGTTTCTCGGCGTCGGCACCGGATCCGCTGCCGTGGGCATCTGCTGGGCATCGCTGTCCCTGCTCGGTCCCGACGCGGCCCCGGCGAAGAGCGGCGACGGCCGGCCGGCAGTCGCCGCGACCGGAGCGACCCGGGCGCCGGGCCCGTTCGCAACCGACGGCACGCTCACGCTCGCCGAAGTCGGCGCGGGACTCGAGGCCGGAGAGGTGTGCTCCGGGACCGGCGGCTACTCCGACATCGACCTCGGAACTCAGGTCAACGTTACCGACGCGGACGGAACCCTGGTCGCCACCGGCTCGCTCGGACTGGGCGAGAAGACCGAGGACGGGTGCGTCTTTTCCTTCACGGTCGACGACATCACCCCGGGCTCGAAGTTCTACACCGTGGAGGTGTCCCACCGCGGCGGCCTCACTCAGACGGAAGCCGCCTTGCGGGCAGGCGGGCTCGAGTTCACCCTCGGCGGCTGACCGCCCGGACAGCGAGCGACGTCCCATAGGCGCCCGCATCGCGTACACCTCACCGCCGGCTGGCCGGACCCCGCCGTCCGACCACGTCGAGTCCGAAGCCCCGGCCCGTCGACAACCAGCGCGGTCGAAGACCCACGTCTACAGCGTCCACCGCTGCCCCGTACCCCCGAACCGGCACCAACTCCAGGAAGGCCCCCCATGACCAGTTCAGAGCAGAACCAGCCGAACGCACACCCTTCCACGGACCCGGCCCCGCAGGCCCCGGCAGCCGAGTCCATGCCGCTCGCCGAGCTGGTGGAGGCACGTCTGACCGCGGCAACCCTCGGCGAACCCGTGAAGGCGCTCCTGACCGAGGCACTCGGCAGCGCCCAGCCCCCGGGGAACTCCCCCACGGGCCGGATCTACCTCGACTCCGTCTCTGTGGAGGGGTTCCGCGGCATCGGCCCCCGGGCCTGGCTGAACCTCAGCCCCCGTCCGGGTGTCACGCTCGTCGTGGGCCGCAACGGCTCGGGCAAGTCGAGCATCGCCGAGGCCATCGAGACGGCGTTCACGGGCACGAACATGCGTTGGCTGGGACAGGACGCGACGCGCATCAGCAACTGGCGCAACCTCCATGACGGAGCCAAGACGGAGATCGAGGTCAAGCTCGCCGTCGAGGGCGACTCCGGCCGGAGCACGCTCAGCCGCACCTGGACCGGCCACGGGGTCAACGACTGCGCGGGCACGTTCCGGCGCCCCGGACACGGCACGGTGCCCCTCGACCAGGCTTCCTGGAAGCAGGCCCTGACGGACTACCGTCCCTTCCTGTCGTACGTCGACCTCGGCCGCATGATCAGCGGCAAGCCCTCCCAGATGTACGACTCCATCGCCACGATCCTCGGACTGGGGCACCTCAGCGCCGCATACAACCACCTCGGACTGCAGGAGAAGGGGCTGGGCGACGCCGTCAAGGCGGCGAAGAACGAACTGCCGGAGATCAAGGAAGCGCTGTACGCGCTGCAGGACGACGAGCGGGCGGTCCAGGCGCTCGTGGCCATCGAGACGAAGGGCCGGCCGGACTTCGCGACCCTCGAAGGGCTGGTGGCGGGGCTGCCCGCCACCGACGACGGCGTCCTCGCCGAGCTGCGCGCCGAGGTCGAGGTGCGGGGCCCGGATCTGGAACAGGTCGGGGCCGCGGTGGACCGGCTGCGCGAGGCGCTCGCCGGAGTCGAGGACGTGCGCCTGACCGGTGCCGAGGACGCTCTGCAGCGTGCCGAGCTCTTGGAGAAGGCCCTGGCCCACAACAACCGCCACCCCGACGAGGAGTCCTGCCCGGTCTGCGGCATGGAGCAGGTCCTCGACTCGGCGTGGGCCGCCGGCGCCGGCGCTCAGATCGCCCTCCTTCGCCAGGAGGCGAAGACCGCCGAGGACGCGCGCGGCGAACTGCGGTCTGCGGCACGGGCGGCCCAGAACCTCATGGAGAGGCCCCACCGGATCCCCGCCTCCCTCGCGGATCCGTGGAACGCGTGGCTCGCCTGCCGGGCGGTCACCGACCCGAGGGAGCTCGTCCAGCGCATCCACGACACCGCCCTGACCCTGGCCGACGCCTGCGCCGCCGTGAAGGACAACGCGGCCAGGGAACTGGAGAAGCGGGACGAACGGTGGCGTCAGCTCGTCACCCGCCTGGCGAGCTGGACCGAGAAGGCGCGCGCCGCGGCGGACGCCGAGCCCCGGCTCAGCCATGTCAGGAAGGCCCGCGCCTGGGTAAAGACCCTCACCGCCGAGCTGAGGGAGCGGCGCATGGAGGCCTTCACCGGCCACTCCCAGCGGATCTGGGAGAAGCTTCGCCAGGAGAGCGACATCGACCTCCAGTCGGTGAGCCTCCAGGGCAGCGAGAAGGCCAACGTCCGCAAGCTCGTCATGGACGTCACCGTTGACGGGGAGGAGGCTTCGGCGCTGAGCGTCATGAGCCAGGGAGAACAGCACTCTCTCGCGCTGTCCTTGTTCCTGCCCCGGGCCGCAACCGCGGACAGCCCGTTCGGTTTCATCGTCATCGACGACCCCGTGCAGTCCATGGACCCGGCCAAGGTCAACGGACTCGCCCAGGTCCTGCACGAGCTCGGCGAGCACCGGCAGGTGGTCGTGTTCACCCACGACACCCGGCTCCAGCGCGCCTTCACGACCCAGGAGCTGCCGGTCACGGTGTTCGAGGTCGAGCGGGGCAGGGCGTCCAAGGTGAACGTCAAGGCCGTGACCGACCCGGTCAGCCAGGCGATCGCGGACGCCCGGGCTCTCGCCAGCACCAAGAACCTGCCGGAAGCGGCACGCACTCACGTGCTGCCCAGTCTCTGCCGGATCGCTCTGGAGAACGCCTTCGTCGAAGCGGCTTGGATCCAGCACCACCGCTCCGGGGGCTCCGAGCTCGATCTGCAGTCCGCCGTGGCCGATGCGGACAAGCTCATGAAGATGGCCGCGCTGGCTTTCTTCGGCGACATCGGACGCACCGGCTATGTCTACCGGGAGCTCCGCACTCGCTGCGGACCGCATGCGGTGGACCTCCTCAAGCAGTGCCAGAGCGGCGCCCACGCTACGGGAGCCCATATCGCCGACGCGCACCGCTTCGTGACCGAGATCAACGACCTCGCGCAGAAGGTGCGCAAGGCGGAGGTGGACAAGTGACCAGCGTCGTAAGTACGTCGATCGAGGAACTGCTGCTGACGGCCGACCAGCTGCTTTCCGACCCCAGCGTCGAAGCATCGATGGCCGGCCGGCACCGTGGAGCCTCCCTCGCCCTGCGGACCGCCCTGGAGATCGCGGTCGACCACACGCTCGACGCCGCGATGCCGGGACTGGCCGACATCACCATGCGGGCGAAGATGCTCTGCCTGCGCTGCTACACCGCCGCGACGACCGCCCGCCGGGCCAACGCCGTCTGGTCGCACCTCTGCCTCGGGTGCCACTACCACCAGTACGAGATCGGACCCACCAAGAACCAGGTCCATGCATGGCGCGCGGAAGTCGGTGAACTGGTACGGGAATTGCCCCGTTGACCAGATATTCACAGCACGACCATGTGTCTGATAAGTCTTTTGCCGGGGGCCGGGCATATGCCCGGCGCGCGGCGTCTCTCGGGGCGTCGCAGGGGGAGGGGACGTACATGAGCACCACCATGCGCGACGACATCATCGCCGTAGAGCAGAAGGCGGTAGACCGCGCCTACGATTGCTACGAGAAACGGCTGGCCGAACTGAGTGGCGACTCGGTCGCCTCGGCATCCGCCAGCGGCAAGGACAGCATCGCCAACCAGCAGGACACTGAAGCGAAGGCCGCGGAATACGGCGGTCTCGGGGAGGCGTCGCTGATCGTCAGCCGCGTCGATGTCCAGCCCGGCGGAGAGTCGGACACGTTCTACGTCGGCCGCCGTGCCGTCTCCGACGTGGAGACCCGCGAGACCGTCGTAGTGCTGTGGACCGCCCCGGTGGCGGAGAAGTGGGCGAAGGCCCTGCCCGAGGCACCTGGTGAAGTGCTCCTGCGGAGACAGTTGCGCTGCACGAAGAACGTCGTCGAAGAGTACGTCGACGAGATCTCCGTCGCTGCCTCCGCCGCCGCGCCGCCTGTCGCCGAGGGCACGGATCCCGAAGCCGGTGCGCAGGACACCTCCGGGGCCGCGGTGTCCGAGAGACCGACGCTCCGGCCGGTTCCCACCCCGTCCGATGTCGCCCAGATCCATCGGCAGAGGCAACAGCCGCTCGACGACTTCCTCCTGCGAGAGCTCCAGCGTTCCCGCAGTGGCACCATGCGGGACATCGTCGAGACCATCCGCCGCGATCAGATGGACCTCGTCACCGGTTCGCCCGCTGACATCCTTGTCGTACAGGGCGGCCCGGGGACCGGAAAGTCCGCGGTCGGCCTGCACCGCGTGACGTGGCTCGTCAACAACAACCACTTCAACGCGCAGGACATCCTTGTCATCGGCCCCCATGAGCGTTTTCTCGACTACGTAGGCCAAGTCCTCCCGACGCTCGGTACCCAGAACATCAACGCTGTCCAGATGAACCGCCTCTGGGACGGCGAGGTACTCGGTACGGACACTCCACGCGCACGACTGGTCAAGTCCGACGACCGCATGGCCGCCGTCCTGCGTCGGCGCATCGAACACGAATGCCGCCCCGGCGCGATCGACGAGTTCACCAGCACCCCCACATACAAGGACGCCAAGCCCGAACTCGCGGTCACCGCCGGCAGCACCACCCTGCGTATCCCGCGTTCCGAGGTTTTCGTCCTGCTCCAGGAAGCACGCGAGGGCGACGGTTCCTACCGGGAGCGCCGTAACCGCTTCCGCAGTCTGCTCGTGGACCGCCTGCTGCAGGAACTCGTCGCTCTGGCCCCGCGCCGCAGCCAAGGAGAAACGATCCGCCGCGACCTGGAACGCAACCGCCAGGTCGAGCGGCTGATCGAACGCGTCTGGCCGTCACCGGGTGCCCGGGAAGCTCTCCGAAACCTCTACGACTCTCTCGAACTCCTGCGCACCTGTGCCGACGGCATCCTCGATCCCGAGGAGCAGGCAGCTCTTCACCGTCCGAGGTCAGCCACGGCGGACGCCGACCCCTGGACCCTTGACGACCGCGTCTGCCTGGAAGAGCTGCGCTACCTCATCGTCGGGGAGACCCCACAACGCTACGGGCACATCGTCATCGACGAGGCCCAGGACCTGACCCCCATGCAAGCGCGCTCACTGCGCCGCCGCATCGCGGTCAACGGTTCCATGACCGTACTTGGCGATCTCGCCCAGGCCACGGGCCCGCACGCCTACACCGACTGGGACCGCCTCGGCACTCTGCTGTCCGACCATGGGGACTGGCACGTCGCCGAATTGAACACCAGCTACCGCGTGCCGGCGGAGATCATGGAGTTCGTCGCGCCTCTGGCTCGCACGATCGCCCCCGCGCTCCCCTATCCGCGGGCGGTACGCCAAGCGGGCGCCGACAGCGTCCGGACCCTGGCAGCCGAACCATGGACACTGCTCGACGAGACCGTCACCCAGACGACCCGGCTCATCGGCACCAGCGACGGACACACCCTGCGCCGCGTCGCCGTCATCGTCCCCGACGACTCCGGCTGGCTCGACGAGATCAACCGGCATCTCGACCAGACCGCCGGCCTCACCGAAGAGCACCGTGCCACCGTGTCCGTGCTCGCCGCCGCCCACGCGAAGGGCATG
Organism: Streptomyces sp. NPDC085596; assembly: GCF_044541565.1. NCBI lineage: Bacteria > Bacillati > Actinomycetota > Actinomycetes > Kitasatosporales > Streptomycetaceae > Streptomyces > Streptomyces sp. NPDC085596. The sequence continues at coordinate 812,657 of NZ_JBITTC010000002.1, read as the reverse complement.
GAGTACGACCACGTCCTCGTCGTCGAACCCGCCACCATCGCCGACCGCGGATCGGCCGGGTTGCGCCAGCTCTGCGTCGCCCTCACCCGAAGCACCCAGAGCCTGACCGTCCTGCACACCTCTCCGCTCCCGGACGCCCTCACGAACGCCACCGGCACCTCCACCGGACCGGAATCCCCCGACACCGAACCGGCGATGGCGCATGACGACGTCCCCGAGATCGGCACCGACATCCGTGTCCGCGTCCTCGACCGGGGTACCGGCGGCCGTTACAAGGTCAGGGCGCTTTCACCGGCAGTCAAGGTTCCCTTGATCCTGACCGTTCGCCACGGATCGACTCCTCCTCACCCTGGCGAGAGGCTGGACTGCTGGGTCTTCTCGCAGGAGAGGAACCACTGCCTGCTCACAACGGACCAGCGTGGGCGCCAGCCCATCTCGCCGAAGATGGCCGAGCGCTACCTGGCCGCACTCGGCGTGTTCGCCGAGCTGACCGGCGACGGCGTCGCCGTACCTGAGAACGTGCGCGAACGCCTCTCCGAACTCAAGGGCATGGCCAACCGCGTACTCCGCCGCGACCAAGCGGACTGGGTGGACGTACGTAGGGTGCTGGGATCCCCCGACAGGCAGCATCTGAATCTCTTGCGTGACCTCGCCGCCGAAACCAATCGCGCGATCAAGGACGGCAGCCTGGACGTCAGCCGTCTCCAAGACGCCCTGGCGCGCACGGGCTGGTCCCATTCCCTCGCCCAGGCCCGGCAGACGCTCCAGCACCGCATGACCGCCTCGACCGAACCGGCACCCGAGACCGCACCCAGATCGGCACCGGCACCCGCCGCACCGCAGCCCGAGCAGGAAGCAGCCGAGCCCATGGCATCCGCCGAGGACACCGCCGCAACGACACCTTCCACGACGAATCTTCTGCACGCGCTGGAGACCACCGCAGCCGCCGACCGCACGTGCAGGAAGCACGAATCGGTGCGCCACGCCCTGATGTCGGCCCTGTTCGAGGCCGACGTACAAGCAACGTCATCCCAGGTCATCGATGTCAGCCGCACAGCCGAGGACGGCCACTTCCTGTACGAGATCCTCGGCGCCGGCCAATCCGCCTACACCGACCTCCGCTCGGGTGCCGCCCGCCTCCTGGAGATAAACCACACCCTGCCCACCCCCGCCGACCGCCTCTACCTGGTTCTCACCGAGCCACCGGCCGAGGACTGGTCGGCCGAAACGCTGTTCGACGTCTACGGCGTCCACCTCCTCTGGCGCGCCAACGACGGTTGGGGCGGCCGGGACAGGGATGCCGCCCTGGGCTCGGGCAGGCCGTAGGCCCTGTCATCCACCAGCAACGCGACGAGGCCAAACGCTCTTTCTGAAGCTCCGTCACATCTGCAAGTGGCGTTCGACGCGGCTGTGCGGTCCTTTCAGCGCGGCCGCGTTGGTAGCCGACTGGAGCCGGCTCCAGTCGGCCGTGGGGCGCGACCAAGAGCGATGTGATTCGGCCCGGAGAGCTCGACATCGTGGTCAAGGTATCTGACACAGAGCGTCCCATCGTCTTTATCGCAAGCGCTTCATTTGCCAGCGCGCGGGAGCGACGCGACCCCGCAGGGGTGTCAGTTCGGGAAGTCGAGGCTCTCCTGACCAGGTCCAGGAGTGCGCCGGGACTTCCGCGGCGGCTTCGGCTCCTTGGTGGCGTGGGCCGGCACGGGCAGGATGCCCTCGCCCCGGAGGTCGTCGGTGGTGATGAGCGGGCCACTGCTCACGGCGTCCAAGAGCTGAGCCTGTCGGGGTTCGAGGGCTACGAGGAGCCCGAGTGCGTTGATGAGGTCCAGCAGGTCGATGGTCCACCGAGAAGGCCAGGTCGAAGGCAGGATGTCGTTCAACGGGGTCTGTCGCTCCACGTCCGGTTTGCGTTTGCGGAAGCTGAACCACTTGCGGATCACCTGCACCCCGCCGATCCGGTAGTCCCAGACTTCCGGCGCCACCGGACGTATGCAGCCCGTACCCACCGTGAGGGTTCGCGTGGGAGCGTCGTAGGAGATGTCCTCCGGTAGCCCGTCGTCCTCCCCGATCGCGACGACGGGTTCCGGTTGCTCCTCCGGGGGAAGCCTCGGAGTCGATCCAGCCGGACTGTCATGCTGGTGAGAAGCCAAGCGCTGGCCATACGTGTGGATCCACACCGTGCGCCTGCCCACTTCCACCACCTCCGCCCACAGGGCCGGGTCGCGCGTCAGGGGGATACGGGCGCCGCGCGCGGCGAGGTTCGCGGAGAAGCGTCGGGTGTAGCCGCTGTGGCCGGCTATCCCCGCGATGTATGCGAAGAGGTCTTCGGCGGTGACCGTCACTCCGTGCATCTTGGTGAGCGACTGCAGCAGGCCGGGGGTCACATTCGGTGCTGCCTGGTGAGGGTGGCGGTAGAGGGGGGCGACGCGGCCGCCTTCGGTGCCTTTGAAGTGATGAACGTCGGGCAGAAGGGCGGTGAAGCTCACCGCCGGGCCTGGACGGCCTGCTTCTGTGTGGAGTTCGGACAGGTAGATCTGACGTTGGTCGTTGTGGGCGAACCACAAAGCCGGCCGCGGCCGGTCGATCACTCTCCGGTCCGCGATGATGTACTGCCGGTCGAAGGTCATCCGTCCGTACTGGACGATGACCGGAACCGTCTCCTTCTCCGCGGCGAGACTGCCCTTCTCCTGCTGGCCAGGCAGGGGTGGTTCCAGCTTGTCTGGACGGCGGTCTCCGGTGCTCTTCATCAGCGCCGCTTTGGCGTCTGCCGGAGCCTGGACGAGCCTGCGCCAGCGCCTTTCCAGAACTCTCCGGCTGGGGGATACGGGCCAGCTGCGGTTGTTGGTGTTGCCAGTGATCGTCCACGGCAACAAGGCGTCCACCGGTGGCATGGCTGACCACTCGGAGTCGGACGTGGCGTGAAAAGGCGCGGTCCATTGTGTGGGGCAGAGCTCCCAGGAAGTCCCGTTCCGGTGGCCCTCGACGCCGAGGCCGTTCAGCCAGTCGAACTTCTCCTCGCGCGTACCCGCGGGGACGTCAAGTCGCCATACTCGCGCCGGGTTCCTCGCGTCCGGGGAACCTCGGCGGACGAAGACGGCGATGCAGACCTCGCGCTTCACGTCCTGGAAGACACGGGTGCGCGCGTCGGAGTAGGGACCTTCGGGGGAGAGGCCGATGATCCAGCCCTCGTCGGCGGCCTCGCGCAGGTAGTGGCGCATGCCGGCCGCGCCCTCGCTGTCCAGATAACCGGAGTTGGTGATGAGGGCGACGATCCCGCTGGGGGCCTTCGGTGCTCCCGAGGCAGCCACCTGGTCGAAGACCTTCCAGGTGGACCACGCCCAGAAGTAGACGTAGAGGTTGTCGAGGGCGTACCCGATGCGCCCGTTGTCCTCGGGGTGGAAGCGGGCGAGGATCGGGCCCTGGCCGTTCGGGTTGCCCTCGGTGATCCAGCGTCCGACGCCCGACTGCCTCGCCCCCCGAAGGTAGGGCGGATTGCCGATGACCACCATGACCTTCTCGTCCGCCTTGACCCTGTTTGCCATGCGGCGGTGGCGGGCGATCGCCTCGTACATGAAGCCCAAGTGGTGCTCGACGGCGGGATCGTCGAGTGTGTCGGCCACCAGAAGCCTCGGCGGGCGGCGCGTGACATCGGCGTCGTGGGACTGGAAGGCGTGGTGCACACGGAGTTCGGCGACCGAGTACGGCCCGGTCTGTTTCTCCAACCCCACCAGTCGCCCGGAGAGTTCCCGGAGAAGCCCGGACTTGAGCGCCTTGCCGTACTTCAGTGACAGGGACTTGGCGACGTGATCGATGATGTTGATGAGGAAGGTCCCGGTACCCATGGCGGGGTCGACCACGGTGACGTCCTCGCTTCCGTACCCGTCCGCCTGGCCGAGCCGGTCGCGCAGTACTTCGTCGGTGAACTCGACCATGAAGCGGACGACCTCGCCGGGCGTGTAGTACGTCCCCGTCCGCCGCCGCAGTTCCGGGTCGTAGGCGCTCAGAAAGCCCTCGTACAGGTGGAGGTAGGCGTCTCCGGTCTCGTCCTTGAACATCTCGGGGTCGACGGCCGATATGACGTCGATCAGAGGGTCGGTGATCCCTCGCAGATCGTCGAGGGCCTCGTCGGTCAGCACCGCCAGCGCCTTGCCCATCAGGGAGTGTCGTTTGCCTAATCGGATCGCGACATCGGGGAGGGAGAGCCGGTCGAGGTCGATGCGCTCAAGGCGCGCCAGCAGAATGGCGAAGGTCAATGTCTGGCTGTAATGGTCCGCGAACTCCTCCGGACGGACGTCGGGAAAGAGCAGGTCCTTCCAGTTGCCGGCCAGGATCGAGAACGCCGCGTCGGCCTCCCCGTGCTCCTCGCGGGTGAGACGTTCGGTGACCTCGTCGCGCAGCAGGGCGCAGATTCCCGCGATGCGCCTGACCAGTTCGTCGATGCTGCCGTGGACGATGGGCGCCGGCAGGAAGAAGTGCGTGAGGGCGCGCTCGAACCCGGTGTCCCGGGCGATGAGTTGTCGGCTACCGGTTTCCAGGTCTCCGACCAGGATTCCGGTCGGGCCGACCTGCACGCCGAAACGGTAGACCGCCCACTGGTATCCGTCGGTGTACAGCACGTTGTGGAGTGCCTTGATCTTCTCCCACTGCTTCCGGTCATGGGACTTCACCGACCACTTCTCCGGATCGGCCCCTGAACCCGGCTGTTTCAGCTCGACGTGCCCTATGGTCCTGCCGCCGCAGGCGATGGCGAAGTCCGGCCGGATCCCGAGTTCCTTGACACGGCTCTGACCGTGGGCGATGAGGTTGAGGCGTTGCCGCGAGGCCATGCCGCGCAGCAGTTGCTCCACCGGTGCCGTGAGGGTGTCCTCCTTACTGCTGACGGCCCCTGCGGGACCTCGCAGCTTGGCCCTGACCTCCTCGCCGAACCGGGCTACGAGGTCCGCTACCGATCCGGTCGTGCCCTTCCCCGCCCAGACGTCCCCTCTTGCCATCGGCCCCCCAAGGTTGCACCCACGCCGACGATCAGACCAATACAGAATGCCCATGACATGCCAAGCAGCAAACGCCGGTAGATGTAGGTTGATTGGCGGCATGTATTGAAAACCCCGCGTACAGAGGGCGTGTCACCACGCGCGAGCTCGGTCGTGAAGCGGCCCTCAGTGCGGTCGGCGACATCCGCCGTTGGGCGCGACGAGGCCATGTCGTTCTGCCCGAGATCACGGAGGATCACCTGAGTGTCGACCAGTCGGTGCGCGCCCGTTATCGCGACTTGGCTCTGAACCGCGCGGACGTGGTGAACCTGGCCCTTGCCGCTGAGTGCGACACCGAGGCTGTGCTCACGCTCGACGGTCGCGGTCTCTGGGCTGTGCGCCCTTGGGGGCGGGCATAAGGTGTTCCGGGTACTGCGCGACGACCTTCCGATCTGATTCGGATGGCGCCTCGTTGTGTCGTCGGATTCCGTCGGTCGTGACGCTCGTATGACGCTCGCGGCCCTCACGGACTCCCCGGTGGGGCGGGAACCCTACCTGACCTGCAGTTTCTCGGATGCGGTTCCGGCCGACGTTTTCCGATGACTCACCATGTTGAGTGTGTCGCCATCCTCGAACCGGCCGCAAAGGGCTCCTGACCTTTCCGTCACGTGTCTCACCTGCGGCTTCGCAGTGGGGCGGGGGTCGAGAACACTCTGCCTCAACGCCGTCAGGGACGGGTTCGGGAAGTGTCTTGACGCTCGTTCGACGCTGTTTCAGACGGCGCGTGAGGTGGTCGTTCTGGATCAACTAGCGTGGGTCAATCGACTTGTCGGGCTTGACCCGTCGAGCAGCGCGTCGGCCTCGAAGTTCCATGACGGCCCGTCGGCGGAGTCGGTGGACCGCTTTCCGTGGGTTGAGGGTGAGCCGGTCGGGGGCTGGGGTGATGTGACCGGTCCAGGGCCAGTGCCGGTGAGGCGGAGGATTCACCGACGGCCGGTGGTGAGGAACTGTCCGGCTGTGGTCAGCAGGCGAGCCGCAGTCGGCGGCCCCCCAGAGTGGTGGCGATGTGTGAGGACGGATTTCCTGGTGCCGGTCTCGCTGAGTGCGGGGCAGGGGCCATGGACCTCTCCGGCGGCTGGCTACCGTTCCAGGAATTCGGGGGCGATGGTGTTGACGCTGGGGACCATGCGATCGCTCTCGCCATTGGCTACCAGGACCGGTTGGTGGATGCGCGACAGATCGGCCGGTGCCTGGCGGCCCCAGTGGTGGATGGCCTTCGGCTGGGCGCGGAATGATGAGAGCGAGATGGCTTTGTCGCGGTCGTTCGTGCGTTTCTTCAGCCGGTCCAGGAAGGCGTGGGTCGCCCCGTTCCGCCAGGGTGTGGAACCGCCGGACGCGGCGACGCCGCGGTGGTCGAATGTGATCACAGGGCGTCGGGCGGCCAGTCCGACGACGACGTGGGGCTCCCAGTTGTCCAGGACTGCGGACAGGTGGTTGAGGAGGATCAGGGGTACGCCGCCGTCCGGGCCGAGCCGCCGGTAGGCGAAGGTCACGCCACGCACAGACATGGAGCGGTCCGGCGTGTTCTTGTACGACATCGGGGCGGGTGAACTGGACGGTGTGCTCGTGGCCGGTGCCTGAGGTGGTGTGGCGGGTATGGGGCGGGCGTGCAGGGTCTTGTTGCTGTTGGAGGTGACTGGCGCCTGGGACGCGTTTTGACCCTTACGTCATCGCGACGACGACTTTGCCGACCTTTGCCCGTCCCCTCTCGACGTATTCCATGGCCTGGAGGGTTTCTTCGAACGGGAAGACGCGGTCGACGACGGGGCGGATCTTCCCGGTGTCGATGAGGGGGGTCAGTTCGCGCAGTTGGTCGCCGCTGGCCTTCATGAAGAGGAACGAGTACGTCACACCGTGGCGCCTGGCGTTGTGCCGGGTTCTGAAGCTGAGCGCGGTCATGGCCACGCGGAGGACCGGGTTCGCACCCAGCTCGCGGGCGAAGGCCGGGTCGGGCGGGCCCGCGACGCTGATGACCATGCCGCCGGGCTTGAGAACGCGCAGTGACTTGGCGAGGTTCTCGCCGCCGAGGCTGTCGAGGACGACGTCGTAGCCGTCGAGGACCTCTTCGAAGTCCTGGGTGCGGTAGTCGATGACGACGTCCGCGCCGAGGTCCTTGACCAGGTCGACCTTGGCGGTGCTCACGGTGGTGGCCACGTGCGCGCCCAGCGCCTTGGCCAGCTGGACGGCGATGGAGCCGAGGCCACCGGCGCCCGCGTGGATGAGGACCTTCTGACCCGGTTGCACGTGTGCCCGCTCGACCAGTGCCTGCCATGCGGTGAGGGCGACCAAGGGGAGGGAAGCAGCCTCGGTCATCGTGAGGGTGGCCGGTTTGGGCGCCAGGTCGTCCTGGTGGACGGCGATGAGTTCGGCGAAGGTACCGATGCGGTCCTTGTCGGGCCGGGCGTAGACCTCGTCTCCCACCGCGAAGCGGGTGACCGACCGGCCGACCCGGACGACCGTACCGGCGAGGTCGTTGCCGAGAATGAGCGGGAGGCGGTACGGCATGAATGCCTTGAAGTCCCCGTTGCGGATCCTGAGGTCCAGCGGGTTCACGCCCGCCGCGTGGATCTTGACCAGGACGTCGTCGGCACCCACCTGGGGGTCGGGTGCTTCGGTGGCGCGCACCCCGGCCTGGTCGCCGTACTTCTCGACCATGAAAGCCTTCATGGTTGTCTCCTTTCCGCTTCCCGTCCGTGAAAAGTCGGGGTCTCCGCTCGCCCCGGGCTTCTCCCAGTACGAGACAGCTGTGTTGCTCTCCTGGCTCCGGCGCGGGAGCACCGCGTCCTCAGCCGCGTTCACCCATCAGGTCCCCGGCACGACCGGGGGACGTCGAGGGCGCCGAGGTAGCTGTCGAGCTGGGAGAGACTGCGCGGGCCGATGATCGGGACGAGCGTGGCAACGGAGCGGGCGGCGCGCTCGCGCACCCAGGCCACCGCCACCTGGGCGGGCGTCACGCCGGTCTCCTCGGCGATCGCCAGGGCGGTGTCGACGACGGCGGTCTTCTGGCCGGTGCTCTCGGTGTGGATGACCATGCCCCGGTCGCTCAGGCGCCCCTCGGCGGAGCGGCGGTACTTGCCGGTGAGCAGTCCGCCGCCGAGCGGGGACCACAGGGCGGCGCCGAGCCCGAGGCTCTCGGCCATGGGCAGCAGTTCGCGGTCGGCGGTGCGCTCGACGAGGCTGTACTCGTGCTGGATGCCCACGATCGGGGCCCAGTTCTTCAGGTCCGCGAGGGTTACCGCGCGCGAGACGCGCCAGGCCGGGAAGTTGGACAGTGCGGCGTGGTGGATCTTGCCGGCGCTCACCAGGTCGTCGTGGAGGGTGAGCGTCAGCCCGCGTTCGGCTGGGGTGCCGCGGCCAGGCTCTGCTTGACGTACCGGCTTGTGTCGTCGGCGAGGATCTCGGGCAGGCCCGTCTCGATGCCGTACAGGGCCTGGGCCGCGACGTCGGCGGCGGCGACCTTCTGGTCGGCGGGCACGCCGGCGGCCATGTCGGTGTCCATGTAGCCGACGTGCAGCGCCGAGACGGCGATGCCCCGGGGCGCCAGCTCTTCGCGAGTCGCGTCACTCAGCGCCCAGGCGGCGGCCTTGGACGCGGCGTAGGAGCCGAGGGCGGCCGGGTGGAACCAGGACAGGGCGGACAGGACGTTGAGTACGGCGCCGCCGCCGTTGCCCTCGATGACGGGGGCGAAGGCGCGGGTCACGGCGAGCGGGCCGTAGAAGTTGGTCTCCATCTCCCGACGCACCTCATCGGTGTCGCCTCCGATGAGCGTCGCGCCGGTGGAGATGCCCGCGTTGTTGATCAGTAGGGTCGCATCCGACGCGATGCGGGCGGCCTCCCGTACCGATGCCTCGTCCGTCACGTCGAGGCGCAGCGGGACGGAGCCCGGCACATCGACGGTCCCGGGGCGGCGGGCCGCCGCGTACACCTTCGCGCCGCGCTCCACGAGCTGGGCGGCCAAGTGCCGCCCGAGGCCCCGGTTGGCGCCGGTGACGACCGCGACCGCGTTCTTCAGTTCCATGCCCACTCCTGGTCCACGGCGGGTGCCATCGGGTCACCCGCACGATTTAGATTACGTAATCAATCTAAACACGGGTCTACGATAGATGCCAGTCGACATCCAAATGGGAGGGTGATCATGGGCCGCGTGTCGCAGGCGCAGGCGGAGGAGAACCGCAGGCGGGTGGTGGACACCGCCTCGCGGCTGTTCCGGGAACAGGGCACTCAGGTGAGCGTCGCCGACCTGATGAAGGCGGCCGGCCTGACCCACGGCGCCTTCTACAAGCAGTTCGCTTCCAAGGAAGCGCTCGTCGACGAGGCCACCGCTCACGCCTTCGACGAGCTCGCCCGGGGTAACACCGCCGGGCTCGCGCAGTACGAAGGGCGGCGCGACGCCGCTCAGCGAGCGCTGATCGACGCCTACCTCTCCGTCGAACACCGCGACGACCCGGCGGACGGCTGCCCGGTCGCCGCGCTCGCCACGGACATCGCACGCGAAGGCGGGGGTCGAGAGGCCCGTCGTGTCTACACCCAGGGGGTGGCCGACTTCGCCGACTTCCTCGGCGGTGACGACCAGGACGGCATCGTCCGCCTCTGCACCCTGTTCGGTGCGCTGCTCCTGTCCCGGGCCACCAAGGGCTCCCCGCTCTCCGGGGAGATCCTCGCCGCCGCGCACGCGGCCTTGACCGAAGCAGGCTGATCACGGGCGCGGTGGCCGCGTCGTGGCAGCCGTCCGGTCCCCGGGGAAGTGGCGAGCCGGTCGTCATGACGCTCGTTCTGAAGCCCTCACGTAGGTAGTCGGCTGTGCCGCTCTGCCACCAGGTCGTGCCGGCAACTGGTGGAACCATCGCGGATAGTTGCTGTTGTGGCGCCGGCTCGGCGGTGCTCCTCGCGTCAGGTGGATGAGTGCAACGCGCGTTGGAGGTCCACCCAGGAGCGGGAGTCGATCGCGCGACGGTGCTGCTATCTACCAGGGCGTTTACCGCATTGTCAGCCCAACCGCCCTGTCTGTGGGGCAGGTTGGAGGGTACTCACGTGTTTGCCCGCCCTCCCGGTCAACATCCGTTCACGGCCGAGAAGGTCACAGATCCGGATGCTTCGTCGCCACGTGGTAGTACCCCGAGTGGAACACCAGAGGGGCGCCGCCGTCGGCCTCGTACTCTTCGACCTCGCCGAGGAAGATGATGTGGTCGCCGGCGTCGACGCGTTGGACGGTGCGGCACTGGAAGCGGGCGACCGCGCCGTCCAGGAGGGGAGTGCCGGCGATTCCGGGGGTGGTGGGGGTGCCGCGGAACTTGTCGTCGGCCGGGGTGGCGAACTGGCGGGAGAGGTGGTGCTGGTCGGCGGCCAGCACGTGGACGGCGAAGTGCGAGGCGTCGGTGAAGTCCGGGAGGCTCGGGCTGTTCTTGCCGGGGCACCACAGGACGAGGGGCGGGTCCAGGGAGACGGAGGTGAAGGAGTTCGCGGTCATGCCGACGTTGCGGCCGTCGGGGGCGCGGGCCGTCACCACGGTCACGCCGGTGGCGTACTGGCCCAGCGCGCGGCGCAGTTCGCGGCCGTCGAAGCGGACGGCGTGCTGGACGCGTCTCTCGGCGAGGAAGCGGTGTGCCTCTGCCTCCTCGAACCACCAGCGGTAGAGCGTGCGCGGGTCGTCGAATCCGGCGGCGAGGGCGCCTGCGACCGAGGGGATTTCGGCCGCCGCCGTGAGGATGTCGCGGTGGTGGGGACTCAGGTCCGTGAGAAGGGAGTTGGTCCAGCCGACGGCCCATTGAGCCCAGCCGCGCCAGAAGTTGTCGAAGGTGCGCTGCATCCACTGCGGTGTGAACTCGGCCGTGCCGTGGCGGAGGATGCTTGCGAGGTAGTGGGTCGCGGCCTGGGCCGCGTTGTTCGAACCCTGGCCGGTGATGGGGTCGTTGAGGACGACGGCGTCGGCCATGCCGAGGACGTGCCGGCCGGAGGCCAGACGCGCGACGGGGTGCCGGACGGTCGGCGTGAGCCTGCCGCGCAGAACGCCACCCTCGTCGGTGAGTCGGGCGTGCCGACAGCGGTCGTACTCGTCGGGGAAGAACCGGTGGAGGATTTCCAGTGAGCGGGTGAGGTGCCCTTCGGGTGTACGGATGTCGTCCCAGCAGTCCATCGGACCGCCGGGGACACCTTCGAAGACCATGATCTCGCAGGGTCCGGTGGTGGTGAGGGCGGGGAAGGTGAAGTACTCGCCGACGCCGGGGACCATGCGGTAGTGGACGGCGGCCTCCCCCTCCCGTGGTGCCGTTCCCGTGACGTACGTCAGAGCCAGCGCACGGCGCGGCCGGTCGTACGGGGAGAGCTCGGCGTCGCGCGGGAAGAGCCGGCTCAGCTCGCCCTTGCCCGTGGAGACCACGACGAGATCGTGCGTACGGGCGTACCACTCGAGGTCCTCGACGCCCGCCTCGTGCAGCACGATCTCGCCGTGGCCACCGGCCGCGAACTGCTCTATCCACGCTGCACACTTGACCCGCTGGTCCACGGAGTGGGCGGGCCCTTCCAGCGGCGCGCGCCAGGAGACGTCCGGAGTGCCGTGCGGAGAGATGAGAGAGAACGCGATGCCGGAGATCTCCGGGGCCCGCTCCTCCCAGTGGTGCAGGCCGAGTTCGCGCTCGCTCCGCATCGCGGTGTCGAACATGCACTGGCTGGACATGACCGGGCCGCGACGTATCTCGTCGGGGCCGCGGTCGGTGACCAGGGTGACGTCATAGCCGTGCACCTGGAGTCCCAGGGCGAGTTGAGCACCCGCCTGCCCGGCACCGATCACCGCGATCCTTCTCATGTCCTGCCGTCCCGCTCTCGTTCCGTACGTCTCGCTGACGCGCCGCGTCTGTGACTAACCCCGGCGGCCGCTCAGTCGCTGACCGCCGCCAGGTAGTTCTTCGCGGCGACCGGGTCCATGAACCAGTGGAAGAAGTCCCGCGGGTCGTCGAAGCCGTTCACGAAGCGGGCGGCGATACGGGAGTTGACGCTGGCCGCGCCGAAGAGCTCCAGAACGTGCTGCGGCGGGGCACCGAGCATCGCGTTGGTCCAGGTCGTGGCGTACTGGGCGTTGTCCCAGAAACGGCCGAAGGCCATCTCCATGAACGCGGCGTCGTACGGGCGGTCGCCGTGGTCCAGGATGGCGGCGAGGTAGGAGGCCGCGCACTTCGAGGCGTTGTTAGAACCCTGGCCGGTGATCGGGTCGTTGAGGACGACGACGTCGGCGAGGCCGAGCACCTGCGCGCCGGACGGCAGCGTGGCGACGGCCCCCCGGACGGTCGGCGCGAAGCGGCCCGCGAGGGTGCCGCCCGCGTCGGTGAGCGCGATGTCGGTGCACCGCTCGGCCTCCCACGGGACGTACGCCCGCAGCAGTTCCTGGAACTTCGCCAGCACCTGGTCGGGGGTGAGCCCGTCGAAGCAGTCGAGCGGGCCGCCCGGGATGCCCTCGAAGAACATGATGTCGCAGGGGCCGCTGGTGGTGAGGCTGGGCATGGTGAAGTACTCGCCCACACCGGGGATGACGTTGAAGCTGACGCCGGGGCGGTCGGGCAGCGGCGCCATGCCGGTGACGTACGCCAGGGCCAGCGCGCGCTGCGGAGCGTCGTGCGGGGAACGCCGGTCGTCCCGCTGGAACAGTCCGGCGATCTCGCCCTTGCCGGCCGCGACGATCACCAGGTCGGACTCGGCGGCGTAGCGCTCCAGGTCCTCGACGCCGGCCTCGTGGATGTCCAGACGGCCGCCGCGGCGCGCGAACTCACCCATCCAGATCGGCATCTTGACGCGCTGGTCGACCGAGCGGGCGGTGGCGTCGAGGCGGGCGCCGAAGGAGAGCGCCCGGCCGCCCTGGCCGTCGGCGATGTTCACACCGATCCCGGCGATCGGCGGGCAGGCGTCGCCCCAGAAGTCGAGGCCGAGGTCGCGCTCGTGGGCCAGCGCGGTGCCGAACATGGCCTGGCTGGACATGACCCGGCCCTCGCGGATCTGGTCTCCGGTGCGGTTGGACACGATCGTGACGTCGTAACCGTGGCCGAGCAGACCGATACCGAGCTGGAGGCCGGCCTGGCCGGCTCCGACGATGGTGATCTTGCGCATGAGGGGGGACCTCCGGGGGTAGGGGTTGTGCGGCTTCGAGCCGTGCCGTGCGGTGCCGTCGGGTCACCTGTGGGACCGGGGGATGGGGCCCGGGTCACCCGGCCTGCTGAAGGGGGCGGGTCCGGCCGACTCGGTGGGGCGGGGCGGCAGGGGCAAGGCGCGGCGACGTACGGGGGTACGGCCCGGCACTCCCTGCATCGTTGATCCCCTGGTTCTTCCTCCGAGGCGGTCGGGCATCAACCTTGGTATGGAAAGATCATCTTTGCTATCCGGATCACGCGGGTTGCTGTCCTGATCGCGCGTCTCGGCGGTGGAGGTTCACATGTCCGCTGAAGAGCTCCCCCTCGCAAACCATGAGCGGTTCCATACGGCCGACATCTGGGAGGCGCGGGCAGAGGTCGGCCGCGCCTTCTGTCCGCATGAGCTGCGCATCACGCAGCGCTCGGCGACGCTCGACGCCCGACTGCACGGCGCGCCCTTCGACCAGACGGGCCTGTACTACCTCGATTACGGGACGGAAGTCCGGATCACGCCGGGCGACCTGGAGAGCTTCTTCCTGGTCCAGATCCCGCTCGCCGGTCACGCCGAAATCACCTGCGGCCGCGAGGAGATCATCTCCACGCCCGAACTCGCTTCCGTCCCCTCTCCGACCGGAAAGCTGGACATGCGCTGGAGCGGGGGCAATCCGCAGTTGATCGTGTGGTTCGACCGGTCGTCCCTGGAATCGCACCTGGGAAGTCTGCTCGGGCGCACCGTGCGCCGCCCGATCTCCTTCTCGCTCGGCATGGACCTCACCACATCGGGCTCGCGCTCCTGGCTCAACATCGTCGACCTCATGCGCCGGGAGGCGGAGGGGTCCGGCGGCATGACGAGCCAGCCCATCGTGACGAAACAGCTTGAATCACTGCTCATGACCCAGTTGTTGATGGCCCAGCCCCACACCTACACGCCGGCGCTGCTCGGCGAGCAGCCGCGTGTCGCCCCGCCCGCGGTCCGCCGCGCCATGGAGATCATCGAGGGGCACGCCGCCGAGCCGCTCACGGTCGCCGAGATCGCGGAATGCGTCGGCGTCGGTGTACGGGCCCTCCAGGAAGGCTTCCGCCGGCACCTCGACACGACACCGCTCGCGTACCTGCGCGAGGTCCGCCTGGACCGTGTACGCAAGGAACTCCTGGCCTCCGACCCGGGTACCACGACCGTCACCACCGTCGCGTCCCGCTGGGGCTTCCTGCACCCGGGCCGCTTCTCCCTCGCGTACCGCCGGCAGTTCGGGGAGCCGCCTTCGAAGACGTTGCGGTCGTAGGGGGCATGCGTGTAGCTGGGGCCAGGCTGACGGCTACGGGTGACGACCTCATGGAAGTCGGTGGGTACGGGCGAGGTAGACAGTGTTGGCCGCCTCGCGTTCCTGCAGTGGATTGTCGAAGGCGATGACCTCGGCCCGCGCCTCGGCGAAGGCCTGGGTGAGCGCCGCGAGGAACTCCTCGTCGGGCCGGTCGTTGGACCAGAGTGCGAACACCCCGCCCGGGTGCAGGTGTTCGCTGAGGCGCCGCAGGCCGTCGAGCTGGTAGAAGCCGGCGTTGTCAGGGTGCAGCAGGTGGCGCGGCGAGTGGTCGATGTCGACGATGACCGCGTGGAACCGGCGCCCGGGGGCGAGGGGGTCAAGGCCCGTTGTGGACTGGGCCATTGAGAAGAAATCACCGTGCACCAGCCGGCACCGCGGGTCCGCCGCGAGTCCGCCGGGGATCAGCCCGCGCTCATGCCAGTCGATCACTGCGTCGAGCATGTCGATGACGACGAGCGAGCCCACGTCCGGGTTCTTCAGCACCGCCTCGGCGGTGTAGCCGAGGCCCAGGCCGCCCACGGCCACGTCGAGTTCGGGGGTGGATGGGCAGGTGGTGAGTTCCGCCAGGGCGAGGTCGGCCAACTTCACCTCGGCGACCGTGAAGAGGCTGGACATCAGGAACTCGTCGTTGAGCTTGATCTCGTAGACCGGTTCGGCGACACCGGGGTAGCTGCGCCGCCGGAGGGCGAGCTCGCCCAACGGCGTTTCCCGCCAGTCGAGTTCTTCGAAGCGTGCGCTCACCGGAGCACTCCCCGTCTTTTGGTTCGAGACATGCGATTGCGGAATCCGCGGGCTTCTTCGGCTTCCCGTCGGCCCGCTGTGCTCGTCCGAGAGATGACACCGTGCACTTCACGGCTGCGCCGGCGACGGACGGGCGGTCGCCGGCGCAGTGTATACATCCCATCCTCGGCCGAACGGGTACGCCACGGCCGCCCCGCGCTGCCTGCACCTGAGAGGGAAACTCTGGCCGGCTCCAGCCATACATCAATCTGGTACATACGCTACTCTAAGTACATGTCCATGAAGCGAACCAACGTGTACGCCGACCCGGAAGACCTCGCGATCATCAAAGAGGCCGCGAAGCGGCGCGGTATCAGCGAGGCAGAGATCATCCGCCAGGGCATCCACCTCGCGGCCATGGCCAACCGGGTCTGGGACGAGCCCCTCTTCTCGCGCACCTTCGAGGGGCGCGGTCGCACCCCGGGCAAGCGCGACGTGCGTGACACCGTTGCCGACGCGGTACGCCGCGAGAGCGGGAGTGGAACCGCCGCGTGATCATCGTCATCGCGGATACCTCCGGGCTCCTCGCGGCGCTCGACTCCGCCCATCCAGAACACCGGGCGTCGAACGAAGCGATCATGACTGCGGGGCTCCTGGTGATGTCCCCGCTGCTGCTTGCTGAGATCGACCACGTCGCCACGCGTGAACTCGGTCGTGATGCGGCGCTCAGCGCGGTCGATGACATTCGGCACTGGATGCGTCGAGGCCGTATCGCCGTGCCCGAGATCACGGAAGATCACCTCGGGGCCGCCCAGTTCGTGCGCGCCCGCTACCGCGATCTCGACTTGGATCTGGCGGACGCGGTGAATGTGGCCCTCGCCGCCGACTACGACACTGACGCCGTCCTCACCCTCGATCGTCGCGACTTCCGCGCAGTGTGTCCGCTCGGTCGGCACAAGGCGTTCCGGGTGCTGCCCGACGATCTTCCGCTCTGATGTCGCGGGGTCCGGTCGTGTCGTGGTTTCTGTCGGTCGTGACGCTCGTCTGACGCTCAAGGGTCCCGCGGGGCGCCAGCTGGCCAAGGAAAACCTCGTTGACCTGCGGTTTCCTGGATGCGACTCCGGCTGACGTGTTCTCGATGACGCATCATGTGGAGTGCGTCGCGATCCTTGAGCCCAACGGAAAGGGACTCTGACCTGCCCATTCCTCCACTCCGAACACGGAGTGCAGTTCGGGTCCTGGGCGTTCACCCAGCGCGCGAGGGCCTCCGGCGTGCTGCCCTCGATGGGCTCCATCGGGGACTGTGTGGACAACGCGATGATGGAGTCATTCTGGGCCCCGGTCCAGGTCGAACTGCTCAACCGCAGACGGTGGCGGACCCGGCTGGAGCTGTCCACAGCACTCTTCGAGTACCCAGATACGTTCCGTGACTGATCGGTCGGCCAGTTGGGTGGGTGTCTCGCTCAGTCGTCCTTCCCCTCGGTGGGTGGTCTGGGGCAGATCACCGAGTGCCACGCCGTGAGGAGGCGGCCGGAGCGGTGGAGTGATGGAGCAGTGGGTGCGCGGCCGTGACGCTCATTTGCCGCTCGTGTCGCGTCCCGTATCGGCTAGCGGGGTCGGCGCTTTGGGGGTGCGGGGCCCCGGGATTACGTCGAGTCCCGTGTGTTCCTTGAGCAGGTGCACCGGATTGGCGCCGTGCAGTAGCCGACCTTCCTCATAGACCCTGGAGCGGGAGAGAGAGCTCTTCTTGGAGCTGCCGCTCTCGAGGGGCTTCGGGGGCGGAGCGCGTGTTCAAGTCGGGGTCGAGGGGGGACCGGCAAGCTGGGTGTCCACACGCACGGCGGACGCACCATGGGGGATGAACAAGTGAACACCGTACGCACCCTGCCCGACCTCATGATCCAGCGGGCCGAGCGGGAGCCGGACGGGGTGGCGTACTCCCTGCTCGGCTGGGTGCCCGGGGAGGACGGCGGGGAGCGGACGCGGGTCCGGCGGATCACGTACGGGGAGCTGGACCGGGCCGCCCGGCGGCTGGCCGGCTGGCTGCTCGACCGCCGGCTCGGCGGCGAGCGGGTGCTCGTCCTCCAGCAGCGGCCCGAACTCTTCATCGTCTCGCTCTTCGGCTGCCTCTACGCCGGTGCCATCCCCACCCCCTGCCCCGTCCCGGAAGGCCGGCGCAGCGCCGACGAGCGGGTCCTCAGCATCGTGCAGGACGCGCAGGTCTCCCTGCTCCTCACCGACCGGAAGCGAGTCGTCGACGTTTCCCGCCTGGTCTCGGCGGTAGGCCGCGCCGACCTCCCCTGCCTGGCGCTCGACGACACTGCGGCGCTGCCCTCCGCGACGGACTGGCGGCCGCCCGCGGCGGACCCGGACGCGGTCGCCGTGCTCCAGTACACCTCGGGCTCGACGCGGGAACCGCGCGGCGCCCGCCTCACCCACCGCAACCTCCTCGCCAACCAGGAGGAACTTCAGGCGCTGCTCGGCACCGGACCCCACGCGCGCGTCGGCGGCTGGCTGCCCTTCCACCACGACATGGGGCTGTCCGGGCAGCTGCTCCACCCGCTGTGGCTCGGCACCACCGGCGTGCTCATGTCCGCCAGCGACTTCGCTCACAGCCCTGGCCGGTGGCTCCGGGCGGTCAGCGAGTGCGGGGTGACCGTCAGCGGCGGCCCCGACATCGCGTACGAGCTGTGCACCCGCAAGGTCACCGAGGAGGAGCTCGCCCGGCTCGACCTCTCGGGCTGGCAGGTCGCCGTCAACGGCTCGGAGCCGGTCCGGGCCGAGACCATGGAAGCCTTCGCCGAGCGGTTCGGGCCCGCCGGCTTCCGGCCGAGCGCCTTCGTCCCCGCGTACGGCCTGGCCGAGAGCACCCTGCTTACGGCCGGGCGCCGGGCCGGTTCCGACGGGCCGCCCCGGCCCTTCCCCGTGGACATCGGCCGGCTGGAACTCGGACGGCTGGTCCCGGCCGCCCCCGGCCGGCCCGCCCGAGCCCTGATCGGCAGCGGCACCCCCGTGGTGCCCCACAACGATCTGCGGATCGTGGACCCCGGCACCCTGCGGATGCTGCCCGAGGATGAGATCGGGGAGATCTGGATCCGCGGCCGGAGCGTCGCCGACGGCTACTGGAAGCGGCCGCTGGAGACCCGAGAGACCTTCGGCGTGACCACCGCCGACGGCGAGACCGGCTTCCTGCGCACCGGCGACCTCGGCGCGCTGCACGACGGGCAGCTGTACGTCACCGGCCGGATCAAGGACATGATGGTGCTGGCCGGGCGGAACGTGTATCCCCAGGACATCGAGCACCGCGTGCAGCAGCTCGGGGAGGTGTACGGCGCCTCCGCGGTGTTCACCGCTGAACCGGACGGGGACGAGCTGGTCGTGGTGCAGGAGGTGCGGATCGGGCGCCGCTACGAGCTGGACCCGGCCGAGCTGGAGCGGGAGGTGCGCGCCTGCGTGGCACGGGAGTTCGACGTGGCCGCCGTGCGCGTGGTGCTGGTCAGACCGGGCACGGTGCGCCGGACCTCCAGCGGCAAACTCCAACGGCACACCATGCGCCGGCTGTTCCGGTGCGGGCGGCTGCTGCCGCTCAACGTGCCCGGCTGACTCTCCGGGGCCGCTCAACCGGCCCAAAGAACCTGTTCAACAAGAATATGAGCTTTTAAGATTGTTGGCCGAGAAGATATGATTGCGAATCGCCGGGGGGTAACGGGGGCTCGGCATCTGGCCGAAGGGGACGCATGATCCGCGTGCTGCTCGCCGAGGACATGCACATGGTGCGCGGCGCACTGGTCGCCCTGCTGCAGCTGGAGCCGGACATCACGGTGGTGGCCGAGGTCGACGACGGTGACCAGGTGGTTCCGGCGGCGCTGGAGCACCGGCCCAACATCGCCGTCCTCGACGTCAACCTGCCCGGTACGGACGGTCTGACCGCCGCTGGCGTGCTCCATGAACTCCTGCCGTCGTGCGGCACGCTCATGCTCACCAGTCTCGGCAAGCCCGGCATGCTCAAGCGGGCCCTCCTCATGAGAGTGTCCGGATTCCTGCTGAAGGACGCTCCGCCGGACCAACTCGCGGGTGCCATCCGGAAGGTGGCAGCGGGGGAGCGGGTCGTCGACCCCGAACTGGTGCTCTCGGCCTGGGACCACACGCAGAGCCCGCTGACGGCCCGCGAGATGGAAGTGCTGCAACTCGCCGCGCAGGGCGCGCAGGTGAGCGAGGTCGCCCGGGCCCTGTCCCTCTCCGGCGGGACCGTCCGCAACTACCTGACGGCGATCGTCAGCAAACTCAACGCGCGTAACCGCGTCGACGCCATCCGCATCGCGCAGGAGGCGGGCTGGCTCCTCTGAGCCGTCCGCGCGACGGTCCCCGCCGTAGCGTCTGTCACTGCTCGGCCGGCGAGGTCCGGGATGCCGGGACCCAGCCCGGGTTCTCCCGACCGCAGGGCCGGTCGCACGGCGCCGCAGCACTGGCCGGCGCTCGCCCGGGCTCGCCCCGCTGCACCTCCTGCTCCGGCCGCCGCCACCGTCCGTCGTCCCCCCCGGCCCGCCGCGCTCCCCGCCGCCCGTCCCCGGCACGGAGTTCACCGGCCCGCCCGTCCGGCGCGGGCTCCCCTCCGCCCCGCCCGCCCAGGGCATGACCGTTCCGGGTGATCCGGTCGTTCCCCGGCAGGCTGTCCGGGGTCCGGCCGCGCCCCGTCCAGCCCTCGCCGCCGTCGGCGTGGGCCGGGCGGTCGTCGGGGGCGTCCGGGATCTCGGCCGTCACCTCGAAGCGGCCGCCGGCACCGCGGACGGCGGTGAGGACGCCGCCGACGGCGGACAGCCGGGCCTCCAGATTCGCCAGGCCGCAGCCGCCCGGGGCGTCCGCCGCCGGGAGGGCGGAGTCGTCCGGGTCCACGCCGTCGTTGACGATCCGCAGCCGTACGCGGCGGTCCGCACGCTCCAGGTCGATCGCGCAGTGCCGCACCTTGCTGTGCTGGAGCATGTTGGTCACCGCCTCACGCAGCACGATGGAGAGGACGGTGCCGGCCCGGCCCTCCGGTGGCGCCGTTGAGGCGCGCAGGTCCACCTTGAGCGAGGCGGACCGGAGCGTGTCCACGCATAACTCCAGTTCGACGGCGAGCGACAGCGACTGGTAGCCGTACGCCGTGCGCCGCACGTCGGCGAGGGCGCTGCGGGAGGTCGCGAGGATCGACGTCAGCTCCTCGTGGATCCTCTCGTGCCGGAGCGGGGCGTGCCGCAGCGCCACCTCGGTCTTGAGGGTGATCGCCGAGAGGCTGTGACCGAGCAGGTCGTGCAGGTCCCGGGCGAACCGCCGGCGCTCTTGGAAGACCGCGCTGTCCAGCCGCGCCCGCGCCCGGCGGAGTTCGGACGTCAGCCAGGTCATCCGGCTGACGGCGTAGAGCGCGAGGCTGGTGACGAGCGCCGTCGAGGCGGTGGAGGCCACGAGCAGGGGACCGCCGTGCCGGGCGCCCACGATCAGCAGGTTGCCCGTCAGTACCGCCGAGAAGGCGTGCCATTTCAGCCGCGAGGGCAGCAGGAGGAGGACCGAGACGCCGAGGAAGTCGCCGGCCGTCTCCCAGGGGTTTCCCAGCCAGGGCAGCGGCACGTAGGTGAGCAGGACCTGCGCGGACAGCGTGACGGTCCGGGACCGCCATCTGCCGTCGCTCGGTCGCGGCCGCGCGTGCAGGACCTGCAGCGCACAGAGCAGGGTGAAACACAGGACGCACAGCGCCAGTTGGACCGGGCGGGCCCCGGATTTCCAGGCTCCGAGCGCCACTTGGGCGAGGGATCCGGCCAGTACCGCGTACAGGAGGTAGGTGGCCAGGCGGGGTGACGGCACTCTCTCGCCGGGTTCGGAACCGGCCGTCCCCGTGTGCAGGTCATCGCTCGTGGACTTTCCCGTACCGCCCATCGTAACCCCCGTCACAATGCGAACAGATGATCGCGGACAGCATACGTACGCCTCCGCACACCAGAGAGAGGCTTCTTTTCGACAGGGCATTTTTCGGCCTGCCCCGGGGGCGGGCCGGGAAGGGAATCCGTCACGGGCCGGACGTGTGTTCCTCACGTTTTCCGGAGGTGATTCTCCCGCCCGAGTGAAGACGCCCTCACTGGTGTGAAACGGCGGCGCCTTCCAGGCTGGACGTGCTGTGTCCGGTGCCGCGATCTCCCTGAGCCGCGGTCCACCACGGCCCGGGTAACCCGCCAGGCGTGACCAGTCAACGGAGGGAGGCGGATCAGCGGTGCAGGTCAAGCTCCTCGGTCCGTTCGTCGCACAGGAACACCACGGGTCCATAGTCCCCAGCGCTGCCAAGCCGCGGCAGATCCTCGCCCTGCTCGCGCTGCGCGCGGGCGGCATCGTCACCACGGCGACGCTGATGGAGGAGGTCTGGGGGGACCGGCCGCCGCGCAGCGCGCCGACCACGCTCCAGACGTACATCCTGAAATTGCGGCGACTGCTGGAGCAGGCGCTGACCGCGCCGGACGACCCCCTGCTCATCGGCGCGGCCGCCCGGCCCGTCGCGGCCGACCAGCTGCACGCGAAGGAGGTGCTCGTCACCCGCCACGGCGGATACCAGCTGGACATCGAGCCCGGCACGGTCGACACCCAGGAGTTCGAACGGCTTCAGGAAATCGGCCAGGCGGCCTTCACCGCCGGGGACTTCGCCGCAGCCTCCACCCTTCTGGGGCAGGCGCTCGCCCTGTGGCGGGGCCCGGCCCTGGTCGACGTCCGGACCGGTCTGGAACTGGAGATCGAGGTGTTGCGGCTGGAGGAGGCGCGGATGACCGCGCTGGAGAGCCGCATCGCCGCCGACCTGCGGCTGGGGCGGCACGGCAGGGTGCTCAGCGAGCTGGCCGCGCTCTCGGCGCAGCACCCCCTGCACGAGGGGCTGCACGCGCAGTACATGGCGGCGCAGTACGCCTCGGGCCGGGTCTGGCAGGCCCTCCAGACCTACCAGCGGCTGCGGCACACGCTGGACGTGGAACTCGGCATCGAGCCGAGCGCCCCCGTCCGGCGGCTGTACGAGTCGATGGTCGCGGCCGACGTGCTCCTGGACGCGCCGTCCGGCCTCCTTCCCAGCGTGCCGCTGCGGGCCGGGCGGGCCCTGCCCTCGGCGGTCTGAGCCGGCCGCCGGTACGCACGACGGGGCCGCGGCCCCGTCGTGCGTACCGGCCGCGACCAC
Organism: Streptomyces sp. NPDC085596; assembly: GCF_044541565.1. NCBI lineage: Bacteria > Bacillati > Actinomycetota > Actinomycetes > Kitasatosporales > Streptomycetaceae > Streptomyces > Streptomyces sp. NPDC085596. The sequence continues at coordinate 790,288 of NZ_JBITTC010000002.1, read as the reverse complement.
CCGCGGTCAGCGGGGACCTGCCTCGTCGGCCAGCCGCCCGTCGAGGGTGCGCAGGGTGGCGGCGGCCGTCTCGGCCGTGGGCACGTCGTCGGGGGCACCGATCATCGCCATCAGCGACTCCACCAGCGCCTTCCTGAGTTCGTCGGTGGAACGGGGGTCACGGGCGGCGATCGTCATGTGGTCCTCCTCGGTCGTCGTTTTCGGCGGGTTTGCCGATGGAGCGTCAGAACGCGTTGCAGGCACGGAAGATGTGGGCGAAGCCGGCGAGGGACGCGGGTCCGTCGAAGGCCACGTACTCGGGCAGCGTCGCGTGCGGGGCCCACTTCTCCTTGTAGTCCAGCTGGGTCTGGGCCGGGTACAGCGCGGCGCCCTCGGCCCACAGGAAGTGCATGAGCCACTGGAACGACGGACTGTGACCGGGGAGCTCGTTCTCCTCGGCGAGGCCGGTGAACGGGGTGAAGCCGAAGTGCAGCCACTCCACGCCCTCGCCGACGAAGGTCTCGATGGCCGCGGCGTTGATGGCCTCCATCAGCCCGGGCGAGCCGCCCGGCACCCGGCGGCTGAGATCGTGCATCCAGCCGCTCCGGCCGCCGTAGACGGGCGAGTACGAGATGTAGCTCACCGGCTCGCCGTCGATGCTGCCGACGAAGAGCCGGCGCAGCTCCTGCGCGGGGCCGCCCACCTGGCCCACCAGGAACTCCAGAGGCCGTGCGTGCTCGCCTTTCGACCCCAGCCAGGCCCGGTCGATCGTGCTCAGTGCCTCCTCGCACTCGGACGCGGGCACCTCCTTGACGACCAGGCCGCTGCGCAGCGCGCGCGAGATCTTGTTGCGCAGCTGCATGAAGCGGGTGCCCCGCAGGGTGAACTCGGGCAGGTGTACCGCCCAGGAGGCGCCGATCTGGTTGACCGTGAAGCCGGCCTCCCGGTACAGCTCGGCGTCGGCCCGCTGGAGCTGCACGGCCACCAGCTCCAGCTTCTCCTCGCGGGCGTGCGCCCGGAGGCCGGCGAGCAGCTCGCCGTAGGCGTCGGGGGCGGCGAACGGGCCGCCGAACTGCACCAGGTGCCGCCCGGTCCGGCGGTGGACGGCCACACCGTCGACGCCGGGGAGCGTGAAGACGTCGTTCCCGGTGTTGAGCGCCAGGAACGAGCTTGGATTGTCGGCCTGAGCGTGTGTCTTGATGGCCCGCAGGACGGGATTGTCCAGACTCGATGCGCTTGTCGTCGACACAGTGGTCCTTCCTAGGTGACGCGGCTTGTCCCGGGGAAGTAGAGCACCGCCGAATAGAGCGCCGGTAGAGCGGAATGAAATCCGGAGAACGGTGTCAGGGAAGCGTCAGTGTGATGTCAGCGGGGCCTGGCACAGTTATTCCTGTGAGCGGGACGGGGAACCGGAACGAACACAGGGAGAGGTGCCCGGAGTGGTTTATCGGGGGCCGTCTGACGGTCGGGTCTTCGGGCCCGCGCAGGTTCGAATCCTGCCCTCTCCGCGTAGTTCTTGGAGAGGTGCCCGGAGTGGTTTATCGGGGGCCGTCTGACGGTCGGGTCTTCGGGCCCGCGCAGGTTCGAATCCTGCCCTCTCCGCGCAGTGGCATGCCCCCCGACCGGGCCGGGCGGGCCGGCACCCCGGGCGGATCGGGGAGAGGCCGGCCCGCCCGGCCCGGTCGTGTGCGCGGATCCGGCCGGTATCAGCCACCGGTCAGGAAGGCGTCAGGGCGGGCTGATTCGATCGTCCCGTCCAGCCTCCCAACTGCCCTTTCCTGCCCGCCTTTCCGTACTACGGAGCATGCGATGAGCGAACAGGCCCCGGCGGTGGAGCAACTCTCCTCGCTTCCCCGGTCCGAGCGGTCAGAATTCCTCGAGAACATTGTCGTCGCGGAGTTCAGGGACGTCCTTCTCATGGGCGGCGACGAAATGTTCCCCACCGATCAGAGCTACTTCTCCCTGGGCTTCACCTCCCTGCGGCTCATGGAGGTGAAGGCCCGGCTGGAGAAGGTGCTCGGATGCACCTTGAATACGAACGTCCTGTTCAACAGGCCGACCATCGAAGACCTCATCGAGTACCTGACGGACGAGGTGCTCGACGACCTCATGCCGTGACCGCTGTGGGCCACCGAGAAGAGGGAAGACCGTCATGTCGAAAACGTCGAGCACTGCGGCGTCCGAGAACAGTGGGCCCGGCGCGGTGGCGACCGCCGGCCCGCAGCACGAACCGATCGCGCTCGTCGGCATGGGTTTCCGCCTGCCGGGCGGCAACGAGTCGCCCGAGGACTTCACCGAGTTCCTGCGGGCGGGGGGCAACGGCATCCGCCCCGTGCCCGAGGACCGCTGGAACGTGTCCGCGCTCACCCCGCGCCCGGACGAGGCCGACACCGGCCCGGACGGCGAGCGGGAACGGGGCAAGGTCAGGACGACCGGCGCCGGATTCCTCGACCGGATAGACCAGTTCGACGCTCAGTTCTTCAACATCTCGCCCAAGGAGGCCGCCTTCGTCGACCCCCAGCAGCGGCTGCTGCTGGAGACGGCCTGGCAGGCCCTGGAACAGGCCAACATCAACCCGGCCACCCTGCGGCACGGCAACGGCGGCGTCTACATCGGCGCCAGCTCCATCGACTACGCCCTGGAGATGGAGGGCCTGCCCTACGAGGAGCTGGACGGCCACCTCGCAGCCGGCATCACGCTCTTCCCGCTCTCCGGGCGGCTCTCGTACTTCTTCGGGCTGCGCGGCCCGAGCCTCACCGTGGACACCGCGTGCGCCTCCTCGCTCACCGCGACCCACCTGGCCGTGGAGGGGCTGCGCAGCGGCGCCTGCGACATCGCGCTGGCCGGTGCGGTGAACTGCCTCCACCACCCGCGCATCTTCGTGATGTTCTCGCACGCCAACATGCTGGCGCCGGACGGGCGCTGCAAGACCTTCGACGAGGACGCCGACGGTTACGTGCGCGCCGAGGGCTGCGCCGTCCTGGTGCTCAAGCGGCTGTCGGACGCCCAGCGCGACGGCGACCGGATCCTCGCCCTCATCCGCGGCACTGCCATCGGCGAGGACGGCGAGAGCGCCGGCCTGACTGTGCCCAACGGCACCGCCCAGGAGACCGTGATCCGTGCCGCGCTCCGCAACGGCAGCCTCACCCCCTCCGACATCCAGTACGTCGAGGCGCACGGCACCGGCACCCCGCTCGGCGACCCGATCGAGATGGGCGCCATCAGCGACGTCTTCGCCGACTCGCACACCGGGGAGCGGCCGGTCACGGTCGCCTCGGTGAAGACCAACATCGGCCACACGGAGCCGGTCGCCGGCATCGCGGGCGTGATCAAGACAGTCCTCCAGCTCCAGGACGGCACGATCTTCCCCCACGTCAACTTCAGCACCCCCTCCGGGCGCATCCCGTGGGACAACATCCCGGTCACGGTGCCGACCGAGCCCCGCCCCTGGAAGGCCGACGGCACCCGGCGGGCCGTCGTCAACAGCTTCGGCTTCGCCGGCAGCATCGCCGCTGCCGTCATCGAGGAACCGCCCGCCGCCCCCGGCGCCGAGCCGCGGGACGGCTCCGGCGCGGACACCGCCGACGAGGGCGGGCACGTCTTCACCCTGTCCGCCAAGTCGCGCCGCTCGCTCGCCCTCCAGATCGAGCGCTACCAGCAGCACCTGGCGAACGACCCGGAGCTCGACCTCGGCGACCTCTGCTACACCGCCAACGTCGGCCGCAGCCACTTCCCCCACCGGATCGGCGGCGTCGTCACCGACCACGCCTCGCTGACCGCCCTGCTGGCCCGGCACGCCGAGACCGCCGAAGCGGCCGGCCGCCGCGACGCCGTGCGCAAGACCGCGTTCCTCTTCGCCGGCCAGGGCTCGCAGTACACCGGCATGGGCGCCGCGTTCTACCGCCAGTTCCCGGTCTTCGCCGCCCACGTCGACGCCTGCGACGAGCTGTTCACGGCCAAGCTGGGCCGCTCGGTGCGCGAGCTGGTGTTCGCCACCGGGGAGCGGGCCGCCGAGGAGCTGAACCGGACCCTCTACGCGCAGCCCGCCCTCTTCACCCTCGAATACGCCCTGGCCAAACTGTGGATGTCCTGGGGGCTGCGGCCCAACGTCCTGATCGGCCACAGCATCGGCGAGGTCACCGCCGCCGCCGTCGCCGGCCTCTTCGACCTGGAGGACGCGACCACCCTGGTGGCCGCCCGCGCCCGGCTGATGCAGTCCGTCACCGCACCGGGCGGCATGGCCGCCGTCGGCGCGCCCGTGGACGAGGTCGCCCCGCTCCTGGAGAAGTACCCGGATCTGGCCGTCGCGGGCGTCAACTCGCCCGAGCAGACGGTGATATCCGGCGGCGAGGAGTCGCTGCGCGAGGCCGTCGACGCCTTCGCCGGCCGCGGCCTGCGCGTCAAGCGGCTGACCGTGTCGCATGCCTTCCACTCCCCGCTGATGGAGGAGGTGTACGAGGCATTCCGCGCCGAGATCGCGGACATCACCTTCCGCGACCCCGAGCTCACCCTGATCTCCAACGTCACCGGCGAGATCGCCCGCTTCCGCGACATCGGCACCCCCGACTACTGGGTGCGGCACATCGGCGCCCCCGTCGAGTTCGCCAAGGGCATGCGCACGGTGGAGCGCCGCGGCCGGCACGTCATGGTCGAGATCGGCCCCTCGCTGGGCCTGAGCGCCCCCGCCAAGCAGTGCGTCACGGCCCAGGACCACCTGTGGGTGGCCAGCCTGCACCCGCAGGACACCGACGGCCGGACCGTCCGCAACGCCGTGGCCCAGCTCTACACGGCCAACTTCTCCCTCTCCTGGACCGGCTTCCACTCCGGCCGTGAGCGCCGCACTGTCTCCCTGCCCGGCTACGCCTTCGACCGCAAGCGGTACTGGCTGCCGACCGGCCCCAACCGGCACGGCCTGGGCGCCCGTGTCGCCGACACCAGCGGCGTCCACCACCCGCTGCTCGGCGCTGAGACGAGCACCGACGAACAGCGCGCCGCCGGCGTGCGCGAGTTCTCCACCGCGATCGCCGCCGACCGGCCGGGCTACCTCGCCGACCACGTGGCGATGGGCAAGGTCGTCTTCCCCGGCACCGGCTACCTCGAGATCGTCCTCGCCCTCCAGGACGCCGTGCTCGGCCACACCCGCCGGGCCGTCCGGGACGTCGCCCTCCGCGAGGCGCTGCTGCTCGACGAGGGCGCCCCGACCCGGCTGCGCACCCGGCTGCTCCCCGCCGGGGACGGCACCTCGGTCGTCGAGGTGGTCAGCGTCACCGGCAGCGGCGCCGACGAGGTCGAGCGGCTCCACGCCACGGCCGTCCTCCCGGCCGCCGACGAGGCGCAGGACGGCCCCAGCGAGGCCGCCCGCGACCTGGTCGGCCTCGCCGGCCGGGACGAGCGGCCCGAGGACCACCTGCGCGCCGACGACGTGTACGCCGCCTACGCCGGCGCCGGTCTCGACTACGGCCCCGCGTTCCGGCTGATGCGTTCCGTCACCCGCTTCCCGAGCGGGCTGACCGTCGGCGACCTGGGCGGCGTGACCGCCGGACCGCTGGAGCACGTCCCGCCGGCCCTCCTCGACGCGGCCATGCACAACATGGGCGCCCTCGCCGACGATGGCAACTCCTACCTGCCGGTCCGCTTCGGCCGCTTCACCCTCTTCCGGAAGCCGCGCGCCGCCTCGCTGCGCACCCTGCTGCGGCTCGTCCCGGCCGACTCACCGGACGTCGACGTCTGCGCCGACGTCCTGGTGCTGGAGGGGGACGAGCCGGTCATGGAGCTGCGCGGCCTCGGCCTCAAGCAGCTCGCCGAGACGCCGGGCGCGTCCCGGCGGAGCTTCTTCCATCAGCTGCGCTGGACCAAGCGCTCGGCGGCCGGCCCCGACGGCACCACCGACCGCCGCGTCCTGCTGGTGGGACGGACCGCCGAGGGCTTCCAGCAGGCCGCGGCCCGGATCGCCGCGGACGGCGGCCGGCTGCTCTTCGCCGACGACGCCGCCGAGGCCGGCGCCGTGCTCGCCCAGGAGCGGATCACCGATGTCTGCTGGTTCTGGCATTCAGGCCCGGACACCGGCGGCGCCGACGCCCTGCGGGCGGAGGCGGAGCGGAACTACGGCCGCCTGCTGGCCCTGCTCGCCGTGCTCGACCGGCAGGGCTTCGGCCGCGACCAGCGGCTGTGGCTGGTCACCGAGGAGTCCCAGGTGCTGCGCGGGGACGACCCGGTCCGGGTCCGGCTCGGCGGCAGCTCGCTGTGGGGCTTCGGAGCGGTGATGCTCAACGAGTACCCCTCCTACCGGACCACCCTCGTCGACCTGCCCGCCGACGGCACCGGTCCGGACGCGCTCGTCACGGAGCTGACCTCGCGCGAGACCGGCGACTTCCAGGTGGCGTACCGGGGCGGACACCGCCACGTGCGGCGGCTGGTCGCCGACGACGCCCGGGCCCGCCGGGACAACGCGTTCGGGCTCGCCGTCAAGGAGTACGGCACCTTCTCCGGCATCCGGCCCGAGCGGGTCGAGGAGACCGCGCCCACCGGCGACGAGATCCAGGTCCAGGTGGCGGCCGTCGGCCTCAACTTCAAGGACGTACTCAACGCCCTCGGCATGATGAAGGAGTTCGGCGAGCAGCCGCTCGGCTTCGAGTGCTCCGGCACGGTCGTCGCGGCCGGCCCGGACGCCGCCTTCGCCCCCGGTGACGAGGTGATCGTCAACTACCTCGGCCTGATGCGCCGACGGGTCACCGTGCCCTCGGCGGTCGCCGTGCGCAAGCCCGCCGGGCTGGACGCCGCCCAGGCCGCCGGCCTCGTCTCGGTGTACGTCACCGCCTACTACGCCCTGCACCGGCTGGCCGGCATGAAGGCCGGCGACCGCGTCCTCGTGCATGCGGCGGCCGGCGGCGTCGGCCAGGCGGCCACCCACCTCGCCCGGCTCGCCGGGGCGGAGGTCTTCGCCACCGCCAGCCCCCACAAGTGGCCGCTCCTGCGCGAGCAGGGCGTCGAGCACGTGATGAACTCCCGCACGCTGGACTTCGCCGACGAGATCGCGCGGATCACCGGCGGGCAGGGCGTCGACATCGTCCTCAACAGCCTCAACAAGGACTTCATCCCCGCCGGGATGAAGTCCCTCGGCCGGGACGGCCGGTTCGTCGAGCTGGGCAAGGTCGGCGCCTGGACCCCGGAGCAGGTCGCCGCCGAGCGGCCCGACGTGTCGTACTTCAACTTCGACCTCAGCGAACTCCCGCAGGACCGCCTGATCCCGCTCAACCAGGAGATCATGCGGGTGATCGTGGAGCTGGTGGAGAAGGGCGACCTGCCGCCGCTGCCCGTCACCGCCTACACCCTCGACGAGGTCGAGGAGGCGTTCGGCGTCCTCAGCCGCGGCGCCAACATCGGCAAGCTGGTCATCGAGTTCGACGACCCGTCGGCCGCCGAGCCGCGCACCATCGACATCCGGTCCGACCACGTCTACCTGATCACCGGCGGCCTCGGCGGCCTCGGACTGATCGCGGGGGAGAAGCTGGTCGACCTCGGCGCCCGCAAGCTGGCCCTGGTCGGGCGGCACGCCGAACCTGCTCCCGACGTCGCCCACCTGCTGGAACGGCTGCGGGAACGGGCCGAGGTCACCGTCATGACCGGCGACGTCTCCGACCCGGCGGACGTCGGCCGCATCACCGCCGAACTGCTCCGCTCCGACACCCCGGTCGGCGGCATCGTCCACGCGGCGGGCACCACCGCCGACCAGCCCGTCGCAGACCAGACCTGGCAGACCCTGGACACCGTCTTCCGGGCGAAGGTCTACGGCTCCTGGCTGCTGCACGAGGCGGCCGTGGCCTTCCCGGAGCTGGAGTTCTTCGTCGGCTTCTCGTCGGCTGCCCCGGTGGTCGGCGCCCCCGGCCAGTCCAACTACGCCGCCGCCAACTCCTTCCTGGACACGCTGATGGCCTGGCGGTCGGCCCAGGGCCTGCCCGCCCTGTCGGTCAACTGGGGCCCGTGGGCCGAGGTCGGCATGTCGGCCCGGCTGGGCGAGGCGCTGATCCGCCGCTGGGAGGACGAAGGCATCAAGCTCTTCTCGCCCGGCCGCGGCGCCCGCGCCCTCGCTTCGGTGCTCGGTCGCCCGCTGAGCCAGATCGTGGTCGGCGAGGCGGACTGGGACCGGTTCACCGCCGCCAAGCCGGTGCGCAACGCGCTCTACGAGCGGCTCGTCCAGCCCGGCGGCGGGGCGTCGCTCACCCTCGACCTGGACGTCCTGCGCCGGCAGCCCCAGGCCGAACGGCTCGCCGCGCTCGACGAGTTCGTCCGGGTGAAGACGGCCGACGTGCTCCACCTGGACGACCCCGACTCCATCGACTCCTATGCCGAGTTCGTCAATCTGGGGCTGGACTCCCTGGTGGCGGTGGAGCTGAAGAACACGCTGGAGGCGGCGCTGCGGCTGCCGCTCCCGCCCCAGCTGGCCTTCGAGCACCCGTCGCCGGCCCAGCTCGCGGCCTTCCTGGAGCAGCAGCTCACGGGAACCGCCGAGGCCGCGACCTGACCAGCGGCGTGCCCGGGCCCGTCGCGGCCCGGGCGTGCCGCTCGTCCCGTACCCCCCTGACCCCGGCACACCGAAAAGGAGACCTCCGTGGCCGGACCGAGCACGGACACCATCGGCGCCCGCTCCTCGCTGCACGCGGCCCGCCGGCCGGACCATCCGGCGATCATCTGCAACGGCCGGCACGTCACGTACGCCGCACTGCACCGGGCGAGCAACCGCACCGCCCACGCCCTCATCGCCGCCGGCCTCACCCGCGGCGACCGCGTCGCCTACCTGGGCCGGGAGGACGAGCACTACTACGACCTCGTCCTGGGCTGCGCCAAGACCGGCGTGGTGCTGGTCCCCATCAACTGGCGGCTGACCGCCGACGAGGTGGACCACATCCTGCGCGACTCCGGCGCCCGCGCGGTCTTCGCCCAGGGCGAGTTCCTGCCCGCCGTCGAGCGGGTCCGCGACGGGCTGCCGCAGCTGCGCGACGTCCTCCGCTTCGACGGCGACAACCACCCCGCCGAGGGCTTCCTCGCCTGGAAGGGCGAGGCCCCGGAGACCGACGTCACCGCGGCGACCGCCCCCGACGACCCGATGGTGCAGATGTACACCAGCGGCACCAGCGGCCTGCCCAAGGGCGTGGTTCTCGCCCACCGCACCTTCTTCACCTTCATCGAGAACATGCGGCAGGCCGACTGCGACTGGATCGACTGGCGGCCCGAGGACCGGACGCTGATCTGCTTCCCCGGCCTGCACTCGGCCGGCATGGCCTGGTTCATGCACGCCTTCAACGTCGGCGCCACCTCGGTGATCATGAGCGTGTTCATGGCCGACGACGCCGTCCGGCTCGTCCCCGAGCACCGCGTCACCACCGTCTGGGCCGCTCCCGCCATGCTCGACATGATGATGGCAGAGCCCGGGGCCGGCCCCGGGACGTTCGCCTCGCTCCGCAAGGTCGTCTACGGCGGCGCGCCCATCTCGCCCTCCCAGCTGGAGCGCTGCCTCACCGTGTTCGGCTGCGAGCTGGCCCAGATGTACGCCGCCGCCGAGACCGGCAGCGTCGTCACCTGCCTCACTCCGGCCGACCACGCGCGAGACAACGCGCGGCTGACCTCCGCCGGCCGGGTCTGCCCCGGCAACGAGGTCCGGATCCTCGACGAAGACGGCAAGGAACTGCCCGCCGGGAGCATCGGCCAGGTCACCGTCCGGACGCCGGCCCACTTCGTCGAGTACTTCCGCCAGCCGGAGGCCACCGCCCGCACCCTGGAGGACGGCTGGCTCAGGCTCGGCGACGCCGGCTACCTCGACGAGGACGGCTACCTCTTCCTCTGCGACCGGATCAACGACACGATCATCGTCGCCGGCCAGAACATCTACCCGGTCGAGGTGGAGAACGCCCTGCGCGCCCACCCCGCCGTCGCCGACGTGGCCGTGGTGGGGGTCCCCGACGCCCGCTGGGGCGAGACCGTGCGGGCCTGCGTGGTCCTCGCGCCCGGCACCGAGACGAGCGGCCGCCTTCTGATGCTCTTCCTGCGCGGCCGGCTCGCCGACTTCAAGATCCCCACCAGCTACGAGTTCCTGGACGTCCTGCCCCGCAACCCCACCGGCAAGGTGCTGCGCCGCGAGCTGCGCCAGCGGTACGCCGCCGCGGGCTGACCGGGCCGTCCCGCCCCGCCCCGCACGCCGGCCGCCGCCGGGCGGCCCCTCCCGGGGGTCCCGCCGACGGCGGCCGGACCCCCGGTTCCCACCACCTGAAGGAGCACGATGACCGAGCCGGTCGCCGCCCTCGCGGACCGCTGGTTCCTGCCGGAGAGCGCACCCGACGCCGGAACCCGGATCTTTCTGCTGCACTACGCGGGCAGCGGCGCGTCCATCTACCACGACTGGCCGGTGCAGATCCCCGCCGACGTCTCCGTCCAGTGCGTCCAGCTGCCGGGTCGTCAGGAACGTTACGGCGAGCAGATGTTCACCGACATCGAACCGCTGGTGCAGACCCTCGCCGACGCCTTCGCCGCCGAACTCGACGACCGCCCGTACGCGGTCTTCGGCCACTGCATGGGCGCCCTCGTCGGCTACCGCGTGACCGTCGAGCTGCACGAGCGCGGGGAGCGGCCGCCGGTGCTGCTGGGAGCCTCCGCGTGGGCCCCGAAGGGCTTCCGCACCCCGCCCCCCGAACAGCTCCGGGTGCCGCAGAGCGAGCTCGTCGACTGGGCCCGCGGCTTGGGCTCGCTGCCCGAGGCCGTCCTCAACGACTCCGAGGCCCTCGGCATGATGATGCCCGCCATGCGCGCCGACCTGGAGGTCTGCGCCAGCTACCGGGACGACGACGCGGAGGTGCCCTGTCCCATCGTCACCTACAGCGCCGACAAGGACCCGCTGGTCGACCCCGAGTCCATGGCCTCCTGGGTGCCGCGGACCCGGTCGTACCTCGGCAACCGCCTATTCCGGGGCGGCCACTTCTTCGTCCACGAGCAGACCACTTCGATCACCGCCGACTTCGTCCGCCTGCTGCTCGGCCGGGCCGCCGCGACCCGGCCGGCCCACTGACCCCGCCCGAACGCCCGTACTACCGGCCCACTGACCCCGCCCGAACGCCCGTACTGAAGGAGCCTCGCGTGTCCAGGACCGAACCCAACGCCTTCGCCGACCGCTACGTCGCGGTCTGGACCGAGACCGACCCGGCCGCCCGGCGCAAGGCCGTCGAGGAGCTGTGGGCGCCCGACGGCGTCTACGCCAACGCCGTCGCCGTCGTCACCGGCCACGAGGCCATCGCCACCCAGGTGGGGTACGCGCACGACGCCTACGCCACCGGCGGCTTCACCTTCCGCTCCTGCGGGAACGCCCGCGGGCAGCACGACACCCTGCGGTTCAACTGGGTGATGGTCTCCGGGGCCACCGGCGCCCTGGAGGCCGTCGGCTTCGACTTCGTCACGCTCGACGAGCAGGGCCGGATCCTCTCCGACCACCAGTACTTCGACACCCCGCCGACCTACGTCGTGCCGGCCCCCGGCGGGACGGACTGACCGTCCCGCCCGCGTCCTACGCCGCTCCCGCCGGGTCCTGCCCGGCGGGAGCGGCGGCGTGCAGGCCCTTGAGCAGCTCGCCGGTGACCCCGTCCGCCGGCAGGAACGCCTCCACGGCCAACTCCGCGACGGTCACGTCCAGCGGCATGCCGAAGGTGGCGATGGTGCAGATCAGCGAGAGCTCCGCGTCCCGGTACCGCAGTCGCAGCGGCAATGTGAGGTCGGTGTGGTCGGTGCGGGGCCGGGGGGCCGGCTCGCTGCCGCCCGAATAGCCGAGCAGCTCCCGGTACAGCTCGGTCAGCCCCGGCTCGGCGGTCAGTTCGACGCGCCGCTGGAGCCGCTGGAGCAACTGGTCACGCCACTCGGGGAAGTTGATGATCCTCGGCTGCATGCCCTTGGGGTGCAGGGCCAGCCGGAGCGCGTTGACCGGGGGGTGCAGCAGCTCGGGCGCGGCACCTTCGGCGAAGAGCCGGAAGCCGCTGTTGCTGAGCACGACGTTCCAGTTGCGGTCCACCACGAGCGCGGGGAAGGGCTCGTGGCCCGTCAGGATCTGGCGGAGCGCCTCACGCACAGGAAGCATATCGGCAATGTCCAGAGGGGAGTCCGTGTAGGCGGGCGCGTAGCCGGCCGCCAGCAGTAGCTGGTTCTGCTCGCGCAACGCCAGGTCGAGGTGGCGGCCCAGCCGCAGCACCATGTCCCGGCTGGGCCTGGACCGCCCGGTCTCCAGGAAGCTGAGATGACGGGCGGAGATCTCGGCCCGGCTCGCCAGGGCGAGCTGGCTGTAGCCCCGCTGTTCCCGCCACCGGCGCACCAGTTCGCCCACCGGACGGGACACTTGCAGACTTTCCTGCACCTCGGTCATCTCATCACCCTGCATCATCCTCGGCGTCAGGCACAACCGTGGACACCCGGCCCGCCGCGTCTTTGCCACGCCGCGGGCCGGGGGGTTCTCAGGCCCGCCCGCCCGCGCCGGGGAAGCGGTAGTGGGCGCGGACCAGGCCCTGGGTGTCGCGGAGCAGCAGGTCCACACCGGTCTCGCCCGACTCCGCGCGCCACGGGTGGCGGAAGGCGTCGTGCTGTGCCGAGGCGCTGCCCGCCCGATGCCGCACTCCGCCGGCCTCCAGCGCCGCGGCCACGGCCTTCACGCCCTCGTGCACGCCGTCCTCGTCGACCAGGAGCGCGCCGGGCAGGTAGAGGTCGGCGACCTCCTTGCGCAGCACCTCGCCCCCGGCCGCCACCGCGGCCAGGTACCGGTCGGCCTGGGCGTCGAGCCCGGCGTCCGCGGCCGGCGGCTCGTTGAACTGGTAGTCGGTGGTGATCCGGCCGTCCTCGTCCAGCAGCACCACGTCGAAGCCGACGGCGAGCACGTTCTCGCTGTCGCCCGGCGTCATCACCCAGTTGAAGGCCAGCGCGCCGTGGTGACCGACCGGCTCGCCGCCGGCCCGGAAGCGCAGCCCCTGGCCGGCCACGAACTGGTCGTGGGCCTCGGTCACTCGGGCCACCAGGTCCTCGGTGCCCTGGAAGCGGCGGGTCTGCGTGTGGTGCAGCCCGTCCGGCGTCCACAGCGCGGCGACCGCGGCTCGCCGGACGGCGGGGTCGGGCTCGTTCCAGACGGCGACGTAACGGTCCAGCAGTTCCTTGGCACTCACGTGCGCACACTCTCTCTCGCTAGCGGAAGACCCTGGGGCGGCGCGGGGGATTCGCCGCCCCAGGGGGTTCACCGGGGGTGGTTCACTTGCCGTCGTTCGTCTTGGGCAGCGCCTGGACCAGGAGGGCCAGGACAGCGGCGACCGCGACGAGGAAGACGATCCCCATGTCGAACGCGTGGGCGTAGGCCGACGTGTCGGGCGCGTCACCCAGCGCGTTGTAGAAGATCACGCCGATCACCGCGACGCCGATCGAGTTGCCGATCTGCAGACCGGTGGTGAGCACGCCGGAGGCCGAGCCCGCGTACTGCGGGTTGACTCGGGCGAGCACCGTGGAGGCGAGCGGGGCGACCGCCAGACCCATGCCGGCGCCGTCGATGACCAGGCCGGGGATGAGCCAGGCGATGCTGCCGCCGTCGCCGAGCCGGGCGACCGTGATCCCGAGGATCACCAGGCCCACGGCCATCAGCAGGGCACCGACGGCCAGCACCTGGCGTCCGAGCTTCGCGGCGAACTTGGTGGCGTTCATCGAGGTGTACATGTAGCCCGCGCCGATGGCGGCGAAGAGCAGACCCGCCTCCAGCGCGGTCAGCCCCCGGCCGGCCTGCATGTACAGGGCGAGCACCAGGAAGAAGGACGCCTGGCCCATCCAGAACACCAGCTGGCAGGCGAGACCGACGACGAAGGCGCGGTCGCCGAACATGGCGATGTTCACCAACGGGGAACCGCCCTTCCCGGCGATCGCCCGCTCGATGCTCACGAACACGGCGACCAGCACGACGAACGCGCCCAGGGACAGCCAGGTCCACAGCGGCCAGCCGGCCTCACGGCCTTCGATCAACGGCAGGACCAGGGCGACCAGGGCCAGGGTGACCACGACGACGCCGAGGAGGTCCAGCTTGGGCCGTCCCTCGGCCCGCGCCTCGGGCACCACCTTCACCGTCAGCGCCATGATGATCAGGCAGAGCGGCAGGTTCACCAGGAAGCAGGAGCGCCAGCCCCAGCCGGCGATGTCGGCCTCGATCAGCAGACCGCCGATGAGCTGGCCGAACACGGCCGCGAGTCCCATGGCCAGGCCGTAGCCGGCGAAGACCTTGAGCCGTGCCGCACCGGTGAAGATCGTGCCCAGCAGGGCCAGCACCTGGGGCGCGAGCAACGCGGCCGCGAGGCCCTGGAGCACCCGCGAGAAGACCAGGAAGCCGCCCGACTCGGCGATGCCGCAGAGCAGCGAGGCGACGGTGAACAGCCCCAGGCCCAGCAGGAACATCTTGCGGCGGCCGTACAGGTCGCCCAGACGGCCGCCGGTGATCAGGCCCACGCCGTAGGCCAGGCCGAATCCGGCGACCACCCATTCGATGGCGGACGCGGTCGCCTTCAGGTCGGTCTGCAACGAGGGAATGGCGACGTTGACGATGAAGAAGTCGAGGGTGGTGATGAAGACGCCGGCCAGCACGGTCGGCAGGATCAGCCGGTGCGGTACGGCCGGACTCCCGCCCGCCGGTGCGGGCGGTGGCGGCGCGGCGGGGCTGCGGTTGGTCTCGGTGGTCATTCTTCGTACTCCCGATCGATCACAGGATGTGTGAAACCCGGCTCGCCCGCGGCCGGGCAGACAGGTGTCCGAGTGCCCGTCCAGAATCTCGTCCGGTGATCAGAGGGGTCAATTACCTACCAGGTAATCACCGCGGCCGGCCCGGCACTCCAGCGGTTGTCCAGGCGGGATCAGCAGTGCGTCAGGGCCCGGTCAGAGCGGACTGCAATCATCACATCCGATTTGGCCCCCCAAAATGTTTCGATTGCCTTTCCGAAGGGTCCGCAAGATGAATCCCGGAAAAAACTTCCACAGCTATGGGCTGTTTATTGCGGGGAAAGACGTCGAGGGCGACGGCTGGGTCTACACCGTGAGCGCGAAGTCGCTCCTCGAAGACGTCTTCACCAGTGTCAGTCTCAAGCGCACCCTCGAAAAGGACGCGGACTCACCCGCCGCGGAACACCCTTACGTCATCGGCCGCTGCGCCGTCGCCGACGACGCGGCCATCGACCTCGCCAGTGAGGCCGCCGCCGCGGCCGCCCCCGGCTGGGCCGCGGTCCCGCTGGAGCGCCGGCTCCGTCTCGGCACCCTCTTCCGTGAGGAACTGCTGCGCCGCGAGGACGAGTTCGTCGACATGCTGGTCGCCGAGTCCCACCCGGTGAAGCTGGCCCGCTGGGAACTGAGCTGCCTGCTCCAGATCTACAGCGAGGAGAGCATCGGCTGGTACGCCCGCCAGATGCACACCGAGTTCGAGCAGGGCGACCGCCGGCTGATCGTCCGTCGTCAGCCTGACGGCGTGGTCGCCTTCAACCCGCCGCAGAACGCGCCGGCGCCCAGCGCGGCCCTCGCCGTCCTCGCCGTGATGGCCGGGAACGCGGTCGTGGTCCGCGCCCCGCGCAGCATCGCCCTCTCCACCCTGTGGGTCCTCCGCGACGTGGCCGCACCGCTCCTGGACGAGGTGGGCGCCCCGCCCGGCACCCTCAACGTCGTCTGCTCCAACCCGAAGCAGACCCTGGACCGCTGGATCACCAGCCCGCTGATCGACGACATCTTCTACATCGGTGGCAGCAAGGAGGGCCTGCGCTTCCAGGAACAGTGCGTCGCCCACGGCAAGAAGCCGATCCTGGAACTCGCCGGCAATGACGGGATCATCGTCTGGAAGGACGCCGACCTCAACTACGCCGCGGAGGCGATCACCGAGTCGTTCTACGGCTCCGGCCAGATCTGCATGGTCCCCAACTACGTCCTCGTCCACCCCGACGTCGCCGACGACCTCATCGCCGAGGTCCGGCGGCACGTCGCCGGCGTGCGGCCCGGCTACCCCGACGAGGAGGACGTCCTGCTCTCCCCGGTGCGCCGCACCGAACGCTTCTTCGGCCTGCTCGACCGGGCCCTGGAACAGGGCGCGGAGCTGGTCACCGGCGGCAAGCGCACCGAACTGGACGGCACCCCCTCCGAGACGGGCGTCTTCCTCCAGCCGACCGTGCTCCGCGTCGACGGCCTGGCCGCTGCCCGCGAGCACGACGTGGTGCGACACGAGACCTTCTTCCCGCTGCTGCCGATCGTGGTCGCCGAGCCGGACGACGACGAGGCCCTCCTCGACCGCTTCCTCGACTTCGTCAACACCAACGAGTACGGGCTGCGCAACTCCCTGTGGGCCAAGGACGAGAACGTCGTCGACACCTTCGTCCAGCGGGTGGTCAACGGCGGCCTGCTCAAGGTCAACGACTCCCACATCGGCTTCCTGCCCTACCTGCCCAGCCACGGCGGCACCGGCCTGACCGGCGGGGTCTTCGGCGAGGCCAACTACCCGATGCTCAAGACCTCCCACGTCCAGGGCGTCAGCATCGCGCGGGACGTCAGCCCGCACCGGACCGTCTTCGGCGACTGACCGGCTCCCGCCGCCCCGATCCCATCCGAGACCGACGCTGAACGAGGTGACACCCGTGAGATCTCTCGACGCCGCACGCGACACCTGCGAGCGTTTCCACCCCGGCCTGGTGAAGGCGCTGTCCGACCTGAGCTTCGACGAGCGGGAGGCGGCCGACAGCCCGGTCGTGGACCTCTTCCGGGCCGCCTTTGGGGTCGGACTGCTCGTCCCCACCGAGTACGGCGGACTGGGTGCCGACCCGGTCGACGCCGTCCACGTCCAGCGGGCCGTCGGCTCGCTCTCTCCGTCGCTCGCCGTGGCCTCGACCATGCACCACTTCACCGCCGCGATGCTCTACGCGCTCGCCGACGGCCCCGGCCGCCTCACCCCCGCCCAGACCGCGCTGCTCCACACGGTCGTCCCCGAGCAGCGGCTCATGGCCTCCGGCTGGGCCGAGGGCCGCACCCAGCAGAACATCCTCACCCCGGCCGTCACCGCCACCCCGGTCGACGGCGGTTACCTCCTCAACGGCTCCAAGAAGCCGTGCAGCCTCTCCCGTTCGATGAGCCTGCTCACCGCGAGCATCGCGGTCCCCGGCGCCGACGGCGCCCCCGAGCTGGCCCTCGCGCTCGTCGACGCCGACGCCCCCGGCCTCACCCGGCACCCCTTCTGGGGCACCGACGTGCTCGCCGCCGCCCAGAGCGACGAGGTCCGCCTCACCGACGTCCTCGTCCCCGAGGACCGGGTCGTCCGCACCACCGCGGACGACCCCGGCCGCATCGACGACCTCCAGAACGCCGGCTTCGTCTGGTTCGAGATGCTGGTCTCGGCCGGCTACGCGGGCGCCGCCGCCGGCCTGGCCGAGGAGGTGCTCGCCCGGCGACGCGGCGGCGCCGGCGAGCGCGGCACCCTGCTCGTCCGTACCGAGTCCGCCTTCCACCTGCTGCTGGGGGTCGCCCGCGCGGTGCGCGACGGCGTCGGCGGCGAGGAGGCCGTCTCCCAGGTGCTGATCGCCCGGTTCGCCGCGCAGGAGGCCCTGTCGCTCGCCACCCAGCAGGCCCTTGAACTCCTCGGCGGCATCGACTTCATCCGCTCCTCCGAGCACCTGCGGACGGCCGCCTCGGTGCGCCCGCTCGCCTTCCATCCCCCGTCCCAGGGGTCCACGGTCGAGCCGCTGCTCGCCTACGCCGCCGGCGGCCCGCTCGACCTGTCCTGACCCCGGAGCAGGGCCCCGCACCGCCCCACGGACCGAAAGCGAGACAGACACCGATGACCACGAGCGCCGGCGCCCCGGTCGACCAGGAGGCGGAGATCCTCCGGCTCTACCGGGCCCACCTGAGCAAGGGCCGGGCCACCCTGGCCGAGCTCTTCGGAACTCACATGGAGGTCGAGTCGCAGGGCGCCTGGCTGACCACCTCCGACGGCGAACGCTTCCTCAACGCGGGCGGCTACGGCGTCTTCATCATGGGCGCCCGCCACCCGATCGTCATGGAAGCGGTGCGCCGGCAGCTGGAGACCCACCCCGTCGCCACCCGCATCCTCCTGGAGCCCACCGTCGCCCGCGCCGCCGAGGCCCTGGTCTCCATCGCCCCCGAGGGCCTCGACCGCGTCCACTTCGCCCTCTCCGGGGCCGAGGCGGTCGAGACCGGCCTCAAGCTGGCCCGCGCCAACGGCCGCAAGCGGACCGTGTCGATGAGGGGCGGCTACCACGGCAAGACCCTCGGCGCCCTGTCGGCCACCGCCAAGGACGTCTACCAGGCGCCCTTCCGGCCCCTCATCCCCGACTTCGTCCACCTCCCCTTCGGCGACATCGACGCCCTGCGCGCCGAACTCTCCCAGCACCCCGGCGAGGTCTGCGTGATCCTCGAACCGGTGCAGGGCGAGGGCGGCGTCATCATCCCGCCCAAGGGCTACCTCAAGCAGGTCGAGGAGGCCGTCAGGGAGTTCGACGGCTTCCTCGTCCTCGACGAGGTGCAGTCCGGCTTCGGCCGGCTCGGCGAGTGGTGGGGCCTCGACACCGAGGGCGTCCGCCCCGACGTCCTGCTCGCGGGCAAGGCGCTCGGCGGCGGCGTGGTCCCCGTCTCCGCGGCCCTCGCCACCCGCGAGGCGTTCCGGCCCTTCGACAAGGACCCGTACGTCCACACCGCCACCTTCTCCGGCCAGCCCCTGCTGATGGCCGCGGTCCAGGGCTCCGTCCGCGCCCTCGGGGAGGAGGAACTGGTGCCCCGCGCCCGCGAACTCGGCGCCCGGCTCCTCCCGCGGATCACCGAGATCGCCCGCCGCAACATCCCCGACCAGCTCGTCGAGGTGCGCGGCCAGGGCCTCCTGATCGGCGTCGAGCTGATCGAGCCGGGACTCGCCGGCGAACTGCTCATCGAGCTGTTCAACCACGGAGTGGTCGCCAACCACTCGATGAACGGCTCCTCCGTGGTGCGGTTCACCCCGCCCGCGATCCTCACCGACCGGGACGTCGAATTCCTGCTCGACTCCTTCGACAAGGCCACCGTCGACCTCGTACGGCGTTCGGCCACGATGCCCGAAGGCGGCAACTGACCATGCGACACGTCGAACTCCACGCCCTGGTGCGCCTCGCCTCCGCCGAGGAGGTCTTCCGGACCGTCCCGCAGTGGGAGCGCTACCCGGAACTCGCCCCCCACGTGCGCTCCACCGAGGTGCACGCGACCCTCCCCGAGCCCGTCGGCAGCTCCAGCTGGGAACTGCACTTCCGCAGCGGCCTGTTGCGCTGGACGGAGGAGGACACCTTCCTCCCCGACCGGCTGGAGATCCGGTTCGAGCAGACCGACGGCGACTTCGACAGCTTCGAGGGCGTCTGGGCGCTGCGCCAGGAGGGCCCGGACGTCTCCGTCGTCTTCACGGCGGACTTCGACTTCGGCATCCCGAGCCTCGCCAGCATCCTCGACCCGATCGCCGAGCGCGTGATCCGCGAAACCGTCGCCTGGGCCCTCACCGGCTTCTTCCCCGGCACGACGATCCTCGACACGGATATCACCCTCGACGCCGCGGCCGCCCCGAGCGCGGGTTGAGCCACCGCCGGCGGCGGACCCCCGGCCCGCCGCCCGCCCCGTAACCCCTCCCGTCAGGAGTTCACCCCGTGGACCAGGCAAACCCCTTCGAGACGCCGAAGACCTTCTCGCTCCACCGCGCCGAGTACCTGGTCGGCCTCGCGGTGACGACCGGTCTCCTCATCTGGCACTTCGACGAGATCCGCTGGCTGCCCGCCATCGGGCTCTTCCTCTACATCGACCTCATCGGCTACATCCCCGGTGCCCTCGCCTTCCGCCGGGCCGGCGGCCGCCCCATCCACAAGGGCTACTACGTCGCTTACAACATCATGCACAGCCTGATCACCCAGGGCGCCGTCGCCGCCCTGTGGTGCTGGCTGGTCCGCCCCGAGTGGGCGCTGCTGGTGCTCCCCTTCCACCTCTTCGGCGACCGGGGCCTGTTCGGCAACTTCATGAAGCCGTTCGCCCTGCCCTTCGAGCCCGTCCGCCAGCCCGGCTACCTGCGCCTCCTGGACGACCTCGGCCTCCCGCACCCCAAGCCGGCCGGCCACGCCGAGACCCCGGCCCCCGTGGGACACGTCCCCGGCGCCCCGGCCGGCCCGCGCGAGGAGACCGTCCCGACCGGCGGGGGAGTGGCCCGATGAGCAGGATCACGCTGCGCGACCGCTGGACCACCCACGACCGGGTCCTGCGCCGGCTCGCCACCCCGGTGTCGGTGCTCACCGCCGAACACGAGGGCCACCGCCACGGCACCACCGTCAGCACCGTCGTCCGGATCTCCCGCCGCCCGCAGGTCCTGGGCGTGTGCCTCAAGCCGGACTCGGTCCTGGCCAAACTCGCCACCGCCGAGGGCCGCTTCGCGGTCAACATGCTCAGCAGCGGACAGGACCACCTGGCCCGTCATTTCGCCGGCAGCTCCCGGCCCGACGGCGCTGCCCAGTTCCACGGCATCGACTGGGACCCCGCCGCCTACTCCAAGGCGCCGCTCTTCCGTGGCGCGCTCGCCCACCTCGACTGCCGGGTGGTCGGCCGCTTCCAGGTCGGCGACCACGAGCTGCTGCTCGGTGCCGTCGTCCACGCCGCCACCGCCGAGGGAGACCCGCTGGTCAGCAGCGCGGGGGAGCTCTTCGCCGGGAAGCTCATCCCGGTCGCGGAGGCCGGGGAGGGCGTCCTGGCCGACGTCGGCCAGGCACTGGTCCCGACCGGCCCGCGACCCACCCCGTCCGCCAAGGAGAACGTGCCCTCATGAACACGCCCACCGCCAAGGAAGCCGACTGGGACACCGCCCCCGGCCTGCTCGACGGCGCCAAGGAACTGACCCTCGGCCCGGACCACTGCGACCTGGCCTACTGGTTCACCGAGGTCGCCCAGGGCACGCTCCGCGACCGCGGTGCCACCGGCCACCACGAGAAGGCCGGTGTCCCGGACTTCCTCCGCCGGCCGGGCCCGCTCCGCGAGGCGCTCGTCCTGGAGTTCGGCTTCCGCGGCCTCTCCGAGGAGATCGCCACCCGCCTGCTGGGCCACTACGTCTCCCGCGCCCCCTCCGTCCCGGAGATGGAGTTCTACGCCACCCAGCTCATGGACGAGGCCCGGCACGCGCGGGTCTTCCGCAACCACCTGGTCGAACTCGGCCTGCCGCAGCGCACGCTGCTCGCCGACATCGACGCGATGGCCGCCGACTACCGACGCGAGGTGCTCCAGCCCGTCGAGGACTTCACCCTGGAGATCATCCGCGATCAGAACGACTTCTACGGCGGTGTGGCCGTCTTCGCCATCGTCATCGAGGGCGTCCTCGCCCCCGCCGCCGAACTGAGCGAGCGCAAGTGGACTCCGCTGTCCGAGGCCACCCAGGAGATCTCGCGCGGCACCGCCATCGACGAGATCCGGCACCTCACCGTCGCCAGCACCATCCTGCGCGACCACCTGCACAGCCACCCCGAGTACCTGCCCCGCCTCCGCGAGATCCTCGCCGCCGGCACCGAACTGTGGGACCGCGTGCCCGACCGGCCGTACGTCCTCCACCGCGAGGAGCTCTTCCAGCAGGGCATGGCCGAACAGGCCGAGGTCATCGGCGACTATGAGGTCTGGCCCGGCGTACGGATGCTCGACACCACCCCCGAGCAGCGGTACGACATGGCCGAGCGGTGGACCGACGAGATGGCCGCGAGCCGCATGGCCTACATGGGCCTGCCCGTGGACGCGACCGTACGGAGTGAGCGTCCGTGAGCGGCGCCGACCTCCCGGCCGGCCCCGGACCCCGTGCCGGCCGCGTCTTCACCGCCCCCGCCGGGCGGGCGGCCGTCCTTGCCGGCATCGGCAGCCACGTGCCGCCCACGGTCGTCACCAACGACGACCTGGTTGCCCGGCTGGACACCTCCGACGCCTGGATACGCACCCGGACCGGCATCGCCGCCCGGCACGTAGTCACTCCCGGCACCGCCACCTCCGACCTCGCCGTCGAGGCCGGCCTGCAGGCCCTCAAGTCGTCCCACGACTCCCAGGTCGACGCGGTGGTCCTGGCGACCACCACACCCGACCACCCCTGCCCGGCGACCGCCCCGGCGGTCGCCGCCCGGCTCGGGCTCGGCGGCGTCCCCGCCTTCGACGTCGCGGCCGTCTGCGCCGGTTTCCTCTACGCCCTCGCGACCGGCGCCGGCCACATCGCCACCGGCCTCGCCGACCGCGTCCTGGTCATCGCCGCGGACGCCTTCACCACGATCATCGACCCCGACGACCGCGGCACCGCCGTGATCTTCGCCGACGGCGCCGGAGCCGTGGTGCTCCGTGCCGGCACCGCCGACGAACCGGGCGCCCTCGGCTCCCTCGTCCTCGGCAGCGACGGCGAACTGAGCGACCTCATCACCGTGTCGGCCGGCGGCTCCCGCCAGCGCTCTTCCGGCCTTGCCCCCCAGCCGGGCGAGGAGTACTTCCGGATGGCCGGCCGGGCCACGTACCGGCACGCGGTGGAACGGATGACCGCGGCCTCCCTGCACGCGCTCGCCGACGCAGACTGGCGGCCCGAGGACGTCGACCGTTTCGCCGCCCACCAGGCCAACGCGCGCATCCTCACCGCCGTCTCCGACCGGCTCGGCATCGAGCCCGCACGGCAGCTCTCCAACATCGAGCACGTCGGCAACACCGGCGGCGCCTCGATCCCGCTCCTCCTGGACCACAGTGCCGCCGACGGCAGCCTGAAGGCCGGCGACCGGCTGCTCCTGACCGCCTTCGGCGGCGGTCTCTCCTGGGGCGCGGCGACCCTCACCTGGCCCGAGCTCCAGGCCGGGCCGGGGCCGCGCCCCACCCCCCGCACCATCTGACATCCACTCACCAGAGAGGCAGACGAGCCATGTTCGAACAGCTGAAGGAAATCCTGGTCAACAAGCTCAAGGTCACCCCCGAGCAGATCACCCTGGACGCCACCCGCGAGGACATCGAACTCGACTCGCTCGCCGTCGTCGAGCTCTCCCTCGTCCTGGAGACCGAGCTGGGCGTCTCCGTCTCGGACGACGAACTCCTGGAGGCCGAGACCGTCGGCGACATGCTGGCACTGATCGAGCAGGGAAGCGCGCGGGTGTGATGACCGGCACCGACATCGCCGTCACCGGTCTCGGCCTGGTCACCCCGGCCGGGATCGGCACCACCGCGAGCTGGGCCGGCGTCCGCGCCGGGCGCCCCGCCGCGGCGGCCGACCCCACCCTCGACGGTCACCCGGTCTCCATCTCCTGCCGGGTGCCGGGATGGGACGCGGACGCCCTGCTCGGCGCCCGCCGGGCCCACCGGCTCGACCGCTTCACCCAGTTCGCGCTGGTCGCCGCGGCCGAGGCGATCGCCGATGCCGGCCTCGACCCGGCCACCTGGGACGGCGCCCGCGTCGGCGTGATCCTCGGCTGCGCCGACGGCGGACCCGGCACCGTGGAGGAGCAGCACCGGGTGCTGGTCGAACGCTCCCCGCGCCATGTCTCCCCGCTGCTCCTGCCCATGCAGCTGCCGAACATGCTCGCCGGCCAGACGGCCATGGAGTTCGGCGCCACCGGCCCCAACCTGGTGGTCGCCACCGCCTGCGCCTCGGGCACCACGGCCATCGGTACCGCCCGCGACCTGCTCCTCCTCGACCGGTGCGACCTCGTCCTCACCGGCGGCAGCGAAGCCATGATCACGCCCCTGGTGATGGCCGGCTTCGCCCGCATGGGCACGCTCTCGTGCCGCACCGACGACCCGGCCGCCGCCTCCCGCCCGTTCGAGACGGACCGCGACGGCTTCGTGGCGGGGGAGGGGGCCGGGGTACTGATCCTCGAACGCGCCGCCGACGCCCGCGCCCGCGGCGCCCGGCTCCGCGCCCGAGTCGCCGGGTACGGCGCCTCCGCCGACGCCCACCACCTCACCTCGCCGCACCCGGAGGGCATCGGCCTGGAGGCGGCGATGCGCGCCGCGCTCGCCGACGCCGGCTGCCGTCCGTCCGACGTCGGCCACGTCAACGCACATGGCACCGCCACCCGCCTCAACGACCTCACCGAGGCCAAGGTGGTGCGCCGCGTGCTCGGCGACCCGCTCGTCACCTCCACCAAGGGCGTCACCGGCCACCTCCTCGGCGCGGCCGGCGCGATCGAGGCCGCGTTCACCGTCCTCGGCCTGGAGGAGCAGGTGGTGCCCCCCACCGCCAACCTCGACGTCCCCGACCCCGACTGCGACCTCAAACTCACCACCACGGCCACCACGACCCGCTACGACCTGGCCCTGAGCAACTCCCTTGGCTTCGGCGGCCAGAACGCGGTCCTGGCCCTCACTCGGGCCTGAGCCCCAGCCGGTCCGTCGTTCGTGCGGCGCCACGGCCCCACAGCCGTGGCCGTCCCCCCGCCCTCTCCCCACCGCGCTCCCCGCCCGCCGGACGGGACGCGGCCCAGACCCCAGGAGCCCTTCATGACGACGAACGCGCAACAGGCCCCGCCCGCGGGGCGGGGGTCCCTCACCACCAGCCACATTGTCTTCATGATCGTCGCCGCCGCTGCGCCGCTCTCCGCCATGGTCGGCACCGTCCCACTGGCGTTCGCGATCGGCACCGCCGAAGGCGTCCCCGCCGCGTTCCTCTTCGCCGGCGCCACCCTGCTCTGCTTCTCCGTCGGGTACGCGGTCAGCGCCCGCCGAACCGGCGGTTCCGGCGGCTTCTACGCCTCCATCGCCGACGGCCTCGGCCGGCCGGTGGCGGTCGGCAGCGGCTGGACGGCGGTCGTCGCCTACAACAGCGCCACCATCGGCCTGGTCGGCGCGTCCGGCTACTTCACCAGCCTGGTGCTGGCGGGCCACGGCATCCACCTGTCGTGGGAGTGGTGCGCCGCGATCGTCCTGGTGCTCATCGCGGTCCTCGGGTACCGGGACATCGCCATCAGCGCCCGCGTGCTGGCCGTCCTGATGATCGCCGAGATCGGCGTCCTGGCCGCCCTGGACGTCGCCGTACTGGCCCGGCACGGCGTGCGGGCACTGCCGGCCGCCTCGTTCTCCTGGCGCGCGGCCACCGGCCCCGGCCTCGGCGTCTCGCTGATGTTCGCCTTCGTGTCGTACATCGGCTTCGAGTCGGCCGCCCTGTACGGAAAGGAGGCGCGCGACCCGCGCCGCAGCGTCCCGCGGGCCACGTACATCGCCGCCCTCCTGATCTCCGGCTTCTACGCCCTGACCAGCTGGGCCGCGGTCGGCGCGATCGGACCCGGCCAGGTCCGGGAGACCGCGGGGAACAGTCTCGGGGACCTCTTCTTCGACCTGGGCCGCGACTACCTCGGCACCGCCGGCAGTACCGCTCTGGAGATCATGCTCTGCACCAGCCTGTTCGCTGCGACGCTGGCGCTGCACAGCGCCGCCAACCGGTACGCGCAGGTGATGGCCGACGACGGCCTGCTGCCCCGCCCGCTGGGCCGGCTGCACCCGAGGTTCGGCTCGCCGCACCTGGCCGGTCTCGTCCAGGTGGCGGTCTGCGCCGTGGTCGCCGCCGTCTTCGCCATCGGCGGCCTGGACCCGTACGCGAACATGACGACCAGCATGCTCGGCCTCGGCACCCTCGGCATCGTCGCCCTCCAGGCGCTGTCGGCGCTCTCGGCCATGGCCCTGCGCCGCAAGGACACCAGAGCCGGCCTCTGGCGGGGGGTCGTGGCGCCGCTGCTGGGCTTCGCCGGCCTGGCCGCCACGGTGTGGCTGGTGGTCGGCAACTTCGACGTACTGACCGGCGCGACCGGCGGGGTCGTCGCACACCTTCCCTGGGTGATCGTCCTGGTCACCGCGGCGGGCGTGCTGTGGGCACTGCGGCTGCGCGCGGCCGCCCCGGAACGCTACCGCGCGCTGGCCACCGCACACCTGCCCCCCGAGGCGGCCCAGGCGGACACGGCGGCGGAGCCCGGTACCTCCGCCCCTGTCTCGGAACCGGCCTGAGCCGCCCCCCTGTCCATCCCCGTCCATCCGCCCCGGAGGGAACGACGTGCACGACGTACGCGAGCTGATCGACAGCGGTCCGGAGACCGAGCGCCGTCTGGCCCGGCGCGGCCATCCGTTCGACCTCGACGGGCTCCGGGCCGCCCAGCGGCGCCGGGTCACCGCGCTGGAGGCGGTGAACGGCCTGCGGGCGGAGCTGAAACAGGCGTCTCGCAGAGGCCGCCCGGCGGACTCGTCCGCCCCGACGGCCCCGACCGAGGAGGACCTGCGCGAACGCAACCGCCGCCTCCGGGACCGGGTGCAGGCCGCCGAGGCCGAGGCGAGGGAGGCCGAAGGGGATCTGGAACGGCTCCTGCTGACGGTGCCGAACCTGCCGGCCGACGACCTTCCCGACGGCTTCGACGAGAAGGACGCCGTGGAGGTCCGCCGCGTCGGCCCGCGCCGCGGCTCGGGCCCCGGCCTCGGCCGGCACCACGCCGACCTCGGCGAGAGCCTCGGCATCCTGGACACGGCCGCGGCGGGGAAGCTGTCCGGTGCCCGGTTCAGCGTCGCCGTCGGGCCGGGCGCCCTGCTGGAACGCGCGCTGGGCTCCCTGCTCCTGGACCTGCACGGCCGGGAGCACGGGTACACCGAGTACGCGGTGCCGCACCTGGTCAGCCGCGAGACGATGACCGGTACGGGCCAGCTTCCCAAGTTCGAGGACGACCTCTTCGCCACCTCGGTGGGCGGCCGGGAACTGTTCCTGATCCCCACCGCCGAGGTGCCGCTGACCAACCTGCTCGCGCGGGAGACCCTCGACGAGCGCCGACTGCCGCTGGCGATGACCGCGCGCACCCCGTGCTACCGGGCCGAGGCGGGCTCCTACGGCCGCGACACCCGCGGCCTGCTCCGCCTGCACCAGTTCGAGAAGGTGGAACTGGTCCGCGTCTGCAGGGAGGAGGACGCGGAGGCGCAGCTGGAACTGATGCTGACGCATGTGGAGGCGTGTCTGCGGCGTCTGGAGCTGTCGTACCGCGTGGTCCTGCTGCCGGCCGGCGACATCGGGTTCTCCGCGCGGAAGACGTACGACGTCGAGGTGTGGCTGCCGGGCAGCGACACCTACCGTGAGATCTCCTCGGTCTCGGACTGCGGCACCTTCCAGGGCCGCCGGGCCGGCCTCCGCTACCGCGCGGGCGGCTCCCGGCGGCCCGCGGCGACGCTCAACGGCTCCGGCCTGCCGATCGGAAGGACCGTCGCCGCCCTCCTGGAGCAGGGGCAGCGGGAGGACGGCTCCGTGGTGCTGCCGGAGGCGCTGGCCAGGTACACCGGCTTCCACCGGCTGCTCCCCGGCGGCGGCTCGGAGTGACGGCCCATCGGCCCCACGGTGACCACCGTGGGGCCGGCGCCGTCCTCACGCGCTCGCGCGCAGCAGGGCGGTGGACCCGTGCAGTCCCGGGTCCTGGTTGAGCATCTGGCGGAACAGCTGCCGCAGCTTCGGCGAGGGCTCCATGCCCAGCTCGTCGGCGAGCCGCAGCCGGGCCGCGTTGTACACGCCGACGGCCTCGGCCTGCCGGCCGCTCTGGTAGAGCGCCACCATGAGCAGCTCCGTGGTTCGCTCCCGCCACGGGTGGGCGACGCTCATCCGCTTCAGCTCACCGACGACCCGCATCGCCTCGCCTGCGCGCAGCCGCAGCCAGAAGGCGTCCTCGCGGGCGGAGAGGTACTCCTCCTCCCACTCCGTGGCCGCGCTCGCGCAGAGCGGCCCGGCGGCGGCGTCCCCCAGCGGCGCCCCGCGCCACATCCCGAGCGCCCGCTCCAGCGACTCCAGCGCGCCGGTCGGGTCGTCCGCCTCCATGGCCCGGTGGGACCGGCGTATGAGCCCCCGGAACTGATGGACGTCGATGTCCTCCGGCGCCACCTGGATGCTGTACCCGGACCCCCGCGTCCGTACCAGGTCCGCCGCCGGGTCCCCCACCAGCTGCACGAGCGTGCGCCGTAACCGCGACACGTGCGCCTGGAGCGCGTTCTCCACGGTCGCCGGCGGATTCTCCCCCCACAACTCGTCGTACAGCGTCGGGACGGGCACCACCGCGGGCGCGTGAATGAGCAGACTCGCCAGTAGGCACCGCTGCCGAAGCCCGGGAACGGCATGGGCCGCGCCTCCGACGCCGACTGCCACTGTGCCCAAGATCCGGAACTGCAAGAGAGCCTCCCCCTAGGTCGCGGCCCGGGCTTTCACACCGCCCGTGCCGTCCGTTGCCGCCGTGCTGCGCATTGTGAAGCCCCGACCTAGAGCCCGACTGGACACCCCGACCGCCCCGTCGCCCGGTGCCGAGACCCCCTCCGGAAGAATTCCCTCCCTCGACGCGCTCGGGGAAAGCCGCCCCAGAGTCGGTGGAACAGGGCGCCCGACCTGCGGTTCTACGGGTGTGCACGAGGTGCGGCGCGGGCGTTATGGGCGACATCCCGAGGCCGGCGCCGGCCTTGTGGAAGGGAGTCCCGATCCAGCGGCGGGGACCGCGAGGTGGAGCGGGCTCAGGACGTTCCGGGCGGAGCCGCTGACATGGCTCCGGGGGCCTGTCGGCGAACGATTCCGGCCAAGGGCAGGCCAGTGGCCGTCAGGTGCCCCGCCCCGCGGCGGCGGAGCCACGCACAGTCTTCGGTTCGTAGAAGGTGCCGTCGCGGAGCATCGCGAACAGCACGTCGGCTCGGCGTCGGGCAAGGCAGAGGAGGGCCTGAGTGTGATGTTTTCGCTGACGGGAGTTGTTTGAGCGCGCATCTGAGGGGATGGGGCGTGGCTCGACCATCCTCGCGTTCGACCAACGGGCATGCCAGTCACGGAACTGGCAGCTGCGCGACATCAGGCGCATAGATGTGCAGGCGTGGGTTCGCCAGCTCGCCGACGAAGGGGTGGCGGCGTCCGCTGTCAAACGGTCCTACCGCCTGACGTCGTCGCGTCGGCAACCGGTGGAGTCGGCGCCTCTCGGCGGTGGGGGCACGGCCAAGATCGATGTGATCCGGACTCGACTCCTGCCAGTTGCAGGTGCGGCCCGGGGTGGTCGGCAATGGACATGGCCTCCGCAGCCCACGAGCCAGACCGGCGAGTACAGGCCGTCCTCCCGCCTCACTGCCCCAGGCGGGCTGGTATGCCCGGTGAATGCGGCGTCGTCGCTCGGACGAGGTGATCGCGACGTGGAGGTCGAGAGGGTCGCAGTGAACAACTTCGGCTGACCGACTACCGGCCGCTCCGTGGGCGGGTGATTGTACAAGAAGGGTGATCAGGTCGGGGGCCGCGTGGATATGGTGGAGTGGCCTTGCCGGATGGACCTAGGGGAATTCGTGACGTTCGAGCAAGAATGGGCCGAAACGCGCGCGGCGGCGGCCAAGCGGACTGCCATGCGGATCAACAGCGTTCCGGCCGACGGTGGCGGAGGTGGTGGTGGGTACGACCTGGTGGTCAATCGGGACGATCTCGGCGCCATCGGAAATGACGCGTATGACCTGCTGGGCCGGCTGGGGAAGGAGGGCGATATCGCCCGTTCCTCCACGTTCGACGCGGCGACGGCGCTGACCAACGGGAACTTTGCGAGCGGTTCGGCGGTGCTCAAGGTGCATGACTTCTGGCAGACGCATATGAAGACGCTGCTGGACGCCTGCGCGCAGATTTCCAATCACCTCGATTACAGCAAGGCCCGGCACGCCAAGGACGAGGCGAAGATCGTGGGAGACCTGACGCAGATTTCCGTGCTTACGGAATACCTGAAATAGGGCTCGGGGGAGCGCGCGACATGCTGACGTACGAGGACATCATCCAGGCCCCGGTGGCGAAGCTGAAGGCCGCTGCCGACGACTGGTCGGAGATGGTGGGGAAGCTGGACAAGCTCGCCGCCGACGCCGCCGACGGGATGAAGGCGAAGGCGGCCAAGGCCGACTGGGAGGGCGTCAACGCGGGGGTCACCAAGGCGTTCATCGGTAAGACGGTCAAGGAGTTCGAGGACGCCGCGGCCGAGGCCAAGGGTGTGAAGCTGATCCTGGAAGAGGGTCACGCGGCCATCAAGAAGGCCAGGGACGACCTCGTCAACATCCGGGACCACGAGGGGCCCGCGGCCGGCATCCGGGTGGACGGCAAGGGCAAGGTCACGGCACGGAAGCCGGTGTCCGAGATGCCCGCGGCGCGGCACGACCCCGACTACGGCAAGTTTCTGCGGGAAGAGAAGCAGAACATCGAGTCGTGGCAGAAGAGGATCGACCTCATCGTCGACAACTGCAACGACACCGACGTCGCCCTCAAGAACGCCCTTGAAACCAACGTCACCGACCGCAAGGACTTCAGCGCTCCGACGTACACGAAGCTGGACCAGGAGGAGGCCGCCCGCGCCGCCGCTCTGGCGGCCAAGGGCCGGGACCTCACGCACGCCGAACTGCAGCAGCTCAACGAGCTTCTGAAGGACAACAGTTCGTCGGTGGAGTTCTCCAAGGACTTCTACGGGAAGCTCGGCCCCCAGAAGTCGCTCGCGTTCTTCGGCCAGCTCTCCATGGACACGTACGAATACGGAAAGGTCGACGCGGAGCGCCTCAAGGACGTCCAGGAGCTCCAGAAGAACCTCGGCCTCAACCTGGCCACCGCCTCCCACGACAAGGAATTCACCGACAAGTGGGGTCCGGAACTCCGCAAGTTGGGTACGGAGCGCATTCCGCTGGCCAAGCACGATTACGGCGGCCCGTTCGGATACCAGCTCCTCGGCGGGATCATGCGGTACGGGAACTACGACGCCAAGTTCCTCAACCCCATCGCCGAACACGTGGCGCAGGTGCACGCCAAGGACCCGGACAAGTTCGCCGAGAACAAGGTGGTGAACAGTTGGTTCAAGAACCCGTTCAACCCCTCCGGTGTGAACGGAGCCGGCTACGACCCGGCCACCGCCATGCTGGAGGCGCTCGGCAACAGTCCGGAAGCGGCGAAGAAGTTCTTCACCGACGCTCCGACCGCCTACAACGAGGACGGCACGGTCAACCACGGCGCCACGGCCGACCTCGGGAAGAACAAGGACGGCGGGAAGATCGACAACTACTTCGACTTCTTCACCAACGAGAAGTGGGAGTCCTTCCCCGACGTCAACTCGACTGACCCGAAGGAGAACAAGGCGTCACTCGACCAGATGCCCGACGCCCTCGGCCACGCCCTGGAGGCGGCGACCCTGGGCTACCCGGCCGGGCACCCGGACGCCCACGTGGTGCGGGACGCGGACAACGCCGCGATCATGGAGAAGGTCATGGAGACGTACTCCTCGGACCCGGGTCTGCTCAAGGAGCACCACGAGGCGATGGCCGACAGCCTGGGGGTCATGGGCGCCGGCTACATCGACGACATCAACTGGGCCTTGGACAAGAACGATCCGGACAGCGTGTTCGCGCCGGGCAAGAACCCGGACGCGCACCTCGACTTCGCGGACACCGTGGATGGGAACGGGCGGAGCGTCGTGCGGGGCTTCCTCAGCACCATGGGCCAGCATCCGGACGCCTACGCGACGCTCTCGACCGCTGAGCAGGTCTACACCCGCAGCGCTCTGGAAGAGACAGTGGGCCCGGACGGAAAGATCACCGACCAGAGCGCTGCCATGGCCAGGGCGACCGTGCGCACGGGCGCCGAGGTACAGGGCATGCTCGATCAGTCCCGGGCCGACCAGGTGGAGGCGACGAACCTCAAGACCCACGAGGACTACGAGAAGGCGGTCGCCAAGCGGGCGGGCTGGGTCGAGTTCGGGGCCACGGCGGGCATCGCGGCGGGCGTCGCCTTCCTGCCCGCGACCGCGGCCGTGGGCGCCGCCGCGGTGCTCATCCCGCTGGCGACCGATACCGCCAGTGGTGCTGCCGAACAGGTCATCAGCCAGGTGGTCGGTGACGTCGCCGACAATTCGGTGGATGAGCACAAGGAGAAGCTGGAGGACCTCACCGACCAGGAGAAGAACAAGATCTACTCTGCCGGTGAGGGCATGGCCGAGGCCCCGATGCAGGAGTTCCTGGAGCGTCACGTTGTGGATCCCGACAAAAGCCAGTTCGCGCAGGACCTGCGCGAATCGATGCTGCTCGGCTACGGGGTCGGCAACGACCGGGAGAACCAGCAGGGCAACGATCCGGAGGCCGGCTGATGCCGATGGACTGCCGAGGACACGTGAGGATGCGGACAGTGATCAGTCGTAGGTCAGTACGTGGGGGACTGGTTTCCGCGGCCGTGGCCGGCTCGTTGTTTCTCGGGGCCACGGGTTGTGGGGGTGACGGGGACAAGGACGGCCTTCCGAAGGACTACAAGGTCGTTGCGGGGACACAACTCTGCGGTGGCAATGCCATTTCCACCGATGCGTCCAAGGCGCTGAAGGTGATCACGGGGGCGTCGCGCTTCGAGGCGTCGTCGAAGGGTTACACCGTCGCGGAGGCTGCGGCGAATCTTGCCTTGGCAACGCCGGGCCTTACCGCCGGTCGAGAGGACGCCTGCCGTGTCTTCAAACCCATCGGCACGCGGCAATTCCAGCTCAGAATCACCTGGAGGTTGGCTGACAATGCCCCGACGGACGACCCTGCGGCCTCGAAGTTCACCGTGCTGAAGATGGGGGACGAAACCCTGGCAGCGGCGGACATGGCCTACGTCTATTTCACCTGTCGGAGTGACAAGTTGGTCGGCTCGGGAGGAGAGGCTCACATCGTGATCGGCGTGGAGTACTGGGGCATGCCGAAGGATCCCCAGGACAACGTAGAGGCGTTGAAGGACGCCTACGCGACCGTGGCCCACTCCTTCTCGCTGGCCATGGCCAAGGAACTGCGCTGCGAGAAGAACGGCGGGCTCCCCGCGAAGCCCGTGCTGGATCCGGCGTAGCCGCCGGCGTCCGAGACTCATGCGCTGCGAGTGAAATTAGGGGCCTCCAGCTGGCGGCCACCCGGCACATCGCCGACCTCCGGGGAGTGGGGCGGGTGAGGATGCGGACAGTGATCAGTCGTAGGTCAGTGCGTGGGGGACTGGTTTCCGCGGCCGTGGCCGGCTCGTTGTTTCTCGGGGCCACGGGTTGTGGGGGTGACGGGGACAAGGACGGCCTTCCGAAGGACTACAAGGTTGTTGCGGGGACACAACTCTGCGGTGGCAATGCCATTTCCACCGATGCGTCCAAGGCGCTGAAGGTGATCACGGGGGTGTCGCGGTTCGAGGCGTCGTCGAAGGGTTACACCGTCGCGGAGGCTGCGGCGAATCTTGCCTTGGCAACGCCGGGCCTTACCGCCGGTCGAGAGGACGCCTGCCGTGTCTTCACCCCCATCGGCACACCGCATTTCAATCTCAGAATCACCTGGAGTCTGGCCGACGGCGCCCCCACGGGTACCCCGTCCCCGAAATTCACCGTGCTGAAGATGGGAGAGGAAACCCTGGCAGGGACGGAGAAGGCGTACGTCTTTTTCGCTTGCCGGAGTGACAAGTTGATCGGCTCGTCGGGAGAGGCTCACATCGTGATCGGCGTGGAGCGTGGAGGTATGCCGAGGGACCCCCAGGACAACGTAGAGGCGTTGAAGGACGCCTACGCGACCGTGGCCCACTCCTTCTCGCTGGCCATGGCCAAGGAGCTGCGCTGCGAGAAGAACGGCGGGCTCCCCGCGAAGCCTGTGCTGGATCCCGCGTAGCGTAGCGGCTCACCCAGGAAGACACCGTGGCGGACGATCAGGACCCCGTTGGGCGCCGCGTCCCGGAGTACGGGCGGATCGCCAGGACCGAACACCTGCTGCGCGAGGTCGACCCGGTCGACGACACCTGCCGGAGGCAGATGAACCGGCAGCTCACCGTGCAAAAGTCCCGCCACAAGCTGGCCCGGGACGTGTGTCACGGCAAGCGCGGCACCATCCACCAGGCATACCGGGATGGGATGGAGGACCAGCTCGGCGCGCTCGGCCTGGTCCTCAGCGCCATCGTGCTGTGGACCACGAAGTACATCGACGCCGCCGTCGCCCAGCTTCACGCCGAAGGCCACGAGATCCGGGACGAGGACATCGCCCGCCTGTCGCCGCTCAAGCACCGCAACCTGAATCTGCTCGGCCGCTACGGCTTCACCGCCTCCCCCCCCCGGCCGCCGGCGCCCTGCGCCCGCTGCGCGACCCGGCCGCCCCAGAACTGGACGAAGACGACGGCGGCGGGCAGGAGTGAGTATCAGGAGCCGATCGGATCAATCCGTGACGGGCAGGCACTCGGCGAGCAGGGCGACGATGTCACGCCAGGCTCGCTGTGCGTGCCGTGGGTGGTAGCCGACGCCGGGAGGCGTGGTGTGGTCGACCGGTGGGTGGTGGAAGGCGTGAAGGGCTCCTCCGTAGACCACGAGGCGCCAGTCGATGCCTGCGGCCTGCATCTCTGCGGTGAACGCCTCCCGTTGGGCGGGCGGCATGATCGGGTCTTCCGACCCGACCCCGGCCCATACCGGGCAGCGAATGCGTGCCGCCTCGCCCGGTCGGCCGGTGGTCAGTGCGTTGACTGTCCCGATCGCGCGCAGGTCGACGCCATCGCGACCGAGTTCCAGTGCGACCGCGCCCCCGGTGCCGTAGCCGACGGCGGCGGTCCGGTCGGGGTCGGCCCGTGGTTCGGCACGCAACACGTCGAGCGCGGCGTGACCGATTCCTCGCATGCGGTCGGGATCGGCGAGCAGCGGCATGCAACGGGCGAGCATTTCCTCCGGGTCTTCCAAATAGCGTCCGCCGTGGAGGTCGAAGGCCAGCGTCACATACCCCAGCTCGGCCAGAGCCTCGGCCCGCCGGCGTTCGACATCGCTGAGCCCCATCCCCTCGGGTCCGATCAGGACTGCGGGCCGGCGCTCGGCACCGTCCGGGAGCGCGAGGTATCCGATCATCGTCAGGTTGTCGGCCGGGTATTCGACCGTACGGGTTGTGACCGTCGTCATGCGACTGGACGGTAATGACCGTTGCGCCCGCTCGGGGTGGTGTTCACCGATGGCAGACAGCAGTCTGTCCCCGACCACATCACCTGGACGCGTCGTCCGTCTGTCGTCACCACCGGGACGGACGGTTTCGGTGAGCCGGTCACCGTCACGCTGAACGCCGCTCAGAGCAGGACACCCACCGCCGTGGTCGGTGCCGCTTCAACGGTGAGCATGCGTATGCGCTGAAGTAGGGCGTCCGACCTGCGAGTTCAGCCGGATATCGCGACAGCGGTGCAAGCCGCGTCCGAGCGGCAGCTCACTGGATCAGGTCGGTGTGCGGATGCTCCGGAGATGCCGGGCAGACATAGAGCTGCATGTTGTCCGTGCTGCCGACTTGGACCGCGGTCGGCTGCGTGGGGCTCTGGCCGGCGCCGCGGCCGGCGGACGCGGTGGCTTGGTCCTCGTACGGTATCCAGCTGCCCGAACCCCCGTCCCATTCGAAGGAGGCGATGGTCAGTAGGGGGACCATGCGGGCGTCGCAGATCGCGCAGAAGCGGGGAATCGGGTCGGTGCGGCCCCATGGGGGCCAGCCGCCGACCTTCCAGCCGGGAGCGTCGGCCAGCGCACTGTCGTAGAACTCCTGCGGATAATCCGCGCACAAGCCGTCCACACCGACTTCAGTCGCCTGCCATCTGCTCCAGTCCCCGACCAGTTGCCTCAATTCCGCGCTCAGGTCCAAGGAGTTGGGGTACTCGGTGATCTGTTCCGGTGCCAGCAGACACGGCTCCGGCACATAGCAGCCTCCCCAGTCCGCCTCATACGGTTGCGGCGGCACGGCCAGGACATCGCCGACCTCCGCTTCGCACCGCCAGAACAGTGCGGTCGAAGGCTTGGCATCCGGTTCATGGTCGTATGGGCACCACAACACCTGGAGCACGTCGGCCTGTCCGGGCGGCCGCAACAGCGGTACGTCGCGCACAAAAAGCTGAGCCACGGGCAGCATGGGTACCGGGCACTCCGCAGGCGGAGGGTCGGCGTGGAGTCGTTCCTCGAGCGCCGCGTCGTTGCGCTCATTGATCGCTGACTCCTCAGGCGTGTACGCCGGTCCACCAGGATCACGGCGCAGCCGGGCCAGCCTGCGTCTTTCGAGTCGGACTGCTGCCGGGTACTCGCGGAAGCCGGTGTCCTGGTGTTGTGCGCTCTCGCAGTGCGGCCACGACTCTTCCGCGGGCCACAGCAACGGCCCCCCGACCGAGCTGTCCCGCACCGAGGGCATCCCGGCGCGCGGGTGCAGCCGTATCGCGGCTCGCGCCAGCGGAGCCAGTTCCGGAAAGACCGCGGTGACATCGAACGGCCGCGGCGGAGTTGCGCGTTCGAAAGCCATGACGACGATCGTGCCACCCGCCACCGACAGTCCCCTCGCGCCCTCTGACCGAGAACGACTCCCGCAGGAAACATGTCGACATAGCGTCAGGGGTAGGTGTCCCTGTCAGCCGACATATTCACAGCCGCCGTCAACTCGACCTGAACCGCGTGCGATTGGCCCGCGACTGCACCCCGAACCCGGCACGGCCACATCGATCCGCGACGAACAGCACGCACGCGCACCCCGAGCCGCCACCCGCGCACGCGGTCCGTCTCTTTCCGGGCCCAGTCCCCGCCAGGAGATTTCGAAATGTCCTACGACAGCTCCGAGTTATTCTCCGGCCGACCGCCGTCCGACCACCCCCGTCCCGCCGGCACGCCCCACCCCCGTCCCGCCGGCACGGCCCACCGCCGACCCGGTTGGTCGACCGGGCACGGATCGTCCCCACCGGAGCCGCCGGGCCGGCGCTCCGGTCCGCACCGGAACCTGCGCATGCTGCGCCGCTCCTACCGCTGGCAGCGGCGCGTGGCGTCCCTCACCGCGCTCGGCTACTTCGCCGTATTCCTCGCACTGACGGTCAAGGCCCCCTGGCTCATGACCCGTTCAGGTCCCGGCGGCCTGCCCGTCGGTCTCGTACTGGCCCTCGCGCAGATCCCCGTCACCTGGCTGGCCGTCCTGCTCTACGAAGTCACCGCGCACCGCCTGGTCGACCCGCTGGCCCGCCGCGCCCGCCAGTCGTACCCGGCGCCCGCGCACCGGGAAGGAGGCCGGTGACGGAGTTCAGCGGTCCCGCGCAGTCCTGGTCCCTGGCCGCCTTCTGCTCCGTCGTCGCGCTGACCCTGCTGCTCTGCGTACTCACCGGCCCGGACGCGGACGACCTGGCCGAGTTCTACACCGGCTACCGATCCCTCTCGCCCCTGCGCAACGGACTCGCCATCGCCGGGGACTACATCTCCGCCGCCACCGTGCTCACCATCGGCGGCATCATCGCGCTGTGCGGCTACGACGGGGTGGTCCTCGCCCTCAGTGCCGTACTGTCCCTGCTCCTGCTGATGTTCCTGCTCGCCGAGCCGCTCCACAACACCGGCCGCTACACCATGGGCGACGTCCTCGGCCACCGCCATCCCGCACGGAGCGTCCGCATCGCGGCCTGCGCCGTCACCCTCGTCGCGCTCGTCCCGATGATGGTCGTCCAGCTCGCCGGGGTGGGTGAACTCCTCGCCTACGTCATGGGGTTCACCGAACCCGCCATGAAGAACGGCTGCGTGGTCGGAGCCGGGATACTCATGATCAGCTACGCGGCTCTCGGCGGGATGCGTGGCACCGCACTCGTCCAGATCTTCAAGACGGTGATGCTCCTCGCCTCCGGTCTCGTCGTCAGCGGACTGATCCTGCACACCTTCGGCTGGAGCACCGGGGCCCTGTTCCGCACCGCGGCGCGCGAGAGCGGAGCCGGCCCGGGCTACCTGCGCTGGGGATTGCAGTACTCCAGCAGCCCGCACCCCGCCCTCGACATGGCGAGCACCCAGTGCGCCATCGTGCTGGGCGCCGCCTGCCTGCCGCACGTCACCATGCGCATGTACACCGCGGGAACGCCGCGCCAGGTCCGCCGGGCCATGTCCTGGGCGGTCTCCTCGGTCACCCTGTTCATCCTGATGCTCGTGGTGATCTGCACCGGTGCCACCGCCCTTCTCGGACGCGCACGCATCGCCGGAGCCGACCCGCACGGCACCACCGCCTACCTGCTCGGCGCCCGCGCCGCCTTCGGCACCGGCCTCTCCCGCCCCGAGAGCCTGCTCTTCGCCACCGTCACCACCGCCGTCTTCCTCACCCTCCTCGCCTCCGTGGCGAGCATGACGCTCGCCTGCGCCAACGCCCTCGCCCACGACCTGACGGCCTCCCGCCCCACCCCGCCGGCACCGGCGCGCGAACTCACCCTCGCCCGCTCGTGCGCCCTGCTGGTGGGCATCCCCGTCATCCTGGTGGCGGCCCTCGCCCAGCACCGCAGCCTCCAGCCCCTGGCGACGCTCTCCTTCACGCTCGGCGCCTCGGCCATCGCGCCCGCGCTCCTCTACACCCTCTTCTGGCGCCGCTACACCCGGGCGGGCCTGCTCGCCACGCTCATCGTGGGCTCCCTCACCGTCCTGGCCCTGACCCCGGGCACCACCCTCGTCTCCGGAAGCCCCCTGTCCGCCTTCCCCGAGGCCGACTTCGACTGGTTCCCGTACAACACGCCCGCCCTCGCCTCCATCCCCGCGGGCTTCCTCGCCGGCTGGCTCGTCACCCTGCTCGCCGGCAAGAACACCGCCGACCGGGAACGCAGCCGCTACGAATCCGCCGAACACCAGCTTCTGACGGGGCCGCCGGCACGCGACCGAACGTGACGCTCGGGCCCGCCCCCCGCCAGCCGGAGGCGCGAGCCCCCGCGCGCGGTCAGGCGGGCTGCCACAGTTCGACCCGGTTGCCCTCGGGATCGGTGACCCAGCCGAACCGGCCGACGCCCTCCATGCTCTGGATGTCCTCGGACACCTCCGCTCCCTTGGCACGCAGCTGCGCGAGCATCGCGTCCAGGTCGCGGACCCGGAAGTTGAGCATGCTCTGCTGAGAGCGGGACCCGAAGTAGTCGGTCTCGTACTCGAACGTCGCGAACACCGTCGGCCCGGCTGCCTGACGCCACAAGCCGTGCTCGTCGGCGTCCAGACCCAGGCAGTCGCGGTACCAGGCGTTCAGGGCCGCCGGGTCGGCAGCCCGCATGAAGTAGCCGCCAATTCCAAGTACGCGTTCCATGCGGTCATCCTGTCAGGACGGCGACCGGGTGGGCCCGGCACCACATCACCCGCTTCCGTTCACGCCGCCATCCTGCGGTTGTAGGAGGTGCCGGTGGTCGGGTGCTGTGCCTGGGGGTACTGAGAGGCCACCGTGTGCTTGATCTTCTTGCGCAGGGCGGTCGGGCGTATCCCGTGTGTCTGGTTGTGGGCCGCCTGCAGCGTCCGGCGCCGGTTGGTCTCGTCGATGGCGCGCAGCATCGAGGGCGTCATACGGTCCGCGTACATGTGTACCTCGCCGCTGACGTTGCGCGCCGCGCGGCCGATCATCTGGATCAGCGCGGTGTCGGAGCGGAAGATTCCGTCCTTGTCGGCGTCGAGGATCGCGACCAGTGAGACCTCCGGCAGGTCGAGTCCCTCACGCAGGAGGTTGATGCCGATCAGCACGTCGTACTCACCGCGGCGCAGGTCGGCCAGCAGTTCCACGCGGCGCATGGTGGTCACGCCGGAGTGCAGGTAGCGGACGCGTACTCCCTGCGAGTCGAAGTAGTCGGTCAGCTCCTCCGACATCCGCTTGGTCAAGGTCGTCACCAGGGTCCGCTCGCCACGGGCGGACCGCTCGCGGATCTCCTCGAGCAGGTCCTCCATCTGGCCGGCGGTCGGCTTGACCGTCACCTGCGGATCGAGCAGCCCGGTCGGCCGGATGACCTGCTCGACGACCGCGCCCCGCGCGGCGGTCAGCTCGAACCGGCCCGGGGTCGCGGACAGGTAGACCCGCTGCGGGCATCGCGCGGCGAACTCCGACCACGTCAGAGGACGGTTGTCCAGCGCGGAAGGCAGCCGGAAGCCGTGCTCGACCAGGGTGTTCTTGCGCGCGGCGTCGCCGTGGCTCATGCCGGACAGCTGCGGCACCGTCACGTGCGACTCGTCGATGACGACGAGCATGTCCTCGGGGAAGTAGTCCAGCAGCGTGGACGGCGGCGCGCCGGGGGCGCGCCCGTCCAGGTGCCGGGAGTAGTTCTCCATCCCGGAGGCGACCTGTGTGTGCCGGATCAGCTCTATGTCGTACTCCGTCCGCGTCTGCAGGCGCTCGGCCTCGAGCAGCCTGCCGCCACGGCGCAGCTCCGCGACCCGCTGCGTGAGCTCGGCCTGGATCGAGTCGGCTGCCGCGCGCATCCGCTCGGGGCCGGCGAAGTAGTGGGTGGCGGGGAAGACGCGGGTCCGGTCGATGACCTCGCGCACCTCGCCGGTCTCCGGATCGGCGACGGTCAGCCGTTCGACCGTGTCGCCGAACATCTCCACCCGCAGCATCGTGTGCTCGTAGGCGGGGTGGATGTCGATGGTGTCGCCGCGGACGCGGAACCGGCCCGCGGTCGGCTCGGCGTCGGTGCGCGTGTACTGGATGTCGACCAGCGCCGCGAGCAGCTCCTCCCGGTCGAGGGTGTCGCCCACCGCCAGCTGGAACGAACGGTCGAGGTAGGACTGAGGCGTGCCGAGGCCGTAGATGCACGACACGGACGCCACGACGATCACGTCGCGGCGGCTGAGCAGCGACCAGGTCGCCGAGTGCCGCAGCCGGTCGACCTCCTTGTTGGAGACCGACTCCTTGGCGAAGTAGGTGTCGGTGCTCGGGGCGTACGACTCGGGCCGGTAGTGGTCGTAGAAGGAGACGAAGTACTCCACCGCGTTGTGCGGGAACAGCTCACGCAGCTCGTTGGCGAGCTGGCCGGCGAGCGTCTTGTTCGGGGCGAGTACGAGGGTGGGCCGCTGCAGCTTCTCGATGAGCCAGGCGGTCGTCGCGGACTTGCCGGTGCCCGTGGCGCCCAGGAGGACCACGTCGCTCTCCCCGGCGCGGACGTGCTTCTCCAGCCCGGCGATGGCCTGCGGCTGGTCTCCGGACGGGGTGTGGCGGGACACCACCTGGAACGGCCGGCCGGCCCGTATGACCTGGTCGGCGGTGTGCTCGGCGAGTGTGATGCGCCGGTTCTCGGACGGGAATGCCATGGGGTTCGCTCCTGAACTCGATGTAACCGCACAGAAGCGGACAAAAGCTATTTAGAGGCTGTCCAGTTTGCGTGTAACGTCCAATCTTGTCAATGTCTAATATCTTGATGGCCGACCTGTGCGGCGGCGCGTCAGAGCATGGCGAGCCGGTCCACCAGTAGCTCCACCCTTCGCCCGGTGTCCTCCGGCGGCAGCCGGCCCGCGCGGGTCAGGGTGGTCAGCCCGTGCAGGGCCGCCCAGAACACCTCGGTGAACAGTGCCGGGTGGACGCCGTCCCCGGCGACCTCGCCGAGGCTTTCCAGCAGGGCGGCGAAGGCGTCCTTCAGTGGCTCGGGGGTGTCCTCGTGCGCGAACGCCAGGCCGCCGTCGAGCCGGAACATGGCGTCGTACACCGCCGGGTTGCGCTCGGCGAAGTCGAGATAGGCGCGGGCGAGGGCGGTGACCCGGGTACGGGGGCCGTCCGCGGCGGAGGTCGCGGCCCGCAGCGCCGCGGCCATCTCGGCGGCGCCTTCGAGGGCGACGGCGCCGATGATCTCGCGCTTGCCGCGGAAATGGCTGTAGAGGACGGGCTGGCTGTACTCGATGCGCTCGGCGAGCCGGCGGGTGGTGACCGCGTCCCAGCCCTGTTGCTCGGCGAGTTCACGGGCCGTCGCCACGATGAGGCGCTCGCGGACCGCCCGTTCGCGTTCCTTGCGTTCCTGTACCGACATGATTCGATGCTAGCACCGCTAGACAATCGAGCGATGGCAGTACTAGCGTTGCCTCACTATCTAGCAGTGCTAGATCCCAGGAGGGTCATCATGCTCAACGCACTCGAGGTCTTCACCACCGTGGTCGTCGGCCTGATGGTGGGGGTGGAGTTCTCCGTCGCCTTCGTCATCAACCCGATCCTCAACGGACTCCCCGGCGACAACGGCCTGCGCGGCCGCACCCACGGGGCCCGGATGCTCGGCGCCGTGATGCCGTTCTGGTACATCGGCTCGCTCGTCCTGAGCGCGGTCTGGGCCATCGCCGGATGGCATCACCAGGGCGCCGGCCTCGTCGTCATCGCCGCCGCGCTGCTGATCGTGAGCGTGATCATGTCGGTCGTGCTGCTCGTCCCGATCAACAACCGGAGCAAGACGTGGACGACCGAGAACCTGCCCGAGGACTGGAAGGAGCAGATGAGCCGCTGGGACGGCTTCCACTACGTCCGCATCGCCGTCATCATCACCGCCTTCGCCCTGCTGGTCTCCGCCCTCGCCTGAGCCCCCCGGGGCGCTGACCTGGAGCTCTTCTCTCCGGCTCGGTGACGGGGTGCCCTGGTGGCGGGTGGTCCGCGCGGACGGGGTGCCCGCCGCTTGCCACGAGGGGCGGGCGCCGGAGTTGCTGCGGGGCGAAGGGGTGCCGATGGTGGGTGCGCGGGTGGACATGGGGCGTGGCCGGCATCGGTGGGCGTCCTGAGGGCGGAGCCGTTCGCCCTGGGGTGCTGGTGAACGTCCGTTCGTCAGTTCGAGAAGATGTCCCCATGACAGAAAGCAACCTGGCCGCCGAAGCCGAACAGCGCCTCGCGGCCGGTGACCCCGCCGCCGCTCTCACCCTCTACCTGCGGGCCTGGAACCGCCCGGACGACGAGGTGGCGGAGCGGGTCTTCGACCTCATCTCCGAGTGGGCGGACATCGGCGCCGCGCTCAAGACCATCGAGGCCGCCGCCAGTGCGGGCAACGCCGCGGCCTACGAGGCCCTGGCCGAACTGCTCGTCGAACTCGAACGGCCCAAGGAGGCGCTGGCGGCGCTCCGGGCGGCTGCCGACGGCGGTCGTGACGTCACCCTGATGATCGCCTCGGTCCTGGCCGACGAGCTGGGCGACCGGGAGCAGGCCGAGGAGTACTACCGGCGGGCGCTCACCGACGACAACCCCCGCGCGCTCAACGACTACGGCGCCTTCCTCAGCGAGGACGACGAACGGCTGGACGAGGCAGTCGACTTGCTGAGCCTGGCGATCGAGCGGGGCGACAACATGGCCGCCGGCAACCTCGGCCGGCTTCTCGCCGACGAGGAGAGGTACGAGGAAGCGCTGCCCTGGCTGAAGCAGGCGCTGGACGCCGGGCACCGCTCCGTGCTGGCCGTACTCGGCGAGACCGAACACGCCCTCGGTGACCTGGAGTCGGCCGGCACCCACCTCCGCGAGGCCCTGGCCGAGGAGATCACCGGCGCCCACTTCGCCTACGCCCTCCACCTCGCCGAATCCGGTTCCCCCGAGGAGGCCGTACGTCACTACGAGGCCGCCGCCAAGGAGGACGGCGAGACCAACGCCCACCTCAACCTCGCCCTGCTCCACGAGGAGTTGGAGCAGTGGACCCAGGCCGACCGCCACTACCGAGAAGCCCTCGCCCACCAGGACGAGACCGCCTACGTCTACTACGCCCAGTTCCTCGCGGACCAGAACCGGGGCGACGAGATCAGCGCCCTCCTCAAGTCGGCGACTCAACTCGACCTGGACGAGGACGACATGGCTGAACTGCGGGCCCTCGCCGACGAGAGCCGTTCCGACAAGTCCTGACCACCTCGCCATACCGGCCTGGACGGGAGCGTGGGACGACCTCACCACCCACGCCCCGCCTCCAGCAGCACCTCCCGCACCCTGACCACGTCCAAGTTGGCCGGGTGACCGGGGCGTTGGACCAGGTAGCCGGTGTTCAGAGGCGGGTCTTCCGGGGTGTGCAGCGCGACCAAGGCGCCCGAAGTCAGTTCCGGTTCGCACAAGTAGCGGGGGAGGACCGAGAAGCCGGCGCCGGACACCACCGCCGACTTCACCGCTCGTAGGTCCGGGACTGTGACCGCTGCCGGGCAGTTGAGGCGGGTGTGGAAGACGTGGCGCCAGTACCGGCGGGCGATGGGGAGGTCTTCGGCGTAGGTGATCAGGGGGACGGGGTGGAGGGCCGATGGGCCTTCCTTCGCCAGGCGTTCGGTGAGCCCGGCCGCCCAGGCCGGGGACGCCACCAGGACGAACTCCTCGTCCATCAGGGGTACCGCAGTGAGCGTCCGTCCGCGTGGGCGGTACGTGGCGATCACCAAGTCGTGGCGGCCGGAGCGGAGTTCGTCCAGGAGGGGGTCCGTCAGGCCCGGGGTGACCCGTAGGCGTACGCCCGCCGCCAGCAGAGGAGCCAGGGCGGGCAGGACTCGCGCCGAGAGGAGTTCGGCCGGGCCCGCCAGGTGGACGGGGGCCGGCCGGTCGGCGGGCGCCGCACCCGTCGTCGTCGCGAGCGCGTCCAGCGGGGCCGCCACGCGGGACGCCAAGTCGTGGGCCACCGAGGTCGGCGCGACCCCGCGCGGCAGGCGCTCGAAGAGGGCGCGCCCCATCTCCCGTTCCAGCGAGCGGATCTGTGTCGTCACCGTGGACTGGGAGAGGCCCAGCAGACCCGCCGCCGCCGTGAAGGACCCGGAGCGGTACACCGCGAGGAACGTCCGCAACAGGTTCAGGTCGGGGGAGTTCACGAGGAGCGCGCCTCAAGTACACGCAGCGCCGTCTCCCCCCACCGCAGGTTCTCCTCCTCGAAGGAGATGCCCCGCAGGAGGGTGAGGTACGGGCCCACTCGCTCCGCCCCGGCCAGGTACTCGTCCTCCGTACGCCCGCCCAACAGCCGTTCGCGCAGGCGCTCGTAGCCGGTGAGCTTGGCGCGGGCCCAGTCCATGCGGTCGGCGATGTCGGCGCGCACGGCGGTGAGTTCGCCGATGTCGGCGCACTGAACCTTGACCAGGAGGCCGTCGCG
The DNA here is from genome assembly GCF_044541565.1 of Streptomyces sp. NPDC085596. Lineage (NCBI taxonomy): Bacteria > Bacillati > Actinomycetota > Actinomycetes > Kitasatosporales > Streptomycetaceae > Streptomyces > Streptomyces sp. NPDC085596. The sequence goes on along the minus strand of NZ_JBITTC010000002.1, from coordinate 745,527 downwards.
GATGGCGGTGGGGCGGCCGATGGGGTCGGCGATGTAGGCGCGCAGGGCGTCCAGGCCGGCGTCGGTGAGGGAGAAGAGGCGCTTGTCGGGGCGGCGGTCCTGGCGGATCACCCGCGCGGTGACGAGGCCCTCGCGCTCCATCCGGTCCAGCTCGCGGTAGAGCTGCTGGGGTGTGGCCGTCCAGAAGTTGGCCACCGAGGCGTTGAAGCCCTTGGCCAGGTCGTAGCCGGACGCCTCGCCCTCCAGGAGGGTGGCCATCACCGCATTGCGCAGGGTCACCTCCTCACTCTACTCTCCAACACACCTATTCAACTTGTTGAGTAAGGAGCACTCGTGCATCCCTTCCGTACCGCCGTGGAGAACCGCGACGCCGCCGCCATCGAGGCACTCCTCGCGGAGGACGTCGTCTTCACCAGCCCCGTCGCCTTCAAGCCGTACGCGGGCAAGGCGATCACCGCCGCGATCCTGCGCGGTGTGCTGCGGGTGTTCGAGGACTTCCGGTACGTCCGGGAGATCGCCAACCCGGACGGGCGGGACCACGCCTTCGTCTTCACGGCCACCGTCGACGGCCGGGAGATCCAGGGCTGCGACTTCCTGCACTTCGACGAGGAGGGCCGGATCGACGACTTCACCGTCATGGTCCGCCCGCTCTCGGCGGCCCAGGCGCTGTCCGAGGCCATGGGCGCGCAGTTCGACCGCATCAGCCGCGAGGCGGCCGGCGCCTGAGAAAGGCGCCGGCTCGGCGCCTCAGCCCAGCCGCTTGAGAACCTCCTCCGCCAGCGGAGCGGAGGACGCCGGGTTCTGCCCCGTGATCAGGTTCCGGTCGATCACGACCTTCGGCGCCCACGCCTCGCCCACCTGTACGTCGACGCCCGCCTCGCCGAGCCGCGTCTCCAGCAGCCACTTGGCCTTGTCGGCGAAACCGGCCTGGGTCTCCTCGGCGTTGGAGAAGGCGGTGACCTGGTAGCCGGAGAACGCGTTGCTGCCGTCCGGCCGGGTCGCCGCGAGGAGCGCCGCCGGGGCGTGGCAGACGACGGCGAGCGGCTTGCCGGAGTCGAGGGCGTCGACCAGCAGCCGGCCGGAGGTGGCGTCCACGGCGAGGTCCTCCATGGGGCCGTGGCCGCCGGGGTAGAAGACGGCGTCGTAGTCGTCGAGGTCCACGTCCTCCAGCCGGACCGGGTGCTTGAACTCGGGCGCGGCCTCCAGCGCGGCGGCGATCCGGTCGGCGCCCTCCTGGCCGCCGTTGACCTCCGGCGCGAGGCTGCCCTTGTCCACGGTCGGGACGACACCGCCCGGCGTGGCCACGACGACCTCGTCACCGGCCTTCTTGAACGCCTCGTACGGCGCCACGGCCTCCTCCGCCCAGAAGCCGGTCGGGTGCTGGGTGCCGTCGGCCAGCGTCCAGTGGTCGGCGCCGGTCACCACGAAAAGGATCTTCGACATGAGGTCTCTCCAAGCAGTCTGAGGTCCGGGGAGCACCGGCTCCCCACTTGACCGTAGACCGGTGCCCGGAGCGGCACCAATGAAGCGGCCGATGTCCGGTATCGACAGGTCGATGGGTCGTACGGGAATACCCTGCGCGCTCCTGACCTGCGGCGACGCCTACTCCACCCCGGCTCCCCGGAACGTCCGCCGGTACGCCAGCGGGGTCACCCCGATCGCCGCGTGCAGGTGCTCGCGCAGCGAGGTCCCGGTGGCGAAGCCGACCTGTGCGGCGAGGTCGTCCACGGCCAGGTCGGTGGTCTCCAGGAGGTGCCGCGCGCGGGCGATCCGCTGCTGGATCAGCCAGCGTCCCGGACTCGTACCGACCTCCTCGCTGAACCGCCGCGCGAAGGTGCGCAGGCTCATCCGGGCGTGCCCGGCCAGCTCCGTCAGCGACAGCGGCTCGTGCAGGCGCTCCAGCGCCCACTGACGGGTGGCCGAGGTGCCGTTGGCCGGCTCCTCGGGCACCGGGTGCTGGATGTACTGCGCCTGCCCGCCGTCCCGCCACGGCGGTACGACACAGGCGCGGGCCACGTCGTTGGCGACGGCGGCGCCGTGGTCCTGGCGTACGACGTGCAGGCACACGTCGACCCCGGAGGCCGCGCCCGCCGAGGTGAGGAGGTCGCCGTCGTCCACGAACAGCACGTCCGGATCGAGGTCCACCGCCGGGAACCAGGCGCGGAAGGTGTCCGCGAGGGCCCAGTGGGTGGTGGCGCGGCGGCCGTCGAGCCGTCCGGCGGCGGCCAGGACGAAGGCGCCGGTGCAGATCGAGACGATCCGGGTGCCGGGCGGTACGGCCGCGAGCGCCGCTTCGAGCTTCGGGGGCAGGCCGCGGCGGACCAGGGAGACGTCGAACGGCGGCAGTACGACGGTGTCCGCCGTCGACAGCGCCTCGGGCCCGTGCCCGACCGTGACCGAGAAGTCGGAGTTGGTGGCGACGGGTCCGCCGTCGGCCGAGCAGGTCAGCACCTCGTAGCGGCCCCCGGCCGAACCGAAGACCCGGCTGGGAATGCCCAGCTCGAAGGGGTAAACACCGTCCAGGGCGAGGACGACGACACGGTGCGGAGCGGTCATGGCACGATCCCGTTGAAAGATGGCATTCATGCCATGGTACGCGGGCGCCGCTCGGGTGAACCTGGACGTATGACGAACCACGCCACCATGCGCGCCATCAGCCAGGACGAGTACGGCACCCCCGACGTCCTCAAGGAGACCGAGCTGCCGCGCCCGAAGCCGGGCCCGAGCGAGATCCTGGTCTCCGTCCGCGCCGCCGGACTCAACCCGACCGACTGGAAGCACCGCGCCGGGGGCCTCTTCCTCGACCGGCTCCCGCTCGTCCTCGGCTGGGACGTCTCCGGCGTCGTCGAGGCGGTCGGCTACGGCGTGACCCTCTTCAAGCCCGGCGACGAGGTCTTCGGCATGCTGCCCTACCCGCACGGCGTCGGCGCCCACGCGGAGTACGTGACCGGCCCCGCCCGCGCCTTCACCCACAAGCCGGACTCGATCGACCACGTCCAGGCGGGCGCGCTGCCGCTCGCCGCGCTCACGGCGTACCAGGCGCTGGTGGACACGGCCCAAGTGCAGCCGGGGCAGCGGGTGTTGGTGCATGCTGCCGCCGGAGGTGTCGGTCACCTCGCTGTGCAGATCGCCAAGTCGCTTGGTGCGTACGTCATCGGGACGGCGAGCGAGCCGAAGCACGAGTTCCTGCGGTCACTTGGGGCGGACGAAGTGATCGACTATCGGTCCGTCGACTTCCGGGACGTCGTGGGGGACGTGGACGTGGTGCTGGACACCATCTCCGGTGATACGCGGGTGCGTTCGCTGGAGGTGCTGCGGCCTGGTGGCGTGCTGGTCTCGCTGCTGCCCGGTACCGATCCGGAGGAGTCGGCGAAGGCGGAGGCGCGTGGTGTGCGGGTGGAGACGCTGCTCGTGGAGGCGGACCAGGCGGGGATGAAGGCGGTTGCCGAGCTGGCGGCTTCGGGTGCGCTGCGGGCGCATGTCGAGGCGGTGTTTCCGCTTGAGGAGGCGGCCAAGGCGCATGCGGTGGGGGAGACGGGGCGGGTAACGGGCAAGCTGGTGCTGGCAGTTGGGTCCTGAAGCGGGATGTGGGGGAGCCCTGTCGCTCGTTGGGGACGGGCAGGGCTCTCTGGCGCGTACAGCTGTGAGATGTACGGCTACGCGGGTGTGTGTGTGAGGAAGTTCGTCCAAGCGGCGGGGGAGAGCTTGAGGGTGGGGCCGGCTGAGGCTTTGGAATCGCGGATGTGCACGGTGTTGGGGGCTACGGCGACTTCTACGCAGTTGCCGCCCTCGGGCCCGCTGTAGCTGCTCCTGAACCAGTCGAGAGAGACCTCCACGCAGTCACCGCCCTGGGTACCGCTGTGGCTGCTCTTGAACCAGGTGAGGGACTCAGTGTTGTTCATAGCTCTTCCAGCAACCTCTCGATGAACTCCTGCGACTTTCGCGGAGTGAGAGCCTGTGCACGGATGATCCCATAGCGCGCGGAGGCGAGACTTGTCTGCTCGGGGTCGGTCTCCAACGTGCTGATCACCTGGGCCTCCACGTAGAGGAAGCGCTTACTGTCCCTACGGGTGACGACGGTGAAGGGCCCGCCCAGGCCCGCGTTGTCCTCGCAGTCCCCCGGCATGACCTGGAGCTCGACGTTGTCCCGCTGACCGGTCAGGATCAGGTGCTCCAACTGGCCGCGCATCACCTGTTTGCCGCCATACCGGTGCCGTAGCACCGCCTCGGTCATGACGAAACTCAGCAGTGGTGCGGGTCGCCTGTCGAAGATGTCCTGTCGAGCGAGCCGGGCGGCCACGCGCTGCTCGACCGTATCTCTGTCGAGGGCTGGACGGCGCATGGCGAACAGCGCCCGGGTGTACTCCTCTGTCTGGAGAAGTCCGTTGATGAAGATGGCGTCGTACTCCAGCAGCTCCAATGCCTGCTTCTCCAATTGGGCCATGCCCTGGAAGAAGACGGGGTACTGCGCCTTCTCCACCTCCTCCGTCCAGAGCTTCAACAGGCCACCCGCGTCCAGTGCGTCGTCGGCCCGGTCGATCACCCGAGCCGAGGGAATGCGGCGCCCCTGCTCGAAGGAGGCGATGGTGGCGGCCGAGTAGCCCAACCGCCTACCGAGTTCCTCGCGTTCCATCCCGGCCCTCAAGCGCAGGGTCTTCATGGTCTGTCCGAACGCCGTGACCACGCCCTGCCCGGACTTGTCTGCCGTACGCGGACCGCTGCCATAGGCGTCGTCGTTCTTGGGGTTCATCTCGTTCTTCGTCATCACACCACCGCCTCCCCGGATCAACGCCCGTAGAGGGGGCGCCGTCACGCCGTGCTGCTCGTACCGGCGTCGGCACCGCGCGTACAACGGGGTCGCGTCAGTGCGTCACCGCTGGTCACGCTACGCCACCGGGAGGACCGTGGTGCCCATGATGAGCAACCTCGGTAGTCCCACGGATCACTTGGCGACCGACTTCGCCATGCGCTTCACGTCCACGCCTCGCGGAGCCCGCCTGGCTCGACGGCTGGTCGGGCTCCGCCTCCACGAGTGGGGCATCCCGTACGGCACCGACGCCCACGACGACATCGTCCTGGTCACGGCCGAGCTGGCCGCCAACGCGGTACGGCACGGGCATGTGGCTGGGCGCGACTTCCACGTCCGGCTGTCCCTGGTGGGTTCACCCTCGCGTACGGCGCGGATCGAGGTCTCCGACACGCGCGGGGAGCGGGTGCCGCCCCGGCCCGGGGAGTTGGGGGAGCCTGGGCTGGGGGACGGAGGGAGGGGGCTGGTGCTGGTGTCCCGGCTGGCGGCGGCCTGGGACTGGCATGTGAGGGGGGAGGGGCCGGGGAAGACGGTTTGGGCGGAGTGTGGGGTGGGGCCGGCGAAAGGCGCCGGATAGGAGTCCATCCGGGGCATCGAGGGCCTGAAAAGCTCCGCTATGTCGTTGAGCGGAGAACAATATTCGCGCCGTGCCGGGTTATGCGCCGCAAGCCGACGGCGGGCGGTGGCCGGAACCCTGATTCCTTGTCAACCGGCGGCAGTTGCGTGATCATGTCGCAATGAGGATTCTCGTCATTGGCGGCTCGGTGTTCCTGGGACAAGCCTTTGCGCAGGAGGCAATCGGCCGCGGCCATACCTTAACCGTCTTCAACCGGGGAAAGTCCGGACCGGACATCCAGGGAGCGGAGAACCTCCGTGGCGACCGGGAGAATTCCGCTGATCTGGAAGCCCTGGCCGCAGCGGGACCCTGGGACGCGGTCATCGACACCAGCGGTTTCCATCCCCGTACCGTCGGGCAATCCGCTCGCGCGCTGAGCGGTCACGCGGAAACGTACCTCTTCGTTTCGTCCTTCCACGCTTACTCCGACTGGCCCGGCGGACCCGTCAGCGAGGATTCGGTACGCCACACCTGTCCGCCGGACGCGGCCGTGGACGACGTGCCGGGCAACGCCCTGAAGGCAGGGTGCGAGCGGGCCGTCGAGAAGTACTTCGAGGGTGATGTCCTCATCCTCAACCCCGGTCTGATCGTGGGCCCGCGCGAGACTCCCGGCCGGCTGCTCTGGTGGCTGGAGCGCATGGCACGCGGCGGTGAGGTCCTCGCGCCGGGGGCGGCCGGCCAGAAGATCCAGCTCATCGACGCCCGGGACATCGCGGTGTTCGCGCTGGACCTGCTGGAGGAAGGTTCCGCCGGGCACTACCTGGTCACCGGCCCCAAGGACACGACGACCCTCGGGGAACTGCTGGAGCTGTGTGCCCAGGTCACCGAGGCCGGGGCCCAACCGGTCTGGATCGACGAGGAGTTCCTCGCCGAGCACGAGGTGGGCGCCTGGACCGAGCTGCCGTTCTGGGCGACGGAACAGCCTGCCATGGCCGGCGCCTGGGCCGCTTCCCCCGACCGGGCCGTCGCCGCGGGACTGCGCTGCCGCCCGCTGAGCGAGACGGTCACGGACACCTGGGCGTGGCTGCGCGAGCGCGGCCCGTCCGACACGCCCTACCGGCAGGGCGACATCCCGCTCGGTATCGACCCGGAGAAGGAGCGCGGCGTGCTCCGCGCCTGGCAGGCGAAGGCGGGCACCCGATGACCGGACGAGAGCACGGCACGCCGCGTGAACTGCACGACTGGTTCGCCGCGTCGGCACGGGAGCACGGCGACCTCGTCGCCCTGGAGGTCGGCGGGGAGCGGCTGACCTACCGGGAACTGGACGACCTGGCCACGGCCCTGGCCGCGGAGATCCTCACCGAGCGCGGCGGGCGTGCCCCGCGCCGGGTGGGCCTGACGACCGCGTCGAGCGTGCTGACGTACGCGGCGGCCCTGGCGGTGCTGCGTCTGGGCGCGGCCGTCGTCCCGCTCAACACGGCCTTCCCCCCGGCCCGGCTGGCCACCATCGCGCGCACCGCCGGCCTGGAACTGCACCTGACCGACCGCGCCCCGGCACCCGAGGGCCCGGAGATACCGGCCCTGCTCCTGTCCAAGGACCTCCTGGCCCGGCTGCGCGACGGCCACGCGGCCCCGGACCCGCTGCCCCCGGCCGAGGTGTCGCCGGGGGACATCGCGTACGTGCTGTTCACCTCGGGCTCCACCGGCACCCCCAAGGGCGTACCGATCGCGCACCGCAGCATGGACGCCTTCCTGCGGTACGTCATCGACCGCTACGCGCTCGGGCCCGGCTGCCGGATGGCCCAGAACAGCGGCCTGGCCTTCGACGCGTCCGTCCTGGAGATGTTCGGCGCCTGGGGCTCGGGTGCCACGCTGGTCGTGCCGCCACGGGCCGAACTCCCCAAGCCCGCCCGGTTCGTGGCCCGCGAGGGGATCACGCACTGGTTCTCGGTACCGTCCGTGATCACGATGGCCGACCTGACCGGAGGACTCGCCCCCGGTTCGATGCCGTCGTTGCGCTGGACTCTCTTCGGCGGCGAGCAGCTCACGGTGCAGCAGGCGAGAGCCTGGCGTACGGCCGCACCGCACAGCGTCATCGAGAACGTGTACGGGCCGACCGAGCTGACCATTCTCTCGTCGCAGTACCGGCTGCCGGAACGGACGGAGGACTGGCCGGACACGTCCAACGGCACTCTTCCCATCGGTGAGGTCTACCCCCACCTCGACCATCAGGTGGTGGACGAGGAGGGCCGGCTCGCCGACGTGGGCGAGCTGCGGCTGCGCGGCGTACAGCGGTTCGCCGGTTACCTCGACGAGAAGGACAACCGGGGGCGGTTCCTGGACGCCTCGGGGCGTCCCGTGGAGACCGCCGGTCCCTATGTGCCGGACGAGAAGCACTGGTACCGGACCGGTGACCTGGTCCAGGTGCTGGAGGGCGGGACCCTGGTGCACCTCGGGCGGCTCGACCAGCAGGTCAAGATCATGGGCCAGCGGGTGGAGATCGGCGAGACCGAGGCGGTGCTGCGGGAACAGGACGCCATCGGCCAGGTGGCGGTCGTGGCCCTGCGCGACGAGGACGGGCAGACCCGGCTGGAGGCCGCGTACACCGGTACCGCCCGGCCGGCCGCCGAGCTGCGGCAGGCGCTCTCGGCACGCCTGCCGCGGTACATGGTGCCGCACCGGTTCACGCACCGGCCCGAACTGCCGCTGAACCACAACGGCAAGCTGGACCGCCGGGTCCTGGCGGAACAACTGGCGGCGATCCGGAACTGATCCGGACGGAACGGCGAAAGGGCCGATGGGACCCGGTCGGGAACCCATCGGCCCTGTCGGCCGTCGCGGACCGTCAGTCGCGGGCGGCCAGCAGCGTGCCGAGCGTCTTCCAGAGCAGCGGCCAGTCCTCGGTGAAGTACATGTGTCCGCCCGGCATGTCCACCACCTTCGCCCCGGCGGAGGCGTGCTCCGCCCAGCGGGCCGCGTCCTCGTACCGGACCAAGTCGTCCTCGGTGCCGCGCAGGACGCTCAGCGGCATGGCCAACGGAGGTCCGGGAGACGGGACGTAGGCGTCCTGGACCGCCAGGTCGGCGCGGAGTGCGGGCAGCAGCAGCTCGCGCAACTCCGGCTCGTGCCACGCCTCGTGGTCGTATCCGACCAGGCCGCGCAGCCGGGCGACGAACGCGTCGTCGTCCAGCTGGGCGCCGTCCATCCTGGGGCGGTCGATGTGCGGCGCCGCCGCCCCGCTGACCAGCAGGCGTTCCGGCAGTGGCGCTGCCTCGGAGGCGAGCAACCGGACCGTCTCGTACGCGAGCAGTGCGCCGAAGCTGTGCCCGAAGACGGCGTACGGACCGGTTCCCGCGGCTTCGCGGATCTGGTCGGCGCAGACGCGCGCGGCGTCCGCCATGGTGGTGCAGGGTTCCTGGACGAACCATTCGTCCCGTCCCGGAAGCTGTACCGGGACGACGCGGAACGGCAGGTCGGGCTGGTTCTGCCAGGGACGGAAGACTCCCGCCCCGCCTCCGGCGTAGGGCAGGCACATGAGGGAGAGCGTCATCGTGGACTCCAGGGGCGCGCGGAGACGGAGAAGGGGGCGGGGGTCACCGGCGGGCCCAGCGGCCGAGGGCCTGGGCGCGGCGCGCACCACGCTTCGTACCGGTCGGCACCTCGGCCGGGACCTGGCCTGCACCGGCGGGCACCAGGACGTCGTCCGGGCCGGCCTCGTCGAGGGTGTCCAGGAACGCGGCGAGCGTGCGCACGGTGGTGTGCCGGAACAGGTCGGCCGCGTGCAGCCGGGGGTGGCGGGCCCGCAGCAGGGTCAGCACCCGCAGGATGCCCGAGGACGTGCCGCCGAGTTCGAAGAAGGTGGCGCCGAGATCGGTGACCGGTTCGCCCAGGACGCGCTCCCACACCTCCACGACCGCACCGGCGGCCGTCCCCGGCAGCGAGACCGTGGCGGACTCCGCCGCCTCGGCGCTCGCGGCGGCCCAGTCGGCGAGAGCCCGGCGGTCGAGCTTGCCGTTGGGGGAGCGGGGCAGGTCGGCCACCCCGAGCCAGGCGGTCGGCAGCATGGCCCCGGTGAGCCAGTCGGCCGCGCCGCGCCGCAGTTCCGCGGCGACGGCGGCGGGGAGCGGGTGGGGACGCGGGCCCGCCGCGGGGTCGTCCTCCCGTACGAGGAAGGCGACGACGCCGGTGAGGTCCGGCAATGGTGCGACGGCCGCGTCCTGGATGCCGGGGCGCCGGCGCAGCGTGGTCTCGATCTCCCCGGCCTCGATGCGCTGGCCGAGCACCTTGACCTGTTCGTCGGCCCGGTGCAGGAACTTGAGCCCGACGCCGGGGGTGAAGGACACCACGTCGCCGCTGCGGTACCCGGTGATGCCGCCGGTCCGGGGCAGCGCGGGGAAGCGCTCGGTGGTCAGGGCCGGGCGCCGCCAGTAGCCGTCGCCCACGCCGGTGCCGGAGATCAGCAGATCGCCGGGGCAGCCCGGCGGCAGGTCGCGGCCGTGCGCGTCCACGACGTGGCAGCGCACGCCCGGCAGCGGCAGGCCGATGTGCACGGGAGCACCCGGTGTGACCCGCCACAGGGTGGTGTACACAGTGGCCTCGGTCGGCCCGTACCCGTTCAGGACCGGACCGGGGACGAGACCGGCCAGGTCGTCGGCGAGGTCGGAGGCGAGGGGCTCGCCCCCGACCAGGAGAGCGCCGAGCCGGCCGAGGAACGCGCGGCCCTCATGTGAGGCGGTGTGCAGCTTGGCGGCGGACGGGGTGCACTGGTAGAACGCGCCGTCGGGATCGGGTACGTCCTGGAGCACCGTGCGGTGGCCGGTCAGGTGCAGGGTGCGGCCGCTGGTCAGGGGCCATACCAGCTCGATGAGACTGATGTCGAAGGACGAGCTGGTGCCCGCGAGGACGACGGCGGGACCCTGGGCGAACTCCGCGTCGAAGGCCGCGAACAGGGCGCACAGGTTGTCGTGCCGGATGACGGCGCCCTTGGGATGACCGGTCGAGCCAGAGGTGTACATGACGTACGCCGGGTCGTCGGTGGCGACCTCCGGCCAGCTCGCCGGTGCCGGTGCGGAGGAGTCCGGGGCCAGCGTCGGCAGGTCCGGCAGCAGGGGGGCCCGCGCGATCAACGCGGCGGGCTCGGCGTCCCGCAGGACATAGCGCAGCCGCTCGGCCGGGTGGTCGGGGTCGAGCGGCACGTAGGCGGCGCCCGCCCACCAGGTGGCCAGGACGGCGGTGACCAGGTCCGGTGACCGGTCCAGGTGGATGGCGACACGGTCTCCCGGACCCACGCCCGACGCGAGGAGCGCAGCCGCCAGGTCCCGGGCGCGGGCGGTCACGGTGGCGTAGTCCAGCTCGGCACCGGCGGCGCGGACGGCCGGGGCCGCCGGGTGCCGGTCCGCCCGGTTCTGGATGACGCGGTGCACCGGCTCGGCGGCGACACCGACCGCGGGGCCGGTGAGCGCCGCGAGTTCGGCGCGCTCGCCCGCGCCCAGGAGATCGCAGGTGGTCAGGGGTCGGGCATCCGGTGCGGTCAGCGCGTCCAGGGCGGCGACGAGATGGCCGAGGAAGCGTTCCGCGGTCCCGGTGTCGAGGGCGGCGCGGGGGTGGGCCACGACCAGGTGCTCACCGCCGTCGGGAGCGTGCAGCAGGGTGACGCTCAGGTCGTACTCGACCTGCTCGGAGCCGGGCGGGTCCATCCGCCAGCGCAGACCCGACGCGTCGACCGTCTCGGTGAACAACTCGCCCTGCGTGCACATCAGTTGAGTGAAGGGCTTGCGGTCGGGGTGCCGCGGCGCGCCGGTCACGGCCAGGATCTCCTCCAGCGGCAGTTCCGCGTGCTCGACCGCGTCGAGGAGGGCTTCCAGGGTCCGGTCGAGCAGGCTCTCGGTGGTGGCGCCGGCCAGGTCGATCCGGACCGGGATGGTGTTCTGCAGACAGCCGACGGCCGAGATGCCCCGGGTGTCGCGCTCGGCTCCGCTGACCGTGGCGACCACCATGTCGTCGGTGCCGCCGTACCACCCCGCGACCCAGGCCAGGGCGCTCATCACCTGGGTGAAGGGGCTCGCCCCGGTCTCCGCCGTGCGTCCGCGCATCCGGTCCACGAGGGCCTCGGGCAGCCGCGCGGTGACCGATGCGCGGGCCCGGTCCGCGCCGGGCGCCAGTTGCGGGAGGGAGCAGTTCTCGGGGGCCTGGTCGAGCGTGGTGGCCCAGAACTTCCGCAATATGTCCTCTCGTTCGGGGGACCGGGCACCCTGCGGCGGCTCGGCGTCGGCGAGGCTGTCCGGGCCTGATCCGTGGGCGGTGGTCAGCGAGGCGAGCAGGGCCGGGGCGGAGCCGTCGTCGAAAACACCGTGGTGCACGGAGAAGAGCAGGTGCGCCCGGTCGGCGCGGTGCAGGACGGTGATACGGCACAGCGGTGCGCCGGCGTGGTCGAAGGGAGCGCCGAGCGCGGCCAGGTGGTGGTCGAGAACCTGGCGCGCCTCCTCCTCGTCCGCCGGCAGCGCGCGCACGTCGACCGGCACCTCGGACACCGGGTGGAGGTGCTGGACCAGACCCTCGGGCTCCATGCGCAGGGAGACGCGCAGTGCGGGCTGGGCGCGCAGCACGGCACGCACCGTCGCGAGCAGCCGGTCGATGTCCACCGTCCCGGAAGCGGTCAGGCGATGCACGATGGCCGGCCGGGGCTGCTGCATGTCGAGTACGAAGAAACGGAGCTGGCCGGGAGTCGCAGGATTCTGCATTCGGCGTCCTTATTCGGTCGACTGCGAGAATTTCCGGATCGTAAGTGGGTCTGCGTGAAGTCGTCAAGATCCATCAGCGGTTAATCAGGTGAATGGAATGGCGCATACCTCATCGGCGTACTTCGCGGATCGGCTTTACGAGAATGCCAAAAGATACGGGCGGACTCTGCGGGAATGTTCAACTTTCGCCCGATTTGGACTCGTTACCCTGCCGGGCCGTCAAAAACACCTGTGCAAATTCGGACGGTGGCTGGTTTTCACCGTCCTGTTCCTCGAAGTTTTTGGTTGACAGTTCCCTTCCGATATGGCGATGATCTTCCCCGTTCTCGCGGCCCGTCGGGCTGCAGTCACCGTCGAAGTCATTGGTAGGTGGTGTTCTGTGTCACGAGAAGTGGTATTCACGGAAGAGCTCGCCGCACTCTGGAAAGAAATGCTCGGCGATGAAGCCGATCTGAACACCGGGTTTATAGCCAATGGCGGGGACTCGTTGAAGGCGGTGTTGTTCGCCGACCGGGTATTCAGACTCACCGGACGCGAGCTCGACTACCTGGAAATCCTGGAAGCCCCGGACGCGGCCACTCTCGCGGCTGCCGTCCTCGCCGGTGACCGTGAGTAGAGGGCCGGCGGTGCTGCCCCTCACGCCGGGACAGTGCGACCTCTACGCGGCCGACCGCGGCGCCGAGGACCCCGCCACGTACAACTCCGCGCTGTTCCTGCGGGTCGACGGCACTCTCGACGAGGACGCCCTCCACGCCAGGTTCGCCGCGCTGCTCGCCGCCCACCCGTTACTGGGCTCACGGGTGACGGAGGACCAGGGCAAGCTGGTGTTCGCTCCGGCCCGCCGGCCCCCGAAGCTGTTCGTCACCGACGCACCCGTCGACCCGGACGGACCACTCGTCCAGGCCCGCCTGCGCCGGGAAGCGCTGCGCCCGTTCGACCTCGACGACGGCCCCCTGCTGCGGGTCGTCCTGGTCCGCCACAGCTCCCGGACGGCGCACCTCTGCCTGACGGCCCACCACCTGATCGTGGACGAGACGTCCATGGCGGTGCTCGCCCAGTGGCTCCTCGGTGACGCGCCCGGCCTCCCGGCCGAATCCTTCGCGCAGTGGTCCCTCAGCAGGCATGAACTGCCGCCCGAGCGGCGGGAGCGGGCCGCCGAGCTCGCCCGCCGACTCGCGCCCGGCGTGTCCGCCGCCCTGGAATGGGGCCGCACCTCGGGGCCCGACCCCGCTGGACCTTCCGGCGCGGTGCCCCTGCTGATCCGGGACGCGGTGTGGGACGCCGCGGGTAAACTGGCGGCCGAACTGGGGATCACCCAGCACTCTTTGATACTCGCCGCCGCCGGGCTGGTCCTGGGCCGGAACGGCGCCACCGCCCGCCCCGTGCTCGGCACCACGGTCTCCCGCCGCACGCCGCGCCACGCGAGCGCCATCGGCTACTTCAGCGCCACGGTGCCGGTGCCGCTGGAGGCCGCCGGCGACCAGACCGTGGCCGACTATCTGCGCGGCTCCCACCGGCGGGCCATGACCGCCTACCGGGACGCCGACCTGCCGCTGTCGACGGTACTGCCGGCCTCGGACCGCGCCGGCCTCTCCCTGGTCGTCGTCCCCTGCCGCACCGTGCCCGACATCGTCACCCCCGAGCTGACGGCGACTTCGCTGCCCGACCCCGGCTTCGGCCCCGCCCAGTTCCCCCTCGCCCTCTACGTCCGGCAGGACCTCGGCGCTGAGCGGCGCGGCCTGCTGCGCCACCGGGCGGCCGAGGTGGACACCGCCGCGGCCACCCGCTTCTGCCGCCAACTGGAGACCACCCTCGCAGCCATGGTCGAGAACCCGAGCGCCCCCCTCGCACGCCTCTCCACCGTCCCCGCGACCGAACCGGCCGACTCCGTCGAGGCGTTGGACGCCGACACCACGGAGGCCGGTGCCGACCTCGCCTCGCTCTTCGCCGAGCAGGCCGCCCGCCTCCCCGGTCATGTCGCCCTCAGCTGCGAGCAGCAGCGCCTGACCTATCGCGAGCTCGACGAACGCGCCACCGCGCTCGCCCGCTCGCTGGCCGAAGCCGGGGTGCGCGCGGGGGACCGGGTCGGCGTCTGCCTGCACCGCGGCACGGACCTGGTCGTCGCCCTGCTCGCGGTGCTCAAGGCCGGCGCCGCCTACGTACCCCTCAACCCGGACTACCCGCGCGAACGGCTCGCCTTCGTCGCCGAGGACACCGGCCTCACCACGGCCGTGACCGACTGCGACCCGGAACTGCTGCCGCCGCACCTGGCGCTGATCCCGGCCGACGCCACGCCCGAGCGGGCCGACACCCCGCTGCCCGGCCCGGACCCGGAGCGGGTGGCCTACGTCATCCACACCTCCGGCTCGACCGGCACCCCCAAGGGAGTCCTGGTACGGCACCGCAATGTCGCCGCCCTGCTGGCCGCGACGGCCGGCCCGGAAGGGTTCGGGTTCGGCGAGGAGGACGTCTGGTCGCTCTTCCACTCCTTCGCCTTCGACTTCTCCGTCTGGGAGATCTGGGGCTGTCTGCTGACCGGCGGCCACCTGGTCGTCGTACCGCACTGGACCGCCCGCGACCCGGAAGGCTTCCACGCCCTCCTCGCCGCCGAACGCGTCACCGTGCTCAACCAGACCCCGTCCGCCTTCGCCCAGCTCCTGGCCGCCGACGCGGCCTCGCCGGACCCCCTCTCCGTCCGGCTGCTGATCTTCGGCGGTGAACCGCTCGACCCCCGGATGCTGCTGCCCTGGATGGACCGCTACCCGGAGCGGAAGTGCCGGGTGGTCAACATGTACGGCATCACCGAGACCACCGTGCACTGCACGTGGCGCGACCTGACCCGGGCGGACGCCCTCACCGGGACGCGCTCGGTGGGACCCGGTCTGCCCGGGTGGCGGCTGTACGTGCTGGACGAGGAGGGCCGCCCGGTGGCTCCCGGCGTTCCCGGCGAGATCCACGTCGCGGGCAGCGGCGTCAGCGCCGGGTACCTCAACCGGCCCGAGCTGACCGCCGAACGCTTCGTACCCGGCAGCACCGCCGGGCTCCCGGAAGAGGTCCTCTACCGGTCCGGTGACCGGGGCCGACTCCTGCCGGACGGACAACTGGAGCACCTCGGACGGCTCGACGACCAGGTCAAGATCCGGGGCCACCGCATCGAGCTCGGCGAGATCAGCGGCGCGCTCCTCGCGCACCCCGCCGTCACCGGAGCAGCGGCGGTCGTCCGGGACGCCCACGACGCGGCCACCGCGCGCATCGACGCCTACCTCGTCGGTGCCGACACCGGGCCGGACCTCGCCGAGCTGCGCCAGTGGCTCGCCGCCAGGCTGCCCTCGCACATGCTGCCCGCGACCCTCACCCCGGTGCCGTCGCTGCCGCTGACCGTCAACGGGAAGCTCGACACGGCCCGGCTGCCCGAACCGGCGCGCGGCAACGACACCGCCGCACCGGAGGAGGCCACCGGCAGCGGTCGGCCGACCGCTGCGGACGAGCCCGCGGCCGCCGCCGACCAGCTCGCGCGGGTGTGGCAGGAACTCCTCGGTGTTCCGGTGGGAGTCGACGACAACTTCTTCGAGCTGGGCGGCAATTCACTGCTCGCGGTCCGGCTCAACACCCTCCAGCGCACGACCGGATTCCCGGGCTCCCAGCTCAAGCACCTATTCCGCAACCCGACCCCGCGCCGCCTCGCGGCGATCATCGGTCCGCCCGCCGGCGGGCGGACCACCCAGGAGGAAGCGTGAGCGAGTACAGCCAGGACCACGACCCCAGTACGGGCGCCGAGGAGACGGATGCCGTCGCCGTCGTCGGCATGTCCCTCCGGGTGCCCGGCAGCGCCGATCCCGGCAGTTTCTGGAAGTCGATCACCGACGGTGTCGTCTCCCTGCGGGCCGCCGCGTCCGACGGTGGCCTCCGCGCGGGACAGATCGACCGGTTCGACCGGTTCGACGCCGACCTGTTCGGCATCCTGCCCGCCCAGGCGGCCGCGACCGACCCCCAGCACCGCGTCCTCACCGAAGTGGCCTGGCAGGCCCTGGAGGACGCCGGCGTCGACCCCGAGCGGGCCACGGGCCGCATCGGCGTGTTCGTGGGCTGCGGCAGCGAGACGTACTACCGCGAGCACGTGCTCAAGGACGAGAAGACGGTACGCGTCCTCGGCACCGAGCAGCTCGCCCTGGGCAACTCCCGTGACTTCCTCGCCACGGGCCTGGCCTACCGGCTCGGCCTGACCGGCCCCGCCATCACGGTCCAGACCGCCTGCTCCACCTCCCTCGTCGCCGTCCACCAGGCCATCCGCAGCCTGCTCACCTACGAGTGCGACATCGCGATCGCGGGCGGAGCCACCGTGCACCTCGACGAGGAGCCGGGCTACGCCTTCACCGAGGGCGGCATCACCTCGCCCGACGGCCGGTGCCGCGCCTTCACCGAGGGCACGGCCGGCACGGTGCCCTCCAGCGGCGCCGGGGTCGTGGTGCTGCGCCGGGTCTCCGACCTGCCCGGAACCGGGGAGAACGCCCGCGCCCACCTGCTGGGCAGTGCCGTCAACAACGACGGCGCCGCCCGCATGAGCCCCACCGCGCCCAGCCCGCAGGGCCAGGCCGACGTCCTGCGCGAGGCCCTGGCCGTCGCGGGGCTGGCCCCCGCCGACGTCGGCTACGTCGAGACGCACGGCACCGGCACGACCCTGGGTGACCAGGTCGAACTCGCCGCGCTGGCCGAGGTGTACGGCCGTCGGCCCGCGGACTCCGGGCTCGCCCTGGGCGCGGTGAAGCCGAACATCGGGCACTGCGACTCGGCGGCCGGTGTCATCGGCCTGATCAAGGCGGTCCTCGCGGTCGAGGCGGGCGTGGTGCCGCCCACCCCGTCCCAGCCCGGCGACGGCCCCGACGTGGAGCTGGGCTCCGCGTCCTTCGAGCTCCCCCGCGTCTGCGGGCCCTGGCCCGCCGACCGGCCCCGTACGGCGGGCGTCAGCTCGTTCGGGCTCGGCGGCACCAACTGCCACGTACTGCTGACCGCCGCACCCCGCCCCACCGACTCGGCCGGGCCCGCGCCGTCGACGCGGCGGGAGCCCCACCTCGCCGTGCTGTCCGCGGCCACTCCTGAAGCCCTCCAGCGCAAGGCCCGCGACTTGGCGGCCTGGCTGGAGGACGGCGGCGCCGAGGTGCCCGTGGGCGAGCTCACCGGAACCCTGTGGCACCACCGCCGGGCGCTGCCCGAGCGGTGGGCGACCGCTCTGCCCGCCGACTCCGCCGAAGCCCGCGAACGCCTCGTGGCCGCACTGACCGTACTGACCGGGAACGGCGGCCGCCGCGCCCTGACCGCGCCACGGCTCGCCGCCGTGCTGCCCGGCCAGGGCGTGCCCCTCGCCGGTGCGGGAGCGGGGCTCGCCGCCGTGGACGACCGCTTCGCGGCCGACCTGGCCGAACTCGCCGCCGAGGTGAGCCGGGCCGGCGGCCCCGACCTCGCCGACGCCCGGAACTGGCCGGCCGACGACCCGCGCCTGCTCGACACCGCCGTGGTCCAGCCCCTGCTGCTGATCCTCGGCCTGGCGGGCCTACGCCACGCCGAACGGCACGGCCTCACACCGGGGTTGCTGCTCGGACACAGCGTCGGAGAGCTGACCGCGGCCGCCCACGCGGGCGTCTTCTCCGTGGCCGACGCGGTGGCCGCCGCCGTACGGCGCGGGAAGCTGATGGCCTCGGCCGAGCCCGGCACGATGACCGCCGTGCGCGCCGGGGAGGAGACCGCCGTACGGCTCGCGGCCGGCCTGGAGGTCGACGTCTGCGTGCTCAACGGGCCGGAGAACACCGTCTGTGGCGGGCCCGAAGCGGCGCTGGCCGCCTTCGAGGAACGCTGCGCCGAGGCCGGTATCCGGACCACGCGCCTGCCGGTCACCCGCGCCGGCCACTCGCGCGCCATGGCCGGCGCCGCCAAGGAGTTCCAGGCGTTCGTCGCCACCCTGATGCTCTCGGCACCCACCGTGCCCATCGTCTCCGGGCTCACCGGTGAACTGCTCACCGACGCCCAGGCAGTCGATCCGGCCTACTGGGGAAGCCAGTTGAGCAACCCGGTCCGCTTCACGGACGCGGTCGCCACCCTGCTCGAAGCCGCCCCGGACACCGTCCTCGGCCTGCACCGGTCGCACGCGGCCACCGCGGAGATCCGCCGGGCGGCGCTCGCCGCGCGGCGCGACCTCCTCATCGTCGACGCGGCGGACCGCGCCGGCGCCGACGAGGCCGCCGACTGGTACGGCGCCCTGGCGGCACTGTGGACGGCGGGTCACACGCCGACCGGCCCGGCACGGCCCGCCCGCGTGGTGGCGGTTCCCGCCTACCCCTTCGCCGACCAGCGTCACTGGGTGGCGGCCCCGGGGCCCCAGCCCCTCGAAGTCCGCCGCCCGGCCGACGCGCCCGCGCCCGCGCCGGACCCGGTCCTCGCGGCCGAGGGCGTCGGTTCCGTCACGGCGGCCGTCGAAGAACAGTCCGAGGACGTGTCGACGGCGGACGCCGTCCGGGCGCTCTGGCAGGACACCTTCGGCATCGCCGAACTGCGACCCGAGGACAACTTCTTCGACCTCGGCGGCACCTCCCTGCACGCCGCCCACCTGGTCAGCGTCGTCAACGACGCCCTCTTGGTGGAGATCCGGCTCCAGGACCTGTACGAGAACTCCTCCCTCGCCGGCTTCATCGCCCGGACCGAGGAACTCGCGGCCGAACGCGACGACGTCGCCCTGCTGCGGCTGCTGGAGGAGATCGAGAGCGAGGAGGGGCAGAACAGCCATGAGTGATCTCTCCGCGCGCCTCGACGCGCTGACCCCGGAACAACGGCGCCAACTGAGCGCGGGCCTGCGCGCCCGACGCGCCGAACAGCAGCACGGCCCGGTGGAACTCTCCGGGAAGCTGCGTCGCAGTCTCTACTTCTTCGCCAGCGCCGACCACGCCGACGCCGCCAGTTACTACGCGTTCGTCCTGGAAGCCGCGGCCGCCGCCGACGCGGCGGGCCAGCACGCCGTGTGGTTCCCGGAGCGCCACTTCGTCGAGTTCGGCGGCTTCTCACCGAACCCGTCGGTGCTGGCCGCCGCGGTCGCCGCCCGCACCAGCACCATCCGTATCCGCGCCGGCAGCGTGGCCGCCCCGCTGCACCACGCGGCCCGCGTGGCCGAGGAGTGGGCGGTCGTGGACGGCCTCTCCGGCGGCCGTGTCGGCCTCTCCTTCGGCAGCGGCTGGCACCCGGACGACTTCGCCCTGGCCCGCGCGGACTACCAGGACCGGCGCGAGGTCACCGGCCGCACCATCGAGGACATCCGCGCGCTCTGGCGCGGCGAGACCCTGCCGTACCCGTCCACCGCGGGCACCACGACCCAGGTCCTGACCCGCCCCCGGCCCGTCCAGCCGGAGCTGCCGGTATGGCTCACCGCCACCGGCACCCCGCAGACGTTCGTCACCGCCGCCCAGGCCGGATACGGGGTGGCGACCGCGCTCCTCGGGCAGACGATGCCCGCCCTGCGCGAGAACATCGCCCGCTACCGGCAGGCATGGAAGGACGCCGGCCACCCCGGCGAGGGCGACGTCGTGGTCATGGCGCACGCGTATGTCAGCGACCGGCCGGACCTGGAGGACTTCCTCCGCCCGGCCATGCACTCCTACCTGAGGTCCTTCCGCAACCAGACGGGGAGCAGCGACGAACTCGTGCTGCTGGAGAGCGCCTACCTGGACTTCCTGACCGGCCCCTCGCTCCTCGGCAGCCCGGCCAAGGCCCGGTCCGTGCTGGCCGACCTGGCCGAAGCGGGCGCCGACGAGGTGGGCTGCCTGATCGACTTCGGGCTGCCGGCCTCCGACGTCCTCGAGGCGCTGCCCGCCCTCTTCAACCTTGGTGTCCCGGCCGTCGAGAGGACCGCATGAGCACCCCCGCAGACCAGCGGCTGACGGCCCGGCTCGCCCGGCTCAGCCCCGCCCAGCGCGCCGCGCTCACCAGCCGGCTCGCCGCCCGCAACGGCCCGGTGCTGCGCCCCAGGCCAGGGCCGCGGGACCGGTTCCCGCTCGGCATGGACCAGGAACGCCTGTGGATTCTCGACCAGCTCGAGCCGGGGACCACCACCTACACGCTCGGCTACGGGCTCCGCGTGCGCGGGGCCTTCGACCGGGAGCTCTTCCAGCGCGCGGCGGACAGCCTGGTGAGCCGCCACGAACTGCTGCGCTCCGGCGCCGAGTCCGAGGACGGCCGCCCCTTCCTGCGAGTGCACCCCGACCGACGGGCGGACCTCACCTACACCGACCTGACGCGTGACGACACCACTGAGGTGTCGGCCGACGCGATCGAGGCGCGCCGGACGGAGTTCATCGCCGAGCAGGTGCGCCGCCCCTTCGACCTGGCCACCGACCCGGTGCTGCGTCTCGCGGTCGCCAAGGTGGCCGAGGACGACCACCAGATCGTCGAGACGATGCCGCACTCGTTCGTCGACCAGTGGTCGTACGTACGCCTCAACGAGGAACTCCTCGAGCACTACCGGGCGCTGGCCGAGGGACGTCCGCCGCGCGTGGCCGAGATGCCGGTCCAGTTCGGTGACTGGGCGCACTGGCAACGGGAGCGTTTCGCCGGCCCGCACGGTGCCGGCCACCGGGCGTTCTGGCGGACCTTCCTGGACGGCGTCCCCCAGCGCCTCGCGCTGCCCTACGACCACAGCCCCGACACCACCGACCACGACGGCGAGCACTACAACTTCACTCTCGACGGCACGGTCGCGGAGGCGTTCTTCCGGCACGCGCGGGAGGCACGCACCACCCCCGCCACCGCGATGACCGCCGTCTACGCCGCGCTGCTGTACGAGCTCACCGGCCAGCGCGACCTGATCATCGGCATCCCCACCTCCACCCGGAACGAGCCGGAGGCGGAGCCGCTGATCGGGTTCCTGCTGACCAGTGTCCCCCTGCGGATCAGGCTGCCGGAGAACCCGGCGCCCAAGGACGTGCTCGCGGCCGTCGCGGCCTCCGCCGCGGCCGTGGCCGACCACCGGGAAGTGCCCTTCGGGGAGATCGTCGAGGCCGCCGCCCCGGAGCGGGCCACCAACCAGTACCCGTTGCTCCAGACCATGCTGGTGCAGCTCGACCTCGACGACTCGCGGACCCTGGAACTGCCCGGCGCCGAGGTGTACGCCAACGCCGTGCCCGAGGGCATCTCCACCATGGACCTGACGACGGCCTGGTGGCGGGTCGGGACGACCGTCTACGGACGCATCGAGTACCGGACGGCGCTGTTCGAGCACGCCACCGTCGCCGCCATGGCCGACCGTCTGCTCCAGCTCATCGAGCAGTTCACCCGGCACCCCGACGAGCCGCTGCGGCGCCCCGTCCCGGCCCTGCCCGCGCCGCCCGCCCCGCTGCTCGGCGGCGCCGCCGCGCCCGGCGCCGCCGCGACCGGACCGGTCGCCGCCGAGACCCTCGCCCGGGTCACCGCGGCCTGGCGCGAGGTCCTCGGCGCCGAACCGGCGGGCCCTGAGGCGGTGTTCTTCACCAGCGGCGGCACCTCGCTGCTCGCCGTCCGGCTCGCCCACACCCTGCGCGCCGACGGCTTCACCGTCACGCTGAAGGACGTCTTCACCCACCCCACCCCGGCCGGGCTCGCCCAGGCCCTCGCCGCCCGCCGCGACGCCCCGGCGGACCACGCGCCGGTCCCGCCCGTCGGGCCGCTCGGTCCCGAGCAGGAGATGCTCCTCAGCCGCGGCCTGTCCCGCGTCGAGGACCTCTCGCACAGCCATGTGCTCACCGCGGACGGCCCGCTGGACGCCGAGCGGCTGCGCCGGGCGGCCGAGGACGTGGTCCGCGCCCACCCGGCGCTGACCACCGCCGTGCGCCCCGACGACACCCTCGGCGCCCGGCTCGTGCCCGGCGCGGACTGGCACTGGTCGGCGGAGGCCGCCGGAACCGACCCGCGCCAGGTGGTGGACGCCCAGCGGGCCCGCTTCGACCGTGCCGCCGGCCCGCTGTTCGCCGTCAGCCACCTGCCCGGTGGTGCCGGCGAGGCCGACCGCGTCGTCATCAGCGCCAGCCACCTCGTCATCGACGGCATGTCCTGGGGCATCGTCATCGCCGACCTGGCCGCCGCCTACCGGGGCGAGCCCCTGTCCGCCGAGCGGGCCGGCCACGCCGAACACGCCGCCGTCGTACGGGCGCTGGACCCGGCACCGCACGCCGGGTACTGGCGGGCGCAGTCGGGCGGCGCCGGCCCGTACCACTGGCGTCTGGACGGCCCCAACACCTACGCCGGTGAGCGCTCGTTCGAGGTGTCGCTGCCGCTGCCCCCGGACGGACACGGCACGCTGCAGGCCGCGGCCCTCACCGCCGTCGCCCGCGCGCTGCGCCCCTGGGCGCCCCACGACCAGCCGTCGGTGTGGCTCATCGGCCTGGGCCGCGACCCGCTGGCCGCGCTGCCCGACTGGGACCCGGACCGCGCCGTCGGGTTCTACTCGGCCGCCCACCCCTTCCGGGTGCCGCTCACCGGCGGACCGGCCGAGGACGACCTGCGCGCCACGGTCACCGCGCTGCGCGGCATCCCCGACTCCGGCAAGACGTTCGGGCTCCTGGGATGCGCCGCCGAACCCGCTCTGCGCGCGGAATTCGCGGCGCTGGAACAGCCCCGGGTCATCGTCAACCACCTCGGTGAGCTGACGGACCCGGTCGACGGTTCGGCCGGCCCCTTCACCGCGTCCGCGCAGACCGCCGCCACCGGCAACGGCGAGGTGGAGCGGGAGGTGGACGTGGACATCGCGGTCCAGGTGCGCGACGGCCACGTCGTCCTGCGCTGGCTGTACAACCCCGACGCGGTGGACGCCACCGCCGTGCACGAGGCCGCCGAGGCCACGGTCCGCGAACTGCGCGACCTGCTCGCGGGGGAGTCGCACGCCCCGCTCCCGGACGGCCTTCCCGGTGTGACCGGAGTGACCGAGGAAAGCATGGAACGTCTCTTCGCGCGGCTCAACCGGGAGCGACGCGACCGGCAGGGGGAACAGGCATGACCGAGTCCGCCGCAACGGCTGCCCCACGCCGCAGCCCCCTCGTGGCCCTGCTGACGGCCCAGTACCTGTCGGCCTTCGGCAACGCCATCACCGTCGTGACGGTCCCGCTGTACGTCCTGCACACCACCGGCTCGACCGCCACCACCGGTCTCGCGGGATTCATCGGCGCGCTGCCGCTGATCTTCGCGGGCGCCGTCGGCGGTGTCCTGGTCGACCGGTTCGGCGGACGCAGGCTGAGCGTGCTGTCCGATTTCGCCGCCGGAGTCCTGGTCCTGCTGGTACCGCTGCTGGACGCCACCGTCGGGCTGCCCATTCCGCTGCTGCTCGCCCTGCTGTTCGCCCGCACGGTCGTGGCGACCCCCGCCACCGCCGCCCGGATGGCGCTGCTCAAGCCCGTCATCGAGGGCGCCGGGGCGCGGCTGGAGAGCGTCAACTCGTGGTACCAGGCGGCCCCCCGGCTCGGCCTGGTGGCCGGCGCTCCCCTGGCCGGCGTGCTGATCGCGGCGACCGGCTCGGCCGTCGGCATGTACGTCGACGCCGCGACCTTCCTCGTCGCCGCCGCGCTCGTCGCCTTCGCGGTGCCGGTCGCCGAGCCCAAGAGGCCGCGCGGTGACGCGGCGGCCGGGCCCGGCTTCCTCGGCCAGCTCCGCGAAGGCGCGGCACTGGTGAGGACGATGCCGGTGATCGGAGCGATGACTGCCTTCGTCGTCGTCACCAACTTCCTCGACGACGCCTTCACCCCGCTCTTCCTGCCGGTGTACGCCCAGGACGTGCTGCACAGCAGCGCGGCCATGGGATGGTTCCTCGGCGCGGTCGGCATCGGCGCCATCGTCGGTACCTTCCTGTACGGCCCGGCCAGCCGGACCATCCTGTCCAACCGCCGCTACACGCTGTTCGGCTGCTTCGCGGTGGTCGCCGTGCTGCGCATGATGCTCTACCTCGAGCCCGGTGCCATCGGCGTGACGGTGATCTGCTTCCTGGTCGGCGTGGCCGGCGGCCCGCTCAACCCGATGCTCTCGACCGTCATGCTCGAACGGGTCCCCGAGGACCTGCGCGGCCGGGTCTTCGGCCTCACCGGTGCCATGGCCCTCACGTCCGCCCCGCTCGGCGTGCTGACCGCCGGATGGCTGGTGGACCTGGCCGGCCTGCGCGTCCCGATGCTCTGCTTCTCCCTCGTCTACCTCGTCCTGATCGCCGTCAGCTGGCGATGGCCCGCGCTGCGCGCCATGGACGAGCGGCCCAGCGCCGACGACGCGGGGGACGAGGCCGCGCCCGGCGTGGACCCTGGGCCCCGGCTGGACGAGGAGGCGAGCGCCCGATGACCGCGGCACACCCGGCCGACGGCACCCTCGAAGGGCGCACGGCCGTGATCACGGGCGCCGCGCGCGGCGCCGGGCGGTCCTGCGCGCTCGCCTTCGCTGCCCAGGGCGCGGACCTGGTCCTGCTCGATGTGGCCGCCGGGATTCCCGGCGTCCCCTACCCGATGGGCTCCGAGAGCCAGCTCGCCCACACCGCCGACGCCTGCCGCCGCCAGGGTGCCGACGTGCTCACCGCCGCCGTCGACGTCCGGGACCTCGCGGCCCTGACCGAGCTGCGCGAGCGGACGCACGACCGCTTCGGCGCGCCGCACGTACTCGTCAACAACGCGGGCGTCGTGGCGCCTTCGGGACGGCCGGTGCACGAGACGGCGGAGGAGGACTGGCAGCTCATGGTGGACATCGACCTCGGGGGTGCCTGGCGCGCCACCAAGGTGTTCGCCCCCGCCATGGTCGAACGCCGCTCCGGTTCGATCGTCAACATCGCCTCCACCGCGGGCCTGGTGGGCTACCGCAACTTCGCCGGGTACGTCGCGGCCAAGCACGGACTGGTCGGCCTGACCAAGGCCAGCGCCCTCGACTACGCCTCGTACGGAGTGCGGGTCAACGCGGTGTGCCCCGGCAACATCCGGGACGAACCCGCGATGGACGGCCGGATGCTCTCCGAGGTGGCCCGCGCGCTCGACGTACCGGCGGCCGAGCACGAGGAACTGTTCACCGCCGACCAGCCGATGAACACCCTGGTCGACCCGGCCGACGTGGCGGCCGCCGCGCTCTGGCTCGCCGGTGACGGCTCCCGCCGCGTCACCGGTACCACCTTGACCGTCGACGCCGGCTACTCGGCCCGGTGACGCCCATGGACACCACCGCCGTGCTCGCCGCCGAACGGCGCGCCGCCACCGCGACCGAACGCCAATTCTGGTTCGCCGAGCGGATCGCACCGGGTTCACCCGCCTGGCGCGTGCTCAGCACCGTACGCATCGACGGCGCTCCGGACCGGAAGGCACTCGCCGCCGCGGCGGCGCGGGTGGTCGCCCGGCACCCCGCGCTGCGGTCGGTCTTCGCCCCCGTGGACGGGGAACTGTGGTGCGCGACGGTGCCGCCCGTCGACCCGCCGCTGCTCGAACTCCCGCCGGGCACCGCCTTCGAGACGGCCGCCCGCGAGCTGGCCCGCACCGGGCTCCTCGACCCCGGCACCGGCCGCCACGTCGTGCTCGCGCTCACCGAGGACCCGGGCGACGCCCCCGGCGCCACCCTGTACGTCCTCACCCACCACCTCGTGTACGACGGGCTGTCCCACGAGGTGTTCACCGCCGACCTCGCGCGGGCCCACGCCCGCGTCGTCGACGGGGAGCCCGAACCCGCCCCGCTCGCCCACCCCGTGCCACGGCCGCCGGACGCCGAACGGCGCGCCGAACTCTCCGCCTACTGGCGGACGGCGCTGGAAGGCACGCCTGATCTGCCGGGTGCCGCCGACGGTCCGACCCAGCGGGAGCTCGCCCGGACCGAGCCGCACGGCCACGTCGTCCGGTTCCCCGACCAGGCGGGCGCCACGGTGCGGGAAGCGGCCCGGCGCCTGGCCTGCCCGCCGTTCGCCGTGCTGCTCACCGCGTACGCCCAGGCCCTGTACGACCTGTGCGGGGCCGAGGACTTCTGCGTCGGCACCCCGGTGTCCACCCGGACCCCGGACCTCGAGGACGCGATCGGCTGCCTGCTGACCACCCTGCCGGTGCGGATACGGCGGCCCGCCGAGGCCGGTGCCTGCGAGCGCACCTGGACGACCTTCACCGACGGTCTGTTCCACATGGACCTCCCGCAGGACGACCTGGTCCGTGCCGTGCGCACCCGTCCCGGCCGCCGCATGCCCCTCTACCAGGCCCTGTTCGCGTACGAGAGCTGGCCGCGCCCCGTCCACGACGCGGGCACGGTCCGGATGCGCACCGAGCCCGTGACCCCGCTCGGCACCCAGGCCGAGGTCCTGTTCCAGTTGAACGAGCTGCCCGGCCACCGCATCGAGGGGATGCTCCAGGCCCCCGCCGGCGGGCTCTGGGCGGGACGCCTGGCGAAGCTGTCGGACGCCGTCCGGCACCGGCTCGCCCTGCTCACGACCACCACCGAGGAGATCGCCAGATGACACTAGTGATGTGTCTGCCGTACGCGGGAGCCGGTGCCGGCGTCTACCGCTCCTGGAAGACCATGGCCACCGACCGCGCTCGCGCCGTACCGATCCAACTCCCAGGAAGGGAGGAGGAGTTCTCCCGACCTCGCTACACCTCATTCCCCGAGTGCGTCGCCGACGTCACCCGCCGCATCACGCAGGCCGCGGCCGGCGAGCCCTTCGCCGTCTTCGGCCACAGCTTCGGCGGACTGATCGCCTACGAGGTCACGCGCCATCTCTGCGAGACCGGGGGACCGATACCCGAGCGGCTGATCGTCAGCGGCACGCGCAGCCCCCGCTACCGCGGCTACACCGGTCTCAGCGACGATGACGACGAGGCCGTCAACAGACTGATGAAGGACAGCGCGCGCGGTTTCGAGGCCCTGAACAACCCCGAACTACGCGCCATCCTGCTGCCGACGCTCCGCTCCGACGCCCGGCTCCTGGAGCAGTACGGCGACTACCGGCCCGAGGAGTGCGACCCCCTGCCGGTCCCGCTCACCGCGCTGCGCGGGGTGTCGGACACGCTGGCCACCTCCGAGGGCGTCGCCGACTGGAAGACCTTCACCACGAAGGACTACGCCGAGTACGAGATGCCCGGCGGCCACCTCTACCTGCTGGACTCCATGCCGGAACTGTGGCGCGTCATCGAGGAGCAGCTATGACCGTGGCCCCCCTCCCCCCGCTCCCGGCCGAGGCGGAATACGGCCAGGCCGGCCTCGCCCGGGCGGGACTGACCGAACTGCGCCGGGAAGACCCGGAACTCGCGGACCTCCTCGACGCGGAGGTCCGCGACCAGGACACCACCCTGGCGATGATCGCGTCCGCCAGCATCGCCGCCCCCTCCGTACTCGCCGCCGGGGGGTCCGCGCTGTCCAACGTCACCGCCGAGGGCTACCCCGGCGCCCGCTACCACCCCGGAGCGGCCAACTTCGACGAGGTCGAACGGCTCGCCGTGAGCCGTGCCAAGGCCCTGTTCGGGGCGCGGTACGCCAACGTCCAGCCGCACTCGTGCTCCTCCGCCAACCTCGCCGTGCTGGCCGCCCTCGTGCCGCCCGGCGGCACCCTGCTGGGCCTCGGCCTGGACGCCGGCGGCCACCTCACGCACGGCTCCCCGGCCTCGGTCACCGGACGGCACTACCGGGCCGTGCACTACGGTCTCGACACGCACGGCCTGATCGACTACGGGCAGGTCGCCGCACTCGCCGTCGAACACCGGCCCACCGTGCTGATCGCGGGTGCCAGCGCCTACCCCCGGACCCTGGACTTCGCCCGCTTCCGGGAGATCGCCGACTCGGTCGGCGCCTACCTCCTGGCCGACATCTCGCACATCGCGGGTCTGGTCGCCGCCGGGGAGCACCGCAGCCCCGTCGATCACGCGCACATCACCACGACCAGCACCTACAAGCAGCTCGGCGGGCCGCGGGGCGGACTCATCCTCAGCGGCCGCGACCACCGGGCCCCCGGCCCCGACGGGCGCACCCCGCTGGACCGGCTGATGCAGCGGGCCGTCTTCCCGCAGAACCAGGGCACTCCCGCCCCCGCGGCGATCGCCGCCAAGGCCCGTGCCTTCGCGCTCGCCGCCGAACCCCGGTTCGCCCGCACCGCGCGGCTGACCGTCTCCGGTGCCCGCGCGCTCGCCGCCGAACTGGCGCGCCTGGGACACCGGGTGCTCACCGGCGGGACCGACAACCACATGGTCCTGATCGACCTCCGCGACAGCCGGCTCACCGGTGTCGTCGCGGAACGGGCCCTGGAGGAGTGCGGCATCCTCGTCAACCGCAACCGCATACCGGGCGACACCCGGTCCCCCCTGGTCACGAGCGGCGTCAGGCTGGGCTGCAACATTCTCGCCCAGCGCGGTATGGGTCCGGAGCACATGCGGGAGTGCGCGGAACTCATGCACGCGGTCCTGTCCGCCACCACACCGCTGAGCGACACCGAGTACCGCGTCGACCCCCACGAGCGCGTCCAGCTGCGTGAGCGGGTACGGGCGTTGTGCGCCCGCCACCCCCTGCCGCACGCGACCGCCCGGGCCGACGACCCCGGTGCCCTCCGAACAGGAGCCTCCCTGTGAGCCCCGACACCGTGACCGTCGATGCCCCTGCGGCCTGGCCCGCCGTACTCGTCCCCGCCGACCGGCCGCGCCGCGCCGGTGCCGACCCGCGCGCGACCGGTGTGGTCCGGGGTGCGTTGGCCGGGCCCGTGCCGGGAGACGGTACGGCGGCGGGCGACCTGCTCCTCGCCTGCTTCGCGGCACTGCTGCACCGCCTCACCGGCCAGGACCTGATCGCGCTCGCCACTGCCGACGGCATCACCGGATACACCGTCGCCGAGGACTCCACCACGGCCGACCTCGTGACCGGCGGCACGTCCGTGACGCCCACCGCCGACGCGGGCACACCCCCGGTGGCGGCCGTCCACGGCGCCGGACCGCAGGACGTCCCGCCGTACGAACTGCACCTCGCCCTGGACCGGCAGGATGACGGGTGGAGGGCCGAACTGCGCTACGACGAGCGGCTGTTCACCGCCGATTCGGCCCGCCGTGTCCTCTCCCACCTGCGCACCCTGACGGCGAACGCCCTCCAGGACCCGCACACACCGGTGTCCCGGCTCGCCCTGCTCACCGCCGAGGAGACGCACCGCGTCCTCACCGAGTGGAACGACACGGCGGCCGACCTGCCGCACGGCACCTGCCTGCACACGGCGTTCGAGGAGCGGGCCGCGGCCGACCCCGGTGCGCCCGCCGTCGTCCACGAGGCCCGCATCTGGTCCTACGGGGAGATCAACGCCGCCGCCAACCGGCTGGCCCACCGTCTCCAGGAGGCGGGCGTGGGCCCCGACGTACGCGTCGGACTGTGCCTCGAGCGCTCCGCCACCCTGCTCGCCGCCGTACTGGGAATCCTCAAGGCCGGCGGCGCCTACGTACCCCTCGACCCGGACTACCCCACCCAGCGGCTGACCACCATGCTGGAGGGCACCTCCTGCGCCGTCGTCGTCACCGACCGGCTCCGGGCCACGGTGCTGCCCGCTCCGTCACCCGGCACCGAACGGCTGGTCGTCCTGGCCGACAGACTCCTCGACGGCACGGCGCCGGAACTCGCCGACCAGCCGGAGACCGACCCCGGCCGCACCGCGGGCCCGGACGACCTGTGCTACGTCATCCACACCTCCGGCTCGACGGGCCTGCCCAAGCCCATCGCGCTGCGCCACCGCGGTGTCGTGAACAACCTGGCGGACCTCAACTCCCGTTACACCGTGAGCCCCCGGGACCGGGTCCTCGCCCTGTCCTCGCCGAGCTTCGACATGTCGGTCTACGAATTCCTCGGCATCACCGCCGCCGGCGGCACCGTCGTGGTGCCAGACGCGGACCGCGCCAAGGATGTGGCGTACTGGGCCCAGCTCTTCGCCCAGCACGACGTCACCGTCTGGAACTCCGCCCCGGCCCTGCTGGAACTGCTCACGGAGCACCTGGAGCACACCGGGAGCGCGGCCCTGGGACGGCTGCGGCTGGTCATGCTCGGCGGCGACTGGGTCCCGGTGTCCCTGCCCGACCGGGTCCGGGCGCTCGCCCCCGACGTCCGCTTCATCGTCCTCGGCGGCGCCACCGAGGCGTCGATCCACTCCACCCTCTACGAAGTCGTGGAGACCGACCCGACCTGGACGAGCATCCCCTACGGCCGGCCCATGGCCAACCAGCGGGCGTACGTCCTGGACGACGCGGCGCAGCCGATTCCGCCCGGTGTCGTCGGCGAACTCCACCTCGCCGGTACCGGGCTGGCCCGCGGCTACCTGGAACGCCCGGACCTGACGGCCGAACGCTTCCTGGAGTGGTCGCACGGTGATGTGCGTGACCGGCTCTACCGGACCGGGGACCTCGCCCGCTGGCGTCCGGACGGTGTCCTGGAACTCCTCGGCCGCAAGGACTTCCAGGTCAAGCTGCACGGACTGCGCGTCGAACTGGGCGAGATAGAAGCCGTGCTGCGCGCCCACCCCGCCGTGCGGGAGGCCGTCGTCACGGCGAGGGAGGACGCCGCCGGCGGCCGGCACCTGGTCGGCCACGCCGTCGCTCATCCCGGGACGGCACCGCGCCCCGACGAACTGCGCGCGCACCTGGCCAAGGCGCTGCCCTCGTACATGGTGCCCAGCGCGGTCCTCGTCCTGGACGAGCTGCCCCTCAACGTCAACGGCAAGCTCGACCGCAAGGCTGTCGGCGCCCTCGCCGTGACATCGGACGAACCGGGTGCCGGCCAGGCGCCCACCGAGGCTCCGGTCGGCGCCTGGGAGGAGTACATAGCCGCGGTCTGGCAGGACATCCTGCGCATCGAGTCGGTCGGCCGCGACGACGACTTCTTCGCGCTCGGCGGTGACTCCATGTCCGCTCTGCGCTGCCTGACCCGCATCGGCAACGGCCTGCGCTGGCCCGACCTGTTCCGCCACCCGACGGTCCGTGGGCTCGCCGCCCACCTCACCGCCGCCGGATGCACGCCGCCGCACGCCTGACGCGTGACCGGCCCGGTTCCCGCCCGGTGAACCGGGCCGGTCACGCCCGCGTCCACGCACACGCCCATGGAGGAGAAACCGTGACGGTTCACACCGACACCGACGCGCTGCCGCTCACCGCCGAGGCGTTCCGATCAGTCTTCCGTCACCACGCGGCGGGTGTCGCCGTGGTGACCGCGCACGTCGGCAGGCCGGCCGGTTTCACCGCCACCTCGCTCTCCTCCGTGGCCGCGGTCCCGCCCACCGTCTCGTTCTCCATGAGCACGACCTCATCGAGCTGGCCCGTCTTCCGGGACGCGTCCCACGTCGGGGTGCACATCCTCTCGGAGAGCCAACGCGACCTCGCGGCGACCTTCGCCGCCAGTGGACCGGACCGCTTCGCCGCGCCGACCCGCTGGCGGCGAGGCCCGCACGGCGTCCCGGTGCTGGACGACGTGCTGGCATGGCTGGTGTGCCGGGTCGAGGCGACCGTCCCCGCGGGTGAACACCGGCTGATCGTCGCCCGTGCCCTCACGGCGGAGCCCTGTTCCGGCGGGCGCCCGCTGCTGTACCACGACCGCGTGTACGCCCGGCTGAGCGAGGCGTGACCGTCCAGGGACTACCAGGGCACCACCCCCGCCCCCTCCTGGAACGTCCTGGTGACCCCCTCCGCGCACGCCAACCGCACGATCACCTCCGCCCCCTCTTCCACACTCTGCGTCCCCGTGTTGTGGTTCAGGTCCGTCGCGGTGAAGCCGGGGTCCGCCGCGTTGACGCGCAGCGTCGGGAACGCCTTCGCGTACTGCACGGTCAGCATGTTCAGCGCGGCCTTGGAGGCGGGGTACGCGAGGTCCGGGTAGAAGTGCTCCGGCGCGGCCGGGTCGGACAGGGCGCGGGTGAGGGCGAGGCCGCTGCTGACGTTCACCACGACCGGCGCGGGGGAGCGCAGCAGGAGGGGGAGGAAGGCTTGCAGGACCCGTACCGGGCCGAACACGTTCGTCTCGAAGACCGCCCGCACATCGTCCGCCGTGACCGCCGCCGGGTCGACGAAGCCGCCGTCCGGGCGGCGCGGCTCGATCCCGGCGTTGTTGACCAGCACGTCCAGGCCGCCCGCCGCCTCCAGCGTGCGGACCGCGGCCAGCACGGACTCGTCGTCGGTCACGTCCAGCTGGACGAACGTCGCGCCCAGCTCCTCCGCGGCGCGCCTGCCCCGCTCGGGGTCGCGGGCGCCTATGTACACGGTGTGGCCCTCGGCCAGCAGGCGGCGGGCGGTCTCGAAACCGAGACCCTTGTTCGCTCCGGTGATCAGTGTGTTCGTCATGGTTCCAGCGTCCGCCGGGAGCTCGCCGGCAGCCAGAGGACCCGTTTTCCTGGGACTGGCGGTACCAGGCGGGCGGGAGCCCCGCGCGGCACACTGGACCGTATGGCGAGCGCGGAACTCGGGACGGCGATCCACCGCTGGCGGGACCGGCTCCCGCCCGGTGAAGCGGGGCTGCCCCTGGGGGGCCGCAGGCGGACCTCGGGGCTGCGGCGGGAGGAGCTGGCCCAGCTCGCCGGGATCTCCGTCGACTATGTGACCCGGCTGGAGCAGGGCCGGGCCACCAACCCCTCCTCCCAGGTCGTGGAGGCGCTCACACGGGCGCTGCGGCTGTCGGCGGCCGAGCGCGACCATCTGTACCGGCTCGCCGGGCTCGCCCCGCCCGCCCAGACGGCCGTGCCCTCCTTCATCCCGCCCAGCGTGCACCGGCTGCTGGACCGGCTCGGCCGGACCCCGGTCGCGGTCTACGACGCCACCTGGACCCTGCTGACCGCGAACCCGCCCTACGCCGCCCTCATGGGCGACTCCACCCGCTGGAAGGGCCGCCAACTCAACGGTGTCTGGCGGCACTTCGCCGGACCTGGACCTGGACCTGGACACGGCTC
The DNA here is from genome assembly GCF_044541565.1 of Streptomyces sp. NPDC085596. Lineage (NCBI taxonomy): Bacteria > Bacillati > Actinomycetota > Actinomycetes > Kitasatosporales > Streptomycetaceae > Streptomyces > Streptomyces sp. NPDC085596. Next base: position 712,540 of record NZ_JBITTC010000002.1, on the reverse strand, counting down.
CGGCGTACGGCACACTCCCGAGTCGCTGGCCGCGTTCGAGTCCGCCCTCGTCGCCGACCTGCGTACGGCGGCCGGGCGGTACCCCGGCGACCGTGCCCTGGGTGAGCTGATCGCCGAACTGCTTGCGAAGGGCGGCCGGTTCAAAGAGCTGTGGGACAGCGGCACGGTCGGCGTCCACGACGCGGCGCGCAAGACCATCGACCATCCGGTGGTCGGACCGCTGACGCTGGACTGCGACATCCTGTCCGTCGCCGGCAGCGATCTGCGGATCATGGTCTACACGGCCGAACCCGGCACCGAGGACGCCGAACGGCTCGCCCTTCTCATGGTGTTGGGGACACAGGAGGTGACCGTCTGAGTCCCCGCCCTCCTGGGTACCCGTACCCCCACCCCGCCGAACGGAAGGGAAAGCGCATGGCACCCACAACACGGCCCCGTTCGCGCCGACTTCGGGCCTGGCTGTCCCTCGCCACCGACAACTGGCTCTCGCGCGGCTACCTCGTGGTGGCCGGGTCCGGGCTCGCCGTACGCGCGTTCCGCACCCGGTCAGCGGCCTAGAAGCCCCCCACCGGGTACCGGTGCACCGGCGGCAACCCCATGAGCAGACCTGGCCACACCGTGTCGATGACATGCGCGCTCGGCGTGAACAGCGGCCGGGGCAGCGCCGCCGGATCGTGCCACTCCCAGCGGTCGATCAACTCCGGTTCACGCACGCTCGGTTCACCCTTGTACGCGGTCACCCGCACCGCCGCCGTCACGCGCGGGATGCCGTGCGCGGAGTCCATCAGCAGCGCCAGCAGCCGCGCGTCCGCCGCGTCGGCCCGCAGCCCCGTCTCCTCCGCCAACTCCCGTACGGCCGCCTCGGCGAAGCCCTCCCCGGCGTCGTTCTTCCCGCCCGGCAGCTCCCACACCCCGCGCTTTCTCGACCAGCCCAGCAGCACCCGGCCCGCCGCGTCGGTCACGGCGACCCCGGCACCGGTGAGCGCGTGCGGCGAGGGCCGCCCCTTGTCGGCGTAGGCGATGTCCTCCACGGCTTCCCCTTCTTGTCGGGCGGAAGGTCCCGTCACTCCTCCTTCCGCCATGCCTCGACCCCCAGTCTGCCCGTCGTGCCGAGGTCCAGTTCCGGGGTCACCATCACCGGCGCGGCGCCCGCCTTGGCGCGGACGCGGAGGTAGGGGGCGTTCACGGCGCCGCCGAAGGCTTCCACCGTGTTGCGCCAGACGATGCCCGACAGGGCGCGCTCGCCGGGGCGCAGGGTGAGGGACCGGACCACGTCCGGCGGACCGCCGAGCTGGGCGACCTGGGCGGAGGGCAGCACCTGAATCCCGCCGACCGGCTTGTGATCGGCGTCGATGATCTCCAACTCGGGCCGGCCGTCCAGCGTGTACGGCTCCTTGCCGCAGTTCTCCAGGTGCAGCCCCACCATGCGCAGCCCCATCGCCGCGTCCCCCTGATCGGCGTACACCCGCACCCCGGTCGCGGGGCAGGGGCCGCCGGGGGCGGGGGCCTCCGCGCTGGGGATGCTGCGGACGGACACGATCGACACGTCGGTGCCGCCCGCGATGTCCCCGTAGCTCCGGCCCATCGCCACCCTGCCGCGCACGGTCTTGCCGGGCCCCACCGGGCCCACGACCCGGCTCGCGCCGGTGTACCCCGTGGAGTCGAGGACGACCGTGTACGTCATGTCGCGCGGGGCCGGGTTGGTCACCTCGAACTCCACCGTCAGCGAACCCGGCCGGCAGGCCCCGTCCTCGTCGATCGCACCGGCGTACAGCCGGGTGATCCGCACCCCGTCCTGCGCGGTCCCCGTGGTGGACGGCACCGGGCTGGGCGAACCCGGCGGGCGCGGGGCGTCGGCCGTGGCCGTGGCACGAGTGAGCGGAACCTCGCCGTAGGGCGGGGCCTTCGAGGCGCACAGCGGCTCCGCGCTCACCCCGCCCGCACTCGCCCCGCCCGCACCCAGCGGGCCGGACTGGGCGGTGCCGCACCCGGCGAGGGTCAGCGCGGCGAGCGTCCACACACCTGCAAATGATCTGCGCATCAGGCGAGTTGAGCAGGACCGGCCTCCTCCGGCTGTGGCGGAGGCCACTCCTCCGGTCACAGGGCTGTCACAACGCCCCGCCCCGCTCCTCGAACGCCCGCAGAATCCGGTCCGCCGCCCGCGTCGCCGTCAACGACCCGTCCCTCACCTCCTGTTCGAGACCGGGTGTCAACCGTCTGACCTCGGGGTCCGCGTGCAGCCGGCCCAGCAGCTCGTCGCGCACCATCGACCAGGTCCAACGCACCTGCTGATCACGGCGCTTGGCGGCCAGCCGGGCCGTGGAGTCCAACAGGGTGCGATGCTGCTCCAGGCGTTCCCACACCGTGTCCAGGCCGCTCGTCTCACGGGCGCTGCAGTGCAGCACGGGCGGGGTCCAGAAGGCGTCCTTGCCGTGCATCAGCCTGAGCGCGCCCGCCAGTTCACGGGCCGCTGCCCGCGCGTCCCGCTCGTGCGGACCGTCCGCCTTGTTGACGGCGATCACGTCGGCCAACTCCAGCACGCCCTTCTTGATGCCCTGGAGCTGGTCGCCGGTGCGGGCCAGGGTGAGCAGCAGGAAGGAGTCCACCATGTCGGCGACCGCGGTCTCCGACTGGCCGACGCCGACCGTCTCCACCAGGACCACGTCGTACCCGGCCGCCTCCATGACCACCATGGACTCGCGCGTCGCCTTCGCCACCCCGCCCAGCGTGCCCGCGCTGGGGGAGGGGCGGACGAACGCGTGCGGGTCCACCGCGAGGCGCTCCATCCGGGTCTTGTCGCCCAGGATCGAGCCACCGGTGCGCGTCGAGGACGGGTCCACCGCGAGCACCGCCACCCGGTGCCCCTGCCCGGTCAGCATGGTGCCGAACGCGTCGATGAACGTGGACTTGCCCACGCCCGGCACCCCGCTCACCCCGATCCGCCGCGCCCGCCCGCTGTGCGGCAGCAGCTCGGTGAGCAACTCCTGCGCGAGAGCACGGTGTTGCGGTCGGGTGGACTCGACCAGGGTGATGGCGCGGGCCACCAGGGCGCGCTTCCCGTCGAGCACGCCCTTCACATAGGTGTCGAGATCGATCGCGGCCATGCCGGGCTCAGAGGTCGTGGCCGAGGTCGGCCGCGAGCCGCTTCACCAGGTCGTGCGCCGCGTCCGGGATGACCGTGCCCGGCGGGAACACCGCCGTCGCGCCCATCTCCAGCAGCGTCGGCACGTCCTGCGGCGGGATCACCCCGCCCACCACGACCATGATGTCCTCGCGCCCCTCCTCGGCCAGCTTCTCGCGCAGCGCCGGGACGAGCGTGAGGTGACCCGCGGCCAGCGAGGACACCCCGACCACGTGCACATCCGCCTCCACCGCCTGCCGGGCGACCTCCTCCGGCGTCTGGAACAGCGGGCCGACGTCGACGTCGAAGCCGAGGTCGGCGAAGGCGGTGGCGATCACCTTCTGGCCCCGGTCGTGCCCGTCCTGGCCCATCTTGGCGACCAGGATGCGCGGCCGGCGCCCCTCGGCCTCCTCGAAGGCGTCCACCAGGGCACGGGTGCGGTCCACCGACGGGGACTCGCCTGCTTCGTTGCGGTACACCCCGGAGATGGTACGGATCTGGCTCGCGTGCCGGCCGTACACCTTCTCCAGCGCGTCCGAGATCTCGCCCACCGTCGCCATGGCGCGGGCCGCGTTCACCGCCAGCTCCAGCAGGTTGCCCTCGCCGTCCGCCGCGCGGGTCAGCGCGTCCAGCGCGTCCCGGCAGGCCACCTCGTCCCGCTCCGCGCGCAGCCGCCGCAGCTTCTCGATCTGCTGGGCGCGCACCGAGGAGTTGTCGACCTTGAGCACGTCGATCTGCTCGTCGGTGTCCACGCGGTACTTGTTGACGCCGATCACCGGCTGCCGCCCGGAGTCGATACGGGCCTGGGTACGCGCCGCCGCCTCCTCGACACGCAGCTTCGGGATGCCCGCGTCGATGGCCTGCGCCATACCGCCCGCCGCCTCGACCTCCTGGATGTGCTGCCACGCCTTGCGCGCGAGGTCGTACGTCAGCCGCTCCACATAGGCGCTGCCGCCCCATGGGTCGATGACCCGGGTGGTGCCCGACTCCTGCTGGATCAGCAGCTGGGTGTTACGGGCGATCCGCGCCGAGAAGTCGGTGGGCAACGCCAGTGCCTCGTCCAGGGCGTTGGTGTGCAGCGACTGGGTGTGGCCCTGGGTCGCCGCCATCGCCTCCACACACGTACGCGTGACGTTGTTGAACACGTCCTGCGCGGTCAGCGACCAGCCCGAGGTCTGCGAATGGGTGCGCAGAGAAAGGGACTTGGCGTTCTTCGGGTCGAACTGCTGGACCAGCTTGGCCCACAGCAGCCGGGCCGCGCGCAACTTGGCGACCTCCATGAAGAAGTTCATGCCGATCGCCCAGAAGAACGACAGCCGGGGCGCGAACGCGTCCACGTCCAGCCCCGCCTCCCGGCCCGCCCGGATGTACTCCACGCCGTCCGCGAGCGTGTACGCCAGCTCCAGGTCGGCTGTCGCGCCCGCCTCTTGGATGTGGTAGCCGGAGATGGAGATGGAGTTGTAGCGCGGCATCCGCTGCGAGGTGTACGCGAAGATGTCGGAGATGATCCGCATCGACGGCTTCGGCGGATAGATGTAGGTGTTGCGGACCATGAACTCCTTGAGGATGTCGTTCTGAATGGTCCCGGCCAGCTTCTCGGGCGGTACGCCCTGTTCCTCGGCCGCCACGATGTAGAGCGCCAGCACCGGCAGCACGGCGCCGTTCATCGTCATCGACACGGTCATCCTGTCCAGCGGGATGCCGTCGAAGAGCTGCCGCATGTCGAGGATCGAGTCGATGGCCACGCCCGCCATGCCGACGTCGCCCGTCACACGCGGGTGGTCGCTGTCGTAACCCCGGTGCGTGGGCAGGTCGAAGGCGACCGAAAGGCCCTTCTGGCCGGCCGCGAGGTTGCGCCGGTAGAACGCGTTGGACTCCTGGGCCGTGGAGAAGCCCGCGTACTGGCGGATCGTCCAGGGCTGGTTGACGTACATCGTCGGGTAGGGGCCGCGCAGATACGGCGCCATGCCCGGATACGTGTCCAGGAAGTCCAGGCCCTCCAGGTCACGGCCGGTGTAGAGCGGCTTGACCTCGATGCCCTCGGGGGTCTCCCACAGCGGCTCGGCGCCCCCGGTGTCCCGCTTGACGGCGGCACGCCACTCCTCGGGGCCACCGTCGACGGCCGGGGTGCCCAGCTCGATGCCGGAGAAGTCGGGGATTCCCATCAGGACACTCCGATTCGGTCCAAGGTCGCGGACAGTACGGCGACGGCGTCGCAGCCCGCGAAGACGTAACTGTCGACGCCCGTGTACTCGGCGGGACGGCCCGCCAGGTGCACCTGCCGGGCGCCGGCCGCGCGGAGCGCTTCGGCGGCCTGCCCGGCCTCCTCGGCGTAGCGGGCGTCGCTGGAGCAGAGCACGGCCTCGGTGGCGCCGCTCTCCTCGAAGTTCCCGGTGACGACCGGCTCGATGCCGCCCGCCTGGAAGAGGTTGGCGGCGAAGGAGGCGCGGGCGGTGTGCTCGGCGGCCGGGCCGAGCGTGGCGAGGAAGATCCGGGGTCGGGCGCCCGTCGCGGCCAGGTGGGCGTCGGAGCGGGCCCGCAGCGCTTCGTACGCCTCGTCCCTGCGCACGCGCGGCAGCCCGCCGGCCGGGGGTTCGGGCGCGGGCTCGCGGCGTACCGGCTTCTCGTCCAGGAAGGGGAACTCGCTGACCCCGGTGATGGGTTCGCGGCGCTTGGCGAGCTTGGCGGACCGCTCCTCCCAGGTGCGCGCGAGGTCCGCGCGGAGCCTTCCCGAGCGCAACACGGCCGCCTGGCCGCCGTCCTGCTCGATCGACCGGAAGAACTCCCAGGCGGCATGCGCCAGTTCGTCGGTCAGCCGCTCCACGTACCAGGAGCCGCCCGCCGGGTCGACGACCCGCGCCAGATGCGACTCCTCCACCAGGATCGTGGAGGTGTTGCGGGCGATACGGCGGGCGAACGCGTCCGGCAGGCCCAGCGCGTGGTCGAACGGCAGCACCGTCACGGAGTCGGCGCCGCCCACCCCGGCGGCCAGCGTGGCGACCGTCGTGCGCAGCATGTTCACCCACGGGTCGTGCCGGGACATCATCACCGGCGAGGTCACCGCGTGCTGCACCTGCGCGCCCGCGCCCGGCGCCCCGCACACCTCGGCGACCCGCGCCCACAGCCGGCGCGCCGCGCGGAGCTTGGCGATGGTGAGGAACTGGTCGGCGGTCGCCGCGTACCGGAACTCGATCTGGGCGGCGGCCTGTTCGGCGCTCAGCCCGGCCTCGGTCAGCTCCCGCAGATACGCCACCGCGGTGGCCAGCGAGGCCCCGAGCTCCTGCGCGGCCGAGCCGCCCGCCTCGTGGTACGGCAGCGCGTCCACGGTCAGGGTGCGCAGCGCCGGGTACGACGCGGCGCGGGCCGCGAGCGCGGCCACCGGGGCGAAGCCGAGCGGGGTGCCGGTGCGGGCCTCGTGGCCCAGCGGGTCGGCGCCCAGATTGCCGCGTACGTCCTCGGGGGCGACGCCCCGCTCCTCGTACAGCTTCAGCAGCATGTCTGCGGCGGCCTCGGTGTCGGCGCCCGCGTCCAGGACGATGGGTGCGAGGTCCAGGTAGACGCCGTCGAGCGCCCGGCCGAGGTCCGCGACCGGGATGCCGCCCTCGCCGAGCACCAGCCAGAGCGAGGTGACGCCGTTCTCCAGGTCGGCCAGCACCGAGCCGTCGAAGAGCGCCGCGTGCCGCTGCCGTACGTCCCACCCGCCGGGGGTGTTGCCCACCGGGCGGCCGCCGCGCGTGAACGGCGCGAAGCCGGGCAGGCCGGGGTCGGGCGCGGCGTCGCGCGCGGTGTACAGCGGCCGGGTGCGCAGCCCGTCCTCCAGCGTCGTGGACAGGGCGTCCTCAGCTGCCGCGCCGGAGACTTCCTTGCCGGACTTGCGCAGTACACCCTCGACCAGGCGTTGCCACTGCTCGTGCGTCGCGTCAGGGAACTCGGCGGCCAGTGGGAGCCCGTCGTCAGGCAGGACCGTCATGCTCGGATGTTAGGACAGGGTGCTCAGGTGACAGCAGAACGATGGCCTGTGACGTTCCCCTCGTTGCGGTTGTGATCCGGGCCTCCCGCAGGGCCTTTGGGCGTCGTGCGCACGGCAGATGGGCCGGGCGCCGGATCAGGGCTGTGTCGCGCAGTGTGTCGTTGTTGGGCTGAACGGGTGACTTGGCGTAAGAATTGGCTGGTGCAGGCATCGAAAGCGAGTCAGGTCAGGGGGAGCCGGTGAGCCGTTATGACGTCACCGATGAACAGTGGGAAGGGCTCGCCCAGGTCGTGCCGCTGCGGGGCCGGGACGCGTGGCCGTCCGCGGTCGGCCACCGGACGCTCCCGGACGCGGACACCGAGACGCGCCGCCGGTTCGTCGTCCTGCGGGTCAGCATCTTCGCGGACGCGCGCGACGTCGCCGAGACCCTGATGTCGGGGGTGCCGGTGCTGCTGGACCTGTCCAGCGCGGAGGGCGATGTCGCCAAGCGCGTCCTGGACTTCAGCACCGGCGTGGTGTTCGGACTGGGCAGCGGGATGCACCGGGTGGACCGCAATGTCTTCCTGCTGACGCCGCCCGGGACCGAGGTCAGCGGGCTGATGGACATGGAGGCGTCCGGCTGAGGGCCGCCGCCCGGGACCCCCGGCGCTCGTAGGCTCGTAGGACGGTTCGGCCGAGCGGGTGGCGCGCCGGGGGCCGGGGCGGTCGCCCGATCGTAGGAAGGTCCGGGGAGAAAACGGTTCGTCCGGCGGCGGCGGTCCTACGGTCCGCTCATGTCGGTCTCCTCCCTCTCCTCCCTCTCCGCTCCGGTCCCGTTCCCCGACGCGTACGACGTGCGCGCCCGGATCACCGAGCTGCGGCTGTCCGCGTTCGCCGGGCACCGCCGGGCCTCGTTCCCGCTGGGCGCCGTCACCCTGTTCGCCGGGCCGAGCGGCTCCGGCAAGTCGACCGCGCTCGCCGCCTACGAGGCACTCGCCCGGCTCGGCGGCGGGGCCGCGCTCGGCGAGGTGTTCCCGGACCCGACGGCCTGGGTGCCCGACCGGGCCCGGCCGGACGCCGAGGGGCGGCGCGGCTTCCGGATCGGCTGCACGGCGGACGGCGTCGAGGGCCCGGTCCGGCTGGACGTGGCCGTGCAGGCCGAACCCCGGCTGCGCATCGTGGGCGAGCGGCTCGGCGCGGGCGGGGTCGTCCTGCTGGAGACCGCCCTGCGCGACCCGGAACGGCGGACCGTGCAGGCCGCCTGGCACACCGCGGGCGCCGCCCCGGTGACCCGCGCCCCGCTCCCCGACGATGTGCTGGGCACGCCCCTGCTGCCGCTGCGGGTGGCCGGGAAGACGGACGGGCAGCGCCGGGTGCTGGCCGCCGCCGAGCAGATGGTCGTCGCGCTGCGCTCCGTCTTCCCCTGCGACCCCGCGCCCGCCCGCATGCGGGTCCCGGTGCCCACCGGCTCGGGGCGGCTGCTGCCGGGCTGCGACAACCTCGCCGACGTCCTGAGCCGTACGCGGGCCGAGTGCGGGCGCCGGCACGCCCAGCTGGTCGAGGTGGTGCGCGCCGGGTGCGCGGGCCCGGTGGCCGACCTGGCCGCCGAACGGCTGCGGGACGGCACGGTACGGGCGCTGCTCGACCGGGGCGACGGCCACCTCACCGAGCTGGCCCGGCTGGGCGACGGCGAGCTGCGCTATGTCGCGCTGGTCCTGGTCCTGCTGACCGGGCCGGGGGTGCTGGACGTGGACGCGCCGGGGGAGGTGCCGGACGCGCTGCGCACGCTCACCGTGCTCGCCGACGGCTTCGACCGCTGCCTCGACCCCGGCCAGCGGGGCCAACTCCTCGCCACGGCGGCCCGGATGGGGGAGCGCGGCCACATCCGCTGCGTGGGCGCGGTGAGCGACGCGGCCTGGGCCGCGGGGACACCGGGCGTCACGGTGGTACACCTGGAGCCGTGACCGAACACCCCGATCTGGCCGGACTCCAGCGCAGGCTGGCCGAGTTCGCCGCCGCCCGCGACTGGCAGCAGTACCACACCCCGAAGAACCTCGTCTCCGCGCTCAGCGTGGAGGCCGCCGAACTGGTCGAGATCTTCCAGTGGTTGACCCCGGAGGAGTCGGCCGGCGTCATGGACGACCCCGGCACCGCGCACCGCGTCACCGACGAGGTGGCCGACGTCCTCGCCTACCTCCTTCAGCTGTGTGAGGTGCTGGGCGTCGACCCGCTGGCGGCACTCGCGGCCAAGATCGAGCGGAACGAGGGGCGGTTCCCGGTGCCGGGAGCAGGGGACGAGTCCTGACCCGACGGGCGGACCGACGTGCTCCACTATCACTCTATGGAGTCAATTTCCCTGCCGATTCCGAATTGTTGTCCACAGATTTCCGTCTTCCTCTGGCTTTTCGCCCCAAGTGCCATCACTCTGGGTAGTGAAGACGGGTGTGCGGCGAACGGACGGACGGGGACGGGGCGGCGGATGGACGCGTTACGGCTCATCGAGATCAGCAGAGAGGCGTTGGTGGCGGGTGCCGACGCGCCGGGGACGCTGAGGGAGGTGTGGCAGGCACAGGCCCTGTCGCAGGCGATCGGCAGCCGGCTGGCGGTGTCCGGGCCGCCCGAGCTGCGGGGGGAGGCGCTGGGGCTGATGGAGCTGGCGGGCCGGGGCTGCGGCGTGCTGGACCGTCCCGAGCTGGACACCGGGGACCTGCTCGCCGCCCGGCTCACCGAGCTGGCCGACCCGCGCCGGACCCTGCTGTCCCTGTGCGGGCTGCTCGGCGAGGTGGGCATGGCCCTGGTCGGCATAGCCAGCGGCGCCTCCGACGAGGCGGTGTACTGGCAGTGCATGGAGGCCATCGACGCGGCGGACGAGTCCCGCGACCGGGTCCTGGAGATGCTGCGCAAGCTGGCGGCCAGGGAGGAGCTGCTGCCGGAGCGGGAGCCGGGCTGAAGGTGCCGGGGCGTCCTCGCCGGGGCCGGTCCGCGCGGTGGTGCCGATGCGGTCCGGCGGGCCGATGACGTGCAGGATGGAGGTCATGGACCTTCGTATCTTCACCGAGCCCCAGCAGGGGGCCACCTACGACACCTTGCTCACCGTGGCGAAGGCCACCGAGGATCTCGGGTTCGACGCATTTTTCCGCTCGGACCACTACCTCCGCATGGGCAGCGTGAGCGGTCTGCCCGGACCCACCGACGCCTGGATCACGCTCGCCGGACTCGCCCGCGAGACCAGCCGCATCCGGCTCGGCACCCTCATGACCGCCGGCACGTTCCGGCTGCCCGGCGTGCTTGCCATCCAGGTCGCGCAGGTCGACCAGATGTCCGGCGGCCGGGTCGAACTCGGCCTCGGCGCGGGCTGGTTCGAGGAGGAGCACAAGGCGTACGGCATCCCCTTCCCGAAGGAGAAGTTCGCCCGCCTGGAGGAGCAGCTGGAGGTCGTCACCGGCCTGTGGGCCACCGAGGCCGGCAAGACCTACGACTTCCACGGCACCTACTACGACCTCACCGAGTCGCCCGCGCTGCCCAAGCCCGCCCAGGGCAGGGTCCCGGTGATCATCGGCGGTCACGGCGCCAAGCGCACCCCGCGCCTCGCCGCCCGCTACGCCGACGAGTTCAACATCCCCTTCGCGTCCCTCGAGGACACCGAGCGCCAGTTCGGCCGGGTCCGCGCCGCCGCCGAGGAGGCCGGCCGCGCCCCCGGCTCCCTCGTCTACTCCAACGCCCTCGTCGCCTGCGTCGGCCGGGACGACGCGGAGGTGGCCCGCCGCGCCGCCGTCATCGGCCGCGAGGTCGACGAGCTGAAGGCCAACGGTCTGGCCGGCACCCCGGCCGAGGTGGTCGAGAAGATCGGCCGGTACGAGGCGGCCGGCTCCGAGCGGATCTATCTCCAGATGCTCGACCTCGACGACCTCGACCAGTTGGAGCTGATCTCCGCCGAGGTCATGCCCCAGCTGTCCTGACGAGCATCCGCGGGGCCCGCCGCCACCCGCGCGGTAGGCCCCGCGGATTCGGTGCACCAACTCCGGAAAACCGGTGGTCAACGCGCCCCCCGCACCGCGAGACTCGGTCATGTGTTCCTGACGATCTCCACGAGCGGCACCGCCGCCACCCCCGCCACCGACCTCGGGTTCCTGCTGCACAAGAACCCCGGCAACGCGCAGACGTTCAGCACGTCCCACGGGACCGCGCACGTCTTCTACCCCGAGGCGGAGGTCGAGCGCTGCACGGCCGCGCTGCTGCTGGAGGTCGATCCCATCGCGCTGATCCGGCGCGGCAAGGGCAAGGGCCGCGGCGGCGCCCCCGACGCCGCCCTCGGCCAGTACGTCAACGACCGCCCCTACGCGGCCTCCTCGCTCCTCGCCGTCGCGCTCAGCGCCGTCTTCTCCACCGCCCTGCGCGGTGTGTGCAAGGCCCGCCCGGAGCGCGCCGCCGCCCCGCTGCCGCTGCGCATCGAGGTGCCCGCCGTCGCCGCGAAGGGCGGCCCGGACCTGGTGCGCGCCCTGTTCGCACCGCTCGGCTGGGACGTCACCGCCGAACCGGTCGCCCTGGACACCGAGTTCCCCGACTGGGGCGACTCCCGCTACGTCCGCCTGGTGCTGGAGTCGGAGAAGCTCACCCTCGCCGAGGCGCTGCGCCACCTCTATGTCCTGCTGCCGGTGCTGGACGACGCCAAGCACTACTGGGTCTCCCCCGACGAGGTCGACAAGCTGCTGCGCGCCGGTGAGGGCTGGCTGCCCGGCCACCCCGAGCACCGGCTCATCACCAACCGCTACCTCTCCCGCCGCTGGTCGCTGACCCGGCAGGCGATGGAGCGTCTTGAGCTGGTGCGCCTCGCCGAGACCGACGACAGCGAGGTCGAGGACATCGACAACGCCGTCGAGGCGGAGGCCGAGGCCGAACCCCGGCCCACCCCGCTCGCGGTCCAGCGCCGGGAGGCGATCCTCGCCGGGCTGCGCGAGGCGGGCGCCGCGCGGGTGCTCGACCTCGGCTGCGGCGAGGGCCACCTCGTGCGCGAGCTGCTGCGGGACGTGCGGTTCACCGAGATCACCGGCGTCGACGTGTCCGCACGCGCCCTCGCCATCGCCGCCCGCCGCCTCAAGCTGGACCGCATGGGCGAGCGGCAGGCGTCCCGCGTCCAGCTGCTCCAGGGCTCGCTCACCTACACCGACAAGCGGCTCACCGGCTACGACGCGGCCGTGCTCAGCGAGGTGATCGAACACCTCGACCTGCCCCGGCTGCCCGCGCTGGAGTACGCCGTGTTCGGCGCGGCCCGCCCGCGCACCGTCCTCGTGACCACGCCGAACGTCGAGTACAACGTCCGCTGGGAGACCCTGCCCGCCGGGCATGTGCGGCACGGCGACCACCGCTTCGAGTGGACCCGCGAGGAGTTCGGCGCCTGGGCGGCCGCCGTCGCCGAACGGTACGGCTACAGCGTCGACTTCCGCCCCGTCGGACCCGACGACCCCGAGGTCGGACCCCCCACCCAACTGGCCGTGTTCCACCGCGACACCACCGAGCAGGACAAGAAGGAGGCGAAGGCCGCATGACCGGGACCAGCACAGGGCGGGCGCTGCCCGTCACCGACCTCTCCCTCGTCGTCCTCGTCGGCGCCACCGGCTCCGGCAAGTCGACCTTCGCCCGCAGGCACTTCGCGCCCACCGAGGTGATCTCCTCCGACTTCTGCCGGGGCCTGGTCGCCGACGACGAGAACGACCAGAGCGCGACCAGGGACGCCTTCGAGGTCCTGCACTACATTGCGGGCAAGCGGCTCGCCGCCGGACGCCGCACCGTCGTCGACGCCACCAGCGTCCAGCCGGACGCCCGGAAGCAGTTGATCGACCTCGCCAGGAAGTACGACGTGCTGCCCATCGCCATCGTGCTGGACGTGCCCGAGGAGGTGTGCGCCGAGCGCAACGCGGGCCGCCCCGACCGCGCGGGCATGCCCCGCCGGGTGGTCCAGCGGCACACCCGCGAACTCCGCCGTTCCATAAGGCACTTGGAGCGCGAGGGCTTCCGCAAGGTGCATGTGCTGCGCGGGGTGGCCGAGATCGAGGGCGCCACGATCGTCACCGAGAAGCGGTACAACGACCTCACCCACCTCACCGGTCCCTTCGACATCATCGGCGACATCCACGGCTGCTCCGCCGAACTGGAGTCGCTGCTCGCCAAGCTGGGCTACACCGACGGCGTGCACCCCGAGGGCCGCACCGCCGTGTTCGTCGGCGACCTGGTCGACCGGGGCCCGGACAGCCCCGCCGTGCTGCGGCGCGTGATGGGCATGGTCGCGGCCGGGACCGCGCTGTGCGTGCCGGGCAACCATGAGAACAAGTTCGGCCGCTACCTCAAGGGCCGCACGGTCCAGCACACCCACGGCCTCGCCGAGACCGTCGCCCAGATGGACGGCGAGAGCGAGGAGTTCAAGGACGAGGTACGCCGCTTCCTGGACGGGCTGGTCAGCCACTACGTACTCGACGGCGGCCGGCTCGTGGTCTGCCACGCCGGCCTGCCGGAGAAGTACCACGGCCGCACCTCCGGCCGGGTCCGCTCGCACGCCCTGTACGGCGAGACCACCGGCGAGACCGACGAGTTCGGGCTGCCCGTGCGCTACCCGTGGGCCGAGGACTACCGGGGCCACGCCGCCGTGGTCTACGGCCACACCCCGGTCCCGGAAGCCACCTGGCTCAACAACACCATCTGTCTGGACACCGGCGCCGTCTTCGGCGGCAAGCTGACCGCGCTGCGCTGGCCGGAGCGGGAGGTCGTGGACGTCCCCGCCGAGCGGACCTGGTACGAGCCGGTCCGGCCGCTGCGCGTCGACGCGCCCGGCGGCCACGACGGACGGCCGCTGGACCTGGCCGACGTCACCGGCCGCGGCGGCGTCGAGACCCGGTACCTGGGCCGGGTGGCGGTCCGCGAGGAGAACGCGGCCGCCGCCTTGGAGGTGATGAGCCGTTTCGCCGTCGACCCGCGCCTGCTGCCGTACCTGCCGCCCACCATGGCGCCGACGCCCACCTCCCAGGAGGACGGCTACCTGGAGCACCCGGCCGAGGCGTTCGCGCAGTACGCGCGGGACGGGGTCGAGCGGGTGGTGTGCGAGGAGAAGCACATGGGCTCGCGGGCCGTGGTCCTGGTGTGCCGGGACGCGGAGACCGCCGCCAAGCGGTTCGGTGTGCCGGAGGGGCCCACGGGCGCGCTGTACACCCGTACCGGACGGCCGTTCTTCGACGACGACGCGGTGACCGAGGAGATCCTCGGCCGGCTCCGCGCGGCGGTCACCGAGGCCGGGCTGTGGGACCGGCTCGACACCGACTGGCTGCTCCTGGACGCCGAGTTGATGCCGTGGTCGCTGAAGTCGCAGGGGCTGCTGCGCCGCCAGTACGCCGCCGTGGGCGCGGCCTCCGGCGCCGTGTTCCCGCCCGCGCTCGCCGCGCTGGAGGCGGCCGGAGCCCGGGGCGCCGACGTGTCCGCGCTCCTGACCCGGCAGCGTGAACGCGCCGCCGACGCGGCCGCGTTCACCGACGCCTACCGTCGCTACTGCTGGACCACCGACGGCCTGGACGGCGTCCGCCTCGCCCCCTTCCAGCTGCTCGCGGTGCGCGGCCGCAGCCTCGCCGGGCTCTCGCACGACGAGCAACTCGCCCTGCTGGACCGCCTGGTGGAGCACGACGCCGCCGGCCTGCTCCAGACCACCCGACGCCTGTACGTCGACACCGGCGACCCGGAGTCGGTGCGGGCGGGCATCGACTGGTGGCTGGAGATGACCGGCCGGGGCGGCGAGGGCATGGTCGTCAAGCCGCTCGGCGCGCTCGTCCGCGACGGGCAGGGCCGGCCGGTGCAGCCGGGCATCAAGTGCCGGGGCCGCGAGTACCTGCGGATCATCTACGGACCCGAGTACACGCGCCCGGACAACCTGGCCAAGCTGCGCCGCCGGTTCCTGGGCCACAAGCGGTCGCTGGCGCTGCGCGAGTACGCCCTCGGCCTGGAGGCCCTGGACCGGCTCGCCGACGGGGAACCGCTGTGGCGGGTGCACGAGGCGGTGTTCGGCGTACTCGCGCTGGAGTCGGAGCCGGTGGACCCGCGTCTGTGATCCACCGGCAAGCCCTGGCGGGGGGTCTACCTCCGCCAGGGCCCGGTCACCGCGAAAGTGGTGCCCGGCGTATAGCAGTTGACGTACATCGTGCCGCCGTCGGGCGAGAAGGTGACGCCGGCGAACTCGCCCCACTCCGGCTTCTCCGGCGTGCCGGTGTTCTGCCGGCCGCGCGCCATCGCGTACACCTCGCCGCCGCGGGTCACCCCGAAGACGTGCTGGGCGCCGTTGCCGTCCTCGCACACCATCAGGCCGCCGCTGGGGGCGAGGCAGATGTTGTCCGGGGATTCGCCGGGCAGCTGGACGTCGGTGTCCGGGCCGAAGACGATCACCAGAGTGAGGCGGCGGCGCCGCGGGTCGTACCGCCAGATCTGGCCGAAGTGGTCGGCGGCGGAGCCCTCCGCGCTGTGGGCGAAGGACGACACGAAGTACACGCAGGCGCCGCCCCAGTAGCAGCCCTCCAGCTTCTGGGCGTGGGTGATGCCGCGCGGGCCGTAGTCCTGGAGGCGGGCCGGGGTGGTGGCGGCCAGCGGGTCGGGGACGTCCACCCACTCGACGCCGTCGAAGGACGCCCCCGTCTCCTGGACCGTGGACAGGTCCGGCACGCCCGGCACCCGCATCGCCTGGAGACGGCCGCCCGCGCGGAGCGAACCGACACCGCCGAGCGGTTTCTCGGGCAGGAACCGGTAGAAGAGGCCGAACGGCTTGAGGAAGGCGTCCTCGGTCTCGTAGACCACACCGCGCCCAGGGTCGATGGCGATGGCCTCGTGCTGGAAGCGGCCCATCGCGGTCAGCGGGACGGCGCCGGTGCGGTGCGGGTCGGTGGGGTGGACCTCGAAGATGAAGCCGTGGTCCTTGGTGTGGCCGTTGTCGCCCGCCCGGTCCTCGGTCTCCTCGCAGGTCAGCCAGGTACCCCAAGGGGTCGGCCCGCCCGCGCAGTTGACGGCGGTACCGGCGATGGCGACCCGCTCGGCAAGGACGCGGCCGCGGGAGTCCAGCGTCAGCGCCGTACAGCCGCCGTGCCCCTCCGGGTCGTAGGTCAGGCCCTCCACGGCCGGGACGCGGATCTTGGCGGTGGGGCGGTTCTCATGGTTGCGGACGAGGTGGGTACGGCCGTCCCGGCCCGCGAAGGCGGCCATGCCGTCGTGGTTGGACGGCACCGGACCCTCACCGGAGCGCAAGGGGTCGCCCTCGCGGGAGAGCACCCGGTAGCGGAACCCCTTCGGCAGATCGAGCAGGCCGTCCGGGTCGGGGACGAGCGGGCCGTAACCGGTGCGGCCCAGCGGCTGCGCGGCGGCGGTGCCCGCGAACAGCTCGGACAACGCTCCGGTGAAGGCGATACCCGCCCCCACCGCGCTCGCGGAGGCAAGAACCTGACGTCGTGTAGCGGACATGGGGGAGCAACCTTCCTGCTGGCGGACAGGAACACGTGCACCCGCTGTATCTACCACCAGGTACGGACCACGGGAACCACGCGTGCGTCACCGGTCACTCCCCGAGCACGGGCCACGGAAGACCGCCCCCGCTTCTCGTCGTCACGACGAAAACAGGGGGCGCGGAAACGGTCGAGAAGCGCGTGAACACGGTCGCGGACGGCCAGGATGAAGGCATGGCATTCCACGTCGACTCCGAGGCCGGGCGGCTGCGCCGGGTGATCCTGCACCGGCCCGACCTCGAACTCAAGCGCCTCACCCCCAGCAACAAGGACGCCCTCCTCTTCGACGACGTGCTGTGGGTGCGCCGGGCGCGCGCCGAGCACGACGGGTTCGCCGACGTCCTGCGTGACCGGGGAGTCGCCGTGCACCTCTTCGGTGACCTGCTCACCGAGACCCTGGCCGTCCCCGAGGCCAGGACCCTGGTCCTGGACCGCGTCTTCGACGAGAAGGAGTACGGCCCCCTCGCCACCGACCACCTGCGCACCGCCTTCGACGCGATGGCCCCCGCCGAGCTGGCCGAGGCCCTGGTCGGCGGCATGACCAAGCGGGAGTTCCTGACCGGCCACCCCGAGCCGGCGTCGGTCCGCTTCCACGTCATGGAGCTGGACGACTTCCTGCTCGGCCCGCTGCCCAACCACCTCTTCACCCGCGACACCTCGGCGTGGATCTACGACGGCGTCTCCATCAACGCCATGCGCTGGCCCGCCCGGCAGCGCGAGACCGTGCACTTCGAGGCGATCTACCGGCACCACCCGCTCTTCAGGAAGGAGGGCTTCAACATCTGGTCGCGCGGCCAGGCCGACTACCCCTCCACCATCGAGGGCGGCGACGTACTGGTGATCGGCAACGGCGCCGTACTGATCGGGATGAGCGAGCGGACCACGCCCCAGGCCGTGGAGATGCTCGCGCACAAGCTGTTCGCGGCGGGCTCCGCGCAGACCATCGTGGCGCTGGACATGCCCAAGCGGCGCGCCTTCATGCACCTCGACACCGTGATGACCATGGTCGACGGCGACACCTTCACCCAGTACGCCGGGCTCGGCATGCTGCGCTCGTACACCATCGAGCCCGGTGTCGGCGAGCGCGAGCTGAAGGTCACCGACCATCCGCCGGAGCACATGCACCGCGCCATCGCCGCCGCCCTCGGCCTCGGTGAGATCCGGGTGCTCACCGCCACCCAGGACGTGCACGCCGCCGAGCGCGAGCAGTGGGACGACGGCTGCAACGTCCTCGCCGTCGAGCCCGGAGTCGTCGTCGCCTACGAGCGCAACGCCACCACCAACACGCATCTGCGCAAGCAGGGCATCGAGGTGATCGAGATTCCGGGCAGCGAGCTGGGCCGGGGGAGAGGCGGGCCGCGCTGCATGAGCTGCCCGGTGGAGCGGGACGCGGTGTGAGCGGGGAGCCGTGTGAGTCTGCGCATAATCATGCCGCAGGCTGAATAGAAATGCCGGGGCTCGTATAGAATTACCGGAGTCAGTGCACCGCGTACCCCTGGAGCGCCCCCATGGCGACAGTCCCGACCGCCCTCACCGGCCGCCACTTCCTCAAGGAGCTGGACTTCACGGCCGAGGAGTTCCGCGGGCTGCTCGCGCTGGCCGCCGAGCTGAAGGCGGCCAAGCGGGCCGGAACCGAGACGCGGTACCTGACCGGCCGCAACATCGCCCTGATCTTCGAGAAGACCTCGACCCGCACCCGCTGCGCCTTCGAGGTCGCCGCCGCCGACCAGGGCGCCCACACCACCTACCTCGACCCCTCCGGCTCCCAGATCGGGCACAAGGAGTCCGTCAAGGACACCGCCCGCGTGCTGGGCCGGATGTACGACGCCATCGAGTACCGGGGGCACGGCCAGGGCGTCGTCGAGGAACTGGCCGCGCACGCGGGCGTCCCCGTCTACAACGGGCTCACCGACGAGTGGCACCCCACCCAGATGCTCGCCGACCTGCTCACCATGACCGAGCACAGCGACAAGCCGCTGGAGAACACCGCCTTCGCCTACCTCGGCGACGCCCGGTACAACATGGGCAACTCCTACCTGGTCACCGGCGCCCTGCTCGGCATGGACGTGCGTATCGTCGCGCCCCGGCTGCTCTGGCCCGACGAGACCATCGTCGCGCTGGCCCGCCGCCTCGCCGACGTCTCCGGCGCCCGCGTCACCCTCACCGAGGACGTGAAGCAGGGCGTGCGCGGCGCCGACTTCGTCGCCACCGACGTCTGGGTGTCGATGGGGGAGCCCAAGCAGGTCTGGGACGAGCGCATCGCCCTGCTCGGCCCCTACGCCGTGACCATGGACGTGCTGCGCGCCACCGGCAACCCCGACGTGCGCTTCCTGCACTGCCTGCCCGCCTTCCACGACCTCGGCACCGCCGTCGGCCGCGAGATCCACGAACGGTACGGACTGACCGAGCTGGAGGTCAGCGACGAGGTCTTCGAGTCCGAGCACTCGGTGGTCTTCGACGAGGCGGAGAACCGGATGCACACCATCAAGGCCGTGCTCGTCGCCACCCTCGGGGATACGTCACAAACCCTTGCGTGACCCGCCTCACCTGGCCTTATCCTGACCGACGGCCTGGCCGCCATCCCCCGTGCCGCGCCGACGCAGCGGCCCGATCGGGCCGTCCGCACCACCAGAAACGAGCACCACCCGCATGCCCGCTCCCCGCATCAAGTCCCCGCACCTGCTCGTCGCCGAATCCGGCGCCGACCGCGAGGGCCATGGTCTGAAGCGCACCATGGGCCTCTTCCAGCTCATCTGCTTCGGTGTCGGCGCCATCGTCGGTACCGGAATCTTCGTCGGTCTCTCCGACTCCGTCGCACAGGCCGGACCCGCCGTGGTCGTCTCCTTCGTCCTCGCCGCGATCACCTGTGTGTTCACCGCCCTCTCCTTCGCCGAGCTGGGCGGCGCGATACCGGTCTCCGGCTCCTCGTACTCCTTCGCCTACGCCGGTCTCGGCGAGTCCACCGCCTTCCTGGTCGGCTGGTGCCTGCTGCTGGAGTACGGCATCTCCATCTCGGCCGTCGCGGTCGGCTGGAGCCAGTACGTCAACGAACTCCTGCACAGCCTCACCGGCTGGCAGCTGCCCGCCGCGCTGTCCGCCGGACCGGGCGACGGCGGTGTGGTCAACCTGCCCGCCGTGATCGTCATCGCCATGGCCGCCGTACTGCTGATGCGCGGTGTGCGCGAGAGCGCGCGGGCCACCGCCGCCATGGCCGCCGTGAAGCTCGTCATCCTGCTCGCGTTCTGCGCCGTCGGCTACAGCGCGTTCAAGGACGGCAACCTCACCCCGTTCTCCCCGGCGGGCCTGGGCGGCATCGGCGCGGGCACCACCGCGGCCTTCTTCTCGTACATCGGCTTCGACGCGATCACCACCGCCGGCGAGGAGGCGAAGAACCCGCGCCGGGACATCCCGGTGGCGATCCTCGTCTGCATGGGCCTGGTGACCCTGCTGTACTGCGCCGTCGCGGTCGCCGCCATCGGTGCCATCGGCGCCCACCAGGTCGGCGGACGCCCCGCCGCGCTGTCCTACGTCGTCAACATGGTCACCGGCTCCACCATCGGCGGCGGCGTCATCGCCTTCGGCGCGGTCGTCGCCATCGCCTCGGTCGTGCTCGCCGTGATGTACGGCCAGACCCGCATCCTGCTGTCGATGTCCCGCGACGGACTGATCCCGCGCGTCTTCGAGAAGGTGTCCCCGAAGACCTCCACCCCGGTGGCGGGCACGTTCATCGTCGCGGCCGTCTTCGCGGTCCCGGCGGCCTTCGCCTCGCTCGACTCCGTGGTGAACCTGTGCACCATCGGCACGCTCGCCATCATGGCCGTCGTCAACATCGTGGTGATCGCCCTGCGCCGCCGCGAGCCCGGCCTCCAGCGCAGCTTCCGGGTCCCGCTGTACCCGGTGGCCCCGCTGCTCGGCGTCGCCTTCTGCCTCTACCTGATGTACGAGACGGGCTGGCGGACCTGGGTGCAGTTCGCGGTGTTCCTCGCGGTGGGCCTCGGCGTGTACTACGCCTACGGGCGCCGGCACTCCACGCTGGGCCGCGCCGAGGCGGCCGGGGTCACGCCGAACGCTGAGCGGGAACGACAGGCAGTCTGAACCACACCGCCTTGCCCGACGAGGTCGGGCGGTGACCACAGGACGAACTGAGGGCGCGGATCAGCAGCAGACCGCGCCCTCCCTCCTGCCAGGGGTCGGGCTCCTCGATCACCGGACGGGTCAGATGGCCGGGCGGCGCCGGGTCCGGGTCATGCACCTCGACCTGGCAGCCGGTCGGCCGCAGCTCCACCACCAGCTCGATCGGACCGCTTCCCGCGGTGTGCTCCACCGCGTTCGCCACCAGCTCGGCGGTCAGCAGCTCCGCCGTGTCGCAGTCGGCGATGTGCTCCACCTCGGCGAGGGCCGAACGCACCAGAGCGCGCGCGACCGGCACCGCCGCGGCGGTGTGCGGCAGCGCGATGCGCCAGGAGGCCGATTCGGTGGGGCGTTCGTGCAAGGCGAGTCCGTTCATGGAGCAGGCTGTCCTGCCTTCGACTGTAGGAAATGGTACGGGTCCGGCCATCGAAACCGTCGGCGGGCACCCGCCCGGACCATGGGTCCCGATACCCATCCGCGCTCCTCGTCGAACACCCCACCACCCCCTCCCGTGCCTGCTGTTACGTCCCTGTCGATCACCGGTGACACCGGTGACGGAACGGCCCCGCGCACAGGGCGGCCACCCCCGTCGAGTGACCACAGTCACAGCCCGAGGGCGTCCGTTCCAGCCGCGCGATTCCGCGGAGCGAGCACCCGGTCACCGGGCGCCGCGCTCACACCCCCACGAACGCCGCGCCCGCGTCCCGCAGCCGCTCGTGCAGCGCCCGGAACACCCGCGCCGAGTGCGCCCCCGGCCAGTCGGCCGGCAGCAGCCGGGCGGGCAGGCCGGGGTCGGCGCCGGGCAGCCGGCGCCAGGAGTCCAGCGCCAGCAGATAGTCCCGGTAGGCGTCCTCGGCCGGAGTGTCCGTCCGCCCCTCCCAGGCACGCAGCACCGGCGCGTGCGCCGCGATGAACCGCTCGTGCTCCCCGGCGATGGCCGGCAGGTCCCACCAGCGGCCGACCGCCTCGGCCGTGGGGGCGAACCCCAGATGATCGCCCCGGAACAGATCCACGTAGATGTCGAGGCCCAGCAGGCCCAGGGCGTGCCGGGCCTCCTCGTGCAGCCGGGCCGGGGCTATCCACACCCCGGGGGCCGCCGCGCCGAAGCCCAGCGCGGCCAGCCGCGAGCGCAGCACATGCCGCTTCTGCCGCTCCGACTCGGGCACCGAGAACACCGCGAGCACCCAGCCCGCGTCCTC
This sequence comes from Streptomyces sp. NPDC085596, assembly GCF_044541565.1. Taxonomy (NCBI): domain Bacteria; kingdom Bacillati; phylum Actinomycetota; class Actinomycetes; order Kitasatosporales; family Streptomycetaceae; genus Streptomyces; species Streptomyces sp. NPDC085596. The sequence continues at coordinate 690,619 of NZ_JBITTC010000002.1, read as the reverse complement.
GGCCGGGCCGCTGGCGTGGATACGGCGGTCGTCCGCGCTCAGGGACCGGTGCGCCTCCGCCGACAGCTCGTACCCCGCCGCGCCCCCGGCGGTGCGGGCCGGCAGCAGCAGACCGCGCCGCTTCAGCCGCGACACCGAGGAGCGCACGGAGGGCGCGTCCACCCCGACCGCGGCCAGCAGCCGGATCAGCTCGGCGACGGGCACCGGGCCCGGTACGGAACGGCCGTACGCCCCGTAGAGGGTGACGATGAGGGACCTGGGGGCGTGCTGCTCGGACACGTTGATCATTTTAGGTCTTCGGCATACCTGCTGGTCACCATCGGTGCGCAGGCCCGGGGCGCTGGATGCGGGGGACGACTGCGCCCGGCCCATTGACGCGCCACCGATGGGGTGACGGTCGCGTCCGGCGCGGGGCCCCGCCGGTACCTGTTGGAGCCCCCACACCCCACTTCGGGAGGCATCCGATGCCCGTACATCCCGTCCTCGCCGCCACGCTCGGCGCGGCCGCCCTGCTGTGCGCGCTCGCCGCCCCGGCCGCCTCCGCGGCCCCGGGCGAGAGCGTCACCGTGGACTCCACCGCCCGCCTCGCGGCCGACGGCACCGTCACCCTCTCCGGCACCTACCGCTGCCTGCCCGGCACCGGCCCCGTCTTCGTCAGCTCCTCGATCGGCCAGGCCGACCCGCGCGTCCGGCACGGCATCGGCGGCGGCGCCGCCCGCTGCGACGGTGCCGCGCACCGGTGGGAGAACTCCGGGAAGATCTCTTCGGAGAAGCTCAAGGCGGGCGCCGCGCACGTCCAGGCCAACGTCATGGAGCTGCGGCCCAGCGGATTCGTCCCGCTGCCCGTGTTCCACGCCACCCAGGACCGGGACATCACCCTCGTCCGGAGCTGAACCCCTTCAGGCACCGGGGGGATGCCCCCGCCGCGCGCTACGGCGGGGGCATCCGCCCGGTGTGCCGCCGCCACTCCAGCCGAGCGGCCTCCAGCTCGGCGCGGGCCTCGGTGAGACGGGGGCTGTCCTTGTTGCGGGCCCGGATCTCGGCGAGCCGCTTCCGTGCCCGCTCCACGGCCTCGGTGTCCCGCTCCAGGAGGTCGCGGTCCCGCTGGGCCTGCTTCAGCTGCTCCGGCAGGGTCGCGCGGAAGTCGTTCTCCCTGGCCACGGCGCTCTGCACCGCGTCGCAGAAGTCCCGCACCCGGTCCTCGGTGTACCCCTTCGCCTCCTCGCCCTCGCCCGTGCGGCGCGGGTAGTTGGTCCGGTCGGGGGTGCCGTCGGCCTTCAGTACGTAGAGGTAGTAACAGCTGTCGCCGGACTCGAACCTGACCCGGAGATCGGCCAGTTGCAGGGTGCGCACGGCCCCGGTCGGAGGCTGCTTCACCAACGTGTGCTCGTACAGGGTGAGTTCGCCCAGCGCGCCGAGCCGCCTGCCGCGGCCCGGCTTCTCCAGCGAGGCGATCCGCTGCTCCGCCGCGCGCAGGTCCCGCTCCCGGCTCTCCTCCAGCGCCGCCACCTCGGTCCGCGCGGTGGACTCCTCCGAGCGGGCCGTCTGCTCCAGGGTCCGCACGTTCGCCCGCGTCTGGGCCAGCGGGCGCCGGTCCTCGGTGTGCCTCGGCAGGACCGCGCGGGCGAGGCTGCCCGGAAACCTGCGCGCCTGGGCGAGGACCGCCCAGCCCGCCAACGCCGCCGCGAACAGCACCACGATCACGTACGCCATGCGCCCCCCTGAGGCTGCCGTCAGGCCCCCGCCGCCCGGCCGTGAGACCGCGCTGTCCGTTACCGCTCGTCTGTTACCGCTCGTCTGTTACTGCTCAACAAGCGATGGCGGCAAACGGACGTACGGCGCAAGGGGGTTGACGCCGGACGGATCGAGCCGCCGCTCAGCCGAACGCCTTCCGCAGCGCGGGCAGCAGCGTCTGCTTCGACCAGTCGATGTAGGCCGGCTGGGTGCCGCCGCCGATCTGGACCAGCGCCACCTCGGTGAAACCGGCCTCGACATACGGCCGTACCGCCGCCACGAAGTCCTCCGGGTCGTCACCGCACGGGATCGACGCGGCCACGTCCTCCTCGGTCACGAACTGGGTCGCCGATGCGAAGGAATCCGGGTGCGGCAGCTCGGAGTTGACCTTCCAGCCCAGGCCGAACCAGCGGAACTGGTCGTGCGCGCGCCGGATCGCCGCGTCCCGGTCGGGGCCGTGACTGACCGGGAGCTGGCCCACACTGGGCCTGCCGGTGCCGCCGTGCCGGTCGAACGCCTCCAGCAGTTCCTTCTTCGGCTCGGTGGCGATGACCAGGTCGGCGAGATGTCCGGCCAGCGCGCAGGACTCCTCGCCCGAGACGGCGATGCCCAAGGGCGGCCGACGGTCGGGCAGATCCCACAACTTGGCCGACTCCACGTCGTAGTGCTTGCCGTGGTAGGTGACATGCCCGCCCTCGAACAGCGCGTGGATGATCTCCACCGCCTCTTCCAGCATCTCGTGCCGCACGTCCACCGCGGGCCAGCCCTGGCCCACCACATGCTCGTTGAGGTTCTCCCCGGAGCCCAGGCCCAGCCGGAAGCGGTCCTCGGAGAGCAGTTGCAGGGTCGCCGCCTTCTGTGCCACCACCGCCGGGTGATAGCGGAAGGTCGGGCAGGTCACGTACGTCATCAGCGGTATCCGCGACGTGGCCTGCGCGGCCGCGCCGAGGACACTCCACGCGTACGGGGCGTGGCCCTGCGAACGCAGCCAGGGGAAGTAGTGGTCCGAGGTCACGGAGAAGTCGAACCCCGCCTCCTCGGCACGGACGACATGGTCGACCAGCTCACGCGGCCCGGCCTGCTCGGTCATCATCGTGTATCCGATTCGCACCATGAGCCACGAGTCCCCGCTCTGCCGGGCGGAAAACGGTGCGCCGGGACGCGTGACACAAAGGGGCGATCACCCGCAATTGGACAAACCCAAGTGGTCACAGCAAGCTGGTTCCACAGCGAGTTTTGCGGGTCGTAAGCCCCTCTGAGCAGCGACCGCACGGCCGAGGCACGCGTGTCGCGGCTGATCCCTCTACGCGCTGAGGCGAGTTATGACCGCAGGTGATCAAGCCATCTCGTCCAGAGTCATGCAGATCAAACCCTCCGTGCGCATCTCTCTCCTAGGCGGCTTCGATCTCGCCGTCAACGACGAACCGGTGACAGCCCCGGTGGGCTCCAGACGACTCCTGGCGTTCGTAGCACTCAATTACCGCGCCCCCGTCCCCCGCGCCCTGATCGCGGGCAGCCTCTGGCCCGGTGTCGCCGAGCACTGTGCGTACACGAATCTGCGGGCGGCCCTGTGCCGGCTGCGCGGGCTCGGCGTCAACGCGCTCGACATCTCCCCGACGGACGTGCGCCTCGCCCCCGACGTCACGGTGGACCTCCGCGACGCCCGGCGGCTGGCCCAGCACCTCCTCGACCCCTGTGTGCCGCCCGTCGCGCTCCACCTGAGCACGGCGACCGTGGACCAGCTCTCCGCCGACCTGCTGCCCGGCTGGTACGACGAGTGGGCCCTCCTGGAGGCCGATCACTGGCGGCAGTTGCGGCTCCACGCGCTGGAGTCCCTGACCGAGACCTTCATCGACGCCACCGAGTACGCGGGCGCGGTGGTCGCCGCCCAGGCGGCAGTTCACGCCGACCCGCTGCGCGAGAGCAGCCAAGCCTCACTGATCCGGGCCTACTTGGCGGAGGGCAACCCGTCGGAGGCCGTGCACCACTTCGAGCGGTACGTACGGCGGCTGCGCGACGAGCTGGGCCTGTGCCCCACCCAGCGGCTGCACCAGCTGGTGGCCCGGGTGCACTATGCCGGGGACGGGGACGCGGCTCTGCGCCGGTGAGCCCTCACGCCTCGGCGGTCCGTCTGCCGCGCACCCGCTCCAGCAGGCGGTGCGCCGTGCCCGACACCCAGGAGCCGAGCCAGCGCAGGAAGCTCGTCGGCAGGAACACCGCGTCGGCGAACACCATCGCCATCGAGAAGAACGGCAGCCCGCAGAGCACCGCGATGGAGGCGTGTTCGGCCATCAGGATCGGCAGCAGCACGTTCTTCACCCGGCGGTTGAGCAGGGTGAAGGGGAAGGCCACCTGGAGGATCACCGTTCCGTAGGTGATCACGGTGACCAGCACGGCACTGCGGTCGACGGTCCGGGACAGCGGGCCCCAGGGACTGAAGTAGGCCAGATGCAGGGGGTAGTGGACCGCCGTGCCGTCCTGCCAGCGCGGCCCCTGGATCTTGTACAGCCCGGCCGTCGCGTACAGGATGCAGACCTGGGCGGCGATCACCAGCAGCGCCGCGTTGTGCACGACGTTGGCCGTGGCGTCCATGACGGCCCGCAACTCGGTGTGTTCGCTGCGCTCCACCCAGAACCACAGCGCCTGGATGAGCCACATCCCCCACAGGAACAGGGCCCAGCCCCAGGAGAGTTCCGCGAATCCGGTGAGCTGGGCGAGCGCGAGGAAGAGGCCGAGGACCGCCCAGAGCGCGATGCGGGCCGGCACGCCGTCGTCCCCGTGGGAATCGTCCTCCGCCGCGCGCCGTCTCCGCCTCGCGTCCAGCGACCAGACCTGGCCGCAGCGGGTGAGCACCAGATACCCGGCGACCAGGTGGATGAGGGTGTCGCCGCCGTCACCCAGGAGGACGTTGCGGTTCAGCAGCGCCAGCACGCCCACCATGAACAGCAGCGACATCGTGCGGGTGTGCCACCCCAGCAGCAGCCCCAGACTCGCGGCGATCGCCACGAGGTAGACCACCTCGAACCACCAGCCGCTGTCCGACCACATCAGGATGGAGAACGCGCCGTTCGACGCGATCAGCCGCTGCGCGAGATCGAACGACCACGGGCTGGCGGAGCCGTACAGCTCCTGCCGGTTCGGGAACTCCCGCAGCAGATAGAGCAGGAACGTCAGCGAGAACCCGATCCGGACGATCGCCGCCTGGTACGGGAAGAGCGCCCGGCCCGTGATGTCGTTCAGGCACCGGATGATCCTGGCGTCGATCCGTCTGCTCATGCCCTTGAAGGGGGAGGGCGCCGGGGCGCGGTCCGTGTCGGCGGTCACCGGAAGTCCTCCTTCGAGACCGGCCACCAGGTCAGCGTCTGGTAGGTGACCGGCTCGTCGTCGTTCTCGTCGCTCCATTTCGGCGGGGCGATCGGGCGGTACGTGGAACGCAGCTGGACCTTGACCACCTGGCCGCCCAGCAGACTCGGCCCGAGCCGGCCCGCCGCGATCCGGCGTACGTACACCTCGGCGAGCTGGCCCTGCAGGCCGATGGGCAGACCCTTGGTGTCATGGGTCCGGGTGTAGAAGTCCCACGCCTGGCGCAGCAGGTTCTGGTCGGCGTGGCTGGGGGCGGGGTTGTCCCGGATGCTCCTGATGTCCTGCTCGGTGAGGGAAACCCAGCCCGAGGTGCGCAGGGAGCCGTCGGGCAGCTGCACTTCGGCGCGTGCGTCGACGTAGATGTTGGCCTGGAGCGGGTTCGGGGCGAACAGCTTCCAGTTCTGGTCGAATTCCGGATAGACGTAGCTGTTCACGAGTTCGCGGTGCTGTTTGCTGATGGCGTTGGCGGGCGCCAGATAGAGGAAGAGCAGCAGCAGGTGAATGGTGACCGCCATCGCCGTCACCACGATCACCGTGGCGAGCCAGAGCCGCGCGGGCCTGGACCACGAGCCGTTCAGCCTGGGGGGCAGCACACCGCTCGCGGCGGGCTCCCTGGGTGCCGTGTCCCTCGGGACGGCCTCACCCACGCCCTCGTGTCGCTCCACCATGCTCCCCCGATCTGGGGTTCCCGGACATTGGAAAAAGCGCAGGTGAAACACCTGGCCGCTTAAGCCGATCATGTGAGATCAGCATAAGGAGGCGGGCGCGAGGAGGGGCTTTCTGTTCGGCCGAATGGTTGTCGGTGCCGCTTCCGGACCGGTGTCACGGCACCGTCACGCTGGACCAACGCCCCGGTCATGGCCGATGCCTCAGGTTGGAGAAGTATCTGGCCCATCCCTGAGGGAGGCATCATGGCGGCGCGCAAGTGGAGGAACATACCCAAGGCGGTCGGCGCCACCTACCTGGCAGTGGCACTCGTCGGAACAGGCGGCGTCATGGCCGTCGGAGCGCCCGCACACACAGCGAAGGCGCCGACGTCGTCGGCGGCCGCACCGAACATCGCCTGCAAGCTCGTCCTGCGGAACGGCCAGATCATCGCCGTGAACGCGAAGACCGGCGTCCGCGTGGACCCGAGGCTCTGCAACCGCGGCGGCGGTGGCACCGGCGCCACGACCACCGGAGCGACCACAGGCGGTGGCGGCGGCACAGGGGCCACCACCACGGGCGCCACCACCACGACGACCGGAGCCACGAGCAGCACCGGAGCCACCACGACCGGAGCCACCACCACCACGACAGGCGGCACCACCGGAGCCACGACCACCGGCGCGACGACCGGCGGCGGCGGAGGCACGGGAGCCACGACCACCGGCGCGACCATTGGCGGCGGCGGAGGCACAGGCGCCACGACGACCGGCGCGACCATTGGCGGCGGCGGAGGCACAGGCGCCACGACGACCGGAGCCACGATCGGTGGCGGCGGCGGTACCGGAGCGACGACAACCGGTGCGACGACCGGCGGTGGCGGCGGAGGTACGGGCGCCACGACGACCGGCGCGACGACTGGCGGCGGCGGAGGCGGTACCGGAGCCACGACCACCGGTGCGACGACCGGTGGCGGCGGCGGTACCGGCGCCACGACGACCGGAGCCACCACCGGTGGCGGCGGTGGCGGCGGCACCGGCGCGACCACCACTGGTGCGACCACCGGAGGCTGAACACCCAGGACCTGACTGCCGGGGCCGAGACCGAACCGTCCCCGGCGGTCAGACCTGCGTACTCACCTCGGACGAGGTGCCGTCGGGCAGCGCCGGCTCACCCCTTCACGGCGTCCGCGCCTCCAGTTCGCGCAGTTCGGCCGTGGCCTCCGCCTGCCGGGGGCTGTTGAGCCCGCGGAGCGCCTCGTACGCGGTGAGCAGGGTCTGGCGAGCCTCGTCGTGACGGGACAGGCGGCGCAGCACGATACCGAGGTCGAGGCGGGTGGTCTCGACCCAGGCGGCCATATTCATGGTCTCGAAGATGTCCAGCGCCTGCCGGAGCGGTCGCTCGGCCTCCGCCCAGCGCCCCAGCGCCGCGAGGTCGTTGCCTATCTGCTGCCGGACCGCCCCGAGGTACACGGTGATCAGCTCGGTGGGCCGTCCGGGCTCCTCCGCCCGGCAGATCGTCTCGCTGCGCCGGTGGATGGCCAGAGCCTCCTCGGCGCTGCCCGACTGGCGCAGGTAGCCGCCCAGGGTGTTCAGGGCGGTGAGTTCGGCCAGGCGGCCCTGCACGGAGGTCTGGTCGGCGAGACAGTCGACGGCGTCGCGCAGCCGGGCCATGGATTCCTCGACCCGGCCGAGGCGGTGCAGCGCCGATGCCCCGTAGCCCAGCGCCCAGCCCATCTGGAGCCGGTCCCCGATGTCACGGGCCACCTCCAGCGCGGCGTCGGCGGTGACGAACGCGGCGCCGGGGTCGTGGACGCAGTTGTTGTAGGCCCAGGCCAGGAAGTTGAGGTGGACGGCCTCGTCCTGCCTGCTGCCCAGCGCGCGGGCCGCGTCGGCGCCGCACCGGAAGACCTCCACCCACAGCTCCCAGTGCTGGTTGAGGTCGGAGAACCAGTGCATGGCCCTGGCCGCGTCGATCACCTGCTGATGCCACCCCGTGTCCTTCGCCCGGTGCAGGGCCGCGAGCCATTGGGCGCGCTCCGCCTCCAGCCAGGCGCGCGCTTCATCGCGGTCCGCGGGAGCACCGGCGGGATCGGGATCGCCGTACGGGAAGTCCTGGTCGGGGTCGGCGTCGAAGCGCAGCGCGGCGGCCGTGGCCCGGCGCAGCATCCACCGCGCGGTCCGGTCCAGTGCGGCTCCGGACGCCTCGTCGCCGTCCTCGACACCCACCTGTTCGGTGGCGAAGAGCTTCAGGAGGTCGTGGAAGTGGTAACGCTCGGCGACGGCGTCGGGCTGCAGCAATCCGGCGTCCGTCAGTTCCTCGGCACACCGGGCCGCCTCGTCGGCCGGCAGACCGGCCAGGAGAGAGACGGTCTCCGGGCTGAAGTCGCCTCCGGCGGCCAGGGAGGCCCGGCGCAGCACGGTTCTGGCGGCCGGGCCCAACTGCCGGTAGGAGAGGGCGAAAGCGGCCCGCACCTGGAGGTCGCCCGCCCGGAGCGTGTCCAGGCGGCGGCTCTCCTGGGCCAGTTGGGCGGCCAGCTTGCCGATACGCTCGTGTGGCCGGCCGGCGAGGCGCTGTCCGGCGATCCGTACGGCCAGGGGCAGGAGTCCGCACAGATCCGCGAGGTCGCGGGCGGCCTGGGCTTCCCGCCGTACCCGCTCGGGACCGATGATGCGGCTCAGCAGCTCGACCGCCTCCTCCCGGCGAAGCAGCGCGAGGTCCGTCCGGTGGACCGATTCGAGACCTGCCAGGGCGTGGCGGCTGGTGATGATCGTCAGGCAGCGCCCGGCGCCGGGAAGCAGGGGACGGACCTGGTCCTCGCCGGCCGCGTTGTCCAGCACCAGCAGCAGCCGCCGGTCGCGGAGCACCGACCGCAGGAGTCCTGACCGGTCGTCGGTCGCGGCCGGGATCGCGCGCTCGGCCACGCCCACCGCCCGCAGCAGCGACGCGAGGGCGTCGCGCGCGCTGGTCGGCTCCGGGTCCATGCCGTGCAGGTCGAGGACGAGCTGCCCGTCCGGGAAGTGCGGCGCGAGGTGGTACGCGGCGTGCACCGCGAAGGCGGTCTTGCCGAGGCCGGGCTGGCCCGACACCACGCTGATCGCGCAGCGGCCGGTGTCGGTGCGCTCGGCCAGGGCGAGCAGCCCGGCCAGCGCCGGACCGCGGGCGACGAAGTCGCTGACGTCACGGGGCAGGGCCAGCGGGCTGTGGGCGTGCGGCTCCGCGGCCGGACGCGGGCGGGGCCGTCCCCGGCCGGCGGCCCGCTCCAGCTCGGCGGCGGTCTCGTCGTCCAGGCCCAGCCCGGCGGCCAGGGCCTGCACGGTGCGCTGCTGCGGCCCTCGGGAGCGACCGCGCTCCAGATCCGCCAGCGCGCGCACGCTCACCCCTGCGGCATGCGACAGCCGCTCCTGACTGAGCCCGGCGCGCGTGCGCAGGGTCAGCAGCAGCCGCCCGAACTCCTCCGCGACCGGTGCGGCAGTGCCCACGTCGAATACCCCCTGCTCAGCGCTGTCCAGCCTCGAACACCAGCTCCCCGGCAGAAGTATGACGGCCCGTAATCCTGCCGGATGAACTGCCTGGTGCCCCCTGTCGCCCGGCTGATCAACTTGACCCGTTCGCACAAGAAGGCCGGCCCCGCGGAATCCCGGCACGGTCCGGGCGCGGCGGCTTCGGCGGCGCGAGCCCGGCGGGTTGGACACCGGGGCGGCGTGATGCGGATCACGCCGTCGGTGTCCCCTTGAAGGAGAGAGTCTCGTGGAAAGAGCCAACCACCTCGCCTACTGCCGGGCCGGCGTGCGGTTCTACGACCACCCCGCCGCTTCGCGGGCCGGTACGCCGTTCCCCGCCACCGGGCGCCCGGCCCCGGCCGGCTGGCACCGCGTGGAGAACGGCTCCTGGGTGTACTTGAGCCCCGAGAACCTCCAACTCCCCGGCCAGGGCTGGAAGATCCATGTCTCGGCCACGGCCGACGACGCGGCCGAGGTCATCGACACGGTGTGGGAGTACTGCCTGTCCCGCTGCCTGTCCTTCAAGTTCCTCCCGAACTCGAAGGTCCACCAGTCCACGAACAGCAAGTACGCGCCTCGCGGCAGCAGCGGCAAGCTGATCACCCTCTACCCGGTCGACGACGCCGAACTGAAGGACGTCCTCGAGGAACTGGGCCCCCTCCTCGCCGAGTACACGGGCCCGTACATCCTCAGTGACCTGAGGTGGCGACAGGGGCCGCTCTACCTGCGCTACGGAGGCTTCGCCCGCCGCGAGTGCCTGTCCGCGAACGGCGACCGGACCGCGGCCGTCGCCCGTCCCGACGGGGTGCTCGTCCCCGACGAGCGGGCCCCCGTCTTCCAGATCCCCGACTGGGCGCCGGTGCCCGGGTTCATCGCCGAGCAGATCGCCGCCGGTCACGCGTCGGGGGACGAACCGGCCTTCCCGTACACCATGGAGAAGGCCCTGCACTACTCCAACGGGGGCGGCATCTACCTCGCCACCGACAACGCCACCGGCCGCCGGGTGGTGCTGCGGGAGGCCCGGCCGCTGGCCGGTCTGGACGGCGCGGGCGACGACGCGGTGACCCGGCTGCACCGGGAGGCAGCGACGCTGCGCCGCCTCGCCCATCTGGACAGCGTCCCCGCGCTGCTGGGCACCTTCACCGCGTGGGAGCACCACTTCCTGGTGCAGGAGTACATCGAGGGCCAGACCCTCCAGCAGTTCACGGCCACCGCCAACCCGCTGAACCGGCCGGGCCGGGACGCGCGGGAGCGCCAGGAATACGTGGACACCGTGCTGGACATCCTGGACCAGCTCGAACGCGTCCTGGAGGCCGTCCACGCCACCGGAACCGTGTTCGGTGACCTCAGTCCCAGCAACGTGATGCTCCGCCCCGACGGACGCGTCGCGCTCATCGACTTCGAGATCGCCTACCGGCCCGGCACCGACGACGCCGAGCCCAGCATCGCCACCCCCGGCTTCGTCGCCGGACACGCCGTCGGCTTCGACCGGGACCGCTACGCGCTGGACAGTCTGCGGCTGGCGCTGTTCCTGCCGCTGACCACGACGCTGGACATCGACCCGGCCCGAGCCGCCCAGCTCGTGGAGGCGGCGTCCGGACTCTTCCCCCTGCCCGTCACGCTGACCGACCGCGTACGCGACGCACTCACCCCGCCCGACATCACGACCCGCACCGACCGGGCGATACCCGATCTGTTCGCCGCCGCCGCCAACGCTCCCGGCTCGGCCCCGGCCCGCGAGCTGGAGCGGGCGCTGGTCACCGCGATCCGGGCCAGCGCCACCCCCGAGCGCACCGACCGGCTCTTCCCCGGTGAGCCCACCGCACTGCACGACGGCGGCCACACCCTCGCCCACGGCGCCGCGGGTGTCCTGTACGCGCTGACCGTCACCGGACACGAGACCGACCCCGGACACCACGAGTGGCTGTGGCGGGCCGCCCAGCGCGACGAACAGCCGCGCCCAGGTCTGTACGACGGTCTGCACGGCGTCGCCCACACCCTGCACCTGCTCGGCAGGCCGGACCAGGCCCTCGACGTGCTGGACCGGGCGATCGGCCTCACCACCGAGGCGACACCGAGCGGGCTGCACGACGGCTTGGCGGGCATCGGACTGAACCTGCGTCATCTCGCCCAGGCCCTGGACATGCCCGGCCTGCACACCCAGGCCCTGCGGACGGGCGAGCGCCTGGCCGCCCGGCTGACCGGTGTCACCCCGACCCCCGCCGGCCGCGCCGGACTCATGCGCGGCTGGAGCGGACCGGCCCTGCTCTTCCTCGGCCTGTACGAGGACACCGGCGAGATCCGCTGGCTGGACCTCGCCCGCCGGGCGATCCACCTCGATCTGGCCCACTGCCGCCGCGTGGGCACGGCACTCGCCCTCAGCGACGGAACCCGGCCACTGCCCACCCTCGGAAGCGGCACCGCGGGCATCGCCGCGGCCCTGGCCGCCTACCTCGGGCACCGCCCCGAGGAGGAGCTGACCGGCACCCTGGACGCGCTGCACGCAGCCCTGGACCTGGACTTCACCGTCCACAGCGGGCTCATCGGCGGGCGGGCCGGTCTCGCGGCCGCCCTCGCCCACAATCGGGCGGCCGACCACGACCCGAGCCTGGCCCCCGCTCTCGCGGGCCACATCCGGGACCTCGCCTGGCACGCGCTGTCCCACGAAGGCGGTATCGCCGTCATCGGCGCCCAGAACATGCGCCTGTCCATGGACCTGGCCACCGGTACGGCGGGCATCCTCCACGCCCTGCACACCGTCTCCGACGGTCTGCCCGTCCTGCCCCTGCTGCCTCGACCTGTCCGGAACGAACGAGAGGACCGACCGTGACCCTCATACCCGCGCCCAGGACCGCCGGGAAGGCGGACCGGCGAAGACCGGGCACACAGGTCCGGGGCAAGTGGCCGTGATCAGTCCCGGGTGCCGAGCAGTCCTGAACGGCTGCTGATCCCTGTTCACGACATCAGAAGCAAACAAGGAGAATTCACCATGAACGCGATCCTCGACCTCCAGATCCTCACCCCGCAGCCCGAGTCGGAGGAGCTGGACGGCGCCATCGGCCAGAGCAGCACCATCTGGTACTGCCACGTCGACGTGAACTAAGCGGGACAAGCCGAACAGGGGCGGGCCAATGGCCCGCCCCTGTTCGCCGTTTCTCAGATGTCCCGGAAGATCTCGATCTGCGCCCCGATCGAGTTCAGTCGCTCAGCCAGATCCTCGTACCCCCGGTTGATGACGTACACGTTGCGCAGGACCGACGTCCCCTCGGCCGCCATCATCGCCAACAGGACGACGACCGCGGGCCGCAACGCCGGCGGGCACATCATCTCGGCCGCGCGCCAGCGGGTCGGTCCCTCGACCAGCACGCGGTGGGGGTCGAGGAGTTGGAGGCGGCCGCCGAGGCGGTTGAGGTCCGTGAGGTAGATGGCGCGGTTGTCGTAGACCCAGTCGTGGATCAGGGTCTGGCCCTGGGCGACGGCCGCGATGGCCGCGAAGAAGGGGACGTTGTCGATGTTCAGGCCGGGGAACGGCATGGGGTGGATCTTGTCGATCGGCGCTTCCAGCTTGGAGGGGCGGACCGTGAGGTCGACCAGGCGGGTGCGGCCGTTGTCGGCGAAGTACTCGCGGCTGCGGTCGTGGTCGAGGCCCATCTCCTCCAGGACCGCCAGCTCGATCTCCAGGAACTCGATCGGCACCCGGCGCACCGTCAGCTCCGACTCGGTCACCACGGCCGCGGCGACCAGGCTCATCGCCTCGACCGGGTCCTCGGAGGGGGAGTAGTCGACATCGATGTCGATGTTCGGGACGCCGTGCACGGTGAGGGTGGTGGTGCCGATGCCCTCGACGCGTACGCCCAGGGCCTCCAGGAAGAAGCAGAGGTCCTGGACCATGTAGTTGGAGGAGGCGTTGCGGATGACCGTCACGCCGTCGTGGCGGGCCGCCGCCAGCAGCGCGTTCTCCGTCACCGTGTCCCCGCGCTCGGTCAGCACGATCGGCCGGTCCGGGCGGACCGTGCGGTCCACCACGGCGTGGTACTGGCCCTCGGTCGCCGCGACGTCCAGACCGAACCGGCGCAGCGCGATCATGTGCGGCTCGATGGTGCGGGTGCCGAGGTCGCAGCCGCCCGCGTACGGCAGCATGAAGCGGTCCATACGGTGCAGCAGCGGGCCGAGGAACATGATGATCGAGCGGGTGCGGACGGCCGCCTCCGCGTCGATCGCGTCCATCTCCAGCTCGGCCGGCGGGACCAGTTCCAGGTCGACGCCGTCGTTGATCCAGCGGGTGCGCACACCGATGGAGTTCAGGACCTCCAGCAGGCGGTACACCTCCTCGATCCGGGCCACCCGGCGCAGCACCGTACGGCCCTTGTTCAGCAGGGACGCGCACAGCAGCGCCACACACGCGTTCTTGCTCGTCTTGACGTCGATGGCGCCGGACAGACGGCGGCCGCCGACGACCCGCAGGTGCATCGGACCCGCGTAGCCCAGCGACACGATCTCGCTGTCCAGGGCTTCACCGATCCGGGCGATCATCTCAAGGCTGATGTTCTGGTTGCCGCGCTCGATGCGGTTGACCGCGCTCTGGCTGGTGCCGAGCGCGTCCGCGAGCTGCGCCTGTGTCCAGCCACGGTGCTGCCGGGCGTCACGGATGAGCTTGCCGATGCGTACGAGGTAGTCGTCTGACATGAGGTTGAGGCTATCTCAGATATGAGATGGCGCCTCCTGGGGGGTCCGTTCGGGTGATGCCGGGTCAGCGGCGCTTGGTCGTGGTCTTGCGCCAGCCGAACGGGCCGGGCAGATCCATCGAGGTCGTACGGCGTCCGGTGCTGCTGTGGGTGTGACGGGGACCGTGCTTGCCGCCGCCGGTCGTGATGGACCAGGAGTGGCGGTTGATGTTCAGCCGCACGCCGGGAAGGATGCGGAAGCTCTTGCGGAACGTCAGGCCCATGGCTGTCTCCTCCGATTGTCGGCGCCTCTGAGGGGCGCTCAACTCGGATACCCCCGTTCGGGGAACTGATGGCCGACGGCCTGCGCGGGGCCGGCCGGGATCGCAGCCGCCGTGCACTGGTCGCGACCTGTGGCACGGCCCACCCGGGCGGCGAGGCGACGGGACCGCGCGCCTACACGGGCACCCGCATCACCCGGGCGGGCGCCATCCGCTACGAACGCGACGCCCTGGGCCGCACGGTCCTCCGCCAGAAGACCCGCCTCTCCCGTCGCCCGGACACCTGGCGCTACGAGTGGGACACCGAGGACCGCCTGACAGCGGTGACCACCCCGGACGGCACCCGCTGGCAGTACACCTACGACCCCCTGGGCCGCCGCACGGCGAAGCTCCGCATGGCGGGCGACAGGGTTGTGGAGCGCGTCGACTTCACCTGGGACGGCACGACCCTCTGCGAACAGACCACGACGTCCACCGAGTTGCCCCACCCGGTCACCCTCACCTGGGACCACCAGGGCCTCCACCCCGTCACCCAGACGGAACGCATCACCTCCGCCTCCGACACGGAAATCGACTCCCGCTTCTACGCCATCGTCACCGACCTGATCGGCACCCCGACAGAACTGGTCGACGAGCAGGGAGAAACGGCTTGGCGTACCCGCAGCACGCTGTGGGGAACGACGGCTTGGGCGGCGAACAGCACGGCGTACACGCCGTTGCGCTTCCCCGGCCAGTACTACGACCCCGAGACGGGTCTGCACTACAACTACTTCCGGGTTTATGACCCGGAGACGGCGCGGTATCTGAGCTCCGACCCTCTCGGCTTGCAGCCGGCGCCCAATCCGGACACCTACGTCGGGAACCCGCTCACGTGGAGCGATCCGCTCGGCCTCACGCCCTGTCCGGCGCGAGGCGGCATGGACTACATGAGCGACAACCGTATTCCGGCAGGCTCCCCGGTGACGCACGGCGAAACAGCTACGCTGGTCGGTGAGGACGGACCGAGCGTCAGGAATTTCAGGAATGTCCTTAACGAGGGTGAGCACGACGTGGTTGCTCATGGATCACGAGACGGGTTCTTGGAGACCCCCCACGGTCCGGTGAACGGTGGTCAGCTCGTGGATGCCATCCGTAATAACCCGAATTACAATGGCGGTCCACTCCGTCTCATGGCGTGCCACTCCGGAGCGGAAAGTTCGGGTATCGCGCAGCAGATGGCCCACGAAATGGCGGTCACCGTGAGGGCTTCCACGGACCGGGTCGGCACGAACCCGCTACTCGGTCCAGGACAGGTCGCACAGATCGACAACGGTGGGCATTGGCGGATATTCCACCCCGCCACCGGAGGATGAGATGAGACTGATCGGTTTTTACCAGGAAATGGACTCGGCGTATGCTGCGGGCTGGGGCGGCCCCATACCGCCGGCCGAGTCGGGTGCGGGAAAGTATCCCTCGGCGGATGTCGTCCGTTATCTCAAGGCCGGATACCCGATATTCGACGTCATGGAGTTGACCGTCGATGTGATCGGTGGCGCTTTCCGGGTTCCGGGTGGATCTTCCCTGCTTTCCGATGGAGAGTTCGTCTGGCGCGAGGACCTGGCGGCGTATGTGGAGAACTACCACATCGATCTGCCCCATGACTTCCTGGAGAAGGCCGGACGCCACCACTTCCAGATCCCCGCCGTGGAGGTGGATTCCCTGCTGCGGCTGTCCGTCGAGGCGAGCCGGGCGCTGGGGTTCGAGCCACGGTCGTGAGAACACCCCGCGATTTCCGGGACGGCTCGCCTGCGGAGAACAGCCGGCGGCCTTCCCCGGCCGCCGGTCACCCCTCCCGCCTGCGCTCTCTCCGGCGCTGCTTCCCGGGGAGGGTGTGCGCCAGTCCGCCCACTTCGCACAGCTCGTGGCCCTCGCCGGCCCGGCACCACCACACCGCCCGCTCGTCCGCCCCGACGCCCGAGTGCACCCCGGTGCGGTGCTCCGGGCACACCGGCCATACCTGCCACAGCACCGCTTGGACCGTCTCCTGGGCCGCCTCGGCGATGTCCGCGATGGGGTAGGGGTAGGTCGTGTATCCGTGCCAGCGGCCGTCGGGCAGGGCCGCGTGGTACTGGTCCGGGATGTCCTCGTCGTGAGCCGGGGTGCACAGCAGCCGCATCGGTCCGGCCTCCGGCAGGGTGGCCGCCAGGTCGCGGTTGACCGCCTCCAGTGCGGCCTCCAGGTCGGGGCGGCTGCCGGGCTCGAGCGGGCGGGTCGCCGACTCGGGGTCCTGACCCGGGTCGGCGAGGCGGTACGAGAAGTGGCTCATCCGGTGATCGTCCCAGCCGCCCGCCCCTGTGCGCCTCCCCATTCCGGGTGTGCTGTCTCCATCGATCTGAGGCAGCCCGGGCGTTTGCGGGAGCGCCGTCTCTGGAGCACCTGCCCGGTGGTCGATCAGCTCCAGGTCATATTGATCTCCCGCCCGAAATTGACGTAGCCGGCGCGTTGGAAGGCGTTCGCCATCGGGACGTTGCCCAGGTCTGTGGACGCGCGGATGCGGGGAACGTCCTGCTCGGCAAGGACGCGGGTGCCCTCGGCGAGGAGGTCGTCGATGTAGCCATTGCCGCGGTGTGTGGGCAGGACCGCGATGTAGGCGATGATCGCGTTGTAGCCGTTGTGGGCCGGGAGGACGAACCCCACTGGCTCTCCGTCGGGCAGCGTTGCGATCCGCCACCAGTCTCGCGGGCTTGTGTAGCGCGCGAGCTCGTCCTCGTGGTGCTTGAGGGCCGCTTCCTGGGCGGACATCCGGGTCAGGTCGTCACGGCCGTGTGCGTCCAGTGTCCCTTCCATGGCCGAGGCCATCAGCGCCACGAGTTCATCGGCACCGCGGATCGGCCGGAACGCGAGGCGCTCGGTGCGCTTCGGGACTGGCGATTCCGGATGCCACTCCAGGCGCAGCCGTTCGACGAAGAGCCGGGCACCGGTCCGTTCCAGTATCGTCATGCGGTTCTCGACGGTTTGTCTGGTCAGTGTGTTCTCACGCCAGTCCGGCGGGACGAGACGGCTGTACTCGGGGGGACACGATCCGTCCGGGAGGGTGGCGGCCATCGCGGTGTGCAGAAGCCGCACCCCGATGTCGCTGTGATCGGGATTCAGGGCGTTGTCGTCGACGTCGAGGATGTCCAGGATGAGGGGTGTGTCGTTGCCGGGCCGGCTCCACCAGGCAGCTCTGGCCAGTAGGCGGTCACCGCGCAGGGCGACCCACATCCATTCCGGGCGTCGGCGGCCAAGGGCAAGGTCGTCTGCCAGTTCCTCGTTGAGGACGTAGGGCATTTGGGAGAAGAGATCGAGTTCTTCGGGTCCGTTGATCGGACGTATGGTCAGGTCGTTCTGTTTCACGGTTCAGGCACGCTCCGGTGAAGGCGCCCGTCCGCTCCGGGGGCAGGCGCGGTTGAGTGATTCTCATCGAAGCTGGATCGTTCACGCCGCTGATCGACGAGAACTCCTCGTCCGAGGCGTTGCGTTGACCACTTGAGCCCGCACCGATGAGAGGGCGCATGCGTCCTGCGAGCAACCGCGCGGTCCGGCCGGGGACTGAGGGTCCGGTGTCTATACCTTGCTCGCGACCACCATGTAGTTCTCGGCCTCAAGATCGAACGTGCTCAGTTCCGTCTGGAGTCCGACCCGGTGCAGCTCGACTTCGAGTTCCTCGTACCGGTAGGGCCAACTGGATAGCAGTTCCGAGCGGACAAGAATCAACCCGGTCGCATCAACTTGCGCGATCGCAATCTCGATATGGTGCTCTTCCTCCCAGTGCGGCGCAATCTCCCAGCGGTAGACCACGACGGCATCGCGACCGTTCCGGCGGACGAGTTGGTCACTGATCTCCAGCCGGGAACCTCTGGCCCTCACGAGTTCCCAAGTGCGGGATTTGAGTACCAAGCGCCCGCCGGGGCGCAGAAGCCGTGACATCGACTCCAGAGCAGCGCGCCTGCCTGTCGCGCCCGTGGCATGGTGAAGCGAGTTGCCAACGCAGAACACCATGTCGAACGTGTTGTCCTGGAAATGGTCGGGCAACTCTTCCCAGTTCGCCCGTACGGCCCGGACTGATGCCCCGAACTCCTCAGACAACTCTGCAGTCCGACGAACCATCGCCTCGCTGGCGTCAGTTGCGACAACCTGCATGCCACGACCGGCGAGGCCGACCGCCAACTGTCCGGTTCCGCACGAACAGTCGAGGACGTGAGCGTTCGACGGCAGGAGATTGAGGACGTCGTCGTACGACGCGGCGAACTCGGCTGGAGGCAACTTCGCGTCCGAGATGAGCCATTCGTACACCTCGGCAAGCACGTCATAACCTGTCACAACCACTACCCCCGTCACGCGGCAGACTCACGGTAGGACGTCAGTCCATCAGCGGAGCAAGCCGGGCACCAATGGTTTTCGCAAGGATGGCTCTGACGGTGTTTGTGGGTTGTCAGTTGTCCGTCCGAGTGGATGTCACCGGCTGGTCAGCTGGGAAGTTGTTCGTGAGAAGTAGTGTCACTCGCGGGGTTGCGGTGGCAGGGTGAATGTGCTCAGTGGGTGGTCCGAAGTCTGGTCCGGCAGGTGTGCATGACCTGGTTGGCGGGGACCAAGCCGTCGCCTGCTCACCGAGCAGCGCGGCGAGATCAGGCGCGTGCCGCCGCTTCCCTTCCTCCTCGCGCCAGTGCAGCCAAAACGGCTGCGACGCAATCCTTTGTTCCACCGGAACCCGCGTACGGGCGGTACGTCCTCGAACCGGACACTCCAGTCGGAACCCAACGCGGTGCGACGACGCCGGCCGCTGTCGAAGAAGTCCAGGTCAAGGGCGCCCAGCACGGAATCGCCGTGCGCGCGTAACGGTTCCCCCACCGTCTCCCCGGACAGTCAGCCTTAAATGATCACTCAACCTTCGCTGCGAGGGATCACCGCCATCCGGGCATGACCATCCAGCCCCCATGTACTAGAGTTATCTCGACATCGAGATATCTGCCGAGGCGCACCGCGGCAGCCACCCCGGTAAGGGTTACCTAACTTAGCCTTACCTTAGCGGATCGGCCGGACCGGCGTGGCGGCAGGATGCGGTGGAACGCGCACATCAATGAAGGAGACTGTCGTGTCGGCGAACAGCTTCGACGCCCGCAGCACGCTGCAGGTGGGCGACGAGTCGTACGAGATCTTCCGGCTGGACAAGGTCGAGGGCTCGGCCCGCCTGCCGTACAGCCTGAAGGTCCTGCTGGAGAACCTGCTCCGCACGGAGGACGGCGCGAACATCACCGCCGACCACATCCGCGCCCTCAGCGGCTGGGACTCGCAGGCCCAGCCCAGCCAGGAGATCCAGTTCACGCCGGCCCGCGTGATCATGCAGGACTTCACCGGCGTCCCCTGTGTCGTGGACCTCGCCACGATGCGTGAGGCCGTGAAGGAGCTGGGCGGCGACCCGGCGAAGATCAACCCCCTCGCCCCCGCCGAGCTGGTCATCGACCACTCCGTGATCGCCGACAAGTTCGGCACCAACGACGCCTTCAAGCAGAACGTCGAGCTGGAGTACGGCCGCAACAAGGAGCGCTACCAGTTCCTGCGCTGGGGCCAGACCGCGTTCGACGAGTTCAAGGTCGTCCCCCCGGGCACCGGCATCGTCCACCAGGTGAACATCGAGCACCTGGCCCGTACCGTCATGGTCCGGGGTGGCCAGGCGTACCCCGACACCCTGGTCGGCACCGACTCCCACACCACCATGGTCAACGGCCTCGGTGTGCTGGGCTGGGGCGTCGGCGGCATCGAGGCCGAGGCCGCGATGCTCGGCCAGCCCGTCTCCATGCTGATCCCGCGCGTCGTCGGCTTCAAGCTCACCGGTGAGCTCAAGCCCGGCACCACCGCCACCGACCTCGTGCTCACCATCACCGAGATGCTGCGCAAGCACGGCGTCGTCGGCAAGTTCGTCGAGTTCTACGGCGAGGGTGTGGCGGCCACGAGCCTCGCCAACCGCGCCACCATCGGCAACATGTCGCCGGAGTTCGGCTCCACCGCCGCGATCTTCCCGATCGACGACGAGACCCTGAAGTACCTGCGCCTGACGGGCCGCGACGAGCAGCAGGTCGCGCTCGTCGAGGCGTACGCCAAGGAGCAGGGCCTCTGGCTCGACCCGGCCGCCGAGCCCGACTTCTCCGAGAAGCTGGAGCTCGACCTCTCCACCGTCGTCCCGTCGATCGCCGGCCCGAAGCGTCCGCAGGACCGCATCGTCCTCGCGAACGCCGCCGAGCAGTTCAAGTCGGACGTCCTCAACTACGTCGACGTCGTGGACGAGGCGGGCAAGGAGTCCTTCCCGGCCTCCGACTCCCCGGCCGTCGCCCCCAACGGCACCCCGTCGAACCCGGTCACCGTGACCGCCCCCGACGGCACGACCTACGAGCTGGACCACGGTGCGGTGACGGTCGCGGCCATCACCTCCTGCACCAACACGTCGAACCCGTACGTCATGGTCGCCGCCGCGCTCGTCGCGAAGAAGGCCGTGGAGAAGGGCCTGACCCGCAAGCCGTGGGTCAAGACCACCCTCGCCCCGGGCTCGAAGGTCGTCACCGACTACTTCGACAAGGCGGGCCTGACCCCGTACCTGGACAAGGTCGGCTTCAACCTCGTCGGCTACGGCTGCACCACCTGCATCGGCAACTCCGGCCCGCTGCCGGACGAGGTCTCCAAGGCGGTCAACGACCACGACCTCGCGGTCACCTCGGTGCTCTCCGGCAACCGCAACTTCGAGGGCCGGATCAACCCCGACGTCAAGATGAACTACCTGGCCTCCCCGCCGCTGGTCGTCGCGTACGCCCTCGCGGGTTCCATGAAGGTGGACATCACCAAGGACGCCCTCGGCATCGACCAGGACGGCAAGCCGGTCTTCCTGGCCGACATCTGGCCGACCGAGGCCGAGGTCAACGACGTCGTGGCGAACGCCATCGGCGAGGACATGTTCAACAAGTCCTACCAGGACGTCTTCGCGGGCGACGCCCAGTGGCAGGCGCTGCCGATCCCGACCGGCAACACCTTCGAGTGGGACGCCGAGTCCACCTACGTCCGCAAGCCCCCGTACTTCGAGGGCATGGGCATGGAGCCCGCCCCGGTCACCGACATCTCCGGTGCCCGTGTGCTGGCCAAGCTGGGCGACTCGGTCACCACCGACCACATCTCCCCGGCCGGTGCCATCAAGGCCGACACCCCGGCCGGCAAGTACCTCACCGAGCACGGTGTGGAGCGTCGTGACTTCAACTCCTACGGCTCGCGCCGTGGCAACCACGAGGTCATGATCCGCGGCACCTTCGCCAACATCCGCCTGCGCAACCAGATCGCGCCGGGCACCGAGGGCGGCTACACCCGCGACTTCACCGTCGAGGGCGCGCCGGTCTCCTTCATCTACGACGCCTCGCGCAACTACATCGACCAGGGCATCCCGCTGGTCGTGCTGGCGGGCAAGGAGTACGGCTCCGGCTCGTCCCGCGACTGGGCCGCCAAGGGCACCGCGCTGCTCGGCGTCAAGGCCGTCATCGCCGAGTCCTACGAGCGCATCCACCGCTCGAACCTCATCGGCATGGGCGTGCTGCCGCTCCAGTTCCCCGAGGGTGCCACCGCGGCCTCCCTCGGCCTGACCGGCGAGGAGACCTTCTCCTTCACCGGCGTCGAGGAGCTGAACAACGGCACCACCCCGCGCACGGTCAAGGTCACCACCGACACCGGCGTGGAGTTCGACGCGGTCGTCCGCATCGACACCCCCGGCGAGGCCGACTACTACCGCAACGGCGGCATCATGCAGTACGTGCTGCGCAACCTGATCCGTAAGTAAGTTCTGGCGCGACGCGGTTGAGGGCCGCACTCCCGGTGACGGGGGTGCGGCCCTTCGCCGTGCTCGGGGAGGTGAGCGCGGGGGTGCTCCGGGCGGGGCCGGGGGGACGGGGTGCCCGCCCGGAGCGGACAGGGGTCGTGCTCGGTGCTGAGCGGCTTGGCCTGCGGTGGGGCGCGACAACGTTGTCTAGTGGGTCCGTTCCTGACTCTACCGGTCCAACGGACAACGATGTCAAGGTACTTGGGCCATTGAGGTGGCCCTCTTCCCTGGGGCCGGGGGCGCGCGTTACTGTCCCTGCGGCTTGTGCGACCAGTGGTGCGCGACCCGTCCGCAAGGAGGAAGGGCCGCGTGATGCGTTTCCGTCCCATGTCCCTGCTGCTGGCCGCCGCGCTCGCGGTCGGCGGCGCCACCCCCGCCCTCGCGGCGGGCACCGCACCACCCGGCCTGGTCGACGACCCGACCCCGTACGTCGATCCGCTGATCGGCAGCAGCAACGGCGGCGACACCTACCCCGGTGCCGTGGTGCCCTTCGGCATGCTCTCCTGGAGCCCGGAGACCACCAGAGGCGACGCCACCCGCACCGCAGCTCCCGGCGGCTACCACCACGACGCCACCCGCGTCCGGGGCTTCAGCCTGACCCACATGTCCGGCACCGGCTGCGCGGGCGGCAGCGGGGACATCCCCTTCTTCCCCTACGCCGGTGCGGTCACCTCCTCCCCGGCGAGCGACACCAAGGACGCCGTCTACGCCTCCGACTTCAAGCACACGGACGAAACCGCCGAGCCCGGCCACTACAAGCTCGGCCTCGCCTCCGGAGTCACCGCCGACCTGACCGCGACCGCCCGCACCGGCTCGGCCCGCTTCTCCTACCCCGCCGACAAGCCCGCCTCGCTGCTGGTGCGCACGGCCAACTCCGAGGTGGGCTCGGAGGATTCGAAGGTCAGCATCGACCCCGGCACCCGTACCGTCTCCGGCTCCGTCACCTCCGGAAACTTCTGCGGCTACCTCGACCCGGAGGGCCAACGCTCGTACTACACCCTGTACTTCACCGCCCACTTCGACCGCGCCTTCAAGGCCACCGGCACCTGGCAGGACGACAAGCTGACCCCCGGCTCCACCAGCGCCTCCGGCGGAACCGGCGGCTTCTCCCACGGCGGCCGGCCCGTCGCGGGCAAGGGAGCCGGAGGATACGTCGAGTTCGCGCCCGGCGAGGGCCCGGTGAACGTCAAGGTCGGTATCTCCTACGTGAGTCAGGAGGCCGCCGAGGCCAACCTCCGTACGGAGAACGGCCCGCGCCGCTCCTTCGACGCCGTACGGGACGCCGCCCGCGCCGCCTGGCGGGAGCGGCTCGGCGCCGTCCGGGTCGGCGGCGGCACCGACGCCGAGCGCACCACCTTCTACACCGCGCTCTACCACGCCCTGTTCCACCCCAACGTGATCAGCGACGCCGACGGCCGCTACCGGGGCAGCGACGGCGAGGTGCACCGGGTGGGACGCGGCCACCGCGCCCAGTACGGCACCTTCTCCGGCTGGGACGTCTACCGCGACCAGGTCCAGCTGCTCACCCTGCTCGACCCGCGCACCGGCTCGGACATCGCCCAGTCGCTCTACGAACTCAGCCGGCAGAACGGCGGGGTCTGGGACCGCTGGCTGCACAACGCGGGCGGCACCCACGTCATGAACGGCGACCCCTCACCCAGTGCGCTCGCCGGTATCCACGCCTTCGGCGGCACCGGGTTCGACCTCAAGGGCGCCCTGAAGTCCCTGGTCGAGGCGGCCACCGTGCCCACGGACAAGGATCTGTCCCCGGCCGGCAAGCCGGTGCTGTCCGTCGGCCAGCGCCCCTCGCTCGACAAGTATGTGAAGCTGCACTACATGCCCAGCGTCTCCAACGCCTGGGGCGGTGCCGCCGAGACGCTGGAGATGTCCACCGCCGACTTCTCCCTCTCGCAACTCGCCCAGGCAGCGGGTGAGAAGAAGACCGAGAAGCAGTTCGCCGAGCGCGCCCAGTGGTGGCAGAACAACTTCAACATCGCGGCCGACTCCACCGGCGGCTACATCGCCAACCGCAAGGCGGACGGCAGTTGGGTCACCGGCTTCACCCCGGACACCGGCAACGGGTTCGTGGAGGGCAGCGCCGCCCAGTACACCTGGATGGTCCAGCACAACCCGGCCGGGCTGTTCGCCGCGCTGGGCGGCACCGACAAGGCGCTGGCCCGGCTGGACTCCTTCTTCCACACCGCCGACGGCAAGTGGGCGTTCACCGGCCAGGGTGGCGCCAAGTCCGAGATGGACAACGAGCCCTCGATCAACGTGCCTTACCTCTACGCGTACGCGGGCGCCCCGTACAGGACGCAGGACACCGTGCGCGCGGCGATGCGGCAGCTCTGGTCCACCGGGCCGGGCGGCATCCCCGGCAACGACGACCTGGGCGCGATGTCGGCCTGGTACGTCTTCTCGGCCATGGGCATGTACCCGCAGGTGCCCTCGCGGTCCGAACTGGTCCTGGCCTCACCGCTGTTCGAGCGGGTCGAGATCGACCGGCCGCAGGGCAACGACATCTCGATCCGGGCCGAGGGCGCGGCCGCCGACGCGCCGTACGTCCAGTCCCTGAAAGTCAACGGCCGTTCCAGTGACCGGGCTTGGCTGCCCGCCTCCTTCGTGCGGGACGGCGGCCGGCTCGACTACCGGCTGGGTACCACCCCGAACCGCGCCTGGGGCGCCCAGAACCCGCCGCCCTCCTTCCGGCAGGGCGAGCAGCCGTACCAGATCGGCGTCGGCCCGACCACGGCCACCCTCGCCCCCGGCGACAGCACCACGATCGACGTACGGGCCCTGTCGCTGAACGGCGGCACCGGACCCGAGGTCCGCTTCAAGGTGGAGACCCCCGCCGGAGTCACGGCCACGCCCGCCGAGGGCACGGTCACCGGCGGCGCCCAGCGGATCACCCTCACCGCGGCCGAGGACGCCACCCAGGGCTTCTACACCGCCAAGGTCACGGTGAACTCGGGCGACACCTCCTACGAGCAGCCCGTCTCCCTGACCGTCGCCGCCCCCGGCACCCTGCTGGCCGCCTACGACAACACCGGTGTCTCCGACGACACCGGCGACCACGACGAGGCGGACTACGACGGCGGCGGCTGGAGCTACTCCAAGCAGGCCCTCGCCGACGCCGGGCTCACTCCGGGCAAGCGGGCCACCACCGGCGACCTCGCCTTCACCTGGCCCGACTCACCCGCCGGCCGCCCGGACAACGCCTCCGCCCACGGCCAGAGCATCGAACTCGAGGAAGCGACAGCCGGGCTGGCCTTCATCGGCAGCGCCGTCAACGGCAATCAGTCGGCCAAGGCGACCATCACCTACACCGACGGCAGCACCGGCACGGCCGACCTCTCCTTCACCGACTGGACCGTCGGCGGCGGAGGCGGCACCGTGCAGTACGGCAACGAGGTCGTCGCCAAGGCCGCGTACCGCAATGTCGCGGGCGCCGACAAGGACCCGGTCGCCACCTACGTGTTCGCCACCAAGCCGTTCAGCGCGCCGGACGGCAAGAAGATCAAGAGCGTCAGGCTGCCGGACGACGGCGACCTGCACGTCTTCGGGCTCGCCACGGACTGACCCGGGCCGGTTCCGCCTCCTCGGCGTGGTGCGGCGGCAGTAGCATCGGCCTCCGCACCCAAACCGACACCGACAAGGCGGAACCGCCCGATGGCCGACGAGGCTTACCTCTTCCTGCTCCCCGACCGTCACCCGAGCCTCGGCGCGGCCATGGCCGCCGTCGCCCCGCTGGAATGCGACCAGACCCCGGCCGTGCGGGGCTGGCTCTCCGCCCACGATGTCGCCCCGTCCGCCGAGCAGTTGAGGATTCTGCCCGCCGGATCGGAGATCCTCATCCCCGAGGAGGCCGAGCGGCTGCCGATCCCGCTGACCGCCGAGGAGGAGGTCCGGGTCCAGCAGGAGTGCGCGCCCCAGTCGGTCACCGACATGGAGCGGGAGCTGCTGGACTTCCGGGACGCCACCCAGGGCTGGGAGACCCTGGTGCACCGGGCGCTGACCGCCGGAGTCCCGGCCCCGCGCATCGCCCGGCTGACCGGGCTCGACCCCCAGGAGATCGGCCGGCTGACCGGCGTGTGATGCGGCTCAGCGGGGGGCGGTGTCCGGCTCGGGGCTCGGGCCGGTGAGTTCGGGCTCCAGCCCCTCGACGACATGCGTGGGCCGTTGGCCCGTGTCGGACCGCCATGCCTCGAAGGCCCGGCTGGTCAGGACGACGACGGCCAGCCCGAGCAGCCATCCGCCGAGCACATCGCTGAACCAGTGCACGCCGAGCGCGACCCTGGTGAAGCCGACCCCGAGCACCGACAGCACCGCCACGGCCCAGCACACGACACGGGCGCGGCGCGGCACCAGGGGCAGCAGGACCAGCAGGAACACCGCGAACGAGGTGGTGGCGGTCATCGCGTGCCCGGACGGGAAGGAGTAGCCCGGCGCGTGCGCCACGGGGTCCTCCAGCGCGGGCCTCGCCCGCTCGACCACCGTCTTGACCCCGAGCCCGACCAGCCCCCCGGTCACCGCGGTCGCCGCCGCCCACGCGGCCAGCCGCCGGGCACCGCGCCACAGAAGCCAGCCGGTCAGCAGCGCCACGGCCACGCGCAGGGTGAGCGGGTCCCAGACGTAGTCGGAGAGCACGCGCAGGGTGCCCGTCCAGGCCGGGTGGTCCAGCGCGATCCGGTGCAGACCGTTCGCGGCGTCGTGGTCGAGGTCACGCAGCGGCCGCCAGCGGCCCTCCACCAGGACCAGCAGCAGCGCGAACGGCACCGCCGCGGCCGCGGCGACGGCGGCAGCGGCCAGCAGCCGGATGCCGAACCGGCGGTCGGCTCCGCGACGGCGGCCAGGGGCGCGCGAGGTCTTGGGTTTCGTAGGCATCAGACCCCCGGATCGGGTTGGATCGGTTCGGGCCGCCGCCCGCGCGCCGCCTCCAGCTGGGCGGCGAAGGAGAGCCCGAGGAACAGGGCGAGCGAGGTCAGGTAGGCCCACAGCAACAGGGACATGAAGGCGCTGAGCGGGCCGTAGACGGTGTCGAAGGAGCCGCTCAGGTCCAGGTACAGCGTGAGCACCCAGGTCAGGGTCATCCAGAGCACCAGGTAGACCGCCGCGCCGAAGGCCAGCCAGGTGTAGCCCGGCTGTTTGCGGCGCGGTGAGCGCCGGAAGATGGCGCTCGCGGAGATCAGGGCGAGCAGCAGACCGAAGGGCCAGCGCACGATGTTCCACGTCATCTGGGCGGTCGAGCCGAGCCCGTACACCGCACCCGCGGCCGAGGCCAGGTCGTCGCCCGCGACCATGACGACGAAGCCCAGGCCGAGCGGGAACCCCGCGCACAGCGCCATGACCAGCCCGCGCGAGTACTTGAGGTGGAAGGGCCGGTCGCGTTCGTTGCCGTAGATGCGGTTGGCGCCGCGCTCTATCTGGCACATCGCCGTGGTGACGTTGACGATCGAGAAGACCGCGCCGAACCAGAGGGCGACCTGGGCGCCGTCGCCCGCCTTGCGGCGGCTGCGGTCGAGCGCGTCGTCGACCACCTCCGCGCTGGGCCCCTCGGCGACCCGGTGGATCGTCAGTTCGGCCAGCCTGCCGATGTCCTCGGTGTGCAGGCTGGTGGAGAGGCCGACGAAGGCCAGGGCCAGCGGGATCACCGACAGCACCGTCTGGAGGGCGAGCGCGCGGGAGTGGCTGAACCCGTCGGCGTACCGGAAGCGGAGGAACGCATCGCGCAGCAGCGACCAGCCGCCGTAACGGCGCAGGGTCGACCACGCCTCGTCGGCGGAGAGTTCGTCCCCGCTCATGTCCCGGGTCTCCGGGACCTTGGTGGCGCTGCCCATGTCAGTGCTCCCGGTTCGGGACCAGCACGGTCAGCGCGCCCGGCACGACCTCCACGGAGAGCCTGCGTCCGGAGCCGACCGGGTCGCCGTCGATCTCGCGGGGCTCCGGGGCGTCGAAGGTGAACTCGGCCCGCCGGAAGGTGCGGAACTCCGGCTGCCCGTCGCCCTCTTGCACGTCCCGCTTCCGGCGCAGCAGCGCGCTCACGGTGCGCAGCCAGCCGCCGGCGCCCTGCGGGTCGAGGATCAGCAGGTCCAGCACACCGTCGTCGGGACGGGCGTCCGGGATCAGGCGCAGACCGCCCTGGAGGGCGCCGGTGTTGCCGACGAGCACCATGCGGGCCATACGGCGCAGGGGCTGCGCGCCGTCCAGGCGGACGCTCAGCCGCATCCGGGGGCCGCGCATGGCCTTCGGGGCGGCGAGGACGTACGCGGGCCAGCCCAGCATCGCCTTGGCGCGGTCGTGCTCCTCGGCGTACTTCATCATCGCGGCGTCCAGGCCGACGCCGGACATGACGGCGAAGTGGGTGGCGGGCAGGCCGTCGCCCTCGACCCGGGCGAGGTCGAGGACGCGGGGCGCGCCGCCGAGGGCCGCGTCGAGCGCCTCGGCCGGGGTGAGCGGGAGGCCGAGGTTGCGGGCGAGGAGGTTGCCGGTGCCGAAGGGCACGACGGCGAGCGGGACTCCGCTGCCGGCCAGGCGGTCGGCGGCCGCGCGGACGGTGCCGTCGCCGCCGCACACCACGACCAGCGCGGCGCCCTCGCCGAGGGCCCGGGCGGTCTGCCCGCCGCCGGGGTCGGCGGCCGTCGTCTCGATGAACACCGGTTCCCGGTGGCCGTGCTGGGCGAGCACTCGGCGCAGCTCGTCGCGTGCGTTCTCGTCGACCGTGGTGGGGTTGACGACCACCGCGACCCGGCCCGGCAGACGCTCCGCGCGGGCGGCCTCCGGGACGACGGGCAGCGCGGCGGGCGCCGACACACGGCCGTCGCGGAGCAGGGCGTGTCCCACGATCAACAGGGCCAGCCCGCCGTTGATCATGCCGCCCAGTACGTCGGTGGGGTGGTGCATACCGCGGTACAGGCGGGAGACGCCCACCACGACGGGCAGCAGGAGCAGCAGCGCGGCCAGTACGCGCCGCCAGGGGCCGCGTACGCGGGACAGCACGAGGACGGCGAGACCGCCGTAGATCGCGGTTGCCGCGCCGGTGTGGCCGGAGGTGTAGCTGGAGGTCGGCAGGGAGCCGTCGAGGCGGTGCACATCGGGGCGCTGGCGCTCCACCGCGATGGTCACGATCAGGAAGACCAGCGACTGGAGCGAGACCGCCAGCGCGAGGAACGACGCCTGGCGCCACAGCGGCAGCCGGGGTATCAGGATCAGCGCCAGGCAGGCCGCCAGTGTCACGCCGATGACGGTGCCCGTGTTGCCCAGCTCGGACCCGATCGAGGAGAGCGTGGTCAGGGTGGAGGTGCGCAGCCGCTCCAGGCCCCGGTTGACGCCGTCCTCGGCCGTCACCGGCCACACATGCCGGGCGGGGCCGGTGATCAGGAAGCCCAGGCCGATCATCAGGGCGGCCTGGCACACCGCCAGCGCCCCGATGGAGGCCGCCGCCCGCGTGGTACCGCGCGGCAGCTCACGGGGGCGCCCGGTGGGGGCCGTCCTGACGGGGCGGGGTCCGTCCTCGGGCAGACCCGCTGATCTCTCCGGTACGGCGGTCGGCATCGCTACTCCCTGGGTCTGAGCCTGTCGGCGGGGTCGGGCCGGACCGCGCGGGCCCGACCCACCGCACTCATGCCCCCTCATCGCCGGAGCAGACGACACGAGGACGGGGAGCAGCGGGCACGCTGAAGGGGCGGCCCACGAGGGACCGCCCCTTCACCGTCCAAGAGGAGCCGTCAGGCCAGCAGTTCCACCTCCGCCAGCGTCGACTCCCCGTCCAGCACCAGCCGGTACTTGGTGTACGAGCCCGGCGTGGCCACGCTGAACGCCCGCGTCTGGCGGTCCCAGGCGAAGGATTCACCGGAGCGCTTGTCCAGCGTCTGCCAGGTCGTGCCGTCCGTGGAGCCCTGGAGGGTCCACCCGGCCGGTGCCTTCGTACGGTCCGCCGACGAGGTCAGCGTGTACTGGACCGCCTTCGTGGCGTCACTGGTCGGCAGGTCCACCGAGGTGACCGCCGCGCTCGTCGCCGAGGTGTTGTCGAACAGCGCGCCGTCGCCCTTCAGGACGTCCGCGCGCGGGGTCGGCACCTTGTCGTCCTCGGTGACCGACACCGGAGCGGCATCCTTGCCCGAGCCCCATGACGAGGGCTTCGGCCCCATCGAGAAGTCCAGCACCCCGCCCTTGGACAGCAGGGAGTGGGGGAGCGAAGTGGAGTTCCAGGAGCGGCCGTTGAAGCGGACGCCCTGGATGTAGACATTGCGGTCGCTGTTGTCCGGGGCCTTGATGACCAGGTCCCGGCCGTTCTCCAGGTGGACGGTGGCCTTCTTGAACTGCGGTGAGCCGATGGCGTATTCACCGCTGCCCATGACCAGCGGGTAGAAGCCGAGCGAGGAGAAGAGGTACCAGGCCGACTGCTCGCCGTTGTCCTCGTCACCGTGGTAGCCCTGCCCGATCTCGCTGCCCGTGTAGAGGCGGGACAGCACCTCGCGCACGTTCTTCTGTGTCTTCCAGGGCTGGCCGGCCGCGTCGTACATGTAGTTCACATGGTGGGCGACCTGGTTGGAGTGGCCGTACTGGCCCATCCGGACGTCCCGCGCCTCGGTCATCTCGTGGATGACACCGCCGTAGGAGCCGGTGAACTCGGGGGAGGCCGTCTCCGGGGTGGCGAAGTACTCGTCCAGCTTGTCACCGAGAGCCTTGCGGCCGCCGTACAGGTTGGCCAGGCCCCGGCTGTCCTGCGGGGCGGTGAAGGCGTAGCCCCAGCCATTGGTCTCCGTGTAGTCGTAACCCCATACGCGCGGGTCGTACTTGGCGGAGTCCACGCGCCAGTTCCCCTTGGCGTCCTTGCCCTGGAAGAAGCCGGCCTTGGAGTCGAAGAGGTTGACGTAGTCGCGGGCCCGGTTGAGGAAGTACCGCGCCTCCTCCTGGTACCGCTTCTCGCCCGTCTTCTTGTACAGCGCCTCGCCCATCTTGGCGATGCCGTAGTCGTTGACGTAGCCCTCCATGGCCCAGGACAGGCCCTCGTGGGTGTCGCTGCCGGTGTAGCCGAGGAAGGGCGAGGTGGTCATGCCCTTGCGGCCGACACCCGAACTCGGCGGCACCACGGTCGCGTTCTTCACCGCCGCGTCGTACGCCGCCTTCGCGTCGAACTTCACGCCCTTGACGTAGGCGTCGGCGAACGCCACGTCCGAGGAGGTGCCGGTCATCAGGTCGGCGTAGCCGGGGGAGGACCAGCGGGAGGTCCAGCCGCCGTCCTTGTACTGCTGCACGAACCCGTCCACCATCTCGCCGGCCTGCGAGGGCGTGAAGAAGGAGTAGGCGGGCCAGGTGGTGCGGTAGGTGTCCCAGAAGCCGTTGTTGACGTACACCTTGCCGTCGACGATCTTGGCGCCGGTGTGCGTCGGGGTGTCCGGGTTCGGCATCGGGGAGAACGGCGAGGCGTACTGGTCCTTCTCCCCGACCTTCTCGAAGCCCGAGTTCGGGTACAGGTACAGCCGGTACATGCTGGAGTACAGCGTGGTCAGCTGCTCCGGGGTGGCGCCCTCCACCTCGACCTTGCCCAGGATCTTGTCCCAGGCCCGCTGGGCCCGCGCTTTCACGGTGTCGAAGGAGGTGCCGTCCGGGACCTCCTGGCGCAGATTGTCCTTCGCCTGGTCCACGCTGATCAGCGAGGTCGCCAGGCGCAGGGTGACCGTGCGGTCGGCGCCCGCGGCGAACCGCAGATAGCCCTTGACCCCGCTGGACGAGCCCTCGGTGACCGGCTTGTCGAAGGTGCCGTACACGAACAGCCGGGTCGCGCCCGTGGACAGCCCCGACTTCACGTCGGAGTAGCCGGTGACGATCCCGTGCTCCTTGTCCAGTGTCAGCCCCGCCTGCTCGGTGACGTTGTCGAACAGCACGCTCGCGTCGTCGCCGGGGTAGCTGAAGCGCAGCACGGCCGCGTGGTCGGTCGGGGTCATCTCGGCCTTCAGGCCGTTCTCGAACCTGACCCCGTAGTAGTACGGCCGGGCCGTCTCGTTCTCGTGGCGGAAGGCCAGCTCACGGGCCTCGCGGCCGGTGTCCGGGGTGCCCTTCGCGGCCGACGGCATCAGCTGGAAGGTCTGCCGGTCGCCCATCCACGGACTCGGCTCATGACTCGCGCTGAACGCCTGCACGGTCGGCAGGTTGTCGTCGTTGTTGGCCCGCGCGTACTCGTACAGCCAGCTCAGCGAGGACGCGTTCGTCACCGGGGTCCAGAAGTTGAACCCGTGCGGCATCGCGGTGGCCGGGAAGTTGTTGCCGCGCGAGAAGCTGCCGCTGGAGTTGGTGCCACGCGTGGTCAGCGCGTAGTCCGACAGATGCGCCTTGGGCCGCTCGGGGGCCACCCGCTTCAGCGCCACGTCGTCGACCCAGCCCCGGAACTTCGCCGGGCCCTTGGGGGAGTCGTACGCCACCAGGACGCGGTCGACGGTCTTGCCCGCCGCCACCGCACCGATCCGGGACGCCACGTCGTTCCACTGGTTGACGTACAGCCCCTTGGCCGCGCCCTGGCCCTGCGGGGTCAGCGGGAACCCGTGCTGGTCCGTCGCGCCGAGCGAGCTGAGGTAGGTGCCGTCCGTGAAGGCCAGGTCCACGCTGACGTTGGTGGCGTCGTAGTCCCGGTCGCCGTCGGCCATCGACGGGAAGAGGCGG
The DNA here is from genome assembly GCF_044541565.1 of Streptomyces sp. NPDC085596. Lineage (NCBI taxonomy): Bacteria > Bacillati > Actinomycetota > Actinomycetes > Kitasatosporales > Streptomycetaceae > Streptomyces > Streptomyces sp. NPDC085596. Next base: position 657,900 of record NZ_JBITTC010000002.1, on the reverse strand, counting down.
TACGACAGCCGCGTGTCGCGGGCCACCTTCACATCGACGTCGAAGACCTTGTTGTACGAGTAGCCCCGGCCGTCCGCGGTGTGCCGCCCGGCGTAGCGCAGCGCGCGGGTGCCGGTGAAGCCCGCCCGCGCTTTCGCGGTGGGGGAGCCGCTCGGGCCCTTGTCGACGAGGGCCAGCATGTCCTGCGGCGCCGGTCCGTCACCGCCGCCGGTGGAGAACTGCACATCGGCCAGCTGGAGTGCGTCCGAGGCACCGTTGTTCTTCGTCACCTCCAGCCGGAAGTGCTGGTACTCGGCCGGCTCGTCGAGCTGGTACGACTTGGTCCCGAACCGGTCCGGGAAGGTCTCGCCGGTGCGGGTGTCGAGCGTTTTCCAGTCCTTGCCGTCGGCCGAGCCCTCCAGCCGCCAGTCCTTCGGGTCGCGCTCGGCGTGGTCGTTGGCCGAGGTGAGCGCGTAGGCGGCGAGTTTGACCGGTTGGTCCAGGTCGAACTCGACCCAGCCGGTGGGCGCGAACGTCAGCCATTTGCTACCGGGATCGACATCGGTGAGGTTCTCCTTCACCTCGCCCGCGCCCGTGTTCTCACCGCTCGCCCGCAGATCGGTGACGTGGTCGGTGACATTGCCCGGAATGCCGGTGCTGTAGCCGCCGTCCACGCCCGAGGAGCGCTTGGCGCCGCCCGGTCCGGTCTCGACGGTGTTCAGCCAGTCGGGCGCCGGATCGCCGGACTCGAACGAGGACGCGAACTCCGTGGCGGCGGCCGGGGCCCGGGCCGGCACGGCGACCGCCGCCCCCTGCGCGCCGACGCCCATGACAAAGGCGGTCGTGAGCACGACCGCCGGAGTCCATCTGTGCCGAGATCTCCGCTGCATCTACGGATTCCCCTCCCGCGCTTACTGCGGACAACGTTGTCAACTTGCTGCGCAGGAACCAGTAGGTGGTCAAGTGACCCGTGATGTCAAGGGTGTTGAGTGTGGCATTCAGGGGGTCATATCGGTGGTTCAGCCGGCAGGCCGTGCGGAGCCCGGCGATATTTCCACCAGGTCTCAACTCGGAAAAGACCGATGGCCGACCTTGCATTCGATCTTGCCCCATTGGCGGGAAGTGGACTATACCTGTCGGCGTTTCCTGCACGAGCCAGCACAACCCGACCGCGGTGCCGGGGGGAGATTCCGGTTCACCGCCTGAGTCCTGGAGAAGGCGAGGACTTGAGCATGGGGTCTACCGGACAGCGTGGCAGCGACGGCGTCGGCCGTCGCGATCTGATCAAGCGCACCGCGGTACTCGGCCTGGTGGCCGCCCCCGGAATGGGGCTGCTGTCGGCCTGCGCGAGCAGTGGCGGCGACGGACAGGACAAGGCGAAGGCGGGCAAGAAGACCGCGAAGAACCCGCTGGGCGTCAACGACAGCGCCCAGCTGGAATTCGTCCTCTTCGACGGCGGTTTCGGCAAGGAGTACGCCGAGGACGCGGTCAAGCTGTACGAGAAGGACTTCCCCAAGGCCAAGGTGAAGTTCTCCGCGACCCAGAAGATCCAGTCCACCCTGCAGCCCCGCTTCAACCAGGGCACCCCGCCGGACCTCATCGACAACTCCGGCGCCGAGCAGATGGACATGGGCGTCCTGGTCGGCAAGAAGCAGCTGGCCGACCTCACCCCGCTGCTGGACGCGCCGTCCTACGACGACCCGTCCAAGAAGGTCCGCGACACCCTGCGCCCCGGCATCGTGGAGATGGGCCAGTTCGACGGGGACCCGGTGTGGATCCTCAACTACGCGTACACCGTCTACGGCGTCTGGTACTCGCAGAAGGCGCTGGACGGGCTGGACGAGAAGTACCCCGAGACCTGGGACGAGATGCTCAAGGTCTGCGCCAAGGCCAAGAAGAAGGGCATCGCGGGCTGGACCTACGCGGGCAAGTACCCGTACTACCTGCCCTTCTCGCTCTACCCGATGATCGCCAAGGTCGGCGGCCGCGAGGTGCTGGACGCGATCGACAACCTGGAGCCGAACGCCTGGAAGCATCCGGCCGTCAAGGCGTGTTTCGAGGCGTACTACGAGCTGTTCAAGAAGGGCTACATCCTGCGCGGCACGCCCGGCCTGGACCACATCCAGTCCCAGACCGCCTGGGCCAAGGGCAAGGCGCTGTTCATCCCGAACGGCTCCTGGGTGGAGAACGAGTCGGCCAACGTCATCCCGGCCGACTTCGACCTGGCGGTCTCGGCGCCGACCGGACTCGACGGCTCCGACAAGCTGCCCTTCGGCACCATCTGGGCCTCCGGCGGTGAGCCCTTCGTGGTGCCGGCCAAGGCGGCCAACCCCGAGGGCGGCATGGAGCAGCTGCGCGTGATGCTCTCCGAGGCGTCCTCGCGGAACTTCACCTCCAAGGTGAAGTCGCTCTCCGCGCTCAACGGCGGCATCGACGGCATCGAGCTGACCCCCGGTCTGAAGGCGGGCGTCGCGGCGCTGGACAAGGCCGGGGACAACGTGGTGAACCCGCGCATCCCGGACTGGTACGTCCAGCTGGAGAAGGAGAAGATCGGCGTCGGCGGTCTCGGCGAGATGATGGCCGGCCGGCTCACCCCCGCCGAGGCGGTCAAGAAGATCCAGGGCTTCGCCGACGACGCCGCCAAGGACTCCTCCATCAAGCACTACAAGCACAAGTAACGCCCCCTCACGGGTTCGTCACCAGCGGCAGTACGTGTCCCAGGAACGGGGTCGTCCGGCAATGCAGCACGGCAAGTACGGGTTCATCACGGGGTTCCTCGCGGCCCCGCTCGGGCTCTACGCACTCTTTGTGATCTGGCCGTTCATCCAGTCCATCTACTACTCGTTCACGGACTGGACCGGCCTGAGCCCCGAATTCAGCATGGTCGGCGTCGACAACTACACCCGGATGCTGCACGACGACATCTTCTGGAAGTCGTTGACGCACAGCCTGCTCTTCGCGCTGCTGCTGCCGCTGGTGACGCTCGGCATGGCCCTGTTCTTCGCTTTCATGATCAATGTGGGCGGCCGGCACCGAAAGGGCGGACCGGTCGTCACCGGAGTGCGCGGCTCCGGTTTCTACAAGATCGTCTATTTCTTTCCGCAGGTGCTCTCGATCGCCATCGTGGCCCTGCTCTTCGCCTTCGCCTACAACCCGGACAGCGGCGCGATCAACTCGCTGCTGCGCGGCATCGGGCTCGACAGCCTCCAGCCGCTGTGGCTGGGCGATCCGGATCTCGCGCTGTGGTGCGTGATGGCGGTGCTGGTCTGGTCCACGACCGGTTTCTTCGTGGTGCTGTTCTCCGCGGGCATGGCCTCGATCCCGGCCGAACTGTACGAGGCGGCCCTGCTGGACGGGGCCGGCCGCGCCACCACCTTCTTCCGGGTCACCCTGCCGCTGCTGTGGGACACCGTGCAGTCCGGCTGGGTCTACATGGGCATCCTCGCGCTCGGCGCCGAGTCGTTCGCGGTCGTGCAGATCATGACGACCGGTCCGGGCGGCCCCGACTACTCGACCACGGTGCTGGTCCTGTACGTGTACCAGAAGGCGTTCCGGGACGGTCAGGCCGCCTACGCCACCACCATCGGCGTCGCCCTGCTGGTCGTCACGCTCGCGTTCGCCGCGATCGTGATGCGGCTGGGCCGCCGCGAGCGGCTGGAGTACTGAGCCCCATGACAACCACCGACGCTCCTGTCCCGCCGTCCGCGCCCGTCGTGAAGACCGACGCGGTCCCGCCCCGCCCCGGCCCCCGTCGCGGCACCCAGGGCACCGTCCTCAACGTCTTCTCCCACGGGGTGCTGGTCCTGTGGGCGTTCATGGTCGTGCTGCCGCTGCTATGGGCGGTGATGACCTCGTTCAAGGACGACAGCTCCATCTTCGGCTCGCCCTGGGCGCTGCCGGACAAGCTGCACTTCGACAACTGGTCCCGCGCCTGGACCCAGGCCAACATGAGCGACTACTTCCTCAACACCGTGCTGGTGGTGGGGGGTTCGCTGATCGGCACGCTGGTGCTCGGCTCGATGGCGGCCTATGTACTGGCCCGCTTCGACTTCCCGGGCAACCGCTTCATCTACTACCTGTTCGTCGGCGGCATGAGCTTCCCGATCATGCTCGCGCTGGTCCCGTTGTTCTATGTCGTGAACAACATGGGGCTGCTGAACACGATCCACGGACTGATCCTGGTCTACATCGCCTACTCGCTGCCGTTCACGGTCTTTTTCCTGACCGCTTTCTTCCGTACCCTGCCCACTTCGGTGGCGGAAGCGGCCTTCGTGGACGGCGCCTCGCACAGCCGGACCTTCTTCCAGATCATGCTGCCGATGGCCAAGCCCGGTCTGATCAGCGTGGGCATCTTCAACTTCCTCGGCCAGTGGAACCAGTACATGCTGCCGACGGTGCTGAACACCGACCCGGACAAGAAGGTGCTCACCCAGGGACTCGTCCAACTCGCCGTCAGTCAGGGCTACAAGGGCGACTGGTCCGGCCTCTTCGCGGGGCTGGTGATGGCGATGCTGCCGGTGCTGGCGGCGTACGTCGTCTTCCAGCGGCAGGTGGTGGCGGGGCTGACGGCGGGGGCGCTGAAGTAGCGCGGCCCACGCGTCCCGATTCTCCGACCGGCCCCGGTGTCTCCCACCGGGGTCGGCGCACGTCCGGACATCGGCGGTCACTTTGCGATCGTTACCGATCACCCCGCGCGAACCCCGTCGTCAGCCAGTGAAGCCACTCCTGGTCACGGCTCCGTCACGCGATGAAACCCACTCGGGGGAGGGATGGCGGAACGCGGCGAGTGACAGCGATTTCCGTCAAGGACTTGACTGCGGTTACCCCTTCAGCAGAGCTTGGAGTTCATAACTTGTAAGTGGCCCGGTTCCGCAGATGTGACCTGGGCCACGGGTGGCGATGGGGCCGCCCGCCGATGTCGGGAGTGGATGGGTCGATGGAGACTCCGGGGTCGCAGTCGTCGCTGCACCGAGCCAACCTGGAAAGAGTCGTACGGGCGGTGCGGCTGGCCGGGTCGCTCACACAGGCGGAGATCGCCCGCACGACCGGCCTGTCCGCCGCGACGGTCTCCAATATCGTGCGGGAGCTGAAGGATGGCGGAACCGTCGAGGTCACCCCCACCTCGGCCGGTGGCCGCAGGGCCCGCAGCGTGTCGCTGAGCGGGGACGCCGGGATAGTGATCGGCATCGACTTCGGCCACACCCACCTGCGCGTGGCGATCGGCAACCTGGCCCATCAGGTGCTCGCCGAGGAGTCCGAGCCGCTGGACGTGGACGCCTCCTCGACTCAAGGGTTCGACCGCGCCGAGGAGCTGATCGACCGGCTGATCGCCGCGACCGGCGTGGACCGGGGCAAGGTCGCGGGCGTCGGGCTCGGCGTACCGGGGCCCATCGACGTGGAGTCGGGCACCCTGGGGTCCACCTCGATCCTGCCCGGCTGGGGCGGCACCCGGCCCGCCGAGGAGCTGCGCGAACGGCTCGGCGTGCCCGTGCACGTGGACAACGACGCCAATCTGGGCGCCCTCGGCGAGCTGGTCTGGGGCAGCGGCAAGGGCGTCCGTGACCTGGCCTACATCAAGGTGGCCAGCGGGGTCGGGGCGGGCCTGGTGATCAACGGGCAGATCTACCGGGGGCCCGGCGGAACGGCCGGCGAGATCGGGCACATCACCATCGACGAGGCGGGCCCGGTGTGCCGCTGCGGCAACCGCGGCTGCCTGGAGACCTTCACGGCCGCGCGCTACGTCCTGCCGCTGCTCCAGCCGAGCCACGGCGGCTCCCTGACCATGGAGGGCGTCGTACGGCTCGCCAGGGACGGGGACCCCGGCTGCCGCCGGGTGATCGCCGATGTGGGCCGGCACATCGGCAGTGGCGTGGCCAACCTGTGCAACCTCCTGAACCCCAGCCGGGTCGTCCTGGGCGGTGATCTCGCCGAGGCCGGCGAGCTGGTGCTGGCCCCCATCAGGGAGTCCGTGGGACGCTATGCGATCCCCAGCGCGGGACGTCAACTGTCCGTGCTTCCAGGGGCACTTGGGGGTCGCGCCGAGGTGCTCGGGGCGCTCGCCCTGGCGCTGAGCGAAATGGGCGATTCGACCCTGCTCGACGGCTCCGCCACGGCCTCGCTGCCCGTGGTCGCTCCTGCCTTCACTTAGATAACGGATGGCACCGTTGCCATCTCGTTAAGGATTTACTTCTTGACGCCGAACGCGTGGCCGAGTTGACTTCCAGCCACCTCGGCCGCAACGACGCGGCCTCGTCAGGGAGGTTTCTGAAGTGAACACGCGTATGCGTCGTGCGGCCTTCGCCGTTGCTGCTGGTGCCATGGCCGTCTCGCTCGCCGCTTGCGGCAGTGCCAAGGAGTCCGGTGGCGGTGCCGCCAAGTCCGCGGACAGCAAGAAGAAGGGCGACGCGATCACGGTCGGCCTGCTTCTGCCGGAGAACCAGACCGCGCGTTACGAGAAGTTCGACCGTCCGCTGATCGAGAAGAAGGTCTCGGAGCTGACGAACGGCAAGGGCAAGGTCGTCTACGCCAACGCCAAGCAGGACGCGACCCAGCAGAACCAGCAGGTCGACACCATGATCACCAACAAGGTGGACGTCCTGATCATCGACGCGGTGGACGCCGCTGCGATCAAGAACTCGGTGCAGAAGGCCAAGGACGCCGGCATCCCGGTCGTGGCCTACGACCGCCTGGCGCAGGGCCCGATCGACGCCTACACCTCGTTCGACAACGAGACCGTCGGCAAGACGCAGGGCGAGGCCCTCCTGAAGGCCCTGGGCTCCAAGGCCAAGTCCGGCAAGATCGTCATGATGAACGGCTCCTCCACGGACCCGAACGCCGCGCAGTTCAAGAAGGGCGCGCACGACGTCCTCGACGGCAAGGTGAACGTCGGCAAGGAGTACGACACCAAGGAGTGGAAGCCGGAGAACGCCAACTCCAACATGGAGGGCGCCATCTCGGCCCTGGGCAAGAAGAACATCGTCGGCGTCTACTCCGCCAACGACGGCATGGCCGGCGGTATCATCACCGCCCTCAAGTCCGCGGGCATCGCCGACGTCCCGGTCACCGGCCAGGACGCCGAGCTCGCGGGTGTGCAGCGGATCGTCGCCGGTTCGCAGTTCATGAGCGTCTACAAGCCGTACGCCCCGGAGGCCGCCGCCGCCGCCGAGATGGCCGTCAACCTGGCGCAGGGCAAGTCGCTGGACTCCGTCGCCAAGGACAAGGTCGACAGCCCCACCACCAAGGCCGTCCCGTCGATCCTGGTCGCCGTCACCTCGCTGACCAAGGACAACATCAAGGACACCGTCATCAAGGACGGCGTCTACACGGTGGCCGACATCTGCACCGCCCAGTACAAGGCCGCCTGCGCCAAGGCCGGCCTGAAGTAACCGACGGACCCCTTCCCCCGCCGGCCGGACTCCCAAGGACTCCCGCCGGCCGGGCGTAAGGCCCGCTCAGGCTCCTCCGGTGCCCCGCGCATACACACAGCCCCGCAAGCTCGGCGCGGGGCGCCGGACGGAATTCCCCCAAACTTCTGCACAACCTCCCGCCGGGTCAGGCGGCGAAGGAGATGGTTCACGTGTCCGCTACGCCCGTGCTGGCGTTGCGCGGAGTCTCCAAGCGATTCGGTGCCGTCCAGGCGCTCACCGATGTCACGCTGGAGATCCACGCCGGTGAGGTGGTCGCCCTGGTGGGCGACAACGGTGCCGGAAAGTCCACGCTGGTCAAGACGATCGCCGGCGTGCACCCCATCGATGAGGGTGTCATCGAATGGGACGGCAAGACCGTGCAGGTCAACAAGCCGCACGACGCCCAGAACCTGGGCATCGCCACGGTGTACCAGGACCTCGCGCTGTGCGACAACATCGACGTCGTCGGCAACCTCTACCTGGGCCGGGAGATCCGCCGGGCGGGAATCCTGGACGAGGTCGAGATGGAGCGGCGCTCGCGTGAGCTGCTGGACCAGCTCTCGATCCGCATCCCCAGTGTCCGTATCCCGATCGCCTCGCTCTCCGGCGGTCAGCGCCAGGTCGTGGCCATCGCCCGGTCCATGCTCGGCGAGCCCAGGCTCGTGATCCTCGACGAGCCCACCGCCGCGCTCGGTGTCGAGCAGACCGCCCAGGTCCTCGACCTGGTCGAGCGGCTGCGGGAGCGCGGCCACGCCGTGATCCTCATCAGCCACAACATGGCCGACGTCAAGGCGGTCGCCGACAAGGTGGCCGTACTGCGCCTGGGCCGCAACAACGGCGTCTTCGAGGTCAAGTCGACCTCGCAGGAAGAGATCATCTCCGCCATCACCGGCGCCTCGGACAATGCCGTCACCCGTCGTGCGGCGCGCACCAATGGGGAGATCAAGAAGTGAGCATCGAAAAGACCTCCACGCCTCCGGGTGACGCCGCACCCAAGCCCTCCGCCGACGCCGCCGCGGTGAACCCGGAGGCCGCTCCCGGCGCCGGTGTCGCCGTCGACCCCCGGCTGCTCGTGCGTGAGCAGGGACTCGCGGGCTACGTGGGCGAGTTCAAGCGCAAGATGAAGGCCGGCGATCTGGGCTCGATGCCCGTCGTGATCGGACTGATCGTCATCTGGATCATCTTCCAGAGCCTGAACTCCAACTTCCTCACCGCGGGCAACCTCACCGACATCTCCGTCGCCATGGTCGGCACGGGCATGATCGCCGTCGGTATCGTGTTCGTCCTGCTGCTCGGCGAGATCGACCTCTCGGTCGGCTCCCTCTCCGGTGTCGCGGGCGCGACCTTCGCGGTCCTGAACATCACCAACGGCATGAACGAGGTGCTGGCCTTCGTGCTGGCGATCCTCACGGGCACCGTCGCCGGCGCCATCCAGGGCTTCTTCTTCGCCAAGATCGGCGTGCCGGCCTTCGCCGTCACCCTGGCGGGACTGCTGTTCTGGAACGGCCTCATGCTGAAGGTCCTGGGCGACAACGGCACGATCAACCTGAACAGCGACGGTCTGGTCGCCAACCTGACCAGCTACTACTTCTCCGACGTGGCCGCCGCCTACGGCCTGGCCGCCGTGGTGACGGTGCTGTTCTTCGTCAGCTCCTACTTCGGCAACAAGCGCCGTGACGCCGCCGGGGTGCCGTCGAAGCCGCTGAGCGAGATCGTCCTGCGCACCGTGCTGCTGGGCGTCCTCTCCTTCGCCGTGGCGATCGTCTTCAACCAGTACAAGGGTCTGCCGCTGGCGGTCGTGATCTTCGTCGCGGTCCTCTTCGTCACCGACTTCGTGCTGCGCCGCACGGCCTACGGCCGCAAGGTGTTCGCGCTCGGCGGCAGCGTCGAGGCGTCCCGCCGTGCCGGCATCAACGTGGACCTGATCCGTATCTCGGTGTTCGCCATCTCCGGCACCTTCGCGGCGCTGGGCGGTCTGTTCATCGCTTCCAAGATCGCCTCTGCCAACCAGGGCGCGGGCGCGGGTGACCTGCTGATGAACGCCATCGCGGCGGCCGTCATCGGCGGCGTGTCCCTGTTCGGCGGCCGCGGCCGCACCTGGAACGCGCTCCTCGGTGTGCTGGTCATCATCTCGATCCAGTACGGTCTGGCCCTCCAGGGCATCGACTCCCCGGTCCAGTACATGATCACCGGTGGTGTCCTGCTGGCGACCGTCGTCATCGACGCGGTCACCCGCAAGACCCAGAAGTCGGCCGGCCGCGCGTAAGCTCGGCAGGCACTGGGGGCCCGGCGCGACGGAGCGCCGGGCCCTTGCGTTTCCCCTGGCCACACCCCCGTCCCCAGGGGGTGGGGCCGTTCGCATGACCACGGGGGCGCCGCCCGGCCATCGGCCGCCGGAGCGGAACATTAGACTCATCAAGCCCGGCAACAGCTCGATCAGCTCATACTTGCAAGGAGGCACGGGTGCCGCTGCTGACCCGCATCACGGGACCGCGCGATCTGGACCGGCTCAGCCTGGAGGAGCTGAACCAGCTGGCGGAGGAGGTCCGGACCTTCCTCGTGGACGCCGTGTCCAAGACCGGCGGGCACCTCGGCCCGAACCTCGGTGTGGTGGAGCTGACCATCGCCCTGCACCGGGTCTTCCACTCGCCGGCCGACAAGGTCCTGTGGGACACCGGCCACCAGTCCTACGTGCACAAGCTCCTCACCGGGCGCCAGGACTTCTCCCGCCTGAAGATGAAGGGCGGCCTCTCCGGCTACCCGGCGCAAGGAGAGTCCGAGCACGACGTCATCGAGAACAGCCACGCCTCCACGGTGCTCGGCTGGGCCGACGGCATCGCCAAGGCCAACGAGCTGAAGAAGTCCGACGACCGCGTCGTGGCCGTCATCGGTGACGGCGCGCTGACCGGCGGCATGGCCTGGGAGGCGCTGAACAACATCGCCGAGGCCAAGGACCGCCCGCTGGTCATCGTCGTCAACGACAACGAGCGCTCCTACGCGCCCACCATCGGCGGCATGGCCAACCACCTGGCCACCCTGCGCACCAGCGACGGCTACGAGCGTTTCCTCGCCCGGACCAAGGACCTGCTGGACCGCACCCCGGTCGTCGGCCGCCCGCTCTACGACACCCTGCACGGCGCCAAGAAGGGCCTGAAGGACTTCATCGCCCCGCAGGGCATGTTCGAGGACCTCGGCCTGAAGTACGTCGGCCCGATCGACGGCCACGACATCGAGGCGCTGGAGTCGGCGCTGGTGCGCGCCAAGCGGTTCGGCGGCCCGGTCATCGTGCACTGCCTCACCGAGAAGGGCCGCGGCTACCAGCCCGCCCTCCAGGACGAGGCCGACCGCTTCCACGCCGTCGGCAAGATCCACCCCGACACCGGTCTGCCGATCGCCTCCTCCGGCGCCGACTGGACCTCCGTGTTCGGCGAGGAGATGGTGAAGCTCGGCGAGGAGCGCGAGGACATCGTCGCCATCACCGCGGCCATGCTCCAGCCGGTCGGCCTGGACAAGTTCGCCAAGCGCTTCCCCGAGCGGGTCTACGACGTCGGCATCGCCGAGCAGCACGGCGCCGTCTCCGCCGCCGGCCTCGCCCACGGCGGGGTGCACCCCGTCTTCGCGGTGTACGCCACCTTCCTCAACCGCGCCTTCGACCAGGTCCTGATGGACGTCGCCCTGCACAAGTGCGGTGTGACCTTCGTCCTCGACCGGGCCGGCATCACCGGCACCGACGGCGCCTCCCACAACGGCATGTGGGACATGTCCATCCTCCAGGTGGTGCCCGGCCTGCGCCTGGCCGCGCCGCGTGACGCCGACCAGGTCCGCGCCCAGCTCCGCGAGGCCGTCGCCGTCGAGGACGCGCCGACCGTGGTCCGCTTCTCCAAGGGCGCCGTCGGCCCCGCCGTACCGGCCGTGCGCCGGGTGGGCGGGATGGACGTGCTCCGCGAGCCGGGCACGGACACCCCCGACGTCCTGCTGGTCTCCGTGGGCGCGCTCGCCCCGATGTGCCTGGAGATCGCCACGCTGCTCGACAAGCAGGGCATCTCCACCACCGTGGTCGACCCCCGCTGGGTCAAGCCCGTCGACGAGGCGATGGCCCCGCTCGCCGAGCGGCACCGGGTCGTCGTCACCGTCGAGGACAACAGCCGCGTCGGCGGTGTCGGCTCCGCGATCGCCCAGGCGCTGCGCGACGCGGGGGTGGACGTGCCGCTGCGCGACTTCGGCATCCCGCCCCGCTTCCTCGACCACGCCTCGCGCGCCGAGGTCATGGCCGAGATCGGGCTGACCGCCCCCGACATCGCCCGCCAGGTCACCGGTCTGGTCGCCAAGATCGACGGCCGCTTCGGCCAGGGCGCCGACGCCATGGACTCGGTGGAGTCCGCGCGGGACTGACCACCCGATCGCCGTAGCCTCCGGGCCGGTTCCGCCGCCTCCTCAGGTGGCGGAACCGGCCCGCTTGCGTGAATCTGCCATTGCCGGGGCACACGCACCCCGTCCCTCTCGACCATGTCGAGGACGACAAGCGTGGGAGGTAGGCACGTGAGCACGCTCTTCCGTACGAAGAACGTCGAGCAGTCCATCCGGGACACCGAGGAACCGGAGCACTCGCTCAAGAAGTCCCTCTCCGCCCTCGACCTGACCGTGTTCGGTGTCGGTGTCGTCATCGGCACCGGCATCTTCGTGCTGACCGGCCAGGTGGCCAAGAACACCGCCGGTCCCGCGGTGGCCATCTCCTTCGCCGTCGCCGGTGTGGTCTGCGGCCTCGCCGCCCTCTGCTACGCCGAGTTCGCCTCGACGGTCCCGGTGGCCGGATCGGCGTACACCTTCTCCTACGCCTCGCTCGGTGAACTGCCCGCCTGGACCATCGGGTGGGACCTGGTGCTGGAGTTCGCGCTCGGCACGGCGGTGGTGGCGGTCGGCTGGTCCGGGTACATCCGGTCGCTGTTCGACAGTTGGGGCTGGCATCTGCCGGAGTACCTGTCCGGCCGGGACGGCACCAGCGGGTTCGGCTTCGACATCCTCGCCGCCGCGCTGGTGCTGCTGCTGACCTGCGTGCTGGTGGTCGGCATGAAGCTGTCCGCCCGGATCACGTCGGCCGTCGTCGCCATCAAGGTGGTCGTCGTCCTCATCGTGATCGTGGCGGGCGCCTTCTTCGTGACGGGCGACAACTACAAGCCGTTCATCCCGCCGGCCCAGCCACAGGAGGCGGGCGGGGACCTCGCGGCGCCGCTGATCCAGCTCATGTTCGGCTGGGCACCGGCCAACTTCGGGGTCATGGGCATCTTCACCGCCGCCTCGGTGGTGTTCTTCGCGTTCATCGGCTTCGACATCGTCGCCACCGCCGCCGAGGAGACCCGCAACCCGCAGCGGGACATGCCGCGCGGCATCCTCGGCTCGCTCCTCATCTGCACGGTGCTCTACGTGGCGGTGTCCCTCGTCGTCACCGGCATGCAGAAGTACACCGAGCTGTCGGTGGAGGCGCCGCTCGCGGACGCCTTCAAGTCGCTCGGGCACCCCTGGTACGCGGGCATCATCAGCTTCGGCGCCGCCGTCGGCCTGACCACGGTGTGCATGATCCTGCTGCTCGGCCAGACACGGGTGTTCTTCGCCATGAGCCGCGACGGACTGCTGCCCCGTTTCTTCTCCCGCGTCCACCCGCGCTTCCGCACCCCGCACCGGCCGACCATCCTGCTCGGCGTGATCATCGCCGTCATCGCGGGCTTCACCAGCCTCAGCGAGCTGGCCGAACTGGTCAACATCGGCACCCTGTTCGCCTTCATCGTGGTGGCGATCAGCGTGATCATCCTGCGCCGGAGCCGCCCCGACCTGCCCCGCGCCTTCCGTACCCCGTGGGTTCCGGTACTGCCGATCGTGTCGGTGTGCGCCTCGCTGTGGCTGATGCTCAATCTGCCCACCGAGACCTGGCTGCGGTTCGCCATCTGGATGGCGATCGGCTTCGTCGTCTACTTCCTCTACGGCCGCACGCACAGCCGCCTGGCCCGCGAGGAGCAGCCGGCGGAAACCCCGAAGGCACCCTGAGCCGGGAGCCGGTCCGCCCTACAGCCGGTCCGCCCTACGGTGCCTCAGCCGAGGGCCGTACGCGGACCGGCGACCTCGGCGCCCAGCTCGCCGACCCGGCGCCGCAGTTCGCGGTCGGCGGTCACCACCAGCCGGTCCCGCTCGGCCGACCCCGCGACCAGCTCCACGATCCAGTCGTCCCCGCTGCCCGGCGCGGACTCCACCCGCACCCCCGGCACGGACTCGACACCGCGCGCCGCGCCCTCCACCACCAGCACGATCTCCGCCGGGGCGGTCCTGCCCGGCAGACCGTCACTGGCCAGCCGGTCCCGCAGCCGCTCGGCGGCCCCCTTGCGGTCCTTCCACCAGCCATCGGGCCGGGAGCCCATCACATTGGCGCAGTCAACGATCGCCAGCAGGGGATCGTCCTGATCCGGAACACCGCGTACGTCGTCCATGCGCCCAGGGTCCCACGGGAGCCGCGCGGGGGCGCGGTCCGCGGCCTCGACCAGGCAGCTTATGGTGATCCGGTGAACGGAGACTGGCTCATACGCGGCCGCGACGGCCGGCTCGGTGTCTACCACCCCACGGACGACGGCGTCCTGTCCAGGGCGGAACACCGGCCGGGCGGCGGCTGGACCGCCCCGCGCAGGGTGGGCGGCGAACAGAAACTGCTTCCCGGCCTCGGAGTGGGCCAGGGCGCGGACGGCTATGCCCACCTCGTCTCCTGGCGCCCGGCGGCGAAGGGCGAGGCGGTCCTGACGCACTCCACCCACTACCGGCCCGACCTCGCCGCCCTGGACTGGGCCCCGATCGGCCACCCCAACCGCAAGGGCCCCCGGACCTCCGCCCCCGCGGTCGCGGTGGACGCCCAGGGCCGGGCCCATGTCTTCGTGGTCAACGGCGGCCAGGGCCTGAGCATGGCCGCCCAGCAGGAGAAGGGCGGCTGGGACCCCTGGCGGGACCTGAAGGGCTCCCGGGTCCAGGACGGCCTCGCGGCGCTGACGGGGGAGTCCGGCCTGGTCGAGGTGTACGGGGCGGTGCCCGGCGGCATCCTGCACTGGTCCCAGGAGAAGCCGGGCGCGGAGCCCGCCATCACGGAGTCGCTGGAGGCGCGGGTCAGGCCCGGCACCCTGTCCGCGCTCGCCACCTCCGCGCACAGTACGACGGTGTTCTACACCGACCCCGAGGGCCTGCTCTGCGCCTGGCGTCCCGGCTCCGCGCCCGTCGCGCTGCTGTACGCGGCCGGTCCCGGTCCGGTCAGCGCGGCGCGCTGCCGTCTCGACGGCCACGACTGCACGGTGCTCGCGCAGCGCGCGGCGAACGGCCGGGTCGCCATGGCCGCCTATCCCACGGAGGCGGAGTCGGCGGGCGCCTGGTGGGCCGAGTCGGGCCCGGTACTGTCCGAGGACGCGCGGGTCTTCCTCGTGGGCGGCGCGGACTCCGGCTGGCTGGCCGCGGCCGCGCTCTCCCCGTCGACCGGCCGGCTCGTCCTCACCCACCGCAAGGACGAGCCGGGGCTCGCGCTGGAGCCCTGGCGGGAGATCTGACCCGCACCTCCGGGCGACCGCGCCGTCCTTACGGGGTGGCGCCGCCGCGCGCGGGCGACTTCTTGGCGGAGTCGGGGACGACCCCGTCCGTGCGCAGGGCCTCCCAGAGCTGCTTGGCCTGGGGCTCGGCGGCCACGACCCGGTTGGGGTCCTGGGTGTCGTACCGCACCGGGAGCATGATCGTCTCCATGGTGGAGGTGTCGACACCGTTCATGCTGCGGCTGAACTCGGCGAGCTTGGTGAGGGAGGCGAGCCCGGAGTCGGTGGTGAGCGCGGTGGTGAGGTCGTCCGCCACGGAGTACGCCTTGGCCGGGCTGCCCATCAGGTCCTGCTGCTTGATCTCGCCGAGCAGGGCCATCAGGAACTTCTGCTGCATCCCGATCCGGCCCAGGTCGCTGCCGTCCCCTACGCCGTGCCGGGTGCGGACGAACTGGAGCGCCTGGGTGCCGTCGAGCCGGTGGGTGCCGGCGGCCAGGTCCAGCCCGCTGGAGGAGTCGTGGATGTCCCGGTCCACGGTGACCGGCACACCGCCTATCGCGTCGACGAGGCCCTTGAACCCGGCGAAGTCGATCTCCACGAAGTGGTCGAGCCGTACGCCCGACATCTTCTCGACCGTCTTGACCACACAGGCCGGACCGGCCGCCGAGTAGACCGAGTTGAACATGACGCGGTCGGCCGACGGCAGCTTCGTGCCGTCGCTCTTGGCGCACTCGGGGCGGGTGACGAGGGTGTCGCGCGGGATGCTGACGGCGACGGCCTTCTGACGCCCCTCGGGTATGTGGATCACCAGCGCGGTGTCCGAACGCGCCCCGGCCACATGCCCGGTCCCCGTCGCCGCGTTGGCGCCCGCGCGCGAGTCGGAGCCGAGGACCAGCACGTTCTGCCCGGAGGTGGGCAGCTTCGCGGGCCGGTCGTCGCCGAGGGACTGGTCGAGGTCGACGCCCTTGATGTTGCCGTCGAGCCGGCTGTACAGCGCGTAGGAGACACCGGCCGCGGCGACCGCGAGCACCAGGACACCACCGGCGATCCAGCGCAGACGCCGGCGGGGGCGTCGTCCGGTCGGCGGCGCCTGCTGCGGCCCCGTCTCGTGGTTGCCCGGACCCACCGGGGAGTGCGTCATGCTCGGTCCTCTCGCTTGTCGGCTCAGAGCCTTGTTCCATGAGTGGCCTGGGCGCGAGTGGGGGGAGAGGTTCGGGCCCGTGCGGCGCTTCGCGCCATGGTCGCCGAACTATAGACCGAATGTCAGATCGCATACGATGTGCGTCCACTGTCCAGCGTTCACCAGGACTTCACTTGGAGATCCGCTCTCCCGGCGTGTTTGTCTGACGATCCGTTCATTTGACAGTGATGTGAACATGCGGTGATGATTCGCAAAGCGCGTGAAGCTTAAAACATCATTGGCTCGGCCAGATGATTCACAGGCGCTCACCCGGCCGGGGGTCGGGAGTGAACGAGGGGGGTCGGCTGTGGTCTCGGGGGTCTCGGCCTGCAAGGAGACGGAGGCGTGACGGCGGTGTCCGAACACGCCGCCGCGCGGATGCCCGTCGATCCGCCGCGCCGTGGCGCCGTCGCACCGACGGCCCTCCTGGAGCGCGCCGCACGAGCCGCCGTCGAGGCGGCCGCGGCCACCGAGCCGGCCGCCACCGAACACGACGACGTCTATGTCATCCAGCGGATCACCCCGCTCGCGGCCCGCGAAGCCAACCGCGCGGCTCTCTCCCGGCTGCTCTCCATGGCCGGTGTCGACCACTTCGCCGTCCGGGGCAACGACGACCACGGCACCGTGCTCGCCGTCGCCGAGGACGCGCGGCCCCAGGTACTGGACGTGCTGCGGCGCGGTCTCGGGCAGTTCCCCGGCCGCTTGAGCGTGATCGACCCCGACGCGCCCCGCCCCGCCAAGCCGCTCTCCACGCGTGAGCCGGCCGCCTGGCGCGCGGTGCCCGGCGCCCGGGTCCTCCAGGTCAGCTGGACGCGCGCGGACCCCGACCGGCACCTGATACTGGGGCACGAGTACGGCTGCGCGATCGAGTTCTGGCGGCGCGAGGGCGACCGCCTGGTGGCTCCCCGCGCCAACCGCGTCGCCTGGAGCGTGCAGGCGGACGGCCCGGGCGTACGCGGTGCGGCCCGGCTGTTCAGCCGTTACATCTCGGACTGGACCCCTGCCGACGACGCGCCCCCGCTGGTCACCCGGCCCGAGTTCCTCGTCCCGTGCGCGGACGACATCGACTTCCCCGTGGACGCGGTCTACACCTGGGTGGACGGCAACGACCCGGCCTGGCAGCAGCGCAAGGCCGCGGCCAAGGGCGAGGTCTACCACGCCGAGTCGGCGAGCGACGCCCGCTTCATCAGCCGGGACGAACTGCGGTACTCGGTACGCTCGTTGCACATGTTCGCGCCCTGGGTGCGCAACATCTACGTGGTGACCGACGACCAGACCCCCGCCTGGCTGCGGGACGACCTGGCGGACGTGCCCGGACTACGGATCGCCACGCACCGCGAGATCTTCCGCGACCCGGCGGACCTGCCGGTGTTCAACTCGCATGCCATCGAGAGCCAGTTGCACCGCATCGAGGGCCTGGCCGAGCACTTTCTGTACTTCAACGACGACATGTTCATGGGCCGCCCGGTGGCGCCGCACGCCTTCTACACCCCGACCGGCGTCGCCCGCTACTTCCCCTCGCGCAACCGCATCCCGCAGGGCCCGGTCGTCCCCACGGACAGCCCGGTCGACGCGGCGTGCAAGAACAACCGCGCGCTGTTGAAGGAACGTTTCGGCAGAGTGATCACGCAGCCCATGGAACACATTCCGTACCCGATGCGCCGCTCGGCGATGGAGGAGGCGGAACGGGACTTCCCGGAAGCGTGGGCGCGTACCTCGGGGAGCAGATTCCGCGCGATGACGGACATCTCCCCGACATCGTCCTTCGTCCTCTACTACGCCGCCCTCACCGGCCGGGGACAGCCGGGATCGATGCCCTTCACCTACCTCCAGCTCTCGGTGCCCGATCTCGCCGACCGGCTCCAACGCCTGCTGGACGGCCGGGACAAGGACTCCTTCTGTCTCAACGACGCCTTCTCCACCCCCGAGGACATCGAGGCCCAGCAAGAACTGCTGGACGGATTCCTCAACGCCTACTTCCCCACCCCAAGCCCTTACGAACAACGATGAAGCGGAGTTCATGACGTGTCCGATCCGGCGTCCATGAACTCAGCGGTTCAGGTCTACAAGCGATTCGTACCCGATCCCGTCCGCGCCGCCGCGGCCACCACCCTGCCCGCCGGGGTGCGCCGCAAGATGAAGCGGAGTCTGGCCCAGACCCTGCGCCGTCGCGAGGCACGGCTGCACCAGCGCGCGCTGCGCCGGGTGCGCCGGGCCGGACTCGGCCGGTCCGAGCGCCGGACCGACGCGCCGGACGGCCGTGTCGGGCATGTGCACACGGGTCTCACCACCGACCTGGCCCGCCGGTTCGACCACGATCTGGTCACCCGCGCCCTGGACTCCGCCGGCATCTGCTGGTTCGCGGTCCCCGCGCTGGACGACCGCCGTATCTGCCTCGCCGTCGAGCAGCGCGACAAGGGAGCCGTGCGCCGCGTGCTCCGGGCCCTCCTGGAGGAGCACACCGGCTACGTCACCTCTGTCTCGCCCGCACAGCCCGACACCCCGGACGAGCCGGGCAGCCATGTGAAGGCGTGGAAGCACTACGCCAAGGCGCGGGTCATCCGGCTCGCCTGGCTGCGCACCGAGCCGACCGAGAACCTCTGGACCGGCGACGACCAGGGCATCGAGATCGAGTTCTGGACGCGCAACACCAACCTGCCCACCGAGCGGCTGATCGGCCCCCGGCCCAACCGTGTCCAGCGCGCCGTGCCCAGCGACGCCCCCGGAGTCGAGATCGGCCTCGACCGGCTGTGCGGCTACAGCGACGTCGACGGTGAACTCGAACCCACCGTCACCCTGGAGACCTTCGACGTCGTCCGGCTGGACGAGGTGGACTTCCCCGTCGACGCCGTCGTCCTCTTCGAGCACGCCACCCCCTGGGGCGAGGAACTGCTGCGCGCCGCGCTGCGCTCCCTCCACCAGTACGCGCCCTGGACCGATGTGATCCACGTCCTCGCGCAGGCGGCACCGCCCGCCTGGCTGAGCGACGCCGAAGGGCTCAACGTGGTCCGGGGCCGGCCCGGTGCCGATGCGCACCTGCACCGACTGCCGCAGCTCGCCCCGCACTTCCTGCTGCTGCGGCCCGGCGCGGTCATCGGCCGCCCGGTCCGGCCCTTCGACTACTTCATGCCCGGCGGCGCGGCCCGCCCCAGGCGCGGCCGCTGGACCGCCGAGGAGTCCACCGCGCCCTGGGCCCGAGCCGCGTTCTCGGCGACCGGCCGGGCCGTCGCGCACGGATACACGGGCGGCCCCCAGCCGCACCGCGTCGAGACCCTCTCCCGCCTCGCGGAGAAGGGCACCCTCCTTCCCGGGACGCCGGACGGACAGCGGGCGGCCACCGTGCCCGGCACCCATCCGCTGGACGGCGTCGCCCACCACTTCGGCCAGATCCACGCCCTCGCGGACCCCTCCGGCGAGGCGTCGGCCACGCTGCACGCGGCGCTGCCCGGCCTCCCCGTCCAGCTGCGGCGGCTGCTGGCCCGCCGGGACACCCAGCAGATCCAGCTGACCGGGCTCGGCACCGACGCGGCGCTGGCCGGCGGCGGCACCGAGGCCGTCGTCGACTTCCTGCACCGCTACTTCCCCGTACCCAGCCCCTTCGAACGCGGCCCCGAAGCTCCTTCGGTGCCCGCGGAGTCCTCCCGGAAGGCGGTCCGTCAGCGGTGAGCACGGCCAATCCCGAGGCGTCGGCGCCGCTCCAGGCGTACCGTGCCGTCGTCCCCGATGTGGTCAGACGCCGTGTCGCGCACAAGGTCCCGACGGGCCTGCGCGCGGCACTCAAGCGGCTGCTGCGCCGGCTGCACGCCCTGGGCTTCCTCACCCGGCGGCTCCGTGCCCTGCGTGCCCGGCGCCGCTGGCCCCAGCTCCGTACCTTCGAACGGGGGCCCGGACTCGCGGCGGTGCCCGGTAACCGGATCGCCGTGGTGCGGGCTGCCGTGTCCCCGCTCGAACTGCGCGAGGCCAACCTCGAACGCGTCGTGACCGCCCTGGAACAGGCGGACATCGACCACTTCGTGATCCGCGGCACCAGCGACCTCCGTTCCTGCGTCGCCGTGTCGGCGGCCGACCGCGAGCAGGTCGCCGGCCTCCTCGGCCGCTTCGGCGCCGAGGGGCCCGTCTACGCGCAGGCGCGCCGGGGCGAGTCCGCCGCCGGCCAGGCCGTGCTGTGCGGCTCGCGGCAGGCGGCGCGGCTGGCGCGGGAGGCGGACGTGCTGCGCGTCGGCACGGTCTGGAGCCACCCCGCCAAGACCCTCGTCCTGGGCCTGGAACACGGCTGCGACCTGGAGTTCTGGCAGCCCGGCGAAGACCGGCTCGTCGCCCCGCGCCCCAACCGGATCACCGAGGAGGTCGCGTTCGGCGAGCCCCTGGTCACCCTGCCCGCCAGCAGGCTGACCAGCTTCGCCGCGCCCCCCACCCGCCGCACCCGGTCGGTGCGCACCCTGGCGGCCGCCGCCGAACGCCTTCCCGAGGACGTGCGGTTCCCCATCGACGCCGTCTACACCTGGGTCGACGGCAGCGACCCGGCCTGGCTGCGCCGCCGAGCCGCACACGGGGACAAGGGCTACCACGCGGAGTCCGCCAACGCCGCCCGGTACATCAGCCGGGACGAGCTGCGCTACTCGCTGCGCGCGCTGGCACAGAACGCGCCCTGGATCAGGCGCGTCCACCTGGTGACGGACCAGCAGCGCCCGGCCTGGCTCGACGACACCCACCCCCGGATCACCGTGGTCGACCACTCCGAGATCTTCGACGACCCGGCCGCGCTGCCCACCTTCAACTCGCACGCGATCGAGAGCCGGCTGCACCACATCAAGGGCCTGTCCGAGCACTTCCTGTACTTCAACGACGACATGTTCCTCGGCCGCCCCGTCACCCCGCAGGACTTCTTCCTCTCCAACGGGATGAGCCGCATCTTCTTCTCCCCGTCCCAGGTCCCGCACTGGGGGAGCCCGTCCGTGGACCGCCCGGTGGACGCCGCCGGGAAGAACAACCGGCGGCTGCTGAGGGAACGATTCGGCACCGCCATCGTGCACAAGCTGCGGCACGCCCCGTACGCCCTGCGCCGCAGCGTGCTCCAGGAGATCGAGCGGGAGTACGCGACGGAGCACCGGCAGACCACGTACAGCCGGTTCCGCAGCGCGGCCGACCTCTCCATCCCGTCGTCGCTGTACCACTACCACGCGTATCTGACCGGGCGGGCCGTGCCCTCCCAGATCGCGTTCGCCTACCTCGACCTCGCCAAGCCCGAGATCCAGCGCCGGCTGGGCATCCTGCTGGCGCGCCGCGACCGGCAGGCGTTCTGCATCAACGACACCCTCTCCGACGGCCTCGACGTCGACCGTCAGACGGTCATGCTCCGGACGTTCCTGAACGCCTACTTCCCGGTGCCGAGTCCCTTCGAACGGAAGGAGGGCGAGGTCCGATGAAGATCTCCTTCCTGATCAACAACATCTACGGCATCGGCGGCACCAACCGCACCGTCATCAACCTCGCCGAGGCCCTGTCCGTCCAGCACGACGTGGAGATCGTCTCCGTCTTCCGGCGCACGACCGCCACCAAGTTCGAGATCTCGCCGCGCGTCACCGTGCGCGCCCTGGTCGACCTGCGCCCCGGCGGCCCCGACCGGGGCGCCCCCGGCAGCGACGAACCCAGCGAAGTGGTCCCGCGCCAGGAGGAGTTCTACGCCCAGTACAGCAAGTTCACCGATGCCCGCATCATCCGTGAACTGAGCCGGACCGCCGCGGACGTCGTGGTCGGCACCCGGCCCAGCCTCAACCTCTTCGTCGCCGCCCACACCCGCGACGGCGCCCTGCGCGTGGCCCAGGAGCACATGACCCACCTGGCCATCCCCCCGGCGGTCCGCGCCGAGATGGCCCGCGTCTACCCGAGGCTGGACGCGATCACCACGGTCACCGACGCCGACGCCCGCTCCTTCCAGGAGAACACCCCGATCCCCGGCATCCCGGTGACCGGCGTCCCCAACAGCGTGCCCAACCCGGCAGGCCGCCCCTCCGACTGCACCCGCAAGGTCGTCGTCAGCGCCGGACGCATGCACCACGTCAAGCGCTACGACTTGCTCATCAGCGCCTTCGCCGCGCTCGCCGACGACTTCCCCGACTGGCAGCTGCGCATCTACGGCGACGGCGGCGAGGCCGGCAAGCTGCGCGCCCAGATCACCGAACTCGGCCTCAACGGCCAGGTCCTGCTCATGGGCGGCTTCTCACCCATCGAGTCCGAGTGGGCCAAGGGCTCCATCGCCGCCGTCACCTCCAGCGCGGAGTCCTTCGGCATGACCCTGGTGGAGGCGATGCGCTGCGGGCTCCCCGTGGTCTCCACCGACTGCCCCGTGGGCCCGCGGGAGATCCTGCGCGACGGCGAGGACGGCTTCCTCGTGCCCAACGGACAGGCCCAGGGCGTCACGGCCGCGCTGCGCCGCCTCATGGCCGACCAGCAACTGCGCCGCACCATGGGTGCCACCGCCCTGCGCAACGCGGAGCGGTACGACCCCTCGGCCATCGCCGACCGCTACGTGGCGATCTTCGAGGACGCCGCCCGGCGCCGCGCCGACGCCGAGCGCGGCTACCGCCCGCCCGCCGCCCGCAAAGCCCGTACCGCGCCGCTCACCGTGCCGCCCACCACCCTCGGCGCCGCCACCGTCGACGTCACCGCCCCCGACGCCGGCTGGCTGCGCCTGCACTGCGAGGCGCCGGACGAGGGCCGCCGGCGCCACCAGTTCGTCCTGCGGCACCAGCCCTCCGACGACGACCGGCGTCCCGACCTGCCCCTGGACACCACGCGCATCGCACTGGACAACGGCGGCATCCGCTACACCGCCGTCGTCACCCCCGAGGCCATGGACGAACTCGGCGACGGACGCTGGCAGGTGACCATGCGGGCGCCCAGGGGCCCGGCCATCCGCATGAAGGCGGGCCTGCGCGACACCCGCGCCCTCATCGACGCCCGCGCCCGCCTCATGACCCGCCCGCCCGCGCGCCCCGTCATCTGGAACCTGCCCTACGCCCAGCCCAACGGACGGCTGATGCTGCGCACCGTCGTACGCGACCTGCACGCGGAGTGCACCCGGGTACGCGTCGGCGACGGACGCATCACCGTGGAGGGCGTGCTGTGCGGCGACGGACGCCTGGAGCCGGGTGCCCGGTTCGTCGTCAGCCGGCGCGGCCGGCACACGCAGAACGTCGCCGTGGCGGTCGAGGCGCGCGGCCCACGCCAGTTCCGGGCGGACGTGCCCCTGCGCGCCGTGGTGGACCACCGGCTGGACCGCTGGGAGGACTGGGACTGGTGGCTCCAGCCCGACCCCGCCGAGCGGCGCAAGGTGCGCGTCTGCCGTCTGCTGGAGGACTTCCCCGACGCAAAGGCCGCCCTCTCCTACTCGTCCCTGCCCCTGGTCGGCGACGAGCCCTCCGACTTCGCCGTCATCCACCCGGCCCGGCCGGTCTGGATACGCCCCTACTGCTCGGCCTCCGGAGCCATGGCGATGAACGTGGTGGACCGGTGAGTCCCCTCACCGCCCCGCCCGCACGACACGCGACCACCTTGGACACCACATGAGCCCGCAGCCCCGCTCCGTACTCCACGTCGTAGCCCACCAGGACGACGACCTGTACTTCATGAACCCCGACCTCCTGCGCTCGCTGGAGAACGGGGACCAGGTCACCACCGTGGTCCTCACGGCGGGCGAGGGCGACGGCGTCAACATCGACACCGGGGACGCCCGGCGGGCCGAGGCGATGCCGGACTTCACCGGCTACAGCACCGCGCGCGGCTGCGGACTGCGCTCGGCGTACGCCCTGATGGTGACGGGGGACCGGAACCGCCCCTGGCACCGCCACGCGGTGCCCCTGGCACCCGACTTCGTCGCCGAACGCTTCGTCCTGGACGGCCACGACCGGGTGTCCCTGTACTTCCTCCAGCTCCACGAAGGCGCGTCCACGGACCAGGAGACCCGCACCCGCATCGTCCACCTGTGGGACGGCCGCCTGCCCGCCCAGGCGACCCTCCCGGTGCACGGGAGCACGGCCGGCCAGGCGCAGCGGGTGACCCGGGAACAGGTGATCACCGCTCTGACCACCCTGCTCGACCACCTCCGGCCGACGACCGTGCGCACCCTGGACCCCGACCCGGAACACGACGGCGGCAACGCCGAGTTCGTCTGCTCCGACCACGAGGACCACACGGTGACCACCGAGTTCGTGCTCGCGGCCCTGGAGCGCTACCGCGAGGCGGGCCACGCCCCGGTCGTCGAGCACTACCGCGCCTACGCCAACCGGTTCTGGGGCGAGAACCTCGACTCGGCGTCGATCACCGAGAAGGGCGCCTACCTCGCCACCTACGCGGGCATCGACGCGCCCGACATCTGCCCGCAGGGCACGTGCGAGCGCTGCGGTGACCGGCAGCTGGGGCCCAACCCGTTCCGCAGCACGCACATGCGCAGCACCGCCTACCGCTACTCCCCGGCGACCAGCTGGCTGCGCCTCGGCCCCGGCGGCAGGCTCAACGCCTTCGCGGTCCTCGGCGGCAGGCTGGCGTTCTGGACCGAGACCGCCCCGGCGAGCGGGCAGTGGGCCGGGCCGTACGTCCTCGGCGAGGGCTGGGTGGCGCCCACGCTCGCGGTCGGCGGAGCGCCCGGCGGGCCGGCCGAGGTGGTGGCGCTGCGCCGGAGCCGGAGTGCGGACCGGGGAACCGTCGTGGACGCGGTACACACCGTGCAGCACGCCGACGGAAGCGGCTTCAACGGCTGGCGCAGCCTCGGCAACCCGGACGAGGCCCACCCGGACCCGCGCCGGCAGCGGGAGGCCGGGGTACCGTCGATCGCCGCGGACCAGGACGGGCGGCTGTACGTGTTCCTCCGCGACTTCGCCCAGGGCATCGGTATGCGCCGCCGCGAGACCAACGGCGAGTGGACGCCGTGGCAGTCCCTCGGCGGGCGCTTCCTCCAGGACGCGGGCACCGCGCTGACGACCGGGCGCGGGACCGTGGAACTCTACGTACCCGGCAAGCAGAAGGTCTGGCGCTGGTACCAGAGCGAGCCGGGCGGCGCTTTCCAGCTCGACGAGACCCTGCGCACCGGGCGTCCCGCGACGGGCGGGGTCACCGCGGTGGACTCCGGTGACGGACGCACCTGTCTGTACTACAGGGAGGCCGGGACCCAGCAGGTCATGGCCTACCGTCAGCACGCCGACGGCAGCTGGCCCGGTGCGGGCGCCGGGCTCGGCGGACACGGCGGCACCGGCGCCGTCGCCGCGCTCTGGGTGGCCGAACGCGGCGCCCGCGAGGCATGCCTGGCCCACCGGGGCAGCACGGGGCGACTGGTGCTCTCCCTGCCCGACCGGGACCGGGACGTCACGGGAACGCACTGGAACGAGTCCGGCGAGATGTTCACGCACGCCCCCGCCATGGCGCGCGACGCGTCCGGCGCGGTGGTCGTCGCCGTCGTCGGCACCGACGGCCGGCTGCACGTCCGGCGCCAGCTGTCGCCCGAACCGGGCAGCCCGATGGGCCCCTGGCTCGGCTGACCCGCGCCCCCGACACGCGAGGAGGGCCCCCGCGCCGAAGCGCGGGGGCCCTCCTTCGTCCGGGCAGGTTACGCGGGCACGCTCGCCACGCCCTGCTCCAGGAACCGCTTGCCGTTGACCCGCTCGGAGACACCCTCACGGTCCAGGTACGGCGTGATGCCGCCCAGGTGGAAGGGCCAGCCGGCGCCGGTGATCAGGCAGAGGTCGATGTCCTGGGCCTCGGCGACGACGCCCTCGTCCAGCATGAGGCCGATCTCCTGGGCCACCGCGTCCAGGACGCGGTCGCGGACCTGCTCCTCGGTCAGGACGGAGTCGCCCTGCTTGAGCAGCGCGGCGACCTCGGGGTCCAGCTCCGGCTTGCCGCTGTCGTAGACGTAGAAGCCGCGCTTGCCGGCCTCGACGACCGCCTTCAGGTTCGGGGAGACCGTGAAGCGGTCCGGGAAGGCCCGGTTGAGGGTCTCCGAGACGTGCAGGCCGATCGCCGGGCCGACCAGCTCCAGCAGCACCAGCGGGGACATCGGCAGGCCGAGCGGCTCGACGGCCTTCTCCGCGACCTCGACCGGGGTGCCCTCGTCGATGACGTTCTGGATCTCGCCCATGAAGCGGGTCAGGATGCGGTTGACGACGAACGCCGGGGCGTCCTTCACCAGCACCGCGGTCTTCTTCAGCTTCCTGGCCACACCGAACGCCGTCGCCAGCGAGGCGTCGTCGGTCTGCTCGCCGCGCACGATCTCCAGCAGCGGCAGGATCGCCACCGGGTTGAAGAAGTGGAAGCCGACGACCCGCTCGGGGTGCTTCAGCTTCGACGCCATCTCCGACACCGACAGCGAGGAGGTGTTGGTGGCGAGGATCGCGTGCGCCGGGGCGACCGCCTCGACCTCCGCGAACACCTTCTGCTTGACGCCCATCTCCTCGAACACGGCCTCAATGATGAAGTCGGCGTCCGCGAAGCCCTCGGCCTTGTCCAGGACACCGGTCACCAGCGCCTTGAGGCGGTTGGCCTTGTCCTGGTTGATACGTCCCTTGCCGAGCAGCTTCTCGATCTCGGCGTGGACGTAGCCCACACCCTTGTCGACGCGCTTCTGGTCGATGTCGGTCAGCACGACCGGCACCTCCAGGCGGCGCAGGAAGAGCAGCGCGAGCTGGGAGGCCATCAGACCGGCGCCGACGACGCCGACCTTGGTGACCGGACGCGCCAGCGCCTTGTCCGGCGCACCCGCCGGACGCTTGCCGCGCTTCTGCACCAGGTTGAACGCGTAGATGCCGGACCGCAGTTCGCCACCCATGATCAGGTCGGCGAGGGCCTGGTCCTCGGCGTCGAAGCCCTTCTGGAGGTCGCCGTCCTTGGCGCCCTCGATGATCTCCAGCGCGCGGTAGGCGGCCGGGGCCGCGCCGTGCACCTTGGAGTCCGCGACGAAGCGGCCCCCCGCGACGGCCTGGTCCCACGCCTCGCCCCGGTCGATCGCCGGACGCTCGACCGCGATGTCGCCCTTGAGGACCTGCGCGGTCCACAGCAGCGACTGCTCCAGGAAGTCGGCACCCTCGAACAGCGCGTCGGCGATGCCGAGTTCGAAGACCTGCTTGCCCTTGAGCTGGCGGTTCTGGTTGAGGCTGTTCTCGATGATGACCTGGACGGCCTTCTCGGCGCCGATCAGGTTCGGCAGCAGGGCGCAGCCGCCCCAGCCGGGTACCAGGCCGAGGAAGACCTCGGGCAGCGAGAACGCCGGGATCGCCTTGGAGAC
Organism: Streptomyces sp. NPDC085596; assembly: GCF_044541565.1. NCBI lineage: Bacteria > Bacillati > Actinomycetota > Actinomycetes > Kitasatosporales > Streptomycetaceae > Streptomyces > Streptomyces sp. NPDC085596. The sequence goes on along the minus strand of NZ_JBITTC010000002.1, from coordinate 630,513 downwards.
GGTCCGGTAGGAGCAGTGCAGGCCGACCTCGACGCCGCCGCCCATCGCCGCGCCGTTGTAGTAGGCGAAGGTGGGGACCGCGAGGCCGGAGAGGCGCTTGAAGACCTCGTGGCCGCCCTTGCCGATGGCGAGCGCGTCCTCGTGCCGCTTCAGCAGCTCGACGCCCTTGAGGTCGGCGCCGACCGCGAAGATGAACGGCTTGCCGGTGATGCCGACACCGACGAGACGGCCGGCCGCGGCCTCCTTCTCGACCTGGTCGATCGCGGCGTTCAGGTTCGCCAGCGAAGCGGGGCCGAAGGTGGTCGGCTTGGTGTGGTCGAAGCCGTTGTCCAGCGTGATCAGCGCGAACTTGCCCGCGTTGAAGGGCAGTTCGAAGTGCCGTACGTGTGCCTGGGTGACGACCTCGCCGGGGAACAGCTCGGCCGCACCCTTCAGCAGCTCGGTGGTGTTGCTCACTTGTCCCCCTCGAAGTTCGGGTTTTCCCAGATGACCGTCGCGCCCATGCCGAAGCCGACGCACATCGTCGTCAGGCCGTAGCGGACGTCCGGGTTCTCCTCGAACTGGCGGGCCAGCTGCGTCATCAGCCGGACGCCGGAGGAGGCCAGCGGGTGGCCGAACGCGATGGCGCCGCCGTACTGGTTGACGCGGCTGTCGTCGTCCGCGATGCCGTAGTGCTCCAGGAACGCGAGGACCTGGACGGCGAACGCCTCGTTGATCTCGAACAGGCCGATGTCGGAGATCGACAGGCCGGCCTGGGCGAGGGCCTTCTCGGTGGCGGGGATCGGGCCGTAGCCCATCACCTCGGGCTCGACGCCGGCGAAGGCGTAGGAGACCAGGCGCATCTTGACCGGCAGATCGTTCTCGCGGGCGAAGTCCTCGGACGCGATGATCGACGCGGTGGCACCGTCGTTCAGACCGGCCGCGTTGCCCGCGGTGACCCGGCCGTGCACACGGAACGGCGTCTTCAGACCGGCCAGGTTCTCCAGCGTGGTGCCGGGGCGCATCGGCTCGTCGGCGGTGACCAGGCCCCAGCCCGTCTCACCGGCCGCGTCGTCGGTGCGGCGCACCGAGATCGGCACCAGGTCCTGCTGGATCTTGCCGTCGGCGTACGCCTTGGCGGCCTTCTCCTGCGAGCGGACCGCGTACTCGTCGGCGCGCTGCTTGGTGATCGTGGGGTAGCGGTCGTGCAGGTTCTCGGCGGTCATGCCCATGAACAGCGCCGACTCGTCGACCAGCTTCTCGGAGACGAAGCGCGGGTTGGGGTCCACGCCCTCGCCCATCGGGTGACGGCCCATGTGCTCGACACCGCCCGCGATGGCCACGTCGTACGCGCCGAAGGCGACCGAGCCGGAGACCGCGGTCACGGCGGTCAGCGCGCCCGCGCACATACGGTCGATGGAGTAGCCGGGCACCGACTGCGGCAGGCCCGCGAGGATGCCCGCGGTGCGGCCGAGGGTCAGGCCCTGGTCGCCGATCTGGGTGGTCGCGGCGATGGCGACCTCGTCGATCTTCTTCGGGTCCAGACCGGGGTTGCGGCGCAGCAGCTCCCGGATCGCCTTCACGACGAGGTCGTCGGCGCGGGTCTCGTGATAGATGCCCTTCGGGCCCGCCTTGCCGAACGGGGTGCGGACGCCGTCGACGAAGACGACGTCCTTGACGGTACGAGGCACGATGGCTCTCCTCCAGGGTGCGGGACGCTGAGCGCTTGCTTAAGCCCCATGCTACTTATGAGTAACGTAGCTGCACAGTCCCACCCCGGCTAGCGGTGAACGTCACACCGGGTCCCGGCCGACCGGACGGATCTTGGCGCGAAATCGCCCTACTCCGGCTTGGCCGACAGCACCGCGACCAGCACCGGTGCCACCTGCTCCACCTGCCACGCGCGGGCGCCGAACCCGGCGAGCGCGGCGGCCACGGTCCGCTCGTCGGCGGGAGCCGGCGGCTCCCAGCAGATCCGGCGCACCGTGTCGGGGGAGATCAGGTTCTCCTGCGGCATCTCGAGCCGCTCGGCCAGCGCCGACACCCCGGCGCGGGCGGCCGACAGCCGGGCCGCGGCGGCCGGGTCCTTGTCGGACCAGGCGCGGGGCGGCGGCGGCCCCGTCATCTGCTGGCCCTGCTGCGGCAGCGCCGACTCCGGCAGCGCCTTCGCCCGGTCCACCGCCGCCTGCCACTGCTCCAGCTGACGACGGCCCGTGCGGTGCCCGAAGCCGTTCAGCGCGGCCAGCGCGTGCACGTTGGCCGGCACCGCGAGCGCCGCCTCCACGATCGCCGCGTCGCCGAGCACCTTGCCGGGCGAGACGTCCCGGCGCTGCGCGATCCGGTCCCGCGCCTCCCACAGCTCCTTGACGACGGCCAGCTGCCGGCGCCTGCGCACCTTGTGCATCCCGGAGGTACGGCGCCACGGGTCCTTGCGGGGCTCGGCGGGCGGCGCGGCCGCGATCGCGGCGAACTCCTCCAGCGCCCACTCCAGCTTGCCCTGCCGCTCCAGCTCTTTCTCCAGGGCGTCGCGCAGGTCGATCAGCAGCTCCACGTCGAGAGCCGCGTAACGCAGCCACGGCTCGGGCAGCGGGCGGGTGGACCAGTCGACGGCGGAGTGGCCCTTCTCCAGCACGAAGCCGAGCACGTTCTCCACCATCGCGCCGAGTCCGACGCGGGGGAATCCGGCGAGCCGTCCGGCCAGCTCGGTGTCGAACAGGCTGGTGGGCACCATGCCTATCTCGCGCAGGCAGGGCAGGTCCTGGGTGGCGGCGTGCAGCACCCACTCGACACCGGACAGCGCGTCGCCGAGGCCGGAGAGGTCGGGGCAGGCGACGGGGTCGATCAGGGCGGAGCCCGCGCCCTCGCGGCGCAGCTGCACCAGATAGGCCCGCTGGCCGTACCGGTAACCGGAAGCGCGTTCGGCGTCGACGGCGACGGGGCCGGTGCCGGCGGCGAACGCGGCGATGGCCTCGGCGAGCGCCGCCGCGTCCGCGATGACCGGCGGAATCCCCTCGCGGGGTTCGAGCAGGGGGGTCGGCGCCGCCGCCTCAGCAGGTCCCGCGTCCGGGGGCGTGCCCCCGGTGATGCGCCGGGAACTGTCTGCTGCGGTCTCTTGGGCGTCCGTCACATGCCAAGGGTATCCGCATGCCCGCGCCTCTGGCCTGCACGTTCGACCGACATCCCCACTGACCGGCCAAAACGCGCCGCGCGCGGGCGCACACCGCGCGGCGTACGGCGCACCCGGCACGGCGCACACGCCGGTGCCCGTCGGCGGAACGTTCCGCCGACGGGCACCGGGAGGAGGCAGTGGGTCGGAGAGGGAGCGGGGAGACGGGGCGGGGAGGGGGAGTGGGCTAGTGGATGATGCCGGTGCGCAGGGCCACCGCGACCATGCCGGCGCGGTCGCCCGTGCCGAGCTTGCGGGCGATACGCGCCAGGTGGCTCTTGACGGTCAGGGCGGACAGGCCCATGGAGACGCCGATCGCCTTGTTCGACTGGCCCTCCGCGACGAGGCGGAGCACCTCGACCTCGCGGCCGGACAGTTCGCGGTAGCCGCCGGGGTGGCTCGGGGTGCCCGGCGGACGACGGTGCCCCATACGGGCCGCGGCGGAGCCGATGGGGGCGGCGCCGGGGCGGGTGGGCAGGCCGATGTTGGTACGGGTACCGGTGACGACGTAGCCCTTCACGCCCCCGGCGAGGGCGTTGCGGACGGCGCCGATGTCATCGGCGGCGGACAGGGCCAGCCCGTTGGGCCAGCCCGCGGCGCGGGTCTCGGACAGCAGGGTGAGCCCGGAGCCGTCGGGCAGGTGGACGTCTGCGACACAGATGTCGCGGGGGTTGCCGATGCGGGGACGAGCCTCCGCGACGGACGAGGCCTCGATCACGTCGCGCACACCGAGCGCCCACAGATGGCGGGTCACGGTGGAACGGACGCGGGGGTCGGCCACGACCACCATGGCGGTCGGCTTGTTCGGGCGGTAGGCGACCAGGCTTGCGGGCTGCTCGAGGAGAACGGACACCAGGCCTCCTGGGTGGGGGGACGGGGGCCGGCTTGTGGGGAAGAAGCCGGGAGGAACCGTGCTTTCAAGGTCACAGTCGTCTTCGGCAGCAAACCCGTCCGCCTTTAGAGAATGATCACGATCTAGTGAGTCACAATCTGTGCAATTCGGACACGCGATCGATCATCCGAAGATCGAATCGGCTCCGGGGTGATGCGATTCGAGTACGGAAAGTGGCCGTATCGACAAAGTGATGGTTCGGGAAGTGATCACAAAGCAGCGCCCCGCCGATCCGGCGGGGCGCTGAGAAGATGATCTGTTCGCGGGCTACCGCGACTGCGGACCCCTGCGCTGCGGCAGGGTCACCACCGAGGCGTCGCCCGGCCCGGCCGGGGGCAGTCCGCCGACCTGGGCCAGCAGATCGCACCACGACGCCAGGTGCGCCGCGGTGTCCGGCACGCCCCCGAGTCCCTCCAGGGGCGTCCAGGAGGCGCGGATCTCGATCTGCGAGGCGGGCGGCCGCTCCGACAGGCCGCCGAAGTAGTGGGAACTGGCACGGGTGACCGTGCCGCTCGGCTCCCCATAGGTGAGCCCGCGCGACTGGAGCGCCCCGGTCAGCCAGGACCAGCACACCTCCGGCAGCAGCGGATCGGCGGCCATCTCGGCCTCCAGCTCCGCCCGCACCAGCGTCACCAGCCGGAACGTCCCGCGCCAGGCGTCGTGCCCGGCCGGGTCGTGCAGCAGCACCAGCCGTCCGTCGGCCAGCTCCTGCTCGCCCTCGGTCACCACCGCCTCAAGCGCGTGCGCGTAGGGCGCGAGCCGCTGCGGGGCGGGCGTCGGCTCCACCTCCACCTGCGGCCGCAGCCGCGCGCTCCGCAGCGCCTCCACCGCGCTGCTGAAGGCAGGGGGAACCCCTGGCACCCCGGACCCCTCTCTCTCCTCCGTCTGCGTGTCCTTCACGTCGTCCATTCCGCCGGCGCCGTCCGACGATCGTCCCTGAGCCGCAGCCATGCGGGGAAGAGTAAGGGGAAGCGGGCCTTCGCGCAGGGCATGACACCCCCCGAGGGCGACGGCACTTCTCTTCCACGGGCCGTGGGAGACTTGCCGACGTGAGTGCCAACGCGATCCCCACGGGCCAGCAGCCAGAAGCGACGTACGACAGCGCCTTCCTCAAGGCGTGCAGGCGCGAGCCCGTGCCGCACACCCCGGTCTGGTTCATGCGTCAGGCCGGCCGGTCCCTGCCGGAGTACCGCAAGGTGCGCGAGGGCATTCCGATGCTGGAGTCCTGCACGCGGCCCGAGCTGGTCACCGAGATCACGCTCCAGCCGGTGCGCCGTCACGACGTGGACGCGGCGGTCTTCTACAGCGACATCGTGGTCCCGCTCAAGGCGATCGGCGTCGACCTCGACATCAAGCCCGGCGTCGGCCCGGTCGTCGCCGAGCCGGTGCGCACCCGCGCCGACCTCGCCCGGCTGCGCGACCTCACCCCCGAGGACGTGTCCTACGTCACCGAGGCGATCGGCATGCTCACCCGCGAGCTGGGGTCCACCCCGCTGATCGGTTTCGCGGGCGCCCCCTTCACCCTCGCCAGCTACCTGGTCGAGGGCGGCCCCTCGCGCACGTACGAGAACGCCAAGGCGATGATGTACGGCGACCCCGAGCTGTGGGCCGACCTGCTCGACCGCCTCGCGGACATCACGGCCGCGTTCCTGAAGGTGCAGATCGAGGCCGGTGCCTCGGCGGTGCAGCTCTTCGACTCCTGGGCGGGCGCGCTGGCCCCCGCCGACTACCGCGCCTCGGTGATGCCCGCCTCCGCGAAGGTCTTCGACGCCGTCGCGGGCTACGGCGTCCCGCGCATCCACTTCGGCGTCGGCACCGGCGAACTGCTGAAGCTCATGGGCGACGCGGGCGCGGACGTGGTCGGCGTCGACTGGCGGGTCCCGCTGGACGAGGCCGCGCGCCGGGTCGGCCCCGGCAAGGCGCTCCAGGGCAACCTCGACCCGACGGTCCTGTTCACCGACCGGAAGACGGTCGAGACCAAGGCGCAGGAGGTGCTGGACGCGGCCGCCGCTCTGGAGGGCCACGTCTTCAACCTCGGCCACGGCGTCATGCCCAACATCGACCCGGACGCCCTGACCCACCTGGTCGACTACGTCCACACGGCGAGCACCCGCTGACCGGGACCGCTCACCACGCCTGACGGTGCCGCGCCCGCCTGCCGAACAGCAGGCGGCCCGGCTCCGGCGGGGGCGGGGTGCCCGCCTTGAGCGGCCAGGCCAGCAGCATCCCGGCCACGAAGCCGACGACATGCGCCGCGTAGGCCACCGTCCCGGCCTGGGCCTCGACGCCGCGCCCGGAGGAGTACACGGCCTGAAGGCCGAACCAGAAGCCCAGCACCACCCAGGCGGGCAGCCGTAGCGGCAGGAAGACCAGGAACGGGACCAGCACCCACACCCTGGCCTTCGGATACAGCACCAGATAGGCGCCGAGCACTCCCGCGATCGCCCCCGAGGCGCCGATCAGCGGATCGCCGGAGCCGGCGTTCAGCAGGGCGAAGCCGTAGCTCGCCGCGTAGCCGCAGACGACGTAGAAGAGCGCGAAGCGGACGTGGCCCATGCGGTCCTCGACGTTGTTGCCGAAGATCAGCAGGAACAGCAGGTTGCCCAGCAGATGCAGCCAGCCGCCGTGCAGGAACATCGCCGTGAACACCGACAGCACCGGCGACTTGTCGTAACCCGGCGGCCCCATCACACACCCCGGTCCGGCCGGCCCCGTCCCCACCTGCCCGGTCGGCACCAGCCGGGGCAGCGAGCCGTGGATCATCTCCTTCGGGATCGCCGCGTACTGATCCATGAAGGCATGCAGATGACACAGCTGCGCCACATGACTCTCCCCGACCGCCCCGGCGGCACCGGGGGTGGCGAGGAAGACGAGCACGCTGGCGGCGATGAGCGCGTACGTCACATAGGGGGTGCGGCGCGCGGGATTGACGTCATGGACGGGTATGACCACACAGGAACAGTGCCCCCGTTCGCGCCCGCCAGTCCGGCGCGGGGCCGCAGCTACCGGCTCGCGCGTACCTTTGTCACCGCCTTGCGCGCCGCTACCAGGACCGGGTCCCAGACCGGGGAGAAGGGCGGGGCGTAGCCGAGGTCGAGGGCAGTCATCTGTTCCACCGTCATGGCGGCGGTCAGGGCCACGGCCGCGATGTCGACACGTTTGCCCGCGCCCTCGCCGCCGACGATCTGGACGCCGAGCAGTCTGCCGGTGTTGCGTTCGGCGAGCATCTTGACCGTCATGGGGGCGGCGTCGGGGTAGTAGCCGGCGCGGCTGGTCGACTCGATGGTGACCGACTCGTACTGGAGGCCGGCCCGGCTGGCGTCCTTCTCGCGCAGGCCGGTGCGGGCGATCTCCAGCTCGCAGACCTTGCTGACCGCTGTGCCGACGACGCCGGGGAAGGTGGCGTAACCGCCCCCGACGTTGGTGCCGATGACCTGGCCGTGCTTGTTGGCGTGGGTGCCCAGCGGGATGTACTGCTCCTGCCCGGAGACCAGGTTCAGCACCTCCACGCAGTCGCCGCCCGCCCAGATGTTCTCGTGCCCGCGCACCCGCATGGCGAGGTCGGTGAGGAGTCCGCCGTGTGTGCCCAGCGGCAGGCCCGCCGCGCGGGCGAGGTCGGTCACGGGCTCCACTCCGATGCCCATGACGACCACGTCGGCCGGGTACTCCGCGTCCCGCGTGGTCACCGCGCGGACCCGGCCGTCCTCGCCGGTCCGCAGGCCGGTCACCTCGGTGTCGTCCACCATCGTGATGCCCATGCCCTCCATGGCCCGCCGCACCAGACGGCCCATGTCCGGATCGAGCGTCGCCATGGGCTCCGCGCCCCGGTTGACCACCGTCACCTCGAAGCCCCGGCGGAGCAGCGCCTCCGCCATCTCCACGCCGATGTAGCCCGCGCCGACGACCACCGCCCGCCGGCCCTCCGTACGGGCCAGCGTGTCGATCAGTGCCTGGCCGTCGTCCAGGGTCTGCACCCCGTGCACCCCGGCCGCGTCCGCCCCCGGCATGTCCGGCCGGATCGGCCGCGCCCCGGTGGCGATGACCAGCTTGTCGTACGAGGTCCAGGACTCGGTGCCGGACTCCAGGTCATGGGTGCGCACCCGCCGCCCCGCCACGTCGATCTCCGTCACCTCGGTGCGCAGCCGGAGGTCGATGTCCCGCTCCCGGTGCTCCTCGGGGGTACGCGCGATCAGCTGATCGCGGTCCTCGACGGCGCCGCCCACCCAGTACGGGATGCCGCACGCCGAGTACGAGGTGAAGTGGCCGCGCTCGAACGCCACGATCTCCAGCTCGTCCGGTTTCCGCAGCCGGCGCGCCTGCGACGCCGCGGCCATCCCCGCGGCGTCGCCACCGATCACGACCAGCCGTTTTGTCCCGCCCCGTGTCTCACGCTTGTCCATACGAACACGCTACGGGGCCCGCCGGGCTGACGCCGCGTCAGCTCTTGTCGCCGGAGACCGGCGCGCCGCTCTCCGGCACCGGACGCGCCTGCGGCAGCGAGCCGGAGGCAGTCGCCGGCACCGGGTGCGTCCGGCGCGGGAGCCGGGGGCGGACCACCCGGCGCCACAGGAACACCAGCAGCGCGAGCAGCGCCGCGAACGGCAGCACCGCGCCCACGACCAGCGCGATCCAGCGCAGCATCGTCAGGAAGGCGTGCCAGCCGCCCGACAGCGCGTCCAGGAAGCCGGGCGTGTCGTCACCGGCGCCCGGATGCGCGCCCCGCCCGGCCAGGGACAGGGTGATGGTCGCCAGGCCCGTGCGGTCCTTCAGCGACGCCTGCTGGGCCAGCAGCGCCTCCAGGTCGGCCTCGCGGCTGCTCAGCTCGCCCTCGAGCGCGACGACGTCGGTCAGCTTCTCCGCCCGGTCCATCAGTTCCCGGACGCGGGCGACGCTGGCCCGCTGCGACTTGATCCGGCTGTCCACGTCCACCACCTGGTCGGTGACGTCCTGCGCCCGCGCCGTGCGCCGCAGCAGCTTGCCGGTGCCCTGGAGCGAGCCGAGGACCTCCTCGTACCGCTCCGAGGGAACCCGCAGGACGACACGGGTCCGCTCGCTGCCGTCGTCGTCCCGGTCGGTGCTCTCCTCGCCGACGTAGCCGCCCGCGTCCTCGGTGACCTGGCGGGCCCTGGCCAGGGCGCCGGGCACGTTCCGCACCTCCACCTCCAGGGAGGCGGTGCGGATGACGCTCGGCGCGAGCCGGGGCGAGCGGCGGCCGGACTTGGCGTCCTCGGCCGCGCCGCCGCCCGCCCCGGGAGCGGCGGTCGGGGCGTCGGCGGTCGACGCCTTGGAGTCGCCGCTGCCCGATTCACTGCACCCGGCGAGCGCGAGCGAGGCGGCGAGCAGAACCCCCGCCAGAACCCGGACCTGACGCGTTGTACGCATGAGCGGTACCCCCCGATGAGTTGCGACGCTGTCCCTCCTTAGACGGCCCGGCCTGCGGGAACGGCCGCGGTTTCCGGTCCCGATGCGGTCACGGTCCGGTGACGTACCGGGCACCGGGACGGCCCGCGCGGTCCGGGAGAGGCGGTCTGAGAGAGTGGGGAACATGAGCGCAACGGGTACGGGCACGGGCCATGTCGTCGTCATCGGAGCCGGTGTCGCCGGACTGGCCGCCGCCCACCGGGCGCTGGCCCGCGGCGCGCGGGTGACGGTGCTGGAGGCCGCCGGCCGGGTCGGCGGCAAACTGCTGCCCGGCGAGATCGCGGGCCTGAGGGTCGACCTCGGCGCCGAGTCGATGCTCGCCCGCCGCCCCGAGGCCGTGGGCCTGGCCCGCGAGGTGGGCCTCGGCGACCGCCTCCAGCCGCCCGCCACCGCGACCGCGTCGATCTGGACCCGCGACGCCCTGCGCCCCATGCCCAAGGGCCATGTGATGGGCGTACCCGGCACCGCCGCCGCCCTGTCCGGCCTGCTCTCCGCCGAGGGCCTGGCCCGTATCGAGCGCGACGCCGAACTGCCGCCCACCGAGGTCGGCGACGACGTGGCGGTCGGCGAGTACGTCGCCGGCCGCATGGGCCGCGAGGTCGTCGACCGGCTGGTCGAACCCCTGCTCGGCGGGGTGTACGCGGGCGACGCCTACCGCCTCTCGCTGCGCTCGGCCGTCCCCCAGCTCTACCAGGCAGCCCGCACCCACGACACCCTCACCGCCGCCGTCCAGGCCCTCCAGGCCAAGGCCGCCGAGGCCGGGCAGACCGGTCCGGTCTTCCTCGGCATCGAGGGCGGCGTCGGCACCCTCCCGCTCGCCGTCGCCGAGTCGGTACGGGCGCGCGGCGGCGAGATCCTCACCGGCACCCCGGTCAGCGAGCTGCGCCGGGACGGAGCCGGCTGGCGCGTCACGGCCGGGGACCGGGCGCTGCGCGCGGACGCGGTCGTGGTCGCCGTACCCGCCCCCGCCGCGGCCGGTCTGCTGCGCGCCGAGGCACCGGCGGCCGCCACGGAGCTGGCCGCCGTGGAGTACGCCTCCATGGCCCTGATCACCCTCGCCTACCGCCGCGCCGACGCCACCCTGCCCGAGGGCAGCGGCTTCCTGGTGCCGCCGGTGGACGGCCGCACCATCAAGGCCGCGACCTTCGCCTCCCAGAAGTGGGGCTGGGTCGGCGGGGAGGACCCGGACCTCCTCGTGGTGCGCACCTCGGTCGGCCGGCACCACGAGACCGAGATCCTCCAGCGCGACGACGCCGGCCTCACGGCGATCGCCCGGCACGACCTGCGCGCCGCGACCGGCCTGGACGCCGAGCCCGTCGCCACCCGCGTCACCCGCTGGACCGACGGGCTGCCCCAGTACCCGGTCGGCCACCACGCGCGCGTGGCCCGCGTCCGCGAGCACATCGCCAAGCTGCCCGGCCTCGCCGTCTGCGGCGCCCAGTACGACGGTGTGGGCATCCCGGCCTGCGTCGCCAGTGCCTATGCGGCCGTCGACCAGCTGGGTGGCGACCTCGCCGGTGTGCGCCAACTGACGGCCAACCCGGTGCAGAGCCTGCACGGCGGAGCGGGAGAATAGGGGGCATGAGTGACGACGCCCCCACCACCGAGCCCGGCCGCATCCCCAACAAGGGCAAGCTGGCCAAGGACCTCAACGAGGTCATCCGCTACACCCTGTGGTCCGTCTTCAAGCTGAAGGACGTGCTGCCGGAGGACCGCGCGGGTTACGCCGACGAGGTCCAGGAGCTGTTCGACCAGCTCGCCGCGAAGGACGTCACGGTCCGCGGCACCTACGACGTGTCCGGCCTGCGCGCCGACGCCGACCTGATGATCTGGTGGCACGCCGAGACCGCCGACCAGCTCCAGGAGGCGTACAACCTCTTCCGCCGCACGAAGCTGGGCCGCGCCCTGGAGCCGGTGTGGTCGAACATGGCGCTGCATCGCCCGGCCGAGTTCAACCGCTCGCACATCCCGGCGTTCCTCGCCGACGAGACGCCCCGCAACTACGTGAGCGTCTACCCCTTCGTGCGCTCCTACGAGTGGTACCTGCTGGCCGACGAGGACCGCCGCCGCATGCTCGCCGACCACGGCAAGATGGCCCGCGGCTTCCCGGACGTGCGCGCCAACACGGTCGCCTCCTTCTCGCTCGGCGACTACGAGTGGCTGCTCGCCTTCGAGGCCGACGAGCTGTACCGCATCGTCGACCTCATGCGTCACCTGCGCGCCTCCGAGGCCCGCATGCACGTCCGCGAAGAGGTGCCGTTCTACACCGGCCGCCGCAAGTCCGTGGCCGAACTGGTCGCCGGGCTGGCCTGAGCCGAACGGGTCGCCGGGTCGCCTAGGCGCCCTTGCCCTTGAGGGTGTCCCGCTGCGGGGTGCCGCGTCCGGCCGGCTCGGCGGGGCGCGGCTCCGGGCGCGGGGCGCAGGCGGCGCGGCGGCCGGGCAGGCGGCCTTCGAGCAGGTAGGCGTCCAGGTGGGCGTTGACGCACTTGTTGGGGCCGCCGCCGATGCCGTGCGTGCCCGCGTCCCGCTCGGTGACCAGTGTGGAGCCGGCCAGCCGCCGGTTCAGCTCCAGCGCCCCGTCGTACGGTGTGGCCGCGTCCCGCTCGGCGGCGAGGATCAGCACCGGCGGCGTCTCGCCGGGTCCGGTGCGCACGTCGAGCGGCTGCTGCCGGGGCGCGGACCAGTAGGCGCAGGGCAGGTTCATCCAGGCGTTGTCCCAGGTCTCGAAGGGCGCGGTGCGGGCGAGGCGGGTGTTGTCGCGGTCCCACACTCTGAAGTCGGTCGGCCAGGGCGCGTCGTTGCACTCGACGGCCGCGTACACCGCGCTGCCGTTCTCCGCCTCGGCGGCCGTCTCCGGGCTGGGCGCGGCCAGCCGGACCAGGGGCCCCGCGTCGCCCTTCAGATAGGCGGCGAGGGCGGCGGCCCGGCTCGGCCAGTAGTCGTCGTAGTACCCGGCCATCAGGAACGTGTTCTGGAGCTGGCCCGGACCGACCTTGCCGTCCGCGGGGTGCGCCTGAAGCTTGTCGCTCGCGGTGTCGTAGGAGTGCTGGACGGCGGCCGGGGTCGCGCCGAGGCCGTACACGCCGTCGTGGCGGGCCACCCAGGTGCGGAAGTCCGCCCAGCGGTCCTCGAACGCGGCCGACTGGTCCAGGTTCTCGCGGTACCAGACCTTCGCCGGGTCCGGGTCCACCGCCGAGTCCAGCACCATCCGCCGCACATGACCGGGGAAGAGGGTGGCGTACAGCGCGCCCACGTAGGTGCCGTACGAGCCGCCCATGAAGGTCAGCCGGGACTCGCCGAGCGCGGCCCGCAGCACGTCCAGGTCGCGGGCGTTGTTGAGCGAGTTGTAGAACCTCAGCCCGCTGCCCGACCGTTCGGCGCAGCCGCGCGCGTACGCCTTCGCCCGCGCGATCCGCTCCCGCTTGTACGCCTCCGTCGGGTGGACCGGGGCGAGCGAGGGCGCCTTGAAGAACTCCTCCGGCTTCTCGCAGGACAGCGGGGCCGAGGGCGCGACTCCGCGCGGGGCGTAGCCGACGAGGTCGTAGGCGGACGCGATCCGCTTCCATTCGGGCACCACGCCGATCATCGGGAAGTTCAGGCTGGAGGCGCCGGGGCCGCCGGGGTTGTAGACGAGGGCGCCCTGCCGGGGAACCTTCCGCTTGCTGTTGGCCGGGTCGCGCTGGGTGGCCGGCATCCGGCTGACGGCCAGCTCGATGTGCTTGCCGCCGGGGCGGGCGTAATCGAGCGGGACGCGTACGGTGGCGCAGCGCATTCCGGCCGGGGCTTCGTCGGGGCAGGCGCCGAAGCCGAGGCCGGCCGCTCGCGCCCGGGCGGCGGCGACAGCGGCGCCGCGTGACTCGGCCGCGCCCGGTGTGCCGGGGGTGCCGGGGGTGCCGCCCGCCGGGGTCACGGCGAGGCCGGTCAGCAGCAAGGAACCGGCGGCCGAGTACAGGGCGGCAGCTCTCATCGGGTATCCCTTCGGTGCGCGGCGGCGATGGCACGGCTGCCATGGCCCGGCGGCGACAGAAGGGATGTTTCGGAAGGGGCGTCGGGGAAGGCAAGCACCGGCACGCGTGTGTCGGCGTCAGTGCTCCCTGTGCGCCCCCGGCGCATCGCGGTGGGTGAACGCGGCCCGCAGTTCGGGCTCGTTCAGGGCGCGCACGCCCCGTATGGCGAGCCGGGTGAGGAAGGAGCCCTCGTCGCCGTCCGCGGCCGGACGCCGGGCCACTTCTCCGAGGAGCCGCTGCCCGGCGGGGGAGGCCCAGCGCGGGTAGGGGTGCACCTCGACGCGGGCGATGGCCAGACAGCTCAGGGTGAGGACGAGGGGCAGCGCGAACCACAGGGCGATCTGGAAGCGCGGCAGGTCCACCGGGACCGGCATGAGCAGCGCCGTAACGCCCAGCGCGAGCACGGCCACGGCGGCGGCGCGCACCTGGCGCACCCCGGCGGCCACGGTCGTCCCCGTGTCGAAGGGGACCGCGAGGCCGGCGCCCACCAGCTTGTCGGCGAGCCGCTGCACGGCCTCCGCACCGGCCGCGGCCGCCCGTACGGGGGCGATCCGGGACTGTCCCTGAGGGCCGATCGCGCCGATGACGGACCGCTCCATCTCGTCCCGCCCGCGCGGGTCCACCACGGTGGCCCAGCCGGTGTGCGCGAGCAGCAGGCGGCGCTGCCGGGCCATCCGGACCATGGCGAGGTCGGCGACGCGGGAGGGGCCGCCGGACAGGAACGCCGTCTCGTACAGCGTCAGATCACGGTCATGGCCGCTCGCCCGCGCCGCGCGGTCCGCGGCGGCCGCGCGGACGGCGGCCAGGCACAGCCGGGTGCAGGCGATGGCGGCGAAGGCCCAGGCCGGAAGCAGGAGGAGGACCCAGAACATGAGCTGTTTCTATGTCAACGGCCCCTGAAAAACCATGGCTTGTTCAGTATCCGGACAGAGCGTTGCCGGTATGTGACGTTCCGTTTTTCCCGCAGGTCAGTGAGCGCGGTCAGCGCCGCCCCGGCCGTACCCGTCTGGCCAGCCGGGCGGCCGGACCGGGCGGGCGGGGTGCCGGGCCCGCGCGATCGAGCCACCACTCCCGCAGCCTCCTGCGCGCCCGCGCGTCCGCGGGGTGGCCCGTCTTGAGGAGCTGGGCGGCGAACTCCAGCGCGTCCTGCCGGTATCCGCCGCGCATCGGCCGGGTGCGCGCGTAGCCGAGGAACGCCTCCCGGTACCCGGCGCCGAGGATCACCGGCAGTTCGGGCGCCACCTTGGCCACCACGTCCGCCCGCTTCGCCGCGAGCGACCGCGCCTGCACCCCCATCCGCCCCCGGTCGAACCCCTCGGGCAGCGGCGTCCGCGCCACCAGCGCCGACAGCACGGCGGTCTGCGCGACGGCCACTCGCTGCCGCGCCTCGGCGGAGGCGTCCGGCGGGGCGGGGGCGGTCGTGCCGGCCATGGCCCGCGGGGTCCCGCAGCCTTTCCGCACCGCCTCCCCGATGGCCGCCAACTCCGTGTGCAGCTCGGCCGGTTCGGGGAAGTTCTCGTCCCGTTCCAGCAGCACACCGGGCGGTGCGACGCGGGATGCCAGGTCGGTCAGGATGTCCAGCACCTCAGGCGGTACGGGGTGCGCGTGACTGTCGTGCCAGACGCCGTCCCGCTCGAAGCCGCCCGCGACATGCACGTAGGCCAGCGCCTCCAGCGGGAGCCGGTCCAGCGCCTCGGCGGGGTCCTCGCCCCGGTTGACGTGGTTGGTGTGCAGGTTGGCCACGTCGATGAGCAGCCGTACGCCGGTCCGCTCGGCCAGCTCGGCCAGGAACTCGCCCTCGCTCAGCTCCTCGTGAGGCCAGGAGAACAGCGCGGCGATGTTCTCCAGCGCCAGCGGCACCGGCAGCGCCTCCTGCGCGATGCGCACGTTCTCGCACAGCACGTCGAGCGCGTCCCGGGTGCGCGGTACGGGCAGCAGGTGGCCCGCCTCCAGTGGCGGCGACGCGGTGAGCGGGCCGCCCGCGCGGACGAACGCGATGTGCTCGGTGACCAGCGGCGCCCCCAGCGCCTCGGCCCGCTCGGCCAGCGCCCGCAGCCGGGCCTCGTCCGGCCGGTCCGCGCCGCCGAGGCCGAGGGAGACACCGTGCGGGATCACCGTCACCCCGCGCTCCAGCAGCCGCAGCAGCGGCTCCGGGAGATGGCCGGGGCAGACGTTCTCCGCCACGACCTCCACCCAGTCGATCCCCGGCATGCCCGCCACCGCGTCCGCGATCTCCGGCCGCCACCCGATCCCCGTCCCCAGCCGCATCCCCGTCCCCCTCCTTCGGTTGCCGGGGGTATGGCCCCGACGGGGGCACGTGAACCGCTGGGGCGGCGGGTTCAGAGCAATATTTGAGGTTCGCCGGTCAGTGGAGCGCCGGGTGGTCGGCGACCACCGTGGCGGAGCCCGGGGCGATCTCGGTGAAGCCCGCGTCGCGGACCAACGGCAGTCCGCCGGTGGTGAGTTCGCGCCAGTGGGCGGGGGTGGCGGTGCGGACGGTGAGGGGGAAGTCCGCGGCGTGCCAGGCTTCGCGGGCCGCGTCCGACAGGGCCCACCAGGCGAGCTGGGCGCCGTGGCCGACCTGGGCCATCTCCTTGCCGGCCGACATCTTCAGGTCCGGGTTCAGCCAGAGCACGGGGGCGGTGCGGTCGGGGTCGGCGGGGAGTTCGGGGTCGTCCAGTTCGGTGCCGGAGACCTGGAGCTTGGCCAGCTCCTTGGGCCAGCCGTCCAGCGGGATCGGCGGGAAGACCCGTACCTCGGCCGAGGCGCCGGTCACCGTGATGCCGGGCAGCTCCTCCGCGCGGCGCCACTCCGCGCCCCGCGCCCGCCGGACCACCTTGCGGATGCGGGCGTCCTCCCAGTCCCGTACCGCCTCGGCCCACTCGCCGTCGCCGCGCGCCCGCTCGTCCCCGAGCAGGACGAGCACGGCGCGTGCGGCGGTCTCCAGCGCGTCGGTACGGGCGGGCGGCGCGCTCTTCTCGATCCGTACGACGAGGGGCAGTACGAACTGCGGGGCCTCGTCGCGCGGGGTGGGCTCGGTCTGGAAGGGGCTGTCGCCGGGGGCGGCTGAAACATGGCTCACGTCGGCCAACCCTACGAGCACCCCGGTCCGGCCCGGTACGCCGGTCAGCGCGGGGTGCCGGACTCCCGGATCAGCTCCGAGACCTTCACGAACCGGTAGCCCTGCTTGCGCAGCTCCGGCACCACCGAGCGGACGACCCTCTCGGTCGTCGGGGCGGCGCTGCGGGTGCAGTGCATGACGACCACCGAACCGGGCTTCACCCCGTCCAGCACCTGGCGCACGACCGCGTCGGCGTCCGTGGCGAAGGCGTCGCCGCTGATCACGTCCCACTGCACGGCGGTGACACCCGCGCCGCTGATCGCGCGCAGCGCGTCACGGTCGTAGCAGCCGCCGGGGAACCGGAAGTACGGCATCGGGTTCGGTACGCCCGCCTTGCGCAGGGAGGCGTACGTGCGCTGGACCTCCGTCAGCTTGCCGTCCGGGGCGACGGTCGGCAGGCCGTAGCAGTCGCCGGTGAACGCGTAGTGGCTGTAGGAGTGGTTGGCCACCTCGAACCGGGCGTCGTGCCCGAGGGAGCGGGCCTGGTCCGGGTACTCCTCGGCCCAGCGGCCGGTCATGAAGACGGTCGCCGGGACCTTCAGCGTGCGCAGGGCGCCGATGAGACCGGGGTTGTCGAAGCGCTCACCGGCGGCGGCGCGGGGCCCCTCGTCGGCGGTCATGTCGGCGTCGAAGGTCAGCGCGACGGTCTTGCCCCGGTCGCGCGGGCCGTGCTCGAACACGGGGGTGAGGCCGCCCGGACCCGCCGCCATGGTGGGCGTGCCGGCCGGGGACGGGGAGACGGAGGCATGGGGCTCGGCGTGGGCCGGGCGTACGGGCTTGGCGGGGTCCGCGGTACCGCAGGCGGCGAGAGCCGCGCCCATGGCGCAGACGGCGGTGATACGGCGTACGAGTGCAATCACCGTATGAAAATAGGACCGCCAAGCTGGTCATATGTTCATCCACCCACCGACGCGGCGAGACGGTCACCCGCGCGGCGGTCCGGTCCGGCAGCCGCTTTTGCCGCTCTTTACGGTTGCTCGGGCCGCCCCTCCGCATGGGTGACCCGCTCCTGGGGCTGGTCGAGGACGGCGCCCAGATCCGGTGGGCCGGTCAGGGCGTCCAGGTAGGGGGACGCCGGCTCCTGGGCCGGTGCGATCTCCGGTACGGGCTCCTCGGGTGTCTCCGGCTGCTCGGGCTTCTCGTGTGTCTCCGGCTGCTCGGGCCTCTCGGGCTTGCGGTCCGTGGGCTGTCCGTCGCGGGCGCCCCGTTCCAGGAAGTGGAGCAGTTCCACCGGGATGGGCAGGACCAGGGTCGAGTTCTTCTCGGCCGACACCGCCATCACGGTCTGGAGCAGGCGCAGTTGCAGTGCCGTCGGGGTGTCCGCCATCTGCTGCGCGGCCTGGGCGAGCTTCTTCGACGCCTGGTACTCGGCGTCCGCGTTGATGATCCGGGCCCGGCGCTCCCGGTCGGCCTCGGCCTGGCGGGCCATCGACCGCTTCATGGTGTCCGGCAGGGAGACGTCCTTGATCTCCACCCGGTCGATCTGGACGCCCCAGCCCACGGCCGGGCTGTCGATCATCAGCTCCAGGCCCTCGTTGAGCTTCTCCCGGTTGGACAGCAGATCGTCCAGATCGCTCTTTCCGATGATCGACCTGAGCGAGGTCTGCGCCATCTGCGAGACGGCGAACCGGTAGTCCTCCACCCGCACCAGCGCGTCAGTCGGCTCGACCACCCGGAAGTACACCACCGCGTCCACCCGCACGGTGACGTTGTCCCGCGTGATGCCCTCCTGGGCCGGGATCGGCAGCGTGACGATCTGCATGTTCATTTTGTGCAGCCGGTCCACGAACGGGATGATCAGCGTCAGTCCGGGCGGCCGGGGCTCACCCGAGATCCGCCCCAGCCGGAACAGGATTCCCCGTTCGTACTGCTTGATGACGCGCATGGCCGCGGCCAGGCAGATGAGGCCGAGCCCACCGGCCACCGCTATGAGCGTGATCACGAGCTCCAACATGGTCGCCCCCCTCACCGAGAGGTCCGATTTGCTCCCTTACTCAACAGTACGTCCTGTATGTGAGCTGAAGCTACGGCCTGTACATGAGGACGGGGCCGGGGCCACGGGATCGCACCCGTCGCCCCGGCCCCGTCAGCGGCCGTGGTGGATCAGCCCGCCGGGGTCTCGGCGTGCTCGTCCCGCTTGACCGGAGTGGTCAGCCGCACCGGCTCCGTACCGGCCGCGCTGTGCCGCTCGGCCCAGTTCTCCAGGGCGGTGCGGCAGGCGTGGTCCAGGTGCAGCAGCCCCGAGAGGTCCAGCCGCACCGGACGGTCCTTGGGCAGCGCCTCCAGGCCGTCCAGTATTTTCGGCAGCCGCAGGAAGGTCGCGTTGCCCGAGAGGTAGGCGTCGACCGGGCCCGCGCCCTTGTCTATGACGGTGACCTTGATGTGCGACGCCTCCCAGGCGGTCTTGACGATCGCCAGCGCCAGCCCGATGAGCACGCCCTCGAACATGCCGACCGCCACGATGGACACCGCCGTCACGGCCAGCACCAGCGCCTCGCCCCGCTGCTCGCGCCACAGCCCCGCCAGCGCCCGGACCGGCACCAGCTTGGCCCCCGAGTAGATCAGGATGCCCGCCAGCGACGGGAGCGGGATATGGGCGAGGACGCCCGGCAGCAGCGCCGCGAACAGCAGCAGCCAGACACCGTGCAGCACCCGGGACGCCTTGGTCCGCGCGCCCGCCTGCACATTGGCCGCGCTGCGCACGATCACCGCCGTCATCGGCAGCGCGCCGAGCAGTCCGCACACCGTGTTGCCGACGCCCTGGGCGGTCAGCTCGCGGTCGTACTCGGTGCGCGGCCCGTCGTGCAGCCGGTCCACGGCCGCCGCGCTGAACAGCGACTCGGCGGACGCGATCAGGGTGAACGCGATGATCGTGCCGAGCACCGCGAGATCGGCGAACTCGGCGAAGGCGCTCAGCGGCGGCGGCTGGACCGCGCCCAGCAGTCCCTGCACCTCCACCATCGCCACCGGCATGCTGAACACCAGCGCCGCCAGCGTGGCGAGCCCCACCGCGGCCAGCGGTCCGGGCACCGTACGCACCTTCGCCGGGAGGTGCTTCCACAGCACCATGACAACGATGGTGCCCGCGCACAGCGCCAGCGAGGCGAGCGCCCTGCCGTCGCCGAACGCGCCGGCGAGACCGCGCGGCAGACCGAGCATCTTGTCCAGCCCGGCGTCCGGAGCCTTGGCCGCCATGGCCGGATACAGCTGGCCGGCCACCAGGACCAGACCGATTCCGGCCAGCATGCCCTCCACGACCGCCAGCGATATGGCCCGGAAGTACCGCCCGAGCCGCAGCACGCCCATCGCGACCTGGAGCAGACCGGTGGCGAGCACGATCGCGCCCAGCACCGGCAGCCCGAACTCCTTGACCGCCTCGAAGACGAGCACGGTCAGCCCGGCCGCCGGACCGGACACCTGGAGGCTGCTGCCGCGCATCACCCCGGTGACCAGACCGCCCACGATGCCGGTGACGAGCCCCAGTTCGGCCGGGACCCCGGAGGCGACGGCCACACCCACGCACAGCGGGAGCGCGACCAGGAAGACGACGAGGGAAGCGGTGAAGTCCTGCCGCGGATACGGAACGCGCGATATGCGATCGTGCCTGGTCATCGGCGCGCTCACAGGGCTTCGAAGGTGTCGGTGTCGGGCCGGTGCGTACGCACGGCCCCGGTGTGCACCTCGTAGTACCAGGCGTGCAGGGCGAGCGTGCCCTCCGCCGTCCTGCGCTCGACGCAGGGGTACGAGCGCAGGCGCAGCAGCTGGGTCAGGGCGTGGCACTGCACGCCCTCGGCGACCTCCGGGTCCTCGGCGGCGCCGGCCGGGCGCGGGGCGGCGTGCGCCAGCCAGTCGCGCACGGCGGGTACGGCGGTGAGGTCGTCGCCGCGCACCAGCGCGCCGACCGCGCCGCAGTGCGAATGACCGCAGACGACGATGTCGCGGACGCCGAGCACCTCGACGGCGTACTCGATGGTCGCGGCCTCGCTGGTGGGGTGCCGCGAGGTGTGGGGCGGGACGATGTTTCCCGCGGTGCGCAGCTCGAACAGCTCGCCGGGGCGGGCGCCCGTGATCAGGGCCGGGACGACCCGTGAGTCGGAGCAGGTGATGAACAGGACCTGGGGGGACTGGCCTTCGGCGAGGCGGGCGAACTCCTCAGGGCGCCGGCCGAACGTGCGGGCGTAGTCGATGAGGGGCTGCATGATGTCTGGACTCCTCCTGGCGCGCCTCGATGGCGCGTCGGGCTTGCACGACTGTGGTGGGGGGAGCGAGCCCGCCCCTCAGCAGCGGAAGACCTGAAGGGCTGCCGGGGAATGGGCTCCGGAGGATCTCGTGACATGGGCGTCCGGGAAGCCGGAACGCGAGGGCGGCGCGGGCTCGGCCGGCCGCCGGGATATGAGGGGGCGCTCCAGCGCCGGGGTGGGCGCGGTGCCGCGCTGGCGGTGCCGGTCGGCATGGGTGGCGACGGGCGGCGTCTTGGGGCGGCGGGGTTCGCGAACGGTGTCCGCTCCCTCGCCCGCCGACTGGGCGACGAGGGCTGTGCCCGGCGCGTCGTTGGCCCCGGCCTCACCGAGCGTATGCGCGGTTGCGAAGGGTCCGGAGGGTGCGAAGAGCTGGAGGGAGAGCAGTGCGACAGCGAACAGGGCGAGCACCGCGCCAAGCGTCCTGCCTCGGGACATGCGCACCCCCCTGCGGAAATCCGCGTCTCTTGTACGCGCCAAGCATTGGTCAATGGATGGTCAAGAAACACGTTAACCCGGCGAGATGCTTTGCAGGGTTAACAGCGGGTTACGTGTGCCAGGAAGCGTGAAAAATGCGGGTCAAGTGGCTGGAATCAGCCCTTGACCCGCATAAGTTGATGAGATACCAGAAACAGGGAAGCCGGTCGGTTTATCCGACGGTCACTCAGTGGCTCGCTCGCTCAGTCACTCGGCGACGAGGCCCTTCGCGTCGCGCGCCAGCGCGGTGAGCCGGGAGATCGCGCGGAAGTACTTCTTGCGGTAACCGCCGTTCAGCATCTCCTCGCTGAACAGCTGGTCGAAGGGCAGCCCCGAGGCCAGTACCGGGACCTCGCGGTCGTAGAGCCGGTCCGCCAGCACCACCAGCCGCAGCGCCGTCGACTGGTCCGGCACCGGCCGTACATCGGTGAGGCACACCGCGCGCAGCTCGTCGGTCAGCGCGCCGTACCGGCTCGGGTGCACCCTGGCCAGGTGCTCCAGCAGCTGCGGGAAGGCGTCCAGCGAGGCGCCCTCGGCGCGGTACGCCGCCTTCGTCACCTGCTCGTCGGAGTAGGGCGCCGGAGCCTCGGGCAGACCGCGATGGCGGTAGTCCTCGCCGTCGATGCGCAGGGCGCGGAAGTGGGCGGACAGGCCCTGGATCTCGCGCAGGAAGTCGGCCGCCGCGAACCGGCCCTCGCCCAGCTTGCCGGGCAGCGTGTTGGAGGTGGCGGCCAGCGCCACGCCCGCCTCGACCAGCTTGCCGAGCAGGCTGGAGACCAGCACGGTGTCACCGGGGTCGTCCAGCTCGAACTCGTCGATGCACAGCAGGGCATGGCCGGACAGGGTCCGCACCGTCTGCTGGAAGCCGAGGGCGCCCACCAGGTTGGTCAGCTCCACGAAGGTGCCGAACGCCTTGCGGGAGGGCTCGGCGGGGGTGGCGTGCCAGAGCGAGGCGAGCAGGTGGGTCTTGCCGACGCCGTAACCGCCGTCGAGGTAGACGCCGCGCGGGCCGGCCGGGGCCTTGGCCTTCGCCCGGCCGAAGCCGAACAGGCCCCGCCTGGCCTCGGTCCGCGCCTGGCCGAGCCCCGTCGCGAAGCCCTCCAGTACGCCCACGGCGTCGGTCTGGCTGGGCTGGTTCGGGTCCGGGATGTAGGTGGCGAAGCGCACCGAGTCGAAGCGGGGCGGCGGCACCATCTCGGCGACCAGACGGTCGGCCGGGACGTGCGGCTCGCGCGCGCACAGGGACAGCGGGCCCGCTTCGGTCAGCGGGCTGGAGCCGGAGGCTGCGGTGGAGGACACGATTACCCATGCTAATCGCCATGTCACACTGCACGAATGCGACGCCTGTTCCCTGTGACCGACGAAACAGCAGCTCGGGCCGTTGACCAGGAGGGTGCGGCGCCGGACGGGGCCGGTGAGTGGAGTCTCGCCGAACTGGCCGCCGCCTACGCCTATCCCACCTCCGACGACGGCGGGCCGCGCACCTGGCTGCGGGCCAACATGGTCTCGACCCTCGACGGCGCCGCCCAGCACGACGGCCGCTCCCAGCCCATCTCCGGCCCCGCCGACATGCGCATCTTCGGCACGCTGCGGGCCCTCGCGGATGTCGTCCTGGTCGGTGCGGAAACGGTTCGGCAGGAGGGATACCGGCCGGCTCGCGCACGGGCCGAGTTCGCGCGGGCGCGGGAGAAGGCCGGGCAGGGTCCGGCCGCGGCCGTCGCCGTCGTCTCCGGCAGTCTCGACCTGGACTTCTCGCTTCCGCTGTACACCTCGCCGCTGGTCCCGACGGTCGTCCTCACCGGTGCGGACGCCCCCGTGGACCGAGTGGCCGCCGCCGAGCGGGCCGGGGCGCGGGTGATCGTCGCGGGGGAGGGGCGGCGGGTCGACCCCGTACGCGCCGTGCGGGCGCTGGCCGGACTCGGGTACACCCGGCAGCTCACCGAGGGCGGACCGCGGCTGCTGGGGCAGTTGGTGGCCGCCGGGGTGCTGGACGAGCTGTGTCTGACGCTGTCGCCCATGCTCACGGCGGGCGACGCGCAGCGCATCGCGGGTGGTCCGGGCGTGTCCGTGCCGCGCCGGTTCGCGCTGGCGTCCCTGCTGGAGGAGGACGGATTTCTGTTCGGGCGGTACCGCCGTCCCTGAAACAGCGGAATCTACCGTTCCGTTTAGCTTCCGGGGGGCACACTTAGTCCCGGCACTCCCCGTGCGGTAACGGGGCAGGATGGTTTCCGCAGGGCTTTTCGGGCCAACGGAGGACTGAGGGTCACGAGGGCCCTCGAAGGAGAAGAGGCGGCTGGTGTTCACAAGCGTTCTGATGATCGAGAAAGCCCTGACGTCGGCCGACGTGGAATTCGTCACGACCTTGCACGGCGACGAGCCGGTCTTCTTCCATGTGCTGCTCCAGCCGCGCGGCGATCAGGCGGACCGCCTGCTGCGGGCCATCGACGACATCGCGCTCGGCGAACTGGACGAGGCCGTCCACGAGGGTGATACGCCCGAGGGTTCGGACGCCCGGAGCGTGGCGGAGAAGGCCCTGGAGGTCTCCCTGCGCGCACTGCGCGCCGCCGGGAGCCAGGCCGAGGGAAGACTCGTGGAGAACCACCCGCTGGACGCGCTCAAGGCGCTGGTCGGCGAGGTGCACGCCGACGAGGTGATCGTGCTGACCGACCCGCACTACGTGGAGGAGTTCTTCCACCGCGACTGGGCCTCCCGCGCCCGCCACAAGGTGGGTGTACCGGTACTGAAGCTGTTCTCCCACAGCAAGGCGTAGCCCTGCGGGGCTTCGGCGGCCGGTCCGACACCGGGTACGCGGGTGGGGTACCCGGTGCCCCACCCACCTATCCGGTGCCCGCGGCTGCGCCCGGCGCGCCCCCGGCCGGGGTGCGGGGGCGCGGGGATCTGCGCATAGGGTGGGCATCCTCTGGCTCGCTCGTATCTGGGAGAAGAACGCATGGCACCCGGCCTTCCTATCGCCATGGACCGACCGCACTTCATCGGCATCGGGGGCGCCGGGATGTCGGGGATCGCGAAGATCCTCGCCCAGCGTGGCGCGCGGGTGGCGGGCAGTGATGCCAAGGAGTCCGCGACCGCCGAGGCGCTGCGGGCCCATGGCGCCACCGTGCACATCGGGCACGCGGCCGGGCACCTCGCCGACGACGCCAGCTGTGTCGTCGTCTCCTCCGCGATCCGGCAGGACAACCCCGAGCTGGCCCGCGCCGCCGAGCTGGGCATCCCGGTGGTGCACCGCTCCGACGCGCTCGCCGCGCTGATGGAGGGCCTGCGGCCGATCGCCGTCGCCGGTACGCACGGCAAGACCACCACCACCTCGATGCTCGCCGTCTCCCTCACCGAGCTGGGCGCCCGCCCGTCGTACGCCATCGGCGGCGACCTGGACGCGCCCGGCTCCAACGCCCTGCACGGCGAGGGCGAGATCTTCGTGGCCGAGGCGGACGAAAGCGACCGCAGCTTCCACAAGTACGCCCCCGAGGTCGCCATCGTCCTCAACGTCGAGCTGGACCACCACGCCAACTACGCCTCGATGGACGAGATCTACGAGTCCTTCGAGACCTTCGCCGGGAAGATCGTCCCCGGCGGCACCCTGGTGATCTCCGCCGACCACGAGGGCGCCCGCGAGCTGACCCGCCGGGTGTCCGGGGTGAGGACCGTGACCTACGGCGAGGCCGAGGACGCCGACGTACGCGTCCTGGAGATCGTGCCCGAGGGGCTGAAGAGCCAGGTCACCGTCCTCATGGACGGCCGAGAGCTGACCTTCGCCGTCTCCGTCCCCGGCCGCCACTACGCGCTCAACGCCGTCGCCGCGCTCGCCGCCGGCGCCGCCCTCGGCATCCCCGCCGACGAGCTGGCCCCCGCCCTCGCCGCGTACACCGGCGTCAAGCGGCGCCTCCAGCTCAAGGGCGAGGAGGCGGGCGTCCAGGTGATCGACTCCTACGCCCACCACCCCACCGAGATGACCGCCGACCTGGAGGCCATGCGCGGCGCCGCCGGGGACGACCGCCGCATCCTCGTCGTCTTCCAGCCGCACCTGTTCTCCCGCACCCAGGAGCTGGGCAAGGAGATGGGCCAGGCGCTCGCCCTCGCCGACGCCTCCGTGGTGCTCGACATCTACCCGGCCCGCGAGGACCCGATCCCCGGCATCACCAGCGCGCTGATCATCGAGGCCGCCCGCGCGGCCGGTGCCGACGTCACCGCCGTGCACGACAAGGCGGACATCCCCGAGGTCGTCGCGGGAATGGCGGGGCCCGGTGATCTCGTTCTCACCATGGGCGCGGGCGACGTCACCGACCTGGGCCCGCTGATCCTGGACCGCCTGTCGCAGAAGTAGAAGGGGCTGATCCTCATGGCGTACGACGTCGAGAAGCCGGACGAGCAGTGGCGGGCGGAGCTGAGCCCGGCCGAGTACACGGTGCTGCGCCAGGCGGGCACCGAACCGGCCTTCACCGGTGAGTACACGGACACCAAGACCGAGGGCGTCTACTCCTGCCGGGCCTGCGGTGCCGACCTGTTCACCTCCGGCACCAAGTTCGCCTCGCACTGCGGCTGGCCGTCCTTCTTCGACCCGAAGGACACCGACGCGGTCGAGCTGATCCAGGACCGTTCGCACGGGATGGTCCGCACCGAGGTCCGCTGCGCCAACTGCGGCTCCCACCTCGGGCACGTCTTCGAGGGCGAGGGCTACCCCACGCCCACCGACCAGCGGTACTGCATCAACAGCATCTCGCTGCGCCTCACGCCGGAAGAGGGCTGACACCGCTCCCGACGAGGGTCGAGGCACCCCACGATTCCCACCCATCCACCTCCGGCGGGTGGGAATCGTCACATAATCGGTGGAGTGGGATGGCTGTGTCTGGGTAGCAGCCATCCGATTCATGGGACCGTCCGGCCGTGGCACGACCACGGATGCGTGCGCCCGCACCCGGTCCGGTCGCCCTTTCGCGCCCTCCGGGTGCCGTGGCCCGTGCCGTCTAGACTCGGCCGGCACGATCTCCTGCCAACCGAAGGGCGCGCGGCGTTTTGATACGGATAGATTCAGTCACCAAGCGATACCCGGACGGCACGGTCGCGGTCGACCGGCTGTCGCTCGACATACCGGACCGCGCGATCACCGTCCTCGTCGGCCCCTCCGGCTGCGGCAAGACGACCACCCTGCGGATGATCAACCGGATGGTGGACCCCAGTGAGGGCAGCATCCTCCTCGACGGCGCCGACATCCGGCAGCAACCCGTCAACTCCCTGCGCCGTTCCATGGGTTACGTCATCCAGAACGCCGGGCTCTTCCAGCACCGCACCATCCTGGACAACATCACCACCGTGCCCCGCCTCCTCGGCTGGAGCAAGGGCAAGGCGCGGGAGCGCGCGGCCGAGCTGATGGAGCGGGTCGGGCTGGACAGCTCGCTCGCCAAGCGTTACCCGTACCAGCTCTCCGGTGGCCAGCAGCAGCGCGTCGGCGTGGCACGGGCGCTCGCAGCCGACCCGCCGGTCCTGCTCATGGACGAGCCGTTCTCCGCCGTCGACCCGGTGGTCCGCAAGGGGCTCCAGGACGAACTGCTCCGCATCCAGGACGAGTTGGGCAAGACCATCGTCTTCGTCACTCATGACATCGACGAGGCCGTGAAGCTCGGCACCATGGTCGCCGTGCTGCGCACCGGCGGACACCTCGCGCAGTTCGCCCCGCCCTCCGAACTGCTCACCGCGCCCGCCGACCCCTTCGTGGAGGACTTCCTCGGCGCCGACCGGGGCATCCGCCGCCTGTCCTTCTTCCCGTCCGACGCGCTGGAGCTGGACACCGAGCCGGTCGTTCCCGTCGACGCCGACGCCACACAGCTCACCCCGCGCGGCAGCGCGCCGTACCTGCTCGTCACCGACGCCGACGGCCGCCCGCTCGGCTGGGGCGAGCCGGCCGCGCTCACCGCCGGTGCCATCGACCCCGCCCGGCTCCTGCCGCACGGAAGGCCGTTCCGGCCCGGCAAGGACTCGCTGCGCACCGCCCTCGACGGGGCCGTGCTCTCGCCGACCGGCTGGGCCGTGGCCGTCGACGGCGAGGGACGCGCGGTCGGCGTGGTCTCGCAGGCGACCATCGGTGAGGCCATCCGCACCGCGCACACCGAGGACCGTCCGGAGGTGACGGCGGCCGGATGAACGGCTTCTTCGACCTCCCCAGTGACCTCCAGCACAGCTACTTCGGTCTGATCGGCCTGCACCTGCGCGAAGCGCTGCTGCCGGTGCTCGCCGGACTCCTGCTGTCGCTGCCCGTCGCCCAGCTCTGCGCCCGCTTCCGCTGGCTGTACCCGCCGGTCCTCGGTATCACCACCGTGCTCTACGCCATCCCGTCGCTGGCGTTCTTCGTCATCCTCATCGACTACACCGGCCAGAGCGAGCTGACGGTGATGATCCCGCTCGCCGTGTACAGCCTGGTCGTGCTCGTCCCCGCCATCGTGGACGGCGTCCGTTCGGTCCCCCCGGAGACCCTGGCCGCCGCCGAGGCGATGGGGCTCGGAGCCGTACGGCGTTATCTCCAGGTGCAGTTGCCCATCGCGGTGCCCGCCATCATCGCGGGCCTCAGGGTCGCCACCGTGTCCAGCATCTCGCTGGTCAGCGTCGGCATGCTCATCGGCAACCAGGGCGCGCTCGGCAACATGCTGAACGACGCCAACCTCTACCACCGGCCCGAACTCGCGGTGAACTCCGTAGTGACCACCGCCCTGTTGGCGATCCTCGTCGACGCGGCGCTGGTGCTCGCCCGCACCCTGCTGACCCCGTGGATGCCGAAGAAGGGTGCCGCCCGGTGAACGTCCTGGACTTCGCGCACTCCTTCTTCGCCGACTCCGCCCGCTGGCGCGGCTACGACGGCATCCCCACCCGCCTGCTGGAGCACGTGGGTTACTCCCTGGAGGCCCTCGCCCTCGCCGCGCTCATCGCGCTGCCCGTGGGGCTGATCGCCGGGCACCTGAGGCGCGGCGGCAACGCCCTGTCGATGGTCGCCACGGCCGGCCGGGCACTGCCCAGCTTCGGTCTGCTGGTGCTGCTGTTCATCTGGTTCGGCTTCGGCACGCTGCCCGTGATGGTGCCGCTCGTCGTGCTCGCCGTACCGCCGATCCTCGTCACCACCTACGAGGCGATCCAGACCGTCGACCCGTCCCCGGTGGACGCGGCGCGCGGGATGGGCATGACCGAGCCGCGCATCCTGTTCCAGGTCGAACTCCCGGTCGCGCTCCCGGTGATCCTCGGCGGACTGCGCACCGCGGCCGTCCAGATCGTCTCCACGGCGACCATCGCCGCGTATGTCAGCTTCGGCGGGCTCGGCCGGTACATCATCGACGGGCTCTACCAGAAGGACTACGAGAAGGTCGTCGGCGGCGCCAGCCTGGTCGCCGGACTCGCCCTGGTGACCCTCCTGCTGTTCTGGGCGCTGTCGAAGCTCACCGTCTCGCCGGGGGTGCGGCGCAGTGGCTGACGCGTTCCCCGACGAGTTCACATCGCTGACACAAACGGGCGCGTATCGAGGCCAATCGGTGACCTCCGTTCCCTTGACTGACAAATCACGAGCTGGCTTGGATCTACAGGTGACTTACAACAACCGCATCAGCAAGTCCATCCGGGGGAACCGAGGGGCGGCGCTGGTCGCCCTCGCGGCGGCGACGACGCTGCTTGCGGGCTGTGGCTCCTCCGGCGGCAACTCCGACAACCCCCTGACCGGAGGCGAGGCGAGCGGTGACACCGTCGTCGTCGGCTCCAACAACTTCGCCGAGAGCATCCTGCTCGCCGACATCTACGGCGAGGCCCTCAAGGCCAAGGGCATCAAGGTCAAGTACCAGCCCAACATCGGCAGCCGCGAGACCACCTACGGTCTGCTGAAGAACGGCTCCGTGACGCTGCTGCCCGAGTACAACGGCGCGCTGCTGGCCTACCTCGACCAGAAGGCGGCCCCGAAGTCGACCGAGGAGACCACCAAGGCCATCGAGGCCAAGCTGGACTCCAAGCTGACCCTGCTGAAGCCCTCGCCGGCCGAGGACAAGGACTCGGTCACGATCAACGCGGCCACCGCCAAGAAGTACAACCTGACCGCCAAGTCCTCGATCGGCGACCTCAAGGGCATCGCCAAGGACCTGGTCATCGGCGGCTCACCGGAGTTCCAGACCCGCCACCAGGGCCTGAGCGGCCTGAAGCAGCTGTACGGGCTGGAGTTCAAGTCCTTCAAGTCCCTGGACGCGGGCGGCCCGCTCACCCAGTCGGCGCTGAAGAAGAACTCCGTGCAGGCCGCCGACCTCTTCACCACCGACCCGGTGATCGCCAAGGAGAAGTTCGTCGTCCTGAGCGACCCGAAGAACCTCTTCGGCTTCCAGAACGTCCAGCCCCTCGTGCGCAAGAACGCGGTGCCGCAGAAGGGCGTGGACGCGCTCGACGCGGTCTCCGCCAAGCTGGACACCAAGACCCTGCTCGACCTGGACACCCAGGTGCAGGTCCAGCACAAGGACCCGCTGGACGTGGCCAAGGAGTGGCTGAAGACCAACGGCCTCGGCTGACCTGGCCCGCACCTCGCACCTCTCGCACCCCGCCACCCGGACCGCCCGGCCGACGCACCCCGTCGCCGGGCGGTCCGGCGTTCTGGGGCCCGGGGGCCCGGGCCGGCGGCGGACCGGGTGGCCTGCTCGGGGCGCCTAGACTGACTGGCCGGACAGAGACCGGACACGGCCGAGACCCGGCGAGGAGGAGAGCAGTGGCGACAGGGCCCGGCACCGGCCACCAGGACCCCTCCCCGCAGGTCCTCACCGAGGCGGCCGCCGCCTTCGGACTGCTCGCCTCCCCGGCGCGGCTGCACCTCGTATGGGCGCTCGCCCAGGGCGAGAGCGATGTCACCGGGCTCGCCGAACGGGTCGGCGGCGCGCTGCCCGCCGTCAGCCAGCACCTCACCAAGCTCAAACTCGCCGGACTGGTCCGCTCCCGCCGCGAGGGCCGCCGCCAGGTTTATTTCGTCGACGCCGACGAACAGGCCGCGCTCGTGGACGTCGTCCGTCTCCTCGTCGGCCGTCTCACCGAACAGACCACTCCCACCGTCCCGGTCCGCCGCCTGCGCGGGCTGTGACCGAAGTGCCGGACACCTCGCTGCGACTGCTGCGGCGCCTGGACACCGGCCCGCGCGGACTGACCGACACCGAGGCCGGCGCCCGGTCGGCCGAGTACGGGGAGAACACCCCGGCCGCCGCGCCGCCCGCGCCGTCCTGGCCGCGCCGGTGTGTACGGGCCCTGCGGGACCCGTTCACCGCCGTACTGCTCACCCTCGGCCTGGTCTCCGCGTTCGTCGCCTCCTGGGGCACCGCCGCCGTGATCCTCGCCCTGGTCGCCGTCAGCTGCGCGCTGCGCGCCGCCGGGGAACGCCGCGCCGACCGCTCCCTGGCCGCGCTGCGCGGCCTGGTCACCGGCACCGCCACCGTGCTGCGCCGCGCCGACCGGGCCGACGAGCCGCGCGCCCGCGAGGTCCCGGTCGCGGACCTGGTGCCCGGTGACATCGTCCGGCTCGGCCCCGGCGACCTCGTGCCGGCGGACGTACGGCTGCTGCGCGCCCAGGGGCTGACCGTCCGGCAGGACACGCTCACCGGTGAGTCCGCGCCCGTCGCCAAGCAGCCCGTCGACGCGCCGCGACGGTTCGCCGAGTCCCATCTGTGCTTCCAGGGCAGCCACGTCGTCTCGGGCAGCGCGACCGCCGTGGTGGTGGCGACCGGGTCGCGCACCCGGTTCGCCGCCGCCCAGGGAGTCCCCGTCCGGCGCGGTCCGAGCGCCTTCGACCGGTCCGTGCACGGCATCTCCTGGGTGCTGGTCCGGTTCATGCTGCTCACCCCGCCGCTCGTCCTCATGGCGAGCGCCGCCCTGCACGGACGGGTTCTGGAGACGCTGCCGTTCGCCGTCGCGGTGGCCGTGGGACTCACCCCCGAGATGCTCCCGGTGATCGTCACCACCTGTCTGGCACGCGGCGCGTCCCGGCTGGCCGACGCCCACCGGGTCGTCGTACGGCGGCTGCCCGCGCTGCACGACCTCGGCGCGGTCGATGTGCTGTGCCTGGACAAGACCGGCACCCTCACCCGGGACCGGCCCGTCCTCGCGGCCGCGCTCGGACCGGACGGCCGGGACGACCCCGAGGTGCTGCGCTGGGCCGCCGTCGCCGCCTGGTGGGGCCTCACCCTGTCCGAACTCCCCGCCCCGGACGCCCTGGACGAGGCGCTGCTCACCGCCGCCGGACCGGTCGGCGAGGAGTACGACGGGGTCGCCGCGCTCCCCTTCGACCCCGCCCACCGGCTGGCCACCGCCGTGGTCACCGGCCCCCTCGGCCGGCATGTGCTGATCACCAAGGGCGCCGCCGAGGACGTACTCGACCGCTGCGAGCTGACCGACGCCGAACGCCACCGACTGCTCGCGCTCGCCGCACGGCAGGCGGAGTCCGGGCTCCGCGTCCTCGCCGTCGCCACCGCCGAACTCCCCGCCCGCACCCGGCCCTACCGACCTGAAGACGCCCGCGGCCTCACCTTCCGCGGCCTGCTCGCCTTCCGCGACGACCTGGCCCCCGGCGCCGCCGACGCCCTGCGGACCCTGACCGGGCTCGGGATCGAGGTCCGCGTCCTGACCGGCGACCACCCCGCCACCGCGGTCCGCGCCTGCCGGGACCTGGGGCTGACGGTGGGGGAGGTGCGCACGGGCGGTGCTTTGGACCCGGCCGGGACACCGGGTGGTGTCACCGTCGTGGCCCGGTGCACCGCCGAGGACAAGGCGCGCGTCGTGGCCCGCCTGCGGGAGGCCGGGCACACGGTCGGGTTCCTCGGGGACGGCGTCAACGACGTGCCCGCGATGCTCGCCGCCGACGTGGGCGTCGCACCGCGCGGTGCCGTCGCCGTGGCCCGGGAGAGCGCGGACGTGGTGCTCGGGGAGAAGGACCTCGGCGCCCTCGGGCACGCCGTGCTCGCCGGACGGCACAGCAGCGCCAACATCGCCTCCTACCTGCGCGTCACGCTCTCCTCCAACCTCGGCAACGTGCTCGCCATGCTCGCCGTCGGACTGCTGCTGCCGTTCCTGCCGATGCTTCCCGCCCAGGTCCTCGCGCAGAACCTCTGCTTCGACGCCTCCCAGCTCGCCTTCGCCGACGACCGCCCCGACCCCGGGGCGCTGCGCCGGCCGACCCGGCTGCGGCCACCCGCCCTCCTGCGCTTCCTCACCGGCTTCGGCCTGCTCAACGCGGTCGCGGACCTCGCCACCTTCGCCGTGCTCACGCTCGCCCCGCACGGCGGTGCCGCCCTGGACGACCAGGCGCTGTTCCACTCGGCCTGGTTCACCGAGAACCTGCTCACCCAGGCGCTGGCGATGCTGCTGCTGCGCTCGGGACGGCATCTCGCCGGCCCCCGCCCCAGCCCGGTCGGCTGGGCCTCGGCCGCGCTGGCCGGTGCCGGACTGCTGCTGCCCGCCACCCCGCTCGGCGCGGTCCTCGGTCTGACCGCCCTGTCCGCCGACCGCTATGTGCTGCTGGCCGCCGTCCTCGTGCCGTACGCGCTCGCGCTGACCGTGGCGCGGGTGCGCCACGACCGGCGTCAGCCGTAGGTGAGGTTCGCGCAGGGGTTGTCGTCCGCCGAACGCGCCCCGTTGGCCACCTCGCTGGGTACCGAGGCCGACGTCGAGGACGGCGTCGGGTCCGTCGCGTACGCCTGGCCGAGGACCACGTTGATGCGGGGCGCGCCGATCTGCTCCAGCTGGGCGCCGGGGAACACCTTGGCCACGGTCCGGGCGCGGTCCGCCATGCCGGGGCCGTACTGGACGACGGTCGCCAGGTGGTTCTGGGAGAGCGCGGTGGCCGTGCCGGTGACGGTGAAGCCGTCCGCGGTGAGCGCGGCCGAGCCCTTCGCGGCGAGCCCGGTCACCGTGGTGCCGTTGTAGACCGCCACGGAGATGCCCTTGCCGGAGACCGGCGCGGGCGAATGCGTGGCCGGGCCGGGCTTCTTCTTCGCGTGGCCCTTCCCGCCGCTGGCATCCGCGCCGTCGATCGTACGGTCCGCCCTCAGCGCGGCCCACAGCTCACCGGCGTCCGGCTCCACGACCGCCACCCGTGGACCCGCGTACCGCCAGGGCACGGTGACGAACTTGGTGTTGTGCAGGTCGACGTTCTTCAGCGACATGGCGAACGACAGCAGCTTGTCGGCGCTGCCCAGCCCCGGGTCGACGGTCATCGACCTGGTCGCCGCGTCGGCCAGCGGCAGCAGCTTGGTCGGGGTGAACCCCTTGTCCTTGACCTCCTTCAGCAGGCTGCCCACGAACGCCTGCTGCCGTTTGATCCGGCCTATGTCGGAGCCGTCACCGATGCCGTGCCTCAGGCGGACGTAGTCCAGCGCCTGCCGGCCCGCGACGGTCTGCTCGCCCTGCTGGAACAGCAGCGTGCCCCGGGTGGTCCGGTTGGGGTTCAGGTCGTTCTGGTAGACGTCGTTGGGCAGGCACACCTTCACCCCGCCGACGACCTGGGTGAGCGCGGCGAAGCCCTTGAAGTCCACGACCACCGTGTGGTCCACCCGCAGCCCCGTCAGCTGCTCCACCGTGTTCTGGGTGCAGGCCGGGTTGCCCTTGTCGGTCTCACCGACGGAGAAGGCCGCGTTGAACATGGTGTTCGGCTGGGTCTGGGTCCAGCCGCCGGTGGGCAGTTTGCAGGGCGGGATCGTCACCAGGGTGTCGCGCGGTATGGACACGGCGAGGGCGTGCTTGTGGTCGGCGTATATGTGCAGCAGCAGCGTGGTGTCGGAGCGGCCGATGACGTTCTTGTCACCGCCGCCCAGCGCCGCGTTGCCGTCGGTGCGCGCGTCCGAGCCGATCACCAGGACGTTCTCACCCTTGGACGAGCCTGCCGGTCGGTTGTCGGAGAGGCCGCCCGCGTCGAAGGTCTGGATGTTGCCGTTGAGCTTCAGATACACCCAGCCCGCGCCGGCGCCGCCTAGGACCACCAGCGACAGGCAGACGAGGAGTGCCACCCGTGCCCTGCGCGCACGGCGGCGCCGCCGGTCCCGCGCGCCGGACCGGGTACCGCGGCCCGCGTCGCCGGGACCGCTCTCGCCCTCCGGGGTGCCCCGCCCGCCGCCGCGTCGCCGCGACGGTGCCGTTCCCCGGCTGCTCGTGATGCTCATCGGCCGCCCTCTTGTGTCTCTCCCTGGGTTGTACAGTTGCGCAATGTAGCAATCATCGCTGGGCGGACCGGAGGCGCGGGAGCCCCTGGCCGTCAGGAACCCGTGAGAACAGGGAGGGCGGCCATGCTCCGCAACGGACTGGAACCCTGGCATCTGCTGGTCGTGGCGATCGTCTTCATCGTGCTGTTCGGCTCCAGGAAGCTGCCGGACACCGCCCGCTCGCTGGGCAGGTCCCTGCGCATTCTCAAGAGCGAGGCGAAGGCGATGAAGGACGAGAGCGGAACTCCCGCCACTGCCACCCCGGTCGACGCACGCGTCTCCCCCTGACTTCGCGCCCCCCTTCTCTCGCGTTCTCTCACGGCACGGATCGCGGGCGCCCGAGCGGTGCCCGCTGTCCGGTGAACTCGGCACGCCGGGGGAGAAGTTCCCGTATCACCTGAAAGAGGGAGAACCCGGTGGCAGGGGTGCCGCCGGGTTCTCGCGCAGGGCCGCGGCTCAGGCGCGAACCCGCTCCCTGCGTCGCTGCCGTCGGGACACGCGTGCCTCCTGGTCGGGCAGCCAGCCGAAGGTGAGGCAGCTGCCGACGACGCCGAGGAGCAGGCCGATGAAGAAGCCGCCCAGGTTGGACGTGAGCCAGGTGCCCAGGGTGGCCAGGACGCCGGTGAGCGAGTAGAACAGCCGCTGGGCCGGGTTGAAGAGGACGAGCAGTCCGAGCAGCACCATCAGGGTGGGCAGCAGATAGCCCGCCAGCCCCTGCATGCCGATGTGCATGACGACCTTCAGCGACGCCTTCTCGGTGAGCAGGATCTCGGCCCCGCCCAGCGCGAGCAGCAGCCCGCCCCAGAACGGCCGGCGCCCCCGCCAGTCCCGGAAGGCCGCCCGCGCTCCCCGGCGCACACGCTCCGGCATCGGCTCAGCAGCCCGAGTCGCTGAAGCCCAGCTTCAGACCGGGCAGCTTGAACACGGCCGCAGTGGTCGCGTAGTTGGTCTGGCGCAGGTTGGCGATGTGCACGGTGTCGGCCTGCTGGGAGAAGACACCGATCGGGCCCTTGGCGTTGGCCTTGTCCAGGGTGCTGGCGTCGTTGCCGATCTCGATGTTGTCGAAGGAGGCGTCACCCGACAGCTCGGTGGAGTCGGTGGTCAGATCGGTCGCCGTCACCTTCTTCTCGCCCTGGCCCGCCTTGATCAGCAGGTTGGTGCCGCCCAGGTCGACGCTCTGGCAGAGCTTGGTGAGGGTGGCGCTCTTGATAGCGGAGGTGATGACGAGGACCTGCCCGCCGGTGTCACCCGCGTTCGGGCTGCCGTCCGCCATGTTGTCCAGCCCGCCGAACTGCTCGAAGCCGGTGCCGTTCAGCTCGGTCGCGGTGACCGTGAACGGCATGCCGGAGATGGCGAACTGCACACCCAGCGCGCCCTCGGCGGTCAGGATCGCCAGACCCGCGGCGACCAGGGTGGCGGGGATCGCCAGTACGGCGGCCCGGCGGTACCGGACGCGCCCGCGCCGTTCGCCGCCGGCCGGGCCGGGCTCGGGGGTGGGGTCGGTGGACGAGAGGTCCGGGGACGAGGCCATGTCTGCTCCCATGGGCGTAGATCCATGCGGTTTCAGGTGGCGCGTTGTCCTGGCGCGGACAAGGGCGGCCGCGTGGGCCCCCTCGCTGCTCCCGGTGGACGCGAGGGCTCTGGCCGGTTACGCGACGGTAGCCTGCTCGGAAGTTACCGCCGGTTACATTGAAGGGTCAAGGGAGTTGTGAAAAGTAGGTGCCGGCCCTGCGCAGACGGTTGCCGCCGACCTCAACTCCCTTGCCACGTATTGACGTTGGCGGCACATCCGGTCTACAACTCTGCCTGATCTCCTCGGGACCGTGGCGCCGGGCCCGACGAACGGCACGCGCCGTTTCCCGGCATCTCCGGGCGGCCGTCCCGTATGCGCAAACCCGGGACGAATCCCGCATCGCATCCCGGCGCACCCTGCTCTCCGTCCCCCACCTCGGAAGAGAGGCACCCGCATGCGCACCCTTCTCGCTCTCGCCGGAACCGTCACCGCGCTCACCGTGGCCGCGGCCGTCCCCGCCGCTGCCGACGCAAGCGCCGTACTGACCACGGGCGGTGTCGGCGGCACCGCCGTCGCCGTCGGCGACACCCTCACCGCGCCGCTCGCCACCGGCACCTCCGCCACCCTGTACTCCAGCGCGACCGGCACCAGCGGAGTCAGCTGCACGGCATCCCAGTTCACGGCCCAGGTCACCGGCAACCCGGCCGCGCCGGGCGCCGCCACCGAGTCGGTCACCGGCCACACCTTCGACAGCTCCAGCTGTACCAGCAACGTCACCGGTGTCCTCGGCGTCAGTGGCATCACCGTCGACCACCTGCCCTACACCGCGTCGGTCGCCTCCGACGGCACCCTCTCCGTCGCCCCGGCGAGCGGCTCGACCATCCAGACCACGGTCAAGCTGCGCACCCTGCTCGGCTCGATCAACTGCGTGTACCAGGCGCCGAGTCTGACCGGGAAGGCGGACAACGCCGACAACAGCATCACCTTCACCAACCAGCAGTTCGCGAAGGTGTCCGGCTCGTCACTGTGCTTCGCCAGTGGCTACTTCACCGCCAAGTACGCCCCGGTGACCGACGCGGGCGCGCCGGTGTTCGTCAACTGACCTGTTTTTCAGACCTCGTTCAGCGTCGGCGCAGGCGCGGGACGAGGGCGACGGCCGCGGTGACCACCAGCACCGCGGCCGCACCGCCCGCCAGCAACGGAGCCGAGGGACCCGACTTCGCGCGGGTCGCCTCGGCCACCGGCTTGCCGTCGTCCGGCACGGCGGCGTACGAAGGGTCCTTGCGCGGTACGGGACTTGAGGCCCCGGCCGAGGGGTGGGCGGACGCCGGGTGCGAGGAATGCGCGGAGGGTGACGCGGCCGGTGCCTTCGAGGCCGGCTTCCTGGCGGGCGCGGGTCGCGTGGTGCTCCCGCCGCCGCCCGAGGCCGCGCTCCTGCTCGTGAGCACCACGTCGGAACACGAGTAGTAGGTGTCCGGCGTGCTGGTGTTCTGCCAGATCGTGTACAGCATCTGACGCCCCGTCCGGTCTGTGGGCAGCGTCGCCCCAAGGTGGTACGCCCCGTTGCTCAGCGGCGGGTTCTTGATCTCGGCGAACGGGCGCTCCGGCAGGTCGGACCACTTCAGCGGCTTCGCCGGGTCGTAGCCGGACTTGGTCAAGTACAGCCGGAACGTGCCCTCGTGGGCGATCGTGGAGGCGTACGTCAGCGTCATCCGGCTGCCTGGAGTCAGCCGGGTGGAGGGCCAGTCGGTGCGGGTCAGGTCGAGACCGCGGTAGGCGGACAGGTTCCCGCTGCACAGCTTGCCGTCCGGAATCACCTGCCGGTCACGGCCGTTGACGCCGGGCACCCGCAGGTTGTCCCACGCGGTGAAGGGGGCGCCGTTCGCCGCGATCGCGGCCCGGCAGGCGGCCGACCCGTTGGCGCTGCCGCCCTGGGGAGAGCAGGCGTAGACCCGGCTGACCGGGTCGGTGGGGGCGCCGTGCGCCTGGGCGGTCCCCGCCGTCCACGGCAGCAGCAGGAGCGGGGTCGCGGCGGCGGCCGCCAGAGTGCTCAGGCGGGCGGTCATCCGAGTCATCCGGGACGTCTCCTCGGCGGGGCGGTGAAAGGGTTCGCGGTCCCCAATACGGGCCACGACGCCGGGGTGTTCACGCCCCGGACGAGACGAGGAAGTCAATTCACAGACCGCGTCGGCTGTTTCTGAAGCACCCTTCACCGCCCATGGATCTTCGCGTAAGCGACGCAGTGCCCCCGGAAGCCCTCGGAACCGGATAAAAGCGGAAGGCCCAGTTCACCCCGGTAGAGCAGGGGAGGAAGTGTGGAAGAGCACGGAATCTCGGTGCGTCCCGCGTGACTCCCGTTGCCGCTCGGTGAGTTATCGTATGCGAGGGGTCAAAACAAACCGCGTGTCCCGTTCGTGCAGGAGAGGGGTCGGCCGATGGCGAGGCAGCTGCGCGCTGAACAGACCCGGACGACGATCATCACGGCCGCGGCCGACCTGTTCGACCGGCAAGGGTACGAATCCACCAGTCTGAGTGACATCGTCGGACATGCGAACGTCACCAAGGGCGCCCTGTACTTCCACTTCGCCGCCAAGGAGGACCTGGCCCACGCCATCCTCGAACTCCAGTCGGCGGCCGCCCGGCAGATGGTGGCCGAGGTCGAGAACCGGGGCTGCTCCTCACTGGAGGCGCTGATGCGCGCCACGTTCGCCCTCGCCCGCCTCGCCGTGCACGACCCGGTGCCCCGCGCCGGACTCCGCCTGGTCACCACCAACCTGTCCATGCGGCCACCGCTGCGGCATCCCTTCACCGAGTGGCTGGAGTTCACCTCCCGCAAGCTCAACGGCGCGGTCCGGGACTGCGATGTGCACGCCGATCTGGACGCCGGGATCGTCGCCCACTCCCTGGTCTGTTTCTTCGTCGGCACCCGCGTCGCCGGGCGCACCCTGGAACCGCCCGCCCGGCTGCCCCGCAGGGTCGCCGAGATGTGGTACCTCATGCTCCGCAGCCTGGTCCCGGTGCACCGCCGCCCCCGCTATCTGGCCCTCGCGGCGCAACTGGAGCGGGAGACCAGGATCGGCTGACCTGCGCGGTACGGTGACGACATGTCCGACGCCGCCCCCACCGCGCCCGTCATCCGCGCCGACGAACCCGGCTCCTTCGCGCACAGCACGCTGGCCGAACGGCACCCCGCTATCATCCGCCAGGTCCGCGACGCCCTCCCCTACGAGCCCGCACAGCGGCGCGCGCTGGACGCCCTGCTGAAGAACTGCACCGAGGGCGTCATCGAACCCCTCCCCGCCGACGCCCCCGACCGCGAGCGCTGGCAGAGCTGGGGACTGGACACCTACGCGGGCCAGTCCTGGTTCGACGTGCCGTGGCTGTGGTCCGAGAGCTACTTCTACCGTCGGCTGCTCGGTGCCGTCGGCTACTTCGGTCCCGGCGCCTGGCGCGGCATCGACCCGTTCCGCCCGTCCAAGACCGGCGAACTCGACTCCGCCGAGACCGACGACGAGCTGTCCGCGCTCGACGAACTGAAGAACCGTCCGGCCGACGAGCGCGACCGGGCCCTGCTGAGCGGCTCCCTCTGGGGCAACCGCGCCGACCTCAGCTTCCAGTTGTCCTCGGAGGGCGGCCAGGACCGCGAGGCGGCCCCCGGACTGGTCGCCGACGACAGCGACCTCTTCTGGTCGCTGCTCCCGCCCGACGGCACCGGCACCCTCTGCCTGGTCGCGGACAACGCCGGCCGCGAACTCGTCCCCGATCTGCTGCTCATCGCCCAGCTCCTCACCGAGCCCCGCATCGGCCGGGCGGTCCTGCACGTCAAGCCGGACCCGTACTACGTCTCCGACGCCACCACCGCCGATGTGATCGACGCGCTGCGCCGCCTGCGCTCGGCCAAGGGCCTGCCGGGGGAGTACGGCGACACGCTCTGGTCGGCCATGGGCGACGGCCGTCTCACCATTCGCGCCCACCCCTTCTCCTGCTCGCCGCTGCCCTACGCCGACATGCCGGACGACCTGCGCGCCGACTTCGCCGCGGCCACCCTCACCGTGTTCAAGGGCGACCTCAACTACCGCCGCCTGGTGGGCGACCGGTACTGGCCGCCCACCACGCCCTTCGACGAGGTGACCGCCTGCTTCCCCGGCCCGGTGGCCGCGCTGCGCACCCTCAAGTCCGAGGTCATCACCGGGCTCTCCCCGTCCACCGAAGCCAAGCTGGTCAAGGCGGAGGGGCAGAAGTGGCTCACCGGCGGCACCCATGCCCTGATCCAGGTCAACCCGTCACACGGCCCGGACGGGCAGTGACACGACCCCGTTGGTGACGCCGGAGCCGGACGGCAGCACCGGCCCGGCGAGCCGCAGGGCCGGCAGGGCGCGCAGTACCTCCTCGTAGAGGACGCGCAGTTGCAGCCGGGCGAAGTCCGCGCCCAGACACAGGTGCGGGCCCGCGCCGAGGGACAGGTGAGGGTTGGGCGTGCGGGCCAGGTCCAGCCGGTCGGGGGCGGCGAAGACCTGGCCGTCACGGTTGGCGGCCGCGTGGAAGACGACGACCGTGTCACCGCGCCGGACGCGGTGGCCGGACAGCTCGGTGTCCGTGGCGGCGGTGCGGCGCGTGGTCAGCAGGGGCGGGTGCCACCGGAGCAACTCCTCCACCACGACGTCGAGTTGTTCTGCCCCCTCGCGCAGCTTCCGGTACGCCTCGGGGTGCTCGGCCAGGGCCAGCAGGCCGCCCGCCGCCGCGTCGCGCATGGGGGCGAGGCCGGTGGTCAGGAGGAGCGGGACGAGCATCTCCAGCTCGATGGAGGTGAGTCGCGCGTTGTGGGCGAGCACCGTCGTGATGTCGTCGTCCGGGTAGCGGCGCCGGTGGACGATGAGCTGGCGGGCGTAGCCGGTCATGTCCTCCGGGGCGTGCGGCCCGGTCCACCGGGGCAGCCGGCGCCGGTCCGCGGGCGGCATGCCCAGCAGGTCGGCCAGGTTGAGCGAGGTGTACGGGTCGGACACGGCGGCGGCGAGGTCGAGGACGCCGTCTGCCGAGCGGGCCGTGTCCAGCGCCCGCGCGAGCAGTG
This sequence comes from Streptomyces sp. NPDC085596, assembly GCF_044541565.1. Taxonomy (NCBI): domain Bacteria; kingdom Bacillati; phylum Actinomycetota; class Actinomycetes; order Kitasatosporales; family Streptomycetaceae; genus Streptomyces; species Streptomyces sp. NPDC085596. The sequence goes on along the minus strand of NZ_JBITTC010000002.1, from coordinate 589,429 downwards.
CGCGGGCGCGCCCGCGGGCGGTTGTTGTGAAGCGTTCGACACGCTCGGGGGTGAGGGCGCGGGCCGCGTGGTCTCTGAGGCGGGTGTGCTGGGGCGGGTCCTGCCGGGACAGCATCCGTCTCGGTGACGGGAGTTCGGCGGGGCCGCTGAGGGAGGAGTACGTCGCCGGGTCCTGGAGTACGTGGAGGACGTCGGCGTGCCGGGTCACCGCCCAGAAGCCGGGACCTGGCGGCCGGTCCGCCGTGCCGGGCTCGTCCTGCCAGGCCACCGGGCCGGGTGCGTGCGGTAATCGGTGCCGGGGAGGCGGGGAGGGGATCATGGCCCATACCGTGGCCCCGGCCCGGGGGGCGGGCAAGGGGAGGGACGGCCTCCGGTGGCGGGCTGGCCGGATGTCGACGGCAGGGCCGGAAAACGGGCCCCGGGCAGGGGTGTGGCTGTGACGGTCAACGCCACACAGAGCGGTGCGAGTTCCCGGTTTCGGTGCCGGTTCACGCGATGGTGTGATCATCCCGGTCGCGACGGATGACCCATTTGCCCGGTGGGTAGTGCCCCGCCATGACGCAGCCGTTCGAACTCCCGCACTTCTACATGCCGTATCCCGCGCGGCTCAACCCGCATCTCGACGAAGCCCGGGCCCACTCCACCGAGTGGGCGCGCGAGATGGGCATGCTGGAAGGCTCCGGGGTCTGGGACCAGGCCGACCTGGAGGCACACGACTACGGCCTGCTGTGCGCCTACACCCACCCCGACTGCGACGGGCCGGCGCTCTCGCTGATCACCGACTGGTACGTGTGGGTGTTCTTCTTCGACGACCACTTCCTCGACATGTTCAAGCGCACCCAGGACCGGGCGGCCGGCAAGGCGCACCTGGACCGGCTGCCGCTGTTCATGCCGCTCGACCCCGCCACCCCCGTCCCCGAGCCGGAGAACCCGGTCGAGGCGGGCCTCGCCGATCTGTGGGCACGTACGGTCCCCGCGATGTCCGCGGACTGGCGGCGCCGGTTCGCCGTGGCGACCGAGCACCTGCTCAACGAGTCGATGTGGGAGCTGTCCAACATCAACGAGGGGCGGATCGCCAACCCGGTCGAGTACATCGAGATGCGCCGCAAGGTGGGCGGCGCGCCCTGGTCGGCGGGGCTCGTGGAGTACGCGACCGCCGAGGTGCCCGCCGCGGTCGCGGAGTCCCGGCCGCTCCGGGTGCTGATGGAGACCTTCTCCGACGGCGTCCATCTGCGCAACGACCTGTTCTCCTACCAGCGGGAGGTGGAGGAGGAGGGCGAGAACAGCAACGGCGTGCTGGTGCTGGAGAAGTTCTTCGGCTGCACCACCCAGGAGGCCGCCGAGACCGTCAACGACGTCCTCACCTCACGGCTGCACCAGTTCGAGCACACCGCGCTCACCGAGGTACCCGCCGCCGCGCTGGAGAACGGCCTGCGGCCGGACGAAGTCGCGGCGGTTGCCGCCTACACCAAGGGACTTCAGGACTGGCAGTCCGGCGGCCACGAGTGGCATCTGCGCTCCAGCCGGTACATGAACCAGGGGGCGCGCTCGGAGACCCCCTGGCAGGTGCCGAGCGGCCCCGGCACCTCGGCCGCCGACATCCGCGCCCTGCTGGCCTCGGCCGGCGCCGAACGCCTGCGCGCGTACACGCATGTGCCGTACCAGAAGGTCGGCCCGTCGCTGCTGCCTGACTTCCACATGCCGTTCCCGCTGGAGCTGAGCCCGCACGTCGACTCCTCCCGCCGGAACCTCGTCACGTGGTGCCACGACATGGGCATCCTGAGCGAGGGTGTCTGGGACGAGGACAAGCTCGCCGCGTACGACCTGGCGTTGTGCTCCGCCGGACTCGACCCCGACGCCACGCCCGAGGCCCTCGACCTGAGCGCGCGGTGGCTCGCCTGGGGGACGTACGGCGACGACTACTACCCCCTCGTCTACGGCCACCGCCGCGACCTGGCCGCCGCCCGCCTGACCACGGCCCGGCTCTCCCAGTGCATGTCCGTGGACGGCGAACCGGCCGTGGTCCCCGCCAACGCCATGGAACGCGGGCTCATCGACCTGTGGACGCGGACCACCGCGGCGATGAGCGTCGAGCAGCGGCACACCCTGAAGGCCGCCGTCGACGTGATGACCGAGAGCTGGGTGTGGGAGCTGTCCAACCAGCTCCAGCAGCGCGTCCCCGACCCGGTCGACTATCTGGAGATGCGCCGCGCCACCTTCGGCTCCGACCTCACCCTGAGCATGTGCCGGATGGGCCAGGGCCCGGCCATCCCGCCCGAGGTGTACCGCAGCGGCCCGGTGAGCTCCCTGGAGAACGCGGCCATCGACTACGCCTGCCTGCTCAACGACGTCTTCTCGTACCAGAAGGAGATCGAGTACGAGGGCGAGATTCACAACGCGATCCTCGTCGTACAGAACTTCTTCGGCATCGACTACCCGGCCGCGCTCGCCGTCGTCCACGACCTGATGACCCAGCGCATGCAGCAGTTCGAGCACGTGGTCGCGCATGAACTGCCCGTTCTGTACGACGACTTCCAGCTGTCCGAAGAGGCGCGTGCGGCGATGGGCAACTATGTCCTCGACCTCCAGAACTGGCTCGCCGGCATCCTCAACTGGCACCGAGAGGTGGACCGTTACAAGGCGGAGTGGCTGGGCAGCCGTGCACACGGCTTCGTACCCGGCCAGGCGCCGGCCCGGCTCCAGCTGATCGGCTGAGCAGGGACGGCATGCCCCCGTCGGCCACCGGAATCCCGGTGGTCGGCGTATGCCCCGCGCGCCATGATGGCCTCATGCCGACCGTCCGCTCCCAGCCCCGCCGGGCAGCCCCGCGTGGCCCGCAGCCGGTCGGCTCCAGGTTCGCTCGCCAGCACGATCACGCCCGGAGGCCCGGATGACCGGCAGTACGCCCGCGATCTTCACCGCCGACGACTACCGCGCCCGCATGGCGCGCGCGGCCGACGCGGCCGCCGACGCGGGGCTCGCGGGGCTGCTGGTGGCGCCGGGGCCGGATCTGGTCTGGCTCACCGGGTACACGCCTCCGGCCGTCACCGAGCGGCTCACGCTGCTCGTGCTCGTCCCCGGCCGCGAGCCCGTTCTCGTGGTGCCCGCGCTGGAGGCCCCCGACGCCGAGCGGGCGGTGGGCGCGCCCGCGCTCACGCTGCGGAAGTGGACCGACGGCCAGGACCCCTACGCCCTCACCGCCGGCCTCCTGGACCCCAAGGGCGGCGTCGGCGTCAGCGACAACGCCTGGGCGCTGCACCTGCTCGCCCTCCAGCGCGCCCTGCCGGACCTCTCCTGCGCCGCGCTCACCGACGCCCTGCCCATGCTGCGCGCCGTCAAGGACCCCGCCGAACTGGAACTCCTGGCCGCCGCCGGAGCCGCGGCCGACGCGGCCTTCGAGGAGATCCGCCGGCTGCCCTTCGCCGGGCGCCGCGAGGACGAGGTGGGCCGCGACCTCGCCGGGCTGCTGCGCCGCTTCGGGCACTCGCAGGTCGACTTCACCATCGTCGGCTCCGGCCCCAACGGCGCCAACCCGCACCACGAGGTCGGGGACCGGGTCATCCAGCGCGGCGACATGGTCGTCCTCGACTTCGGCGGCCTCAAGGACGGCTACGGCTCCGACACCACGCGCACGGTCCACGTGGGCGAGCCGACCGAGGAGGAGCGCCGGGTCCACGACGTGGTGCGAGCCGCGCAGGAGGCCGGGTTCCGGGCCGTGCGTCCGGGCGCCACCTGCCAGGACGTCGACCGCGCCGCCCGCGCGGTGATCGAGGACGCGGGGTACGGGCCGTACTTCATCCACCGCACCGGGCACGGCATCGGCGTCACCACGCACGAGCCGCCGTACATGATCGAGGGCGAGGAACAGCCGCTCGTGCCCGGCATGTGCTTCTCCGTCGAACCCGGCATCTACCTGCCCGGCCGGTTCGGGGTACGGATCGAGGACATCGTGACGGTGACGGAGGACGGCGGACGCCGCCTGAACGACACCACCCGTGAGATGGTCGTGGTGGACTGACGAGACCTGTGCGGAGACTTCCGCGACGACCCTCCGGAACGGCGAGACACGACCCATGACCCGGCCACCGACCCCCACCCCGGACACCGTGCGCGCACTGGTCCGCTCGCTGCTCAGGAGCGGTACGGCGGAGGGGGTTCAGGTGCGGCCCGTCGTGGAGGGGCGGCCGTACACCTGGTGGGTCGGCTCCCGGCATGTGCTGCGCCTCGCCCCCGACCGCGAGGCGTCCGCGCGGCTGCGGCGGGAGGCGCGGCTGCGGGATCTGGTGCGGCCGCATCTGCCCGTCGCCGTCCCGGCCGGTGTCGCGTACGGCGACTGGACGCCCGGTCTCGCCTGCACGCTCGACGCCCGGCTGCCCGGTGATTTCGGCGGCGGGCACGAGGTGTCCGCGCTCGGGGAGGCCGATCTCGCCGGGCTGCTCACCGGACTCCGCGCGGTCCCGGTACGGCAGGCCGAGACGCTCGGTGTGCCGCGCGTGGCGGCGCGGTCCCTGGGGGCGCTGCGCCGTATCGCCGCGCACGCGGCCGAACGGCTCGCCGCCGCCGACGAGTTCGACGCGGGGCAGCTGCGCCAGCTCACGCCGTCCGGGGCCGCGCAGCTCGCCGCGCAGGCCGGCTCGGTCGTCCTGACCCACCACCGGCTCACCGGCGAGCACGTGATGATCAGCGCCGACGGCCGGGTCCGCGCCGTCCTCGACTGGACCGGCGCGTCCCTGGGCGACCCGGCCGAGGACATCGCCGCCCTCGCCACGTCGGTCGGCGCCCCCGCCGCCGTCCGCGCCGCCACCCTCGCCGGCTACGGCCCCCGCCCCTGCCTGCGCGGCCTCTGGCTCGCCCGCTGCGACACGGTGATCGCCCTGACCGAGCACCTCGATACGCCGGCCGCGCTGCCGCTGCGGGCCGCGTTGCTCAGGGCGTGGGAGCCGATCATGCTGGAGCGGGTCACCGAGCTGAAGGACGGGGAATAGCCCCCCAGCCCGGCGTCGGCCCTACGGCTGCGACAGCACCACGCAGGACTCCCCGGGCACCTGAAGCATCCCGTCCGGCCCGGGCGGCTCCACCGACTCGTCCCACGCGGCCAGGATTTCCAGGTGGCCCGTGCCCAGGGGGATGGCGGCCGGTTCCTTGCCCAGGTTGACCGCGACGCGGATGTCGCCCCGGCGGAAGGCCAGCCAGTGGGCGGATTCGTCGTAGGCGACCTTGGTGTCGGCGAGGTCGGGGACCGTCAGGTCGGGGCGCTCGTGGCGCAGCGCGATGAGGCGGCGGTACCAGGCGAGGACGCGGGAGTGAGGGTCGCGGTCAGGTTCCGACCAGTCCAGGCAGGAGCGGTCGCGGGTGGCCGGGTCCTGGGGGTCGGGGACGTCCTCCTCGGCCCAGCCGTGAGCCGCGAACTCCCGCCGCCTGCCCCGCCGTACGGCCTCGGCCAGCTCGGGGTCCGTGTGGTCGGTGAAGTACTGCCAGGGGGTGCCCGCCCCCCACTCCTCGCCCATGAACAGCATCGGGGTGAGCGGCGAGGTGAGGGTGAGCGTGGCCGCGCAGGCCAGCAGGCCGGGGGAGAGGGTGGCGGCGAGGCGGTCGCCCTGGGCGCGGTTGCCGATCTGGTCGTGGGTCTGGCTGTAGCCCAGCAGCCGGTGCCCGCTCAGCCGGGCGCGGTCCAGCGGGCGGCCGTGGGCCCGGCCCCGGAAGCTGGAGTACGTGCCGTCGTGGAAGTACCCGCCGGTGAGGGTCTTGGCGAGCGCGGCGAGCGGAGCGCGGGCGAAGTCGGCGTAGTAGCCCTGGGACTCGCCGGTCAGGGCGGTGTGCAGGGCGTGGTGGAAGTCGTCGTTCCACTGGGCGTGCAGGCCGAGGCCGTGCTCCGTGCGCGGGGTGATCATCCGGGGGTCGTTGAGGTCGGACTCCGCGATCAGGAACAGCGGGCGGCCCACCTCGTCGCCCAGGGCGTCCACGGCCGCCGACAGCTCCTCCAGGAAGTGCAGGGCGCGGTCGTCGTACAGGGCGTGCACCGCGTCCAGCCGGAGTCCGTCCAGCCGGTAGTCCCGCAGCCAGGCCAGGGCGCTGTCCCGGAAATAGGCGCGCACCTCGTCCGAGCCCGGCGCGTCCAGGTTCACCGCGGCGCCCCACGGGGTCTGGTGGGTTTCCGTGAAGTACGGTCCGAAGGCGGGGAGTTGGTTGCCGGAGGGGCCCAGGTGGTTGTGGACCACGTCCAGGACGACACCGAGGCCCAGTTCATGCGCCCGGTCCACGAACCGCTTCAGCGCCTTGGGCCCCCCGTACGGCTCGTGCACCGCCCACGGCGCCACCCCGTCGTACCCCCAGCCGTGCCGCCCGGGGAACGGGCACAGCGGCATCAACTCGACGTGCGTGACGCCCAGTTCCTTGAGATGGCCCAGCCGCTCGGCGGCCGCGTCCAGCGTGCCCTCGGGGGTGTACGTGCCCACGTGCAGCTCGTACAGCACCGCCCCCGGCAGCCCGCGCCCCGGCCAGTCCGCACGCCACTCGTACCGGGCCTGGTCCACGACCGCGCTCAGCCCCTCCGGGCCGTCCGGGAGGCGGCGCGAGCGCGGGTCGGGCAGGACGGGGCCGTCGTCCAGCGCGAAGCCGTAGCGCGTGCCGTCCTCCGCGTCCGCCTCCGCCGTCCACCAGCCCGCCCGCTGCGGATCGCGTTCCATCGCGTGCGTGGCGCCCTCGCACTGGAGCGCGACCCGGTCTGACTGTGGTGCCCACACCTCGAACTTCACGGACGGTTCCCCTTCGTCTGCTCACCGTGATGTAGCCAGTCCATCGTGCCGCGAATTCGATCAATCCGCTTTCGAATCCGGGCTTTCCGGCCGGGTGTCGTGGAAGTGGACGCGCAGGGGCGCCGGTTGTCTCTTCTGGACACCTCGGGGTGCGCTGCCCGACAATCACGAACGTGACGTCGTCCTTCGAATTCCCCGTGTATCCCGTACGGGTCTCCGACGCGGAACGAGACAAGGCGCTGCGGGTGCTGCGGGACGGCGTCGCCATGGGCCGGCTGTCGCACGACACGTTCGTGCACCGTATGGAACTGGCGCTCGCCGCGCGCAGTCCCCGCGAACTCGCCGTGCTCACCGCCGATCTACGGGACGGCAACCGGCTGAGCCGCGCCCTGTTCGGCACCGTGGAGGCCGTGTCGGGCTTCAGTGTGCGGCTGCGCCGGGCCTGGCGCGCCGAGCGGCTGCCCAAGCTGCTGCTGCCCCACCCGACCCACGGCCACCCGCTGCGCATCGGCCGCGACCCGGCCAGCGGGCTCCGCCTCAACCACGACACCGTCTCCCGCGTGCACGCCGAACTCCGCTACCAGGGCGGCATGTGGGTGCTGAGGGACCTCGGCTCCACCAACGGCACCACCGTCAACGGGCGCCGTGTGCTGGGTGCCGTGGCGGTGCGCGAGGGGGACCTCGTCGGCTTCGGCAGGGTCTCCTACCGGCTCGCGGCCGACTGACGGGCCGAACCCGAACTGGTGTGCTGTGGCCGACGTCTTGGCTGCCGTTCGGGTGAGGCGGGCTGGCGCGGCCCGGCCGTCGTGCCGATGCACCGGGCATGAACCGTCTGACACGCACGGCGGCGCTCGCCGCCGCCCTCATGGCCACCTGTCTGCTCGCTCCCGGCACCACGGCCCACGCGGCGTCCGGTGGCGCGGCCGGCGCCGACTGGCTCTCCCTCACCGTCACCCGCCCCGGTACCACCGGCGGCGGCACCCGCGCCGCCCTGCTGCTCTGCGACCCGCCACAGGGCCATCCGAAGGCCGCCGAGGCATGTGCCGAACTAGGCGCAGTGGACGGCGACTTCGGCCGCCTGGGCGACAGCGGCACCATCTGCTCGCTGATCTACGCACCGGTCACCGCGCACGCCCACGGCCGCTGGAACGACCGACGAATCGACCACGAGCGGACGTACGCCAACGAGTGCGAGCTGCGCGCCGGGACGGGCGCCGTGTTCGCCCTGGACGGCTGACCGCCGGCCGGGTGGCGCCCCTCTGCCACCCGGCCCGCCCCGCCCCGTCGCGCTCGCTCAGTCCTCGTCGCCCTCTTCGTCCACCCGCTCCAGCAGCCCCACCGGCAGCACGGAGAAGAGGTCCTCCGCGCGCACCTCGCCGGTGAACTCGCGCTCCGGAGCGAGAGTGTCCCGCCAGCGGCCGGGCGGCAGCGCGAGATGGGTGTCGTGCCAGCCGCCCGCCTCGGCGAGGTGGACGGAGAGGCGGGTCACCGCCGTGATCACGTCGCCGGAGCGGGAGAAGGCGAGCACATGCTCGGCCGCCGGACCCTCCGCCAGGAGCGGGGCGTACGTCCCCGCCGTGCCGAAGACTTCCGGACGGCGCGCCCGGAGCTGGAGCGCGGCCCTGGTCAGCGCCTCCTTCTCGCCCGGCGCGGCCGGCGGGAAGGGGACCGGGCGGCGGTTGTCGGGGTCCACCAGCGCCCGGTACTCGCTCTCCGTGCCCTGGTACACGTCCGGCACGCCCGGCATCGTCAGGTGGACCAGCGCGGTGCCCAGCACGTTGGCCCGGATGTGCGGCTCCAGCGCCTTGCGGAAGGCGGCCACCCGCTCACCGGGCGGCCCGCAGGGCCCGGCGGCGACGAACGCGGTCACCGCGTCCTCGTACGGCGGTTCCTGCTCGGTCCAGCTGGTGTACATGCCGGCCTCGCGGACGTGCTTCAGCAGTGCCTCGCGGACCCGCTCCTCCTCGGCCGGGCCGAGCCCGAAGACCGTCTGCCAGGCGGCCCAGGCCAGTTGGCCGTCGGGGACCACCTCGGGGGCCCGGCTCACCTCGGCGAGCAGCTTGGCCCAGCGGCCGGGGCACTCGGTGAGCACGTTCAGGGCGGCTCGAACGTCCGCGCTGCGCTTGGTGTCGTGCGTGGTGACCACCGTGCCGGTGTCCGGCCAGTAGCGGGCCAGCCGGGCGCAGTAGGCGTGGAACTCCGCGGGGGAGACACCTGCTCTGCCCGGATTGCCGCCGACCTCGGTCGCCGACAGCAGCGGGACGTAGCGGTAGAACGCCGTGTCCTCCACCGACTTGGCCCGCAGCGCGGAGGCGGTCTGCGCGAACCGGGCGCGGAACTCGGTCAGTTCGGGCACGGTCCCGTCGTCCGGGCCGATCAGCAGCCCGCGCACCAGGTCGACCGCGTCGGCCTCCTCCGGTACCGCGAACGCCTGCCGGGCCTGTGCCGCGGCCTCCTCGGTGACGACGGCGGCGGCGTCCGTTGAGGTGTACGACCGGTAGACCGGCATCCGGACCAGCAGCTCCTCCAGGGCTGTGCGCAGCGCCCAGGGCGCGCGGTCGCGCAGTGCCAGGTCCGGGGAGGCGGCGCACAGCCGGACCGCCGACCGGGTGAGCCGGTCGGCCTCTGCGGCCAGTTCATGGGTGAGCACCTTGTACGCGGCCCGGCGCACCGTGGCGTCCCAGTCACCGCCCCGGTCGAGCTGCGGAGCCGCGAACGCCCGGTAATGCGCGTCGAGTTCGGCGGCGCCGGCCGGACCGGTGAACACGCCGTCGATGCGGCGCAGGGCGTCGTAGCCGGTGGTGCCGGCGACGGGCCAGGAGTCGGGCAGCTGCTCCTCGCCGGCGAGGATCTTCTCCACCACCGTCCAGCGGCCCCCCGTCGCCTCGTCCAGCCGGGCCAGATAGGCGTCCGGGTCGGCGAGACCGTCCGGGTGGTCGATGCGCAGGCCGTCGATCACGTCCTCAGCCAGCAGCTGAAGGATCTTGCCGTGGGTGGCGTCGAAGACCTCGGGGTCCTCCACCCGCACCCCGATCAGCTCCGAAATGCTGAAGAAGCGCCGGTAGTTCAGCTCGGTTCGGGCCAGCCGCCACCACACCGGGCGGTACCACTGGGCGTCCAGCAGCTCGGGCAGCGGCAGGCCCTCGGTGCCGGAGCGCAGCGGGAAGAGATGGTCGTGATAGCGCAGCATTTCGCCATCGACCACCAGATGCTCCCGCTCGGCGCCGATGGGCCCGCCGAGCACCGGCAGCAGCACCTGGCCGCCGCGCGAGGCCCAGTCGATGTCGAACCAGCGCGCGTACGGCGACTCGGGACCCTCGCGGAGCACCTCCCACAGGGCGCGGTTGTACCGGGGGGTCATCGCCATGTGGTTCGGCACGAGGTCCACCACCAGGCCGAGCCCGTGCTCCCGCGCGGTGCGCGACAGCGCCCTGAGTCCGTCCTCGCCGCCCAGCTCCCCGCGCACGCGCGCGTGGTCCACGACGTCGTAGCCGTGGGTGGAGCCGGGGACGGCCTCCAGGACAGGGGACAGATGCAGATGCGAGACGCCCAGCGACGCCAGATAGGGCACGGCCGCCTCGGCGGCGGCGAAGGGGAACGAGGGCTGGAGCTGTAGGCGGTAGGTGGCCGTGGGCACCCCTGGTCCGGGTCGCACTGAAGTCATGCAGAGCTACGTACCCCGCCTGCCGCTCTTCGTGTCATCCACCGGGGCATCCGGCCCATGTGAACCGGATGTCCCAAGAGCCCCGGCCGGGGGACGGGGCACCTTCCGTGTCCCCGGCCCGGGCGCGCTACGCCGGGCGCTGGAGCACGGTCAGGCTGCGGTCCGGCAGGGTGAGGTGCTCGCCGGCCGCCACCTTCGGACCCGTGCCCGGCGGCACCCCCTCCGGCCGGGCGGTGTCCACGACCACCTGCCACTGCCTGCCGTGGTCCACCGGCACCAGGAAGTCCAGCGTCTCGTGCGAGGCGTTGAACATCAGCAGGAACGAGTCGTCCGCGATCCGTTCCCCGCGCGGGCCGGGCTCGGAGATCGCGTTGCCGTTCAGGAACACGGCCAGCGCCGAGGCGGGCGCCGAGTCCCAGTCCGCCTGGGCCATCTGCTCGCCCTCGGGGGTGAACCAGGCGACGTCCGACAGCTCGTCCTGGGTCCCCTCCACCGGGCGCCCGTGCAGGAAGCGGCGGCGCCGGAACACCGGGTGCTCGCTGCGCAGCCCCACCATCGCCCGGGTGAACTCCAGCAGTTCGGCCCGCTCGTCCCCGCCGGCCTCCACGGCCTCCTCCAGTTCGGGCCAGTCCACCCAGGACAGTTCGTTGTCCTGGCAGTAGGCGTTGTTGTTGCCGCGCTGGGTGCGGGCGAACTCGTCGCCGTGGCTGATCATCGGCACGCCCTGGGACAGCATCAGCGTGGCGATGAAGTTGCGCATCTGCCGGGCGCGCAGCTCGCGTACGGCCGGGTCGTCGGTGTCGCCCTCCACCCCGCAGTTCCAGGACCGGTTGTGGCTCTCGCCGTCCCGGTTCTCCTCGCCGTTGGCCTGGTTGTGCTTGTCGTTGTACGAGACGAGGTCGTTCAGGGTGAAGCCGTCGTGGCAGGTGACGAAGTTGATCGAGGCCAGCGGGCGGCGCCCGTCGTCCTGGTAGAGGTCGGAGGAGCCGGTGAGCCGGGACGCGAACTCCGCGATCGCGCGCGGCTCCCCGCGCCACAAGTCCCTTACGGTGTCCCGGTACTTGCCGTTCCACTCGGTCCACAACGGCGGGAAGTTGCCCACCTGGTAGCCGCCCTCGCCGACGTCCCACGGCTCCGCGATCAGCTTCACCTGCGAGACCACCGGGTCCTGCTGGACCAGGTCGAAGAAGGACGAGAGCCGGTCCACCTCGTGGAACTGCCGGGCCAGCGTGGCCGCGAGGTCGAAGCGGAAACCGTCGACATGCATCTCGGTCACCCAGTACCGCAGCGAGTCCATGATCATCTGAAGGACGTGCGGCGAGCGCATCAGCAGGCTGTTGCCGGTGCCCGTGGTGTCCATGTAGTAGCGCGGGTCGTCGGTGAGGCGGTAGTACGACGCGTTGTCGATGCCCTTGAACGACAGGGTCGGGCCCAGGTGGTTGCCCTCGGCGGTGTGGTTGTAGACCACATCGAGGATGACCTCGATCCCGGCCTCGTGCAGCGCCCGCACCGCCGACTTGAACTCCAGCACCTGCTGGCCCCGGTCGCCCCAGGAGGCGTAGGCGTTGTGCGGGGCGAAGAAGCCGATGGTGTTGTAGCCCCAGTAGTTGTTCAGGCCCATGTCGACCAGGCGGTGGTCGTTGACGAACTGGTGGACCGGCATCAGCTCCAGCGCCGTCACCCCGAGCCGGGTCAGATGCTCGATGACCGCCGGGTGGGCGAGCCCGGCGTAGGTGCCGCGCAGTTCCTCCGGCAGCCCCGGATGGCGCATGGTCAGGCCCTTCACATGGGCCTCGTAGATCACGGTGCGGTGGTAGTCGGTGCGCGGCGGGCGGTCGTCGCCCCAGTCGAAGTAGGGGTTGATCACCACCGAGCTCATGCTGTGCGGCGCGGAGTCCAGGTCGTTGCGCCGGTCGGGGGCGTCGAAGTGGTAGCCGTACACCTCCTCGCCCCACTGGACGGACCCGCTGACCGCCTTCGCGTACGGGTCGAGCAGCAGCTTCGCCGAGTTGCAGCGCAGCCCCCGCTCGGGCGCGTACGGACCGTGCACCCGGAACCCGTACCGCTGTCCCGGCATCACGCCGGGCAGATACGCGTGCCGGACGAACGCGTCGCTCTCGCGCAGTTCCACCGCCGTCTCGGAGCCGTCGTCGTGCAGCAGACACAGCTCCACTCGGTCCGCGGCCTCGGTGAAGACCGCGAAATTGGTACCGGCGCCGTCATAGGTGGCACCGAGGGGATACGCCTCTCCAGGCCAGACCTGCATGCACTCGACTCTTCCAGGTGCGGGGCCCCGGTGGGGGCGCGTTGGCGGCGAGTCTCCCCGAAAGTGAGGGCACCTGACGTCTACCGCCCTCCGCTGCCGGCCGACCCGTGGTCACGGATGACCTCTACCCGCACCCGAAGGAGGGAAGCCGCCGCCGGCCCGGCGAGCCGGACTTGATCCCCGCCGGGCGGGGTGCTCAGGGCAGGGGCCACCGGCGTACGGGCCGCTCACCAGCGGTGCGCCCGGGCGAGCGCGGTTCGCGCCGCTATGACTCCGCTCACTCCGTCCGCTCCCGAGCGCCCGGAACGGCCACTGACGGCAGGGAAGTTGAGAAACCGACCTGTCCATCCGGCTGCACCGCCGACCGCTCGCGGAGTACCCTTCCTTGATCGTTGGGACGGGGAAGGTCCGGGGGACGGAAGGCGGTGCAGGGTGGGCTCGGGAGGGCTGGAGCTGCCCCCTGGTGGCGAGGGTCACGAGGGGAGCGGTTCCACGGAGGTCCCGCCCGGCGCGGTGTCCCTGGCGCGTCCGATGGGCGCGGGGTCGATCGGACCGGAACTGGACTGGGACGCGGGCGCCTGGCTGGAGGTGCGCACCCGGGCCCAGCGGGCGGGCCGCGCCTACATCTGGCTCAACCTCGTCGAACAGCGGCTCCGCGCCGTCGTGGCCGCCGTGCTGCGCCCCGTCTACGAACCCGTGCACGGCGACGACTGGGTGGTGGCCGCCGCCGGCCCGGCCGGGCAGGAGTGGGTTCAGCGGGCCGTCGCGGTGCGCGAAGTCAGCCGCCGCAAGGGCTACTTGCTCGACCCGGCCGACGACAACGTGCTGAGTTTCCTGACGTTGCCCCAGCTGCGCGAGCTGATGGTGCAGCACTGGCCGTGTTTCGAGCCGTACTTCGACGAGCGCCGGGACCTCGAACTCGCCCTGGACGAGCTGGAGGTGACCCGCAATGTCGTCTCCCGCAACCGCGCCCTGTCCGAGGCGGTGCTGAACCAGGCCGAGCGCGCGTCCGCGCGGCTGCTGGAGCTGCTCGGCGCGGCCGGTGACGTGCCCTCGGCGGCCCGTCTCCCGGTCGACGCCGTCGAGGACCTGGTCGGCGACCGGTACGCGGACGTGGTCGCCGTGCACTCCGACCGGGTACGGCTGATGGGCCAGTTCCCGGCCGAGGACCTGTTCGGGGGCGCCCGCCGGCTGGACGCCATCGGCATCGGGCTCAACCTGCTGGTGCAGAACTTCTCCGGCCGTCGCCTGGTCCGCCTCGCGGAGTCCGGCTGCCGGGTCCGGCTGCTCTTCCTCAACCCGGCCTCCAGCGCGGTCAAGCGCCGTGAGCGCGAACTCGGCATGAAACGCGGTGAGTTGGCCCGCTCGGTCGAGATGAACATCCTGCACATGCGCCGGGTGCGCTCCCGGCTGCGCGACCCCGGCGCCTTCGAGATCCAGGTGTATGACGAGACACCGCGCTTCACCGCCTACCTGGTGGACGGTGACGGCGCCGACGGCATCGGCGTGGTGCAGTCCTATCTGCGCGGGGCGCGCGGCATGGAGTCGCCGGTGCTGGTGCTGCGGGGCGGCAGCCGCGTGGTCAAGCCGGACCAGGCAGGAGAAACCGGACTCTTCCCCACCTATCGGGAGGAGTTCGAGGCGGCCTGGGCGGATTCGCGGCCGGTGTCCTAAAGGCCGGTCGGCTGCGGGCGCCCGGGGCGTTGTCAGTGCCCCGTGTCATGGTGGAGGCCACTGGGGGAACGCACCACCAAGAAGGGGGGCCACCCATGGGCTGGCACCGGGAGCCGCTGATCGGCTTCGACCTGGAGACGACCGGGACCGATCCGCAGCAGTCGCGCATCGTCACGGGCGCGGTGATAGAGGTCAGGGCCGGCGTGCCCATGGGGCGCCGGGAGTGGCTGGCCGATCCGGGCGTGGAGATACCCGCCGAGGCGGTCGCCGTGCACGGCATCAGCAACGAACGCGCCACGGCCGAGGGCCGCCCGGCCGATCAGGTGGCCGACGCCATGGCCGACGTACTGGTCTCCGCCTGGGAGACGGGCATGCCGGTCGTCGCTTACAACGCCGCCTTCGACCTCACCCTGCTCTCCGCCGAGCTGCGCCGCCATGACTTGCCCTCGCTCGCCGAGCGGCTGGGCGGGCGTGCCCCGGCCCCGGTCGTCGACCCGTACACCATCGACCGCCGGGTCGACCGGTACCGCCGGGGCAAGCGGAACCTGGAGGCGGTCTGCGCGGAGTACGGGGTGGTGCTCGACGCCGCCCACGACGCCTCGGCCGACGCCCTGGCCGCCGCCCGGCTCGCCACCGCGATAGCCGAGCGGTACCCGAAGATAGCCGGGCTGGGCACGGCGGAGCTGCACCGCTGCCAGATCGAGTGGTACGCCGAATGGGCCGCGGACTTCGAGGCGTTCCTGCGGCGCAAGGGCGATCCGGACGCGGTGATCGACCGTGTCTGGCCGCTGCGCGAGCTGACGGACGTCGCCGTGCCGACGGGTGGCACCCCCTAGTCCGGTCCGGCCGGGTTCAGAACGGGTACCAGCGCACCGACTCGTCCCCGTTCCTGAGGGACGTCACCCGGCGTTCGAACTCGGTGCGTGCCTTCGGGTTGGTCGGGGCGTGCTGGGCGACCCAGGCGCAGCTGGCCGTTTCGCGGGCGCCGCGCAGCACCGAGCAGCCGTCCCACTCGCGGACGTCCCAGCCGTAGGCCGAGGTGAAGGCGTCGTACGCGTCGGCGGGCAGGCCGTAGCGGTCGCGGGAGAGGGCCATCACCACGAGGTCGTGCTCGCGCAGGTCGGCGGAGAAGGTCTCCAGGTCCACCAGGACCGGGCCGTCCGGGCCGATGTGCACATTGCGGGGCAGCGCGTCCCCGTGGATCGGCCCCGGCGCCAGACGGGGCGTCAGCGCGGCGGCCGCCGAGGCGAAGCCGTCGCGACGGGCGCGCAGATAGGCCGCGTCCTCGGGGTCGATCGCGTCGCCCGCGAGCCGCAGCCAGCGCTCCACCCCGCCCAGCAGCTCACGGGGCGGCAGTGGCACCGGCGGCGCGGGCAGGGCGTGCACGAGCCGCAGCAGCCCTGCCAGGTCGCGGGGTTCGGCGGGACGTACGGCGTCGGGCAGCCGGTGCCACACGGTCACCGGATGGCCGTCCACCAGCAGCGGTTCGGGCTCGGCCGCGCGCACCGCGGGCACCCCGGACTCGGCCAGCCAGTCGGCCACGGCCAGCTCGCGGCGGGCGCGGTCGAGCAGCTCGGCGTCCCGGCCCACCTTGACCACCAGGTCCCCGGCGGCGAACACGGCGTTCTCGCCGAGGGTGAGGAGGCGGGCGTCCGCCGCCGGGGGCAGCACCTTCGCCTGGGCCAGTACCGCCCGCGCCCGTGCCTCGTCCATCGTCCGCCTCCGCGCCCAGTTTTCGTGCCGCATGCCGTGCCGAGCGGCCCCGCTCCCGGCCAGTCTCGCATTCGCACAGGTCGGACGGTGTGTGCGGTCCCTTGACGGGGCGCGCTGCGTTCACGACCATGAACACGCCAACCGAGCCACGCAAAGGGGCTGATTCCATGACATCGCCGGTCGAAGTGCGGCGCCCGCCCGCCCGCACCGGCGGCCGCGACCACGCCGTCTGGTTCCTGGTGCTGCCCGCCCTGATCCCGATCCTCGTGCTCAGCGTGGGCCCGCTGCTGTACGGCATCCTGCTGTCCTTCACCGACGCCCAGTCCGGCCGCACCGCGCCGACCCGCTGGATCGGCGCGCTGAACTTCCAGGACCTGCTGCACGACACGCTGTTCTGGGAGTCGTTCCGGATCGGCCTGGTGTGGGCGGTCGGGGTGACCGTGCCCCAGTTCCTGCTGGCGCTCGGGCTCGCCCTGCTGCTCAACCAGGAGCTCCGGCTGCGCTGGCTCGCCCGTGCCCTCGCCATCGTCCCCTGGGCGATGCCCGAGGTCGTCGTCGGCATCATGTGGCGCCTGGTCTACAACCCGGACGCGGGCATCCTCAACGAGACGCTGCGCGATCTCGGTCTGGGCGACGGGCGTGACTGGCTGAGCGGGCTGGCCACCGCGCTGCCCGCCGTCATCGTCGTCGGCGTCTGGGCCGGTATGCCACAGACCACGGTCGCCCTGCTCGCCGGGCTCCAGAACACCCCGCGCGAACTGCACGAGGCGGCCGCCGTGGACGGCGCCGGCGCCTGGCGGAGGTTCCGCACGGTCACCTGGCCCGCGCTCAGACCCGTGGCCCTCTCCATCACCGCGCTCAACCTGATCTGGAACTTCAACTCCTTCGCCCTGGTGTACGTGCTCACCAGCGGCGGACCCGGCGGAAAGACCCGGCTGCCCATGCTGTTCGCCTACGAAGAGGCTTTCCGCTACGGCCAGTTCGGCTACGCGGCCGCGATGGGCTGCGTGATGGTCGCCGTCATCTCCATCGTGCTCGCGGTGTTCCTCGCGGGACGGCTGAAGGGAGGCGAGGACGCGTGAGGACCCGGCCCGCGGCCCGCGCGGGGCAGTACGCCGCCCTGCTGGCCTATCTGATCTTCCTGGCGTTCCCGTTCCTGTGGCTGCTGTCCACCGCGTTCAAGCCACCACGCGAACTCGGCAGCCTCCACCCCACCTGGATTCCGCGCCACCCCACCCTCGCCAACTTCCGGCAGGCGTTCGACGAGCAGCCCCTGCTGCACGCCGCCCTCAACTCCCTGCTCGCGGCGCTCGGCGCGGCCGTCGTCGCCGTACTGATCGCCACGCCGATGGCGTACGTCATGGCCCGGCACCGCACCCGGCTCGCGCGGGCGGCGAGCGGCTGGGTGGTGGTCAGCCAGGCGTTCCCGTTCGTGCTGATCATCATCCCGCTGTTCCTGGTGCTGAAGCAGCTGCGGCTGATCGACTCCCTGGCCGGGCTGACGCTGGTCTACGTGGTGTGGTCGCTGCCGTTCGCGCTGTGGATGCTCGTCGGCTACGTCCGGGCGGTCCCCGTGGAACTGGAGGAGGCGGCCGCCGTCGACGGGGCGGGCCGGCTGCGGACCCTCGTCTCGGTGACCGCGCCGCTGCTCGCGCCGGGCATAGCGGCCACCGCGCTGTTCGCGTTCGTCACGGCGTGGAACGAGTTCTTCTTCGCGCTCGTCCTGCTCAAGAGCCCCGGCAACCAGACCCTGCCGGTCGTCCTCACCCATTTCATCGGCGCGGAGGGCGTCGCCGACCTCGGCCCGCTGGCCGCGGCCGCGTTCCTCGCCACCCTGCCCTCCCTCGTGGTGTTCGCCCTCCTCCAGCGGCGGATCACCGGGGGCCTGATCGCCGGAGCGGTGAAGAGCTGATGCGGACCAGGATCACCATGGCGGTCGCCGCCCTCCTGCTGCTCCTCGCGGGCTGCTCCTCGGGCGGCCACGAGGACGGCGGCCCCATCACCCTGCGCTTCCAGTCCCTGGCCTGGCAGCAGGAGTCGGTCGCCGCCAACAAGGAACTGGTACGGGAGTGGAACGCCGCCCACCCGGACGTCAAGGTCGAGTACGTGCAGGGCAACTGGGACGGGGTGCACGACCAGTTGCTCACCTCCTTCGAGGGCGGTGAGGCCCCCGACGTCATCCACGACGCCTCCGACGACCTCGCCGACTTCGCCTACGGCGGCGACCTCGCCGACCTGACCGGCCTGCTGCCCGCCCGGCTCAAGTCCGAAATTCCGGAGCGCAGTTGGCAGGCCACCACCTTCGGCAAGGGTGTCTACGGCGTGCCCTTCCTCCAGGAACCCCGCGTGCTCATCGCCAACTCCGTCTGGCTGCGGAAGGCCGGGATACGCATCCCGACGCCCGAACACCCATGGAGCTGGGCCGAGTTCCGCAAGATCACCGGGGAACTCAGCGGCGACGGCAAGTACGGCGTGGCCTGGCCGCTGAAGGAGCCCGTGTCCGTCACCCTCAACCTCGGGCTCTCGGCGGGCGGCACCCTCTTCCAGCGGGGGAGCGACGGCAAGGTGAGCGTGCGGTTCGGGGCCGGTGACGCCGTCGTACCGCGCACCGTGCACGACCAGGTCGCCCGTGACCGCAGCGCGCCCGCCTCGACGCTCGGCAGCGGCGGCTCGGACACGCTGCCCGGCTTCTTCGGCGGGCGGTACGCGATGGTCCCGCTCGGCTTCTCCTACCGCCAGCAGATCGAGCAGCAGGCGCCGAAGGGCTTCGAGTGGGAGGTGCTGCCCGCCCCGGCCGGCGCCGACGGGCTCACCCAGGGCGTCAGCCCGCAGACCCTCTCCATCGCCCAGGACTGCCCGCACAAGAAGGAGGCCGCCCAGTTCATCGACTTCCTGCTGCGGCCGAAGAACATGGTCCGGCTCGCCCTCGGCGACTGGATGCTGCCCACCGGCACCCAGGCCCTCGCCGACCCCGCCCTGCACACCACCGAGCACGGCTGGGCCACCGGTACCGCCCTGGCCGCCCACCTCCGCCCGGCGCCCGCCCAGTCGGTGCGCGGCTACCCGGAATGGAAGGACAAGATCGCCACCCCGGCCTTCCAGGAGTACTACAGCGGCGCCATCGGGCTCGGTGAGCTGCGCAAGAGGCTGGAGAAGGACGGCAACCTGGTCCTCGCCCGCTACCAGCGCTGAGCGGGCGGGCGAAATTCGATGGAGCGGGCCACCCGGCCGGGCCTAGCCTCGGGAGCATGACCCCCCAGCGCCCAGCCCACATCGCCATGTTCTCCATCGCCCAGCACGGCCATGTGAACCCCAGCCTGGAGGTGATCAGGGAGCTCGTCGCACGCGGCCACCGCGTCACCTACGCCGTCCCTCCGCTCTTCGCCGAGAAGGTCGCCGCCACGGGCGCCGTGCCCGTGCCCTACACCTCCACCCTGCCCGGCCCCGACGCAGATCCCTCGGCGTGGGGGACCACGCTGCTGGACAACGTCGAGCCCTTCCTCGCCGACGCGATCCAGGCACTGCCCCAGCTCATCGAGGCGTACGACGGCGACGAACCCGACCTGGTCCTGCACGACATCGCCTCCTACCCGGCCCGCGTCCTGGCCCACCGGTGGGGCGTCCCCGCGGTCTCCCTCTCCCCGAACCTCGTCGCCTGGGAGGGCTACGAGGAGGAGGTCGGGGAGCCCATGTGGGCGGAGCCGCTGAAGACCGAGCGCGGTCAGGCTTACTACGCCCGGTTCGCGGGATGGCTCGCGGAGAACGGCATCACCCGGCACCCGGACCCGTTCACCGGCCGCCCCGCCCGCTCCCTGGTCCTCATCCCCAAGGCGCTGCAGCCCAACGCCGACCGGGTCGACGAGCGCGTGTACAGCTTCGTCGGCGCCTGCCAGGGCGACCGCACCGACCAGGGCGACTGGCAGCGGCCGGACGGTGCCGAGAAGGTGGTCCTCGTCTCCCTCGGCTCGGCCTTCACCAAGCAGCCCGCCTTCTACGCCGAGTGCGTACGGGCCTTCGGTGAGCTGCCCGGCTGGCATCTCGTCCTCCAGATCGGACGGCACGTGGACCCGGCCGAACTCGGTGAACTGCCCGGCAACGTCGAAGTGCACTCGTGGGTACCGCAGTTGGCCGTACTTCGGCAGGCCGATCTGTTCGTCACCCATGCGGGCGCGGGCGGCAGCCAGGAGGGGATGGCCACCGCCACGCCGATGATCGCCGTCCCCCAGGCCGCCGACCAGTTCGGCAACGCCGAGATGCTTCAGGCGCTCGGTGTGGCCCGGACCCTGCTGACCGAGGACGCCACCGCCGACCGTCTCCGCGAGACCGCCCTCGCCCTGGCCGACGACCCCGAGGTGGCCCGTCGGCTGAAGGAGATCCAGGCCGGCATGGTGCGGGAAGGGGGCACGACGCGCGCCGCCGACCTGATCGAGGCCGAGCTGCCCGGACGCTGAAGCCGACGGGACTCGTGCGGTGTCCGATCCGATGACAAAGATCCACTGTGCGGTGGAGAAACGTTGTTGAACCAGTCACAAGATCGTGGAGGAGTTGATCCGGGCCCGCTCGATCCGCCAGAGTTTCCCGCAACCGGCGTACCGTCCGGTACGGCCGTCGTGCCCGCCCCCACGGGGCACGACGGCCGTTCTATCGTGGGCGGAATGACGACGACGTACGCGGCGCTGCTGCGCGGGATCAATGTGGGCGGCAACAAGAAGCTCCCGATGGCCGACCTGCGAACTCTCCTCACCGAGCTGGGCCATGGCGACGTGCGCACTCATCTCCAGAGCGGGCAAGCCGTGTTCACCGCCTCGCAGGGCGACGAGGTCCATCTCGCCGGGGAGTTGAGCACGGCCATCGAGAAGCGGTTCGGCTTCTCGGTCGAAGTCATCGTGCGGGACCACGCCTATCTGGCGGCCGTCGCGGACGCCTGCCCGTTCCCCGCCGACGAGCTGGAGGCGAAGCAGCTGCACGTCACCTACTTCTCCGCGCCGGTGGACGCCGAGCGCTTCGCCGGGATCGACACCGCCGCCCGCCTCCCCGAGGAGTTCCGCCTCGGCGACCGCTGTCTGTACCTCTACGCCCCCGACGGACTCGGCCGCTCCAAGCTCGGTGAGGAACTGGGCCGCCCGCGCATCACCAAGGGCCTGATCGCCACCACCCGGAACTGGAACACCGTGCGCAAACTGGTGGAGCTGACCGGCTGAAGAAGCCCCTTAGTCGACAACCAGTAAATGTCAACCCCCTTTCACTCCAAAGAGGTTGATTGCTGGTGCCGCCGGCCGCTTCGTGGGTAACGTCGCCGTCCGAGCCGACCCGGCACGCTTCCCTCGCCGCAGCCCGGCCCCCGTAAGGCCCCCGGATCAGGAGTGAGGATCAGAACGTGAACACGTACAACCACCCCGGCAGCACCTCCGGCCGCCCGGTACCCGGCGGCGACGGAACCGACCTGGAGACCCTGATCCAGCTCGCCGACGGACTCGTCGCCGCACTGCACGCCGAGTACCCGGTGCTCCTCGCCCACGGTGAGATCATCGTGGCCGAGCTGGCCCTCGCGGCCGACGACGGCTTCCCGCCCAACCGCGGCCGCATCCGGCACCAGCTGGACGACCTCTGCATCGGCGCCGCCGCCGGTACCGGCACCCTCGAGTACACCCGGCGTCTGACCACCGCGCTCAAGCTGTAGGGGGTGCTCAGGCGCCGACGGCCACCGGGACCGACCGCAGTGCCTCGGCGTACCGGTCGAGCAGCACCCGCGCCACCTCGGGCGCCGGGCCCAGCACCCCGGCGAGGACGTCCGCCTCGGCCGCACCCCGCGCGATCCGGTCCGGCAGGAAGCCCGGCGCCAGTACGTAGGGTGCGACGGCCACCCGCTCGCACCCCCGCGCCCGCAGCTCCCGTACGGCGTCCTCGGTGCGCGGGAGCTGGGCGGAGGCGAACGCGGGCCGCACGGCGCACCAACCTGTGCGCCACCACTCCCGCGCGATGTCAGCGATCACCGCGATCGCCTCCGCGTCGGAGGACCCCGCCGAGGCCAGCACGACCCCGGTCGAGGACTTGTCGGCGGGGCTCAGCCCCGCCTCGTACAGGCGTCGCTCCAGCGCCGAGACCAGCAGGGGCGACGGGCCGAGCACCTCCGCCTGCCGGATACGCATCCCGCGCGGTGCCTCCCGCAGCACCGCCGGGATGTCGGCCTTGGCGTGGAAGGCGCGGGTCAGCAGCAGCGGCTGCGCCACCACCTCCCGCACCCCGTCGGCCGCGAGGGACGTGAGGACTCCGCGCACCGAGGGCACGTTGAAGTCGAGGAAACCGGTCACCACCCGCAGGTCCGGCCCCATGGACCGGACCCGCGACACCAGGGCGTGCACGGTCGCGGCATGCCGGGGGTCACGGCTGCCGTGGGCGACGACGAGGAGAACGGGCTTGTGGTGCATGGGAGTTCAGCTCTTCACCAGCAGGCCCCGGCTGCGCAGCACCCACCGCTCCAGCGGACTGAAGATCAGCAGGTCGACCGCGATGCCGACGAACAGGATCAGCAGGATGGCCTCGAACACCATCGCCATGTCGAGGGCGTTGCGGCCGTTCTCCAGCAACTGGCCGAGGCCGACGCCCAGATCGGGGAAGGACGCGATGATCTCCGCCGCCATCAGCGAGCGCCAGGAGAACGCCCAGCCCTGCTTCATCCCGGCCACATAGCCGGGCAGGGCGGCGGGCAGCGTGATGTGCCAGACCCCGCGCAGCCCGCCCGCGCCCATGGTGCGGCCCGCCCGCAGGAACAGCGGCGGCACCTGGTCGATGCCGGACACCAGGCCGTTGGCGATGGAGGGCACCGCGCCGAGCAGGATCACCGCGTACATCATCGAGTTGTTCAGGCCCAGCCAGATCACCGCCGGCGGCACCCAGGCCACCGAGGGCAGCGACTGGAGTCCGGACAGGATCGGGCCGATGGCCGCGCGCACGAACTTGACCCGCGCCACCAGCAGCCCCAGCGGGGTGCCGATGAGCAGCGCCAGGCCGAAGCCGAGCAGGCCGCGCGAGACGCTGGTCCAGATGTAGCCGAGGAGCTTGCCCTCCAGCCAGTCCCGCTGGACCGCGTCCCACACCGCCCTCGGCGCGGGCAGCTTGGTGGGATCGGACACGACCCCGAAGGACACCAGGGCCTGCCAGACCAGCAGCACCACCAGCACCGCGGTGACCGGCGGCACGACCTTGGTGATCAGGGTCTGCCCGAACGACGCGCGTGCGCCGGGCGGGGTCTCCAGGGCGTCGAGGCCCGCCTCCACGCTCCCGGTGTCGGGAGCCGACTTCGTCTCAGTGCTGGCCATGGCGGCGGATCTCCCCACGCAGTGCCTCGGTGATCTCCAGGGACAGTTCCGCCACGGGGGCGTCCTCGATGCGGCGCGGCTGCGGGATGTCCACCGTCCACTCGTGCGCCACCTTCCCCGGCCGGGAGGACAGCAGCACGACCCGCTGGGCCAGCCGGACCGCCTCGCGCACGTTGTGCGTCACGAACAGCACCGACAGCCCGGTTTCCGTCCAGACGCGGGTCAGCTCGTCGTGCAGCACGTCCCGGGTGATGGCGTCCAGCGCCGCGAACGGCTCGTCCATCAGCAGCAGTCCGCTCTCCTGCGCCAGCGCGCGCGCCAGCGCCACCCGCTGCCGCATACCGCCGGAGAGTTCGTGCACCCGCTTGCCGTACGCGCCCTTCAGCCGGACCAGTTCGAGCAGCGAGTCGGCCTTGTCGCGGCGGTCGGCCTTGGGCACGCCCCGCAGCCGCAGGGCGAGTTCGATGTTCTTGCCCGCGGTCAGCCACGGGAAGAGGGCGTGCTCCTGGAACATCAGGGCCGGGCGGCCGTCGGTGTCGATGGACCCGGCGCTGGGCCGGTCCAGGCCCGCCACCAGGTTCAGCAGGGTCGACTTGCCGCAGCCCGAGGCCCCCAGGAGGGTGACGAACTCGCCGGGCGCGACATCGAGGCTGATGTCGTCCAGCACGAGCTGCGCTCCGCCCGGACCCGGATAGGACTTCGAGACGTGGTCGAGACGGGCGGCGTACTCGACCGCCGGGCCGGCCTCGGCGAGGGTGGTGGCCATGGTCGTCACCTCCTGGGGACTCATCGGTTCGCGTCGCTCAGCTGGTGCCGAGCCCGGCGGCATCGACCTTGGGAGCGCCCTCGGCGCCGAGGACCTTGTTGAGCAGGGTCAGGTCGTAGATGCCCTTGAGGTCGGGCTTCGCCAGCAGGCCCGCCTTGACCGCGTGGTCGGCCTCGGTGTTCAGGGTCGCGGCCAGCGGGTCGTCGGTGGTCTGGATCGACTTCCACGCCGGGTCCAGGACGGCCGGGGGCAGCGCCTTGCCGGAGTCGGCCTCCAGCTGCTTGTTCGCCGACTCCTTCGCCGCGTCCGGATTGGCCTTGATCCACTTGTTGGTGCGCACCGAGGCCCGCAGGACCGCCTCGACGGCCTTCGGGTGCTCCTTGAGGAACTTCTGCGACACGATCACGTTGGTGATCACGAACTTCTTGTCCGGCCACAGGTCGGACTCGTCCAGCAGCACCTTGCCGCCCTCGGCGACCAGCTTGGACGCGGTCGGCTCCGGCACCCAGGCGCCGTCCACGGAACCGGCCTTGAAGGCGTCCGGGGTCACCTTGTTGTCGCTGCGGACGACCGTGACGTCACCCTTGCCGCTCTGCGCGTCGACCTTCCAGCCCTGCTCCGCCGCCCAGTTGAGGAAGGCGACGTCCTGGGTGTTGCCGAGCTGCGGCGTGGCGATCCGCTTGCCCTTGACGTCCTTGACCGACTTGATCTTCTTGGGGTTCACGACCAGCTTCACCCCACCGGACGCCGAACCGCCGATGATCTTCAGGCTGCGGCCGCCGGACTTGGTGTAGCCGTTGATCGCGGGGGAGGGGCCGATCCAGCCGATGTCGATGGAACCGGAGTTGAGCGCCTCGATCTCGGAAGGCCCGGCGTTGAAGGTGGCGTAGTCGGCCTTGGTGGCGCCCAGTTCCTTCTGGAACAGGCCCTGCTGGCGGCCGACCAGCGCGGTGGCGTGGGTGAGGTTGCCGAAGTAGCCGATCTTGACGGAGTCCAGGCCGTCGATCTTCTTGGCCCCGGAGGCGACCTTCTGATTGGCGGCGTCGTCCTTGGCCTCGGACCCGTAACCGCAGGCCGCGAGGGCCAGCAGGGGGAGTACGGCGAGGACGGTGAGACCGCGGCGCGGCAGCGGCGAACGGGTGGCAGGCACGGGAGGCGTTTCCTCTCGTCGGCCCGGCGGTCACGGCTTCGGGGCCGTGGCCGGGAGGTCGATGGGTCTTCGTCGTCGCAACCGGGACGTCGTCGGGTGGGAGGAGGGGGTTACGTGGGGGAGCAGGGCGCGCGAGCGGTGCGCGTACGTCAGCGCGCACATCGCGCGACCCCGCCCTGCCCGGAGCCGAGCGCGCCGCTGCCGATGCGGCCGCCCTCCTTGGCGAACGTCGAGAACACCTCGGTGCGTTGCATGGTCAGAAGTCCCACCCGTCGTCGTCGGCGTCCGTCACCGGCTCGGGCGCGGCGAAGGACTCGCCGACCATGCCCGCGGTGAGGGTGGTGCCGTCGCTGGGGTCGATCAGGATGAAGGAGCCGGTGCGGCGCGAGTCGGCGTAGGAGTCGACCGGCAGCGGCTCGGCGGTACGGATCTTCACCCGGCCGATGTCGTTGGCGGCGAGCGTCCCCGGATGCGGGTGCAGGGACAGGTCGGCCAGGGTGAGCCGGGACGGGATGTCCTTGACGATCGCCTTGACCGTGCGCGTGCCGTGCTTGAGCAGCACCCGGTGGCCGACGCTCAGCGGCTGGTCCGCGACATGGCAGACGGTCGCCTCCACGTCCTGGGTGGTCGCGGGCGCGTCCTTGCTCGGCACGATCAGGTCGCCGCGCGAGACGTCCACGTCGTCCGCCAGCAGCACGGTCACCGACTGCGTGGTCCACGCCACGTCCACCGGCTCGCCCAGCAGGTCGATCCCGGCGATGCGGCTGGTGCGGCCGGACGGCAGCACCGTGACCTCCTCGCCCACCCGGAAGGTGCCGGCCGCGATCTGTCCGGCGTACCCCCGGTAGTCGGGGAGTTCGGCGGTCTGCGGGCGGATCACGTACTGCACCGGCAGCCGGGCGTGGCAGTGCGCCAGGTCATGGCTGACCGGCACCGTCTCCAGGTGCTCCAGCACGGTCGGGCCGCCGTACCAGTCCATCCGGGCGGAGGCGTCGACCACGTTGTCCCCGGCCAGCGCCGAGATCGGGATCGCGGTGACCTCGGGGACGCCCAGCTCGGTCGCGTACGCCGTGAACTCCTCGGCGATGGCCGCGAAGACGCGCTCCTCGTAGCCGACCAGGTCCATCTTGTTCACCGCGAGCACCACGTGCGGCACGCGCAGCAGGGCGGCGATGGCCGCGTGGCGGCGGGTCTGCTCGACCACGCCGTTGCGGGCGTCGACCAGGACGACCGTCAGCTCGGCGGTGGAGGCGCCGGTGACCATGTTCCGGGTGTACTGCACATGGCCCGGGGTGTCGGCCAGGATGAAGCGGCGGCGCGGGGTGGCGAAGTAGCGGTAGGCCACGTCGATGGTGATGCCCTGCTCCCGCTCGGCCCGCAGGCCGTCGGTGAGCAGCGCGAGGTCGGGTGTCTCCTGGCCCCGGCTCGCGGACGCCCGCTCCACGGCCTCCAGCTGGTCCACCAGGACCGACTTGGAGTCGTGCAGCAGCCGTCCGACCAGGGTGGACTTGCCGTCGTCGACGGAGCCCGCGGTGGCGAACCGGAGCAGGGTGGTGGCCGAAAGCGCCTCGGCGGTGATCGTGCTCATGGTCAGAAGTACCCCTCGCGCTTGCGGTCTTCCATCGCGGCCTCGGAGAGCTTGTCGTCGGCGCGGGTCGCGCCCCGCTCGGTCAGCCGGGACGCGGCGATCTCGGTGATGACAGCCTCCAGCGTGGTCGCGTCGGAGTCGACGGCGCCCGTGCAGGACATGTCGCCGACCGTGCGGTACCGCACCAGACGGGTCTGGACCGGCTCGGTCTCCTTCGGGCCGCCCCACTCGCCGGCCGTCAGCCACATGCCGCTGCGGGAGAAGACCTCGCGCTCGTGCGCGAAGTAGATCTCCGGCAGCTCGATGCCCTCGCGGGCGATGTACTGCCACACGTCCAGCTCGGTCCAGTTGGACAGCGGGAACACCCGGACGTGTTCGCCGGGCGCGTGGCGGCCGTTGTACAGGTTCCACAGCTCCGGGCGCTGGCGGCGCGGGTCCCACTGGGAGAACTCGTCGCGCAGCGAGAACACCCGCTCCTTCGCGCGGGCCTTCTCCTCGTCACGCCGCCCGCCGCCGAACACCGCGTCGAACCGCTCGCTCTGGATCTTCTCCGTCAGCGGCAGCGTCTGGAGCGGATTACGGGTGCCGTCGGGACGTTCCTTGAGCACACCCCGGTCGATGTAGTCCTGTACGGAGGCCACATGGAGGCGCAGCCCATGTGCGGCCACCACACGGTCCCGGTACTCCAGCACCTCGGGGAAGTTGTGTCCCGTGTCCACATGGAGCAGCGTGAAGGGCACAGCCGCCGGCGCGAATGCCTTCAGCGCCAGATGCAGCATGACGATGGAGTCCTTGCCCCCGGAGAACAGGATCACCGGGTTCTCGAACTCGCCCGCCACCTCGCGGAAGATGTGCACCGCCTCGGACTCCAGCGCGTCCAGGTGGGAGAGGGCGTACGGGCTGTCCGTGCCCTCGCCGTCACCCGTGACCTTGGCGACGGTCGTCGTCATGCCAGTCCCCTCTCGCCGAGCAGGGCGTGCACCGCGGCCGCCGACCGCGCGACGCTCTGCCCCTGCGTCTCGATCCTGAGGTCCGGCGCCGCGGGCTCCTCGTACGGGTCGTCCACACCGGTGAGCCCGGTCAGCTCACCCGCGGCCTGCCGGGCGTACAGCCCCTTCACGTCCCGTTCGCCGCACACCTCGACCGGGGTCGCCACATGGACCTCCAGGTACGGGGTGCCGGTCGCCGCGTGCCGCTTGCGCACCGCCTCGCGGCTGTCCGCGTAGGGCGCGATCACCGGGACCAGCGTCAGCACGCCGTTGCGGGCCAGGAGTTCGGCCACGAAGCCGATGCGCTGGACGTTGGTGTGCCGGTCCTCGCGGGCGAAGCCGAGGCCGGCCGAGAGGAACTCGCGGATCTCGTCGCCGTCGAGCACCTCGACGCGCCGCCCCTCGGCGCGCAGCCGGCCGGCCAGTTCGGTGGCGATGGTGGTCTTGCCGGCGCTCGGCAGACCAGTGAGCCAGACGGTGGCTCCGGTCGTCACGTGTTCTCGCTCCTCAGTCCGGTCGGTCGTCATCCGTGCAGCCCGCATTCGGTCTTGCCCCGCCCGGCCCAGCGGCCGGCCCGCGCGTCCTCGCCCTGAAGCACCCGCCGGGTGCACGGGGCGCAGCCCACGGAGGCGTAGCCGTCCATCAGCAACGGGTTGGTCAGCACGCCGTGTTCGGCGACGTAGGCGTCCACGTCGTCCTGGGTCCAGCGGGCGATGGGGGAGACCTTGACCTTGCGGCGCCGGGCGTCCCAGCCGACGACCGGGGTGCTGGCCCGCGTCGGCGACTCGTCCCGGCGCAGCCCGGTGGCCCACGCCTGGTACTCCGTCAGGCCCGCTTCCAGCGGCTGGACCTTGCGCAGGGCGCAGCACAGGTCGGGGTCGCGGTCGTGCAGCCGGGGCCCGTGCTCCGCGTCCTGCTCGGCCACGGTCCGCTCGGGGGTGAGCGTGACGACGTTGACGTCCATCACGGCGTCGACGGCGTCACGGGTGCCGATGGTCTCCGGGAAGTGGTAGCCGGTGTCGAGGAACACCACGTCCACGCCGGGCCGCACCCGGGCGGCCAGGTGGGCCACCACGGCGTCCTCCATCGAGGAGGTCACGCAGAACCGGTCGCCGAAGGTGTCCACCGCCCAGCGCAGCACCTCCAGCGCGGGCGCGTCCTCCAGCTCACGGCCCGCACGCTCGGCCAGGTCCCGCAACTCGTCCTCGGTGCGCTCTTTCTGAGCGGCCGTCATATCCGGTCGTCCCCTCCGTCGTCGCCCCGCTTCAGACCTCGGGCCAGCAGCCCGAGGAACTTCAGCTGGAAGGCGCGATTGCAGGCTCCGCATTCCCAGGCGCCATGGCCCTCTTCGCTCGGACGCAGGTCCTCGTCACCGCAGTAGGGGCAGTGGAACGGTGCGGCACGCTCGCTCACGACAGTGCCTCCTCGCTGGCCCGCGCGGCCCAGACGGCGAACCGCTCGCCGTCGGTGCGCTCGGCCTCGTAGCGGCGCAGGACGCGCTCGACGTAGTCGGGCAGCTCCCGCGAAGTCACCTTCAGGCCGCGCACCTTGCGGCCGAAGCCGGCCTCCAGGCCGAGCGCGCCGCCCAGGTGCACCTGGTAGCCCTCGACCTGCCGGCCGTCCTCGTCCACCACCAACTGGCCCTTGAGGCCGATGTCCGCCACCTGGATGCGGGCGCAGGCGTTCGGGCAGCCGTTGAGGTTGATGGTGATCGGCTCGTCGAACTCCGGCAGGCGGCGCTCCAGTTCGTCGATGAGGGCGCTGCCGCGCGCCTTGGTCTCGACGATGGCCAGCTTGCAGAACTCGATACCGGTGCAGGCCATCGTGCCCCGCCGGAACGGCGACGGGCTGACCCGGAGGTCCAGCGCCTCGAGACCGGCGACCAGCGAGTCGACCTGGTCCGCCTCGACGTCCAGCACGATCATCTTCTGCTCGGTGGTGGTGCGGACCCGGCCGGAGCCGTGCTCCTCCGCGACACCGGAGATCTTCGCCAGCGTGGCGCCGTCGACCCGGCCGACGCGCGGCGCGAACCCGACGTAGAAACGGCCGTCGCGCTGGCGGTGCACACCGACGTGGTCGCGCCAGCGCTCCACGGGCTGCTCGGGCGCCGGGCCGTCGAGCAGCTTGCGGCCCAGGTACTCGTCCTCCAGCACCTGCCGGAACTTCTCCGCGCCCCAGTCCGCGACCAGGAACTTCAGCCGGGCGCGGTTGCGGAGCCTGCGGTAGCCGTAGTCGCGGAAGATGGAGATGACGCCCTCGTAGACGTCCGGTACCTCCTCCAGCGGCACCCAGGCGTCCAGCCGCACGCCGAGCTTGGGGTTGGTGGACAGGCCGCCGCCCACCCAGAGGTCGAACCCGGGCCCGTGCTCGGGGTGTTCGACGCCGACGAACGCGATGTCGTTGATCTCGTGCGCCACGTCCAGCAGGGGCGAGCCGGAGACCGCGGACTTGAACTTGCGCGGCAGGTTGGAGAAGTCCTTGTTGCCGATGATCCGGCGCTGGATCTCCTCGATGGCCCAGGTGCCGTCGATGATCTCGTCCTCGGCGATGCCCGCGACCGGCGAGCCGAGGATCACACGCGGGACGTCGCCGCACGCCTCGGTGGTGGACAGCCCGACATCCTCGAGGCGCCGCCAGATCTCCGGCACGTCCTCGATCCTGATCCAGTGCAGCTGGATGTTCTGCCGGTCGGTGATGTCGGCGGTGCCGCGCGCGAACTCCTGCGAGATCTCGCCGATGACGCGGAGCTGGGCGGTGGTCAGCCGGCCGCCGTCGATCCGCACCCGCAGCATGAAGTACTTGTCGTCCAGCTCCTCCGGCTCGAGGATCGCGGTCTTGCCGCCGTCGATACCGGGCTTGCGCTGGGTGTACAGACCCCACCAGCGCATGCGGCCGCGCAGGTCGTTGGGGTCGATGGAGTCGAAACCCCGCTTGGAGTAGATCGTCTCAATGCGTGTCCGCACATTGAGACCGTCGTCGTCCTTCTTGAACTGTTCGTTGCCGTTGAGCGGGGTGTGGTGTCCCACCGCCCACTGGCCCTCACCACGGTGACGACTCACCTTGCGGCGGGGCGCGGCGGCAGCGGGGTCCTGGGGACTGGGGGCCATGGTTCTACGTCCTTAGGAACAGGCGGCAAATCAGAAACAGGCGGCAAATCGGCTCTGGCCTGCGCGCATGAGCGCACGCGGGGCACACGTGCGCGGCGTTGCGCTGAACGGGGTGAAGAAAGAGGTCGGCGGTGCTGGAGTGCTCAGCTCGCCCGACACATGGCGCTGGACATGCGGCCGAGGTCGACGTGGCGTCGACTCACCAAGGCGATTCCAGTTCCAGACATGACGGCAGCGTGTCACGCGCCTCTCGGGCCAGTCCACCATTGTCCGCCATCTGGACGGATCTATTCTGAATGGCGAGACGGCTAGGAGGAGCGCCGGTACCGGTCAGTCGCCCAGGAACGCGCCCGGCCACGGTCCGGGCGTCGGCAGCTCCGGCTCCAGCTCCACCTTCGTGTCGAACAGCGTGAAGCCGCGCCGCAGATAGTTGTCCCGCGCGTACGGGCCGTCCTTGCTGCACGTGTGCAGCCACACCCGCTTGACCGGCGCGAGATCCGGCCACCGCGTCGCCAGGTCCCAGGCGCGGGCCGTGCCCACCGACAGCAGATGACCACCGATGCGGCGCCCCCGGAACGCGGGCAGCAGACCGAAGTAGGCGATCTCCACCACGCCCTCGTCCGTCGCCTCCAGCTCGACATACCCGGCGGGCGTGCCCCGCTCGTACGCCACCCAGGTCTCCACGCCCGGCCGCCCCAGGTACTCCCGCCACCGCGCGTGGGTCCAGCCCAGCCGGTCGGTCCAGCGGATGTCGCCGCCGACCGAGGCGTACAGGAAACGGCTGAACTCGGGGGACGGCACCTCGGCCCGCACGATCCGCACCGCGTCGCCCTCGGGTGCCGCGGCGGGCAGGAGGTCGGCCGGCGAGGTCTGTTCCAGGGACCAGGTGGTGACAGGGACGCTGCTCATGGGCTCAGGGAATCATCCCGCCCACCGGACTGTCGATCGTCGTCGGCGAGATCACGGCTCAGTCCAGCGAGCGTTCCAGCGCGGCCAGCGGGACCGAGAACAGCATGCGGTCCGACAGCGACCACACCTCGCCGGTCTCCTGCCAGTACGACAGCGACACCGCCGACTCCGTCCAGCAGTGGTGCGAGCCGTCCGCGCCACAGCGGGCGCCCTTCGCGCCGTCCGCGTCCTGCCGCCACAGCCCGCCCCGGCCGTCCTCGGCGCCGGGCAGCTGACCGGTGTACCAGGAGGCGCCCGCCGCCCCGGCGTGCTGGTACGACAGCACACCCCGCACGCCCCGCGCCTTCGTCCGGAACACCTCGACGGCGTCGGTGTGCCCCGCGGAGTCGGTGGCGAGCAGACCGCCGCGCGCCGGGTCGGCGCTGAACGCGTACCGCCACAGCCGGGCGCGACGCGCGCCGTCCGGAGCGGTGCGCTCGGCCGCGACCAGGCTGTCCGGGGCGGTGCTCCGGTCCAGCGCGAGCGGGCCGGGACACGGCGGCCGGCCGCCCGCGCAGCGGCCCTGGGTGTAGCGGTAGGAGCCCACGGCGGGCAGGACGTACCGGTAACCGGCGGCCGACCAGCCGTGCGGCACCCGGCCGACGGCGGGCTCGCTGGTGGTGGTGCGCTGGATGCGGTCGAGGTCGTAGACGTAGAGCGCCTCGGCGCCGCCGTCGGACGCGGTGACCAGCAGCTTGCCGTGATTCCAGTCCATGCCCGAGATGCCCGAGGTCAGGGCGCGGTAGTCCCGGCCGCCATCGACGGGCACCACCAGCAGGACCCAGCGGTAGACGGGCCGGGCGGGGTCGTCGAGATTCGTGAACGCGACGCGGGTCAGGCCGCGTTCGGCCGCGCTCCCGGTGTCGGTGGCGTGCGTCCAGCCGGTCAGCACCACCCGGTGCCGGCCCCAGACGCCGTCCTCGTCGGCGGCGCCGGAGGTGGTCACGGCGGCGGGCCGCCAGGCGCCATTGGCGGTGTCGGCCGGGTCCCAACAGTAGGAACGGGTGGCCTCGGGAGTGAGAGGCAGGGAGGAGCGGTCGCCGTCCGCGCAGTCGGCGCCCGCGCGCATCCGGCGGTCGGCGTCGCCGAGCACGGCGTCCACGCCGACCGGGCGGCCCATGGACGCGGAGAGCCGGTTCAGGACGGGGGCGGGCTCCAGGCGCTCCTGGAGCCGCAGCGGGGCGGTGTCGGCGGCGGAGGTGAGCGGTTTGAGCGCGCCGGGGTTCCCGGCCACCTCGGCCTGCGAGGTGCTGATCAGCGTGGCCGCCGCGGTGAGCGCCAGCCCGGTCCCGGTGAGGGCCGCGCGCAGGGCCGCGCCCCGTCTGCGCCTGCGGTGTCTGCCGCGTTGCTTCATGTCTCCTCCCGAGGCGGGCCAACTGCGCCCGGCGATCGTCGCGTTGATCACCCGGCACGGGGCGGACCCGCCTCGGATGCTACGGCAGCACGCCTCGCGCCGGGGCCAAGAGCCCGCAAATACGTGAAAGGTGCCCGGTGTGCGGCAGGAGGCGCCCGGCGTGAAAGGGGGCGCTCAGCGCGCCTCCTGTGCCGTACGACGCCGCGCCACCCCCGGTGCCGTCGAACGCGGCAGCAGGTCACGGGGGTTCCCCGGAAGCAGCACCTCGATCTCGGCGTCCTCCCGCAGCCGGTACGGCCGATGCAGGAGGAGCGCCCCGAGATATCGGCGTACCCGGGACATCTCCGCCCGGACGGTGACCGTGCGGGACGGGTCGCCGAACATGTCCTCGGCCAGCCCCGCCGCACTGCGCCCGGCGCGCTGTGCCGTGAGCAGGTACAGCAACTCCGCGTGTCGCTCACTCAGTTCACGCGTCCAGGTGCCGCCCGCGTCGGACACGGTGAGCAGCCGGCGCTCCGGCCGGGACAGGTCGAGCACCAGGCGCCCGGTGCCGCCCGTGCCCGGCGGCTCGGCGGAGGCCCGCAGCAACCAGCCCCCGGCCAGCGGCTCCACCGCGCAGGTGCCCAGGACCGGCAGCCAACGCCTGCCCGGCGAAAGGGGCTTGGGCAGCGCGATGCGGCGTACGTACGGCATCCCCGTCACGGCCGCCGACCAGCCGTCCCGGTCCACCGCGAGCGCCGGCCCGTCCAGCCGCGCCAGCACCGGCGCGGCCACCGAGCGCAGTCGCTCCAGGGAGTCGAGGTGCAGCTCGCGCAGCCGGGCCTCGGCGAGCCGGGCGACCGACTCCACCCAGGCGAGGGTCGCCGGATGCATGGTCTCCAGTGGGCCGCTGATGTCCACCACGCCGATGAGCCGCCCGTCCCTGGGATCGGTGACCGGCGCGCCCGCGCAGGTCCAGGAGGCGTGCGAGCGGGCGAAGTGCTCGGCGGCGAACACCTGGACGGGCCGCCGTACCACCGCCGGAGTGCCCACCCCGTTGGTGCCCACGACCTCCTCGCGCCAGTCCGCGCCGACCTCGAAGCCGAGCCCGTCCGCCCGGCGCAGTACCGAGGGCGAGCCCTCCCGCCACAGCACCCGGCTCTCGGCGTCCGCGACGACCATGATGTGCCGGGCGACGTCCGCGACCGAAAGCAGCCCCTCGCGCAGCACCGGCAGCACATGCCTGAGCGGCGACTCCTCCCGGCGCTGGCGCACCTCCTCGGCGGTCAACAGCCCCGATCTGACATCGCGGTCGGGGTCGATGCCGCCGCGCAGCATCCGCTCCCAGGACTGCCCGATCACCGGCCGGGGCGCCATCGGCGCACGTCGCCCGGCGAGCGTCGCCTCGCGCACCTGCCTGAGCATCCGTGCCGTGCGGGGCGCGTCGACGGCGGCCAGACGCGCCACGTCCATCGGCGGGTTCACCACGGGAGTCCTTCCCTGTCCGGGCAGCGCGCAACGCTCTGTCAAGCCGTCCGGACGGCGGTTTCCGGTCGGCCGACGCCCCCCATACTGCCGCCGGTCCGGGGTCCGCGAACACCCTCCGCGCACTGTCGGCGACAAGTTGCAACCCCCTGCAACCCTGGTGAACCCGGAAGCGCGACGGGAGACTTGAGCCCCGCGCCGCCCGAGGGCGGCGTTCGCGCCCGGTCGCGGGCCCGTGTCGCGGGGGCGGTGCCGAGTCGGCGCGGCACCACCCCCGCGGCGCAGAGCCGTCCGCCCGGCCCCCTGCATACGCGCCCCGCGAGGTGAGGGGCGCGCGGTGCGGCGGATACCGTTAGGACGTGCAGTCAGCAAGCGAATCCCCCCAGCGGCCCCACGGCCGCCTCCACCGGGCCAAGGCCCTCTACCAGAACGTCTCCAAACGGAGGACGGCCTGGCTGCTGCTGACGGACACCGTCAATTCCTGCATGGAGTACCGCATCCTGGGCCTCGCCGCCGAGGCCGCGTTCTTCACGCTGCTGTCCGTGCCCCCGCTGCTGCTCAGCCTCATCGGCCTGCTCGGCTACGTCGACGACTGGACCGGCGCCGACACCATTCACAGCCTGGAGACCAACCTCCTCGAAGCCTCCCGCACCGTCCTGTCCGACAAGGGCGTCAAGGAGATCGCCGAGCCGATCCTGGACGACGTGATGAAGGGCGGCCGGCCCGACGTCATCTCCATCGGCTTCCTGTTCGCCCTCTGGTCGGGCTCGCGCGCGGTGAACGTCTTCATCGACACCATCACCGTCATGTACGGCCTCGACGGCGTCCGGGGCATCGTCAAGACCCGGATCATGGCGTTCCTGCTGTTCGTCGTCGCCCTGCTGATCGGCTCGGTGGCGCTGCCGCTGATGGTGGCCGGGCCGGACGCGGTGGTCGGGGTGCTGCCCTGGTCGGAGACGGTCGTCCAGGTGCTGTACTGGCCGGTCGTCATCGTGCTGTCCATCGTCTTCCTGACGACGCTCTACCACGTCTCCGTCCCGGTCCGCTCCCCGTGGATCGAGGACGTGCCCGGCGCGCTGGTCGCCCTCGCCATGTGGGTCCTCGGCAGCCTGCTGCTGCGCGTCTACCTCACCCACACCATCGAGGGCGCCACCATCTACGGCTCCCTCGCCGCCGCCGTCGCCGTGCTGCTGTGGATCGGTGTGTCCGCGTTCGCCGTGCTGGTCGGCGCCGCCGTCAACGCCGCCATCGACCGGGTCTGGCCCGCCGCCGCGACGGCCGCCGCCCGCGAGGCCAACGAACGCCAGCGCGAGGCCCAGGTCGCCGAGTACGTCGCCTGGGCGGCCGGGCTGCGCGAGTCCGACCCGGACGACCCCGACATGCCGTCGGAGTTCCCCGAGCGCTGGTCCCGCTTCCTGCCCCCGGAGGACATCACCGGCCGGCTGCGCGGCCACACCAGGAACGGCCACCAGCCGCCCAAGGGCTCCCAGGACGGCTGACCGTACGGACGGTCGGTGCGCCGGAATACATCCGCTCGGCGCGGCGCTGCGACAGACAGATGTGGTGCGCGCCGCCACGGCGGTCGCACCGGCGACGAAGGACTGGTGGGCGATGACGGCGGACCAGGCGGGCCCGGTGGCCCGGACCCCCCACGGCGCGGTGCGCGGCCGGTACGAGCACGGGATCGCGGTGTTCCGCGGCATCCCGTACGCGGCACCCCCGTTCGGCCCCCGCCGCTTCCGTGCCCCCGAACCGCCCGAGCCCTGGGAGGGCGTGCGGGACGCCGGTGCCTTCGGGCCCACCCCGCCGAAACCGCCGTACTCCGAGGCGTTCGCCCAGTACCTCTCCGACCCCTCGATCCCCGGCGACGACTGTCTGAACCTCAACGTCTGGACCCCCGAGCCGGGCCCCGGCGCCCGCCTCCCGGTGCTGGTCTGGCTGCATGGCGGCGCGCTGACCAGGGGTTCCTCGGCGGTTCCGGTGTACGACGGCCGGGCCTTCGCCCGCGATGGCGTCGTCCTCGTCTCGGTCAACTACCGGCTCGGAGTCGAGGGCTACGGACTGTTCCCGGACGCCCCCGCCAACCTGGGCCTGCGCGACCAGCTCGCCGCGCTGCGCTGGGTGCACGAGTCCATCGCGGCCTTCGGCGGCGACCCCGGCAACGTCACCCTGGCCGGGCAGTCGGCCGGCGCGATCAGCACCGGCGTCCTGATCGCGGCCCCGCAGGCGCGCGGACTGGTCCGCCGGGCGGTGCTCCAGAGCGGGGCGCCGGAGGTCTCGGACCGGGAGAAGGTGCGGCGCATGGTGCGCCGGATGGCCACCCGGCTGAAGGTCCCCGCGACCGCCGCCGCCTTCGCGGCCGTCGACCGCGACCTGCTGCTCCGCACCCAGGCCGAGGTGAGCCGGCGCAGCAGCCCCCTCCTGGGCGGCCCCGGCTTCGGGATCGTCGTCGACGGCGACCTCGTACCCGCCGACCCGCTGCGCGCCCTCGTCGGCGGCGACGCGGCGCCCGGCATCGACCTGCTGATGGGCTGGACACGCGACGAGTACCGGCTGTGGCTGGTGCCCGGCGGCCTGGTCGAGCACGTCGACCGCCTCGGCGCGGTCGCGCTGGCCGGGGCGATGGCCCGCTGCCACGCCGGCTCCGAGGTGCCGCGCGGCTACCGCGCCCTGCACCCGTCGGCGGGCGCCGCCGAACTGGTCGGCCAGCTGGTCACCGACCACATGCTCCGCCTCCCCCTGCACCGCCTGGCCGATGCCCGCCCGTCGCATTCCCATGTGTACGAGTTCGCCTGGCCCTCCCTGCGCCCCGGCCTGGGCGCCTGCCACTCCCTGGAACTCGGCTTCGTCTTCGACACGGGGGAGGTCGAGGAAGCGGTGAAACTCGCGGGCCACGGCGGCCCCCAGTCCCTGGCCGACACCATGCACGCCTCCTGGGTCGACTTCGCCACCACCGGAGACCCAGGCTGGCCGTCCTGGACCGCCACCCACCCCACCCGCGTCTTCGACACCACCGGCCCCCACCTGGCCCAAGGCCCCCGAGACGCGGAACTCGCCCTCTGGCCCACCCGCCCCCTCCTCCCCTCCCAGCCCCCGTCCCCGCCGGCGGACCGGCTTGCGGCGGTACGGCGACTGCGGAGGTCGGCGGTGCTGCGGCGGCGTTGAGCTGGCGGTCAGACGCGGCCCAGTGACCGTGCGATCGCGGTGATCGTTTCCGGGCCCACGCGGCAGCAGCCGCCCACGAGGCGGGCGCCCGTCGCCGACCAGGTGGGGGTCAGGGTGGGGGTGTTGTCCCAGGTGCGAGTGGCCGCGTTCCAGGTCTCGCCGCTGTTCGGGTAGGCGACCACCGGCTTGCCCGTCACCCGTGCCGCTGTCTCCACCGCTCGTGGGACGTCCTCCGGGGCGCAGCAGTTCACGCCCACCGCCAGGATCTCGTCGGCGTCCGCCGCCAGGGCGAACGCCTCTTCCAGGGGCTGGCCGGCGCGGGTGTGGTCGCCGTCGATGCTGTAGGAGAGCCAGGCGGGGATGCCCAGGCCGCGTACCGCGTGGAGCAGGGCCGCCGCCTCGTCGGTGTCCGGGATCGTCTCCAGGGCCAGGATGTCGGGGGACGCCTCGGCCAGGATCTCCAGGCGGGGGCGGTGGAAGCGTTCCAGTTCGGTCCGGGTCAGGCCGTAGCGGCCCCGGTACTCGGAGCCGTCCGCGAGCATCGCGCCGTACGGGCCCGCCGAGGCCGCCACCCACAGGGGGCGGGTGACCCCGGCCCGCCGTGCGGCCTCGCGGGCCAGCTCCACGCCGGACCTCATCAGGCGTGCGGCTTCCGCCCGGTCGATGCCACGCCTGGCGAAGCCCTCGAAGGTGGCCTGGTAGCTGGCGGTGATCGCCACATCGGCACCGGCCGTGTAGTAGGCGAGGTGGGCCTCGGTGATCGCCTCCGGCGCCTCCGCGAGCAGCCGCGCCGACCACAGCTCGTCGCTCAGGTCGTGCCCGGCCGCCGCCAGCTGGTTGGAGAGGCCGCCGTCCAGTACGAGCGGCGGGCCCTCGGTGAGGGCGGTGGCCAGGTCGGTGCTCATCCCGCGACGCTAATCGACGTAAGGGCCTCGGTGAGCCGGTCCGCGAACTCCACCGGGTGCTCCAGGGTGCCCAGGTGGCCGCCGGGGAGTTCCAGCAGAGGCCCGTCAGCGAGGAAATTGGCTGTGAGATAGGGGAGTTGGCCGCGTGACTCCGCTCCTGCGGCCGGCGTCAGCCGATCCAGCCGGGACGTGGGGACGTACTCGGTGAACGGACGCAGGACGTGGGCGAGGAAGACGCCCATCGGGGTCGCCTCCGGCCCCTCGGCGGGTGGCCGCTCGGGCCCGTCCAGCGCGGCGATCAGCTCCCGCCGCCGCTCGGCCCCGTCCGGCAGCACCAGCGCGCAGGGCGGCTCGTGCGCGACCACGTGCGCCAGCCGCTCCGGATGCCGCGCGGCCAGCGCGAGCGCCGCGATCCCGCCCGAGCTGGTCCCGAAGACGTACCCCCGCTCACCGGGCGGCAGCACCGCCGCCAGTACCCGGTCCGCGCCGTCGGCCCAGTCCTCCGGCCGCTGGTCCGGCACCGGCTGCCCGAGGCGGCCGTGCGCCAGGCCCAGCGGGTCGTACGTCACCACGGTGAACCGGCGTGCCAGCCGCGAGGTCAGCGGACCCAGGCCCATGGGGTGCCCGGCGCCGCCCGGCATGAGCAGCAGGACGGGCCCGGTACCGGTGACGTCGAAGTCGGGTGTCATGCCTGGGCCTCCCTCGGCCAGTGCTCGAGCGCCCGGTGCAGCGCCTCGACCCCCTTGCCCCAGGAGGCGTCCACAGCGCGGTCGGCGCCGAAGCCGCCCGCCGACTCCAGTACGCAGTAGCCGTGGAAGGTGCTGCGCAGCAGGCGTACCGCGTCCGTGAGGTCGGGCTCCGAGAGGCCGTAGGCGCGCAGCATCCCGTAGGTGATCTCGGCGGTGCGGCGCAGGGCGGGGGAGTCCGCGATCAGGGACTGGTCGATACGGATCTGGGTGGCCGCGTACCGGCCGGGGTGCTCGCGGGCGTAGGCGCGGTAGGCGTCCGCGAACGCGGTCAGCGCGTCCCGGCCCGCGCGTCCGGCGACCGCCGCCGCGATGCGGTCGATCAGCTCGCCGCCCGCGTACAGCGCCAGCCGGGCGCGCAGGTCGGCCAGATTCCGGACATGCGAGTACAGGCTCGCGTCCTTCACCCCGAAGCGCCGGGCCAGGGCGGAGAGGGTGACGTGTTCGAAGCCGGCCTCGTCCGCGAGTTCGGCTGCGGCCGCGACCAGCCGGTCGGCCGTGATCCCCGCACGCGCCATGGACCCACCTCCTTGGATGCCCCTTGGGTGTCCAGCTCGTATCCTAGAGGCTCTAGGAAAGGATCTCCCGCACGAATTCATTGGCGAACTTGCCCGTAGGGTCCAGCTCGGCCGCCAGCGCCCGGAAGTCGGCCAGCCTCGGGAATCGCTCCCGCACCACCGCCGACGGCATCTCGAACACCTTCCCCCAGTGCGGCCGGGCGTCCAGCGCGCCGAGCGCCGCCTCCACCGCGCGCACGGCGGGCAGTACCGCCGCCGCGTCCTCGATCCAGGTGAAGTGCAGCGCCACCGAGTCCCGCCCATAGGCGGGGCTGAGCCACTGCGCGTCGGCCGCGACCGTCCGCACCTCGCAGGTCAGCACCACCCCGGCGAGCGTCGTCCGGATCGCGTCCAGAGCGTGCAGCGCGGCCATCGCGTCCGCCCTCGGCAGCAGATACTCGGACTGGAGCTCCGACCCGCTGCTGGGTGTGAACTCGGCCCGGAAATGCGGCAGTCGCTCATGCCAGGGGCCGGGTACCCCGCCCTGCTCGGTGCAGTTGACCGCGGGCATCCCCGGCACCGGATGCATCGCCCCGGCCGCCGGCCGAGCCCACGGGAAGTCCACCGGCGCCTGATCGGTACGCCGCTTCAGCCACACCTGCCGGAACCCCGGCGCCCGCCAGTCGGTGAACAGACTCACGCTGTACGCCGAGGCCGCGACCGTCTCGTACTCCAGTCCGTCCAGCGGCAGTTCGGCGAAGACATGCTGCTCGACCTCGTAGGACGGCTCCAGGTCGAGGGTGAGCGCGGTAACCACACCGAGCGCGCCCAGCGAGGTCACCGCGCCGTCGAAACGGGCGTCCCCGCGGGCGATCCGCAGCGTGCCGCCGTCCGCCGTGATCAGCTCCACCTCGCGCACCGCCGATGCCAGCGGGCCGTTGCCGACACCTGAGCCATGGGTGCCCGTAGCCACCGACCCGGCGACCGAAATGTGCGGCAGGGACGCCATGTTGGCCAGCGCCAGCCCATGCGCGTGGACCGTACGGGCCAGCTCCGCGTACCGGACCCCGCCCCCGACGCGCACCGTCCGGGCCGTCGTGTCCACGTCGATCACCGGGGGCAGCCCGGCCACCGACAGCAGCACGCCCCCGGCGCCGGGGTCCGCGATCCGGTTGAAGGAGTGCCCGCTGCCCAGCACCCGCACCCGCGCGCTGTCCGCCACCAGGGCCCGCAGGGCGTCCGGCGAGGCGGGCCGGTGGAACTCCTCGGCCGTGTAGGTGATGTTCCGCGCCCAGTTGGTGACCGCCCGCGCCGACTTGGTCATCCTTGCCGTCCCTCCCCGAGAGTGCCTGAGCCCAGACCCTCTCACCACTCGCGTGACCTGGGGAGACCCAGGCCGTGGAAGATCGCCCGGCGGCAACACGTCGCGCGGCTCACAGCCCCCCGGGAGGGCTTGCCGGGAAGTGGGGGCATACGGTGAGAGATGTACATGTGAGCCGGGAGGAGACAGGGATGGGCAGCCGCACCGCGCTGGTCGAAGATCTGATGGAGCGGTTCCCGCATGTGCCACGGGAAGCCGTTTTCAAGGAGGACCTGCTCCGGGGCGGAGTCGCCTTCGACCCCTCGGCGCTCAGCGACAACGAGGACGGCGAGGTCAAGCCGAAGTCGTACTTCATCTTCTCCTTCGACCACGGCACCCTGCCCGAGCTGGGTGAGGCCGCGCTGCGCAGGCCCCCGGAGGAGATCATCCTCACCGGCGGCCCGTACGACCTGCGCCGTACGGTCGTCTCCGTACGGGTGAACCCCGCCTCCCCCTACCGGGTCGCCGCCGACGAGCACGGCCAGCTCGGCCTCTACCTCGACGGCAAGCGGATCTCCGACGTCGGCGTGCCGCCGATGCCGGAGTACTACCGGCACAAGCTCTCCAACGGGAAGTCGGTCATGGAGGTGGCCCCGACCATCCAGTGGGGCTACCTGATCTATCTGACCGCGTTCCGCGTCTGCCAGTACTTCGGCGCCAAGGAGGAGTGCCAGTACTGCGACATCAACCACAACTGGCGCCAGCACAAGGCGGCGGGCCGACCGTACACAGGTGTGAAGGACGTCGACGAGGTCCTCGAGGCGCTGGAGATCATCGACAAGTACGACACCGCCAAGATCTCCACCGCGTACACGCTCACGGGCGGCGCGATCACGACGAAGGTCCAGGGACTGGACGAGGCCGACTTCTACGGGCGGTACGCCAAGGCCATCGAGGAGCACTTCCCGGGCCGCTGGATCGGCAAGGTCGTCGCCCAGGCGCTGCCCAAGGCGGACGTGCAGCGCTTCAAGGACTACGGCGTGCAGATCTACCACCCCAACTTCGAGGTGTGGGACGAGTACCTGTTCAAGATGTTCTGCCCCGGCAAGGAGCGGTACGTCGGCCGCGACGAGTGGCACAAGCGCATCCTGGAATCCGCCGACGTGTTCGGCGCGCGCAATGTGATCCCCAACTTCGTGGCGGGCGTGGAGATGGCCGAGCCCTTCGGCTTCACCAGCGTCGACGAGGCCATCGCCTCCACCACCGAGGGCCTGCGCTTCTTCATGTCGCACGGCATCACGCCCCGCTTCACCACCTGGTGCCCCGAGCCCACCACCCCGCTCGGCAAGGCCAACCCGCAGGGCGCGCCGCTGGAGTACCACATCCGGCTGCTGGAGGCGTACCGCAACACCATGGACGACTTCGGCCTCTCCTACCCGCCCGGCTACGGCCCGCCCGGCCCCGGCAACGCGGTCTTCTCCGTCAGCTCCTTCATGGACAGCCTCTCCGCGGAGGAGCGGGTGGAGGTCTGAACCGGCCCGTGTCACCGACGTATTGAACCGGTGGGCGCCCGCTGCCGTACCCCTGGACGGAGTGGCGGGCGCGCGGCGGTTCGACGCATGGTCATGCCGGGCGGCGAGTGGCTCACCCGATCCGCCTGACCCGCTTGTCAGCCCGGCGGCGGCGTGAAAGGCTCCTGCCCCCGCGAGGCCCCCAACTCCATCACTGTTTCGATGAGTTGCCCCTCGCTCGTGGACGCTGGAGACCGATGCCCGATCTGTCGCCCCCTCAGGACGCCGCCGAGGCCGCGTTGTTCGCAGAGTGCTGGGACGCAGTCCTCTCCTACGCGGACCTGTGCACGGCGGGAGCGGGAACGGCACACCAACTGGCCGACGAAGCCTTCACGTTGGGGATGCGTGAACTGAGGGCCGCGCGGAGCGCCGTACGCGGCCGCACCACCCGGCTGCCGGTCATCCCCCAACTCCTCACCGCCGTACGGGACACGGTGGCCGGCTGGGAGAGCGCGGGCAAGGGCCACAAGCTCGACCCCTACCTCCGCCTCTGGCTCAACTCCGAGGCCGCCGCCCGCTACACCGGCCCACCGCTGGGCCGCCCTGTCGCGCTGCGCGGCCTGAGGGACATGCCGGAGGCCGACGCCACGCTGCTCTGGCTCGCCGAGGTGGAGGCGCTCCCGCTGCCCACCGTCGCCCGCCGCCTCGGCCTGGACCCGCTGACCACGGCCGCCGAACTCGACCAGGTCCGCGCCCTGTTCCACGACCGCTGCCACCGCGCCCACCGCGACACCCCGCTGGACGCCGAGTGCCGCAGCTACGCCCGCCTGCTGGACGCCGTCACCCGCTCGCCCGGCGCCGAGACCCCCGAGGACCTCTCCCGTCACCTCGCCACCTGCGTCCCCTGCGCCGAGGCCGCGGCCTGCCTCCGCCTGCACGGCGGCGGAATCCCCGCCGCGCTCGCCGGGGGCGTCATCGGCTGGGGCGCCCTCGCCTACCTGGAACGCCGCCGCCGCGCCGCCGAGGTCCGCCTCGGCGTGGGCACGGCCTCAGGACCGGGGACGCGAGTGGACGACGAAGCGAGCCGCGGCCGCGTACTGCGCCGCAGCCTCCTGGCGGCGGCCGGCCTGCTGTCGGCGGTCGCCCTGGGCGTCTCCCTGATGCCGTTCGGCACCTCGGACGACGGCGACGTGTCCGCCCGCGACGACCAGAAGCCGATCGCCGCCCCCGACACCCCCCACCCCACCCCGGCCCCCTCCCGCTCGGCGGCCCCGGCCACCACCCGCACCCTCCCGGTCCCCGCACCCCCGAAGCCGAGCCCCACCTGGCGGAAGTCCCAGCACCCCTCCCGCAAGCCCTCCGCGACCCCCTCCCAAGCCCCCGCCACCGCCCCGAGCGCTCCCCCCACCTGCCAGGTCTCCTACCACCTGGACGACGAGTGGAGCGACGGCTTCCAGGCCAGCCTCCACATCACCACCGACGAGCCCCTGTCCGGCTGGCAGCTCGCCTGGACCTTCCCCGACGGCCAGCACATCGGCCAGACCTGGGACGCCACCCCGCACCAGAGAGGCGCGGAGGTCACGGCGGAGGCCAAGAGCTACAACCGCGAGGTCGCCGCCCACGGGACGATCGCGTTCGGGTTCGTGGGGACGCGGGACGGGGGGAACGGGACGCCGAGGGGGTTCCGGCTCAACGGGGAGGCGTGCGCGAGCGGTTGACCGAAGCCGGCCACCGGCCGTGAGGGATGATGGCCGACATGACGGGTGACCATGGTGAACTGCATGAACTGCTCCACGGCGCCGGCCTGGAGAAGGTCGGGGACGGCAGGGTCTCCGACGTGCGTCA
Organism: Streptomyces sp. NPDC085596; assembly: GCF_044541565.1. Lineage (NCBI taxonomy): Bacteria > Bacillati > Actinomycetota > Actinomycetes > Kitasatosporales > Streptomycetaceae > Streptomyces > Streptomyces sp. NPDC085596. The sequence goes on along the minus strand of NZ_JBITTC010000002.1, from coordinate 544,703 downwards.
CTCGCGGGCTGCCTGGCGCCCCGTGATCGCGGCGAGTACGGAGCCCACGCTCACGGTGCCGGACGACCACCCCGACCTGGTCGCCGAGCTGAACCGGCAGTGGTACCGGCTCGCCGTCGAGCGCGGCGTGGTGAACGGGGACGGGGAGTTCCTGATCAACGTCGCCGATCAAGGCTGTACTTGCTGGACCAGGGTGCGGCTGGGGGAGCAGTGGGATCTGGCCGGTCTCCCCGGCCCCAGAGCGGGTCAGCCGGAATTCGTGACGATGTCCCTGGACGGGGAGAGCGTCCTGGGCGCCACCTGTGAGGAGTACGAGGTCTGGATCGTCGCCATAGCGCCGTTCACCGACTGGCTGGAGGCGTCGGCACGGGAGCATGCGGTGGAGATGCCGGGAAAGCGGGAGGCCGGCTGGGACTTCGTCCTGCGACGGACGGCCCCCTCGGCCCGGCTGCGGGGCGCATGGCGCGAGGGGCTGGCCGCGAACCCTGCCGCCTCCGCGGCCGTGCTGTGCCGTCTCCTCGACGTCGGTCCCGAGGAGCGGCTCTCGTCCCGGCTCCGTTATCGGGAACTGCCCGAGGACATGATCACGGCCTGGGTCGGGCATCCCGAGTGGCGGGTACGCCGGGAGTTGGCGGAGCGGCCGCTCAAACCCGAACAGAGCGCCGCACTCTTCCGCGATCCCGATCCGCGCCACCGGTGGGGGCTGCTCACCAGCGTGGTGTACCAGCACCCGGCGTTCACCGCGGAGACCTTCGCCCAGCTCGCCGCCGACCCCAGCCCGCACGTGCGTGCCGAACTGGTCGCTCATCGCGACCTGCCGGTGCGGCACCTCACCGCGCTCGCCGCCGACCTGGACCCCGTGGTACGCAAGGCGGCCGCCCCGCGCGCCTGGACTCACCTGACTCCTCCGGCGCGGACGGCCCTGCGCGCGGACCCGGACCCCGGGGTGCGAGCCGAAGCCGTGCTGCTGCACCACTGTTCCACCCCGCTCGCAGAGGTCGACTTCGCCGCACTCCCCGGTGATGCCCAGCGGGAACGCGCGGCGCGTACCTGTGTCCTCACCCGTGAGCTGGCCGAGGAGCTGGTCCACGGGGGCGAGACAGCCCTGCGCAGCGCCGCAGCCCAGAATCTTCATCTGGACACCGACCTCGTGGCCCTGCTGGGCCAGGACCCGGACCCCGGCGTCCGCTGGCTGGTGTCCATCCGCCCGGACCTCACGGAGGCGGAACGTGTACGCGTGGCCGTCGAGTTCGATCCCAGCGCCCGCTGCCACCCGCTCCCGTGGGTCCGGGACCTGGAGGACGACGAGGAGGCCATGCGGCGCTGTGCCACCTCCGCGCACGTCATGCTCCGCCGCAGCACCGCGTGCGCGTCCAACCTGCCGCCCGACGTGGTCGACCTGTTGGCACACGACGAGGACTGGGTCGTCCGGCTCTTCCTGGCCGAACACTGCGACCAGGCCCCGGCGGACCTCCTGCTGGAGATGGTGCGGACCTGGAACGGCTACTCGGCCGCAAGAATGATCGAGCACCCCAACTTCCCCCGGCAGGGGACCCTCCGCTTCGCGGACGACCCCGACCCCCGCACCCGCAAGCTCGCCCTCCTCGATCCGCGGGCGACCACCGAGCTGGTGGAACGGTTCAGCCGGGACGCGGACTCGGGCGTCCGCTGGTGCGCCCTGCGCGACCGGCGCCTGTCCATCGCGTCCGTGATCCGCATGCTCGACGACCCCCACCACGCCATACGGGACCAGGCCGCCGCCGACCCGCGCCTCCCCACCCGCGTCCTGACCACCCTCCTGCACGACGCCACGACCGCGCTCGCCTCCGCCGCCAACCCCGCGATCCCCGAGACCGTCATGCACCATCTGCTGGACCGGTAGCCACGACGCGTTGTCGGTGCCCACGGCTATGGTCGGCCTGTCCGAGGTCGTGCCGCGGCCGTCCGGCATCTCACCAGCGAAGAGGCAGTCGCGTGAACAATCCGTCCGAGCTCCTGCGGCGCGTGCGTGACCGTGCCGAGCAGCAGACAGGGGGCCTTGCCCCGTGCCTCGGCGAACAGGACGTCGCCGACGCCGAGCAGGTGCTCGGCTTCAGCCTGCCGCCGCTGCTCCGCCTTCTGTACCTCCAGGTCGCCAACGGCGGCTTCGGCCCCGACTGCACGCTGCTGCCGCTTGTCGGCGACGGGCGGACCGCCGTGGCAGAGTACGGGCCGCTCCGCGACTCTCGCCCGGCATACTGGCCGCGGGGCGTGCTGCCGATCCTGGACTGGGGCTGCGGCATGTACGCCGCTGTCGACTGCCTCGCCCCCGACGCTCCCGTCCTCCTCTTCGAGCCCAACGCCGGCCCCGACGACTGGGCCGACGCGTGGTTCCTGGACTCCCCGTCCGTGGCCCGGTGGCTGACCTCCTGGCTCGACGGGACCGGCTGGTGGGAGGAGGAGGTCATGATGGACGAGGACGGGCCGGAACCCACGCCCTGGCCCGACGCCGCCCGCCGCCTCGCAGCGGGTGCCGGCCGGTGACGACCACACAACTGCGGCTGTTCGCGGACTACTTCCAGTTGCACGTGATGGACGAGGACGCCGAGGACGATCTGGGGGAGGCGTGGACGCAGGAGGCGGTGTCGGACGGACTCGCCGTATCGCGGCGGACGCTCGGCATCGGCACCGCGGTCGACATGGACGTCACGGTGACGGTCGAACTGCTCGACCGTCCGCCGGGTGACGACAGTGACGCCTTCGACCACGTGGTGGAAGCGAGCATCGAGGTGCCTACCGGCCGCGTCGCGGTTCTGGGCTGCACGGACTACCTACCGGACGCCGCGCGCTTCGAAGTCCCCGAGGGCTTCGTACGGGTCCGTGCGTCGCGGACGAACCTTGCGAACGTCCGCCTGCCGGACGAGGAGGGGTACGACGACCCCGAGGGCATGGAGCAGGTACACCTCCGGATCTGGCCGGCCCCCCACAGCGCCCCCGCCGTGATCAAGCGATGGACGGCGACCGGCACGGCGGGTCGAGCGGGGGATTAATTCGTTGGTGCCCGCTGCCCGTTGCCTCTAGTGTCGTCCGTGTTCGCGCGGCGGCTCGTCGAGTTGTCGTGGTGGTTCGGTGTGATCCAGGAGGTGTGACCGATGGCTGTCTCTGTGGTGGGTGCTGTGCGCATCCGGACGTTCATCCTTGTCACCTCCGTGGCTTCCGGCTGACCTCTCTCCTTCCGCGCCGACGCGCGTGTGCCGGGGCCACCCTTCGAAGGGTCACCCCTTGTCTCTCTCCACCCCCATGAGTCCGTCGTCCTCCTCGCATCCGCTCGTGCCGTACGGCTGGGATGCCGACTGGGAGACGGCGTTCGCCCCCTATGCCGACCAGGGCCTCGTAGCCGGCCGCGTCGTACGCGTCGACCGCGGCCTGTGCGATGTCGTGACGCCGGGCGGCACTGTCCGTGCCGACACCGAGTTCGTCGTCCCGCGTGACCCGATGAAGGTCGTGTGCACGGGCGACTGGGCCGCCGTCGACCCCGAGGGGGCCAGCCCCCGGTACGTCCGCGCCTACCTGCCCCGCCGGACCGCGTTCGTACGGTCCACCTCGTCCAAGCGGTCCGACGGGCAGATTCTCGCCGCCAACGTCGATCACGCCGTCGTCGCCGTGTCGCTCGCCGTCGAACTCGACCTCGGGCGGGCCGAACGGTTTCTGGCGCTGGCGTGGGAGTCCGGGGCGCAGCCGGTGGTGGTGCTGTCCAAGGCCGACCTGGTGCCCGATCCGGCGACGCTCGCGCACCTCGTGCAGGACGTCGGGACCGCCGCGCCCGGTGTGCCCGTGCTGACCGTCAGCGCGCTGCACGGCGACGGGCTGGACGTGCTCCGGGCCCTGATCGGTACGGGTACCGCCGTGCTGCTCGGGCAGTCCGGTGCGGGCAAGTCCACGCTGGCCAACGCGCTCGTCGGCGCGGACGTGATGGACGTCCGGGCCGCGCGGGACGTGGACGGCAAGGGCCGGCACACCACGACCACCCGCAACCTGCTGCCGCTGACCGGCGGGGGCGTGCTCATCGACACCCCCGGACTGCGCGGCGTCGGCCTGTACGACGCCGAGAGCGGGGTCGGGCAGGTGTTCTCCGAGATCGAGGAGCTGGCGGCGCGCTGCCGGTTCCACGACTGCTCCCACGAGTCCGAGCCCGGCTGCGCGGTCGCCGCCGCCGTGGCCTTGGGCGAGCTGCCCGTCCGACGGCTGGAGAGCTACCGCAAGCTGGTCCGCGAGAACCAGTGGATCGTCGCCAAGACCGACGCCCGCCTGCGCGCCGAGATCCGCAAGGACTGGAAGCGCAAGGGAGCCGAGGGCCGGGCCGCGATGCAGGCCAAGCGGGGTCGCTGGGCCTGACCAGAAGAGGGGGCCGGGCTGCATGTCCGTTTTCCGCTGGCCCGGCCCCCCTCCGACGTCCGACACTGGACGCATGACGGACGATGACAGCAGGTACGAGGCGGTGCGCAGCCGCGACGGGCGGTTCGACGGCGTCTTCTTCTTCGCCGTCCGGACCACCGGCATCTACTGCCGCCCCAGCTGCCCCGCGGTGACCCCGAAGCGGTGCAACGTACGGTTCTTCCGCACGGCCGCCGCCGCCCAGGGCTCCGGCTTCCGGGCCTGCCGCCGCTGCCGGCCGGACGCCGTGCCGGGCTCGGCCGAGTGGAACGTCCGCGCGGACGTCGTCGGCCGGGCCATGCGGCTGATCGCGGACGGCGTCGTCGACCGGGAGGGCGTCACCGGCCTCGCCGCCCGCCTCGGCTACAGCCCCCGGCAGGTGCAGCGCCAGCTCACCGGCGAGGTCGGCGCCGGACCCGTGGCGCTCGCCCGCGCCCAGCGCGCCCACACCGCGCGGACCCTGCTGCGGACCACCGAACTCCCGGTCACCGAGATCGCGTTCGCGTCCGGTTTCCGCAGCATCCGGCAGTTCAACGACACCATCCGCGAGGTGTACGCCCACACCCCGACCGAGGTGCGCGACGCCGCCCCGCGCTCCCGCCGGAGCGCCCCCGGCACCGGCATCCCGCTGCGGCTCGCCCACCGTGGCCCCTACCAGACCGGCGCCGTCTTCGACCTGCTCGCGCGCGAGGCCGTACCCGGCGTCGAGGAGGTGACCGGCACCCCTGGCGCCCGCGTCCACCGGCGCACCCTGCGGCTGCCGTACGGCACCGGCGTCGCCGCCGTCCACGAGCGCGCCCACACCCCCGAGCCGCGCGGCGGCACCCGGCCCGGTGGCTGGCTCGACGCCCGTCTGCTGCCCACCGACCCCCGCGACCTCACCACCGCCGTGCACCGGCTGCGCCGGCTGTACGACCTCGACGCCGACCCCTACGCCGTCGACGCCCGCCTCGCCGCCGACCCCCGGCTCGCCCCGCTGGTCGCCGCCCGGCCCGGACTGCGCTCACCCGGCGCCGTCGACCCGCTGGAGATCGCCGCCCGCGTCCTGACCGGCGCGCCCGAGGCGGTGGAACGGCTCGTACGCCGGTACGGCAAGGCGCTCGACGCGCCCAGCGGCAGCCTCACGCACCTCTTCCCCGAGCCCGCCGTCCTCGCCGAGGCGGAGGCCGGGACCCCGCTCGGCACGCTCGCCGCCGCCCTCGCGGACGGCCATCTGCGCCTCGACCCCGGCGCCGACCGGGACGAGGCCCGGCGCGCCCTGAGCGAGCTGCCCGGCGTCACCCCGGCCGCCGTCGCCGCCCTGAGGGCGCGCGTGCTCGGCGACCCGGACGTCACCCCACCCGGTACGGACCTGCCCGAAGCCTGGCGGCCCTGGCGGTCCTACGCCGTACAACACCTACGGGTCGCCGAGGAGCTGACCGAGTAATGGCGATCATGGACAACCCCTACTGGACCGAACTGGCCTCCCCGGTCGGCCCCCTGCTGCTCACCGCCGACGCGGACGGCGCGCTGACCTCGGTATCCGTGCCCGGCCAGAAGGGCGGCCGTACCGTCCAGGAAGGCTGGCGGCACGACGCCGGACCCTTCCGGGAAGCCACCCAGCAGCTCACCGCCTACTTCGCCGGAGACCTCGAGGAGTTCGACCTGCCCACCCGCGTAAGGGGCACCGAGTTCCGCGAGCGCGTATGGGCCGCCCTGGACGCCGTCCCCTACGGGGCCACCACCACCTACGGCGCGATCGCGGCCGAGGTCGGCGCCCCGCGCGCCGCGATCCGCGCGGTCGGCGGCGCGCTGGGCGCCAACCCCCTGCTGGTCGTCCGCGCCTGCCACCGGGTCATCGGGGCCAACGGCACCATGACCGGGTACGCGGGCGGACTGGAACGGAAGATGTGGCTGCTGCGCCTGGAGGGGGTGCTGGGCAGCGCGTAGCCGGCTGGGCCGAGCGGGTGGGCCTCCGGTGAGGGCGCCCCGCCCCCGGCCGCCGCGTGTGGCACCGTCGCCTCCGGCGGCCCGGACACGCGGACGGGCCCGTGGGAAAGGGGCGGACATGGGCTACGTCGCACGGTTCGGCCACGTCGTACGGTTCCTCGCGGCCCTCCTCCTCGTACTGACCCCGGCCCCCGCCTGGGCCGCCGCGGGGCACCAGCCCTGGACCGGCACCTGGGAGGCCGCCCCCTCCGGCACCGCCCCCGCCCTGCCCGGCGCCGCGATCCGCAACGTCGTCCACCTCAGCGTCGGCGGGCACGAACTGCGCGTACGCATCACCAACCGGCTCGGCACCGCCCCGCTCCACCTCGGCGCGGTCACCGTCGCCCTCCGGCACGGCAAGGGCCCGGACGCCGCACCCGGCACCCTGCGCACCGCCACCTTCCACCACGCGCCGACCGCCACCGTCCCGCCCGGCCGTGACCTTCTCACCGACCCCGTCCGGCTCACCGTCCCGGCCGCCGCCGACCTCCTGGTCACCGTCCTCACCCCGGACGACTCCGGCCCCGCCACCCAGCACGGCACCGCCCTCCAGACCAGCTGGGTCGCCCTCGTCGGCGCCGGTCACGCGGCCGACGAGGACGGTTCCGCGTACCGCACCCCGATCAGCAACTGGTACTACGTCGCCGGCGTCGACGTACGCGGCTCCGCCACCGGCAGCGTCGTCGCCTTCGGCGACTCGCTCACCGACGGCACGGGCTCCACCCACGACGCCAACCACCGCTGGCCCGACCTGCTCGCCGAACGCCACCGCCGCCTCGGCGTCCTCAACGCGGGCATCGGCGGCAACCGCCTCCTGCGCGACCGCACCGGCCCGAGCGCCCTCGCCCGCCTGGACCCCGACGCACTGGACCGCGCCGGAGCCCGCGTCCTCGTCGTGTTCGAGGGCGTCAACGACATCAACGGCAGCCCCACCGCCGCCGACGTGAGCGCCTACGCCGACGCCTACCGCACCCTCGTCGCCCGCGCCCACGCCCGGCACATCCGGGTCGTGGGCGTCACCCTCACCCCGTACGGCGGCCACCCGGCGCACACGGCGGCCCGCGAGGCCGTACGGCAGGGGGTCAACGACTTCATCCGCACCGGCGGCGCCTTCGACGCGGTCGCCGACGCGGACGCCGCGCTGCGCGACCCCGCCGACCCCGTACGCCTGCTGCCGCGCTACGACCCCGGCGACCATCTGCACTTCAACGACGCGGGGATGCGGGCGGTCGCCGACCGCGTCAGCCGCGTCCTGCGGTGAGCGGTCAGCCCCACAGCACCGCGCTCAGCCACCCGGCCGCGCTCAGCCCCACAGCACCGCGCTCAGCCACCCGGCCGCGATCAGCAGACAGGCGAACAGCTCCGTGAACACGCTGGAGCCGCCCGAGCGCATCGCCGTGCGCAGCGCGGCCATCGCCTCGCCGTGCCGGCCGAGCCGCAGCCGCTCGGCCAGGTAGATCCCGCCCATGAAGCCGGGCAGCGCGCCCACCACCGGCAGCAGTACGAACCCGAGAACCGCGCCGGCACCCGCGTACACCGCCATCCGGGGTGTCGCGCCGCTCGCCCGAAGCTGGCGCGCGGGCAGTGCCCAGCGCACGACCTGCGCCAGCAGCAGGACCACGGTGGCGCCGACCAGGACCGCCCAGGTGAGGCCGGCCGGGTTCGTCAGCGCCCACCACAGGACCCCGGCCCACACCAGCCACGCCCCCGGCACACCGGGCACCAGCACTCCGCAGAGGCCGAGCGCGATCACCAGGCCGACCAGCAGGAGTTCCCACGCTCCCATCTGCCCAGCGTGCCCGAGCCCGGACGGAACCGCAGATCTCGTACGGCCGTTCGCCCTGTCCCCCGATGCGCTGTGCGAGGCGGGCGAGGGAGCCCGATTTTCCCGATGCCCCGTTTCCGCGCCGCCCGCGTGGTGACAATTACCGGCATGAGTCAGCAGGGGGGCGGGCCCACTCGCCGGGACGACGACTGGTGGGGGCAGCTCTACGACGAAGCGGCCGACGACACGGGCCCCACACCGGCCCCGGATTCCCTGGACGACCGCTACGCCTCGGCGAAGCGGGCGACGGTGACCGGGCAGGGGAGCGGGCAGGCGGGTCAACCGGAGGGAAGCCCCGGCGGGCCGCCCGAGCGGGAGACACCCGAGCCCCCGCCTTCCAGAGCCGAGCCGGGTCCGCTGCCGCTCCCGGCCCAGCGAGCCGGTGACCAGGTCCGGGACACGCCGCCCTTCCCCGCCCAGCGGGCAGGTGAGCAGACGCCCACCGACGCCCCGGACACCCCGGCCGCGCGCCCGCCTGCCGTCCCGCCCATGCCGGGCTGGCCCGCGCCCCCACCTGAACCGGCGCAGAGCCCCGCCGACGGCACTCCGCGAGGCCCCGTCGTCACCGGCGTCGCCCACTTCACGCCGACCACGCCTCCCACCCCCGACTGGGTCGGCCCCCGGCCCCCCACCTACGCCCCCGAACCGACCGCGCTGCCAGCCGCCGACCCCGATCAGCTCGGCGAGCTGGTGTCCGACACCGTGCTGGAGGGCGCCCGGTACGGAGCGAGCACCCTGCGGGCCGTCTCGCTGCGCGGGGACTCCGCGCGCTACCGGGGCGAGGCACGGCGGGACGCCCTGCTCACCGCACGCTTCGGCGCGGGCGAACAGGCCCTCGTCCTCGTGGCCATGGCCACCGGCGCACGGGCCGCCCCCGGCGCGCACCGGATGGCCGCCGAGGCGTGCCGGTGGATCGGACAGGCGGTGGGGCGCAGCCACGAACGGCTGGTCGAGGATCTGCGGGCGGGCCGGCGCGGCGACCTCAAGTCCGGGCTGAACCGTCTCACCGACCGCACCCTCGGCAAGCTCCGCGCCGACGCCGCCGAACGGGACCTAGGCCCCGAGGAGCACACCGCGAGCCTGCGCTGCCTGCTGCTGCCCGCCGACCCCGACTGCCGCACCCGCGTGTTCTTCGGCGCGGGGGAGGGCGGGCTGTTCCGGCTGCGGGACGGGGAGTGGCTGGACATCGAACCGGGCGGACCGGGCGACGGCCCCGCCCCGCCCGGCGCCCTTCCCGCCGAGACCCCGGACGGCGACCGCCTCACCCTGGACCTCGGCATCCCGGTCCCGCCGAGCCCGTACGAGCCCGTCGTCGCACCCGCGGAGCCGCCGCAGGTGCCGTTCCGGTTCCGGGCCGCCATAGCCCGGCCGGGTGACGTGCTGATGATGTGCACCTCCGGCCTCGCGGACCCGCTGCGCGGGGAGGCGGCCCTGCGCGCGTTCCTCGGCCGCCGCTGGTCGCGTGCCGCCGCGCCCGGCCTCGCCGCGTTCCTCGGGGACACCCAGACACGGGTGAAGGGGTACGCCGACGACCGTACGGCCGCCGCCGTTTGGGAGGCGTAACCGGGCCCCCTGTGACTTGATGGGACGGCAGGGGCGTATTTCCGGGACCGCGAAGGGGCGGACGACCGTCATGGCCAAACAGAACGTCGCCGAGCAGTTCGTCGACATCCTCGCCCGCGCCGGGGTGCGCCGTATGTACGGCGTCGTCGGGGACAGCCTCAACCCGGTCGTGGACGCCGTGCGCCGCAACGCCGCGATCGACTGGGTGCATGTGCGCCACGAGGAGGTCGCCGCCTTCGCGGCCGGCGCCGAGGCGCAGATCACCGGCAAGCTGACCGCCTGCGCGGGCTCCTGCGGCCCCGGCAACCTGCACCTCATCAACGGCCTCTACGACGCCCACCGCTCCATGGCGCCCGTGCTGGCCCTGGCCTCCCACATCCCGTCCAGCGAGATCGGCCTCTCCTACTTCCAGGAGACGCACCCGGAGCGGCTGTTCCAGGAGTGCAGCCACTACAGCGAGATGATCTCCAACCCGAAGCAGATGCCCCGGCTGCTCCAGACCGCCATCCAGCACGCGATCGGGCAGCGCGGGGTCAGCGTCGTCACCCTGCCCGGTGACGTGGCCGACCAGCCCGCGCCGGACCAGTCCTTCGAGAGCGCCCTGGTCACCTCCCGGCCCACGATCCGCCCCGGCGACGCCGAGATCGACCGCCTGGTGGAGATGATCGACCAGGCCGACAAGGTCACGCTGTTCTGCGGCGCGGGCACGGCGGGCGCCCACGCCGAGGTGATGGAGTTCGCCGGACGCGTCAAGTCCCCGGTGGGGCACGCCCTGCGCGGCAAGGAATGGATTCAGTACGACAATCCGTACGACGTCGGCATGAGCGGGCTGCTCGGCTACGGCGCCGCCTACGAGGCCACCCACGAGTGCGAGCTGCTGATCCTGGTCGGCACCGACTTCCCGTACAACGCGTTCCTGCCCGACGACGTGAAGATCGCGCAGATCGACGTACGGCCCGAGGTCATCGGCCGGCGCTCCCGGCTGGACCTCGCGGTGTGGGGCGATGTCCGCGAGACGCTGCGCTGTCTGATTCCCCGGGTCCGGGAGAAGACGGACCGCCGCTTCCTGGACAAGATGCTGAAGAAGCACGCCGACGCGCTGGAGGGCGTGGTCAAGGCGTACACCCGCAAGGTGGACAAGCACGTTCCCATCCACCCCGAGTACGTGGCGTCCGTGCTGGACGAGATCGCCGATGACGACGCGATCTTCACCATCGACACCGGGATGAACAACGTCTGGGGCGCGCGCTACATCTCGCCCAACGGCCGCCGCCGCATCATCGGTTCGTTCTCGCACGGCTCGATGGCGAACGCGATGCCCATGGCGATCGGCGCCCAGTTCACCGACCGCGACCGGCAGGTCATCGCCATGGCCGGTGACGGCGGATTCACCATGCTGATGGGCGACTTCCTGACGCTGGTGCAGCAGGACCTGCCGGTGAAGATCGTGCTGTTCAACAACTCCGCACTCGGCATGGTGGAGTTGGAGATGCTGGTCGCGGGCCTGCCCTCGTACGGCACCACCGACGTCAACCCCGACTTCGCCGAAGTCGCCCGCGCCTGCGGTGCCTTCGGGGTGCGGGTGGAGAAGCCGAAGCAACTGGCCGGGGCGCTCAGGGACGCCTTCAGGCACAAGGGTCCCGCCCTGGTGGACGTCGTCACCGACCCCAACGCCCTGTCGATCCCGCCGAAGATCAAGGCCGACATGGTCACCGGGTTCGCGCTGTCCGCGTCGAAGATCGTGCTGGACGGCGGCGTCGGCCGGATGCTCCAGATGGCCCGCTCCAACCTCCGCAACGTGCCCCGACCCTGAAGTCGCCCTGAGGAACGGTGATTTCCGGTCAGTTTCACCGCGTGTGACCGATTGGGGGCACTGGGTGTCCGAATGGGTCCGCAGGAGCCGTCAGATGGCTCCTGCGGCGTTTTTCGGCCGCCACGGCGCTTTCGGTACGGGTGCCGGGACTCCCGGTGGGCGGCCCGTGTGCCCGCCGTGCGTGGCCGAACATCCGGCGGTCGGACGGCGGTCATGACTGGCCCCGGGTCCGCTGGGCAACCATCCGTCGTGGACGCGGTCGACCAGGAGAGGGAGGGCCGGCGACGTGTGGGCGGGGGTCATGACGAGGCAGGCGCGAAGAGGCGGTCCCATGGCAGTGGGGGCTTCCCCGGCGGACACGGGAGACGCGGGAGACACGGGAGACGGCGACACGGGCGGCACGCGTGAGGCGCACCGGCTCAGACGCGAACTGACGCGCGCCGACCTCGCGGCGGTGCCCGAGGCGCGGCGTGAACTGCGCGCCCTGCTGCGGCACTGGGACCGGCCCGACCGGTCCGGCATAGCCGAACTGCTCACCAGCGAACTCGTCACCAACGCCCTGGTGCACACCGACGACGACGCGGTCCTCACCGCCGTCGTCTCCCCGCGCGGACTCCGCGTGGAGGTACGGGACTTCGTGGCCCGCGGACCGCGGATGCGCGCCGCGGACCCCGACGAGGACACCAACGGCCGGGGCCTGGTCCTGGTGCAGTCCCTCGCGGACGCCTGGGGGGTACGGGCGCACGAGGTGGGCAAGTCGGTGTGGTTCGAGCTGGGCGCCGAGGCCGCGTAGGCGGATACGGCGACGGGGCGGGGGCACGGTCCACCAGAACCGTGCCCCCGCCCCGTCGCCGCCGCTGTGCTCAACCGAACTGCTGCTCAAGGTCCTTCAGCTTGCGCTCCAGCGAGTCGAGCCGGGGCAGGGCCATCGTGTCGTCCTCCGCGGTGAGGTCGACGGTGACCGGTTCGCTGCCCTTGCGGACCGATTGCAGGGAGGGCCGCGAACGGGCGGTCAGCTTGTCCGCCGCCGCTATGGCGGGCTCCCCGGTCGCCGGGGCGGGGGCGCGGTCCATCTGCACCTCCACCGTCCGCGCGGGTGTCCGTCCCACGATGCCTCGGGCGCCTCGGGTGAGCGCCTTCAACTGGGCACGCTCCACGCGCTGCTGGTCGCGCCGGCGCTGCCGGGTCTCGATCTTCTCCCGCTTGTCGTCGCGCACCTCCTCGACCGCCTCGTCCAGGCTGCGCACGCCCTCCAGGAGCATGAGCGACCAGGCCCCGTAGGTCTCGCGGGGCGCCCGCACCCAGCGGACGATGCGGATCTGGGGCAGCGGACGCGGCACCAGACCCTGTTCACGCAGGGCCGCCCGGCGGGTCTGCTTCAGCGCCCGGTCGAACAGCACCGCCGCCGACAGGGACATGCCGGAGAAGAACTGCGGCGCCCCGTCGTGGCCGATCCCCCTGGGCGCGTGCACCCAGTTGAACCAGGCCGCGGCCGCGGCGAACATCCACACCAGCATCCGGGAACCCAGGGCGGCGTCGCCGTGGCTGGCCTCGCGCACGGCGAGGACCGAGCAGAACATGGCCGCGCCGTCCAGGCCGAACGGCACCAGGTACTGCCAGCCGTCGGTGAGCCCGAGGTTCTGCTCGCCGAATCCGACCAGGCCGTGGAAGGAGAGGGCCGCCGCGACCGCCGCACAGCAGAACAGCAGGACGTACGAGGCGGTTCCGTAGACGGCTTCCTTGCGCCTGCGGCGCTCCTCGCTGCGTTCCCAGGAGTCGTCGGAGCCCGCCTTCTCCCCGGAGGAGCGCTTGCCGCGCGCGAGCACCGCGATCGCCGCCGGCACGCCCAGGAGCAGCACGGCGCCCGGAAGCAGCCAGTTCAGCGATATGTCGGTCATTCGCATCAGGGGTCCCTTGCCTTGGGATAGGGCGTATCGCCCGTCATAGTGACCCATTCCCGGCGCCCGGCCGGGGATTTCGAGGCAACGGTCCGCCAAAGGGGCGCGAGGGCGGAGCGGTGGCGCTGTTTTGCTCGAACTGTCTGCTGCGAAGGGGTTGTTGAGTTCGATTAACGTCGCTCGAACGAGTGGTTCCGGCGGGCTCAGGCGGCCACGGCGGCGGTCAGCTTGGCGATCCGGTCGCTGTCGCAGGTGCGCGGGCAGGTGGCGCAGGTGTCCTCGGGGCGCAGCGTGTAGAACATGCAGCAGCTGACCCGGTCGCGGGTGGACAGCGGCTCGCCGGCCGGACCGGTCAGCTCACGGAAGGCGGCCGAGCCCGCGTACGGCCGGGTCGCGCCCGGCAGCAGCAGCTCCAGCTCGCGCATCGCGCGGTGCTCCTCGCCCTCGCCGAAGAGGGAGGCGAGGTACCACAGGCCCTCGACGATCTCGTCCGTCGCCATGCCCCACAGCGCGCGGCCGCGCCGCCGCATGCGCGGACCGAAGCCGCCCAGCACCGGTTCCAGGTGCTCGGCGACGGCCGCGCGCACCTCGGCCCGCAGCGCCTCCTCGTCGGCCATGACGACCGCCTCGGGCAGCCCGGCCGCCGGGTCGTCCGGCAGGCAGGCGAAGGTTCCCGGCCGTACGGTCATCCGGCCCTCGGTGCGGTGGTAGGCGACGTGGGCCGCGGGCAGCCGGGGTACGCGGCGGTGCAGGAACCAGGGGACGGTGATGAGCAGGCAGGCGGGCCAGGCGTAGCGGTGCAGCCCGAAGCTTGCGATGACGTCCGGGCGGGCGTGCTGACCGTAGTCCCGCAGCACCTGGGCGTCGTCCCACGCGAGGAAGGAGTCGAGCTGGGCGCCGCCCGCGGCGAGCCCGTCGGCGGTCACCCAGCCGTCGCCCGCGGGCAGGGTGTGCGCCGTGTCCTCCAGGACCGTCACGCTCAGTCCCGGATAGACCTCGCCGAGCCGGGCGTACGCTGCGGTGAGCGGCGAGGCCGTAGCGAGCATGACGGGACCACCGATCCTTCGAACACGGGGGCGGGCGTAGAGGTAAGGCTTACCTTACCCGTCTTTCCGGGAATTTGAACTGCCGCCTCCTGCGCCTAAGGTGCTTGACGGACATGTGACGGTCCGTCGTCCGTGTCAGGGGCCCGGCCCCAGGGCGGGGCGCCCCGAAGCCCCGGCCGCCGACCAGCCCGAGGAGGACCCGTGAAGCAGGGCCTGCACGACGTCTCCGGGACGGGGCTGCCCTGGCACGCCGCGCGGCCCGCCGCCACGCGGGTACCGGCCCAGTCCGGAGCCGCCGAGACCCGCGAGCGGGCCGACGGCACCTCCGGCGTACGGGGTGAGCACACGCACAGCGAGCCGCCGCTGCCCCGGCCGCGCGCGCTCGTGCAGCGGGCCTCGGTGCGCGGGCAGATCCTCGACGCGCTGCGCTCCGCGCTGACGACCGGCGAACTGTGCCCCGGCGAGGTCTATTCGGCACCGGTGCTCGGCGACCGCTTCGGGGTCTCGGCCACGCCGGTCCGTGAGGCCATGCAGCAGCTCGCGCTGGAGGGCGCCGTCGAGGTCGTCCCCAACCGGGGCTTCCGGGTGGTGCGGCGCGGCGCCCGCGAGCTGGCCGAGCTGGCCGAGGTGCGGGCGCTGCTCGAAGTCCCCGTCCTGCTGCGGCTGGCGCGTACCGTCCCGGCCGCCCGCTTCGCCGAGCTGCGCCCGCTCGCCGAGGACACGGCCCGCGCGGCCGCCTCCGGCTGTCCCGCCCGCTACGCCGAGGCCGACCGCGCCTTCCACCGCGCCCTCCTCGCCCTCGCGGGCAACGAACAACTCCTCCGCATCGCGGAAGACCTCCACCGCCGCGCCCAGTGGCCCCTGGTGGGCACCCCGCCCCGCCAGCACCGAGCCGTCCTGCTCCGGGACGCCGCCCAACACACCGCCCTGCTGGACGCGTTGGCCTCCGGCGAGCTGGATGTGGTGGCGGGACTCGTGGCGGAACATTTCGCGCAGCGGGACTGAGAACCGCCCTCAGGCCGTCGCCGCCCCCGGCGTTGGCGGGGTCAGGTGTTCCGCGAGCCAGGTGGGGACTCCGCCCAGGAGGCGGAAGAGGCGGCGGGCTTCTTCGCGGAGGCGGGAGGCTTCCGGTTCGGGTTCGGTCTCCGCGAGGGAGAACAGGGCGGGGGCCGTGCCCACCAGGTAGCCCAGTTCCTCGCGCAGGCGGAGGGACTCGGTGAAGCCGTGCCGGGCCTCGGCCAACTCGCCCTCGCGCAGGGCCAGTCCGGCGAGGTGACGCCAGGTGAAGGAGAGCAGGAGCGGGTCTGCCTGCGCGGTGGCGCCCGCGTGGGCCCGGCGGTAGGCCGCGCGGGCGGCCTGCGGGGAGTGGGTCAGGTTCTCGGCGAGCAGGCCCCGGCGGAAGTCCAGCAGGGCCCGCCCCGGCGCCCCCGGCGCGATCAGCGCCGCCGCCCGGCCCAGCGCGGCCCGCGCCTCGTCCGCCCGGTCCCGTACGCCGTGCAGCGTTGCGGCGTAGGCGAGCTGGCCGCGCTCGCAGGCGGCCGCCCCGCGCTCCTCGTCGCTGAGCGCCCGCGCCTCGGCGGTGCGCAGCGCGCCCTCGGCCGCCTCCCAGCCCCGCTCGGTGTACAGGCACCGCTCCACCAGCAGCGTGGCCCGCTGGAGCGTCGCCCTCGGGGTGTCCGTGGGCAGGAGGGCCGCCGCGTCGGCCCAGCAGGCCCGCGAGCGCAGCCGCCACACCGCGGTCTGGAGCGGATCGTCATCGGCGGTCGTTCCGTTACCAGACATGGCGGGATGCGCCACGTTGCCCTCCCCGAGCACGCCGTCGAGCTGTTGAGTGGTGGCGTGCATTCCAGCACCGATCACCGGGCCAGGCCAAGAGGGTGGGTGAAACTTTTCACAAAGTTGCGGAGGGGTGGCCGATTGGCCGCCGGGTGGCGCCGGAAGATCGAATTCGGTCCCCGGCACCGACCGCCGCTGATCACGGGCGTGGGGGTGTGCTCAGCCCACCCTCAGCCCACCCTCAGCTCATCCTCAGGGCGAGGAAGAAGTCGAGCTTGTCCTCCAGGCGGGAGAGGTCGCGGCCCGTCAACTGCTCGATGCGGCCCACCCGGTAGCGCAGGGTGTTGACGTGCAGATGGAGCCGGCCCGCGCACCGGGTCCAGGAGCCGTCGCAGTCGAGGAACGCCTCCAGCGTCGGGATCAGCTCGGCCCGGTGGCGGCGGTCGTACTCCGTGAGCGGGTCCAGCAGCCGGGCGGTGAAGGCGCGGCGCACGTCGTCCGGGACGAACGGCAGCAGCAGCACGTGCGACGCCAGTTCCTGGTGCCCGGCGGCGCACACCCGGCCGGGACGGGCCGCGGCGACCCGGCGGGCGTGCCGGGCCTCCTCCAGCGCCCCGCGCAGCCCCTCCGCCGAGTGCACCGCGGCGCTGACGCCCAGGGTGAGCCGTCCGTCGCCCTCCAGCCCCGCCGACAGCGCCTCGCGCACCGAGCGCAGCAGCGCGTCGGCGTGCAGGCCGGCCTCGGAGCCGTCGTGCTCGGCGGAGACGGCGGGCAGCGGCACCAGCGCCACGGCCTCGTCCCCGGTGTGCGCGACGGCGACCCGGTCGGCCGGCTCCGGGCCGGTGGCCAGCGGGTCGACGAGGACCTCCTCCAGCAGCGACTGGGCGACCGGCCCGCCCGCGACGGCGCCGTCCTCCCACTCGACACGGGCCACGACCACCTGCCAGTGCGGGGCCGCCCCGAGCCCCGGCAGCAACACGGGCGCGGCGACCCTCAGGCGCGCCGCGATCTCGGCGGGCGCCGCGCCGCTCTGCACCAGCTCCAGCACCTCCTGGGCGAGCCGGCGGCGCACCGTGCGGGCGGCGTCGCGCCGGTCCCGCTCGACGGCGATCAGCTGGGTGACGCCCTGGAGCAGGTCGAGCCGCTCCTCGGGCCACTCGGCGGCGTCCGCGTCGACGGCCAGCAGCCAGTCCGACAGCACCGTCTCGCGTACGTCCCGTACGGCCTGCGGGGCGCGGCCGGAGGAGCGGACCGGGAACAGGGAGTACGTGGTGCCCTCCAGCTGCACCCGGTGCGGTCCGCGCCGCCCGGTGCGTACGGCGGCGAGGTGCTCGGCGGCGAGCCGTGCGCAGGTGTCGGGGGGCAGCGCCGGGCCCGCGACCTTGGACCCGGCTATCAGGCGTCCGGTGGGGGAGAGCACCCAGGCGCGCAGGTCGAGGTCGCTGCCGAGCAGGTCGAGGACCACGTCCGGGCCGCCGCCCGCCGGGCCGGAGGTCATCATGCGCCGGTGCCGGTCCACCACGGCGGCCAGGTCACCGGCCCGCTCGCCGGAGACCTGGCGCACGACGTGCTCGGTGATGGTGGCGAAGGCCACCGACTCGTGCACGGCGAACAGCGGCATCCGGTGCTGGGCGCAGGCCAGCACCAGGTCCTCCGGCACGTCGCCCAGCTCGGCCTCCCCGGCCGCCAGGGCGGTGACCCCGGCCTGCACCAGGAGGCGGACGAACGGCTCGGAGTCGGCGGCGTCCCGGCGCCAGGCCAGGCCGGTGAGGACCAGTTCGCCGCCGGAGAGATAGCGGCTCGGGTCGCGCAGGTCGGTCGTCATGACCCCGCGGACCGTACGGTCCAGCTCGTCCTCGCCGCCGAGCAGCCGCAGCCCCAGCGCGTCGGTGTCCAGCAGTGCGCGCAGCCGCATCTCGTCGCCGCCGTTCTGTGTCGAAACTTCGCTTGATCCTGATGGGTGACGGAGGCGGAGCCGGTGCGGGGCGCGCGGGCCGTGCCCCGCACCTGCGGTGTCTCCTGTGTTTCACGGGGAAAACAGAGAGGTTGCCGATGGCCTTCGTTCATACGAATCTACAAGATGACCGCCGTGGCCAGCCAACTCCTTCGGGTTTTCGGTGACTGACCCCGTTGGAAGAACACCGGTGTACTGACTCCACGACCCCCGTGTCACGAGACGGAAGAAGAGAGCCGGCCATGGACTTCCTTCGCCCCGCCGGCTGGGAGGAGGCGCTCGCCGCGAAGGCCGAGCACCCCACCGCCGTGCCGATCGCCGGGGGCACCGATGTGATGGTGGAGATCAACTTCGACCACCGCCGCCCCACCCACCTCCTCGACCTCACCCGCATCGGCGAACTGGCCGAGTGGGAGACCGGCGCGGACACCGTACGGCTGGGCGCCTCCGTCCCGTACGCCCGGATCATGCGTCATCTGCGCGCCGAGCTGCCCGGTCTCGCGCTCGCCGCGCACACCGTCGCCTCCCCGCAGATCCGCAACCGGGGCGGCGTCGGCGGCAACCTCGGCACCGCCTCGCCCGCCGGTGACGCCCACCCGGCACTGCTCGCGGCCGGGGCCGAGGTCGAGGTGGAGTCGGCGGCGCGCGGCACCCGGCTCATCCCCATCGACGCCTTCTACACCGGGGTCAAGCGCAACGCCCTCCAGCCCGACGAACTGATCCGCGCCGTCCGGATCGCCAAGGCGGACGGCCCCCAGCAGTACTCCAAGGTCGGCACCCGCAACGCCATGGTCATCGCCGTCTGCGCCTTCGGCCTCGCCCTGCACCCCGAGACCCGTACCGTCCGCACCGGTATCGGCTCCGCCGCGCCCACCCCGATCCGGGCGGAGGTGGCCGAACAGTTCCTCGACTCGGCCTTGGAGGAAGGCGGGTTCTGGGAGAACGGGCAAGTCATCGCCCCCTCCGCCGTGAAGCAGTTCGCCGCCCTGTGCGCCGCCGCCTGCAACCCCATCGACGATGTGCGCGGTACCGCCGACTACCGCCGCCACGCGATCGGCGTGCTGGCCCGCCGCACGCTGATGTGGGCCTGGGAGTCGTACCGGGGAGAGCGCCGAGCCACCGAAGGAGCCGCGTGATGCGCGTCAGTCTGACCGTCAACGGACGCCCGCAGCAGGCCGACGACGTCTGGGAGGGCGAGTCCCTGCTCTACGTGCTGCGCGAACGCCTCGGCCTGCCCGGCGCCAAGAACGCCTGCGAACAGGGCGAGTGCGGGTCCTGCACCGTCCGCCTGGACGGCGAGCTGGTCTGCTCCTGTCTGGTCGCGGCGGGCCAGGCCGAGGGCCGCGACGTCGTCACCGTCGAGGGCCTGGCCGACCACGCGGAACGGCGCCGGACCGCCGCACCCGGCGTGGGCCTGGACGAGGCCCGCCGCTGGCAGCCGGTGCCGGGAGAGGGCGCCCAACTCGCGCCCATCCAGCAGGCGTTCATCGACGCGGGCGCCGTCCAGTGCGGCTTCTGCACCCCTGGTCTGCTGGTCGCCGCCGACGAACTCCTGGAGCAGAACCCGGAGCCCGCCGACGCTGACATCCGCGAAGCGCTCTCCGGCAACCTCTGCCGCTGCACCGGCTACGAGAAGATCATGGACGCGGTCCGCCTGGCGGCCGCCCGGCAGGCCGAGGAGGTCTGACATGCCCCGAACCGGACCGGCCGGCGTCCCCACGAAACTCACCCAGGGCACCGGGACCGCAGGCGGCATCGGCGAGTCCACGCTGCGCCCCGACGGCATCCTCAAGGTCACCGGCGAGTTCGCCTACTCCTCCGATCTGTGGCACGAGGACATGCTCTGGGGCCATCTGCTGCGCTCCACCGTCGCCCACGCCGAGATCGTGTCCATCGACACCTCCGAGGCCCTGGCCCTGCCCGGCGTGCACGCCGTCCTGACCTACGACGACCTGCCCGCCGACGTGCGCACCTACGGCCTGGAGATCCAGGACACCCCGGTCCTCGCCCACGGCAAGGTCCGCCACCACGGCGAACCCGTCGCCGTCGTCGCCGCCGACCACCCCGAGACCGCCCGCCGGGCAGCCGCCAAGATCCGCGTCGAGTACCGCGAACTGCCGGTCATCACCGACGAGTCGTCCGCCACGGCCCCCGACGCGGTCCTGGTCCACGAGGGCCGCACGGACCACCACGCCCCCTACGTGTCCCACCCCAACATCCTGCACCGCCAGCCCATCGTGCGCGGCGACGCGGCCGCGGCCGCCGCGCGGGCCGATGTGATCGTGCGCGGCGAGTACACCTTCGGCATGCAGGACCAGGCGTTCCTCGGCCCCGAGTCCGGGCTCGCCGTCCCCGAGGAGGACGGCGGGGTCCACCTCTACATCGCCACCCAGTGGCTCCACTCCGACCTGCGCCAGATCGCCCCCGTCCTGGGCCTGCCCGAGGACAAGGTGCGGATGACGCTCGCCGGGGTCGGCGGCGCGTTCGGCGGCCGCGAGGACCTGTCGATGCAGATCCACGCCTGCCTGCTGGCCCTGCGCACCGGCAGGCCGGTGAAGATCGTCTACGACCGCTTCGAGTCCTTCTTCGGCCATGTCCACCGCCACCCGGCCAAGCTGACCTACGAGCACGGCGCGACCAGGGACGGCCTGCTCACCCATGTGAAGTGCCGGATCGTCCTGGACGGCGGCGCCTACGCCTCCGCCTCCCCGGCCGTGGTCGGCAACGCCGCCTCCCTCGGCATCGGGCCGTACAACGTGGACCACGTCGACATCGAGGCCCTCGCGCTCTACACCAACAACCCGCCCTGCGGGGCCATGCGCGGCTTCGGCGCGGTCCAGGCGTGCTTCGCCTACGAGGCCCAGATGGACAAGCTGGCCAGGGAACTCGGCCTGGACCCGGTGGAGTTCAGGCAGCGCAACGCGATGGAACAGGGCAGCACCCTCCCCACCGGGCAGGTGGTCGACTCGCCCGCGCCGGTCGCCGAACTCCTGCGCCGCGTCAAGGCGATGCCGCTGCCGCCCGAGCGCCAGTGGGAGTCCAGTGAGGGCGCCGACGTACGGCAGTTGCCCGGCGGCCTCTCCAACACCACGCACGGCGAAGGCGTCGTCCGCGGGATCGGCTACGCGGTCGGCATCAAGAACGTCGGCTTCTCCGAGGGGTTCGACGACTACTCCACCGCCAGGGTCCGCATGGAGGTCGTAGCCGGGGAACCGGTCGCCGTCGTGCACACCGCGATGGCGGAGGTCGGCCAGGGCGGAGTCACCGTGCACGCCCAGATCGCCCGCACCGAACTCGGCGTGGAGAAGGTCACCATCCAGCCCGCCGACACCCGTGTGGGCAGCGCCGGTTCGACCTCCGCCTCCCGGCAGACGTACGTCACCGGCGGCGCCGTCCGTAACGCCTGCGCGCTGGTGCGGGAACGGGTGCTGGAGATCGGGCGCCGCAAGTTCGGTACGTACCACCCGGCTTGGGCCACGGCCGAACTCCTGCTGGAGCGCGGCAAGGTGGTCACCGACGGCGGTGAAGTCCTCGCCGGTCTCGCCGATGTGCTGGAGGGCGAGAGCGTCGAGATCGAGCGGGAGTGGCGGCACCGCCCGACCCAGCCCTTCGACCGGCACACCGGCCAGGGCGACGGACACGTGCAGTACTCCTTCGCCGCGCACCGAGCCGTGGTCGAGGTCGACACCGAACTGGGCCTCGTCAAGGTGGTCGAGCTGGCCTGCGCCCAGGACGTCGGCAAGGCCCTCAACCCGCTCTCCGTGCTCGGCCAGATCCAGGGCGGCACCGTGCAGGGCCTCGGCGTCGCGGTGATGGAGGAGATCCTCGTGGACCCGGTGACGGCGAAAGTACGCAACCCGTCCTTCACCGACTATCTGATCCCGACCATCCTCGACACCCCGACCATCCCGGTCGACGTCCTCGAACTCGCCGACCACCACGCCCCCTACGGACTGCGGGGCGTCGGCGAGGCCCCCACCCTGTCGTCCACCCCGGCCGTGCTCGCCGCCATCCGCGCGGCGACCGGACTCGAGCTGAACCGCACCCCGGTACGGCCCGAGCACCTCACCGGCACGGCATGAGACCGGCTCGCGCGATCCGTCAGGAGGCCACCGGATGCTGGACATCGCCGGCGAACTGAACGAATGGGCCGCGCAGGGCCGTGACTTCGCGGTCGCCACCGTGGTCGCCGTCAGCGGCAGCGCCCCGCGCCGACCCGGCGCCGCCCTCGCGGTCGACGCCGAGGGCACAGCCGTCGGCTCGGTCTCCGGCGGCTGCGTGGAGGGCGCGGTGTACGAGCTGTGCCAACAGGCACTGGCGGACGGCCGGCCCGTGCTGGAGCGCTTCGGGTACGACGACGAGGACGGCCTCGGCACCGGGCTGACCTGCGGCGGAACCATCGACGTGCTGGTGGTGCCGGTCCGCGCCGACAGTCAGGACCGGCCGGTGCTCGCCACCGCGCTGGCCGCCGCCGCGAGCGGCGGGGCGGTGGCGCTCGCCCGGATCGTGACGGGCCCGCCCGGCCTCCTCGGCGGCGCCCTGCTCGTCCACGGCGACGGCACCCGGCACGGCGGCTTCGGCGGCCACCCCGAACTGGACCGTACGATCGCCGCCGAGGCCGCCGCCTTCCTGGACGCGGGCCGCACCGGCACCGTGGAGGTGGGCGAACGCGGCGCGCGCTGCGGCTCCCCGGTCACCGTCCTGATCGAGTCTGCCGTTCCCCCGCCCCGGATGATCGTGTTCGGCGCCGTCGACTTCGCGGCCGCGCTGGTCCGCGTCGGCAAGTTCCTCGGCCACCACGTCACGGTGTGCGACGCCCGGCCGGTGTTCACCACCCGCGCCCGGTTCCCCGAGGCCGACGAGGTCGTGGTCGACTGGCCGCACCGCTACCTGGAGCGCACCGCGACCGACGCCCGCACGGTGCTGTGCGTCCTCACCCACGACCCCAAGTTCGACGTACCGCTGCTGTGCCTCGCCCTGCGCCTGCCGGTGGCCTACGTCGGCGCGATGGGCTCCCGCCGCACCCACCTCGACCGGCTGGAGCGGCTGCGCGAGGCGGGCGTCACGGACCGCCAACTGGCCGGGCTGCGCTCGCCGATCGGGCTCGACCTCGGCGCCCGCACCCCGGAGGAGACGGCACTGTCCATCGCGGCGGAGATCGTCGCCGCCCGGCGCGGCGGCACCGGCATCTCCCTGACCGGCGCGCACACCCCGATCCACCACGACGTGCCCGTACGGGTGGGGTCACCGGCCTGAGAGCACGCGGAAAACCGGTTACGGCCCGTGCGGCGGGCGTGCTTGCATGACGGCATGCTCCCCGCCGACCGGCTTCTGGCCTTCGCCGCGCTGTCCCTGCTGCTGATCGTGGTGCCCGGCCCGAGCGTCCTGTTCGTCATCGGCCGGGCGCTCGCCCACGGCCGCCGGGCGGCCCTCACCACCGTCGTCGGGAACACGCTGGGCGCCTATGTGCTCGTCGCGGCCGTGGCGCTCGGCGTCGGGTCGGTCGTGGAGCGCTCGGTCCTCGCCTTCACCGCGCTCAAGCTCGCGGGCGCCGCCTACCTGGTGTACCTCGGGGTCACGGCGTGGCGCGGGCGCGGCTCGCTGCGGGCCGCGTTCACCGGGGACGCCCCGGCGCACAGCGGGCCGCGCACCCTGTGGGACGGGTTCGCGGTCGGGGTGGCCAACCCCAAGACGATCGTGTTCTTCGCCGCCGTCCTGCCCCAGTTCACCGACCCCGCCCAGGGCCGGGTGCCGCTCCAGATGCTGCTGCTCGGGCTGGTGTTCAACGTCATCGCGCTCGCCTGCGACAGCGCGTGGGGGCTGGCCGCCTCGGCCGCTCGGGAGTGGTTCGCCCGCTCACCGGGCCGCCTGGCCGCGGTCGGCGGCGCGGGCGGGCTCGCCATGATCGGGCTCGGGGTGACGGTCGCGGTCACCGGCCGTACGGACTGAGGCGCCGGCTCACTCGCGCCTGAGCAGCCCGTTCACCGCGCGCCCGAACATGGACTGGGCGGCGCCCGTCACCACACCGTCGAAGGCGCGCGGCAGGAACGACACGCGCAGTTCCTCCCGCCACAGCACGCGGGTCCGCCCGCCGGGCCCCGGCCGTACCTCGATCTCCGCCCAGCCGAGGACCACCCGGCCACGCTTCTCCAGTCGGCACAGCCCCGGTTCGTCGTCCAGCGGCGGACACCACACGGTGACCTCCATCGGATCGTCGACGACCAGCGGGCCCACGCCCGAACGGGCCAGGATGCGGGTGCCCACATGGGTCGGCGGGGGCGTGGTCACCGTCATCCGGGTGAGCGGCACCACGTCGCCGTGCCGGGGCCAGTCGGTGAGTCGGCGCCAGGTCTCGTCGAGCGAGAGCGGGACCGTGCGTTCGAGCGTGAAGAGAGACACGCCACGATCGTAGGTAATCGCCGTCCGCCACCTGGGGGTTCACCCCGGCGGGTCACCTGCCCGGCGGATGGACCGGAGTGCCACCGGCGCGCGCGGGGCCGCGCACGCCCACCGGCGCGCCCCCGGGAGCGCCCCTTACGGGCATTGGATAGGGAGGCGCTGCGGGCCGCTCGTGGTGGCTCGCAGCGCCCCCCTGGTCATGCACCCGAGCGTGCTCGGGAAATCTTCCGGGTCACGAGTTGACCTGTGCGGTCACCAGGCTGGAGAAGGTGGTCAGCCGGGTGTAGACCCCCGGGTAACCGGCCTCCGCGCAGCCCTCGCCCCAGGAAGTGATCCCTGCCAGGACGCCCCCGATGATCAGGGGACCGCCGCTGTCGCCCTGGCAGGTGTCGACGCCACCGGAGGTGAGTCCGGCGCAGACCATGTCGGACTGGACGAAGTCCGAACCGTAGGAGGTACGGCAGCTGGAGTCGGACACCGTCGGAACGGTCGCGGTCCGCAGCTGGTTGGAGGAGCTGCCGTTCTCCGAGGTGGTGCCCCAGCCGAGAATGCGGGCCGTGGTGCCGGCCGCGTAGACGCTGGTCTGGGAGGAGGAGACGTAGGACACCGGGGTGTACGGCATCGACGTCGACAGGGTCAGCACGGCCACGTCGTCGCCGCGGGTGGCGTCCGTGTAGTCCGGGTTGATCCAGATCTTGCTGACGCGGCTCACCGTGCCGTTGGTGCCGTTCAGATAGGTGCGGCCACCGACCACCCGGACGCTGCTCGTCGACTCGCCGACCATGCAGTGCGCCGCCGTGACCACCTTCTTGGCGGACACCAGGGTGCCGCCGCAGAACTGGCTGCCGGACGCGTCCGTGATCTGCATGACGTACGGGTACGCGGTCGTGGTGGTGGTCGTGCCGCCCACGATGGGCTGGGGCGCGGCGCTCGCCGCGGGGGCGGCCACGAGCGCGGTCGCCGCGGCGGCGGCGGTGGCCAGCACGGTCGCGGCGGTCTTTCTGGCACGTCTGAGCCCGAACATGAGTCTCCTCAGTGGGGGTTGCCGGTGGGGGTCGCGCGGGTGTGGGGGTGGTGCACGGGGACGGGGCACCCCCGACTCCGGTGGAGCGGAGAGCGGAAGGAACCCGAACCCGTGTGCCCGGCGAGCGGCACGCCCCTCACGCTAGGACCCGGAACTCCCGCCTCCCAATGAGGGAACCCCCTAGGGGGTCAGGGGAGGGAAAACCCTCGGTCCGGCTCAGTTAACCGGGGGCGCCGTCACTTCGCGCGGCGACCTGCGGCCAATCGGACGATGTCCACCCGTGAGCGGATACCCAGCTTCCGGTAGACCCGTGTCAGGGTCGCCTCCACCGTCTTCACGCTCACGAACAGCCGTGCGGCTATCTCCCGGTTGGTGGCGCCCTCCATCACCAGCGCGGCCACCTGACGCTCCATCGCGGCCAGCCCCGCCAGCGCGTCCAGCGCCTCCGGGGCGTCCGGCACCAGCACCGGCGGCGCGGGCTCGGGCGCGGTACGGGCCTCGTCCACCTGGCGCAGCCACGGCAGCGCCCGGCAGCGCCGGAACAGCCGGGTCGCCTCGTCGTACGCCGTGCCCCTCTTGCGGGCCCCCTCGGGGGAGCGGGCGCGCAGCTGGGCCAGGGCGAACGCGGCGCGGGCCGCCTCAAGACCGTAGCCCAGCTCAGTGAGCCGGTCCTGAGCGGACGTCAGCCGGGTCAGGGCCCCCTCCCGGTCGCCGCGGGCCGCCCGCACCACGGCCTCCGCCCGGTCCAGGACGGCGAGCACGCTCGCCCGGCCGAGCCGCTCGGCATGCTCGCGGCTGGTGTCGATGAGGTCCTGCGCCTCGGCCGGTTCACCGATCCGGACCAGCGCCTCCGCGAGATCGCCGTGCCAGCGGCCGCGCGCCGGGTCGGTGATGCCGAGGTCCTGCTCCAGACGGCGTACCCGGCGCAGCGAACGGACCGTGCCCGCCGCGTCCCCGGCCACCAACTGGGCGTACCCGAGCGCGGCGAGCGCCCGCGACAGATACATCTGGTCGCCGTCCTGCTCGGCGTGCTGCACCGCCTCGCGGGCCAGCGCCAGCGCCCGTTCCACGTCCCCGCCGGACGCCTCGGCCAGCGAGGTCAGCATCGCGGAGGCGGTCTCCCCGATCCCCGAGTCCCGCGCCAGCCGCAGGCCCTCGCGGGCCAGTTCCAGGGCGCGGCCGCAGTGCCCGGCGTGCAGCTCGGTCTCCGCGAGTCCGCGCAGGAAGTGCACCTCGCTCTCCACCGAGCCGCGCCGCCGCACCTCGCCCAGCAGCGCGGTCACCGTGCCGCGCGCCTCGGTCAGCCGGTCGCCCATGATCAGCCAGCGGAACCGGGCGCTGCCCGCACCGTTGTGATGGCACGCCACCGAGGCGTCCTGCGGCTCGCGCAGGGCCCGCTTGATGGTGTGGGGCGCCTCCGGATGGCCCATCAGGGTCTCCGTCTGCGCCTGGAAGGCGAGGGCGAGCAGCTCGGTGCGCCGGTCGCCGCCGTGCGCGGCCAGCGCCGCCGCGTGCGCGGCGGCCGTACGGGCCTCGGTGAAGTCGCCCTGCACGATGAGCGCGCGCCAGGCCAGCTGGTAGTTGACCAGGGCCAGCAGCCGGGGGTCCTGCCCGGCGTCGGCCAGCGCCTGCGGGAAGACGGCGTCGACCTCGGCCATGGTGTGGCCGGCGGTGTCGATGACGACGATCCAGGCCCGCACCCGTTCGGCGGGCACGGCGGTACGGCTCAGCACCTCGCGGGCGATGTCACGGGCCAGGTCGACCTCGCCCGCCGTGATCGCGTCCTCGGCGGCCGTGAGCCGCCGCTCCTCCGGGCCGGGCACGCCGTCGGCGGGGGTGCGGCGCGCGGCCAGCAGGCCGAGCTGGGCGGCGACGGAGGGCGCGCCCCGGTCGCGGGCCAGCGTCGCGGCCCCGGCGAGCCTCGCCGCCACCTCCGGGTCGGCGCCGGTGGTGGCGAGCGCCAGGTGCCGGGCGCGCTCGATCGGGTCGGAGGCGGCGGTGGACAGCGCGGCGTGCGCGGCCCGCCGCTCCGGCGCCGGCGCCTCCGCGTACAGGGCGGCGGAGATGAGGGGGTGCGCGAACCGTACGGCCGGGGCCTCCGGCTCGGTGGCGAGCAGGCCGAGTTCGGCGGCCTGGGCGCACTCCGCCTCGGCGTTCTCCCGGCCGGCCGCGTGCAGCAGGGCCGGGGTGGGGCGGGCGCCCGCGCTGGCCACCAGCAGGGTGCGGCGGGCCTCCACCGAGAGCATGTCCAGCCGGCTGAGCACCAGGGCGCGCAGCGAGGTCGGCACCGGCAGCGGCTCGCCGGGCCGGGGCGGGGTCGGGCTGTCGGCGAGCGCGCGGCTCAGCTCCAGCGCGAACAGCGGGTTGCCGCCGCTGGTGCGGTGGATCTCGCGGACCGTGGACCGGGGCAGCGCGCCGTGCCCCCGGTGGTCGAGCAGCCGGGCCACCTGGGCGCGGTTGAGCGGGCCCAGCCGGACGGCGGCCGTGTCCGGCGGACAGGCGCGCAGCTGGCGGTCGTACTCCTGGCTCTCCGGGCCCTCGGTGCGTACCGCGCACAGCAGTTGCACCGGGGTGCCCTCCAGACGGCGGGCGGCGAAGCCGAGCAGTTCGGCGCTGGCCGGGTCCAGCCACTGGAGGTCGTCGGCGACGACCAGGACCGGGCCGCGGGCGGCGAGGGCGCGCAGCGCGGAGAGCACCGCCAGACGCAGCGCGAGGCCGTCGCGCTGGAGGCTGGACTCGCCCCGGCCGGTGAGCGCCGACTCCAGCGCGGTCAGCTGGGCCGAGGGGAGGTGCGGCGCGATCTCGTCCAGGACCAGCCCGAGGAGGTCGGCCAGGGCGAGGAAGGGCAGATGCGATTCGGACTCGGTCGCCGAGCAGCGCAACACGGTGTGCGCGGTGGCGCCGTATTCCTCGGCCAATGCCCGCAGGAAGGTCGATTTCCCTATTCCGGCCGGGCCGTGCACCAGCACACTGCCGCCCGAGGCGAGCTGTTCCTTCGCGTCGGCGAACAGTTCCTCGCGGCCGATGAGCAGGTCGGGGCGGCATCGGGCAGGCTCCTGGAAGTCCCGTCGCACGGTTCGCCCGCTCCCCTCGTGTGTCGTGTCCGGGCCAAATTCTAGGCAACGGAGCCCGGAATTCGGTGAGAAGTCGTGGTGAGGGAAATAACAGCCCGTCAAGCATCGGGAAATTCAAAGCGGGCCTATGTGAATGGCATGTTTCGGCGGCGGTTGCCAGAGCCGGCCGGAGCGGCCGGCGGCGGCCCCTAGGGGAGGACCCCGGCCCGGCGAGCCGCCGTCACCGCCTCCCCCCGGGTGTGCGCGCCCAGCTTCCGCATCGCCGCGCGCAGATAGCCCTTCACCGTCTCCGGGCGCAGGCCCAGCCGGTCGGCGACGGCCGCGTTGGTCGCGCCGGTCGCCACCCACGTCAGCACGTCCAGCTCGCGCGGGGCCAGCGCCGGGCTGCCACCCGTAGGGGGCGCGGTCAGCAGGTCGCAGGCCGCCAGCAGTTCGGCGCGCAGCTCAGGGTCCGCGATGCGCGGGGCCAGCGCCCGCAACGCCGCGTGCGCCTCCCGTACGTGCTCCTGCCCGGCCCCCGGCTCCGGTACGGCTGCCGCAGTGGGCCGGAGCGCGGCCAGCAGTCCCCGCGCCTCGCCCCGTACCGCGAGCGCCCGCTCGACCTCCCGCGCCGCCGCCACCGCCCCGTCCAGCACCCGGTCGCCCAGCGGCTGAGCGGTGCGCAGCGCGCCGTACAGCACCCCGCGCACCCGGTGCCGCACCACCAGCGGCACCGCGAGCACCGAGCGCAGGCCCTCGGCGGCCACCGGGGCGTCGTACTCGTGGCTGATCCGCCGGGAGCCGGCGTAGTCCGGCACCGCGCACGCCCGGCCCAGCGCCACCGCCCTGCCGCCGAGCCCGGTGCCGGAGGTCACCACCAGCGAGCGCAGCGCCCCGGTCTCGGTGCCGCTCAGTTCGCTGATCCGGATCTGCGCCGCGCCGGGGCCGACCGCTCCGCCGAACGCGACCGGCAGTCCCGTCGCCCGCCGCAGCCCGGCCAGCGCACCCCGAATCTCCGCCGTCGCCACGGCATCTGCTGCCACCTTCTCGCTCCTTCGTGCCGCCACCCCCGTTCGGGGGTGGTGAGACCCGCATCACGGATTAGACGATGGGGGAGAGCCGCCCGGCAATGGTCCGGGACGCGGGAGTGCACCCGGTGGTGGACGACCGCGGCAGCGAGGAGGAGACGGATGACGACCCCGACGGAGCTGTTCCGCAGCGCCCGCGATTTCCTGCTGGAGCACCGGGAGGACTACCCAGCCGCCTACGAGGGCTTCCGCTGGCCCGAGTTCGAGCACTTCAACTGGGCGCTGGACTGGTTCGACGTGATCGCGGACGGCAACGACCGCACCGCCCTGCACATCGTCGAGGAGGACGGCACCGAGACCCGGCTCTCCTTCGCCGAACTGGCCGACCGCTCGGCACGGGTGGCCAACCACCTGCGCGCGAGGGGCGTCGGCGCCGGGGACCGCATCCTCGTCATGCTCGGCAACCAGGCCGAGCTGTGGGAGACCATGCTCGCCGCGATGAAGCTGCGCGCCGTGGTCATCCCGGCCACCCCGCTGCTCGGCCCCGCCGACCTGCGCGACCGGGTCGAGCGCGGCGAGGTCGGTCATGTCATCGCGCGCGCCGAGGACACCGCCAAGTTCGCCGAGGTCCCCGGCACCTACACCCGGATCTCGGTCGGCGGCCTGCCCGAGGAGGCGTGGGAGCCGTACGAGGACGCCTACGCGGTCCCCGCCGGGTTCCTCCCCGACGGGCCGACCCTCGCCGACGACCCGCTGATGCTGTACTTCACCTCCGGGACGACCGCCCGCCCCAAGCTGGTCGAGCACACCCACACCTCGTACCCGGTCGGCCATCTCGCCACCCTGTACTGGATCGGGCTCAAGCCCGGCGACGTGCACCTCAACATCTCCTCGCCCGGCTGGGCCAAGCACGCCTGGTCCAACCTGTTCGCACCCTGGAACGCCGAGGCGACCGTCTTCGTCGTCAACTACTCCCGCTTCGACGCCGCCCGGCTGATGGCCGAGATGGACCGGGCCCAGGTCACCACCTTCTGCGCGCCGCCCACCGTGTGGCGGATGCTCATCCAGGCCGACCTGACCCAGCTCGCCACCCCGCCCCGCGAGGCCGTCGCCGCCGGGGAACCGCTCAACCCCGAGGTGGTCGAACAGGTCCGCCGGGCCTGGGGCGTCACCGTCCGGGACGGCTTCGGACAGACCGAGACCGCCGTACAGATCTCCAACAGCCCCGGCCAGGAGCTGCGTTCCGGCTCCATGGGGCGGCCCAGCCCCGGCTACCGCATCGAACTCCTCGACCCGGTCACCGGCGCCCCCGGCGCCACCGAGGGCGAGATCGCGCTCGACCTCTCCGCGCGGCCCGTCGGCCTGATGACCGGCTACCACGGCGACCCCGACCGCACCGCCGAGGCGATGGCCGACGGCTACTACCGCACCGGCGACATCGGTTCCCGGGACGCCGACGGATACGTCTATTACACGGGGCGCGGCGACGACGTCTTCAAGGCCAGCGACTACAAGATCAGCCCCTTCGAGCTGGAGAGCGCGCTGCTGGAGCACGAGGCGGTGGCCGAGGCGGCCGTCGTCCCCGCGCCCGACGAACTCCGGCTCGCGGTACCGAAGGCGTACGTCGTGCTCGCCGAGGGCTGGGAGCCCGGACCCGGCACCGCCAAGGCGCTCTTCGAGCACTCCCGCGAGGTGCTCGCGCCCTACAAGCGGCTGCGCAGGCTGGAGTTCGGGCCGCTGCCCAAGACCGTCTCCGGCAAGATCCGCCGCATCGAGCTGCGCGAGGCCACGGCCGCGGGCTCGGCGGACGAGTACCGCGAGGAGGACTTCCGGTGACGCTGTCGTACACGCACGGCACGGGCGCCACCGCTCTGCTCGGTGACACCATCGGCGCCAACCTCGCCCGTACGGTGGCCACTTGGCCGGAGCGAGAGGCCCTGGTCGACGTCCCCGCCGGACGGCGCTGGACCTACGCCGAGTTCGCCGCCGACGTCGAGCGGCTGGCGTGCGCGCTGCTCGCCGCCGGGGTGGCCAAGGGTGACCGGGTGGGCGTCTGGGCGGTCAACCGCGCGGAATGGGTGCTCGTCCAGTACGCCACCGCGCAGGTCGGCGCGATCATGGTCAACGTCAACCCGGCCTACCGCACCCACGAGGTCGAGTACGTCCTCCGACAGGCAGGTGTCACGCTGCTGTTCGCCTCCACCGGGCACAAGGGCAGCGACTACCGGGCGATGGTGGACGAAGTACGCCCCAAGTGCCCGCAGTTGACGAGGACGGTGTACTTCGGCGACCCGAGCTGGGACCAGTTCACCGCACTCGGCGTCGAGGTCCCGGAGGAGGAACTGCGCTCCCGCGAGGCCGAGTTGTCCTGCGATGACCCGATCAACATCCAGTACACCTCGGGCACGACAGGCTTCCCGAAGGGCGCCACCCTCTCCCACCACAACATCCTCAACAACGGCTTTTTCGTGGGGGAGTTGGTCGCCTACACCGAGCAGGACCGGATCTGCGTACCCGTCCCGTTCTACCACTGCTTCGGCATGGTCATGGGCAACCTCGCGGCCACCTCCCACGGCGCCTGCATCGTCATCCCGGCCCCGTCCTTCGAGCCCAAGGCCACCCTGGACGCCGTCCAGCGGGAGCGCTGCACCTCGCTGTACGGGGTGCCCACGATGTTCATCGCGGAGCTGAACCTCCCCGAGTTCGCGGAGTACGACCTCTCCACCCTGCGCACCGGCATCATGGCGGGCTCACCCTGCCCGGTGGAGGTGATGAAACGGGTGGTCGCCGAGATGCACATGGCCGAGGTGTCCATCTGCTACGGCATGACGGAGACCTCACCGGTCTCCCTCCAGACCCGCGTCGAGGACGACCTGGAGCATCGCACCGGCACCGTCGGCCGCG
This sequence comes from Streptomyces sp. NPDC085596, assembly GCF_044541565.1. Classification (NCBI taxonomy): domain Bacteria; kingdom Bacillati; phylum Actinomycetota; class Actinomycetes; order Kitasatosporales; family Streptomycetaceae; genus Streptomyces; species Streptomyces sp. NPDC085596. The sequence continues at coordinate 512,039 of NZ_JBITTC010000002.1, read as the reverse complement.
TCCTGCCGCATCTGGAGGTCAAGGTCGTCGACCCGGCCACCGGCATCACCCTGCCCCGAGGCGAGGCCGGCGAGCTGTGCACCCGCGGCTACAGCGTCATGCTCGGCTACTGGGAGGAGCCCGCGAAGACCGCCGAGGCCATCGACACCGGCCGCTGGATGCACACCGGCGACCTCGCCGTCATGCGCGAGGACGGCTACGTGGAGATCGTCGGCCGCATCAAGGACATGATCATCCGGGGTGGCGAGAACATCTACCCGCGCGAGATCGAGGAGTTCCTCTACGCCCACCCCAGGATCCGGGACGTCCAGGTGGTCGGTGTACCGCACGAGCGCGACGGCGAGGAGGTCCTCGCCTGTGTCATCCCGCTCGACCCGGCCGACCCGCTCACGCTGGAGGAACTGCGCGCCTTCTGCCGGGACCGGCTGGCCCACTACAAGATCCCGAGCCGGCTCCAGCTCCTGGACGCCTTCCCCATGACGGTGTCGGGCAAGGTCCGCAAGGTCGAGCTGCGCCGGAGCCACGGTTCCTGACGCGCTCGTGGGGCGCGGCCGCCCCCGTGGCCGTACGGCCGGACCGCGCCCCACGAGTCCCCCGTGCGCAAGACCCGCCACCCCCGTCCCGGCGGGACCTCACACCCTCAATCTGCCCGTGCCCGGAGGCGGTTGAAGCCTTCCGGGTGGTCTTCAGAGGTTGATTTGAGGTTGGCCGGGCGACCGGGGCCTCACAGCTCGTGTTCGGACAGCCCCGGCCAGTCCTCCGGGCCGCCGCCCAGCCAGTCGATCAGGTCGCTCTCCTCGACCTCGATCCGGTCCAGGTCGGCCAGGCGCAGGATCTCGATCACATCGTCCAGATGGGAGGCGAGGCCGAGCGTCACCGGCCCCTCGGTGACCCGACGCGAGCCGTCGAGCGCCGGGGGGTGGACCACGATGTGCGGATACCGCGTCGGATCGGCCATGGCTTCAGCGTCCTGCGGATCGAACGGTGCCGCTACTCGGCGGGGGCGAGGCGGGGGCCTGACGCGGGGGCCGAGGCCGGGGGACCGGGGTGGGGGACCGGGGTGGGGCCTGAGGCGGGGGCGGGAATTCGCCCAGGTTTCACCGGGCGCGGCCCCCGGCCCTCTTCCCACGCACCGGCCGGGCTTCTAGCCTCGCGGCGCCCGATGTCCTCCGATGTTCCTCCGACGTCCTCCGCAGAAAGGCGAATCCGCGCATGCGCCACGCCCTCCTACGCGCCGCGAGACGGCTCGGCACCAGATCGGCCGTCACGGCCGTCACCACCGCGCTCGCACTGGCGGCCCCCTTCCCGGCCCTCGCGGCGAGCGGCCCGGAGCGGCTGTCGTCGCTGGTGGACCCGCTGATCGGCTCCGCGAACGGCGGCAACACCTTCCCCGGCGCCACCCTGCCCCAGGGCATGATCGCCTGGTCGCCCACCAGTACCGCGGGCGACCAGACCAGCACGGGAGCGGCCAACGGGTACGCGTACAACACCACCCGGATACGCGGCCTGAGCCTCACCCACGTCAACGGCGCGGGCTGCCACCCCGGCGCGGCCGGCGACATCCCGGTCATGCCGTTCACCGGCGACATCACGTCCTCACCGTCCGCCGACACCAAGGACGCCGTCTACGCGGCGAACTTCTCCCACGCCGACGAGAAGGCCGTACCCGGCCGCTACACCCTCGGTCTCGCCTCCGGCGCCCTGGCCGACCTCGCGGTGAGCAAGCGGGCCGGGGTCGCCGACTTCACCTTCCCCGCTGGCCGCCCGGCGAGCCTGCTCTTCCGCGTCTCCAATTCCCTCAACGGCAGCGAGGACGCGCACATCGACATCGACGCCGCCCACCGCAAGGTGACCGGCTGGGTGCTGACCGGCGCGTTCTGCGGCCGCCGCGCCAACGGCGGGACCAACAACCGCAAGACCTACTACCGGCTGCACTTCAGCGCCACCTTCGACCGTGCCTTCTCCGCCACCGGCACCTGGCACGACGGCACCCTCTCACCGGGCTCCACCACGGCCTCCGGCGGCGAGGGCTACGCCACGGGCGCCGACCGCGCCGGACGCGGCTCCGGCGGCTGGGTCGGCTTCGACACGGCGGCTGACAACGATGTCCACATGCGGATCGGCATCTCCTACGTCAGCCTCGCGGGCGCCGAGGCCAACCTCCGCCACGAGATCCCCGCCCGGGCGGGAGTCGCCGAGGTGGCCGAGGCGGGGGCGCGGGACTGGGACCGCGAGCTGAGCACCGTACGCGCCGAGGGCGGGAGCACGGCCCGGCGTACCGCGTTCTACACCGCGCTCTACCACTCCCTGATGCAGCCCAACCTGATCAGCGACACCGACGGCCGCTACCGGGGCATGGACCAGGCCGTGCACCGGCTGGCGCGCGGGCAGCGGGCGCAGTACAGCAACTTCTCCGGCTGGGACCAGTACCGGGCGCAGATCCAGCTGCTCGCGCTGCTCCGGCCCACCGTGGCGGGCGACTTCGCGCAGTCGCTGTACAACTTCGCCCGCCAGAACGGCGGGGTCTGGGACCGCTGGGTGCACATCAGCGGCGCCACCCACGTGATGACCGGCGACCCGTCCGCCGCCACCCTGGCCACCTTCTACGCCATGGGGGTACGGAACTTCGACTACCGCGGCGCCTACGCCTCCCTCGTCCGCCAGGCCACCGTCCCCACCCCGGACGGCCTCTCCGACGCGGGCTGCCCCGGCCAGTGCGAGGGCCAACGCCCGGGTCTGGCCCAGTACTTGGTCTCGCACTACGCACCCCAGGACGCCTGCCACTGCTGGGGCGGCGCGGCGGAGACCCTGGAGGACGCGGTCGCGGACTTCTCCCTCGCGCAGTGGGCACGCCTGCTCGGCCAGGACCAGGACGCGGAGGTCTTCACCGGCCGCGCGGCCTACTGGCGCAACGTCTTCAACCCCGCCACCGGCCACATCCAGGCCCGCAAGCTCGACGGCACCTGGGTCACGCCCTTCAGCCCGGCGAGCGACCTCGGGTTCGCGCAGGGAACCAGCGCCACCTACACCTGGATGGTGCCGCACGACGTCCAGGGACTCGCCGACGCGATGGGCGGCCGGAGCGCGGCCGCGGCCCGGCTCGACGGCTTCTTCCACAACCCGGACGGCTCCTGGTCCGTACGCGGCGGCGACCCCCTGCGCTACGACCCCACCAACGAGCCCGGCATCCACGCCCCCTGGCTGTACAACGCGCTCGGCGAGCCCTGGAAGACCCAGGCGACGGTGCGCCAGATCCTCGACACCGTCTACGGCACCGGCCCCGCGGGCCTTCCCGGCAACGACGACCTCGGCACCATGTCCGCCTGGTACGTCTTCTCCGCCCTCGGCATCTACCCGCAGACCCCCGGCAGCGCCACCCTGCTGCTCGGCGCCCCGGTGTTCCCGAAGGCGACCGTGGACCGGCCGGGCCGGGCCGACCTCGTCATCACCGCCCCCGAGGCCGACGACACCCACGTCTACATCGGCGCCGTACGCCGTGACGGCCACGCGCTCACCCGCTCCTGGCTCACCCCGGCCCAGGCGCTCTCCGGCGGCAGCCTGGACTTCACCCTGACCACCGCACCCGACACCGGCTGGGCGACGGGGGACCTGCCCGAGTAACGCCGGCTCGCCCCGCGGGACCCCCTCCCGCGGGGTGCCTCCCGGCCGGGTCCCGAAGGCGTCCACTAAGGTCGTACGACCTAGACCTGGGGGCAGAGTTGAGACTGCGAGTGGAGTTCACCACCGAACCCTTCGACCTGGACGTACCGCCCGCGCACGCCGTGGCGGCCCGCGAGGTCGTCGAGGGCGCCGGGCTGGACACCGTGGACGTCGGGCCCTTCGGCACCATGGCCGAGGGCGGCGCGGACGGGGTGCTCACCGCCGTGGACGCGCTGCTGCGGCGGAGCCTGGAAGCCGGGGCGACCCGGATATCCCTCCAGGTCAACGTGGTCGGGGAGGGCGGTAGGTGACCGCCGAGGAGCCCTTCCTCGCGGCCGTGCGACCCCTCGTCGACGCCATGGGCGGGGAGTTGCTCCCGCCGGGCGAGGCGGGCCCCGACGACGTGGTGCTGGCCTGGGAGGGCGTTGACGTCGTCGCCGTACGGCTGCCGCAGCTCGCGGAGTCCCTCGATCACATCCTCGCCGCGCTGGAGCGCCGGGAGGGGCGGCCGCTGGCCGAGCTGGACCGCAAGGCCAAGCAGGAGGTCGTACGGACGCTGGAGGCGCGGGGCGCCTTCGCGGTGCGGCACGGGGTGGAGACCGTGGCCGGGGCGCTCGGCGTCAGCCGGTTCACCATCTACAACTACCTCAACCGGGAGAAGGGCCGCTGAGGAGAAGGTGCGCCGAGCCCAGGCAGCCGTCCGGAGCAGGTAACCCAGAATTTTCAACAAAGTGTTGACGTGCCGTCGCGGTGAGGCGTTAGCTGACGGCACCCCGTCCGGCACGACGGCCCTCGCGGCCACGGAGGCGCCCGTGACTTCGCCCGCCACCCCCCTGGGTCTGGCCCGGTTCAACGCCCTCGGGGACGAGGCCGCGCTCGCCGTCCTGCACGAGGTGTGCGCCTCCACTGCCTGGGGCCGACTGCTCCTCGTCGCCCGCCCGTACGCGACACCCGATGACCTCTACCTCGCCGCCGACGCGGCCCTGGCCGGACTCGGCGCCGACGACCTGGCCGAGGCGATGGCGGGGCACCCGCCGATCGGCCGGCCGAAGCCCGGTGACCCCGCCTCCACGCGCGAGCAGCGCGGCATGGCGGACGCCTCCGACGCCCTGCGCGCGGAGATGCTCGAACTGAACCTCGCCTACCAGGACCGCTTCGGCCATGTCTTCCTGATCTGCGCCACCGGCCTGAACGGCGAGCAGATGCGCGACGCCCTGAAGGAGCGGCTCGGCAACACGCCGGAGCGGGAACGGGAGACCGCCCGCGCCGAACTGGGCAGGATCAACCGCATCCGCCTGGCCCGACTCGCTGCTTGAGGACGCCTGACCCATGACCACCACCGCCTCCGTGTCCACGCACATCCTGGACACCGCCCTCGGCCGCCCCGCCCAGGGCGTCACCGTCCGCCTCTCGGCCCGCACGGGGCCGGGCGCCGACTGGCAGCCCCTCGGCGAGGGAGCCACCGACACCGACGGCCGCTGCCGGGACCTGCCGGCCCCGCCCGAGGGGACCGCCCAGGTACGGCTCGACTTCGCCGTGGAGCCGTACCTGAGCGGGAACGGCGGCGGGTTCTTCCCGGAGGTGACCGTCACCTTCGCCGTCCGGGCCGGGGAGCACTACCACGTCCCGCTGCTGCTCAGCCCGTTCGGCTACTCCGTATACCGAGGGAGCTAGCTTTCATGGCAGAAACGTCCCGCCCGGCCGGGCCCGCGGTCCTGGCGCAGAACCAGTACGGCAAGGCCGAGAACCGGGTCGTCAGGATCACGCGCGACGGCGCCACCCACCACATCAAGGACCTCAACGTCTCCGTCACCCTCGGCGGCGACATGGACGACGTCCACTACTCCGGCTCCAACGCCCATGTGCTGCCGACCGACACCACCAAGAACACGGTGTACGCGTTCGCCAAGGAGCACGGCATCGAGTCCGCCGAGCAGTTCGGCATCCATCTCGCCCGGCACTTCGTGACCTCCCAGGAGGCGATCCGGACGGCCCGCATCCGGATCGAGGAGTACGCCTGGGAGCGGATCGCGCTGCCCGACGCGGCCGACGGCGGGCACTCCTTCGTGCGCAAGGGCCAGGAGGTCCGGCTCACCCAGGTCTCCTACGACGGCACGTCCTGGCAGGTCGTCTCCGGCCTCAAGGACCTGGTGGTGCTGAACTCCACCGACTCCGAGTTCTGGGGCTACGCCAAGGACGAGTACACCACCCTGCCCGAGGCGTACGACCGCGTCCTGGCCACCGAGGTCAGCGCCCGCTGGCGGTACGGCTGGACCGGCGAGGGCGACGCCCCCGACTGGGACGCCTCCTACACCGAGACCCGGCGCCACCTGCTGGAAGCCTTCGCCGGGACGTACTCGTACTCCCTCCAGCAGACCCTGTACGAAATGGGCGCGCGGGTGGTGGGGGAGCGCGGGGAGGTCGACGAGATCCGGCTCTCCCTGCCGAACAAGCACCACTTCCTGGCCGACCTCACGCCCTTCGGGCTGACCAACGACAACGAGGTGTACCTCGCCGCCGACCGGCCCTACGGCCTGATCGAGGCGACCGTCCTCCGCGAGGGCCGCGAGGCGGCGATTCCGGTGGACCTCACCAACCTCTGAGAACTCTTCGAGAGCGAAGGACGAACCGTGGCAGCAGCCGAGCGCATCGTCATCGAGAACTGCGCGATCGCCACCGTGGACGCCGACGACACCGAGTACGCCACGGGACACCTCGTCATCGCGGACGACCGGATCGAGACGGTCGGCGCGGGCCCGGCCCCCGAGGGGCTCACCGGCGTCACCCGCCGTATCGACGCCATCGGGCACCTGGCCACCCCCGGCCTGGTCAACACCCACCACCACTTCTACCAGTGGCTCACCAGGGGCCTGGCCACCGACCACAACCTCTTCGACTGGCTGGTGGCCCTCTACCCGACGTGGGCGCGCATCGACGAGGACATGGTGTCCGCGGGCGCGCGGGGCTCGCTGGCGATGATGGCCCGAGGCGGCGTCACCACCGCGATGGACCACCACTACGTCTACCCGCGCGGCACCGGCGACCTGTCCGGCGCCATCGTGCGCGCCGCCCGCGACACCGGCGTCCGCTTCACCCTGGCCCGCGGCTCGATGGACCGGGGCGAGTCGGACGGCGGACTGCCGCCGGACTTCGCGGTGGAGAGCCTGGACGACGCGCTGGCCGCCACCGAGGCCACCGTCCGCGAACACCACGACCCCTCCTTCGGCGCGCTGACCCAGGTCGCGGTCGCGCCCTGCTCGCCCTTCTCCGTCTCCACCGAACTGATGCGGCAGGGAGCGGAGTTGGCGCGCAGGCTGGGGGGGCGGCTGCACACCCACGGCTCGGAGACGGTGGAGGAGGAGAAGTTCTGCCACGAGCTGTTCGGCATGGGCCCGACCGAGTACTTCGAGTCCACCGGCTGGCTCGGCGAGGACGTGTGGATGGCGCACTGCGTCCACATGAACGACTCCGACATCGCCGCCTTCGCCCGCACCGGCACCGGCGTCGCCCACTGCCCCTCCTCCAACGCCCGGCTGGCCGCCGGGATCGCGCGGGTACCGGACCTGCTGAAGGCGGGCGTGCCGGTCGGCCTGGGCGTGGACGGCACGGCCTCGAACGAGTCCGGCGAACTCCACACCGAGCTGCGCAACGCCCTCCTCGTGGCCCGCCTCGGCCCGCACCGGGAGTCCGCGTTGACCACCCGCCAGGCCCTCCGCCTCGGTACCTACGGCGGCGCCCAAGTCCTGGGCCGAGCACAGGAGATCGGCTCCCTGGAGCCCGGCAAGCTCGCCGACCTGGTCCTGTGGCGCATGGACACCCTGGCCCACGCCTCCATCGCGGACCCGGTGGCGGCGCTGGTCCTCGGGGCGCCTGCCCCGGTCACGGCCTCCTTTGTGGGTGGGCGGCAGATCGTGGCGGACGGGGGACTGCTGCACGTGGACGAGGACGCGATCGCCCGCACCACCCGCGAGCAGGCGCAGCGGCTCGCGCGGAGCTGACCGGGGTCTCACACCCGGCGCGGGGACGCCAGGAGGTGGCGGGTTCGGGTGCGGGCCTCGGTGTACTCGCCGCACTGCCAGCCCGCCGCCTCCAGCGTGGCCGCGTACGGCTGGAGCGCCGGGCCGTACACCGCGACCGCCTCCGGCTGCGGGGTCGCGCGGACGCGGTATCCCGGCGTGTCCGCGCTCTCCGGCTGGTGGCCGGCCGCCTCCAGGGCGAGGGCGGCGGCCCGGACCAGATGGGTGCGCTCCCAGGCGCACGGACGGTCGGTGGCGCTGTCCTGGTTGGTCATGCGGCGCAGCTCCAGGAGGCCCTGCCAGGCGTCGCGCACCTCGCGCGCCCGGGAGGGGCCGGGCGGTATCTCCTCCGCGCCGCCGACCCGCGTGGCGAAGACACCGGCGGGTTCGGGGGCGGCGGGTTCCGGTTCGGTCTCGCGGAGGCGGTGGCCGGCCGGGGTCAGGAAGTGGTCGTGGGGCGGGCGGGGGTGCCGGAAGGCGAGGCCGAGGCGGACCAGGGCGGCGAGCTGGGCGTCCGTGCCCCGCAGCCGCCCGGTGTCGGGATCGGCGCCCTCGATGACACGCTGCTGGGCGGCGGTGGGCGGTCGTGCCATCGCGCTGCTCCCTCCGGTCCGCTGCTGGTCCTCGAAGCGTACGGCCGGGCACTGACAGCCCCCTGCGGAACTACTGCCGGTACCCGCTCAGGAACCGCCCGATCCGGCCGATCGCCGCCTCGAGGTCGTCCGCGTAGGGGAGGGTGAGGATGCGGAAGTGGTCGGGGGTGGGCCAGTTGAAGCCGGTGCCCTGGACGACCTGGATCTTCTCGCGGAGCAGGAGGTCGAGGACGAACTTCTCGTCGTCGTGGATCTTGTGCACCTTGGGATCGAGGCGCGGGAAGGCGTACAGCGCGCCCTTGGGCCGGACGCAGGACACGCCGGGGATCTCGTTCAGCTTCTCCCAGGCCACGTTCCGCTGCTCGTACAGCCGGCCGCCCGGCGCGGTGAGTTCGTGGATGGACTGGCGGCCCCCGAGCGCGGCCTGGATGGCGTACTGGGCGGGCGCGTTGGGGCACAGGCGCATGGAGGCCAGCATGGTCAGGCCCTCCAGATAGCTCTTCGCGTGCTGCTTGGGGCCGGTGACCACCAGCCAGCCGGAGCGGAAGCCCGCCACCCGGTAGGTCTTGGAGAGGCCGCAGAAGGTCAGGACCACCAGGTCGGGGGCGAGCGCGGCGGCCGAGTGATGGACCGCGCCGTCGTAGAGGATCTGGTCGTAGATCTCGTCCGCGAACACCATCAGGCCGTGGCGGCGGGCCAGATCGAGGATGCCCTCGACGACCTCCTTCGGATACACCGCGCCGGTCGGGTTGTTCGGGTTGATGATGACCACGGCCTTGGTGCGGTCGGTGATCTTCGACGCCATGTCGGCCAGGTCGGGCGTCCAGTCGGCCTGCTCGTCGCACAGGTAGTGCACGGCCTTGCCGCCGGCCAGCGTCGTCACCGCCGTCCACAGCGGGAAGTCCGGGGCCGGGATGAGGACCTCGTCGCCGTCCTCCACCAGCGCCTGTACGGCCATGGACACCAGCTCGGAGACGCCGTTGCCCAGGAACACGTCGTCGACGTCCACCTCCAGACCGAGGGCCTGGTAGCGCTGGGCCACCGCCCGGCGGGCCGAGAGGACACCGCGCGAGTCGGTGTAGCCGTGGGCGCGGGGGAGCATCCGGATCATGTCCTGGGTGATCTCCTCCGGCGCCTCGAAACCGAAGAGCGCCGGGTTGCCGGTGTTCAGGCGCAGCACGCTGTGGCCCGCCTCCTCCAGCGCGTCCGCGTGCTCGATCACCGGGCCGCGGATCTCGTAGCAGACCTCGCTGAGCTTGTTCGACTGCCGGAACTCCATGCGCCGCAACCCCTCCGGTAACTGGTGGTACTTGGTTTTACCAAGTGAGAGCTTGGAAAGTCCAACAACATGTCTAGACTGCGTCGCATGCCACCTCGCCGACGCTACGACCAGTACTGCTCCGCGGCCCGCGCCCTCGACCTCGTCGGGGACCGCTGGACCCTGCTGATCGTCCGGGAGCTGCTGGCCGGGCCCCGCCGCTACACCGACCTGCACGCGGATCTGCCCGGCGTGAGCACGGACGTACTCGCCTCCCGGCTCAAGGACATGGAGCGCGACGGACTCACCGGGCGGCGGAAGCTGCCCCCGCCGGGCGCCGCCTACGTGTACGAACTCACCCGGCGCGGACGTGAATTGCTGCCTGTGCTGCACGCCCTGGGGGAGTGGGGGAGCCTCGAACTCGCTGAACTGCGGCCGACCGACGCGGTACGCGCCCACTGGTCCGCGCTGCCTTTGCTGGCCGCGCTGAGCGGGGCGGAGGTGGGTGCCGGAGTGGTCGAAGTCGCCCTGGACGAGGGCGAGTTCCATCTGTACGTCGGCGCGGAGGAGGGGCCGGTGTACGGGCACGGTCCGGCGCCGGCGGCGGTGGACGCCCGGCTGGTGATGGACGCGGCGACCTGCAAGGAGGTGTGCCGTGGTGAGTCCGCGATCACGGACGCGGTCCGGGCGGGACGGGTCACCGTGACGGGTGACGGCGCTCTCGCCAAGGCGCTGCGGGAGGACTGATGACGACGAAGGCCCGCCGGATCGGCGGGCCTTCGTCCGGGTCAGGCGCCCGGTGGGACGTACGTCGGACGGCCCCGGCCCCGGGTCAGCGCGTAGCCGCCGATGCCCGCCAGGGCGGCCAGGACACCGCCGATGGCGGTCCACACCCAGCGGCTGGACCACCAGTGCGACGACCAGCCGTCGTCCGGCTCGATCGCGGAGAGCACGGCCGACTTCGAACCGTCCTTCTCCGCCTCGGACGTGACCGCGATGCCGGGGACGAGCGGCTTGCCCAGCGAGCCGTCCACCGCCGCCGCGCCGCCGATGTTCTCGGAGTCCACGCGCACTTCGGCCCGCACCGGCAGACCGAGGTCGGCGGAGCCGAGGTTCAGCACCGTCAGCCGCGCGTAGTACGTGCCCGGCAGTGGGTCGTTCGCCCACGGCTCGGACCAGGCGCGCACCGTGCGCAGCACACAGGCCAGTTCGACCGAGGCCGTGCCCTGCTCGGCGGTGCGGGTGGCCGCGCCGTACTGGCAGGACTGGTGGCGCCGGAGGCCGTCGTAGACATCGAGCTGCCAGGTCTGCGCGGCGTGCGAACCCGGCAGCTTCACCGTCGCCTTGACGGTGGGGCGCTGACCGGTGTCGGCCGGGAACGACCAGTACAGGTAGTCACCGGTGGACGCGGAGGCGGTGGCCGTCTGGCCCTGCTCCATCTCGGCCGCCGTGCGGAAAGAAGTGCCCGCCTGGGTGGGGGCCTTGCTGTCCGACGACGCGCTCGGGGAGGGGGAGGAGTCGGCCGCGGCAGGTGCGGCGGCCAGGCCCAGCGTCAGCAGGGCCGCGCTCAGCACACGTATCGCACGCATCAGTTCGTCCTCCAGACCGCGACCCGCCAGCGTGACAGCCAGCCCCACAGCAGACCCGCCACGAAGCCGGTCAGTACCAGTGCGCCCAGCAGCCACCAGCCACGGCCGAGGCCGAAGGAAGCCACGTCACCGGCGGCGGAGGGCCCGTCCACCACGTCGACCGTCAGCTCCAGCGGCATACCCGGCGTGGTCTTCACACCGGGGGCGGCCGAGAAGGAGTTGGTCACCTGGAGACAGACCGTCTCCGGGGTCGCGGTGTCGTCGTCGGCCTCGGGCTTCGGGTAGCGCAGGCCGGTGGAGATCGCGTCGGTACGGCCGGTGCCCGCGCCCTCGCCGCGTACGATCTCGCGGCCCTGCTGGGTCACCGCCCGCAGGAGAACACCGTAGTTGGGGTCCGTGGCGCGGTCGTCGGCGACGCTCACCGAGGCGCGCAGCTCCTGGCCGGGCTGGACGTCCACCTTGTACCAGCGCTGCTTGCCGAACTCCTCGCGGTCCGTGTACAGACCGGACTTGAGCACGGGGGCCCCGGCACACGCGTCGGCGCCCTCGGTGGCCACCGGGGTCACCACCGGGTCGGCGGCCCGCTCGACCAACTGGCCGACACGGTCCGTCAGTTCTTCCTTGTGCTGGACGGAGGTGTACGTGCCGCCGGTCGCGTCCGCGATGCAGCTGAGCTGGTCGCGGGTCTTGGCGTCCGGCACCAGGCCCAGGGTGTCGATGGTCAGGCCGATGCCCTTGGCGGCTATCTCGCGGGCCACCTCGCACGGGTCGAGGGGCTGGCAGGTGTCCTCGCCGTCGCTGATCAGGACGATCCGGCGGGTGCCGTCACCGTTCCCGAAGTCGTCGGCCGCCTTCAGCAGCGCCGGGCCGATGGGCGTCCAGCCGGTCGGCGTCAGCGTGGCCACCGCGGTCTTCGCCTCGGTGCGGTCCAGCGGACCGACCGGGTAGAGCTGTTCGGTGTCCTTGCAGCCCGTTCTGCGGTCGTTGCCGCGGTAGTTGGCGCCCAGGGTGCGGATGCCCAGCTCCACCTCCTCGGGTGTCGCGTCGAGCACCTCGTTGAACGCCTGCTTGGCCGCCGCCATCCGGGAGCCGCCGTCGATGTCGCGTGCCCGCATGGAACCGCTGACATCCAGGACGAGTTCGACCTTCGGAGCGGGCTGCGGCTCGGTCTCGTCCGCTGCGGCCCCGCCGGGATACGCGATCCCGGCCGCCAGGGCGGCGAGCAGGGCGCAGACGCCCGCCGCCAGCCGTTGTCTTCTGATCATCGGCGGATCTTATTGATCGTACGTGTCGGGCTCCAAAACGAAGGGGCTGGGGAGTGCCGTCCACAGGTCGCCCGGGGTCTCCGGAGACAGCCTCATCAGGGTCAACGCCTTGACGGGCAGCGGATTTTCACACAGCGCCGTCAGGTCGGGCGTACGGGGCAGATCCGGCAGCGCGGCCCGCAGCGCGGCACCCAGCGCCGGGCCGGAACCCGCCGTCGCGGCGAGCGCACCCCCGACCAGCGAGCCGAACAGCTTGCGGCGCAGGGCGACTTCATCGTCCGTGACGAGACGTCCCGTCAACTCCGGTATGGATACGCCGTTCCGGGCCAGTCGGCCGGGGCTGATACGGATGTCGGCCAGATCGCGGTAGATGAGTCGCAGCGGGGTGTCGTCCGGCGCGAGCACCACCAGGAGGTTCTGGCCGTGCGCCTCCAGCGCGACGCCCAGGTCCAGCAGCCGCAGACCCGCCGTGAGCGCGAGCCGGGTGAACGCGGCCAGCCAGCCCGGGGACCGGGGCAGCGCGGTGGTGGCCAGCGCGGCCACCGGCAGCACCCGCTCACCCGGACCCGCGTACGCCTCGGGCGACTCGCGCAGCAGCACCGCAAGATCCGGCGAGTGGGCCGTGGCCGCGCCCAGCGTGTGCGTGATGTCCAGCAGCCCGTCCATGCGCCCGACCAGCTCCGCCGCGAGCACGGACAGCGCGGCCGACGCCTGAACCGAGTACGCGGAGATGTCCCGCACCGAGGAGGTGAGCCGGGCGCTCAGCGCGGTCTTCACATGCGGTCCGCCGGGCAGCGCCAGCGTGCGCAGCGACATCAGCGGATGCGCCGGACGCCAGGGTGCGCAGGACCGCTTGAGCACATGCGCCGCCTGCCAGGGATGCACCGGCAGCAACAGGTCGGCCCCGGAGCGCAGTTCGTCCGGCCACTCACCCGACACCAGGCACTCACCCGCCGGCACCGCCACCGTGCCCAGCTCCACCACCGGCCGGTGCTCCGGGCCGTACGCCAGCTGGTCGGCCACCGAGAAGCCGGGCCGGGAACGGCAGTTGGGATGGAAGGGATGCCCGTCCACCACCCGCTGCTCCCACTCCCAGTCCCGCTCCGGCCACCCGGCACCCGGCTCCGCCGCCCCGGCGCGGGACAGCGCCAGCGAGGCCACACTGTTCGCCAACTCGGCGGCGAACGCGGCCGCGTGGGGCACAGCGAGGTCCGTTATCAGCCGCGCCGGGTCCGCGTACCGCTCCCGGTCCAGCCGGACCTCGGTGACGCGGTCGCCGGTCGCGTACGGGTCGGAACGCGGGCCGTGCAGCGCCCGTCCGTCCGCCGTCCGTACCGTCAGCCCGTGCGCCCCCGCCGTCCGGGCCGCGATCCACGGCAGCGGCTCGTGCGCCAGCGCCCGCCACAGCCGGGTCAGCACCGCCCCGCGGGCTCCCGGCAGCGCGGCCGTATAGCGGTCGCGCAGGGCGGGCCGTACGGCGGCCAGCTCCTCGGCGACCTCGGCCTCGGCGGTGGGAGAGTGGTACACGGTCGGCTCCTCGGGGACTGGCAGCTCAGGGCACGATTGTCGGATACGGCAGACATACTGAGCACGGTCGGCCCCTCAAGAGCCCGATCAGCACGACGAGAACGAGTGGAACGCGTGGACCTCAAGCCCTCGACCGACGCCGCCGCCCGGCGCGCCGACGCCTACGCTTCGGCGCCGCTGCTGAACTGCCTGCTGCGCGAGGTGGCCCAGCCGGTTCCGGACGCCGGTGCGCGGCCCGTGTACCGGCTGCCCGGCACCGGCCGGCTGCTGCGGGTGCGCCCCGGCCGCCGCCCGGCCGACCCCGAGGTGCGCACGGACGGGGCGTGGCGCCGGGTGACCCACGCCGAGCTGGTCAAACTCGTCGCCGAGGAACTGCGCGGCCACACCGGGCTGCCGGGCGACGACCTGCCCGCCGAGATGCTGGACAGCCGCGACACCGTCGCCGCCCTGCTCGCCGCCCGCGCCCGCACCCTCGCCCCCGAGGACCCGTATCTGCGCTCCGAGCAGTCGCTGATCACCGGCCACCCGCACCACCCGGCGCCCAAGGCGCGCGGCGGCGGCCCGGTCGCGGCGTGGCTGCCGTACGCCCCCGAGGCGCACGCCCGGTTCCCGCTGGTGCTGCTCGGCGTCCGCGAGGACCAGGTCGCCGAGGAGGGCGACACCAGCGCCCTGGACGCCCTCGGCACCGCCCCGCCCGGCTACCGGCTGCTGCCCGCCCACCCCTGGCAGCTGGACCTCCTCGCCCGCGAACTCGCCCCCGCCTTCGAGGACCGGCGTCTGATCCGGCTCGGCACGACCGAGTCCGTGGTCTGGCCCACGGCGGCCGTGCGCACGGTGTACGAGCCCGGCCGCGACCTGTTCCTCAAGTTCAGCCTGGACGTCCGCATCACCAACGACATCCGCCGGCTGTGGCGCCACGACCTGGAGAAACTCGGCCGCACCGACACCGCGGCCCGCGAAGCCTTCGCCGCGATGGAGCCGCCCGCGGCCTGGCTGAGCGACCGGGGCTACCGCACGGCCGCCTTCGCCTTCGAGGAACTCGCCGTCCTGGTCCGCGACGGCCTGCGCGGCCACCTCCTGCCCGGCACCACACCCCTGCTCGCGGCCGGGCTCGCCGAGGGCTTCGACGGCAGCCCGCTCGCCGCCGCGCCTGATCCGGACGCCTGGTGGGCCGCGTATCTCCGCCAGGTCGTCCCGCCCGCGCTCCGCGCCTTCGACGACCACGGGGTCGTGCTGGAGGCGCACCTCCAGAACACCCTGGTCGCCGTCGACGCCTCCGGCACCCCCGTGCAGGCGCTGTTCCGGGACGCCGAGGGCGCCAAGCTGCTGCCCGAGGTGACCCGCGAGGCCGGGTGGGAGCGGCTGGTGTACTGCCTGCTCGTCAACCACCTCACCGAGATCGCCGCCGCCCTCGCCGAACACCACCCCGGCTTCGCCCCCTGGCCCGCCGTCCGCGCCGAGCTGTCCCGCCACCCCCTCCCGGAGATCCCGGCCCTGCTCACCGCGCCCACCCTCCCCGGCAAGACCAACCTCCTGCTGCGCTGGACCGGCGCGGACGGGGCGGACGCCCGCTACCTGCCGCTGCCGAACCCGCTGCGCGAGGGCGAAGGCAGGTAACGGGGACGCGGTCAGGCGTCCGGAGCCTCGGTCACGCCCTTGCAGGCCGGGTTGTTGTCGGCGGTGCCGGGGCTGGCGGCGCCACGTACGGCGTTGTAACGGGCCACGTAGCTCGCGTAGATCGCCGGGTCGTCGACCTTCAGCAGCGCCTCGTCGTTGTTGGTCAGCGCGGGCCCGCTGTAGTTGTGGCTGCCGGTCCACATCACCTTGCGGCCGGTGTCGTCCCCGTACTTGCCCTCGATCAGCAGGAACTTGGAGTGGATGATCTGGCGCTGGGTGGGCTTGGAGATGTCCGGATTGTTCTCGTCGTTGTCGTCGTCGAAGTTCACGCACCGAACGGCCGGCCCGCCGCTGTAGTGCAACGCCTCCCAGGTGCCGGCGCTGCCGGTGGAGTCGGCGCTGTCCATCTCGGTGTAGACGATGTCGACGTTGCACCCGGCGTTCTTCAGCGCCTTGAGCTTGTCGGCGACGGCCTGCCGGGTGATCTTGTACATGCCGACCCGCACCGTGGAGTGCTTGGTGGTGCCGCCCTCGGTGTAGGTGCAGCCGACGTTGTCCAGCACGTTGACGATCGTGTCGCCAGGTCGCGGATCATCCTTCGGACGCGGGAAGAAGTAGTACGTGTACGGGCTGTGCGGGGTGGGGGTCAGATAGGCCCAGTCGGCCGCGTTCTTCGCCTTCAGCTTGGCGAAGTAGGTGGTGTACGCCTGGTACACGCCCTGGTCGTCCTGGACGACCATCGCGTCGTTCCAGAACTTGGAGTAGTTGGAGGGCGTGAGGTTCGACGACGACTGGATGACGGTGGAGGAGGCGCCGTTGTTCACGTCGTAGATCAGGAACTTGTTGTGGTTGATCGACGGCTTCACCGTGGAGTTGCAGGCGTGGTTGGTCCCGCAAAGCGTCGCGAAGGAGGCGGCCGAGGTGTCCGTGCCGAGGGCGGCGGCCAGCAGGGGGTAGCTGGTGCCGTCACCCTCGCTGGAGGTCTCGGTGCTGTCCATGATCACCTGGACGTTCACCCCGCGGTCGTGCGCGTCGGCCATGGCCTGCGCCACGGTCGGGTCCCACAGGTGGTACATCGCCATCTTGAGGGTGGAGCCCGGTACGGCGTTCTGTATGACGTTCAGGAACTGGGTGCGTATCGCCTCCTTCTCCGCCTGGCTGCTGTTCGGACCGGGAACGTTGAAGACGGGCCCGCTCCCCGCCGCGAAAGCGGGGGTGACACCGCCCGTGGCGTTCAGCCCGGCGGTCAGCAGCGTCACCGCCAGGACCGTACCCGCTCGCCGCACTCCGCCGACTCTGCCACCGCGCATGTGAACTCCCTTGTGAATAAACGGTGATCGAACGAGTCGTGATCTTGGCAGAGCGGTACGGGCATTTCCAGGGTCGGGAGGGAGCCAGCGCGATCGCATAACCTGGGTGAATGCTGACCGAGGTCACCGCAACCCGCTACATCGAGCCACTGCGCTCCGGCGGCTCCGTACCCGGAGTCGTCGAGGCCGACGACCTGGGGACCTACGTCGTCAAGTTCACCGGCTCCGCGCAGGGCCGCAAGGCGCTCGTCGCCGAGGTGATCGTCGGCGAGCTGGCCCGCGCCCTGGGCCTGCGCTTCCCCGAGCTGGTCCTCGTGCACTTCGACCCTGCCGTGGCCGCCGACGAACCGCACCAGGAGGTGCGCGAGCTGCACGGTGCCAGCGCGGGCGTCAACCTCGGCATGGACTATCTGCCGGGCGCCCGCGACCTCACCCCCGAGATCGCCCGGCACTTCCCCGTGGACCCGCTGGAGGCGGGCCGGATCGTCTGGCTGGACGCGCTCACCGCCAACGTGGACCGCACCGTCCACAGCTCCAACCTCATGGTCTGGCCCACCTTCGGCATCGCGCCCCCGCGCCTGTGGCTCATCGACCACGGCGCCGCCCTCGTCTTCCACCACCGCTGGGACACCACCGACCCCGGCCGGAAGTACGACTTCCGCCACCACGCCCTCGGCCAGTACGGCCCCGACGTGCGCGCCGCCGACGCCGAGCTGGCCCCGAAGGTCACCGAGGAGCTGCTGCGCGGCATCCTCGCCGAGGTGCCCGACGCCTGGCTCGCCGACGACCCCGCCTTCGCCACCCCGGACGCGGCCCGCGCCGCCTACGTCGACCATCTGCTGGCCCGCGCCCGGCTCTCCGCCGAGTGGCTGCCCACCGACTTCCCCGACCGCGCGGAACTCGCCGCCGAGGAGGCCGCCCGTGCCGAGCGGTCCCAGCGGGGGCGGCCGGACTGGCTCAAGCGGGTCCCCGACCTGCACGGCCGCCCGCCGGCGGAACAGGACTGGTCGGTACACCTGGGATGAAGGGATCTTTGTGAGTCACCGCGTCGAGATCGAGTACTGCACCCAGTGCCGCTGGCTGCCCCGCGCGGCCTGGCTGGCGCAGGAGCTGCTCACCACCTTCGAGACCGAGCTGGAGGCGCTCGCGCTCAAGCCCGGCACCGGCGGCGTCTTCGTCGTCCGGGTGGACGGCGAGCCCGTCTGGGACCGCCGTGAGCAGGGCTTTCCCGAGCCCACGGCGGTCAAGCGCCTGGTACGCGACCGGGTCGCGCCGGAGCGGTCCCTCGGCCACTCCGACAAACTCGGCCACTCCGACGAATGAGCGCGCTCAGCCGGTGAGGTGCCGGTAGGCCGGAAGAGTGAGGAAGTCGGCGTACTCCTCGTCCAGCGCCACCGTCAGCAGCAGGTCGTGCGCCTCCTGCCAGTGCCCGGCCGCGAACGCCTCCGCGCCGATCTCCGCGCGCACCGCCGCCAGCTCGGCCGCGGCCAGCGAACGGGCCAGCTCGGGGGTGGCGCGCTCACCGTTCTCGAACTCGACGCCCGCGTTGATCCACTGCCAGATCTGCGAGCGGGAGATCTCGGCGGTGGCCGCGTCCTCCATCAGGTTGAAGATGGCCACCGCGCCGAGCCCGCGCAGCCACGCCTCGATGTACCGGATGCCGACCCGCACCGCGTTGACCAGCCCGGCGTACGTCGGCTTCGCGTCCAGTGAGCCGATGTCGATCAGGTCCGCCGCCTTGACGTGGACGTCCTCGCGCAGCCGGTCCTTCTGGTGCGGCCGGTCGCCGAGCACCTTGTCGAAGGACTCCATGGCGATCGGCACCAGGTCCGGGTGGGCCACCCAGGAGCCGTCGAAACCGTCGGCCGCCTCGCGGTCCTTGTCCGCCCGCACCTTCTCGAACGCCACCTTGTTGACCTCGGCGTCCTTGCGCGACGGGATGAAGGCAGCCATCCCGCCGATCGCGTGCGCGCCCCGCTTGTGGCAGGTACGGACGAGGAGTTCGGTGTACGCGCGCATGAACGGCGCCGTCATCGTCACCAGATTGCGGTCCGGCAGCACGAACTCCGGCCCGCCGTCACGGAAGTTCTTCACGATGGAGAACAGATAGTCCCAGCGGCCCGCGTTCAACCCCGAGGCGTGGTCGCGGAGTTCGTAGAGGATCTCCTCCATCTCGTAGGCGGCCGTGATCGTCTCGATCAGTACGGTGGCCCGTACGGTGCCCTGAGGGATGCCGAGTTGATCCTGCGCGAAGACGAACACGTCGTTCCACAAGCGGGCTTCGAGGTGGGACTCGGTCTTCGGCAGGTAGAAGTACGGGCCCTTGCCCAGCTCCAGCAGGCGGGCGGCGTTGTGGAAGAAGTACAGGCCGAAGTCGACCAGGGCGCCCGGAATCGGTGTCCCGTCGGGGCCCACGAGATGCCGCTCGTCCAGATGCCAGCCGCGCGGACGCATCACGACCGTCGCCAGCTCCTCCTGCGGGCGCAGCGCGTACGACTTGCCGCTGCGGGCGTCGGTGAAGTCGACACGGCCGGCGTAGGCGTCGGTCAGGTTCAGCTGGCCGAGGATCACGTTCTCCCAGGTGGGGGAGGAGGCGTCCTCGAAGTCGGCGAGCCACACCCGGGCACCGGAGTTGAGCGCGTTGACCGTCATCTTGCGGTCGGCCGGTCCGGTGATCTCCACCCGGCGGTCCTCCAGCGCGGGCGGCGCCGGGGCCACCCGCCAGGAGTCGTCGGCCCGTACATCAGCCGTCTCGGGGAGGAAGTCCAGCGTGCCGGTGCGGGCGATCTCCGCGCGGCGCTCGGCGCGGCGGGCCAGGAGTTCGTTCCGGCGCGGGGTGAACCGCCGGTGCAGCTCCGCGAGGAAGTCCAGCGCCGGGCCGGTGAGGACCTCCTCCTGCCGGGGGAGCGGCTCGGCGTCGACGACGACCGGCGGGGACGCGGGTGCGGACATGAGCGGTCACTTCCTCCGTGGCGGGCTGGTCGGACTGGGCAGCGTAATTTCCTGATCGCCGAACCTCAATGGGCCCCGCCGGGGCGCAGCCTGCCGAGGTCGGCCCCGGTGTCGATGTCGTACGGCTCGGCCACGTCCCCGCACTCCACGAGCCGGATCTCGGCGGAGTGCTGCCGCAGATAGTCGCGGGCACCCCGGTCGCCCTCTGCGGTCGCGGCCACTTTGGGCCAGTGAGCGGCGCCGAGCAGCACCGGATGGCCGCGCTTGCCGTCGTAAGCGGCCGACACGAGGGAGGTCTCGTCGGAGAACGCGGCCAGCACCCGGGCGTGCGCCTCGGGGCCGATGCCGGGCTGATCGACCAGGCTCACCAGAGCGCCGCGCGCATCCGTACCCGCGAGGGAGCGAAGCCCGGCGCGCAGGGAGGAGCCCATCCCTTCGGCCCAGTCGGGGTTGTCCACGAGCACGCATCCGCTCAACTCGGCTTGTGCGCGCACCTCTTCGGCCCCCGCTCCGAGCACCACGTGCACGCGGGCACACCCGGCCTCCCACAGGGCGCGGGCCGCCCGCTCGACCAGCAGGGTCCCGTCGTGCCGCAGCAGCGCCTTGGGTCGCCCACCGAGCCTCCGCCCGCCTCCGGCGGCGAGCAGGAGCCCGGCGACTTGGGGGTGGCGGGGGGCTTGGCCGGGTGTCATGAGACCAGCATGCCGGGACGAGCCCGTGTGAGGTGCGGCAACACCTGCGGCCGATCCCCGTGACACTCCCTCGCCCGCTCAGGCCGCGCGGCCTCAGCGACTGGCACCCTTGACTCGTGCCCGAGCGTCCGGCGAGACTCCTTCAACAGAACGTTGAAGTCCGTTACGTGGGTGTTAATACCGTTTCCTGGGCGTGAACGGCGGAGAGGGGTTCGGGTGTCCGACGACATCGAGCTGGCGTTGCGTTCCACGCGGGTCATCACCCCGGAGGGGGTGCGGCCCGCCACGGTCACCGTCGTGGACGGGACGATCGAGGCCGTGCTGCCGTACGAGGTGGGGGTTCCGGCCGTCGACCTGGGCGACGACGCCCTGCTGCCCGGCCTGGTCGACACGCACGTGCATGTCAACGACCCCGGCCGCGCCGAGTGGGAGGGCTTCTGGACCGCGACCCGCGCGGCGGCGGCCGGCGGTATCACCACGCTCGTCGACATGCCGCTGAACTCCCTGCCGCCGACCACCACGGTCGACCACCTGGGGGTGAAGCGGGAGGCGGCACAGGGCCGGACCCATGTCGACGTCGGCTTCTGGGGCGGCGCGCTGCCCGGCAACGTCAAGGATCTGCGCCCGCTGCACGAGGCCGGGGTGTTCGGCTTCAAGGCGTTCCTCTCGCCGTCCGGTGTGGACGAGTTCCCGCACCTGGACAGTGCCCAACTGGCGCGCTCGCTGGGCGAGATCGCCGGATTCGGGGGGCTGCTGATCGTGCACGCCGAGGACCCGTCCCGCCTCTCGGACGCCCCCGCCGGACCGGCGTACGCAGGCTTCCTCGCCTCCCGCCCGCACGCTGCCGAGACCGACGCGATCGCCCAACTGCTGCACCTGGCACGGCCATTGCACGCCCGCGTGCACGTGCTCCATCTGTCCTCCGCCGCCGCGCTCCCGCTGATCGCAGCCGCCCGCGCGGACGGTGTCAGGGTCACCGTGGAGACCTGCCCGCACTACCTCACCCTGAGCGCCGAGGAAGTCCCGGACGGCGCGAGCGAGTTCAAGTGCTGCCCGCCCATCCGTGAGGCCGCCAACCGGGACCTGCTCTGGCAGGCGCTCGCGGACGGCACCATCGACTGCGTCGTCACCGACCACTCGCCCTCCACCGCCGACCTCAAGACGCCGGACTTCGCCACGGCCTGGGGCGGCATCTCCGGCCTCCAGCTGAGTCTCCCGGCGATCTGGACCGAGGCGCGGACACGCGGACACGAACTGACGGACGTGGTGCGCTGGATGTCCGCCCGGACCGCCGCGCTCGCCGGCCTCGACCGCAAGGGCGCCATCGCACCCGGCCGGGACGCCGACTTCGCCGTCCTCGCCCCGGAGGACACCTTCACCGTCGACCCGGCCCGCCTCCAGCACCGCAACCCGGTCACCGCGTACGCCGGGAAGACCCTCCACGGCGTGGTGAAGTCCACCTGGCTGCGTGGTCAACAGGTATACAGCGAAGGTGAGTTCACCGAGCCGAAGGGCCGCCTGCTCACCCGTACCGGCTGAGCCCGCCCAGCGAGTCGCACCCTGCCGAAAGGACCCTGATCACCGTGACGGCGCAGCAACCCCCCACCCCGCCCCGCTTCACCGGCGACGCGGCTCCCTACGGCGGCGGCGACCCCTACGCGGACTACCGCACCGCGGACTTCCCCTTCACCCACCACCCCGATCTCGCCGACCGACGCCTCGGGGCCGGGGTGATCGCCGCCAACGACGAGTTCTTCGCCCAGCGGGAGAACCTGCTGCTGCCCGGGCGCGCCGAGTTCGAGCCCGGCCGCTTCGGCCACAAGGGCAAGATCATGGACGGCTGGGAGACCCGCCGCCGGCGCGGTGCGAGCGCCGAGGAGCCCTGGCCGCGTGCCGACGACCACGACTGGGCGCTGATCCGGCTCGGCACGCCCGGTGTGATCCGGGGGATCGTCGTGGACACCGCGCACTTCCGGGGCAACCATCCGCAGGCCGTCTCCGTCGAGGCCACCTCGGTCCCCGGCACCCCGTCCCCCGAGGAGCTGCTCGGCGACGGCGTGAAATGGACGACGCTCGTCCCGCGTACCCCGGTCGGCGGCCACGCGGCGAACGGCTTCACCGTCTCCGCGCACCAGCGCTTCACCCACCTCCGGCTGAACCAGCACCCGGACGGCGGCGTCGCCCGCCTGCGCGTGCACGGCGAGATCGTCCCGGACCCGGAGTGGCTGGCGGCGCTGGGCACCTTCGACGTGGCCGCGCTGGAGAACGGCGGCCGGGCCGAGGACGCGTCCGACCGCTTCTACTCCCCGGCCGCCAACACCATCCGGCCGGGCCGCTCCCAGCGGATGGACGACGGCTGGGAGACCCGGCGCCGCCGCGACCGGGGCCACGACTGGATCACGTACCGGCTGACCGGGCAGGCGAGCATCCGGGCCGTCGAGATCGACACGGCGTATCTGAAGGGGAACAGCGCGGGCTGGGCGTCGGTGTCGGTGCGGGACGGCGAGAGCGGCGAGTGGACCGAGATCCTGCCGCGCACCCGGCTCCAGCCCGACACCAACCACCGCTTCGTCCTCCCGGCACCCGCCATCGGCACCCACGCGCGCGTGGACGTCTACCCGGACGGCGGCATCTCCCGCCTGCGTCTGTTCGGCTCGCTCACGGCCACCGGCGTGTCCCGGCTGTCCGCGCACCTACGGGAGTTGGGCGGCTGAGCAGGCCGGCCGGGGAGCCGGCCTCCGGGAACGTCAGTCCGCCGCGTAGGCGCGCACAAACGTGTCGACGGCGGCCTCGGCCAGTTCGCGCATCTCGGCCGTGGCCGGCTTGCGGGTGCCAAGACGGGAGCGTGTCTCCAGCGGGCCGGTGATCAGAGCGAGCAACTGCTCGGCCGCGACGGCGGGTTCGCAGGGCCGCAGGTGTCCGGAGAGAGTGAGCCGGGCGAGCCGGTCCGCCATGGCCTCGGCGATGCGCACCGAGGTGCGGTCCTGGACGACCTCGATCAGGTCGGGGAAGCGGGTCACCTGCGCGTAGGTCAGCCGGCGCAGGGAGCGGGAGCGGACGTCGCAACAGGAACGCACCAGTTGATACGCGACGTCGTTCAGAGTCGCGCGCAGGTCGTCGCCCGGGGAGCGCATCCGGTCGAGCACCGCGATGTTGCGGTCCATCACCGCCTGGGCCGCGGCCGTGAGGGTCTCCCGGAACAGGGTCTCCTTGTCCGTGAAGTGGTTGTAGACCGTCGGCTTGGCGACCTTCGCCCGCTCGGCGATCTCCTGCACCAGCGCGTTCGCGTAGCCGTGCTCCGAGAAGACGTCGAAGGCCGCGTCGAGGATCGCCTGCCGCTTGTCGATGCGGCCGCGTGGGGCTGTCCGGGCTGCCGTCGCCGCTGCTGATGCCATGGGTTCAGGGTAGCCGCCGACGGCCGGACCGTACCCGTCGGTGCAGTCTTCCGAACTCGGCTGTTTCTATACTCGCGAGGTTGGTAAATTGAACCCACAGGTTCATTTCGCAAGCGACTCCGTCGGGAGACGACGATGGCCACCCCCTTGGACGACAAGCTCGACCCGGCCTTGCGGCGGATGATCGGTGTGATCCTCATCGGCGGGATCATGGGCATCCTCGACGGGTCGATGACCGCCGTGGCCGTGGACACGCTGTCCACCCGCTTCGACGCCTCGCTCAGTACGACCGGCTGGGTGTCGACCGGCTACCTGCTGGCGCTGACCGTGACCATCCCCGTCACCGCGTGGGCGGTGGAGCGAGTCGGCGGCAGGCGGCTGTGGCTGTGCGGCCTCGCGCTGTTCATGGCCGGATCGGTCGCCTCGGGGCTCGCCTGGAACATCGGCAGCCTCATCCTCTTCCGCGTGGTGCAGGGCGTCGGCGCCGGAATCCTCGATCCGCTGATGCTCACCCTGCTGGCCCGTGCCGCAGGACCCGCCCTGGTCGGCCGGGTGATGGGCGTGATGGGGATCGTCGGCTCGACCGGCCCCGTGCTCGGGCCGATCGTCGGCGGGATCATCCTGCAGGGCCTCGACTGGCGCTGGATGTTCTTCGTCAACATGCCGATCGTGATCGTCGCCTTCGTCCTGGCCCGGCGCACACTGCCCGCTGATCCGCCCGAGGGGCGCGCGGCGGTGGGCCGGTTGGACGTCCTGGGCGTCGCGCTGATCGGCCCCGGCGTCGCGACCGGCGTGCTCGCACTGTCGGAGGTTGCCCGGCGCGGCTCGTTCGCCACGTGGCACGTGCTGCTTCCGCTGGCCCTCGCCGTCGTCCTGCTCACCGGGTACGCGGTCCACGCGCTGCGCACCCGCGAGACGCCGCCGCTGATCGAGCTCAGGCTGTTCACGCGGCGCGGCTTCACCGCGAGCGTCGTCGCGGCCGCGGTGCTGGGACTCGCCACGTTCGCCAGCATCTTCGTGA
This sequence comes from Streptomyces sp. NPDC085596, assembly GCF_044541565.1. Taxonomy (NCBI): domain Bacteria; kingdom Bacillati; phylum Actinomycetota; class Actinomycetes; order Kitasatosporales; family Streptomycetaceae; genus Streptomyces; species Streptomyces sp. NPDC085596. The sequence goes on along the minus strand of NZ_JBITTC010000002.1, from coordinate 487,144 downwards.
TCCCGCTTTACTACCAACAGGTGCGCGGATACGGCGTGTTCGAGTCCGGGTTGCGCCTGGCGCCCTTCGGGGTGGGCTCCGCGCTGGTGATGCCGCTCGCGGGACGGCTGTCCGACAGCTGGGGTTCGCGCAACCTGGCCCTGACCGGTGCGGCGACCGCGCTGCTCAGCTCGCTGGCGTTCAGCCGGTTCGACGCGCAGACCGATCAACTGTGGCCGCTCCTGGCCGCCTTCACCCTCGGTATCGGTACGGGCTCGGCGGGGGCCCCGGTGATCGGTTCGGTGTACCGGACCCTGCCGCCACGGCTCGTCCCCCAGGGCAGCTCCGTGCTGTACATGCTCAACCAGCTCGGTGCGTCGATCGGCATCGCCGCGGTCGCACTGCTGATGCAGAGCGCGGGCGTGGACCGTCCCCGGTCCGGATTCCACCACGCCTACCTGGCCGTGGTGGTGGCACTGCTCGTGATGATCGTCGCCAGTCTGTTCATCCCGGGGCGCGCGGTCGCGGCACCGGAGCGGCCCGCAGAAGAGCCGGATGCCGAGCGGTCCGTCGCGCGTGCCGGACACCAGGAGAATGTCGACTGAGCCGGATTCCAGGGGGACTGAACAAAAACGGATTGCCTCGGACTGCTCGTGTTTTCCGGGGAAACGGTGACAGCCGCTCGAATATATCGGTGACGGGAATTCGGATACATCGGTGACGCATTTCGGATGCCCTGGCATCCGCCTGCGCGTGTGCCGGGAAATCGTTACATCGGCCCTGTCCCGGCCGCGACGAGTCCCGCGACCGGGGCCACGTAGCGGCGGCTGATGAGCCAGCGGCCGTCCTCCTTGTCGAAGTCGTCCTCCACGAGACCCACCACGGTCCAGTCCGCGGGCCGTGGTCGGCCGTCGCGTGTGCGGGTGGCGCTCCAGTGCCACACCGTGGCGTAAGCCTGCAGGTGGGGCCGTCTGTCGGTCCACTCGACGATCGTCTGGCCGAGGACGTGCGCGACCGTGGGCTCGCGCTTCCCGGGCCGGCCGGCCGACATGAAGGCGGTGAACTCGTCGCGTCCGTGGAAGCGCTGGGTGGGCCCGGGCATCACGTCGTACTCGATCAGCGCGTCCTTCGTGAAGCATTCGACGAGCTGTTCGTACCGGCCCGTGTCCACCAGTCGGAAGAACTTGTAGAAAGTCCGGTAGATTTCCCGCTCCGCCGCGATGATGGCGAGAAGATCGTCGTTCGTGGAGGCCATTTCGGTCCCTTCCGGGCCGCCGGACGAGTTTCCACTCATGTTTCCACTCATGATGCCACGGAGTTTCCATCATGAAAACGTTCCACCGGCCGTCCATGGCGCAAACTCGAAAGCAGTCGTGTCCCGGGCCGGACCGATGAGTTGCGCGCGGAAGCGGAGTCCGCACCGTTGACAACGACGGCCCTCCCCGGCCGGCAGTGGACCTCATCACCGGAAGAAGGCATTCCATGGGCAAGCTCGTCTCCACCGTCTTCGTCTCGCTCGACGGCGTGTACCAGGCCCCCGGCGGACCTGAGGAGGACACCAGCGGCGGCTTCGGCCAGGGCGGCTGGACCTTCCCGTACGCCGACGAGGACTTCGGCGGCTTCGTCGACGAGAGCTTCGGCCGGGCCGGCGCCTTCCTGCTCGGCCGCCACACCTACGACATCTTCGCCGGCTACTGGCCGAAGGTGACCGACCCCGCCGACCCGGTCGCGGGCAAGCTGAACACGCTGCCGAAGTACGTCGTCTCCGCCACCCTGGAGGACCCCGAGTGGGCCGGCACCACCGTGCTCTCCGGCGACCTCGGCAAGGAGGTCCAGGCGCTGAAGCAGCGCACCGAGGGCGAGGTGCAGATCCACGGCAGCGGGGCGCTGGTCCGGGCGCTGGTCAACCTGGGCCTGATCGACACCCTGCACCTGCTGACCTTCCCCGTGGTGCTGGGAGAGGGCCGCCGCCTGTTCGTGGAGGGCGCAGTCCCCACCCGCTTCCGGCACGCGGGCGGACAGGTCACCGGGAAGGGTGTCTCCATCCAGTCCTACGATCTGGCGGGCAGTCCCGAGTACGGGTCCTTCTAGTCGGCCGACGTGACGTCAACAGGAGCCCCAACAGCTCCTGTTGACGCAGGTTAACTCCTTGAGAACTCATCGGACCTGCCGGGAAAATCCACATCTTCGTCATTGACATGGACGTGTCTACGCGCGTCATCATGAACCCATGAGATTCCCCCCACGCACCACTCGTATCGGCGCTGCGGCGGCCCTCCTCTCCGCCCTCCTCGTCGGCGGCACCGTCTCCGCCACCACCGCGGACGCGGCCACCGCGTCGGTCGGCAGCATCTGCTACGGCTCCCTGCCGTCGCAGGCGCACGACACCCTCGACCTCATCGCGCAGGGCGGCCCCTACCCGTACTCCCAGGACGGTGTGGTCTTCCAGAACCGCGAGGGCGTCCTCCCCGGCCAGTCCTCCGGGTACTACCACGAGTACACGGTCATCACCCCCGGCGAGTCCACCCGCGGTGCCCGCCGCATCGTCACGGGTCAGGAGTACGAGGAGGACTACTACACCTCCGACCACTACGCCACGTTCAACCTCATCGACTACGGCTGCTGACCCCCCCCCGCACGGCCCGCCCCGCGACCCTTCCCCCCACGCCCGGGGTCGCGGGGCGGGGCCATGTCCGCGCGGCTCAGGTGTATGAGGGCTCCACCCGGCCCGGAACCTCCGCCAGGGCCACCGCTCTTCGTTCGTGGCGTGAGATCTCGCAGGCTTCGGCGATGCGGAGGGCCTGGAGTGCCTGCCAGCCGTCGCAGGGGTTGGGGCGTTCGCCGCGGACGACGTCGACGAAGGCGCAGAGTTCGGACTCGTAGGCGGAGCCGAAGCGTTCGAGGAAGCCCGCCCATGGTTTGTCGGCCGGGGGCGGGCCGGTGGGTTCGGTGGAGGCGATGGGGGTGCGGTCGTCCAGGCCGACAACGACCGTGTCCAGTTCGCCGGACAGCTCCATGCGTACGTCGTAACCGGCCCCGTTCAGCCGGGTCGCGGTCGCCGTGGCCAGGGTGCCGTCGTCCAGGGTGAGCAGGGCCGCGCCGGTGTCCACGTCACCGGCCTCGCGGAACATCGGGGGACCGGCGTCCGAGCCGGTCGCGTACACGTCCACCACCTCGCGGCCGGTCACCCAGCGCAGTACGTCGAAGTCGTGGATCAGGGTGTCCCGGAACAGGCCGCCGGACAGTGGCAGCCACTCGCGCGGGGGCGGGGACTGGTCGGAGGTCAGGGCGCGCACGGTGTGCAGCCGGCCGAGGCGGCCCGAGCGCACCGCCTCACGGGCGCCGGCGTACCCCGCGTCGAAGCGCCGCTGGAAGCCCATCTGGAGCGCGGTCCCGGCCGCCGCGACCTCGGCGAGCGCGTGCAGGGTGCCGGGCAGGTCGAGCGCGATCGGCTTCTCGCAGAACACCGGCAGCCCGGAGCGGGCCGCGCGGCCGATCAGCTCCGCGTGCGCCGCCGTCGCCGTGGTGATCACCACCGCGTCCACGCCCCAGTGGAAGACCTCGTCCACGCCCGGCGCCGCCGTCTCGCCCAGCCGGTGCGCCAGTTCCTGCGCGCGTAACGGATCGGAGTCCGTCAGGATCAGCGATCCGACCTCCCGGTGGCGGCTCAGCGTGTTGGCGTGGATGGTGCCGATGCGGCCCGTACCGATGACCCCGATGCGCATGAAGACACATTGAGGGGGAACAACGTGCACCTGTCAATTCAAATGTCCGGACAACCGGACTTCACGACTTCCCGTCAACCGGTCGCCGGACTACGCTCGAGCCCGTGCCGAAACCAGATGTGGACCCGACCGCGCCGCTCGACCTCCGCGTGGACCGAAGCTCCCCGGTGCCGTTGTACTTCCAGCTCGCCCAGCAGCTGGAGGCCGCCATCGAGCGCGGCGCCCTCACCCCCGGCAGCCTGCTCGGCAACGAGATCGAGCTGGCCGCCCGGCTCGGCCTGTCCCGGCCCACCGTCCGCCAGGCCATCCAGTCCCTCGTCGACAAGGGCCTGCTGGTGCGCCGCCGGGGCGTGGGTACCCAGGTCGTGCACAGCCAGGTCAAGCGCCCGCTGGAACTGAGCAGCCTGTACGACGATCTGGAGGCGGCCGGACAGCGGCCCGCCACCAAGGTCCTGGTCAACACGGTCGTCCCGGCCACCGCCGAGATCGCCGCGGCGCTCGGCGTCACCGAGGGCGGCGATGTGCACCGCGTCGAGCGGCTGCGGCTGGCCCACGGTGAGCCGATGGCGTACCTGATCAACCATCTGCCGCTCGGCCTGCTGGACCTCGACACCGCCCGGCTGGAGGCGACGGGCCTGTACCGGATGATGCGCTCGGCCGGCATCACCCTGCACAGCGCCCGCCAGTCCATCGGCGCCCGCGGCGCCACCCCCGCCGAGGCCGACCGGCTCGCCGAGGCCGAGGGCGCCCCGCTGCTCACCATGAGGCGCGTCACGTTCGACGACACCGGCCGCGCGGTCGAGCACGGCGACCACACCTACCGTCCGGCCCGGTATTCCTTCGAGTTCCAGCTCCTCGTGCGCTCCTGAGCCGCCCCCTGTCGCGTCACATTGTCCGGACAAACGCCCCATCAGGTACGCCCCGGACATGTAACGAGTGTTCCTTGTGTTCGATACTGAAGTGTTTGGGGCAGGTGGAGGCACCGTCGAGACGTTGAGAATCGGCGCGCTCGCCCGCCCCTCTCGCACGTAGGAGCACGTCAGAACACGGCAAGAAGGGGCATGGCCTCGTGGCACGGTTTCAGAACCGGGTAGGCATGACGGTGGCAGGAGCGCTCGCACTGCTCGCCTGCGTCTCGCTGACCGCCTGCAGCAGCACCGGCGGCAAGCGGGCCGAGGACGCCCGCAAGGCCGCCACGGCTCAGGGCAGGGCAGCGGTGACCACCCCCCGCTGGACCATCGCGATGATCACCCACTCCGGAGACGGCGACACCTTCTGGGACATCGTGCAGAGCGGCGCCAAGCAGGCGGCGATCAAGGACAACATCAACTTCCTGTACTCGCACGACGACGAGGCCCAGCAGCAGGCCCAGCTGGTGGACGCCGCGATCGACAAGAAGGTCGACGGGATCATCGTCAGCCTCGCCAAGCCCGACGCCCTCAAGGCGGCCGTGGCCCGCGCCCACAAGGCCGGCATCCCGGTGGTCACGGTCAACTCCGGCTCGGCGCGGTCCAAGGCGTTCGGCGCGCTCAGCCACATCGGCCAGGACGAGACCATCGCCGGTGAGGCCGTGGGCGAGGAGCTGAACAAGCGCGGCCGGAAGAACGCCCTGTGCGTCCTGCACGAGCAGGGCAACGTCGGCCACGAGCAGCGCTGCGACGGCGTCGAGAAGACCTTCAAGGGCAAGGTCCGCAAGCTCTACGTCAACGGCACCAACATGCCCGACGTGCAGTCCGCCGTGGGCGCCAAGCTCCAGGCCGACCGGGACGTGGACGCCGTCGTGACCCTCGGCGCCCCCTACGCCGACACCGTGGTGAAGGCCAAGGAGGACGCCGGCAGCAAGGCCGAGGTCGACACCTTCGACCTCAACGCCAAGGTCGCCGCCGAGCTGAAGGACGGCACCCTCGGCTTCGCCGTCGACCAGCAGCCCTACCTCCAGGGCTACGAGGCGGTCGACCTGCTGTGGCTGTACAAGTACAACGGCGACGTCCTCGGCGGCGGCAAGCCGGTCCTGACCGGCCCGCAGATCATCACCAAGGACCAGGCGGGCGCGCTCGCGGCGTACACCGATCGGGGCACCCGATGAGCACCACCACCGACATCCGCCCGGCCGGCGGCCCCGCCCCGGGCGGTGACCGGCCCGGCGACGAACGGCTGCTGCGCACCTCCCCGCTGCGCAAGCTGCTGTCCCGGCCCGAACTGGGCTCGGTCGTCGGCGCCCTCGCCGTCCTGGTCTTCTTCGCGGTCGCCGCCGACGGGTTCCTGCGCCCGTCCAGCATCGGCACCGTGCTGTACGCCTCCTCGACCATCGGCATCATGGCCGTCCCCGTGGCCCTGCTGATGATCGGCGGCGAGTTCGACCTCTCGGCGGGCGTCATGGTCACGTCCTCCGCGCTGATCTCCTCGATGTTCAGCTACCAGATGACGGCCAACGCCTGGGTCGGCGCGGGCGTCTCCCTGCTGCTCACCCTGGCCGTCGGCGCGTTCAACGGCTACATGCTCACCCGCACCAAGCTGCCCAGCTTCATCGTCACGCTGGGCACGTTCCTGATGCTCACCGGCATGAACCTCGGCTTCACCAAGCTGATCGACGACACCGTCTCCACCAAGTCCATCGGCGACATGGAGGGCTTCCCGAGCGCCCGCGCCGTCTTCGCCTCGACGCTCACCCTCGGCGGGCTCGACATCAAGGTCACCGTGCTGTGGTGGCTCGGCCTGGTCGCCCTCGGCTCCTGGGTGCTGCTGCGCACCCGCGTCGGCAACTGGATCTTCGCGGTCGGCGGCAACGAGGACGCGGCCCGCGCGGTCGGCGTCCCCGTCGCCAAGACCAAGATCGGCCTCTACATGGGCGTCGCGTTCGGCGCCTGGGTCTCCGGCCAGCACCTGCTGTTCTCCTTCGACACCGTCCAGTCCGGCGAGGGCGTCGGCAACGAGCTGATCTACATCATCGCGGCCGTCATCGGCGGCTGCCTGATCACCGGCGGCTACGGCAGCGCCATCGGCTCGGCGGTCGGCGCGCTGCTGTTCGGCATGACCAGCAAGGGCATCGTCTTCGCCGAGTGGAACCCCGACTGGTTCAAGTTCTTCCTCGGAGCGATGCTCCTCCTGGCGACCCTGCTCAACACCTGGGTCCGCAAGCGCGCGGAGGCCACGAAATGACCGTCACCGAAGAGCGCACCCCCCTGGTCGAGCTGACGGACGTCAGCAAGCGCTACGGCAACGTCCGCGCCCTGGAAGGCGTCTCCCTTCAGGTGCACGCCGGGGAGATCACCTGCGTCCTCGGCGACAACGGCGCGGGCAAGTCCACCCTGATCAAGACCATCGCGGGCCTCCACCAGCACGACGGCGGCACCCTGCGCATCGAGGGCGAGGAGACCCGGCTCGCCTCCCCGCGCGACGCCCTGGACCGGGGCATCGCCACGGTCTACCAGGACCTCGCCGTCGTCTCCCTGATGCCGGTCTGGCGCAACTTCTTCCTCGGCTCCGAGCCCCGCAAGGGCAAGGGCCCCTTCGCGCGCCTGGACACCGACCTCATGCGCCGCACCACCCGCGAGGAACTGCTGCGCATGGGCATCGACCTGCGCGACGTCGACCAGCCCATCGGCACCCTCTCCGGCGGCGAGCGCCAGTGCGTGGCCATCGCGCGCGCCGTCCACTTCGGCGCCAAGGTGCTCGTCCTGGACGAGCCCACCGCCGCCCTGGGCGTCAAGCAGTCCGGTGTGGTCCTCAAATATGTGGCCGCGGCACGGGACGCCGGCCTGGGTGTTGTCTTGATCACCCACAACCCGCACCACGCGCATCTCGTCGGCGACCGCTTCGTGCTGCTGCGCCGCGGCGCCATGGTGGGCAACCACACACGCGACGAGATCACCCTCGACGAACTGACCAAGCAGATGGCGGGCGGAGCGGACCTGGACGCTCTGCACCACGAGCTGAAGCGCGGCTGACCGGCGCGGGGCCGCGGGGATTCGCGGCTCCGCCCCTGACAGCGCCGCGCTCGGCGTGAGCGTGAGGCACAATCGAGCCCGATGAGCACCTACCGCGACCTCGCCGCCCCCATCGGCTCCCGCCGCGCCCCCGTCCTGCGCACGGTGGGCACCAGGGAACGCCGCTCCCACCTGACCGCGCCCAGGGTGCCGACGGTCGGGATCGACATCGGCGGCACCAAGGTCATGGCGGGCGTCGTGGACGCCGACGGCAACATCCTGGAGAAGCTCCGCGCGGAGACCCCGGACAAGTCCAAGAGCCCCCAGGTCGTCGAGGACACCATCGTCGAGCTGGTGCTCGACCTCTCCGACCGGCACGACGTGCACGCCGTCGGCATCGGGGCGGCCGGCTGGGTCGACGCCGACCGCAACCGGGTGCTGTTCGCCCCCCACCTGTCCTGGCGCAACGAACCCCTGCGCGACCGCCTCTCCGGCCGGCTGTCCGTGCCCGTCCTCGTGGACAACGACGCCAACACCGCGGCCTGGGCCGAGTGGCGCTTCGGCGCCGGGCGCGGCGAGGACCACCTCGTCATGATCACCCTCGGTACCGGCATCGGGGGCGCCATCCTGGAGGACGGTCAGGTCAAGCGGGGCAAGTTCGGCGTCGCGGGCGAGTTCGGCCATATGCAGGTCGTGCCCGGCGGACACCGCTGCCCGTGCGGCAACCGCGGCTGCTGGGAGCAGTACAGCTCCGGCAACGCCCTGGTCCGCGAGGCGCGGGAGCTGGCCGCCGCCGACTCCCCGGTCGCCTACGGGATCATCGAGCACGTCAAGGGCAACATCGGCGACATCACCGGGCCGATGATCACCGAGCTGGCCCGCGAGGGCGACGCCATGTGCATCGAGCTGCTCCAGGACATCGGCCAGTGGCTCGGCGTCGGCATCGCCAACCTCGCCGCCGCCCTCGACCCCTCCTGCTTCGTCATCGGCGGTGGCGTCAGCGCCGCCGACGACCTCCTCATCGGCCCCGCCCGCGACGCCTTCAAGCGCCACCTCACCGGCCGCGGCTACCGTCCCGAGGCCCGCATCACCCGCGCCCAGCTCGGCCCCGAGGCCGGCATGGTCGGCGCCGCGGACCTCGCCCGGCTGGTCGCCCGCCGCTTCCGCCGCGCCAAGCGCCGCCGCGTGGAGCGCTACGAACGCTACGAGCGGTACACCCAGACCCGCCGCGACCGGGACACCGCATGACCACCTCGCTTCCCCACCAGGCAGCCGCCCCCACCACGCCGCACCCGGCGGGCGAGGACCCGCGCCACCGCGTCAAGCGCCGCGCCCTCACCCTGCTGATCATCGTGCTGCTCACCGGCGTACCGGCCGGCTATCTGGTGATCTCCGCCAACCAGAGCCGCGACAGCGGCAAGGACAAGGAAGCGAAGTACTCCGCCACCGGCCTCGCCCCCGGCTGGCCCTCCAAGGTGCAGCGCCGCCTCTACCAGGTGCCCGTACCGCACCCCGCCGACCGGCTCGCCTACTACGAGACCAACAACTGGAAGACCAGCCGCCTGTACGTGCAGTTCCGCACCAACGGCGCGGGCCTGGACAGCTTCCTCGGCACCCTCGGCCTGCGCCGGGACCAGCTGAAGCAGGGCGCCGTCACCATCGGCGCCCGCGACCGGCAGATCTCCGGCTGGGACCTCACCGGCCCCGGCCCCTGGTCCGGCTTCACCCACAAGCAGAAGAACCCCGCGCCCACCCAGGACGTGGTCGTGAACATGTCCGACCCGCAGTACCCGATGGTGTACGCGGTCTCGCGCACGGTGCCCTGAGCACGCTCCGGAACCCGTTGTCAGACCCCACCCGTACAGTCGGAGACAGCTCATCCGGCACGGACGGGAGGTGACAGGACACATGAGCGACGGCACGGCCACGGCACAGGCCCCCACGACAGGCCGCGCGTGGACCGAGGACACGGTCCCGGCGCGCCTCGCCTGCGTGTACCTGCCCGCGCCCCTCCCGCGCGAGGCCCGCATCGCCTTCTGGGACCCCGCCGGCGACCCCCTGCCCGGCCCGGCCGCCACCGACGAACTGACCGTCGTACGCCCGCACGGTACGGGCGTACGACGCCGCCAGGTGCCCGCGCTCACCCTGCCCCTCGCCGACGCGCTGCCCCTGCTGGTCCGCGCCCGGCACGACCCGGCCGCCCACCCCGCCACCGCCTGCTGGGGCGCCGCCGCGCTGCACGCCCTGCGCCTGGCCGCGCGCGGACGCCTGCTGCCCGGCCTCACCCCGAGCGGGCACGACGCCTGGCGCGCCGGACCGCTGGAGCCCGACGACATCGCGCACCTGCGCGCGGTGGCCGCCGCCCTGCCGCCCGAGGGCCACGCCGTGCCGCTGCCCGGCCCCGGCCCGCTGACCCTGCCTGAACCCGAGGCGCTGGTCCGTTCCTTCCTGGACGCCGTCGCGGACACGCTGCCCCGCACCCCCGCCGCCCCGCACACCAGCGGGCGCCCCTTCGCCGCCCGCGAGCCCCAGCCGCTGCCCGGCGCCCACGACTGGGCCGCCGAGGTCGCCGCGGGCATGGACGCGGGCGTCCGCATCTCGCTGCGCCTGGACCTGTCCGGGTACAGCGTCTTCGACACCGGCGACGACCAGCGGGCGCGGGCCGCCGGTGCCGCCGTCGTCCAGGTCCACAGCCTCGCCGACCCCACCCTGGTGGCCGACGCGGCGACCGTGTGGGCCGGGGACGCGGACGCCTTCGGGCCGCGCGCGCACGTGGACGCCGCCCTCGCCGTCCGGCGCGCGGCGCGCGTGTGGGCGCCGCTGGACCGGCTCACCGAACAGGACGTGCCCGACGTGCTCGCCCTGTCCGAGGAGGAGGTCACCGACCTGCTCGGCGTCGCGGGGGGCCGGCTCGCCGCGGCCGGTGTCGCCGTGCACTGGCCCCGCGACCTCGCGAGCGACCTCGCCGCCACCGCCGAGGTCCGCACCGCCCCCGGCTCCGCGACCGACGGCACCGGCTTCTTCGAGAGCGAGGAACTGCTCAGCTTCCGCTGGCAGCTCGCGCTCGGCGGCGACCCGCTCACCGAGGCCGAGATGGACACCCTCGCCGAGGCACACCGCCCGGTCGTCCGGCTCCGCGACCGCTGGGTCCTGGTCGACCCCGCCCTGGTCCGCAAGGCCCGTAAGCGCGAACTGGGCCTGCTCGACCCCGTCGACGCGCTCTCCGTCGCCCTCACCGGCACCGCCGAGGTCGACGGAGAGACCGTGGAGGCCGTCCCCACGGGCGCCCTCGCGGCCCTGCGCGACCGGCTCACCGCGGGCATCGCCCCGGCCGAGCCGCCCGCCGGGCTCGACGCGACCCTGCGCGACTACCAGCTGCGCGGCCTCGCCTGGCTCGACCTCATGACCTCCCTCGGGCTCGGCGGCTGCCTCGCCGACGACATGGGCCTCGGCAAGACGATCACCCTCATCGCGCTCCACCTCAAGCGCGCCCGCACCGAGCCGACCCTCGTGGTCTGCCCCGCCTCCCTGCTGGGCAACTGGCAGCGGGAGATCAACCGCTTCGCGCCCGGCGTCCCCGTCCGCCGCTTCCACGGCGCCGACCGCACCCTCGACGGCCTCACCGGCGGCTTCGTCCTCACCACCTACGGCACCATGCGCTCCGCCGCAGCCCAGCTCGCCGAGCGGCCCTGGGGCATGGTCGTCGCGGACGAGGCCCAGCATGTGAAGAACCCGTACTCCGCCACCGCGAAGGCGCTGCGCACCATCAAGACCCCCGCGCGCGTGGCGCTCACCGGCACCCCGGTGGAGAACAACCTCTCCGAGCTGTGGGCCCTGCTCGACTGGACCACCCCCGGCCTGCTCGGCCCCCTGAAATCCTTCCGCGCCCGGCACGCGCGTGCCGTGGAGAACGGCGAGGACGCCGAGGCGGTGGAGCGGCTGGCCCGGCTGGTCCGGCCGTTCATGCTGCGCCGCAAGAAGTCCGACCCCGGCATCGTGCCCGAACTGCCCCCCAAGACCGAGACCGACCACCCCGTCCCGCTCAGCCGCGAACAGGCCGCGCTGTACGAGGCGGTCGTGCGGGAGTCGATGCTCGCCATCGAGGAAACGGACGGCATCGCCCGCCGGGGCCTGGTCCTGAAGCTGCTCGGCGCCCTCAAGCAGATCTGCGACCACCCGGCGCTCTACCTCAAGGAGGAGCCGTCCCACCCGGACCGGCTCTCCGCCCGCTCCGGCAAGCTCGCCCTGCTGGACGAACTGCTGGACACCGTCCTCGCCGAGGACGGCTCGGTCCTGGTCTTCACCCAGTACGTCGGCATGGCCCGGCTCATCACCGCCCACCTCGCCGACCGCGCGGTCCCTGTCGACCTCCTGCACGGCGGCACCCCGGTGCCCGAGCGGGAGCGGATGGTCGACCGTTTCCAGTCCGGTGAGATCCCGGTCCTGGTGCTCTCTCTCAAGGCGGCCGGCACCGGTCTGAACCTCACCCGCGCGGGACACGTCGTCCACTTCGACCGCTGGTGGAACCCGGCCGTCGAGGAACAGGCCACCGACCGCGCCTACCGCATCGGCCAGACCCAGCCCGTCCAGGTCCACCGCCTCGTCACCGAGGGCACCGTCGAGGACCGCATCGCCGAGATGCTCACGGCCAAGCGCGCCCTCGCCGACGCCATCCTCGGCTCCGGCGAGGCCGCCCTCACCGAGCTGACCGACCGTGAGCTGACCGACCTCGTGTCCTTGCGGAGGCCGGCATGAGTTCCGGGGAGAACAGCCCGGCGGAGGAGGCGCGCGAGGCGCTGCGCGCGGCTCGGTCGGGGGAGGACACCTCCGGCGCGGGGCGCGGTGCGGAAGAGAGTGCTGGGCGTGGTGCGGCGCGGGGCGCCTTCGGTGGGGAGCCGGCTGAGGAAGGTGCTGCGCCGGCCGATGCGCCCGAGGCGGAGAACCGGCCGAGCGGGGCTGCGCGGGCCGCGCTGCGAGGCTTTTCGGGCGGGGGGCAGGGTGGCGAAGACGCCTCGCTGCCCCGTCCGCCCGAGGCGGAGAACCGGCCCAGCGAGGCTGCGCGGGCCGCGCTGCGTGCTGCTTCCGGGGCGGATGGTGTCGCGTCCGACGGGCCTGAGGAGGAAGGCCGGGGGCAGGGGCAGGGGCAGGGGGCGGTGGCCGAGACCGAAACTCGGCCCGGTGAGGTTGCTCGGGCCGCGCTGCGGGCGGCTGTCGCGGCTCGGCGTGAGGGCGTGGAGGCGGACTCCGCTCCGGATGCTGGTGCCGATCCCGGTGGGCTGCCCACGCCCGCTGACCCTCCGCCGACCACCGAGCCGCCCACCCCAGCCGGCCCGCGCCCGGCCGACGTCGCCCGCGAGGCACTCCGCGCCGCCCGGCGGGAGGCCGAGCGTGGGGAGCGGCGCCCACGTCGGACGACCTCGCGCCCCGCACCCGCGCCCGCCGAGGGTTCCGGGCGCTCCGCCCATGCCCAAGTCGCGCGTGACATGCGGGACTTCCTCAGCAGCGCCTTCCGTATGCCCGAATGGGCCGACGCCCCTGAGGACACCGACGCCCCTGAGGACACCGAGGCCCGGCCGCCCACCGACACCCCCGAGCCCGTCAGCATGGCTTCTCTGCTGAAGGCCGGCCCGGTGATCCCGCCGCGCCCCACGTCCCCGGAACCGAGCCCCGAGCACGGGCCGACCCCGCCGGCCCCCAGCACCACCCCGACCCGCCCGGAACCCCATTCCGCCGACCACCCCGCTGCGCCCCCACAAGTCCCCCCATCCATGGCCACCCCCCACCGCGACAACGAACTCCGCCGCACCTTCCCCCCGTTCGCTCCCCGCCCCGAGCCGCAGCAGGACTTCGCCGGGACCTGGTGGGGCCAGGCATGGGTCGACGCGCTGGAGCGAGGCGCACTGGACGCCAACCGGCTGAGCCGAGGGCGCGGTTACGCCGACGCGGGCCATGTCGACGCGATCACCGTGACACCGGGGCTCGTGCTGGCGTACGTACGGGGGAGCCGCCCGCGTCCGTACCGGGTGCAGATGCGGTTGCGGACGCTGGACGACGCGGACTGGGACCGCTTCCTGGAAGCGGCGGTCGACAGCCCCACGGACATCGCCGCGCTGCTCGACAAGGAGCTGCCGCACACCCTGGCCGACTGCGGAGTCCCCCTGCTGCCCGGCCCCGGCGACCTCACCCCGCACTGCAGCTGCCCCGACTCCGGCCGCCCCTGCAAACACGCGGCCGCGCTCTGCTACCAGACCGCCCGTCTGCTGGACGCCGACCCGTTCGTACTGCTCCTGCTGCGCGGCCGGGGCGAGCGGGAGTTGCTGGACGTCCTCTCCCGGCGCAGCGCCGCCGGCGCGGCCCGTGCCGCGCGGGAGCGGGGCCCGGCCGCGCTGCCCGGCGTGCGGGCATCGGAGGCGCTCGCCGGCCGCCCGCTCCCGCCGCTGCCGGCACCACTGCCCCCGCCCGCGCACCCGGAAGCGCCACCGGCGTACCCGGCGGCGCCCGGCGGCCCCGACCCGTTCGCGCTGGACCAGCTGGCCACCGACGCCGCCGCCCGCGCGCACGCGCTGATCACCACCGGCCGTGATCCGGTGGGCGGGCTGACGCTGTGGCAGGACGCCGTGCGCCTGGCGGCGGCCCGCCCTGGCTCCGGCCTGACCGCCGCCACCCGCAGCCTGTACGCCACCCTCGCCGCCGCCGTGCACCGGACCCCCGCCGAGCTGGCCCGCGCGGTAGCCGCCTGGCGGCAGGGCGGCCTCGCCGGGCTGACCGTGCTGGAGGAGTCCTGGGACCCGCCCGCGGGCCGCTTCGACCGCGCCCGCCCGCTGCTGCTCGCCGCCGACCTCCCCGCGTTCCGCCCCTGGCGCAACCACCTCACCCACCCGGTGCGCCACGCCCAACTCCGCCTGGGTCAGGACGGCTTGTGGTACGCGTACGAGTCGGAGCCCGGCCATGACGACTGGTGGCCCCGAGGCGCGCCCGACCTCGACCCGGTCTCCGCCCTCACCACCCTGGACATACCGGACTCCCTCTGAGTGTCGTACGCGTGCCGTGGAGGCCGTGCGAGAGTTCACCGCGCTTCTCCGGAGGCATGACTTTGCTGGCACGACCCGCCGCGCGAAGGCACCCCTCGGTGCGAAATACTCTCCCGATGAGTCCACGCGTTTCCCCGATCAGCCGGCCGATCACGATACGGAGGGCCGTCGCGCGGGATGCCAAGCGGCTCACGCGGCTGGTGCGTGGCTCAAGCGCCTACGAGGGCAAGTACGCGTCCGCGGTCGCGGGCTACCGGGTCGGCCCTGACTACATCGAGGCGCACCGCGTCTTCGTGGCCGTCGGCGCCGACGAGCATGGGGGCCGGGTCCTCGGGTTCTACTCGCTCGTCCTCGCTCCACCGGAGCTCGACCTGCTGTTCGTCGCCGACGAAGCGCAAGGGCGGGGTATCGGACGCCTGCTCGTCGCGCACATGCAGTCCGAGGCCCGTGCCGCCGGGCTCGACCGCGTCAAGGTCGTGTCGCATCTTCCCGCCGAGGGCTTCTACCGCCGCGTCGGTGCAGTGCGGATCGGGACCGTGCTCGCGAACCCGCCCGCCGTGCTGTGGGACCGTCCTGAATACGAGTTTCGCGTTCCTTCGGAATGACGCGGTGTGCCGGTGCGCAGGGCACCGGCTTCGCCTGCCCGGATCAATATCTGTGCTCGCGAAGTAAGGCTTTGCCGGGCCGCGTAGTGAGAGTTTTTGTCGCAACGAGCTGAGTGGAATTGCATAATGCGCACGGACTGTTCCGGTGTGCTACTGTCGATCTCAGTTGCAGTTGTGGTTCCCGAAACTTCAGGTGCCTCGGCCGGTTCTGCCGGCTGGGAGCGCTTTTGTATTTCCGGTCATTTCCGGGCGGGGTAATCATCGCGGCGACACGGCATCCGCACAGTGCGGATTCCGATGTATTGCCCCAAAGGAGATATGACATGGCTGCTGGTACCGTGAAGTGGTTCAACGCGGAAAAGGGCTTCGGCTTCATCGAGCAGGACGGTGGCGGCCCGGACGTGTTCGCCCACTACTCGAACATTGCCGCGCAGGGCTTCCGTGAGCTGCTCGAAGGCCAGAAGGTCACCTTCGACATCGCGCAGGGCCAGAAGGGCCCGACGGCCGAGAACATCGTTCCGGCCTGACGCTGACGCACAGACTGCAGCTGGGGCCCGCATCCTTCGGGGTGCGGGCCCCAGCTGTACTCGTCTCCGGACCTTGTGCCGCCCCGTGTCACCCATTTCAGCACCTGCGCCCCCGGGTATTTTCGTCGGTCCATACCTGTAATTCTCCATGCCGCTCATTGCTGCGGGAATTCCTTGATATGTGCCACATCGAGGAAGGTTCCGCATGAACCGCACACGCACGAATGACCGCTTCAACCGCTCCGGCGGACACAGCCGCCGGCCGGCCGCGGTGCATGGTGAGTTCGCGCTGCCCAGGACGATCACCCCCGCGCTGCCCCCCGTTGAGGACTTCGCCGATCTCGGCATGCCCGAGCACCTGCTGACCGAACTCGGCAGGCAGGGTGTGACCGCACCGTTCCCGATCCAGGGCGCGACGCTACCGAACTCCCTGGCGGGCCGTGACGTACTGGGCCGCGGGCGCACCGGTTCCGGCAAGACCCTCGCCTTCGGCCTCGCCCTGCTCGCCCGTACCGCTGGACAGCGTGCTGAGCCCCGCCAGCCGCTGGGGCTGATCCTCGTACCGACGCGTGAGCTGGCGCAGCAGGTGACCGACGCGCTCACACCGTATGCCCGTTCCGTCAGGCTGCGGCTGGCCACCGTGGTGGGCGGGATGTCGATCGGCCGGCAGGCCGGCGCGCTGCGCGGCGGGGCCGAGGTCGTCGTCGCGACGCCCGGACGGCTCAAGGACCTCATCGACCGTGGCGACTGCAGGCTGAACCACGTGGGCATCACGGTGCTGGACGAGGCCGACCAGATGGCCGACATGGGTTTCATGCCGCAGGTCACCGCGTTGCTCGACCAGGTCCGTCCGGAGGGGCAGCGGATGCTGTTCTCCGCCACCTTGGACCGTAACGTCGACCTGCTGGTTCGCCGCTATCTGACCGACCCCGTCGTGCATTCGGTCGACCCGTCGGCCGGTGCGGTCACGACGATGGAGCACCACGTCCTGCACGTCCATGGCGCCGACAAGCACGCCGCCACGACCGAGATCGCCGCCCGCGACGGCCGCGTGATCATGTTCCTGGACACCAAGCAGGCCGTCGACCGGCTGACCCAGGACCTGCTCAACAGCGGGGTACGCGCCGCCGCGCTGCACGGCGGCAAGTCGCAGCCGCAACGCACCCGCACGCTGGCGCAGTTCAAGACGGGGCACGTCACCGTGCTGGTGGCAACCAACGTCGCGGCGCGCGGCATCCACGTCGACAACCTCGACCTGGTGGTCAACGTCGATCCGCCGACCGACCACAAGGACTACCTCCACCGCGGCGGCCGTACCGCCCGCGCCGGAGAGTCCGGCAGCGTCGTCACGCTCGTCACACCGAGCCAGCGCCGGGGCATGGTCCGTCTCATGTCGGACGCCGGAATCCGGCCGCAGACCACCCAGGTCCGCTCGGGAGACGAGGCCCTGAGCCGGATCACCGGCGCCCAGGCCCCGTCCGGCATCCCGGTCGTCATCACCGCACCGGTGGTCGAACGCCCCAAGCGCAGCGCCTCCTCCCGAGGCCGACGCCGCCCTTCCTCGGAGACCAGGCGCGCCCCCGTACGCCGTCCTGCCCTCGACGTGGTGGCCTAGAACGTTCGTGATCAGAGAGTTGACCCATCTCCGCAGGAGGCACCTTTTGACGCTGATCCAGATGAAGCCCCGCCCGGTGGACGCCAACCCCGTGCACAGGACGGCCGTGGAGGTCATGGACGCGGCCGGACCGCAGGTCTGTGACGACATGAGCGTCGAGGTGGCGCTGGCTGTCATGGCCGCCGCACGCACGGGCCGGCTGGTCGTCTGCGACCAGGACGACCAGCGCATCGGCCTGGTGACCCGAACCGATCTCACGGCCGTCCGTGACAGCGGTGCTCACCCGGACCGCGTCCGCCTGCGCGACATCCTCAGCGATCACGGATCGTTCACCCCGCCCGTGACCACGATGGCGAAGCCGAGCACACGATGCGCTCCCGTCGGCTCGGTGCTCTGCGCGTCGTAGACGGGCAAGGCGGCGCCCCGGGCATCCTCGCCCTCGGCCGCCGAAACGCCTCGCCCCTGGTCGGACCGTTCTTCCCTTCTCCCTGTGAGGCCACATGCGCTGCGTCATCGCCCGCTTCCCCTTCGAGCTCACCAAGGGCGGAGTGCTGGAATCGATGAAGGGCGTCAAGCCCGAACCGGTCACCGGAGAATCGGTGATCATCGGCCGCCGCCACTACCCCGCCAAGCAAGTCGGCCAAGTCATCACCCGCCAGGACCGCCGTGACTTCAGCGCCGCAGAAGTCCTCCGGGCCATGGCTCGGCTCGGCTTCACCTGCCGCGCCCTCCCCAAGGCCGCGCCTTTGGACATCCCCGGCTCGCCGCAGCACGCCTCCGCGATGCTCGGCACTCCCGTGACGGTCTGACCGGGCAGACAGGCGCGAGCCGACATCCGACCAGCAGTGTGGGCCCCACCGGTACGCCGGTGGGGCCCACACTGCGTGCGGCGGGTTCCCGTCGCCGTCGCTCGGTGGGAGCTGCTCGAACCACCCATGGACCGGTCGAGGCGGATTACCTCGTCTTCGAGCACGCGGAAATCTATGCCAGCCAGAGTAGACATTGGGTGGTGGTGTGGTTATGGTTTCTCTTGTAGCCGAGATCGAGCGAGGCCCGGCAGAGATGAACTGCCGGGCAGCAGTACCGCAGTTCGCAGTTCGCAGGACGGTGCGGTGGTGGAGTTCCGAAGCCGGAGCGGTAGCAGGAAGGCGACGGGACTGACGACCGGACCGGGTGGCCCGCAGTGATCAGGGGCCGCCATGAGCAGTACCGCAGTGGCAGTACCAGTCAGTGAGTAGTTGATCAAGAGGGAAGAACGGAGGAGCCGAGCGCCATCAGGATCGCCCGGGTGAAAGTCCAGGACCCGGGTACCGCAGGACATCGATAGTGAGGTGGTCTCCGGTCGAGCAACCGCGATCCCCGCGCCCCCGACAGCGACTCGGTCGGGTCCGCGGAAACAGAGGGCCGGTGCAGTATCAGGGCCGGCAGATGGTGTAGTAGTTCCTTCGGGGCCCTGGTGCCAGTACGGCACCAGGGCCCCTCCACGCGTGCCACAGAGAGGTGCAATGACAGCAGACGACACGTTCGGCCGTCTCGACGACGACGATTACCCCGCCTACACCATGGGCCGGGCCGCCGAGATGCTCGGTACCACGCAGGGCTTCCTCCGCGCCATCGGCGAAGCCCGCCTCATCACCCCACTCCGCTCCGCCGGCGGCCACCGCCGCTACTCCCGCTACCAACTGCGCATCGCTGCCCGTGCCCGGGAACTCGTCGACCGGGGCACCCCCATCGAGGCCGCCTGCCGGATCGTCATCCTCGAGGACCAGCTCGAGGAAGCCCAGCGCATCAATGCCGAATATCGTCGCGCCGCCGAATCAGGGAACCCGACGGCAGCAGAATGAGTGAGCGTGCCCGTCAGCGCCGGCGGGCATCGCACATACGGTCTTGGTGTGCGGTGTGATCATTTTCCTATGGTGACTCGGTGTGTGGGCGTGTAGCGTCTGCGTCAGCTGTCGTGGTTCGGAATTCCCTCTTGCCCACGCCTCCGGTGTGGGCGTTTTGCTGTGCTGTGCCGCAGGGACCAGGGCGATCACCTCCGTCTGCCACAAGGAGTGGGAGACGTTCATCGACTGGAAGGCATGACCATGGCTACGGGAACTGTGAAGTGGTTCAACGCGGAGAAGGGCTTCGGCTTCATCGCTCAGGACGGCGGCGGCCCGGATGTCTTCGCGCACTACTCCGCGATCAACTCCACGGGCTTTCGTGAGCTCCAGGAGGGCCAGGCCGTGACGTTCGACGTCACCCAGGGCCAGAAGGGCCCGCAGGCCGAGAACATCAACCTGGCCTGACCTCGCAGACCTGCCCGAGGGGTCGCGCACACCGCGTCCGGCAGGCGCCGCGCCTGCTCTCGCGTAGGTCGGCACACGATCAGGGGCCGCGCAGCAACAGCTGCGCGGCCCCTGATCGTGCTGTGGCTCAGGCGTCGATGATGACGGGGATGATGAGGGGCTTGCGGCGGTAGGTTCGGAACGCCCAGTTCGCCACGGCGCGGGCGACGAGTTGTTCGAGTTGGCGCGCGTCCCCGACGCCTTCCTCGGCCGCGGTGGCCAGGGTCTTCTCGATGACGGGGATGACCGGCTCGAAGGTGGTGTCGTCGTGGACGAAGCCCCGGGCCAGGAAGTCGGGGGCCTCGGCGAGGGCGCCGGTGTCCGCGTCGACGATCGCCACCACCGTGACCACGCCTTCCTCCGCGAGGGTGAGGCGGTCCTTGAGCGACGCTTCGGTGGCGCCGCCGACCTCCATGCCGTCCACGTAGACGTTGCCGGCGGGCACCTTGCCGGTGATGGACGCGCGCCCGTCGACGAGGTCGACGACGACGCCGTCCTCGGCGATGACGACCCGTTCGGGATCGACACCCGTACGGATGGCGAGGTCGGCGTTGGCCCGCAGGTGGCGCCATTCGCCGTGCACGGGCATGACGTTGCGGGGTTTGACGATGTTGTAGCAGTAGACGAGTTCGCCGGCGCTGGCATGCCCGGAGACGTGCACCTTGGCGTTGCCCTTGTGGACCACGTGGGCGCCCCACCGGGTGAGTCCGTTGATCACCCGGTAGATGGCGTTCTCGTTGCCGGGGATGAGGGAGCTGGCGAGCAGGACGGTGTCGCCCTTGCCGATGCGGATCATGTGGTCGCGGTTGGCCATCCGCGACAGCGCGGCCATCGGTTCGCCCTGGGAGCCGGTGCACACCAGAGTGATCTTGTGGTCCGGGAGCTTCTCCAGCTCCTTCGTGCTCACGACCAGACCGGAGGGGACCTTCAGATAGCCCAGGTCACGGGCGATGCCCATGTTGCGGACCATCGACCGGCCGACGAAGGCGACCTTGCGGCCGTGCTGGTGGGCGGCGTCCAGGACCTGCTGGATGCGGTGCACATGGCTGGCGAAGCTGGAGACGATGACCCGGCGCGGCGCGGTGCGCATCACCTGCTCGATCGCCGGGTTCAGCTCGCGCTCGGAGGTGGTGAAGCCGGGCACCTCGGCGTTGGTGGAGTCGGTGAGGAACAGGTCCACGCCCTCCTCACCGAGGCGGGCGAAGGCGCGCAGATCGGTGATGCGGTCGTCGAGAGGGAACTGGTCCATCTTGAAGTCGCCGGTGTGCAGCACCATCCCGGCCCGGGTGCGGAGCGCGACCGCGAGGCTGTCGGGGATGGAGTGGTTGACCGCCACGAACTCGCAGTCGAAAGGCCCGAAGTTACGCCGGTCGCCCTCCCGTACGCGCACCGTCCGCGGCCGGATGCCGTGTTCCTTGAGCTTGGCCTCCAGGAAGGCCAGCGTCAGCTTGGAGCCGACGACGGGAATGTCGGACCGCTCGCGCAGCAGGTACGGCACGCCGCCGATGTGGTCCTCGTGACCGTGGGTGAGTACCACGGCCACGATGTCGTCCAGCCGGTCCCGGATCGAGGTGAAGTCCGGCAGGATCACGTCCACGCCGGGCTGGGTCTCTTCGGGGAACAGTACGCCGCAGTCGACGATGAGCAGCTTGCCCTCGTGCTCGAAGACGGTCATGTTGCGGCCGATCTCACCCAGGCCGCCCAGGGCGATGACCCGCAGCCCTCCTTCGGGAAGGGGTGGGGCGGCTTTCAGTTCGGGGTGCGGATGACTCATACCCTGACGGTACCTGGAAGCGGGACAGGGAGATCCATCGCCTGTCTGATCCAGTGAGCACTCGCTGCCCGGGAGGTCTTCCACCTGATCAGGGCCATACAGTCATGCCCCCGTTATAGGGGCGCCCGTGAGAGATGAGAGGGTCTGACGGGTGAGCGAGACACCACCGAACACCCTGCAATACCGCTTTGACGGGCCAGAAGACGCACCTGTCCTGATCCTGGGCCCTTCCCTGGGCACGACCTGGCACATGTTCGACCGCCAGGTGCCGGAACTGGTCAAGCAGTGGCGGGTCCTGCGCTTCGACCTGCCGGGCCATGGCGGCGCCCCCGCCCATCCGGCCGGTTCGGTCGCGGAGCTGGCCACGCGCCTGCTGGCCACCCTGGACAGCCTCGGCGTGCAGCGCTTCGGCTACGCGGGCTGCGCCCTCGGCGGCGCCGTCGGTATCGAGCTGGCCCTGCGCCACCCCGAGCGGCTCGCCTCGCTCGCGCTGGTCGCCGCCTCGCCCCGGTTCGGCACGCCCGACGAGTTCCGTCAACGTGGCGTGATCGTACGCACGAACGGGCTCGACCCGATCGCGCGAAGCGCCCCCGACCGCTGGTTCACCGGAGGCTTCGCCGCCGCCCAGCCCGCGATCACCGAGTGGGCGGTGCAGATGGTGCGCACCACCGACCCCGGCTGCTACATCGCCGCCTGCGAGGCGCTCGCCGCCTTCGACGTACGCCCGGAGCTGGGCCGTATCGGGGTGCCCACGCTCGTACTGGTCGGCTCCGAGGACCAGGTGACCGGCCCGGCCGAGGCCCGCACCCTGGTCGCCGGCATCCGGGACGCCCGGCTCGCGGTCGTACCCGGCGCCTCCCACCTGGTGCCGGTCGAGCAGCCCGCCGCCGTCACCGACCTCCTCGTCCGGCACTTCTCCACCGCCTGGCAGCAGACCTTCGACACCGGCCAGACCGCCCTCCCGGCCGCCGCCCCGGTCACCCCGGCCCCGGCCGCCCCGGACCCCGTCGCCATGCCCACCGTCGCCCCCGCCCCCGTGACGCCCCCGCGTACCGCGCCGGTCGCCGAGATCGCGTCCGCCGCCGAGCCGCCGCAGCCGGTCGCGTCGCCGGACCGGTACGAGACCGGCCTCAAGATCCGCCGCGAGGTGCTGGGCGACGCGCACGTCGAGGGCGTCCTCGCGCGGGCCGACGAGTTCTCCGGCGGCTTCGAGGAACTGGTCACCCGCTACGCCTGGGGCGAGGTCTGGGACCGGCCGGGCCTGGACCGCAGGTCCCGCAGCTGCGTCACCCTCACCGCGCTGGTCGCGGGCGGCCACCTGGACGATCTGGCCGTCCACACCCGCGCCGCGCTCCGCAACGGCCTCACCCCGCAGGAGATCAAGGAGGTGCTGCTCCAGGCCGCCGTCTACTGCGGCGTCCCGGCGGCGAACAGCGCCTTCCGGGTGGCCCAGCAGGTTATCCGCGAGGAGACCACACCCGCCGAGTGAGGCCCCCGGCCGCCCGAGGCGGCACGATGGAAGCGACGCGGTCTAACGAGCAGGACGGGAAGTCATGAAGTTCATCAAGAAGTCCCACTCCTGCGTCCGCCTGGAGAAGGACGGCCGGACGCTCGTCATCGACCCCGGCGGGTTCAGCGAGCCGGACGCGGCGCTCGGCGCGGACGTCGTCCTCGTCACCCACGAGCACCCGGACCACTTCGACGAGGGCCGGCTGCGCACCGCGCTGGAGGCGAACCCGGACGCCGGGATCTGGACCCTGAAGTCGGTCGCGGACCAGCTCACGGCGGCCTTCCCCGGCCGGGTGCACACCGTGGGCCACGGTGACACCTTCACCGCCGCCGGCTTCGACGTGCAGGTCCACGGCGAGCTGCACGCCGTGATCCACCCGGACATCCCGCGCATCACCAACGTCGGCTACCTCATCGACGGCGGCAAGGTCTTCCACCCCGGCGACGCCCTCACCGTCCCCGACCGGCCGGTGGAGACCCTGATGCTCCCGGTGATGGCGCCGTGGAACAAGATCGCCGAGGTGATCGAGTACGTCCGCGAGGTCAGGCCGCGCCGGGCCTACGACATCCATGACGCCCTCCTCACCGACCTGGCCCGGCCGATCTACGACCGCCAGATCGGCGCCCTCGCCGACGCCGAGCACCTGCGCCTGGCACCGGGAGCCTCCGCCGAGCTGTGAGGCCGGTTGTCATACCCGGCGGGTAGGTTGAGGGACATGCGTATCGCCACCTGGAACGTGAACTCGATCACCGCCCGTCTCCCGAGGCTGCTGGCCTGGCTGGAGAGCAGCGGCACCGACGTGCTCTGCCTCCAGGAGGCCAAGGTCGCCGAGGCACAGTTCCCGGTCGAGCCGCTCCGCGAGCTGGGATACGAGGCGGCGGTCCACGCCACCGGCCGGTGGAACGGCGTGGCGGTGCTCTCCCGCGTGGGCCTCGAGGACGTGGTCAAGGGCCTGCCCGGCGACCCCGGCTACGAGGGCGCCCAGGAGCCCCGCGCCCTGTCCGCCACCTGCGGCCCGGTCCGCGTCTGGTCGGTGTACGTCCCCAACGGCCGCGAGGTCGACCACCCGCACTACGCGTACAAGCTCCAGTGGCTCGACGCCCTGAAGACCGCCGTCGCCGGTGACGCGGCGGGCGGCCGCCCCTTCGCCGTCCTCGGCGACTACAACATCGCCCCGGCCGACGACGACGTGTACGACCGCGCCGCCTTCGAGGGCGTCACCCATGTCACCCCCGCCGAGCGCGCCGCCCTGGCCGCCCTGCGCGAGACCGGCCTGAGCGATGTCGTGCCCCGCCCGCTGAAGTACGACCACCCCTACACCTACTGGGACTACCGCCAGCTCTGCTTCCCCAAGAACCGTGGCATGCGCATCGACCTGGTGTACGGCAACGGCCCGTTCGCCGGGGCGGTCAAGGACGCCTACGTCGACCGCGAGGAGCGCAAGGGCAAGGGCGCGTCCGATCACGCGCCGGTGGTGGTCGACCTCGACGTCTGATGCCACGCTTGAGTCCATGAACATCCCGTTCCTGGGCCACCGGCGCGGCAAGAGCGGTGACGCGGCGCTCCCGGCCGACCCCGAGGCCATCGCCGCGCTGCTCTCCGAGTGCGAGCTGCTGCGCTCCCAGGCGGACAGTGCCGGTGTCCGCCTGGACGACACCCCGGCCTCCCTGGAGGCCCTGGACCAGCTCGTCCCACGCTGGCGCGACGACCCCGAGCTGCTGCCCTGGCTCGGCAACGACGCCGGGCTCTACCTCGGCACCGTCGTCGTCCGCACCGTACCCGGCGCCGCCTGGCGCATCAGACCGGACGGAGAGCCCGTCCTGCGGCTCGCCTCCGGCCGGGAGATGGAGGTCGTGGAGCCGGGCCGCCAGTGGGCCACGAGCGGCCTCCCCGAACTGTCCCAGCTGTACGCGGAGATCGCCGAACCGTGACCCCCGCCCATCCCGGCGCCGCACAACTGGGGCTTAAATACGGCTAATGCCCCCAAGTGCGTGTCGTCCCCGCGCTCCGGCACCGTCTGGATAGTTTCGGCCACTACGACTCGGCTGAGAGTGAGTAGGGCTGCGGATGGCCGTCGATCCGTTGATCGAACTGCGTGACGTCAACAAACACTTCGGGGAGCTGCATGTCCTGCAGGACATCGACCTGACCGTCGGCAAAGGGGAGGTGGTCGTGGTCATCGGCCCCTCCGGGTCGGGGAAGTCGACGCTGTGCCGGGCCATCAACCGGCTGGAGACCATCGAGTCCGGCACCATCACGCTCGACGGGCAACCGCTGCCCGAGGAAGGGCGGTCGCTGGCCCGGCTCCGCGCCGAAGTGGGCATGGTCTTCCAGTCGTTCAACCTGTTCGCGCACAAGACGGTCCTGGAGAACGTCTCCCTCGCGCAGACCAAGGTGCGCGGCCGCAAGAAGGCCGAAGCCGACCGCCGTTCCCGTGAACTCCTCGACAGGGTCGGTCTGTCGGCCCAGGCCGACAAGTACCCCGCCCAGCTCTCCGGCGGCCAGCAGCAGCGCGTGGCCATCGCCCGCGCCCTCGCCATGGACCCCAAGGCCCTGCTCTTCGACGAACCCACCTCCGCGCTCGACCCCGAGATGATCAACGAGGTGCTGGAGGTCATGCAGCAGCTCGCCCGCGAGGGCATGACCATGATCGTCGTCACCCATGAGATGGGCTTCGCCCGCTCCGCCGCCAACCGCGTCGTCTTCATGGCCGACGGCCGGATCGTGGAGGACCGCAGCCCCGAGGAGTTCTTCACCGCACCGCGCAGCGAACGCGCCAAGGACTTCCTCTCCAAGATCCTCAAGCACTGACCGGGGGAGTGCGACCCATGTCCCGCCACACCCGTGCGCCCCGCGCCATCGGCCTGCTCGCCCCCCTGCTGACCTCGCTCGCCCTGCTCGCCGCCGCCTGCGGCAAGGACGGCAGCCCGCCCACCAAGGGCCCCGCCCCCGACCAGCTCCCGCACTACTCGGTGGCCCGCGGCTACAGCCTCCCCGGCTCCCCGACCTGGGCCCGCGCCAAGAAGCGCGGCCACTTCGTCGTGGGCGCCAAGGAGGACCAGCCCTACCTCGGCGAGAAGGACCCGGCGACCGGCCGGTACTCCGGCTTCGACATCGAGATCGCCAAGATGCTCTCCGCCTCCCTCGGCTTCCCCGGCGACTCCGTCCGCTTCCGCACCATCGCCTCCGCCAACCGCGAGACGGCCCTGCAGAACGGCCAGATCGACTACTACGTCGGCACCTACACCATCAACGACAACCGCAAGAAGCTCGTCGGCTTCGCGGGCCCCTACTACATGGCCGGCCAGTCCCTGCTGGTCCGCAAGGACACCGACGACATCCACGGCCCCGAGGACCTAGACGGCAAACGCGTCTGCTCGGCGGCCGGTTCGACGCCGTACCAGCGGATCAAGGACGACTTCCCGAAGGCGGTCCTCGTCGCCTACGACACCTACTCGGTCTGCGTCGACAACCTCCTCACCTACCAGGTCGACGCGGTCACCACCGACGACGCCATCCTCATCGGCTACGCGGCCAAGGCCCCCGACGAACTCAAGGTCGTCGGCAAACCGTTCTCCGAGGAGCCGTACGGCATCGGCGTCCCGCGCAAGGACAACACCCTGCGCTTCGCCCTCGACGATGCCCTCGCCGCCCGCGAGAAGGACGGCGACTGGAAGAAGGCGTACGACGCCACGCTCGGCCTGTCCGGCGTGCCCGCGCCCAAGCCCCCGCCGATCGACCGCTACCCGGCGAGCTGACCGAGGACGCCATGAACGTACTGACAGACAACTTCGCCCTCTACGCCGAGGGATTCCTCGGCACGGTCGAACTGACCGTCTACGCCTCCCTGCTGGCCCTCGCGCTCGGCTTCCTGATGGCGTCCTTCCGGGTCGCGCCGGTGGCCTCGCTGCGCGTCTTCGGCACGGTGTGGGTGACCGTGCTGCGCAACACCCCGCTCACCCTGCTGTTCTTCGCGGTGCTGCTCGGGCTGCCCCGGTTCGGACTCGTGCTGCCCTTCCAGGCGTTCGCGGTCCTCGCGCTCGGCTGCTACACCTCCGCGTTCATCTGCGAGGCGCTGCGTTCCGGCATCAACACCGTGCCCAGGGGCCAGGGCGAGGCCGCCCGCAGCCTCGGCATGACCTTCTCCCAGACGCTCAGCGTGGTCGTCCTCCCGCAGGCGTTCCGCTCGGTGATCCCGCCCGTCGGCTCCACCCTGATCGCGCTGGCCAAGAACTCCGCCATCGCCGGCGCCTTCAGCGTCACCGAACTGCTCGGCACCTACAAGACATTGAGCGAGCTGGGCTACAACATCATCTGGACCTTCGTCTGGATCGCCGTCGGCTACCTGATCATCACGCTCGCCATCAGCGCCCTGTTCAACCTGCTGGAACGCAAGTGGGGAGTGGCCCGATGACAACCGAGACCACCGCGCTCTACGACGTCCCCGGCCCCGGCACCCGCCGACGGCACGCGCTGTACGCGGCCCTGTCCACCGCCGTCCTGCTGGGCCTGGTCGCCTGGCTTCTCTATCTCCTGTTCTCCACCGGCCAGTTCACCGCCACCAAGTGGATGCCGTTCGAGTACAAGGGCATCCAGGAACTGCTGCTGCGCGGCCTCGGCAACACCCTCAAGGCGTTCGCCATGGCCGCTGCGCTCTCCCTCGCCCTCGGCGGGGTGCTGGCCGCCGGACGCCTCTCCGACCACGCCCCGGTGCGCTGGCTGGCGACGCTCGTCGTGGAGTTCTTCCGCGCGATGCCCGTCCTGGTGATGATCTTCTTCATCTTCGTGGCGCTGAAGGTGCAGCCGCTGCCCGCGCTCGTCGCCGGACTGAGCCTCTACAACGGCTCCGTGCTCGCCGAGGTCTTCCGCTCCGGGGTGAACTCCGTCGAACGCGGCCAGGGCGAGGCCGCGTTCGCGCTCGGCATGAGGAAAACGCAGGTCATGTCCTACGTCCTCGTGCCGCAGGCGGTGCGCGCCATGTTGCCCGCGATCATCAGCCAGTTGGTCGTCGCGCTGAAGGACACCTCGCTGGGCTTCCTCATCACCTACGAGGAGTTCCTCCACGCCGGGAAGCTCATCGCCTCGAACCTCGACTACGATTTGCCGTTCATCCCCGTGGTGATGGTGATCTCGCCGATCTACATCGGGATGTGCATGCTGCTCTCGTGGTTCGCCGTCTGGGTGTCCCGCCGGGAGCAGCGCAGTCCCAAGACCGAGGCCGTGGCTGTCGCCGCGCCCGGCCCTGGGGCGCCGCTGCCGGGTGGGGAGCCACCCACGGCTCCGAAGCCGTGACGAAGGCGGCGGTTCACACGGGCCATGCTCGTCCGGCGGCGGCCGGAGATCACTGCTCGCGCAGGGGGACCGACACGTACGACGGGTCGTCCTCCTGCGAGGAGAAGGTCAGCCGCGCGCCGGACGGGTTGTGCTCGATGTAGAGCGGATCGACCGTGTCGGCCACCAGGGCCAGCCGGTGCCCGGCCGGGACGTCGTAGGCCGTGGCGAACAGGTCCAGATCCACCCCGAACGGCTCGCCGGGGGTGCGGCCGTGCCAGGTCAGGGGCGCGTGCGTGACCAGCTTGGCGATGCCGAGCGGGCCCACGTCGTACAGGTAGGCCACGAAGGTGCCGCTCTCGGCGGTCGGGGTGAGCGTGGTGTGCAGCCTGGCGGTGCCGCGTACGCGCTGGGGCGCCGGGTACCGCTCCGACTGCCAGACGGCCGCCCAGCGGCGCGGCAGCAGCGGGATGGAGGCCATCGGGGGCACCTTGGCGACCTGGTCCAGGAGGCCGGAGAGCAGCACGACCCCGCCGTCCGCGCCCGAGTCGACGTTGGTGTGGATGGTGGTGCTGCCCGCCAGCGCGATCTTGCGGTCGGTGGCGGCGACCGACTTCCAGTCCGGGTAGCCCTCGTAGCCGCCGCCGCTACGGGACTCCAGCTGGACCGGCTGCTCGCGGTCGACGCCGTTGTCCACGCCCCGCAGATAGTGGTCGAACCAGCGGCCGGTGTCCTTCCACACGTCGTTGGGCAGCCCGAACAGGCCGGTCAGCTCCGGGGTCGCGTGGTCGCCGGGGCGCAGCTGGAGGCGTTTGGGGCCGGTCAGCTTCTCGTAGAAACCCGCGTACTGGTTGGCCGGGAAGACCGAGTCGCTCCAGGCGTTGGCGAGCATGACGGCGGGCTTGTTGGCGTTGAGCCGGTCCAGGTAGGTCAGGGCTGAGCGCCGCTCGCCCCAGTCGATCAGGCTCTGCTCGTCGGAGAGGTCGGAGGCGTAGAAGCTGTCGAAGATCTTCCGTAGTTCGGGGCTCTCGCGGCCGGTGACGAGGCCCGCGCCGTCCAGCAGGGCGCCCGCCTGGACGTGCTGGGTGCGGCCGGAGTAGATCGAGCCGATCAGGTCGGCCCAGCCGCTGAGCGCCGCCACCGCCCTGATCCGCTTGTCGTGGGCGGCGGCGAGCAGGCTGATGCCCGCGCCGTAGGAGACGCCGGCCATGCCGATGCGGGCCGGGTCGGCGGGGGTGTTCGCCAGCGCCCAGTCGATCACCTTGGAGGCGTCCGCCATGTCGGGCGGGCCGGCCACCTCGATCTCGCCGCCGGACTGCCAGAAGCCGCGCACGTTGTAGGTGAGGACCACATAGCCGGAGTCGGCGAGCTTGCGGGCCTGGGCGAGGTACTCGATCTGTGGCAGGCCCCAGCTGGTGGGCAGCACCAGGAGCGGATGGCTGCCCGAGCCGGCCGGGGTGACGACGTTCGCCTTCAGTACGGTGCCCCCGTCGCCGGGAATGTCGACGAACCGTACGGCGGGGGCCGCCTGGGCGACGGGAGCCAGTCCGACGACCGTCCCGGCGATCAGCGCCGCCGAGAGGGTGCCGACGGCGCAGGTGCGCAGGGGTTTACGAGCGGGGGCCATGGTCACTCCTGACGCGTGCCAGTGCGAAAGTGACCTGACAGTAGTGGGTTGTTCTTACCTCAAGTAACCCGTGGGTAAGTTACGTACGGGTAACAATTGTTGAAGGTTTGAGGCGCCGTCTCTTTTGGTGCTGGTGCGGGGGCGTCGGCGGTAGGTACGGGTACTCATGCGCGATTCGCCGGCCGGCGGGACAGTGGCACAGGGGGCCACGGTCGGGAGTGCGGTCCGCGTCGGCTTGGGGGAGAGGGCGTGTCAGGAGTTCGCAGGTCCGCGTGGGGCGCGCTCGCCGCCGTCGTCGTCATGGCCCTTTCCGCCTGCTCGGCCGACCGCGCCACAAGTCCGGAGGAAGTGCGCAGGCTGGCGGGGAGCGCCAAGGCGGCAGAGGCCCGGCGTGGCGCGGAGGACCAGCTCAGGGCTGCCGTACGCGAGTACGTCGACCACACTTCCCTCGATCTCGGCCTCGTCGTCCTGCGTGACACATGCTCCGGAGGAGCGGCGAAGCAGTGGCTGGAATCCAACGGTGACGACACATACAAGATCAAC
This sequence comes from Streptomyces sp. NPDC085596, assembly GCF_044541565.1. Classification (NCBI taxonomy): domain Bacteria; kingdom Bacillati; phylum Actinomycetota; class Actinomycetes; order Kitasatosporales; family Streptomycetaceae; genus Streptomyces; species Streptomyces sp. NPDC085596. The sequence continues at coordinate 456,681 of NZ_JBITTC010000002.1, read as the reverse complement.
TGCTATATGAGCATCACCGCGTACTTCGGAGCCGAGCCGAAACGTGTTGCCTCCGTCCTCGATGAAGTGCTCGACGCCGGTGAACGGCCCGGATCGCACATCCCGTTCACGCGCGCAGGGTACGGGGCGCTCCGTGACTACTACCGCCATCCCGGTGCCGGCGGTCAGACGGAGCCGGCCAGGATGGACGCCGGGGCGTACAGCTTGTCCTGGGACACGCTGTTCCACGATCGGCCTCCTATGACGGTCGAGGAGCCGGAAACATGCTTCGCCGACGATCCGCCCGTGCGGCGGTGCGTGCGGGAGCCCGAGGCGGCGAGCGTGGCCGGCATCCGAAAGCGCCATGGGACGGTGTTCCAGCTCTCGCTGAGCGTCCCCCAGTACTTCAAGGTGCCCAAGAGGTAGAGAAGCCTCGCAGCCGAGGGTGTCGGCCGCGACAGGCGGCCGGTACTCAAGAGGCGGGCGTCGCCGCGGCCGGCGTCTCCTCGGTCTCCGGGAACGGGGCCTGCGCCGCCCGCGTGACATCGGCGACCAGCTCCACCAGATCGGGGCCGTACGCCTGGGAGTTGACCACCTTCAGCAGCAGTACGAACGATCCGGAGCCGTGCTTGCGGGCCAACCGCTCGTAGTTGCGGGCCAGATAGCGGGTCGCGGCCTGATTGGTGATCGCCCGCTGCCCGCAGAACAGGAACACCGGCCGCGTCTGCCGACCCGCCGCGACCTTCGCCAGCAGCACGTACTCGGTCGTGCCGGGCTCCATCCGGTAGGTCTCGGCGCCGATCCGGAACGCGCCCCGGTTCGGGCCCTTCTCCTTCTCGGTGTTCATCCGCACCCCCGGCAGCATCGCCGACATGTGCGCCAGCATCCGCCGGTTGGACGCCGGGCCGCCCACGCAGAACTCGGTCCGCTCGCCGAAGCCCTGGTGCGACACGTCCTGCGTCACCAACTGCATATGTGCGCCACAGTCCTTGATCAGCGCGGACAGCTCCAGCAGCGCGAACACGTCGAAGCGGTGCACCGCCGGCTCGGTCGCGGCCGGGTCCCGGTTCACGACGAACAGCGACTCCGAGTTGTCCGGCAACCCGAAGAACACCTGCTTCCGCCGCAGCTTCCGCCGCCACAGATAGGTGCGAGCCACCCACCCGAGCGCGGCGCTTACCCCCGCGGCTATGACCCCTAGGGCGATGTTGCGCACGTCGTCGTTCATGCCGGGGGATGCTAGCGGGTCCCCTGGCCGGGGGTACGGGCGCGGTGTCAGCCGATCGGCTCATCCCGCATGCGGGGGTCCAAGTGGCGAGGCATACTGTCGAGGGCCTCGGGGATCTGGTTACGCTGCGCGGACGGTGTTCTCGGGAGGTTCGGATGGGTCGTCCTGGTACGCGGAAGCTGGCGGTGCTGGTGGTCTCGGCCGCCGTCGCCTCGATGGGGGCCGCCGCTCCACCGGGCGCGCCGGGCGGGCCCGGCGGGAAGGTGCCCGTGGCGGTCGGGTACGGGGGCGCCGTCTCCAGTGTCGATGCCGACGCCAGTGCGGCGGGCATCGAGGTGCTGCGCAACGGCGGCAACGCGGTCGACGCGGCCGTGGCCACCGCCGCCGCGCTGGGCGTCACGGAGCCGTACTCGGCGGGCGTCGGCGGAGGCGGCTACTTCGTCTACTACGACGCCAAGTCCCGCACCGTGCACACCATCGACGGCCGCGAGACCGCCCCGCTCAGCGCCCGCTCCGACCTGTTCCTGGAGAACGGCAAGCCGCTGGCCTTCGCGGACGCCGTCACCAGCGGGCTCGGCGTCGGCACTCCGGGCACCCCCGCCACCTGGCAGACGGCGCTGCGCAGTTGGGGCACCAACAGCCTCGCCAGGGTGCTGCGGCCGGCCGAGCGGATCGCCCGCGACGGCTTCACCGTGGACGACACCTTCCGCTCCCAGACCGCCGCCAACGAGACCCGGTTCCGCTACTTCCCGGACACCGCCCGGCTGTTCCTGCCCGGCGGCAAGCTCCCCGTCGTCGGCTCGACCCTCAAGAATCCTGATCTGGCCAAGACCTACCAGGAGTTGGGCCGTCAGGGTGCCGACGCCGTCTACCGGGGCGACCTCGGGCGGGACATCGTCGCCACCGTCAACAAGCCCCCGGCCGCCCCGGCTTCCGGCTGGAACGCCCGCCCCGGCAAGCTGACCGCCAAGGACCTGTCGGGCTACCGCGCGAAACTCGAACGGCCCACCGACACCTCGTACCGCGGCCTGAAGGTGTACTCCATCGCGCCCTCCTCCTCCGGTGGCACCACGGTGGGCGAGGCCCTCAACATCCTGGAGAAGAGCGACCTTTCCAAGGCGAGCGAGACGCAGTACCTGCACCGCTACATCGAGGCGAGCCGGATCGCCTTCGCCGACCGGGGGCGCTGGGTCGGCGACCCGGCCTTCGAGGACGTACCGACCAAGCAACTGCTGTCGCAGCGGTTCGCCGACTCGCGCGCCTGCCTGATCAAGGACGACGCCGTCCTCACCAGTCCGCTCGCCCCCGGCGACCCCCGCCACCCCGCCGCCTGCGCCACCAAGGGCAAGGCCGCGCCGACCACGTACGAGGGTGAGAACACCACCCACCTCACCGTCTCCGACAAGTGGGGCAATGTCGTCGCCTACACGCTCACCATCGAGCAGACCGGCGGCAGCGGCATCACCGTGCCCGGCCGGGGCTTCCTGCTCAACAATGAGCTGACCGACTTCTCCTTCGCCCCCGCGAGCCCCGGAGTGCACGACCCGAACCTGCCCGGCCCCGGCAAGCGCCCCCGCTCCTCCATCTCCCCGACCATCGTCCTCGACCGGCACAACCGGCCCGTGGTGGCGCTCGGTTCGCCCGGCGGGGCCACCATCATCACCACCGTGCTCCAGACCCTCACCGGGTTCCTCGACCGGGGCCTGCCGCTGGTCGATGCCATCGCCGCACCCCGCGCCAGCCAGCGCAACGCCGCCCAGACCGAACTCGAACCCGCCCTGTACGACAGCGCGTTGCGGGACCGGCTGGAGGCGCTCGGGCACAGCTTCAAGGCCAACCCCGAGATCGGCGCCGCGACCGGCGTGCAACGGCTGCCGGACGGGCGGTGGCTGGCCGCCGCCGAGACGACCCGGCGCGGCGGCGGCTCCGCCATGGTGGTGAATCCGACGGGCTGATCCGAGGCCCTCAGGCGCCCTCGCGCTGCGCCTCGGCCGGCTGGGCCTCCTGGCCCTGGACCCGGAAGTCCAGCCGCCCGTCCGCCACATCGACCGTCACCTCGCCACCCTCGGCCACCGTGCCGTTCAGCAGCAGCCGGGACAACTGGTTGTCCACCTCGCGCTGGATCGTACGGCGCAGCGGCCGGGCACCGTACTCCGGCTGATGGCCGCGCTCGGCCAGCCAGTCCACGGCCGCGTCGGTGAACTCCACCGTCACGCCCCGGGCGTTGGACAGTTCGCGGGTGCCGTTCAGCAACAGGTCGGTGATCCGGCGCAGTTGCTCGGGCGTGAGCTGGCGGAACACCACGATCTCATCGATCCGGTTGAGGAACTCCGGCCGGAAGTGCTCCCGCAGCGGCCGCAGGATCTGCTCCCGCCGGGCCTCCTCGTCCGCGTCCGCGCCGCCGGGCCCGAAGCCGATACCGGCACCGCGCCGGGTGATGACGTCCGAGCCCAGGTTGCTGGTCATCACGATCACCGTGTTGGTGAAGTCCACCGTCCGCCCCTGGGCGTCGGTCAGCCGGCCGTCGTCCAGCACCTGGAGCAGGATGTTGAACACGTCCGGGTGCGCCTTCTCCACCTCGTCCAGCAGCAGCAGCGAGTACGGATGCCTGCGCACCACCTCGGTGAGCTGGCCCGCCTCCTCGTGGCCGACGTAACCGGGCGGCGCCCCGACCAGCCGGGACACGGTGTGCCGCTCCTGGTACTCGCTCATGTCGAGCCGCACCATGCGGTCCTCGCTGCCGAACAGCGACTCCGCCAGCGCGCGGGCCAGTTCGGTCTTGCCGACACCGGTCGGGCCGAGGAACAGGAAGCTGCCGATCGGCCGGTCCGGGCTGGACAGGCCCGCGCGGGAGCGCAGTACGGCGTCGGCGACCACGTTGACCGCCTGGTCCTGGCCGATCACCCGCTCATGCAGATGCTCCTCCAGACCGAGGAGGCGGTCCTTCTCCTCCTGGGTCAGCCGGCTCACCGGGACGCCGGTCTGCCGGGACACCACCTCGGCGATGGCCTCCGCCGTCACTTCGAGGTTCTGCCCCTCGACGGCCTCCCCGTCGTCGGCCGCCTCCGAGATCCGCCGCTGGAGATCCGCGATCCGGTCCCGCAACTGCGTGGCCTGCTCGTACTGTTCGTCCGCCACCGCCTGGTCCTTGTCCCGCACCAGCTGCTCGGCCTCGCGCTCCATCGCGCGCACGTCCGCGCCCTTGGTCCGGGCGCCGAGCCGTACCCGCGCGCCCGCCTGGTCGATCAGGTCGATCGCCTTGTCGGGGAGCCGGCGGTCGGTGAGATAGCGGTCGGACAGCTCCACGGCCGCCGCCAGCGCCTCGTCCGAGTAGCGGACCTGGTGGTGGGCCTCGTAGCGGTCGCGCAGCCCGCGCAGGATCTCCAGCGCGTCCTCGACGGTCGGCTCCGGTACCTGGATCGGCTGGAACCGGCGGGCCAGCGCCGCGTCCTTCTCGATCCGCCGGAACTCCTCCAGCGTCGTCGCGCCGACGATGTGCAGCTCGCCACGGGCCAGGGCGGGCTTGAGGATGTTGCCCGCGTCCATGGCGCCGCCCTCACCACCGGTGCCCGCGCCCACCACGGTGTGCAGCTCGTCGATGAACACGACCAGCTTGTCCGAGTTCGCGCGGATCTCCTGCACGATGTTGTTCAGGCGCTCCTCGAAGTCACCCCGGTAGCGGGTGCCGGCCACCACCGAGGTCAGGTCCAGCGCCACCACCCGGCGCTCCTCCAGACCCTCGGGCACGTCGCCGTCCGCGATGCGCTGCGCCAGCCCCTCGACCACGGCCGTCTTGCCGACGCCCGCGTCACCGATCAGCACCGGGTTGTTCTTGCCGCGCCGGGACAGCACCTCGATGGTCTGCTCGATCTCGTTCTCCCGGCCGATCACCGGGTCGATCCGGCCCTCGCGGGCCAGCTCGGTCAGATCGCGCCCGTACTTGTCCAGCGTCGGCGTGGACGAGGGCCGGGGACGGTCCTGGCGGCCCTGCGCGGTGTCCGGCGCCTCGGGCTGCGCCGGTTCCGCCCGGAACCGGGCCGCGTGCAGGATGTGCCCGGCAGCCGAGTCGGGGTTCATGGCGAGGGCGCTCAGCACGTGCTCGGGGCCGATGTACCCGGCACCGCTCGCCCGCGCCATCTCGTGCGCCTCCATCAGCGCCCGCTTCACGGCCGGGGTCAGGGACAGCGCGGTCGGCGGCACCTTGCCCGGCTGGTGCTGTACGGGTCCAGCCCGGCCGTCGATCTCGGTCGCCATCGAGTCCGGGTTCGCCCCGGACCGGCTGAGCAGGCTGCGCGTGGGCTCGCTGGACAGCGCGGCGCGCAGCAGGTGCTGGGTGTCCAGATCCCGGCTGCCGTGCTCCGCGGCGTACTGCGCGGCCCCCTTGACCAGCTCGCGCGCGGGCTGGCTCAGCAGGCGGCCGATGTCGATCTGGCGGGGGCCGCCGGGCTGGCCCTGGCCCCCGGAGCCGCCGAAGAAGCGGGAGAAGAACTCCCCGAAGGGGTCGCCCTCGGGGCCGATGTAGCCGCTGGTCATCGTTTCCGTCCTTCGCAGACGACGTGCGGAGCGGCCGGGTACCCCGGATCGGCCGCTCTTGAAACGATGGCACGAGGAGGGGGGAAGGGCACCCGCAGGCTTCCCGGACTCCGGCGCCGCGCTACGACGCCGTGCCCTGCCTCGCCGTCTCGCGGGCCGTGAGGATGCGCGGGCCCGCGTCCGTGATGGCCACCGTGTGCTCGGCGTGGGCCGCGCGGGAGCCGTCGTCGCTGCGCAGGGTCCAGCCGTCGGGGTCGGGGTGGTAGCCGTCCTCGCCGCCGGCGATCAGCATCGGCTCGATCGCCAGGACCATCCCGTGGCGCAGCGGCATGCCCCGGCCGGGGCGGCCCTCGTTCGGCACGCCGGGGTCCTCGTGCATCTTGCGCCCGATGCCGTGGCCGCCGAAGTCGGCGGGGATGCCGTACCCGGCCGCGCGGCACACCGTGCCGACGGCATGCGCGATGTCGCCGATGCGGTTGCCGACGACCGCCGCCTCGATCCCGGCCGACAGCGCGCGCTCGGCCGTCTCGATCAGGGTCAGGTCCTCGGCGCGCGGGCGCCCGACCACGAAGCTGATCGCCGAGTCACCGGCCCAGCCGTCCAGCAGCGCGCCGCAGTCCACGGAGAGGAGATCACCGTCGCGCAGGCGGTAACCGGTCGGGATGCCGTGCACGATCGCGTCGTTCACCGAGGCGCAGATCACCGCCGGGAAGGGGGTCGGGGCGAAGGAGGGCCGGTACCCGAGGAAGGGCGAGGTCGCCCCCGCCTCGCGCAGTACCTCCCTGGCCACCTCGTCCAGGTCCAGCAGGCGTACGCCCACGTCCGCGGCGTCCCGTACCGCCGTCAGGGCACGGCCGACGACCTGGCCCGTCGTGTACATGGCCTCGATGGAGGCGTCCGTCTTGAGTTCAACCATGCCAATTACTATACCGGTATTAGAATGGTGGGCATGGTGCGCACCCCCCTGACCCCCGAAGAGCGCGAACGCGGCGAACAGCTCGGCCGGCTGCTGCGCGAGGCGCGCGGCGCGCGGAGCATGGCCGAGGTCGCCGCGGTCGCCGGCATCTCCGCCGAGACCCTCCGCAAGATCGAGACCGGCCGGGCGCCGACCCCCGCCTTCTTCACCGTGGCGGCGCTCGCGCGGGCGCTGGAGCTGTCCATGGACGAACTGGTCGTCCGCTGCGCGCTGGTGCCCGTCTGAGGGTGCCCTCGTTCCGCAAACTGTGCGTAGCAGGCCCGTAACACGCCTGGTGTTGCCTGGCTCCCGCAGTGCTGGCAATCGGGCGGGAGCCGGTCGATGGCGGAACAACTCACGGCAACGGTGGGGGAGTTCGGGTACTACCTGGACGGCCTCCTGGCCCGCCTCGACCAAGGCGCGGGCTGGTGCGGGGTCTTCTGGGAGCGCGACCCGGACGGCATGCGCGCCTGCCGCGAGGGGCGCGAGGTGCCTCCGTGGGACCTGGTCGACGCCCTGCTGCGGGACCTCGCGGCGGCATACGGCACGGCCCCGGCCCTCGCCGAGCGCGAGCGGGCCCGCACCCTGCACACGGCCGCCCTCACCGCGTACGACGCCCACCCCGGCGCCCACGACACCCTGACCCACCGCCTCCACGCCACGCTCCGCGCGCGCCACCACGCCGACGAACGCGAGGCCGCCCTGACCCGCCGCCTCCACGAGGCGACGACGGAGTCCGAGGCGGAGTCTCTCCGTATCGACCTGGCCTGGGCCCGGGACGACCGGCATCGGGCGACGGCCCGGTGTGCGGAACTCCGGGACCGGTTGTCCCGGATGACCCGCACGGGGCCGTCGGCCGTACGTGTTCCCGGGCAGGCGGCGTCGTCCGTTGGCGGCACGCCCTACGCGGGTGGCCGTTCGGCTATGGCCGGCTTCGCGCCCGATGGCCTGGCCGACGCCCACCCAGGCTTCGATGGCCGCGCGGCAACCTCCGGGGTCCCGGCCACCCCGCCCCCTGCCGCCGGTGGCCCTCTGAGCGCACCCGGCGCTGCCCTCGCTGAAGCCCCCTCCGCCAAGCCCCGCAAACGCCGCCGCGGGAGCGCCCGTTTCGCGGGGCTGGACGACGACACCGCCGCGCCGCTGGTTCTCCCCGGCGCCCAGCAGGCCACCCCCGATCTTCGGGGCGCCCGTTTCGCCGGAGCGGAAGCGGAGGAGACGTGGGACGGCGAGCGCGCGGAACCCGTCCCCGACGCCGACGATCACCGCGCTGTGGCCCACGCCGTGGCAGACCTCGCCACCCTCCGCTCCGCGGGCCGCACCGGTGAAGCGCACATACTCCTGGCGGAAGCCGCCCGCTGGCCCGCCGTCCGGTTCCCGCTGCTCGCGGAGGCCCTGGCGCGGGCCGGCCGCGACGCCGACTGGGCCACCCTCCGATGGGAGGCGGCCGCGCTGCCCCCAGGGCAACTGGCGGCAGCAGCAGCCGCGTTGGAGGCGGCCGGCCACGCCCAGGAAGGCCACCGCCTGCTGCGCGAGGGTGCCGCCCGCCCGCCCGAGGAGACCGGCGCGGCCGTGGCACGACTCGACGCCGAGGGGCGTCACGGAGCGGCCCGCGCCCTCCTGGACGCCTGCGTCCGGGTCCGTACCCCTGAGGACGCGGCCCGTACCGCCGCCGGGGACCCCGACCGGCTCGCCCCCCTCCTCCTGGAAGCGGCCCGGCACGTCTCCGAGGAGCACCACCGGGACCTCGCGCACGCGCTCCGGGCCGCCGGGATCACCCCCTGACCGGCACCCCGCTCACCCGCAGGGGTGTGAAACGGGATCGAATCAGCGGGTTGGCGACGATGGTCTTGGCAAGGGCGTCCAAGAGGCTTACTTTCGTCCCTCTACGGCCTGTTTCTACGGGCGTAGAGGCTCGGACGCCGCGTCGAAGGAGCAGCTCATGGCCAACGTCGTACGTGCCGCACTGGTTCAGGCCACCTGGACCGGCGACACCGAGTCCATGATCGAGAAGCACGAGGAGTACGCCCGCGAGGCCGCGCGCCGGGGCGCGCAGATCATCGGGTTCCAGGAAGTCTTCAACGCCCCCTACTTCTGCCAGGTGCAGGAGCCGGAGCACTACCGCTGGGCGGAACCGGTGCCGGACGGCCCGACCGTACGCCGGATGCGAGAACTGGCGCGCGAGACCGGCATGGTGATCGTCGCCCCGGTCTTCGAGGTGGACGGCTCCGGCTTCTACTACAACACCGCCGCCGTGATCGACGCCGACGGCAGCTACCTCGGCAAGTACCGCAAGCACCACATCCCCCAGGTCAAGGGCTTCTGGGAGAAGTACTACTTCAAACCGGGCAACCTCGGCTGGCCCGTCTTCGACACGGCGGTCGGCAAGGTCGGCGTATACATCTGCTACGACCGGCACTTCCCGGAGGGCTGGCGCCAACTGGGTCTCAATGGAGCACAGTTGGTCTACAACCCGTCAGCCACCCACCGCGGCCTCTCCTCCCACCTCTGGCAGCTGGAGCAGCCCGCCGCGGCCGTCGCCAACGAGTACTTCGTCGCCGCCATCAACCGCGTCGGCCGGGAGGAGTACGGCGACAACGACTTCTACGGCACCTCGTACTTCGTGGACCCGCGCGGCCAGTTCGTCGGCGAGACGGGGGACGACAAGGCCGAGGAACTCCTCATCCGGGACCTGGACTTCGACCTCATCGACGAGGTCCGGCAGCAGTGGGCGTTCTACCGCGACCGCCGCCCCGACGCCTACGAGGGGCTGGTGAACCCGTGAACGACCTGTACGCCCGCCACCGCGGCGTCATGCCCGACTGGCTCGCCCTCTACTACGACGACCCGCTGGAGATCACCCACGGCGAGGGCCGCCACGTCTGGGACGCCCAGGGCAACCGCTACCTGGACTTCTTCGGCGGCATCCTCACCACCATGACCGCGCACGCCCTGCCCGAGGTCACCAAGGCGGTAGCTGAGCAGGCCGGCCGGATCATCCACTCCTCGACCCTCTATCTCAACCGGCCGATGGTCGAACTGGCCGAGCGCATCGCCATGTTGAGCGGCATTCCGGACGCGCGGGTCTTCTTCACCACCTCCGGCACCGAGGCCAACGACACGGCGATGCTGCTCGCCACCACCTACCGCCAGGGCAACACCGTCCTGGCGATGCGCAACAGCTACCACGGGCGCTCCTTCGGCGCGGTCGGCATCACCGGCAACCGCGCCTGGTCCCCGACCTCCCTCTCCCCGCTCCAGACCCTCTACGTGCACGGCGGGGTCCGCACCCGGGGCCCGTACGCGGACCTGGACGACCGCGCGTTCATCAACGCCTGCGTGGCCGACCTGCGCGACCTCCTCGGCCAGACCCGGCCCCCGGTCGCGCTGATCGCCGAACCCATCCAGGGCGTCGGCGGCTTCACCTCCCCGCCGGACGGCCTGTACGCGGCGTTCCGTGAAGTCCTCCACGAGCACGGCGTCCTGTGGATCTCCGACGAGGTCCAGACCGGCTGGGGCAGGACCGGCGAGCACTTCTGGGGCTGGCAGGCGCACGACCGCAGCGGCCCGCCGGACATCGTCACCTTCGCCAAGGGCATCGGCAACGGCATGTCCATCGGCGGGGTGATCGCCCGCGCCGAGATCATGAACTGCGTCGACGCCAACAGCATCTCCACCTTCGGCGGCACCCAGATCACCATGGCGGGCGGCCTCGCCAACCTCGCCTACCACCTCGAACACGACCTCCAGGGCAACGCCCGCCGGGTCGGCGGCCTGCTCATCGAGCTGCTGCGCGCCGTCACCGCCAGGCTTCCCGGTGTCCGCGAGGTGCGCGGCCGGGGGCTGATGATCGGCGTCGAACTGGTGAAGCCGGGCACCGACGAGGCCGACCCGATCGCGGCCGCCGCGGTCCTGGAGACGGCCCGCGAGAACGGCCTGCTCATCGGCAAGGGCGGCGGCCACAACACCAGCGTCCTGCGCATCGCCCCGCCGCTGACGCTCACCGTCGCGGAGGCCGAGGAAGGCGCGGCGATCCTCGAAAGCGCGCTGGGGAGCACGTACTAGAGAACGAGGTTCCATCGGATGACCACCACCTCGGATTCCCGGCACGCATCCTGGCGGCCGGAGGAACCGGCCCTGTCCGTCCGGCAGGTGCTCACGCTGGAACGGGTACTCGCCGGGGAGCCCGAGGTGGTGGCCGGGGCCGACGGGCTCGACCGGGCCGTGCGCTGGGTGCACGTGGCCGAGGCCGCCGACGTGGGCGTGATGCTCAGCGGCGGCGAGATGGTGCTCACCACCGGGGTGCTGCTCGCCGGTGACGAGGCCAAGCAGGCCGCGTACATCCAGTCGCTGCACCGGGCGGAGGCCGCCGCCGTCGTCCTCGGACTCGGCCGCGCCTTCCCCACGCCGCCCGAGGTGATGCGCCGGGCCGCCGAGCGGTGCGGGCTGCCGCTGGTCGTGCTGCACCGGCCCTTCCCCTTCGCCGAACTCACCGAAGAGGTCCAATCCCGGCTGGTGCGGAGGAAGTTCGCCGCCGTCAGCCTGTCCGAGGCCGTCCGCACCAGCCTCACCGCGCTGATCACCTCCGGCGCCCCGCTGCAACGGCTGCTGGACGAGGTCGCCCAGCACAGCGGGTGTCCCGTCGTCCTCACCAACCTCGCGCACCGCGTCCTCGCCACGGCGGGGGAACGGCCTGCCGTGGACGACGTGCTGCGTGACTGGGAGCGCATCGCCCGGCAGGCATGGGGGCACCACCCAGGCCTTTCAGGCACTGGGGGAGGCAGCGAGGGCGACGGCTGGGTCCGCGCGGAGCTGGGCGGCCGCGGGGAACGCTGGGGCAGGCTGCTGCTGTGCGGGTACCGGGGCGACACGGCCACCGGGCGCCTCCTCGCCGACCGGGCCGCCGAGGCGCTGGTACTGCACCGGATGCTCGGCGGCGCCTCCGGGCGCACCTGGGAGGAGCAGTCCGCGCACGGGCTGCTGACCGACCTCGCCTCCGGGACCGTACCCGCCCGCCACCTGCTGCCCAGGGCCCGCGCGGCCGGACTCCCCGTCAACCGGCGGACGTTCGTGCCGCTCGTCGTGCCCGGCGCCGAGCCCGAGCGGCTCGACCGGGTGCTGCGCACGCTCGGCCTGACCGGGCTCGTCGCGGAACTGGCCGACGGCGCAACCGCCGTACTGCTCAGCCTCGCCCGCGACCAGGACGCCGAGGCGCTCACCGCCCGCCTCGCCGCCCGGCTGCGCACCCCGGACCTGCCGGACGCGGTGATCGCCGCCGCCGACCCGCGCACCTGCTGGGACGACGTCCCCGCCGGGCTGCGCGAGGCCCGGCACGTCGCGGACGCCGTCGCCGGGGGAGCCCTCGACCCGCCCGCCGTGGTCCGGCTGCGGGACGTACATCTGCGCGGGCTGATCCGGCTGCTGCGCGACGACCCCCAGGTGCAGTCCTTCGCCGAACGCGAGCTGGACGGCCTGCTGTGCGGCGGTGAGGGGGAGCTGCTGGACGTCCTGCGCACCTACCTCGCGACCGGCCGCAACAAGTCCCGCACCGCCCAGCTCCACCACGTCTCCCGGCCCGCGCTGTACCGCCGGCTGGAGGTCATACAGACGCGGCTCGGGATCGACCTGGACGACTTCGAACAGGCGGCCTCCGTGCACATCGCACTCCTCGCACACGACGCGCAACAGGGCTGAAACATGCCACGACCTGGGAAAACGGCGGTGAAACATGGCCACGGCAAGACGTGACACGGTGGCACGCCCGCACCCCGCAGACGTGACACGCTGCCACTCAAACCGGCCGCGCAACCTTCTTAGGCTCCCCCTACGTCGAGCTATCCGGAGGTCCCGATGAGCCGAGTGATCCGCGCCGCCCTCTTCCAGACGGCCTGGACGGGCGACAAGGAATCCATGATCCAGGTGCATGAGCAGGCGGCCCGCGACGCCGCCGCCCAGGGCGCCCAGGTCCTCTGCTTCCAGGAGCTGTTCTACGGCCCCTACTTCTGCCAGGTCCAGGACAAGGCGTTCTACGAGTACGCCGAGCAGATCCCCGAGGGCCCCACCGTCCGCCGCTTCCAGGCGCTGGCGAAGGAACTGGGCATCGTCCTGGTGCTGCCCATGTACGAGGAGGAGCAGCCCGGGGTCCTGTACAACACCGCCGCCGTGATCGACGCGGACGGCTCCTACCTGGGCAAGTACCGCAAGACCCACATCCCCCAGGTCCAGGGATTCTGGGAGAAGTTCTACTTCCGTCCCGGCAACAGCGGCTGGCCCGTCTTCGACACCGCTGTCGGCCGGATCGGCGTCTACATCTGCTACGACCGCCACTTCCCGGAAGGCTGGCGGGCGTTGGGCCTCGCCGGAGCCGAGATCGTCTTCAACCCCTCGGCCACCTCACGCGGACTCTCCCGCTACCTCTGGCAGTTGGAGCAGCCGGCGGCCGCCGTCGCCAACGAGTACTTCGTCGGCGCGATCAACCGGGTCGGCGTGGAGGACCTGGGCGACAACGACTTCTACGGCACCACGTACTTCGTGGACCCGGAGGCCCAGTTCGTCGGCGAGGTCGCCAGCGACAAGGAGACCGAACTCGTCGTACGCGACCTGGACATGGCCAAGTTGCGCGAGGTCCGCGACCGCTGGCAGTTCTACCGGGACCGCGAGCCGGGCACGTACAGCCCGCTCACGGCGCCGTAGCCGACAGACCTTCCGCAGAAGGCCGTTCGATCCAGGAGTAGGAGCATGGGCACCCGTACCCTCATCCGCAACGGTCTCGTCATCACCGCCTCCGACGAGATCCACGCCGACGTACTCATCGAGGACGGCCGTATCGCCGCCCTCGCCGCCACCGGCACCCCCGCCGCCGAGGCGTTCACCGCCGAGCGGGTCCTCGACGCGACCGGGAAGTACGTCATCCCGGGCGGCGTCGACGGCCACACCCACATGGAGATGCCGTTCGGCGGCACCTACGCCGCCGACACCTTCGAGACCGGCACCCGCGCCGCCGCCTGGGGCGGCACCACCACCATCGTTGACTTCGCCATCCAGAGCGTCGGCGGCACCCTGCGCGAGGGCCTGGACGCCTGGCACCAGAAGGCCGAGGGCAACTGCGCCATCGACTACGGCTTCCACATGATCGTCTCCGATGTGAACCAGGAGACGCTCAAGGAGATGGACCTGCTGGTCGAGGAGGGCGTGACCTCGTTCAAGCAGTTCATGGCCTACCCCGGCGTCTTCTACTCCGACGACGGCCAGATCCTCCGCGCCATGCAGCGTGCCGCCGAGAACGGCGGGCTGATCATGATGCACGCCGAGAACGGCATCGCCATCGACGTCCTGGTCGAGCAGGCCCTCGCGCGCGGCGAGACCGACCCGCGCTATCACGGCGAGGTCCGCAAGGCCCTGCTGGAGGCCGAGGCCACCCACCGCGCGATCAAGCTGGCCCAGGTCGCCGGCGCGCCCCTGTACGTCGTGCACGTCTCGGCGCAGGAGGCGGTGGCGGAGCTGACACGGGCCCGCGACGAGGGGCTGAACGTCTTCGGCGAGACCTGCCCGCAGTACCTGTTCCTGTCCACCGACAACCTCGCCGAGCCGGACTTCGAGGGCGCCAAGTACGTCTGCAGCACCCCGCTGCGGCCCAGGGACCACCAGGCCGCCCTGTGGCGGGGTCTGCGCACCAACGACCTCCAGGTGGTCTCCACCGACCACTGCCCGTTCTGCTTCTCGGGCCAGAAGGAGCTGGGCCGGGGCGACTTCTCCAAGATCCCCAACGGGATGCCGGGCGTGGAGAACCGTATGGACCTCCTCCACCAGGCCGTGGTCGACGGCCACATCTCGCGCCGCCGCTGGATCGAGATCGCCTGCGCCACCCCGGCCCGCATGTTCGGCATGTACCCGAAGAAGGGCACCATCGCGCCCGGCGCCGACGCCGACGTGGTGATCTACGACCCGCACGCCGAGCAGGTGATCTCGGCCGAGACACACCACATGAACGTCGACTACTCGGCGTACGAGGGCAGGCGGATCACCGGCCGGGTCGAGACGGTCCTCTCGCGCGGCGTACCCGTGATCACCGACCGGGAGTACACCGGCCACGCCGGGCACGGCGTCTACACCCCGCGCTCCACCTGTCAGTACCTCAACTAGGACCGGTGCTCATGGACTTCGGACTCGTACTCCAGACCGACCCGCCCGCCTCCCGCGTCATCGACCTGATGAAGCGGGCCGAGCGCAACGGCTTCACCCACGGCTGGACCTTCGACTCGGCCGTGCTCTGGCAGGAACCGTTCGTCATCTACAGCCAGATCCTGGCGAACACCGACCGGCTGACCGTCGGACCGATGGTCACCAATCCGGGCACCCGCACCTGGGAGGTCACCGCCTCCACCTTCGCCACCCTCAACGACATGTACGGCAACCGCACGGTGTGCGGCATCGGCCGCGGCGACTCCGCCATGCGCGTCGCGGGCCGCAAGCCCAACACCCTCGCCCGGATCAGCGAGGCCATGAAGGTCATCCGCGCCCTCGGCCGGGGCGAGGAGACCGACCTCGGCGGCACCCCGATCCGTCTGCCGTGGGTGCGTCCGGGCGCTGAACTCCCCGTCTGGATGGCCGCGTACGGGCCCAAGGCGCTGAAGATGACCGGCGAGGAGGCCGACGGCTTCATCCTCCAGCTCGCCGACCTCTACCTCACCGAGTACATGGTGAAGGCCGTCAAGGACGCGGCCGTCGCCGCCGGCCGCGACCCTGACGAGGTCACCATCTGCGTGGCCGCCCCCGCCTACGTCACCGACGACGACTCGCCCGAGGCGCTCGCCCACGCCCGCGAACAGTGCCGCTGGTTCGGCGGCATGGTCGGCAACCACGTGGCCGACCTCGTCTCCCGCTACGGCGAGCACTCCGCGCAGATCCCCGACGAACTCACCGACTACATCAAGGCCCGCCAGGGCTACGACTACGCCCACCACGGGCGCAGCGGCAACCCCGACACCCAGTTCGTGCCCGACGAGATCGTCGACCGGTTCTGCCTGATCGGCCCGGTCGAGACCCACATCGAGAAGCTGAACGCCCTACGGGCCCTGGGCGTCGACCAGTTCGCGGTGTACGACATGCACGACGCGCAGGAGGCCACCATCGACGCCTACGGCTCGAAGGTGATCCCCGCCGTCAACGCCTGAGCACGGCAGGCGAATCGAACTCCCCCTTCCCGCCCCGCGCGGGAAGGGGGCCAGGACGCCCGTACGGAACCCTTACGGGACGCACCCCCCCGCACGGCCTGTCCCGACCCTCCCATCCGATTGGCCTGCACCATGACCGACACAGCACCCCCGGCCATACCACCGGCCGACCAAGTCACCCTCGCCGACGGCCGGGTGGAGATCGCCCCCGGCGCGCCGGTGCCCAGCGGCCCCTACGCCAACGAGGACCTGCTCCCCGTACCCGCCGCCAAGCGGACCTGGACGACGTACAACTTCTCCGCACTGTGGGTCGGCATGGCCCACAACACCGCCTCCTGGACGCTCGCTTCGGGTCTGATCGCGGTCGGCATGGACTGGAAACAGGCCGTGTTCACCATCGCCCTGGCCAACCTGATCGTGCTGGTGCCGATGCTGCTCACCGGGCACGCGGGCCCCAAGTACGGCATCCCCTTCCCGGTGTTCGCCCGCGCCTCCTTCGGCGTGCGCGGGGCCAACCTGCCAGCTGTGGTACGGGCGTTGGTGGCGTGCGGCTGGTTCGGCATCCAGACCTGGATCGGCGGCGAGGCCATCTTCTTCCTCGCCGGCAAGCTGATCGGCGACAGCTGGTCCGGCGCCTCGCACATCGGCGGCTACGCCTGGACCATGTGGCTCTCCTTCGCCATCTTCTGGGCGATCCAAGTGGCCATCATCCTGCGGGGCATGGAGACCATCCGCCGCTTCGAGAACTGGGCCGCGCCCTTCGTGCTGGTCGGCGCGTTCGTGATGCTGTGGTGGATGAGCGACCAGGCCGGGGGAGTCGGCCCGCTCTTCGACCAGCCGTCCAAGCTGGGCTGGGGCGGCGACTTCTGGAAGCTGTTCTGGCCCTCCCTGATGGGCATGATCGGCTTCTGGTCCACCCTCTCCCTGAACATTCCCGACTTCACCCGCTACGGCCGCAGCCAGCGCGCCCAGACGCTCGGCCAGGCTTTTGGTCTTCCCACGACGATGACCCTGTTCGCGTTCCTGTCGGTGCTGGTCACCTCGGGTTCGCAGGCGGTGTACGGCGAGCCGGTCTGGGACCCGGTCCAGCTCGCCGCCAAGACCGACAACGTGGTGGGCCTGATCTACGCCCTGGTCACCGTGCTGGTGGCGACCCTCTCCGTGAACATCGCGGCCAACCTGGTCTCGCCGGCCTTCGACTTCTCCAACGTCGCGCCGCGCAAGGTCAGTTTCCGCACCGGCGCCCTGATCACCGCCGTCCTCGCGGTGCTGATCTTCCCGTGGCGGCTGTACTCCGACCCGCAGGGCTACATCTTCACCTGGCTCGGCCTGGTCGGCGGTCTGCTCGGCACGGTCGCGGGCATCCTCGTCGCCGACTACTGGTTCCTGCGCCGCACCCGCCTCGACCTTGCCGACCTGTACCGCGCGGGCGGGCGTTACTGGTACTCGGGGGGCTGGAACTGGCGGGCCGTGGTGGCCTTCGTGGTGGGCGGTGTCCTCGCCGTCGGCGGCGCCGACTTCCACCCGCTGATCGACGGCCGCCCGATCCCGGCCCTCAGCCCGCTGGCGAACTACGGCTGGGCGGTCGGACTCGGCACGTCGCTGGTGCTGTACGTGGTGCTGACGCTGGTGAGCGGCAAGAGGACTGAGCCGGCGCCGAGTTGATGGCAGGAGCCCCGGCAGCCGTACACCGGTTGCCGGGGCTGCGTCGTCACTTGGCGCCGCTCCGCAGGGACGCCACCGCGTCCTTGGCCGCCTTGATGGCGCCCTTGTTGATCGTGGCGGTCTCCGGGGCCTTCTTGCTCTCGAAGTCGCTGCCGCTGTAGGTGACGACCACCAGGGCGTTGGCGACCCGGGCCAGCACCACACCCTCGCGGGTCTGCTGCTTGTCCTCGGTGGTGAGGTTCACGACGGAGTAGCCGCCGTCACCGAGACCGGGCACGGCTCCGCCGCCGCTCTTCTCGGTGACCCGCTGCTGGTACTCCTTCTCCGCGGCCTCGTCGGTGGCGGTCACCTCGTAGGACACGTCCAGCCAGCGGTAGTCGTAGCCCTTGAGGGCGTTCCAGGAACAGGTGCGGCGCAGCTGGGAGTCGGTGGACGGTATCTCCTTGCCCGCCGTCTTCGCGCCGGGCACCAGGGACTTGACGGTGGCCACGGGCACGCCGGTGCAGGGTGCGGGCGCGTCGTCGTACGTCTTGGCGGCGGGCGCGGCGGAGGACGCGGCCGGGGCGGCGGAGGCACCCGTGGACGCCTGACTTCCTTGTGCCGAACCGGAGTTGGCGGTGGCGGCGGGGCCCGAGCTGAGGGCCCAGCCCGCGACGGCCAGCACGACGACCGGAGACAGACGAGCGGTGAGGGCGAGCGGCAGAGGCAGAGAACTCACGGCGCACTTCTCGTGGGAGAGGGGGTGACGGAAGGGGGCTGCGGGGACGGGGGACGCCAGTCTCACACGAGGGGTACGCGACGCGGAAGCCCGAACTCGCTGTGTACTCGGCCGGTGACTCGGGGCGGGCGTCAACCGGCGGAACGGATGGCGTGTGATTGGCATGGACCTGTTGTGAAGGTGCCGCTAGGCTCTGCCCCGCACTGATGAGAGCGCTCTCAGAAATCGGCTGTTCCACCCCCACCTCGTTGGAACGACGAAGGGCAACTCCCCATGAGACGCAAGAGAGTCATGCGCGCCGCCGCGGCCGCACTCCTCATGCTCGGCGGCCTCTCCGCGGCGGGCACCCTCCCCGCCTCCGCGCAGAACGCCGGCGAAGCACCCGCCTCCAAGAGCCTGCTGACCGCCATGCAGCACGACTTCGGGCTCACCAAGACCCAGGCCGAGGCCCGCCTCAAGGCGGAGCGCGCGGCCACCAACCTTGACCCGAAGGCCCGCGCCACCGCCGGTGCCGCTTACGGCGGCTCCTGGTTCGACGCCAAGAGCGGCCGCCTGACCGTGGCCGTGACCGACGACGCCTCCGCGAGCGTCCGCCAGAAGCTCCGCGACGCCGGGGCCACCGTCCACACGGTGGAGCACAGCGCCCGCGAGCTGAACGCGGCCAAGGCTCGCGTCGACCGCCTCAAGGCCCCCAAGTCCGTGACCAGTTGGCGCGCCGACCCGAGTGCCGGGTCCGTCGTGATCGACGTGGTCCGCTCCAAGGCCGCCGACAACGATGTCCAGCGCTTCCTGGCGAGCGCCCGCCGGGCGGGTCCCGTCACCGTCAACAAGGTCGCCGAATCGGCGAGCACCCTCGCGGCAGGCACGGTCGGCGGAGACCCGTTCTACACGGGCAACGTCCGCTGTTCCATCGGCTTCTCGGTGTACGGCGGCTTCGTCACCGCCGGTCACTGCGGCCAGCCGTCCGCCGCCGTGTACGGCTGGGACCGGTCCTACGTCGGTAACTTCCAGGGCTCGTCGTTCCCCGACAACGACTACGCCTGGATCAACGTGGGCAGCGGCTGGTGGACCGTACCGGTCGTGCTCGGCTGGGGCACCGTCTCCGACCAGCTGGTGCGCGGCTCCAACGTGGCACCGCCCGGCACCTCCATCTGCCGCTCCGGCTCCACGACCCACTGGCACTGTGGCACCGTCCTCGCCCTCAACGAGACCGTCAACTACAGCCAGGGCGCGGTGCACCAGGTCACCAAGACCAACGTGTGCGCCGAACCCGGCGACTCCGGCGGCTCGTTCATCAGCGGCGACCAGGCCCAGGGCGTCACCTCCGGCGGCTGGGGCAACTGCTCCAGCGGCGGCGAGACCTGGTTCCAGCCGATCAACGAGATCCTGGGCCGCTACGGCCTGACCCTGCACACCGCCTGACCCTGCGCGCACCACGGGCTCCGCGGGCGACCTGCCTGCGGAGCCTTCGCGCCCTCTTGCGCCGGCCTCGGCAGAACACGTTTCATCCTGCATGAGTCCTCGGTCAGAGAGAGACCGTGCAGAGAAGAGGCCGCATGTTCACCACCCGTCCCACCCTCCAGGGCACCTTCGGCATGGTGTCCAGCACCCACTGGCTGGCCTCGCAGTCGGCCATGGCCGTGCTGGAGGACGGCGGCAACGCCTTCGACGCGGCCGTGGCCGGCGCGTTCGTCCTGCACGTCGTGGAACCGCACCTGAACGGCCCGGCGGGCGAGGTGCCCATCCTGCTCGCCCCGGCCGACGGCGAGGTGCGGGTCCTGTGCGGCCAGGGTGTCGCCCCGGCGGGCGCCACCGTCGCGCACTACCGGGGCCTCGGACTGGACCTCGTACCCGCCACCGGTCCCCTCGCGGCCGCCGTGCCCGGCGCCTTCGACGCCTGGCTGCTGCTTCTGCGCGACCACGGCACCAAACCTCTGGACGAGGTGCTGAAATACGCCATCGGGTACGCCGAGCACGGCCACCCGCCCGTGGAGAACGTCACCGCGACCGTGGAGAGGATGCGGGAGCTGTTCGAGACCGAGTGGGCCGGCTCGGCCGAGGTGTACCTGCCCGGCGGCCACGCACCCCGCCCCGGTGAGCTGCTCCGCAACCCGGCCCTCGCCGCCACCTGGAAGCGGCTGCTGGCGGAGACGTCCGGCGCGGGCGACCGGGAGGCCCGTATCGACGCCGCCCGCGCGGTGTGGCGTACGGGCTTCATCGCCGAAGCCCTGCTCCGCCAGTCCCGCCGCCCCACCCTCGACTCCACCGGCACTCACCACACCGGCACCCTCACCGAGGCCGACCTCGCGGACTGGACGGCGACGTACGAGGCTCCGGCCACCTACGACTGGAACGGCTGGACCCTCTGCAAGGCGGGCCCCTGGAGCCAGGGCCCGGCCCTCCTCCAGCAGCTCGCCCTGCTCCCGGCCGACCTCCCGGCCTACGGCAGCGCCGACTACGTCCACCTGCTGACCGAGGGCTGCAAGCTCGCCATGGCCGACCGCGAGGCGTGGTACGGCGACGCCGCCGAGGTACCGCTCACCGAGCTGCTGTCGCAGGAGTACAACACCGCCCGGCGGGACCTGATCGGCGACGACGCCTCCTGGGAGCTGAGGCCGGGGAGCCCCGGCGGGCGTACGCCCTGCCTGCCGAAGCAGGTGCACGCGCGCGTGCCGCTCGGCGCCATGGGGGTGGGCGAGCCCACCGTGGCCGTACCGGGCGAGCCCCGCGTGAGCGCCGACGGCACCACGCGTGGGGACACCTGCCACCTCGACGTGGTTGACCGCTGGGGCAACATGATCGCCGCCACGCCCAGCGGCGGCTGGCTCCAGTCCAACCCGGTCGTGCCCGAACTGGGCTTCCCCCTCGGCACCCGGCTCCAGATGACCTGGCTGGAGGACGGCCTGCCCAACACGCTGATGCCGGGCCGCCGCCCCCGTACGACTCTCTCCCCGTCCCTCGCCCTGCGCGACGGTGTGCCGGTGCTGGCCTTCGGCACCCCCGGCGGCGACCAGCAGGACCAGTGGCAGACGCACTTCTTCCTCGCGGCGGCGCTGCGCGCACCGGTCCGGGGCGGCCTCGACCTCCAGGGCGCCATCGACGCCCCGAACTGGCACAACGACGGCTTCCCCAGCTCCTTCTACCCGCGCGGTCAGCAGCCCGGCAGCGTGACCGTCGAGTCCCGCATGCCGGAGGAGGTCGTCGCCGAGCTGCGCCGCCGGGGACACGACGTGACCGTAGGACCCGCCTGGTCGGAGGGCCGCGTGTGCGCGGTCGCCCGCGACCCGGCCACCGGCGTCCTGTCCGCCGCGGCCAACCCGCGCGGCATGCAGGGGTACGCGGTCGGCCGCTGAGCACCCCGGCCGGCCGGGAGGTTATCCACAGCCGGGAGGGGGATGTCGGCGGAGCGTGGTCTCATGGACACATGATCGACGACACCGGAACCATCGAGGAGTTTCTCGCCCACCACTCCGCCGACGTGGAGGAGGCGATCCGCAAGGCCGCGGCCACCGAGATCCTGCCCCGCTTCCGCCGTCTGGCCGAGCACGAGGTGGACCAGAAGAGCGGGCCGCACGACCTGGTGACCGACGCCGACCGGCTCGCCGAGCGGTTTCTCACCGAGGAGCTGAGCGCTCTGCTGCCCGGCTCCGTCGTGGTCGGCGAGGAGGCCGTGCACGCGAACCCGGCGACGTACGACGCCATCCGGGGCGACGCACCGGTGTGGATCATCGACCCGGTCGACGGCACCCGCCAGTTCGTGCACGGCAACGACGGCTTCTGCACCCTGGTCGCGCTCGCCCACCGGGGCACCGTGCTGGCCTCCTGGACGTACGCGCCGGTCCGCGACCAGTTCGCCACCGCCGTGCGCGGCCAGGGCGCCTTCCTGGACGGGGAGCGGCTGTTCGCCGGGCCGCCCGAGCCCGGCCGGGACCTGGCCGTGGCCGTCTCCCACCCCGACTACACCACCGAGGAGCAGAAGCGCGCGCTGCGCGCCCTGTGGACCGACGGGGTGGCCCCGCGTTCCTGCGGCTCGGCGGGCCTGGAGTACCTGGCGATCGCCCGGGGCGAGACCGACGCCGTGGCCTTCTCCTGGGAGGCCGCCTGGGACCACGCGGCGGGCCTGCTGCTGGTGGAGGAGGCGGGCGGCGCCCACCTCACCCTCACCGGAGAGCCCTTCCGCATAACCGGGGGCAACGCGCTGCCGTTCACCGCCGCCCGCGACGCCACCACGGCCCGCAAGGTCGGGGAACTGCTGCGCACCGCGTCCTGAGCCGTCCGGGGCCGGGGAGTGCCGAGGGCCCCGGCCTATGCTGATCCGAGTTGCCATCGGCTGACGAGGGGGTCGGAAGGTGCCGTCGATGCTGGACGCGGTCGTGGTGGGAGCGGGGCCGAACGGGCTGACCGCCGCCGTGGAGCTGGCCCGCCGGGGCTTCTCCGTGGCCGTCTTCGAGGCGCGGTCCACCGTGGGCGGGGGCGCCCGCACCGAGGAACTGACGCTGCCCGGCTTCCGGCACGACCCTTGTTCGGCCGCGCATCCCCTCGGGGTCAACTCACCCGCGTTCCGCGCGATGCCGCTGGAGCGGTACGGGCTGCGGTGGCTGCACCCCGAGCTGCCCATGGCCCACCCGTTCCTGGACGGCAGCGCGGCGGTGCTGGCCCGCTCGGTCGCCGAGACCGCGGCCTCCTTCGGCCCGCGCGACGCGGGCGCGTACCGCAGGCTGATCACCCCCTTCCTGCACCGCTGGGACACGCTGCTGCGGGACTTCATGTCCCTGCCGCTGACCGCCCTGCCGCGCGACCCCCTCACGCTGGCCCGCTTCGGCCTGGCCGGCCTGCCGCCCGCAACGGCCCTGATGAGCCGCTTCCACGACGAGCGGTTCAAGGCCCTGTTCTCCGGGCTGGTCGCCCACGCCATCGCCCCGCTGAGCGGCTTCGGCACCGGAGCCATCGGTCTGGTCTTCGCGCTCGCCGCGCACGCGCGGGGCTGGCCGGTGCCGCTGGGCGGCTCCCAGTCGATCTCCGACGCGCTCACGGCCTACCTCGTCGACCTCGGAGGCACGGTGCACACCGACTACGAGGTCAAACGGCTGGACGACCTGCCGCCGGCCCGCGCCTACATCTTCGACACCTCACCCACCGCGCTGGCCCGCATCGCCGGCTTCGGCGGCTACTACGACGGATACCGCTACGGCCCCAGCGTCTTCAAGATCGACTACGCGCTGGACGGCCCGGTTCCGTGGACCGCCCCCGAGGCCCGCCGCGCGGGCACCGTGCAGCTCGGCGCGAACCGGGCCGAGATCGACCGGGCCCTGCGCGCCGCGTCCCGCGAGGACCGCGCCCCCGACCCGCCGTTCCTGATCACCGTGCAGCCCAGCGTGGCCGACCCCACCCGCGCACCCGAGGGCAAGCACGTCTTCTGGGTGTACGGCCACGTCCCGAACGGCTGGCAGGGCGACCTCACGGACGCGATCGAACGCCAACTGGAGCGCTTCGCCCCCGGCTTCCGTGACCGCGTCCTCGCCCGCGCCACGGCGGGCCCACCCGAACTGGCGGCCCGCAACGCCAACTACATCGGCGGCGACATCGCCTGCGGCGCGGTGGACGGCCTCCAACTCCTGTTGCGCCCCCGCCCCACGCTGTTTCCGTACCGCACCCCGCACCCCGCCGTGTTCCTCTGCTCCTCCGCCACTCCGCCCGGCGCTGGGGTACACGGCATGTCGGGCCACAACGCGGCGAAGGAAGTCTGGAGGAGGCTGAGGCAACGATGACCACGATCACGCTTGTGCAGGGGGACATCACCGAGCAGCGGGTGGACGCGATCGTCAACGCGGCGAACTCTTCTTTGCTGGGCGGGGGAGGGGTGGACGGGGCGATCCATCGGCGGGGCGGGGCTGCGATCCTGGCCGCCTGCCTCTCGGTACGGCGGCGGCCTCCCCACGGGCGAGGCGGTCGCCACGACGGCGGGGGATCTTCTGGCCGAGTGGGTTGTCCACACGGTGGGCCCGCGCCACTCCACCCAGGAGGATGGCTCCTCCCAACTGGCCTCCTGCTACCGGGAGTCGCTACGTATCGCCGACGAGCTGGGCGCCCGCACAGTGGCGTTCCCCGCCGTCTCGGCCGGCGTCTACGGCTGGCCGCTGGACGACGCGGCCCGCATCGCGGTGGAGACGGTACGGGGCACCGGGACGGGGGTGGAGGAGGTGCCTTCGTCCTCTTCGACGAGCGGGCGTACGAGGCGTTCGCCTCGCGGGTGGGAGGCGAGGGCGAGTAGGCGGGCGATCGGGTCTTTCCGGGCCGAACCCGGCGAGGTTCACAGGTCGAGGTATTCAGGTAGGCGGTGGCCGAGTTCGCGCAGGCGGAGGGCCACAGCTCGGGGCGTAGTCCCGACGCGCTCCGCGGCTTTGAGGAGATGGAACGGCAGCACCGGCTCGTCAAGATCGAGCCAGGGCAGCATGCTGTCTAGGTCGCGACTCATGATGCGCAAGTCATCCGGTCCGGATGGACGCGCCGCGTTCGCAGGCAGGTGATAACCGAGCTCCTCCAGACGGTCGGCGAGTTCGGCGAACGGGCGAAGAGTGTTCGCCTCGATGCGTGCGACGTGAGCGGGGGAGACCGCCTTATCCGGCGAGAGCCACGAAGGCTGGGCATCCCCGCCCTCGCTCATCAGGCGCAGGTCGATTACTCCGTGGCGCAGGGCCGGGCGCACCGGTGGTGTGTAGCCGAGCCGCGTCAGTCGGTCGCAGATGACTGTGACGCTCTCTCCTACCAGGTTGGCGGCGTACGTGAGGTGGGCCGGGTGCAGCGGTACCCCCTCGTCGATCCACGGCCCTTCCTCAGTGAGATACCGGCTCATGAGACGGAGGTCTCCCCGCCCGACCGAAGGCACCGCGGCTGTGTCAGAAGTGCGGAATCCGAACTGCCGCAGGCGTTCGACGACGTAGTCGGCCGACCACCCGGTCATGGTGACCGCCCGAGCGACGTGCAGGATGCCGACGGGGTGCCGGGGGTCGAGCCAGGGGGCCTGTGCGTCCAGGTTGAGGCTAACCAACTGCCGGTCGTCCGGCTTTCTCGTCAGATCATCCGGGCTCATGGGGGGCACTGGGTGCTCGGGCGTGCGGAAGCCGAGCCGACGCAGGCGCGCGGTCACGTCATCGGTTGTGAGCCCGGTCGCGGCGGCGGCCTGGAGGATGTCGCCCGGGTGCACCGGCTGTTCCGGGTCTCTCCACAGGCCCCCCACGGTGAAGTCATGCCTCATCAGCCGCAGATCGACCGGTTCCACCTCTGGGAACGGCAGGGAGGCGGTCCGGAAACCGAGTTGTTCCAGACGAATGATCACTTGTTCCGGGGATCGTCCGGTCTCCCGGGCCATTTGATTGATCAGTCCATGGCAGACCACAGACGCGGGGCCGGAGACGGCATCGGAACGGGTGACGGGAAGGATTCTGGATCCCCAGACCGGTCCGAGGATCTCGTTGTCCGAGGGTATGGGCAGGACGACCGGATCACCTACCACTGTCGTGATCCCGGAGAGGAGCCCCGCCCGAGTCAGAGCCTCGGCCCTGAAAGCCGCCACTTCTTGTTCCTCCGGCGACGAATAGTGCTCATACCTCGAGGCGTTGGGCACCAGGGTGCTGTCGCGGGGACTGTAGCCGCACTCGGTGATGTCCACCTCTCGCCCGGCTATGCGCCACGGAGTGAACCGGGCTTTCACCGCAGCGGCGAAGACTTCATCGGCGAGGACCAGACTGTATTCCAGCAGCTCTGCCAGCCAATGGTGTCTCAGGACGGTGTCCCCTGCCGCGAGCAGGCTGGGGATCTCCTGGCGAAGCAGCCGTTCCACCTCTGCGGTGACCGACCCGATGATGCTTCGGCGGTCGACCGTAAGTCGTGGTGTTTGCGCGCCAGTCAGGTTCACCACCGCACCGAAGAAGTGCGTGCCGGCCCACAGACCGTCCGCGAGTACCGCACCGTCGGTGTCGCACCACCAGACAGCGTGTGTCGAGGTCGGCACCACGGTCACGCCGTCGGTGCGGCTCGCCTGCGGCTGGTGAGGATCTTCGTCCCCGAGCGGTGCCGCGTCACTGAGTACGCGGGCCGCCCATTCGTGCTTCGCGCCGCGCTCGTCGGCAGCCGTGACGTCGAAGTCGGACAGCCACAGGATGCGCCGCAGCACGTCGACGCACGAGACGGTGTCCGCCGACCGCAATCGCAGTCGGACGCTGGTGTACGCGTCGGGGCACCGTTCTAGGCGCTGGATGCGGAACAGTGAGCCCGGACCGGCGATCTCCACTCGGAGGTGTTCACCGGGCAGCCCCTCCGGCGTGAGTCGGCAGGTGGTGACGGTGATGTCGTCCGCCAGCATGAAGTAGCTGAGGACGCCCACCCCGAACTGGCTGTTGGGGTGGAGCTCGATGTTCTCCTTCTTCCACTGCGCCATCTCCTCCACGAACTCCGGCAGGTCGGCGAAGCGCATGCCGGCGTGGGAGAAGACATCCCGGAGTTCCGTCTCGCCCATACCGATGCCGTTGTCGCGGCACTCCAGGTAGGGGCCGTTCTCGTCGACTCCCTGGGTGAAGGAGATCGCGCCCTTGTACGGCAGGGGCTGCGCACCGGTGGCACGCAGGTACGCGGTCCGGGCGTCGCGGTACCGGCAGGCGTCCAGAGCGTTCTGGTACAGCTCTCGGACGGCGAGTGCCGGATCACCGTAGAGCTGCTCGCCCATCAGCAGTTCCTGGACGCGGTCGTCGGCGAGCCGGAAGCGCAGTTCCGTCGACTCGTAGGCCGCCCGGCCGTCGGGTTCGGTCGCCGGTGCCACCTGGTCCGCGGTGGCGTGCAGGGGGACGTTCCGCAGCAGCGCGGGCCGTTCCTCCTCGCCGATGCGGATGTCGATCCGGGCCAGGAGGGTGTCGAGGGCGACGGCGTGCTGTCGCAGGCCCAGCTCGACGGCGAGATGCCGGCACGTGGCGTTGAGCACGCGGGTCCGCCCGTGCGACTGCCAGCGCACGCCGTCGAGGGTGCGGTGCAGCTCGGGCAAGTCCACGGCGTAGCCGATCCCGATGTGGTCGGCCACCACGTCGGGCAGCGCCACGGGGTCGACGGCGAAGAGGTGGGCGATGCGCAGGAGTTCGGCGAGCGGCTGGGTCCGCACCCGCTGCGCGGTCTCCGCCGCGCCCACGCTGCGCGGTGGCACCTGGGTCTCCTGCGAACGGCCGAGGAGCTGCGGCGCGCTCAGCAGGCGGGCGATGAGTGACGGGTCCAGGACATCCGCCACGAGCCGCTTCTCCCGTGGAGAGTGCTTGCCCAGGGGCACGGCGACGCCGTCCAGCAGTACTTCCACGGCGGCGGCCTCGTACAGTCCCGGCTGGCGGAGCAGCCAGCGGTGGAAGAGCCACCAGCCGATCGCGTCCGACGCGTCGACGTCGTCGGTACCGCGCAGGGCGCGGCGTACGAGACGGGAATGGCGCCTCAGGAACGACTCGTAGTTGGACCGGGCGCGGGAGGTGTTGCGGGCGTCGGCGAGGTTCGTCGGGTCGATCGTCCGGTAGAGGCCGGTGTTGTGCCGCCGGAACTGGGCGTGCAGATACGGATGGGTGACGAGCAGGAACACTTCGGCGGCGGAGAGTTCCAGCTCCTGAGGCCGCACGCTGCTGTCCAGGAGCAGGCTGTCGATCCACTCGGCCAGCCGGTCGGTGAAGGCGGGGGAGTGCCACGGATCGCCGTCGGGGGACCCGCCCTCCCGGGTCGCCCCGGTAGCGATCGCGGCGGCGAGCGAGGTGGCGACGTCACGCAGCAGGGGCAGCCCGCGCTCGTCGACGACGTAGTTCCACAGTGGGTGATCGCGTACTGCTACCACCCAGGGGTGTTCGTGGGCGGCGGTCGCCTCCTCGACCCCGACGGCCGTCTCCGGTGGGCCGGTGTAGGCGCGGTTGCGGGCGATCACGATCTGGTGCCCGAGATCCCGCGTGCTCATCCGGGGCTGCGGGACCCGCAGCCCCTCGACCGTCCGGTCCTGGAGGCGCGTGTGCAGGGCGTTGAAGACATCGGTCATGGTGAGGTCGGGCAGATGCTCACCCCGGCGACCGCCGCTGAGTTCGCCGCGCAGACCGTCTCGGAGCAGGGTGGCCAGTTCCACGGTGAACACACTGCCCTCGGGGAGGCACAGTGACCGCTCGGTCTCCGCCGCCGAGGTGAGGACGCAGGCACCGGTGATCTCCACATCGAGCTGCGTGGGTGCCTGCTCGTCCGACATGGCCAGCGCCCTGCCACTGAAGCAGCAGTCGATGACGACCACCTTGCGCTGCGCGGGGGACCGGGAGACGAGGTCGCGGATGTCGCTGTACTTCACCGAGTGGTAGGGGCGCTGCGCGCTGGAACCGCGCGTGGCGAGGAGGAACGCCCGGTCGTGGCCGCCGAAGTGCCCGTGACCCGCGTAGTAGATCAGGAGCAGGTCGGTGGCCTCCCGCGCCGCGTCGTGGATGGAGTCCAGCAGGTGCTGCTGGGTCCCGTCGGCCGGCACGACGGTGCAGTCCTCCGGCGCAAGAGCGCCCACGTCGTCGCTGGTGAGGAGATCGGACAGGGCGGAAACGTTGTGGCGGACGCCGTCGAGAGAGGGGAGTTCGTCGAAGTCGTGAACACCGAACAGGACGGCCCTCGACCGGCCGACCTCGGAGGTCACGTGTCCGTTCCCGTGGGCGCGGCGGTGTTCAACCGCCGCAGCAGTTCGCCCAGTTCCTCCACGGAGAGGTGGCCCACGTCCACAGTAGTGTCCCCGTGCATGAGGCGCTGTCCGCCCGGGCTTCCGGTCGCCGGGGCGGACACCGGCTGCCCGTCCTTCCGGACGGAACGCCATGTCACGTAGGCGAGGGCGAAGTTGGCGATCTCCGTCGCGCTGCCTACGATGACGTCCAGCGCCTCCAGCGCGCCCATGGTGGGCGCGCGGCCGGTGACGGGCGTAGTGACCAGCCCGACGGTACCCGGGTCGCTGGCCAGCCAGGTCTCGAGGTCGGCCACGGACTCCTCGTCCCCGTCCGCCAGAATCCGCAGTCTCATCCCCCACCGTCCCGCCGTACGAACGTACACGTGCCGAGGAGAGCTTAGCGAGCGTGGGCCGGGGCGCGCGCGGATCACGCGAGGTGAGGTGTCGCTTGCGGCTGCCACGGGTGGTTGTGATGGATGGGCAACTATCCACATTCTTCGTGCGCGGGGCGTGACCGCGAGAGTCGAGTCATCTCCGCCCTGGCCCACCACCGTTGCTGGCACCGCGGATTCGCCCCCTTCGTAAGGCGTTGTGGGGGTCAGCGATGGCGCGTCGGCTCGCGGGGAAGATCGCTGGACATAGTGCAGGCGCCGCCACCGCCCGCGTTCTGCTCAAGCAGGGCCACCACGTGGCCGTCACCGGACGTGACGCTGACAAGCTGGCGCCTTCACCACGTCGGCCGGAGCGGGTGAGCGGCTGCTGACGGTCACCGGCGACACCAGTGACGCGCACGATGTCGCCTCCGCGGTGCGCCACGTGGGGCCGACTGGACAATGTCATCGCCAATGCCTGTTTCTCGCTCCCTGGCAACCTGGAGAGCCACGCCCCCGAGTACATGCGCGCTATGGTCCTCACTAACGTCCTGGGACCAGCCCTGCTGGTGCAGGGGCGCTGCCGCAGCTCAGCGAGTCCAGGGGCCGGATCGTGATCATCGGTTCGGTCGCCGGGGTGCGCAACACGCCTGGCAAGAGCGCGGCGGTACCCCCGACGGGTCGTCGGCGATGACCCCCGAGGAGATCGCGAACACGATCGCCTTCGCCATTAACCACATCACCGTACGACTGACCGGCCAGCTCGGTTGACGCCGCGCTCCCAACGACCGTACGACAGGACACCTTCTGCCTGCGCTGCGAGGAACCCGGCGGAGACCGACGACGTTTCGGGGTGTGCGGCGGACGTGCGGCGTCAGGGGGTTGCAACGGATGCACCGGTAAGAACTCTCTCAGTCTGAAACGCCATAGCGACTCATCCGCCTCACTACATAAGACAAGATCCAATGCCATTAGGTCGGCTCGTTATTACCCGGCTCGTCGCTCTCGAGGGCAGTATCTGAACCCGAGCCGCCCGCGTCGTTGGCAAAGGCCGTGCTGATGCGCAGGCAGCCGTCCGTGCCGAACAGGTCGATCAACTGGGACAGGTGTGCTCGAGCCACGCTGCGGCCTGGGGTCTCGCCGGTGGTCACCCTCGCTCCTCCAAGGCCGTCACGAGGAACAGACCACGCCCGATCTCCTCGTCATCCTTCGGCGTGCACAGCGAGGGCGCTGTACGGGAGAAGTCCGCCACGGCCACGCGGACGGTGCACGGTGCGGTGCGTTCCACGATCACGCGGATGGATTCGCGACGGGCGTGCCGAACGGCGTTGGCCACCAGCTCGGAAACGACCAGGGCACTATCCTGGGCAAGCCGCTCCAGGCCCCACGCGGTACAAGCCGCGCGTACAAGGCGCCGAGCCGTGCCGGCGCTCTCCGGCTCGCGTGGCAGGGTCTCGCTGTAGCCGGGGTGCCCGGTTGGACGGGATGTGGTGGTCATGGTCACCGGGCGCCCCCGTCCGGGGCACTCCGAGGTCGATACGAGCAGGCAGCGGAGCATGGGAAAAGGCTCATGCTCTCAACCGTGACGGAACCACCGCTGGGGCTCAATGACAGTCTGGCGGGCCGTCAGATTGAAGTAGCAAAAGCGTAGTTCAGAGCGGTAGGCCCACCAGGTCGGCAAGTTGACGGGTCTCGTCGGTGAGGGTGCGCCGCCGGGCGATGGTGTCGGCCAGGGTGTCACGGGCGTAGGGCTGCTCAGCGATCCACTCCGGCGCCTCGGCAGCCACTTCCCCCAGTACCTCCAGCGCGCGGCCGTGCTGCCGCGTCATCGTGTACGCCTTCGCCACATCAAGCCGGTGGCGGTGGTACTCGGAACCCTTGCCGCCCTGCAGTCGGGAGGCGATCTCCAGTACCTCGTCCGGCCTGTCCGTCACGACGCCCTGCTCGGCGGCCTTGTAAGCCACCGTGGCGGGGCCCCAGGTGGCGATCCGTACGTCACCGTGGCCCAGCGGGCCGGTGGCGACCGCCGCCGACCGGGCGAGGCGCAGCATGTCGGCGGCCTCGCCTCCCCGGTTGTCCCGGAGCGCTGCCGCCTGTCCCTGGATGAGCAGCCATCCCCACGCCGCGATCTCCTCGGCAGTCGCACGGGACAAGCGAGGTTCGGTGTCGTCCGCCCACTTCACCGCCAAGTCACGAGCGGCGTCGAATCGTCCTTGCCGTACGAGCAGCCACGTCCAGGTGGTGACGACGCTCGCGGCCCGGAGACGATCCGGGGCCTCGTCAAGGGCTCGGCGCAACGCGGTCTCGGCGGCGGCGAACTGGCGGGCACCCGTCAGGGTTGATCCAGCGATCTGGAGAAGCTGGGCGCGGGCCGCCCGCACGGCCGGGGAGTCTCCGAGGGCTTCAGCATCCCTCAGGAGCGGGACCAGAAGGTCCACGGCTTCGCGCATCCGCTTGCTGAAGTGGGCTGCTCTGACGCCCTCCAGGCCGGCCAGGACACCTTGGATCGTCGGTTCTTCGTCGGGCTGATGGGCGGGGCGCTCCACAGCGCGCTGGAGAGCCTGCCACGGTTCGGGCGCGGGATGGGGCTCAGCAGGAGCCCGTGTCACCAGCGCTGATGTCGGCACCCGTAGGGCGGTGGCCAGTTTCCGGGCGGTCTCCATGCGCGTGTCGGTGACCACGCCCTGCTCGAGCTTGGTGATCAGTGAGTGGCTGACCTTCGAAGCTTGCGCCAGTTCGCGTTGCGAGAGACCGCGCCGCTTCCGGATTTCGCGTAGCCGGTCCCCGAGGCCGTGTTCGTCGGACATGGGCCCTCCTTCGGTGCTCACTCCCGACGGTACCTAGGCAGCGTGGATATGTGGTAACAACCGGGAGCCTGGCTCCTATCGGGGCCCTGGGTGCCTCGGCAGTACTCGAAATTGCGGCACCTGCCTTGAGGCGAGAAGACGGGGGAGCTTTGGGGCTTCGCTACCTGCTGAGGTCACCGTGAACTCACATGTATGAAGCCCCGGTTCACCGTGGCCGAGAAAGTGCGGGCTCGCCGTGGTCCGTGCCGTAGCAGCTTCAATCCGCTGACCATCGCAGACCGTGATCTACTTCCGGCCGTGACCACCCACTGCTGCGAGGCGATGAGCCGCCAGGTCAACGCGTCCTGCGACCAGCACGACGACCCCCACTCCTGCCCGGACGCGTTGATCGAGTTCAGCGCCAAGTTCCAGGAGTACGGGCTGATCATCCATGACGGCGGCACATCGAGCAGCACCATCGAGTTCTGCCCCTGGTGTGGACGGCGGCTGCCCGAGTCGCAGCGTGACCGTTGGTTCGACGAGCTGGAGCGTCGGGGGATCGAGCCGGGGGAGGGCGACGTTCCCGAGGAGTTCGAGGACGAGCGCTGGCTCGCGCTTCCGTCCCGATAACCCGGTTCAGCGCGCCTCCGCCGCCACGGCCCGGCGGTCCTCCCCGGCGGGCACCGGCCGGGCCTTCCGCGGCCCAAACCCGCTCAGCCCCGCACTCACCGCGAGCGCGACCACTGCCGCCGCCAGCGCCGCCCGCAGCCCCGTCAGGAAGTGCCCCGAGGGCGCCTGCCCCACGAGCAGCCCCATCACCGCCACCCCGATCAGCCCGCCCAGCTGACGTGAGGCGTTGAGGACGCCGGAGGCGATGCCCGCGTTGGCGGGGTCCACCGAGCCGAGCATGGCGTTGGTCATGGACGGCACGACCAGCCCGAGGCCGAACCCGGCGACCACGAACTGCGCGACCATCCGCACATACGCGTCCGAGCCGACGACCGGGATGGTGGCCAGGTAGCCGAGGGCGGCCAGGGTGTTGCCGGTGATCAGTACGGAACGGGCGCCGTACCGCTTGACCAGCGGGCCGCAGGACAGGTTGGCGATCATGATGGCGGCCGTCATCGGCAGGAACGCCAGACCCGCGGTGATCGGCGAGTAGTCCCACACCTGCTGGAAGAACAGGCTGAAGACGAAGATCAGGCCGTAGAACGCGAAGTTGAGCAGCGCGCCGATGAGCGAGGTGGCGGAGAACGCGTGCCGGCGGAACAGGTGCAGCGGCAGCATCGGGTCGTGGGCGCGGAGCTCGGCGGCGAAGAAGCCGGCCAGTGCCAGGACGCAGACGACCAGGCAGGTCAGCACGGTGGCCGAGGTCCAGCCCCGCGCGTTGGCCTCCACGATCGCGCCGGTCAGCGCGCCCAGTCCGACCACGGCGAGCAGCTGGCCCGGGAGGTCCAGCGAGCGGGCCACGGAGGCGTCACGGGCGGGCGCGGGGCGGGCGTAGGCCCGGACGAGGACGATGCCGAGGGCGGCGATCGGGACGTTGACGTAGAAGATCGAGCGCCAGCCGAGCGCGTCCACCAGCAGGCCGCCCACCACGGGGCCGAGGGCCAGGGCGAGGCCGCCCGCGGCCGCCCACAGGCTCACCGCGCGGGTGCGTTCGGCGGGTTCGGGGAAGTTGGTGTTCACGAGGGACAGCGACGACGGCACGATCATCGCGGCGCCCACGCCCTGGAGGACCCGGGCGGCGATCAGGGCGACCAGCGTGGGGGCGGCGCCGCAGATCAGTGAGGTCGCGGCGAAGAGCGCGAAGCCCCATATGTAGATCTGCCTGGGGTCGTAGCGGTCGCCCATGGCGCCGGCGGTCAGCAGGAAGGCCGCGAAGGTGAGGGTGTAGCCGTTGATCACCCACTCCAGGCCGGAGAGGCTGCCGCCGAACTCGGCGCCGAGCGCCTTGGTGGCGACGTTCACGACACTCACGTCGAGGATGACGACGACGAAGCCGAGGCACGCTGCGAACAGGGTCGGTCCTGGCCGGGCCTCGTGCGGTGGGGTCTGGGGCACGGGTCTTCCTTCCATGCGAGCGGGAGGGGGCGACGTGAGGTGCGGGAGCAGGGCGGTACGCCACCGGCTCCGGTAGACTGTTCGCCGCTGGACGAACAGTCGGAGTGTACGCAGATCATCGAACACTCTGCAATCCATACGCGCCCGGCGTGTACGGAGCGAGCGAGACGGAACGGAGCGATCGGCCATGGCGGCACAGACCCCTCGGCGGCAGGACGCGGCGAGCCACCGCACCCCGCCGGTCCACACACCCCCGGACGAAGTCGCGCTGGAGACGGCCCTGCTCGCCCTCGCCGACCCCGTCCGTCAGACCCTGGTGCGGGAGTTGGCCGGCGCCGGGGACTGGGAGCGGGCCTGTGGCAGCTTCGACGTGCCGGTCACAAAGGCGACCCTGAGCCGTCACTTCACCGTGCTGCGCGAAGCGGGGCTCCTGGAGCAGCGGGACGCGGGGCCCAAGCGCCTCAACCGGCTGCGCAAGCCGGAGTTCGACGCCCGGTTCCCCGGTCTGCTGGATCTGGTGCTCGGGCACGGAGGCGCCGTCTAGCGGGCCCGAACACCGCTCTGGTGCACCGGAGTTGCAAGCGTCGCACCGGCGCTCCCTACGCCTCCGGCGCGCCGCCCCGCCGGGCCGAGGTGTCTTCGCCCGCCGTGCGCGGAGCCGGGATCGCCGGGGCGAGACGGGCGTTCACGCGGGTACGGCGTTCGTCTGACTTGGCGCACAACTCCCGTACGGCCGAGGCGAATCGCTCGGGAGAGGGCGGGTCCTCCGGGCCGAGCAACTGCTCCTTGAGCTTGGCGCGGTCGGCCGCGTAGCGGTCCTGGCGCGGGTCGCGTACCGAGTCCAACAGGTACCGTACGGTCGCCGCGTCCGGGGTGAGTACGGTGCCGGCCGACACCGTGGGGAAGGCGGCCCGGAAGTCGTCCTCGGGCAGCCCCGAGGTGTTGGCGACGGCGTACGGCTTCTCGCTGCTCAGCCAGTCCGAGACCACGCTGGACACATCGCTGATCAGCAGGTCGGCCACGTTGAAGCAGGCGTAGAGCGCCGGGCGGGGGCCGGTCACGATCAGGTGCTCCCACTCGGGGAACGACGCCCAGTACGCCGTCTCCCAGGCGGCCGTGGCCCGTGCGATACGGGACTCGCGGTCGCCGTCCGGGGTGCCCTGGAGCATCATCCGCTCCAGTTCGTCCGCCGCGCCACGGAACACGGTCGAGGTGACACTGTCCAACTCCACCGTGCGGCGCACCAGTTCGTCTTGAGCTTCCTGGCTGGGCCGGGTGCCGGAGCGCCTCGCGTTCGCCTCGCGGATCAGCGTCCTGATGCGTTCGTCGGCCGCGCCCGCGCGCGGGTCCACCGAGCCGGTCATCGGATGCGGCTTGTAAAGCACGCGCACACGGGGGTCGTTGAGCAGCTGCCGCATGATGTGCTCGCCCGCGAGCACTACCGAGGTGTTGCCCGGATTGCCGTCCCAGCCTTCCCAGGTCGGGGCGTACAGCACGGTCGTGTACGCGCCGGCGGGCGGCCCCGAGTACGAGTGGATCGGGGCCAGTTGGGGGCGGCCGACCTCCACGACGTCCTTGTCCTCCACTCCGACGTCGGCGAGCGCGTACCGCTCACGCGCCGCCTGTCCCGCCACCCACACCTCGTCGTACGCCTTGGCGTAGGGGTTGCAGGAGGACAGTTTGTCGCTCTCGCCGTGGTTGATGAACGCGTGCTTGATGGCGGGAATGCGCAACACCTGGGACGTCTTGCCGGAGTTGGCCGGGTGCAGCATCGCCTTCAGCGTCGAGTTCTCCAGCGCGAACAGCGTGGCGACCTTGGGGAAGCAGAGGACGGGTACGTCCGTCGCGTCGATCTTCTGCACCATGAACCGCTCGCGCAGCACGATCAGCGGCCGCTCCAGCCCGGCCAGCGTGGCGAGCCACATGTTGGCCTGGTAGGCGGAGGATGCGCCGCCGGAGAAGTACATAGCCACGGTCGGCCGGTACCCGGCCAGCCAGTCGTCCACCCACTCCATCACCTGCGCGTCGCTCGACGCGCGCTTCTCCGGCAGCAGCCAGGTGGCCAGGCGGGCGACGCCCATGCCGATCAGGGTGAGGGAGGCGGCGAGTCCGACCGCGCCCCAACGGGCGTGCTCGGTAAGGGCGGTGGCCAGAAGCCCTGCCGTGGCCGGGGCGGAGAACGCCAGCAGGCGGTGACCGGCGCGGCGGGCCAGGATGCGCGGCGGTGCGACGGTCGGGTTCAGTGCCGAGACGTCGATGTTGCGTGTCACGACCGGCAGGGTCCGGGCGCGGCGCACCAGCAGGGAGACCGCCTGGCAGGCGAAGTGCAGGACGTAGAACACGCTCAGCGCGCCGAGCAGCGCGGGCATCTCCCGCTCCGGGTCGATCCCGTCGGTCCGCAGCAGCGCCACCATCAGCAGCATGTCGCGCAGCAACTGCCGTACGGTCACGTCCAGTCGGATTCTGCTCAGCGGGGACAGCAGCGCCGGTTGCCGGTGCAGGAGGCAGGCGTCGAGCGCGAGACCGGCCGCGCCGGAGGCGACGAGAAGCGGGGCGTTCGGCAGCAGCGCGCCGACCAGCTGCCCGGCGAACAGCACGAACAGCGTGAATATCGCGCACAGCGCGGGTAGCTGGGTCCAGATTCTGGGGAGGAGTCCGGCAAGGGGCACGGTGGGAGCTCCTGCTGTTCGTACGACGGGACACGCGGCACCGGAACGACCCCGGCCACCCGCGCCCGCCCCAGCCCCACGAACAGCCAACGACCGGCCATACCCCCGGTCACGTGACCCAAGGCTTTCGCCAGAGCTTCCGAATCCCCTCGGCCTCCGCGAGCAGCGGCCCATGGTCCGAGCCGCCCCGACCCCGTGGCATCATCGGCCGGGGTTTCGGCGGAGAAAGGGTCGCGGAGGGTGATGGAGAGGGTTCTCGGGGTG
Organism: Streptomyces sp. NPDC085596; assembly: GCF_044541565.1. Classification (NCBI taxonomy): domain Bacteria; kingdom Bacillati; phylum Actinomycetota; class Actinomycetes; order Kitasatosporales; family Streptomycetaceae; genus Streptomyces; species Streptomyces sp. NPDC085596. The sequence goes on along the minus strand of NZ_JBITTC010000002.1, from coordinate 419,583 downwards.
TCCGGGCGGGTCGCGGAGTTGCTCGACGGGGTCTCCCTGGAGATGACCGGCAAGGACGTGCCGCGGCTTCAGGAGGCGCGGGCGGCCATGGACGGCGGGACCCGGATCAACGTCACCTATCTCGCGGGGGAGGACCCCGGCATGCGGCTCGCGGCCGCGCGGGCGGTGCGGGAGTGCGGGTTCGTGCCGGTGCCGCATCTGTCGGCACGGCGGCTGCCGTCCAGCGCGGAGCTGGAACGTTTCCTCGCCGGGCTCGCCGAGGAAGGCGCCGTGGAGAACGTGTTCGTGGTCGGCGGCGACCCCGCCCGCCCCGAGGGACCGTACGAGGACGCGCTCTCCGTGATCCGCGGCGGGCTGCTCCAGCGGTACGGGGTCCGGCACGTCGGCATCTGCGGTTACCCGGAGGGGCACCCGGCGATCGGCGACGACACGCTGTGGTCCGCGCTCACCGACAAGGCGGCCGCGCTCGAGGCGGCCGGGCTCGCGGGCGACGTCATCACCCAGTTCGGCTTCGACGCCGACGCCGTCCTCACCTGGCTGGAGGACCTGCGCGGGCGCGGGGTGCACCTCCCGGTGCGGGTCGGCGTACCCGGCCCTGCGGGTGTGCGGCGGCTGCTCGGCTACGCGACCCGGTTCGGCGTCGGCACCGGCGCCACCGTCGCCCGCAAGTACGGCCTGTCGCTGACCAACCTCATGGGCACGGCCGGCCCGGACCGCTTCCTGGACGACCTGGCCGGCGGCTACGAACCCGCCCGCCACGGCGCCGTCAAGCTGCACTTCTACACCTTCGGCGGCCTCCGCCCGACCGCCGAGTGGATCACCCGGTACCGGCAGGGCCGAGGCTGACCCCGCTCGACGTGCATGTCGGAAACTCGCCAGCGACCGGTGCCGACCTGCCCGATGCTTGACCCATGCGGAAAGCGACCACGGGCACCCAGGCCCCACCCACGGCTCCCCCCGACCGGGAGCACTGCGTGCACGCCGTCCAGTCCAAGGACGCCCGGTTCGACGGCTGGTTCTTCACCGCCGTGCTCACCACCTGTATCTACTGCCGCCCGAGCTGCCCCGCGGTCCCGCCCAAGGCCGAGAACATGACCTTCTACCCGAGCGCCGCCGCCTGCCAGCGCGCCGGGTTCCGCGCCTGCAAGCGCTGCCGCCCCGACGCCACTCCCGGCTCCCCCGAGTGGAACCACCGCGCCGACCTGGTGGCCCGCGCCATGCGGCTCATCGCGGACGGCGTCGTGGACCGCGAGGGCGTGCCCGGACTCGCCGCCCGGCTCGGCTACTCCGCCCGCCAGATAGAGCGCCAGCTCCTCGCCGAACTCGGCGCCGGACCCCTCTCCCTGGCCCGCGCCCAGCGCGCCCAGACCGCGCGGCTGCTGATCGAGACCACCGCGCTGCCCATGGCGGAGATCGCCTTCGCCGCCGGGTTCTCCTCCATCCGCACCTTCAACGACACCGTCCGCGAGGTCTTCGCCCTCGCCCCCACCGACCTGCGCGCCCGCGCACCCCGCGCCCAGGCGACCGGGACCGCCGGCACGCTCACGCTCCGGCTGCCGTTCCGTGCCCCGCTGAACCCCGGCAACCTGTTCGGCCACCTCGCCGCCACCGCCGTACCCGGCGTGGAGGAGTGGCGGGACGGCGCCTACCGGCGCACGCTGCGGCTGCCGTACGGGCACGGCATCGTCGCCCTCACCCCCGAGGCCACCCACATCGGCTGCCGGATCAGCCTGAGTGACCTGCGGGACCTCACCGTCGCCATCAGCCGCTGCCGGAGGCTGCTCGACCTCGACGCCGACCCGGTCGCCGTGGACGAGCGGCTGCGCGCCGACCCGCTGCTCGCCCCGCTGGTGGACGCCGGACCGGGACGCCGGGTGCCGCGCACGGTCGACGAGGCGGAGTTCGCCGTACGCGCGGTGCTGGGCCAGCAGGTGTCCACCGCCGCCGCCCGCACCCACGCGGCCCGGCTGGTCACCGCGCACGGCAAACCGCTGGACGACCCCGAGGGCGGCCTCACCCATCTCTTCCCCGACCCCGACGCGCTGGCCGCCGTGGACCCCGAGACCCTCGCCATGCCGCGCAGCCGCCGCACCACCCTGACCACCCTCGTCGGCGCGCTCGCCGACGGCACCCTGAACCTGGGCGTCGAGACCGACCGGGCCGAGACCCGCGCCCGCCTGCTCGACCTGCCCGGCTTCGGCCCCTGGACCGCCGACGTCATCGCCATGCGCGCCCTGGGCGACCCCGACGCCTTCCTCCCCACCGACCTCGGCGTCCGGCGCGCCGCCGAGACCCTGGGCCTGCCCGCCACCCCGGCCGCGCTCACCGCCCGCGCCGAGGCATGGCGCCCCTGGCGGGCCTACGCCGTGCAGTACCTGTGGGCGACCGACAGCCACCCGATCAACTTCCTCCCGGCCTGACACGCCTCAGGGTGAACCAGTAAGGAATTTCCGTGCGACACCACACCGTGATCGACAGCCCCTACGGGCCGCTGACCCTCGTCGCGGACGCCGACGACGCTCTGTGCGGCCTGTACATGACCGACCAGCGGCACCGCCCGGCCGACGACACCTTCGGCCCGCGCGACGACAGCCCGCGCGTCTTCGCCGAGACCCAGGAGCAGTTGGCGGCCTACTTCGCCGGAGAGACCAAGCGGTTCACCGTCCGGCTCGGCCTGCACGGCACCCCGTTCCAGCGCCGGGTGTGGGACCAGCTGAGCGAGATCCCCTACGGGGAGACCCGGAGCTACGGCGAGCTGGCCCTCGCCCTCGGCGCCCCCGGCGCCTCCCGCGCGGTCGGCCTCGCCAACGGCCGCAACCCGGTCGGCATCATCGTCCCCTGCCACCGCGTCGTCGGCTCCGACGGCAGCCTCACCGGCTACGGCGGCGGCCTGGACCGCAAGCGGCGGCTACTGGCCTTCGAACGCGGCTCGGAGCGGGCCGAGGCGGGGGTGCTCTTCTAGAGCCTGCCTTCCGGATCTTGCCGGGGTCGCGCCGAAGGCCCCGTCGGCCCGAGCCGGCCAGACCCGGCCCTAGCCGTCGCCCACCGGGGCGAGCGTCCGCAGCAGCGCCGGCAGCGCCGTGCCGATCGGCTCGCGCACCACCTCGTCCGCGAGGTCGTCGTACGGGGTCGGCTCGGCGTTGACGATGACCAGCCGGGCGCCGTGGTCCGCCGCTACCCCGGCCAGCCCGGCGGCGGGCTGCACCCGCAGACTGCTGCCCACGGCCACGAACACCGAGCACGCCTTGCTGATCGCCAGCGCCTCACCGAGGACCAGCGGGTCGAGGCTCTCGCCGAACATCACCGTCGCCGACTTCAGGATGCCGCCGCACGCCAGGCACGGCGGGTCACTCTCGCCCGCCTCCACCCGCGCGAGCGCGTCCGCCATCGGGCCGCGCGCCTCGCACCTCGTGCACACCACGCTGCGCGCGCTGCCGTGCAGCTCCAGCACCTTGCGCTCCGGCATCCCGGCCCGCTGGTGCAGGCCGTCCACGTTCTGGGTGAGCACCCGTACGGGAACCCCCGAGCGCTCCAGCTCGGCCACCGCCAGATGGGCCGCGTTCGGCTCGGCGCGCAGGGTGCGGTTGGAGCGCCGCAGCTGCCAGGACCGCCGGCGGATCTCGGGGTCGCCCATGTAGTACCCGTAGGTGACGAGCTTCTCCGCCTCGGGGTCCCGGCGCCACAGCCCGTTGGGGCCCCGGTAGTCGGGGATGCCGGAGTCGGTGGAGATGCCCGCGCCGCTGAGCACGGCGACCAGAGGCTTGGTCATGGCATCGAGGGTAGGCCGGGTCCGTCCCACCCGGCCAACGGATATCGCACGGGCGTACGGCTGTCCCTCGGCGGGCGCTCTCAGCCGCCCGTCGCCCAGCGCACCGCGGCGACCGCCCCGAGAAGCAGCGCGGGCAGCACCCACCACCAGCCCATGACCCGCCGCACCGGCGGCAGCACCCACACCGCCCCCGCCGTGACGGCCGCCCCGATGGTCATCACGCACGACAGCACGATGCCCGCACAGGCGTCGTCGTCCCAGGCCCCCGACGGGCGGATCGTCAGCGCCGTCCAGCAGAAGTACCCGGCGACGAGCGTGAGCAGCACCACCGGCACGGCGAGCACCATGACGAGACAGCCGCGGTCGTCGGTGTCCACGTGGGGGGAATCGGTCATCAGCGCAGTCCTGGAGGGAATCCTCCACCACGTTGCGCTGCTGGTCGGTGAGGTTCTCGGGGTCGTAGCCCAGGACCTCGGCCCCCCGGCGCACCTGGATGGCGATGGGGCCCATGGACGTGTTGTCGGGATCGCCCGCGAGACGCCAGGGCAGGCTTTCCGGGGCGACCGGGCTGAGCGGGGAGTCGGCCTGTTCGCGGATCGTGTCCGTCAGGTCGTCGAGGATGCCTGGCTGCCCGCCGACCTCCTGCAAGGCGATGCCCGCGACCATCTCCGGCGGAAGTCCGGAGTTGCGTGCCGCCGCCCTGATGATCTCCTTGTTCGCCGAGATCCAGTCGGCGCGCTCCTTGGCGCTGTCGGGCGGGTCCCGGTAACTGTCCTGCCCACCGGGGAGGCCGGCGATCTGGAGGCGGATGTTCCGCAGCGTCGGGGAGACGGGTTCGTTCCCGGCGGTGGGGTAGTAGTCCTGCTTGGGCCCGCCCCCGGCGGTGCAGGCAGAGCTCGCGTGCCTCGCGCTCCGTGACCCTGGCCAGGTGGAAGTCACCGCCGGCCGCGTCGTGCAGCCGGTTCGCGTCGTCGCGGGTGTCGTCGACGTCCATGGTCAGCTCGGCCAGGAAGTCCAGGGCGCCCGTGGTGGCCCGCATGTCCTCCCACTGACGCATCGGCTCGGCCTCCTGGGCGTCACGGGTGATCGCCGTGCCCTTGGTGTGGATGAGCCCCGCGAGTGCCTGCTCGTTGGCCTTGCCGTTGGAGTAGTGCCCCTTGGCGACCTCCAGCGCGAGCGCGTAGTCGATCAGAGCGGTGGCGGCCTTCTCGTAGCCCTCCGCGAGCTGTGAGAGGCAGCACCTCCGTCAGCATCGCGTACAGGCGATGGAACTCCTGGGCGTTGCGCTCCACGAGGGGAGGGCTGCAACTCTCCAGGAACGCTCGATCTGCACGAAGTCGGTGCCCGCTGTGCGGAGGCAGGTCGACAGCGCCGCGAGCAGGGCGACGGTGTCCAGGTACTGGTCATCGGCGAACCTTCGCCACGAGCACCCGAGGACGTTGCCAAGCAGGTGGCACGCTTCGCGAGATTTCATCCAGCCGCCCGGTGGCCGTTCTCCAGTTCCGCCGGGCCCGTGCCGTCGGTGAGGGCGTCCAGGGCGGCGAGGACTCGGCGGCCCAGGGGAGGGGGGAGGAGGTCGGGGAGGTCGGCGCGGGGGACGAGGCGCCAGGACAGCAGCTCCTCCTCCTGAAGGCGGATCGCCTTGAGGTCGGCCTCGGTGAGGACGCCGCCGTCGTAGAGGTACGCCACCAGCGGCATGTGTCCGGGCACCGGCACCCAGTCCACCGCCAGCAGCCGGCCCGGCACCCGGTCGAGACCGATCTCCTCCAGCGTCTCGCGGCGCGCGCCCAGCCGGGGCGTCTCACCGTCGTCCGACTCGATCGTCCCGCCCGGCAGCCCCCACCCCGGCCGGTAGTTCGGCTCGACGAGCAGCACCCGCCCCTCCGCGTCCCGGAACAGGGTCGCGGCGGCGGACAGGACGCGCGGCAGGCCCGCGATGTACGTGGCGAAGTCGTCAGAGGTGGTCATCCAGGCAGGGTAACCAGGGCGGGCGGGCGCGGGACTCGCGCGGACCGGTGTCGTGGTGTTCGGGCCGGTCAGAGGCTTGTGGGGGAGAGGCCCTAGGGTGGCAGCCGCGCCGGCCCACAGGGCGGCGGACGAGCGGTCGAGGGGACGTGGAGTGGTGGACGGTGTGGGCCGCGGGGTGCTCGTCGCCCCGGACAAGTTCAAGGGGTCGTTGACGGCCGCGGAGGTCGCGGCGCATGTGGCGGCCGGGCTGCGACGGGCCGTACCGGACGTCGAGGTCGAGGTCCTGCCCGTGGCGGACGGCGGGGACGGCACGGTGGACGCGGCCCTCGCGGCCGGGTTCGAGCGCCGGGAGGTACGGGTCGCCGGGCCGCTCGGGCATGCGGTGACCGCCGCCTTCGCGGTACGCGGCGACACGGCGGTCGTGGAGATGGCCGAGGCGAGCGGACTGCGCCGGCTCCCGGCCGGGACCCTCGCCCCGCTCACCGCGTCCACCCACGGCTCCGGGGAGTTGCTGCGGGCCGCGCTGGACTCGGGCGCCCGGACCATCGTCCTCGGGGTCGGCGGCAGCGCCACGACGGACGGCGGCACCGGGATGCTGACGGCGCTCGGCGCGCGGTTCCTGGATGCGCGGGGCGAGCCGGTAGCGCCGGGCGGCGGAGGACTCGCCGACCTCGCTCATGCCGACCTGACCGGCCTCGACCCCCGGCTGGCCTCGGTCGACCTGGTCCTGGCCAGCGACGTGGACAACCCCCTCACCGGGCCGCACGGCGCCGCCGCCGTCTACGGCCCGCAGAAGGGTGCCTCCCCGGCCGACGTGACCCTCCTGGACGCGGCCCTGACCCACCTCGCGGCCGCCCTGGCGCCCGACCTCGCGGCTGCGCCCGGTGCGGGGGCGGCGGGCGGTGTCGGGTACGCGGCGCTGCTGCTGGGTGCCCGCTTCCGCGCCGGGATCGAGGTCATGCTCGACGTACTGGGCTTCGCCGAGGCCCTGGCCCGCGCCGAGCTGGTCATCACGGGCGAGGGCGCCCTGGACGAACAGACCCTGCGGGGCAAGGCCCCGGCCGGGGTGGCCGCGGCGGCCCGCGCCGCGGGCAAGGAGGCCATCGCGGTATGCGGCCGCCTGACCCTGCCCCCCGAGGCCCTGCACCGGGCCGGCATCACCGCGGCCTACCCCCTGACCACCCTGAACCCCGACCCCACCGCCTGCATCACCCAGGCCGGCCCCCTGCTCGAACGCCTCGCGGCCCGCATCGCCGAGCGGCACCTGCGCTGATCCTGACGCCTACGGGCAACGGGAAGGCACCCGGACCGCACAGGCTCCGGGCGCCCCAAGACCGAGAGACAGCCGGGCGGCGCAAGGCGTCCCCGGCGCCCCACCCGACCCCCCTCCCGCAGGCAAACCAAAGGGGCCCCGGACCAAGGCAAACCAAAGGGGCCCCGGACCAAGGCAAACCAAAGGGGCCCCGGACCAAAAGGTCCAGGGCCCCGGAGTAAAACCATCCGCCCTACGGCAGCTGTGCCGCGCGGGCCTCCCGGCGGTTGTCGCGGAAGTTGTTCACCCGGCGGGCCGTGGCGAACAGGGGGATCACCGCGCCCATGACCAGCTGGAGCGCGCAGCCCGCCTGAAGGAGGAGCTGTCCGCCCGGGGCGTCGAAGGCCCAGGCGGCCAGCAGGCCCATGGAGAGGACGATCCAGCCGAGCACGGCGCCGGCGAGGCGGCCGCGCGGCTTCGGGTACTCGACCCGGCTCACCATCAGCCATGCGGTGCCCAGGATGGCCAGCAGCGTGGCCGGGAACGGCAGCTCCAGCAGCACGATCGACACGACCGTCAGCGCGCCGAACGGCGAGGGCATGCCCTGGAACATGCCGTCCTTCAGCGTCACGCACGAGAACCGCGCGAGCCGCAGTACGACGGCGAGCAGCACCACGATCGCCCCGAGTGCCGCCACCCGCTGGTGCGCGTCGTCCGCGACCATGCCGTAGACCAGGACGAAGTACGCCGGGGCCAACCCGAAGCTGATCAGGTCGGAGAGGTTGTCCAGCTCCGCGCCCATCGGGGAGGAGCGCAGCTTGCGCGCCACCAGCCCGTCGAACAGGTCGAAGACCGCCGCGCAGAGCATGAGGATGACCGCCGTGGCCGCGCTGTGGCGGGCCATGCCGGATTCCTGGCTGCCGGTGAGGTGCGGGATGAGGATGCCGGTGGTGGTGAAGTACACCGCCATGAAGCCGCAGGTCGCGTTGCCGAGCGTGAGGGTGTCCGCTATCGACAGGCGCATAGAGAGGGGCATCTCCTCCTCGTCGCCCGCCTCATCGGCCTCGGGCACCCAGCCCGCCTGTGTCTCTGGATCAATCACGGTCAATGCGAGTCACCCCAGCCACGGTCTTCTGACCGACCTCGACCGCGACCTCCACGCCCTCCGGCAGGTAGAGGTCGACACGCGAGCCGAAGCGGATCAGGCCGATGCGGTCGCCCTGCTCGACCTTCGTGCCCTCAGGGATGTAGGGCACGATGCGGCGGGCCACCGCGCCCGCGATCTGGATCATCTCGATGTCGCCGAGTTCGGTGTCGAAATGCCAGACTACGCGCTCGTTGTTCTCGCTTTCCTTGTTGAAAGCCGGAACAAAGCCGCCGGGGATGTGCTCGACCGACGTCACGGTGCCCGAGAGGGGCGCGCGGTTGACGTGGACATTGAGCGGGCTCATGAAGATGGCTACGCGGGTGCGGCCGTCCTTCCAGGGCATGATGCTCTGCACCACACCGTCGGCGGGCGAGATGACGCGGCCCGTGGCGATCTCGCGCTCGGGGTCGCGGAAGAACCACAGCATGCCCGCCGCGAGAGCGGTGGCGGGCACGGCGACGGCCTTGGCGACGCCCGAGCGGCGGGCACGCGCCAGGCTGAGGGCTGCGGTGGCGACGGTCGGGAGGAGCCACGGCGATGCTCCGCGCGCGAGGCGTACGCCGCCGGCTCGGCTGTCGCTGGGTGCAGAGGTTTGGCTGTGGGGCATGGATGACCTTCGTAGCGGATGATGCCGCGCAATGACGGGGGACGGCGGCTTTCCGGGGATCGTACCGGGCGCGGGGCGCAACTGGGCAAGCCAGGAAGCCGAGTCGGCGGCCGAAGAGCGTCGACGGGGTGTGATCTTCTTCTCGGAGAAAACACCCCGTCCCGGTACAATCAGCCCTGGAATCGATACTCTTCGAGCAGTCGGCGGCCGATGATCATTTTCTGGATCTCGGCGGTACCCTCGCCGATCAGCAGCATCGGCGCCTCGCGGTACAGGCGCTCGATCTCGTACTCCTTGGAGAAGCCGTAGCCGCCGTGGATGCGGAAGGCGTCCTCCACGACCTCCTTGCAGTACTCGGAGGCGAGGTACTTGGCCATTCCCGCCTCCAGGTCGTTTCGCTGCCCGGAGTCCTTTTTGCGTGCCGCGTTGACCATCATCGCATGCGCGGCCTCGACCTTGGTGGCCATCTCGGCCAGCTTGAACTGGATGGCCTGGTGCTGGGCGATCTGCTTGCCGAAGGTGTGCCGCTGCTGGGCGTACCGCACACCCAGCTCGAACGCGCGCTGCGCGACACCGCAGCCACGGGCCGCCACATTGACGCGGCCGACCTCGACGCCGTCCATCATTTGGTAAAAACCCCGGCCCGTGACGCCGCCGAGCACCCGGTCCGCGGGCACCCGCAGACCGTCCATGATCAGCTCGGTGGTGTCGACGCCCTTGTAGCCCATCTTGTCGATCTTGCCGGGGATGGTGAGCCCGGGCCGGACCTCGCCGAAGCCGGGCTCCTTCTCCACCAGGAAGGTCGTCATGGACTTGTGGGGCGCGGTGCCCTCGGGGTGTCCTTCGTCACTGCGGACCAGAACGGCCACCAGCGAGGACGTGCCGCCGTTCGTCAGCCACATCTTCTGGCCGTTGAGGACGTACTCCTCGCCGTCCTTCACCGCCTTGGACGTGATGGCCGACACGTCCGAGCCGAGCGCCGGCTCCGACATCGAGAAGGCGCCCCGGATGTCGCCGAGGGCCATCTTCGGCAGGAAGTGGTCCTTCTGCTCCTGCGTGCCGTGCTGCTTGAGCATGTACGCAACGATGAAGTGCGTGTTGATGATCCCGGAGACCGACATCCAGCCGCGGGCGATCTCCTCCACACACAGCGCGTAGGTGAGCAGCGACTCGCCCAGGCCCCCGTACTCCTCGGGGATCATCAGACCGAAGAGGCCGAGTTCCTTGAGGCCGTCCACGATCGCTTGCGGGTACTCGTCGCGGTGCTCCAGCTCGGTGGCGACCGGGATGATCTCCTTGTCCACGAAGTCGCGGACGGTGGAGAGGATCTCCTGCTGGATGTCCGTCAGCCCTGCGGTCTGGGCGAGTCGGGCCATGGCCTACTTCTCCTGCTGCTTGAGTTCCGGGCGGCCCGGCTGCTCGCCGCCGCGCTCCTTGATGTACGTCTCGGTCGGCACCATGACCTTGCGGCGGAAGACGCACACCAGGGTGCCGTCCTGCTTGTAGCCCTTGGTCTCCACGTGCACGATCCCGCGGTCGTTCTTCGACTTCGACGGCCACTTGTCGAGCACGGTCGTCTCGCCGTAGATCGTGTCGCCGTGGAAGGTCGGCGCCACGTGCTTGAGCGACTCGATCTCCAGGTTGGCGATCGCCTTGCCGGACACGTCCGGCACCGACATGCCGAGCAGCAGGGAGTAGATGTAGTTGCCCACCACCACGTTCTTGCCGAAGTCGGTCGTGCTTTCGGCGTAGTTGGCGTCCATGTGGAGCGGGTGGTGGTTCATGGTGAGGAGGCAGAAGAGATGGTCGTCGTACTCGGTGACCGTCTTGCCGGGCCAGTGCTTGTAGACGGCCCCGACCTCGAACTCCTCGTAGGTGCGCCCGAACTGCATGCTCACGCCTCCGGAATCTCGAACTTGGTCGTCCGCCGCATCCCGGCCGCGCGGCCCTTGCCCGCGATGACCAGGGCCATCTTGCGGCTGGCCTCGTCGATCATCTCGTCGCCGAGCATCGCCGAACCCTTCTTGCCGCCCGCCTCGGAGGTGCAGTACTCGTAGGCGTCCAGGATCAGCTCGGCGTGGTCGTAGTCCTCCTGCGAGGGCGAGAACACCTCGTTGGCCGCGTCCACCTGGCCGGGGTGCAGCACCCACTTGCCGTCGAAGCCGAGCGCGGCGGCGCGGCCGGCGACCTCGCGGAAGCCGTCGACGTTGCGGATCTGGAGGTAGGGGCCGTCGATCGCCTGGAGGTCGTTGGCGCGGGCGGCCATCAGGATCTTCATCAGGATGTAGTGGTAGGCGTCCGCCGGGTAGCCGGGCGGCTGCTCGCCCACGACCAGGGTCTTCATGTTGATCGACGCCATGAAGTCGGCCGGACCGAAGATGATCGTCTCGATACGTTGACTGGCCTGAGCGATCTCATTGACGTTGTTGAGGCCCTGTGCGTTCTCGATCTGCGCCTCAATGCCGATGCGGCCGACCTCGAAGCCCATCGTCTTCTCGATCTGCGTCAACAGCAGATCAAGAGCGACGACCTGCTGGGCGTTCTGCACCTTGGGAAGCATGATGCAGTCAAGGTTCGGGCCGGCGCCCTCCACCACCGTCACGACATCCCGGTACGTCCACTCGGTCGTCCAGTCGTTGACCCGTACGACCCGCGTCTTGCCGGTCCAGTCGCCCTCGTTGAGGAACTTGACGATGGTGTGCCGCGCCTCCGGCTTGGCGAGCGGCGCGCACGCGTCCTCCAGGTCCAGGAAGACCTGGTCGGCCGGGAGACCCTGCGCCTTCTCCAGGAACCGCGGATTGCTCCCCGGCACCGCGAGACAGGAGCGGCGCGGGCGAAGGCGGTTGACAGGGGACGTCATGCGGGGACCTCCAGGGGGTCGAGCTTGTTCGCTTTGCGGATCTCGTCGACGATACGGCCGATGATTCCGGTGATGTCGAAGTCCTTCGGGGTGAACACGGCCGCCACACCGGCCGACTTCAGCAGTTCGGCGTCCGCGTTCGGGATGATCCCGCCCGCGATCACCGGGATGTCGTGCGCCCCGGCCTCGCGCAGCCGGTCCAGCACGTCCGGCACCAGCTGGGCGTGCGAGCCGGACAGGATGGACAGGCCGACCGCGTGCACGTCCTCCGCGAGGGCCGCGTCCACGATCTGCTCCGGGGTCAGCCGGATGCCCTGGTAGACCACCTCGAACCCGGCGTCCCGGGCGCGTACGGCGATCTGCTCGGCGCCGTTGGAGTGCCCGTCCAGGCCCGGCTTGCCGACCAGGAACCGCAGCTTGCCCACGCCCATGTCACGGGCGGTGGCGTCCACCCGCGCCCGCACCCCGGCCATCGCCGAACCCGCCTCGGCGGGGACCGCCACGGGGGCGGAGGAGACACCGGTCGGCGCCCGGTACTCGCCGAACACCTCGCGCAGCGCCCCCGCCCACTCGCCGGTCGTGACGCCGGCGCGGGCGCACTCCAGGGTGGCCTCCATGAGGTTGGCGGTGCCCTTGGCGGCCTCCTTCAGTTTCTCCAGCGCCTTGCAGGGGCGCGGGTGGTTGAAGGGCGGCTGGTAGCGGGTGTCCCGCCAGGTGCTCAAGCCGGTGATCACCCGGTTCTCGACGGCCGGGTCGACCGTCTGGATCGCGGTGTCCAGGTCGGCGGTGAGCGGGTTCGGCTCGGTGGTCTCGAAGATGTTGACGCCGATGATCTTCTCGTCGCCCGACTCGATCCGCGCCCGCCGCTCGGCGTGCGAGGCCACCAACTGGGCCTTGAGATAACCGGATTCGACGGCGGCCATCGCGCCGCCCATCTTCTCGATCCGGGCCATCTCCGCGAAGGAGTCGTCGACCAGGGAGGCCACCTTCTCCTCGATGACGTGCGAGCCGGCGAAGATGTCCTCGTACTCCAGCAGATCGCTCTCGTGCGCCAGCACCTGCTGGATGCGCAGCGACCACTGCTGGTCCCAGGGGCGGGGCAGGCCCAGCGCCTCGTTCCACGCGGGCAGCTGCACCGCACGCGCGCGTGCGTCCTTGGAGAGGGTGACGGCCAGCATCTCCAGCACGATCCGCTGGACGTTGTTCTCCGGCTGCGCCTCGGTCAGGCCGAGCGAGTTGACCTGGACGCCGTAGCGGAACCGGCGCTGCTTGGGATTCTCGATGCCGTACCGCTCGCGGGTGACCTGGTCCCAGATGCGGCCGAACGCCCGCATCTTGCACATCTCCTCGACGAAGCGGACGCCCGCGTTGACGAAGAAGGAGATCCGGGCCACCACGTCGCCCATGCGCTCCTCGGGCACCTGGCCCGAGTCGCGCACCGCGTCCAGCACCGCGATCGCGGTGGACATGGCGTACGCGATCTCCTGGACCGGCGTGGCCCCGGCCTCCTGCAGGTGGTAGCTGCAGATGTTGATCGGGTTCCACTTGGGGATGTGGGACACCGTGTACGCGATCATGTCGGTCGTCAGCCGGAGCGAGGGTCCCGGCGGGAAGACGTGCGTCCCGCGCGAGAGGTACTCCTTGACGATGTCGTTCTGGGTCGTGCCCTGGAGCCGGGTGATGTCCACACCCTGCTCCTCGGCGACGACCTGGTAGAGCGCCAGCATCCACATGGCGGTGGCGTTGATCGTCATCGAGGTGTTCATCTGGTCCAGCGGGATGTCCTGGAACAGCCTGCGCATGTCACCCAGATGCGAGACGGGCACGCCGACCCGGCCGACCTCGCCGCGGGCGAGGATGTGGTCGGCGTCGTAGCCGGTCTGGGTGGGCAGGTCGAACGCCACCGACAGACCGGTCTGGCCCTTGGCGAGGTTGCGCCGGTACAGCTCGTTGGACGCCTCCGCCGTCGAGTGCCCGGCGTAGGTCCGCATGAGCCACGGACGGTCCTTCTGGCGCGCCTGCGGCGCCTGACGCTCTGTCACTTGCGCTCCTCAGACGTTCCGGAAGCGGTTGATCGCGTCGATGTGCTCGGCGCGCAGCTCGGCGTCGCGCACGCCGAGTCCCTCCTCGGGGGACAGGCACAGCACGCCGACCTTGCCCTGGTGGAGGTTGCGGTGCACGTCGTACGCGGCCTGGCCGGTGTCCTCCAACGAGTACACCTTCGACAGCGTCGGGTGGATCTTGCCCTTGGCGATCAGGCGGTTGGCCTCCCACGCCTCGCGGTAGTTGGCGAAGTGGGAGCCGATGATGCGCTTGAGCGACATCCACAGGTAGCGGTTGTCGTACTCGTGCATGTAGCCCGAGGTCGAGGCGCAGGTGGTGATGGTGCCGCCCTTGCGGGTGACGAAGACGCTCGCGCCGAAGGTCTCGCGGCCGGGGTGCTCGAAGACGATGTCGATGTCCTCGCCGCCGGTCAGCTCGCGGATGCGCTTGCCGAAGCGCTTCCACTCCTTCGGGTCCTGGGTCCGCTCGTCCTTCCAGAACTTGTAGCCCTCGGCGTTGCGGTCGATGATCGCCTCGGCGCCCATCGAGCGGCAGATGTCCGCCTTCTGGTCGCTGGAGACGACGCAGACCGGGTTGGCGCCGCCGGCCAGCGCGAACTGGGTGGCGTACGAGCCGAGTCCGCCGCTCGCGCCCCAGATCAGCACGTTGTCGCCCTGCTTCATCCCGGCGCCGTTGCGGGAGACGAGCTGGCGGTAGGCGGTGGAGTTGACCAGACCGGGGGCGGCGGCCTCCTCCCAGCTCAGGTGGCCGGGCTTCGGCATCAGCTGGTTGGACTTGACGAGCGCTATCTCCGCCAGCCCGCCGAAGTTGGTCTCGAAGCCCCAGATGCGCTGCTCGGGGTCGAGCATCGTGTCGTTGTGGCCGTCCGAGGACTCCATCTCGACGGAGAGACAGTGCGCGACGACCTCGTCACCGGGCTTCCAGGCGTTCACGCCGGGACCGGTGCGCAGGACGACGCCCGCGAGGTCGGAGCCGATGATGTGGTACGGCAGGTCGTGCCGCTTGGCCAGCTCGTTCGTGCGGCCGTAGCGCTCCAGGAACCCGAAGGTGGACAGCGGCTCGAAGATCGAGGTCCACACCGAGTTGTAGTTCACCGAGGAGGCCATGACGGCCACCAGGGCCTCGCCGGGGCCCAGCTCGGGCAGCGGCACCTCGTCGAGGTGGGTGGACTTGCGCGGGTCCTTGTCACGGGTCTCCAGGCCCGCGAACATCTCCGTCTCGTCCTTGTGCACGGTGATGGCGCGGTACGACTCGGGCAGCGGGAGCGCGGCGAAGTCGGCGGACGTGGCGTCCTGCGACTGGATCGCGGCGAGGATGTCCTTCACGGTCACGGTATTGCCTCCGGCGGTGAACGCCCCTGAGGGAGGGGGCGCTGGGGTTTCGTCGGTGCGGGAAGTGCGCTCGGGGTGCGAGGGGTGTGCCGTCTGTTGGGCGGCTGATGCTTCGGCGGCGCTTTGTGGCGCGGGAGGTTGCCTGTGACGCAGGCGTCCGGACGCGCGAGCCGGGTGGCTTGCGGGGACAGCCGACGCGCGGGATTTCGCTACGCGCCGGCCGTCCGGACACTCTCAACGTATGACACCGCGTGTCAGGCTGCAAGGCACTGAGTGCCAGAACTTCCCCTCACATGAAATCTTTACGTAACAAATGAGCGATGATCGATCGAATGAGGTCGGAGAGCCCGGTCAAATCGGCCCCCGGAATGTCAAAACGGCCACCCCGGAGGGTGGCCGTCGTCGCAGGGGGAGAAAGCCGCTCAGCGCTCCTTGAGTGCCTGCTCGATGGTCCGCATGACCTCGTCCAACGGCGCGTCGGTACGGGCGACCGTCACCAGCACCTCGCCGTGCGCGGAGGCCGTCGCCGGGGCCGGGGTGGTACCGGCGGCCGTGCTCCGGCCGGCGCCGATGCCGGTGCCGAAGGTCCGGCGGACGATGGCGAAGGCGTGGTCGAGCTGCGCCTCCACCTCACCCTGGCCGTCGGCCCGCAGCCAGCGCCGCAGCACATGGTTGTGGGCGGTGACCACGGCGGACGCGGCGACCTCGGCCAGCAGCGGGTCGTCGTTGGCGTCGTCGGCGTGCGCCCGCTCGTCGAAGTGGCCCAGCAGATAGCGGGTGAACAGCCGCTCGTAGCGGGCCACGGAGGCGATCTCCGCCTCGCGCAGGGTCGGCACCTCGCGGGTCAGCCGGTAGCGGGCCACCGAGATCTCCGGCTGGGCCGCGTACATCTTCATGACTTCCTTGATCCCGCGGCACACGGTGTCGAGCGGATGCTCGTGCGCCGGGGCGGCGTTGAGCACCGCCTCGGCCCGGATCAGGGTGTCGTCGTGGTCCGGGAAGATCGCCTCTTCCTTGGAGCGGAAGTGGCGGAAGAAGGTGCGGCGGGCGACCCCGGCCGCCGCGGCGATCTCGTCGACGGTGGTCGCCTCGTACCCCTTGGCCGCGAAGAGTTCCATCGCGGCGGCCGCCAGTTCCCGGCGCATCTTCAGCCGCTGGGCGGCGGCGCGACCGCCCACGGCGCTCTCCGGTGCGTCGGAGGATGCGGATGTACGTGAGGACCTGACGGGCTGGGACATGACCCGAACGTACTGCATGGACGCCGTCGCACGCGCGGGTGCCTGGTGGCCGGAGCCCTCGCCCTCGGGGCGGGCGGGAGCCCGGCCGGGCGGGGTGAGGCCGCCCGGTTCGAGCAGCCCGCCCCACTCCGGCCGGTCCCGGAAACCGTCGCCGTCAGCGGCGGGCATACTCGCGGAAGCCCCGGCCGGTCTTGCGGCCCAGGCAGCCCGCCGCCACCAGGTGCTCCAGCAGCGGCGCGGGGGCGAGACCCGGATCGCGAAACTCGCGGTGCAGCACCTTCTCGATGGCCAGCGAGACGTCCAGCCCGACCACGTCCAGCAGTTCGAACGGGCCCATCGGGTAGCCGCCGCCCAGCCGCATCGCCGCGTCGATGTCGTCCAGGGTCGCGTAGTGCTCCTCGACCATCTTGATCGCGTTGTTCAGGTACGGGAACAGCAGCGCGTTCACGATGAAGCCGGCCCGGTCGCCGCAGTCCACGGGGTGCTTGCCCAGCCGGGCGCAGACCTCACGGACGGTGGCGTGCGTGTCGTCGGCGGTGAGCACCGTGCGCACCACCTCGACCAGCTTCATCGCCGGGGCCGGGTTGAAGAAGTGCATGCCGATCACGTCCTGCGGGCGCGAGGTGGCGCGGGCGCAGGCCACGACGGGCAGCGAGGAGGTGGTGGTGGCCAGGACCGCGCCCGGCTTGCAGACCTTGTCCAGCGCCTGGAACAGCTGCCGCTTGACGTCCAGGTCCTCCGCGACGGCCTCCACGGCCAGGTCGACGTCGGCGAACGCCTCGTAGCTGCCCGCCGGGGTGATCCGCTCCAGCATCCCGGCGGCCGACTCGGCGGTCAGGCGGCCCTTGGCGACCGACCGGTCCAGCGACTTGCCGACGCGCGCCTTGGCGGCCTGCGCCTTCTCCTCGCTGCGGGCGGCCAGGATCACCTCGAACCCAGCCTTGGCGAACACCTCCGCGATGCCCGACGCCATCGTGCCGGACCCGGCCACGCCCACCGAGCGCACCGTACGGCCCGTCGTCGCGGCGCTGCCGGACGCCGGGGTGAGGGCGTCCGGGACGGTCTCGGCGCTGCCGGGGGCCGCGTAGGTGTAGAAGCCGCGCCCCGCCTTGCGGCCGGTCAGGCCCGCCTGGCTGAGCTGCTTCAGGATCGGCGCCGGGGCGTGCAGCCGGTCGCGGGACTCGGCGTACATCGCCTCCAGGACCCGGCGGGCGGTGTCCACGCCGATCAGGTCCAGCAGGGCGAGCGGGCCCATCGGCAGACCGCAGCCCAGCCGCATCGCCGCATCGATGTCCTCGCGGGAGGCGTACCGCGCCTCGTACATCGCGGCGGCCTGGTTCAGATAGCCGAACAGCAGGCCGTCGGCGACGAATCCGGGGCGGTCGCCGACCCGGACCGGTTCCTTGCCCAGCTCGAACGCGAGGTCGGTGACGGCGGTGACCGCCTGCGGCGCGGTCAGCACCGAGGACACGACCTCGACCAGCTTCATCGCCTGCACCGGGTTGAAGAAGTGCAGGCCGAGGACGCGCTCGGGGTGGTCCGAGCCGGCGGCGAGCCGGGTGACCGACAGCGCGTTGGTGCCGGTGGCCAGGATCGTCTCCGGCCGCACCACCCGGTCCAGTTCGGAGAGGATCTGCTGCTTGATCTCGTACGACTCCGGGGCCACCTCGATCACGAGGTCGGCGTCGGCCGCCGCCGCGAGGTCGGTGGAGGTGGTGACCCGGTCCAGCACGGCGGCGCGCTCCGGCTCGGTGAGCCGGCCGCGCTCGACGGCGCGGGCGGTGGAGCTCTCCAGCGCCTTGACGCACTTGGCGGCCTGGACGGCGTCGATGTCGATGCCGACCACCTCGCGGCCGGCCCGTGCCAGGACCTCGGTGAGACCGGTGCCCATGGTGCCGAGGCCGACCACGGCGATCGTCCGGAGCGGGGAGGGAGGGGTGTGGGACAGGGGAGTGGCCATCGCGGAACTCCAGGAAGAGTGGTGACGACGAGGGAACGCGCCGGACGCGTGAAGACGCACACGCGACGGAGCGCGGGGATGCGGGTGTTGCCGGGCCGCGAAGCGCACACGCCCGGTGCCGTCATGTCGGGCGCGCACACGCCCTGGACGGTCCAACTTGCCGACCGGCCCTGTCCCGGAGCCGGGTCGTGCTCTCGACGGTTGCGTCACCAGACCGTCGCCAGCCGAAGCGCGAGTGGGTAACTCGCTCGTCTGAGCTTAACCAGTGAGTAACGAGCGCGCCAGTGGCGGGCGCCAACTCGGCTTTGTGATGTACCTCCCTCTACCGTCATCACGCGCCTACGCTGGGTGCGTGGACGAAGAGTTGCGAGTGCTCACCGAACGCTTACGGCAGGAGTCGCGGGGCGGGGCCGCGTACGAGAGGCTGGTGGGCACCGGGGATCACGACGAGCTGGCCGACGTGCTCACCGCGCCCGGACAGCCTTTGTGGGCCAGGGAGTTGGCCGCGTACCGGCTCGGAGTCGGCGGGGACCGGCGGGCGTTCGAGTCCCTGGTGCTGCTCCTCAACCACCGCGACCCGCCCCGCTGCGCCTCGGCCGCCGAAGCACTCGCCGCCCTCGGCGACCCACGCACCGCCCGCGCGGCCGCCGCCCTCGCCACCAACGAACTCCGCGTCGCCTACGCCCTGCACCCGGTACGGCTCCTCGTCCGCCTGCGCGCCCCCGAGTCCGTCCCCGCCCTCATCACCACCCTCGAACGCCGCCTCCGCCCCCACGACCCCTACCGCCGCGTCGCCCTCGCCTGCGTGGACGGCCTCGGCACCCTGGCCGACCCAAGAGCAAAGCGAGTCCTGACAGAGGCCCTGGCCCACCCGTCCCTGGCGGAGGCGGCGATGACGGCACTGGGCCGCATTCCACGTCAGCAGCGGCGGAGTTGAGATCTCGCGTACCGCACCTCCGGGACCGACGTGCCGTCCTCCTCGCCGTCCGGGCGGAAGCCCGCCCGCTCGTAGAAGCGCCGGGCGCGGGTGTTGTCCCGCAGGACCCAGAGCAGCATGCGCGGTTGGGCGGCACTGCGGGCGAGTGCCTCGGTGAGCAGGGCCCGTCCGACGCCGGTCCCGATGTGTGCGGGGTCGGCGTAGAGCGCGTACAACTCGGCTTCCTCGGTGTGGGTTTCACCGTCCCGGTACGGTCCCACCGAGGCCCAGCCGACGACCCGTCCCGCGCGTTCGGCGACCAGGTGGGTGGTGGGGTCGTCCGTGCGCGCGAAGTGGGCCCGGCGGCGCTCGGCGTCCGCCTCGACGCTCAGCTCGTCGAGGTCCGACTGCGGCATCAGTCCCTGGTAGGCGTGCCGCCAGCCTGTCACGCGGATCTCGGCCACGCGGTCGCAGTCGGAGAGGGCCATCGGGCGGATGCTGAGAGTGTCCATGGCGGGGAGCCTAGGGAGGGGCATTGGCCGGCGCCCCGGATTTTCCGGTGCCCGCCGGAGCGGCGGGCACCGGCGGGGCCTCAGCGACGGAAGCCCAGCAACCCGTGGAGGGTCGAGCCCTTGGAAGCGGCGGGAGCCGATTTCGCGGTCAGGGGTTTTGGGGCGGGGGACTTGTCGCAGACGGCGTCGATCTCCCCGCGGCCGCGGGGGACCGTGCCGTTGGTGAGGTAGGTGGCGAGGTGGTCGTCCAGGCAGGAGTTGCCGGTGAGGGTCAGGCCGTGGTTGCCGCCGCCCTGTTCGACGATCAGGCTGGAGTGGGCCAGGAGGCGGTGGGTCGTCAGACCGCCCGAGTAGGGGGTCGCGGCGTCGTCCGTCGCCTGGAAGAGGAGGGCCGGGGGGAGCTTGCCGTTGGCGATGTTGACCGGCTCGCGAGGGGGCGTCGGCCAGAACGCGCAGGGGGCGTTGTACCAGGTGTTGTTCCAGGTCATGAAGGGCGACTTGCGGTGTGCCGCCCAGGTGTCCCGCGACCAGCGCCGCCAGTCGCGCGGCCAGGCCGCGTCCCGGCACTGAACGGCCGTGTAGACGCTGTAGTTGTTGGCCCCGGCCGCGTCGACGGCGGCGAAGTTCTCGTACGCCTCCTCCAGCGGCCCGGTGTCCTTGTCGTGGACGTAGGAGGCGAGCGCCTCGGCGAGGTAGGGCCAGTAGCCGTCGTAGTAGCCGCCCGGCATATAAGTGTCCTCCAGCTCGGCGGCGCCCACCTTGCCGCCCGCCGGGTCCTTCGCCAGCGCGGCCCGCATCGCGTACCAGTCGGCCTCGATCCGCGCGGGGTCGGTGCCCAGGCCGTACGCCTCGTCGTGCCCGGCGATCCACGCCATCAGGGCCTTGTGCCGGGCGTCGAAGGCGTGGTCCTGGGTGAGGTTGTCCTCGTACCAGACGCCGGTCGGGTTCACGATCGAGTCCAGCACCAGGCGGTGCACCCGCGTGGGGAAGAGCTTGGCGTAGACCGCGCCGAGGTAGGTGCCGTAGGAGTAGCCGAGATAGCTGAGGCGCTCGGCGCCCAGGGCCTCGCGGACGGACTCCAGGTCGCGGGCGGCGGAGACGGTGTCGATGTACGGCAGTACATCCGCGTGCGCCTTGCCGCAGGCGGTGGCGAAGGACCGCACCCGGTCCAGGTTCCGCCGCTCCAGCTCGGGCGTTGCCGGGACGGTGTCGGGGCGTACCGGCGCGAAGTGGTCCGGGGCGCAGTTCAGCGCCGGGGTGCTCTTGCCGACGCCGCGCGGGTCGAACCCGATGACGTCGTACTGCGCGGCCACCTTCGCGGGCAGCGCGGAGGCGATGAAGCCGGCGAGGGTGAGACCGCTCCCGCCGGGGCCGCCGGGGTTGACCAGCAGCGGGCCCTGGGAGGTCGGCGCGGTGTGCGGGACGCGGGACAGGGCGAGCGTGATCTGCCGCCCGGCGGGCCGCGCGCGGTCCAGCGGGACCTTCAGGGACGCGCACTGGAGGGTCGGGTAGTCACCGGTGCCGCAGTCCTTCCAGGTCAGGCCCGGCGCGGCGGGGGCGGGGGCGGCCTGGACGGGCAGGGCGGTGGCCGAGGCGGCCAGCAGGACGGCCGTCGCGCCCAGTACGGCTGCGCGTGTTCTCATGCGTGGGTACTCCACGGGACGGAGGATGGCGCGGACCGCGAGGGCCGCGGTCCTCGCGGCATCGTCCCTGCAATCCACGTCTCCGGCGCACGTCCGCCCCGTACTTGACCCGAACGGGTCGCCCGATGCCCTCGAACGCCCTCACATGAGGGTGAGCTGCGTCGGCTCGGTCTCCGCCGGCCGCTCCTCCGGCCGCTCCGGGCGGATGCGCCGGGTGGCGCCCGCGCGGGTCGGCCCGATGCCGTACTCCCGCGCCAGCTCGTGCACCTGGCGGGTGACCCGGCGCTGGTACCAGGTGGGGGCGTAGGAGCCGCCCGCGTACAACCGCTCGTAGCGGGCCACCAGGTGCGGATGGTGCTGAGCGAGCCAGCTCATGAACCACTCCCGCGCGCCGGGCCGCAGATGCAGCACCAGCGGGGTCACCGAGGTGGCCCCGGACTCCGCGATGGCGCGCACGGTGTCGCGCAGCCGCTCGGGCTGGTCGCTGAGGAACGGGATCACCGGGGCCATCAGCACCGCGCAGCCGATGCCGTGTTCCCTGAGCGTGCGGACCACGTCGAGCCGCCGCTCGGGCGCCGGGGTGCCCGGCTCCACCGTGCGCCACAGCTCGGGGTCGGTGAAGCCCACGGAGACCGAGATGCCGACGTCGGTGACCTCGGCCGCGCGGACCAGCCGGTCCAGGTCGCGCAGGATCAGGGTGCCCTTGGTGAGGATGGAGAAGGGGTTGGCCCGCTCGGTGAGGGCGTCGATGATCCCCGGCATCAGCCGGTAGCGGCCCTCGGCGCGCTGGTAGCAGTCGACGTTGGTGCCCATCGCCACGTGCTCCCCGCCCCAGCGCGGCGAGGCCAGCTGGCGGCGCAGCACCTCGGGCGCGTTGACCTTGACCACGATCTGCGAGTCGAAGCCGAGACCGGTGTCCAGGTCCAGATAGCTGTGCGTCTTGCGGGCGAAGCAGTACACGCAGGCGTGCGAGCAGCCCCGGTAGGGGTTCACCGTCCATTCGAACGGCATCCGGGACGCGCCCGGCACCCGGTTCAGGATCGAGCGGGCCCGGACCTCGTGGAAGGTGATGCCCCGGAACTCGGGGGTGTCGAAGGTGCGGGTGACGACGGCGTCCGCGCCGAACAGCGCGCCGTCGGGGGTCCGGCCGTGACCACCGGACTCGTCGGTCAGGTTCTCCCAGCGCATGACGCCTCCTCGGTAGCTCGCACCCAGAATAGAACATCTGTTCCCATGATCGGGCGGACCCCGATTTGGGCGGCCGGACGCCGGGGTGGTTGGCTTGCCGAAACCCTGAGGAATGAGCTCGTGGAGGAAGCAATGGCGCAGGTCGAGGCCACTACGGAACGGGTCGTCGCGGCGGACGCGGAGAAGGTGTTCGACGCCCTCGCCGACTACCGGGGCACGCGTCAGCGGCTGCTCCCGGAGCACTTCAGCGAGTACGAGGTGCGCGAGGGCGGCGACGGCGCGGGCACCCTCGTCCACTGGAAGCTCCAGGCCACCAGCAAGCGTGTACGCGACTGCCTGCTGGAGGTCGGCGAGCCCACCGACGGCGAGCTGGTCGAGAAGGACCGCAACTCCACCATGGTCACCACCTGGCGCGTCACCCCGGCCGGAGAGGGCCGTTCCCGCGTCGTGGTCACCACCACCTGGAAGGGCGCCGGCGGCGTCGGCGGCTTCTTCGAGCGCACCTTCGCCCCCAAGGGCCTCGGCCGCATCTACGACTCGGTGCTCGACAAGCTCGCCGCCGAAGTCGAGAAGTAAGCCTCAAAAACC
Organism: Streptomyces sp. NPDC085596; assembly: GCF_044541565.1. Taxonomy (NCBI): domain Bacteria; kingdom Bacillati; phylum Actinomycetota; class Actinomycetes; order Kitasatosporales; family Streptomycetaceae; genus Streptomyces; species Streptomyces sp. NPDC085596. The sequence continues at coordinate 396,540 of NZ_JBITTC010000002.1, read as the reverse complement.
GGCCGGTGAGGGGCCGTTGTTCCCCTCACCGGTTCGAGTGATTGCCGCCGAGACCGGATTCATGCCGTAACTCGCCGTATGTGTTCGCAGTTGTCGCGTAACGCGGGATGTGCGACAGGTGTGAGCGAGGGGAGCGGTACGTGGGCGGAACGACGCTGGTGTGCGAGGAGCCGGCCGCCGAGGCGGCGCCGGTTCCGGTCGAACACCTGGACCCACCACCCGCCCCCGGACCCGAACTCGGCGCGCGCCAGGTGCGGTTGGTCTTCGTCGGGCTGATGCTCGCGCTGCTGCTGGCCGCGCTGGACCAGATGATCGTCGCCACCGCGCTGCCGAAGATCGTCGGCGAGCTGCACGGCCTGGACAAGATGTCCTGGGCGATCACCGCCTACCTGCTGACCTCCACCATCGGCCTGCCGCTCTACGGCAAGCTCGGCGACCTCTTCGGCCGCAAGGGCGTCTTCCAGTTCGCCATCCTGGTCTTCGTCATCGGCTCCGCCCTCGCCGGGCGCGCCCAGAGCATGGACCAGATGATCGCCTTCCGCGCGGTCCAGGGCATCGGCGCGGGCGGCCTGATGATCGGCGTGCAGGCGATCATCGCCGACATCGTGCCGCCCCGGGAACGCGGCCGCTACATGGGCCTGATCGGCGCCGCCTTCGGCCTCGCCTCCGTCGCCGGACCCCTGCTCGGCGGCTACTTCACCGACCACCTCTCCTGGCGCTGGTGCTTCTACATCAACGTCCCCTTCGGCCTGGTCACCCTCGCCGTCGTCGCCGCCGTGCTGAAGCTGCCCCGGCCCAGGACCCGCGCCCGGCTCGACGTACTCGGCGCGCTGCTGCTCGCCGCAGCCTCCACCTGCCTGGTGCTGCTGACCAGTTGGGGCGGCACCGAGTACGCCTGGGACTCCAAGGAGATCATCGGCCTCGGCGCGGGCGCGCTCGCCGCCGTCGTCCTCTTCGTCGCCGCCGAGCACTTCGCCGCCGAACCCCTCATCCCGCTCCGGCTGTTCCGGGACTCCGTCTTCAACATTACCGGCCTGGTCGGACTGGTCATCGGCGTCGCCCTGTTCGGCGCGGCCAGCTATCTGCCGACCTTCCTCCAGATGGTCGACGGGGCCAGCGCCACCGAGTCCGGGCTGCTGATGCTGCCCATGATGGCGGGCATCGTCGGCGCCTCCGTCATCGGCGGCCAGCTCATCAGCCGCACCGGCCGCTACAAGGTCTACCCGCTGCTCGGCAGCGCGCTGTCCGCGCTCGGCATGTGGCTGCTGTCCCGGCTGGAGGTCGACACCTCCCGGCTGGCCTACAGCGTCTGGATGGCCGTACTCGGCACCGGCATCGGCCTCGTCATGCCCGTCCTGGTGCTCGCCGTGCAGAACTCCGTGCGCCCCGCCGACCTCGGCACCGCCACCAGCGCAAACAACTACTTCCGTCAGATCGGCGGCAGCGTCGGCGCCGCCATCTTCGGCACCCTCTTCGCCGACCGGCTCACCGACGCCCTGCGCGAGGACCTCCCGCCGGACGCCTCGGCCGCGCTGCCCGACCCCGAGGCGATCACCCCGCAGCTGGTGCACGCGCTGCCCCCGGCGCTCCGCGACGCCTACATCCACGCCTACGCCGACGCGATGCCCCGGATCTTCCTGTACCTGGTGCCGGTGCTCGTCCTCGGTCTGATCATCGCCTTCTTCCTCAAGGAGAAACCCCTGGTGTCCCAGCACGCCCCCACCGCCACCGACCCGGACACCGTGCCGGTCAGCGTCCCCGTACCGCCCCAGGCCCGTTCGCCGCACGCCGCCGGGATCGCGGTCTGCGGCACCGTCCAGCACCCGGACGGCACCGTGGTGCCCCGCGCCGCGCTCACCCTCATCGACATCGCCGGAGTGCAGATCGGCCGGGGCGCCAGCGGCGACGACGGCCGCTACGCCCTCGCCACCCCCGGCTCCGGCTCGTACGTGCTGATCGCGGCGGCCGGCGGCCATCAGCCACAGGCCGTCTCCGTCACCGTCGGCGAACGGCCCGTCGAACTGGACGTGGTCCTCGGCGGCGCCGGACGCCTCGCGGGCGCCGTGCTCACCGCCGACGGCAGCCCCGTACGCGACGCGACCGTCACGCTCACCAATGTGCACGGCGAGGTCGTCGCCGCCACCCGCAGCGGCCGCGAGGGCGGGTACGTCATCACCGAGCTGGTCGCGGGGGAGTACACCCTCGCCGCCAGCGCGCCCGCCTTCCGGCCGGCCGCCCTGCCGGTCAGCGTCCAGGCGTCCCGCGAGACCCGTCAGGACGTCGAACTCGCGGGCGGAGCCGTGCTCAAGGGCACCGTCCGGGCCGGGGGAGGGCGGGCCGTGGAGGACGCCCGCGTGACCCTGCTCGACGCGGCCGGAAACGTCGTCGACACCCTCACCACGGGCGCCGACGGCACCTTCCGCTTCGTCGACCTCTCCTCCGGCGAGTACACCGTCATCGCCGCGGGCTACCCGCCGGTCGCCACCGTGCTCCAGGTCGCGGGCGGCGGCCGCACGGAGCGTGACCTGCAGCTGGGGCACGAGGACTGAGCGGTACGGGCCCTCTCGGGCACGGCGCGATCTCGGGGGACGGAATTCACGGATTGCCACACATGGCGACGTGACTCCCCCGTACGGTAGTGGCGGGCGGCATTGATCGTTCGCGTACAGCCGTGGGGAGAGAGGGCCTGGGCCATGGACCGTGGCAGCGAGCGGGACGCGTCTCCCGGCCGCGGTGCGGAGAACCCCGCGGCGGGCCGGATTCCGCTGGCCGTGGTGATCGTCGACCGCGCGGGCCTGGTGTCCCACTGGAGCAGCGGGGCCGGGCGGATGTTCGGCCCCGGCCGGGACGCGGCCGTCGGGCAGCCCGTCGCGGACCTGCTGCCCGTCTCCGGCGCTCTTCCGGACGACCTCCAGGACGACACGCCCGACGACGGTGCCGGCCCCGACCTGGAGACCTCCCTCGGCGGGCACACCGGCTACCCGACCGCGGGCCGTGCCCGGCTCACCCCGCCCGGGCGCGGGGAGGACGAGCGGATCGACGTGGTGTGGTGGGCCTACCCGCTGGTCGGGCCGGGGCCCTCCCGGCTGCTGGTGCTCGCCGCCGACGCCACCCGGCTGCGCGAGGCGCGTGGCCACCTCGACGAGGGCACCGAACGCATCGCGCCCGGCTTCGCCCGCCACACCGAACTGCCCACCGCCGCCGACCTGGAGCGCCGGCTGCCCGAGATCCTGCCCAACATGGGGCCCGGACTCAGCGCCCGCATCGTCTCCCAGGTCCTCGAACTCGGCTATCCGGTACTGGAGTTCAGCCAGTTCGAGCGGGTGCCCGTCACGCCGTACTGGGGTGTGCCCCGGCGCCCCGGCCGCTCTGACAGCGTTGTCCCGCATCCTCGTACCGAGCCCCTAATCCCGGCCGACGCGCTGGCCGACCTCGAGTACGCGGCCGTGCGGGAGCGGCTGGAGTTCCTCAACGAGGTCAGCTCCGGCATCGGCACCTCCCTCGACCTCGGCGAGACGATCCGCGAGGTCACCAGCGCGGCCGTACCCCGGTTCGCGGACTTCGCCGGCACCCATCTGCGGGCCGCCGTCCTCGCGGGCGAGGGCTTCCCCGACGGGCCGCCCGACGCCAGCACCGTGATGCACCGGGTCTGGGTCGAGCACAACGACGAACCCGGCCGCTGGGACGACACCGTGCCGGTCGGCGAGGCGTTCGCCTTCCCCGAGCACACGCCGTTCTACCAGTGCATGGTCACCGGCGAACCGGTGCTCATCCCGAGGATCAGCGAGGAGCTGGGCAACCGGATCTCCGGCGAGTTCGAGAAGCGGGACCTCAGGCCCCTCATCAACGGCCGCTCCCTGCTGATCGTCCCGCTCAAGGCGCGCAATGTGGTCCTCGGCTTCATGGTGCTGCTGCGCCGCGCGGACCGGCTCCCCTTCGACGGCATCGACCGCACCACCGGTGCCGAACTCGCCGCCCGCGCGGGGCTCGTGCTCGACAACGCGCGCATGTACACGTACCAGGAGAACGTCGCCGAGACCCTCCAGGACAGCATGCTGCCGCAGGTCGCCCCGCGCATGGCCGGGTGCGACGTGGCGACCCGCTATCTGCCCGGCACCCTGCTCGGCCGGATCGGCGGCGACTGGTTCGACACCGTCAAGCTGCCCGGCTCGCGTACGGCGCTGGTCGTCGGCGACGTGATGGGGCACGGGCTCAACTCGGCGGCGATGATGGGCCAGTTGCGCACCGCGGTCCAGACCATGGCCGTGCTGGAGACCCCGCCCGCCCAACTGCTGCGCAACCTGGACGACTTGGCGCGGCGGCTCGGCGAGAGCTACCTCGCCACCTGTCTCTACGCCGTCTACGACCCGATCCGCGGCGAGTTGCAGATCGCCAACGCAGGGCACATCCCGCCCGTGCTGGTGCGCGCGGCGGACGGCGGCAGCGAACTGCTCGAACTGCCCACCGGCGCGCCCATCGGCGTCGGCGGGGTGCCCTTCGAGGCGACCACGGTACGGGTCGCGCCCGGCGACCGGCTGGTGCTGTGCACGGACGGCCTGGTGGAGGTGCGCGGCTCCGACATCGGGGAGGGGCTGGCCGCGCTCTGCGAGTCCGCCGCGCATCCGGCCGCCTCGATGGACGCCGCCTGCGACACCATCATCCGCGCCCTCAACACCCGTGGCGGCCGCAAGGACGACGTGGCCCTGCTGATGGCCCGGCTCAACGGCATCCCCGACGACCATGTCGCCCAGTGGCGGCTGGACGCCGACCCGCGCGAGGTGTCCCGGGCCCGGCACCTGGTCCGCGAGCAACTGCTGAAGTGGGGCCTGCCGCAGGCGGTGGACACCGCGCGGCTGCTGGTCAGCGAGGTCGTCACCAACGCGGTACGGCACGGCGGGGGAGGCCCGGTCGGGCTCCGCGTGGTCCGCACCGAGGACCTGCTGTTCGAGGTCACGGACGAGGAGCCGGAGCTGCCCGACATGCGTACGGCCGGACCGGACGACGAGGCGGGCCGGGGCCTGCGCGTGGTCAGCCGGCTGGCGAAGGAGTGGGGCGCGACGGTGAGCGGGCACCACAAGACGGTGTGGTTCGAGCAGGCGCTGATCCCGTAAAGGTGCCGGTGGACCCCTTGCCTGGGCGCGTTCGGCGCGATATCCCGATCAAGGCACCGACCTTGGGGAGATCGCAGTGAACGTTTCCGACGACTACCGCTCCAACTGGGAGAGTTACTGGCGGGAGACCTCGGACGAGCGGGGGGACGCGATCTGGGACGCCGACCCCTCGCTGACCGCCGAGCCCCACAGCGAACTCCTCCTGCCGCACGCCGACGCCGGCCGCCTCATCGTGGACCTCGGCTGCGGCAACGGCACCCAGACCCGCTACCTCGCCACCCGGTTCGCCCGCGCGGTCGGCGTCGACCTCTCGCACGCCGCGATCGACCACGCCCGCCGTGCCACGGCCGGCGCCTCCGCCGAGTTCGAGCAGCTCGACCTGACCGACACCGACGCGGTACGCGCCCTGCACGCCCGCCTCGGCGACGCCAACGTCTACATGCGTGCCGTCATCCACCAGAGCGAACCCGCGGCCCGGCCCTTGGTCGCAGCCGCCGTGGCCGAACTTCTCGGGGAGTCGGGCCGTGCCTTTGTCGTCGAACTGACCTCCGCGTCCCGCGACGTCCTCCAGCGAGCGGCCACGGGCCCCGCCGGCCCACCCCCGAAACTCCGCCGCGTCTTCCACCATGACCTGAAGCCCGCGGCCGCCCCGGACGAGGAGATCCCCCGCCTCCTGACCGAAGCGGGCCTCAAGATCCTGGCCACCGGCGAAACCGCCCTCCCCCAGACCGAACACTTCCCGGACGGCACCCGCATCGACCTGCCGGCCAGGTGGTTCGTGCTGGCGCGGGAGTGAGAACAGCGCAGGCCGGGCGGCGGCCCAGGGCCGGGTCGTAGCCGCCGCCGGGCGGGGCGCGTAACCTGCGCGGCATGAAGATCCTCATCAGTGCCGACATGGAAGGCGCCACCGGGGTCACCTGGCCCGCCGATGTGCTGCCGGGGACTGCGGAGTGGGAGCGGTGCCGGGGGATGTTCACGTCCGATGTGAACGCCGCCGCGCTCGGCTTCTTCGACGGTGGGGCCGATCAGGTGCTCGTCAACGAGGCGCACTGGACCATGCGGAACCTGCTGCTGGAGCGGCTGGACGAGCGGGTCGAGATGCTGACCGGGCGGCACAAGGCGCTGTCGATGGTGGAGGGCGTCCAGCAGGGCGACATCGACGGCATCGCGTTCGTCGGCTATCACGCGGGCGCCGGCATGGAGGGCGTCCTCGCCCACACCTACCTCGCCAACCAGATCACCGGGGTCTGGCTGAACGACGTACGAGCCAGCGAGGGCCTGCTCAACGCGCATGTCGTCGCGGAGTACGGGGTGCCCGTGGTGCTGGTCACCGGGGACGACCTGGCCTGCGAGGACGCGCTCGGCTACGCGCCCGAGGCGCTGAAGGTCGCGGTGAAGGACCATGTCTCGCGGTACGCGGCCGTGTGCCGTACCCCGGCCCGCACCGCCGCCGACATCCGGGCGGCGGCCAAGGAGGCGGCCCGGCTGGCCGTACGGCAACAGCCTTCGCGGCAGGGGCCGTTCACCGTCGCCGTGGAGTTCGACGCCGAGCATCTGGCGATGGCCGTCACCGTGGTGCCGGGCGTCGCCAGGACCGGGGAGCGGAAGGTGGCGTACACCACCGACACGATGTACGAGGCAATTCGCACGTTCAAGGCGGTCACCACGATCGCCTCGGCCGCCGTGGAGGAGCAGTATGGCTGACCAGCGGGCGCTGGACGAGGTGGTCGAGTTCACCTCCGAGCTGATCCGGATCGACACCACCAACCGGGGCGGCGGCGACTGCCGGGAGCGGCCCGCCGCCGAGTACGCCGCCGAACGGCTGGCCGGCGCGGGCCTCGAACCGCTGCTGCTGGAGCGGACGCCGGGGCGCGGCAACGTCGTCGCCCGGGTCGCGGGCACCGACCCGTCCGCCGACGCGCTGCTGGTCCACGGGCATCTGGACGTGGTGCCCGCCGAGGCCGCCGACTGGAGCGTGCACCCCTTCTCCGGCGAGGTCCGCGACGGCGTGGTCTGGGGTCGCGGCGCCGTCGACATGAAGAACATGGACGCGATGATCCTGGCCGTGCTGCGCGGCTGGGCCCGGCAGGGCGTGCGGCCGCGCCGGGACCTCGTCATCGCGTTCACCGCCGACGAGGAGGCCAGCGCCGAGGACGGCTCCGGCTTCCTCGCCGACCGGCACCCCGAGCTGTTCGAGGGCTGCACGGAGGCCATCGGGGAGTCCGGCGCCTTCACCTTCCACGACGGCACCGGGCGCGAGATCTACCCCGTCGCGGCGGGGGAGCGGGGCACCGGCTGGCTGCGGCTCAGCGCCGGCGGGCGCGCCGGGCACGGCTCCAAGGTGAACCGGGAGAACGCGGTGACCCGGCTCGCCGCCGCCGTCACCCGTATCGGCGAGCACCAGTGGCCGCTGCGCATCACCCCGACCGTGCGGGCCGCGCTCACCGAACTCGCCGCGCTCTACGGGCTGGAGGCCGACTTCGACGACATGGAACTGCTGCTGGACAAGCTCGGCCCGGCCGCCAAGCTGGTCGAGGCGACCGTCCGCAACAGCGCCAACCCGACCATGCTGGAAGCCGGTTACAAGGTGAACGTCATCCCCGGCGAGGCCCACGCGCACATCGACGGACGCTTCCTGCCGGGCGGCGAGGAGGAGTTCGAGTCCACCCTGGACCGGCTCACCGGACCCGACGTGGACTGGGAGTACGTGCACCGCGAGGTCGCCCTCCAAGCCCCGCTCGACGTACCGCTGTTCGCACGGATGCGCTCGGCCGTGGAGGAGTTCGCGCCCGGCGCGCACGTCGTCCCGTACTGCATGTCCGGCGGCACCGACGCCAAGCAGTTCTCCCGGCTCGGCATCACCGGCTACGGCTTCGCCCCGCTGCGCCTGCCCGAAGGCTTCGACTACCAGGCGCTGTTCCACGGCGTCGACGAACGCGTGCCCGTGGAGGCGCTCCAGTTCGGTGTCCGCGTCCTCGACCGCTTCCTGCGGACGGCCTGACCGATGGGGGGAGAGATGGGGGAAGAGACGCGGGTCCAGCCGTACGGTTCGTGGCCCTCGCCCGTCGACGCGGTGCTCGCCGCCGCGCACGACGGACACCCCGAGTGGGTGGGGTTCGTCGCGGACGAGGTCTGGTGGACCGAGCCCCGGCCCGCCGAGGGCGGCCGCCGGGCCCTGGTGCGCCGGACGGCCGACGGCGCCGAGGAACCGGTGCTGCCGCCGCCGTGGAACGTGCGCAACCGCGTCATCGAGTACGGCGGCCGCCCCTGGACCGCCGCCCCCGGCACGGACCGGCCACTGGTCGTCTTCACCCACTTCGACGACCAGCGGCTCTACCGCTACGAACCCGGCGGCGGCGAGCCGGTCCCGCTGACCCCGCTGTCCCGGGTCGGCGGCGGACTGCGCTGGGCCGAACCGGAGTTGGACCTGGAGCGTGGGGAAGTCCGCTGCGTGCTGGAGGAGTTCACCGGCGAGGGAAGTGGCGACGTACGGCGCGTGCTTGCCGCCGTACCGCTGGACGGCTCGGCCGCCGACGACCGGTCGGCCGTACGCGAACTCATCGAGGAACGGCACCGGTTCGTCACCGGCGCACGTGTGTCCCCGGACGGGCGCAAGGCCGCGTGGCTCGCCTGGGACCATCCGCGCATGCCCTGGGACGGCACCGAGCTGCTTGTCGCGGAGATCGGCGACGACGGCCGCTTCCGGGACGTGCGCACGGTCGCCGGGGGTGACGACGAGGCCATCGCCCAGGTGGAGTGGGCGCCGGACGGGCGGCTGCTGTACGCGAGCGACCGGGGCGGCTGGTGGAACCTGTACCGGGACGGCGTACCGCTGTGCCCGCGCCAGGAGGAGTTCGGCGGGCCGCTGTGGAAGCTCGGCCAGCGCTGGTTCGCCCCCCTGGCGGACGGGCTGCTCGCGGTCCTGCACGGGCGTGGCGCCGCCGTGCTCGGGATACTCGACCCCGAGACCGGTGAGATCGCCGACGCGGCCGGTCCCTGGACCGAGTTCGCGTCCTCCCTCGCCGCCCACGGCAGCCGCGTCGCGGCCATCGGCGCGAGTCCCCGCACCGGGTACGAGGTGATCGAGCTGGACACCGGCACCGGCCGCGCCCGCACGGTCGGCGCCCGGCACCGGGACCCCGTCGACCCCGCGTACTACCCCGAGCCGGAGGTCCGCACCTTCACCGGGCCCGGCGGCCGCGCGGTGCACGCGCACGTCTATCCGCCGCGGCACCCCGAAATCACCGGTCCCGAGGACGAGTTGCCGCCCTACGTGATCTGGGCGCACGGCGGCCCCACCAGCCGGGTCCCGCTCGTGCTGGACCTCGCCATCGCCGCCTTCACCTCACGCGGCATCGGCGTCGCCGAGGTCAACTACGGCGGCTCCACCGGGTACGGCCGCGACTACCGCGAGCGGCTGCGCCACCAGTGGGGCGTGGTCGACGTGGAGGACTGCGCGACGGTGGCCCTCGCGCTCGCCGAGGAGGGCACGGCCGACCGGAACCGGCTCGCGATCCGGGGCGGCAGCGCGGGCGGCTGGACCACCGCGGCCTCCCTGACCAGCACCGATGTCTACGCCTGCGGCACGATCAGCTACCCCATCCTCGACCTCACCACCTGGGGCCCTGGCCGCACCCACGACTTCGAGTCCCGCTACCTGGAGTCCCTGGTCGGCCCCTTCGCGGAGGTCCCCGAACGCTACGCCCAGCGCTCGCCCACCACCCGCGCCGACCGGCTCACCGCCGCCTTCCTGCTCCTCCAGGGGCTGGACGACGTCATCTGCCCGCCCGAGCAGTGCGAGCGCTTCCTCGACCGCATCGCGGACCGGGGTGTCCCGCACGCCTACCTCACCTTCGCCGGCGAGGGCCACGGCTTCCGCCGCGCCGACACCATGGTCCGCGCACTGGAAGCCGAACTGTCCCTCTACGCCCAGGTGTTCGGCCTCGACCTGCCCGGCGTCCCGAAACTGGAGCTGGACACGTGAAGCAACTCCTGCGCCCCGCCCGGCTCGCCCCCGGCGCCCGTGTGGCCGTGGTCGCGCCCAGCGGGCCGGTGCCCGAGGAACGGCTGCGCGCGGGGCTCGACGTCCTGCGCGGCTGGGGCCTGGACCCGGTCGCCGCACCCCATGTGCTGGACCGGCACGGCGAGTTCGGCTACCTCGCCGGCACCGACGCCGCCCGCGCCGACGACCTCCAGCGGGCCTGGTGCGATCCGTCGGTGGACGCGGTGCTCTGCGCGCGCGGCGGCTACGGCGCCCAGCGGATGGCCGACCTGCTCGACTGGGAGGCGATGCGCGGGGCCGGACCGAAGGTGTTCGTCGGCTTCAGCGACATCACCGCCCTGCACGAGGCGTTCGCCACCCGCCTGGGCCTCGTCACCCTGCACGGCCCGATGGCCGCCGGACTCGACTTCATCGGCAGCGAACGCGCCCGCGACCACCTCCACGCGACCCTCTTCACCCCGGAGAAGGTCCAGGAGATCGCCACCGCAGGCAAACCCCTCGTCCCCGGCCGCGCCCGAGGCACCACCCTCGGCGGCTGCCTCTCCCTCCTCGCGGCGGAACTCGGCACCCCGCACGCCCGCCCCTCCGCCCGAGGCGGCCTCCTCTGCCTGGAGGACGTCGGCGAGGAGACCTACCGCCTGGACCGCTACCTCACCCAGCTCCTCCGCTCCGGCTGGCTGGACCGCGCCCACGGCATCCTCCTCGGCTCCTGGCACGACTGCGACCCCTACGACACCCTCCGCCCCATGCTCACCGACCGTCTGGCCCCCCTGAACATCCCCGTCCTGGAGAACGCCGGCTTCGGCCACTGCCCGGACGCCCTGACGATCCCCTTCGGAACAGTGGCGGAACTCGACGCGGACGCGGGCACGTTGACCCTGGAGGAGCCCGCCCTGCTGTGACGCGAGGGCCGGTGGCCGGGCGTACGCTGGGCCGATGCCCCACACCGCGCCCCACTACCTCGCCCAGGGCCCCCGTGTGGCCATCCGCCGGTTCCGGATGGAGGACGGGGGCGAGTTCACCGCCCGGGTCAGTCAGAGCAAGGATCTGCACCGGCCGTGGCTGGTGATGCCCGACAGCGATGAGGCGTACGCCACCTACGCGGGGCGGCTGATCGGGGACGTGGGGCGGGCCGGGTTCCTGGTGTGCGAGCGGGACACGGGGGACATCGCCGGGTTCGTCAACATCAACAACATCGTCCGGGGCGGCTTCCAGTGCGGGGCGCTCGGGTACGGGGCGTTCGCGCACGCGGCCGGGCGGGGGCTGATGCGGGAGGGGCTGGAGCTGGTCATCGGGTACGCCTTCGGACCGCTCGGGCTGCACCGGCTGGAGATCAACGTACAGCCCGGCAACACCGCGTCCATCGCACTCGCGCGCGGCGCCGGATTCCGGCTGGAAGGGTTCTCGCCCGCGATGATCCAGGTCGACGGCGAGTGGCGCGACCACGAACGCTGGGCCCTCACCACGGAGATGCGGGACCGGGACTGACCCGGCCCCGCACCCGGCTCAGGCCGTTTGGTCGGCGTACTCGAAGATCGTGCCGTCCGGGTGCATCACCAGCAGATTCCGGCCCACCGGCGTCGGCACCGGGCCCGCGATGATCTGCGCGCCCATGTCCGAGAGCAGCCGGTGCGCCTCCTCGACATCCTTCACGGCGATCGTCGCCGTCACCTTGCGCAACACCTCCAGCTCCGCCTCCGGCCCGCTCATCAGCAGGAACGAGCCGATCGCGGCGACCCGTACCCCACCGCGCTCGAAGCGCGCCGCGGTGCCGCCCGCCAGCCGCTCGTAGAACGGGATCGCGGTTTCGAGGTCGTCGACGCAGATGCGCAGTGTGGCGCCAAGAATCTCCATGCTGACGAGCCTAGTTGGGGCGGGCCGGAGCGCACAGGCCGTCGCCGCGCATCGAGAGCGTGCGCGGCGGCCGGGTGACGTGGAACGGGTTTGGGTGCCGTGACCCCGGTTACGCGGAAGACCTCGGACGAACCGCACCACCGGGGCGCCCACGGCCGGTCACTCACCGTGACGGGCCGGGGCCCGTCGGGGGCCGGGCAGCCCGCCCGGTGCGCCGAGGACCGTCCGAGTCGCCTCGGACACGCGGAAAGGAGACCCATGAACAACGACGAACTCGCCGAACTCGGGCAGCAGTTGCGGGTGGACAGCGTGCGGGCGGCGGATGCCGCGCAATCCGGACACCCGACCTCCTCGATGTCCGCCGCCGACCTGCTGGCCGTGCTGCTCGCCAACCATCTGCGCTACGACTTCGAGCGCCCCGAGCACCCCGCCAACGACCGCTTCGTCCTCTCCAAGGGACACGCGTCCCCGCTGATGTACTCCGTCTTCAAGGCGGCCGGCGCCATCGACGACGCCGAGCTGCTCACCTTCCGCAAGCTCGGCAGCCGCCTCGAAGGCCACCCGACCCCGCGCAGGCTGCCCTGGGTGGAGACCGCCACCGGCTCGCTCGGCCAGGGCCTGCCGGTCGGCGTCGGCATCGCGCTGGCCGGGAAGCGGCTGGACCACTCCGACTACCGCGTCTGGGTGGTGTGCGGCGACAGCGAGCTGGCCGAGGGCTCGATCTGGGAGGCCGCCGAGGCCGCCGCCTACGACAAGCTGGACAACCTCACCGCCATCGTCGACGTCAACCGGCTGGGCCAGCGCGGCCAGACCCGGCACGGCCACGACCTGGACGCCTACGCCCGCCGCTTCCAGGCGTTCGGCTGGCACACCATCGAGATCGACGGCCACGACGTCGCCGCCATCGACCGTGCCTACAGCGAGGCCGAGTCCACCAAGGACCGCCCCACCGCGATCATCGCCCGCACTCTCAAGGGCAAGGGCGTCGCCGCCGTGGAGGACAAGGAGGGCAAGCACGGCAAGCCGCTGCCCGACGCGAAGGAGGCCATCGAGGAGCTGGGCGGCCCCCGCGACATCCGCGTCCACGTCAGCGCGCCGCCCGCCGCGAACCCGGAGAAGCTCGCCCACGAGCCGCTGAGCCTGCCCCGCTTCGACAAGGGCGAAGAGGTCGCCACCCGGGACGCCTTCGGCAAGGCCCTCGCCGCGCTCGGCACCGCGCGTGGCGACGTCGTCGCCCTGGACGGCGAGGTCGGGGACTCCACCCGTACCGGGGTGTTCGCCGAGGAACACCCCGAGCGGTTCTTCGAGTCCTTCATCGCCGAGCAGCAGATGGTCGCCTCGGCCGTCGGCATGTCGTCGCGCGGCTGGCTGCCGTACGCGTCCACCTTCGCGGCCTTCTTCAGCCGCGCCTACGACTTCGTGCGCATGGCCTCGATCAGCGACGCCGGGATCAACCTGGTCGGCTCGCACGCCGGCGTGGCCATCGGGCAGGACGGGCCCTCGCAGATGGGCCTGGAGGACCTGGCCATGTTCCGGTCCGTGTACGGCTCCACCGTGCTCTACCCCTGCGACGCCAACCAGACCGCCCGCCTCGTCGCGTCCATGGCCGACCTGGACGGCGTCCGCTATCTGCGCACCTCGCGCGGCGAGAGCCCGGTGATCTACGACGCCGACGAGGAGTTCCCCATCGGCGGCAGCAAGGTGCTGCGCTCCAGCGAGGAGGACCGGCTGACCATCGTCGCGGCCGGAGTCACCGTGCAGGAGGCGCTGACGGCCGCCGACAAGCTCGCCGAGGACGGCATCCGGGTCCGGGTCATCGACCTCTACTCGGTCAAGCCCGTCGACGTGGAGACGCTGCGCCGGGCCGCCGACGACACCGGCTGTCTGGTGACGGTCGAGGACCACCACGAGGAGGGCGGTATCGGCGACGCGGTCGTGGAAGCCTTCACGGACGGCCGCCCGGTACCCCGCCTGGTCCGCCTCGCGGTACGGATCATGCCGGGCTCGGCCACGCCCGACGAGCAGCTGCACGCGGCCGGCATCGACGCCGCGAACATCGCGGCGACCGCCCGACTGCTGGTGGGCGAGGCCGTGGTCAGCTGAGGTCCTGAGCCGGCGGGCGCCCGCGAGAGCGGCGCCCGCCGGACGGGTTCAGGCGGGCTTGCGGCACAGGATCTCGCCGTGCAGGACCGCGAACCAGCCGTCCTCCCGCAGTCCCCACTCCCGCCACGCCCCGGACACCGCGCGCAGCTCCTCGGGCGTGGCGTGGCCACCCTCCACCGCGCGGTCGGCGTAGGCCGAGGCGAGCGTACGGTCCGCCCACAGGCCGCTCCACCAGGCGCGTTCCTCGGGGGTGGCGTACGTCCAGGTGCCCGAGGTGGCCGTGATGTCGCTCAGCCCGGCCGCCAGCGCCCAGCTCCGCAGCCGCCGCCCGGCGTCCGGTTCACCGCCGTTGGCCCGCGCCACCCGCTGGTACAGGTTCAGCCAGTCGTCCAGGCCGGGCACGGCCGGGTACCAGGTCATGGCCGCGAAGTCCGCGTCGCGCACCGCGATCAGCCCGCCGGGCCGGGTCACCCGGACCATCTCGCGCAGCGCCCCCACCGGGTCACCGACATGCTGAAGCACCTGGTGTGCGTGGACCACGTCGAAGGTGCCGTCGGGGTGGTCGAGGGCGTGCACGTCGGCGACCTCGAAGTCCACGTTGCCCAGACCCCGCCCGGCGGCGGTGGCGCGGGCCTGCTCCAGGACGGCGGGGGCGCGGTCGACGCCGGTCACCCGGCCGTCCGGGACCAGCACGGCGAGGTCGGCGGTGATGGTGCCGGGGCCGCAGCCGATGTCGAGGACGCGCATGTCCGGCGCGAGCGAACCGAGCAGATAGGCGGCCGAGTTGGCGGCCGTGCGCCAGGTGTGCGAACGCAGTACCGACTCGTGGTGCCCGTGCGTGTAGACGGCGGTCTCGCGCGATTCCGGCATGACGTCATCCCCTTCGACGGTCCGGCCGCGGCGCCCTGGAGGACACCGCGGCCGCAGTGGGTCGAACGGTACGCCCGCGAACCGGATGCTGAGACCAGCGGTCCGCGATACGGACTGACGAGGTGTCAGGAAAGGTTCGGGTGGGGGCTGTAGGCGGTCAGGACCTCCGGCAGCTTCTCCACCGTGACCGTGCCGGACACCGACGTGACCTCACCGTCGTACGCCAGCGGGGTGCCCGGCGCGAGGCCCGACAGCCGCAGCCGGCCGAGCTGTACCGCCGCGTGGCCCTGGGAGCGGGTGAGCGGACCCGCCACGGCCGCCGCCAGCAGACGCAGCGCGGGCCAGCCGCTGCCGTGCACCACCCGGACGTCCAGCGGCCCGTCCGACAGCTCCGTACGGCGCCCGGCACCCAGGCCGCTGCGGCGGTAGACGCCGTTGCCGACGAACAGCATCCACAGCGGATGCCGCTTGCCGCCCGCCTCGACCACCAGCGGATGCCGGTCGGCGCGCAGCACCTTCACCGCGCCCAGCACCCCGGCCGCCCAGCCGCCGATCCGGGGCGACCAGTGCTCGCGCTCGCGCACCAGCTCCGGGTAGACGCCGAGGCTCAGGGTGTTGAGGAAGACGCTGGAACGGCCGTCGGCGGTGAACTCACCGACGTCCACCTGCACCGCCTCGCCCGCGCGGACGGCGGCGGCCAGATCGGCCGCGTCCTCCACGCCGAGGTCGTACGCGAAGTGGTTCAGGGTGCCGCCGGGCAGCACCGCCAGCGGCAGCCTGTGCCGCAGGGCGACCTCCGCCGCCGCGTTCACCGTGCCGTCGCCGCCGCACACCCCGAGCACCCGCGCCCTGGCCGCCGCCTTGTCCAGCTCGGCCCGGATCTCGTCCGGCTCGCACTCCACGATCTCCGCCCGGGGCAGCGCGTCGTGCAGCGCGCTCACCCGGTCCGCGGTGCCCGAGGAACGGTTGGCGACCATCACCAGGCCCTCGCCCTCCGGCAGCGCCGGGGCGTCCGCCCGCGGCCGGGCGGTCGGGCGGGCCGCCGCCCGCGTCGGCACCAGCCGCCGCACCACGAACGCGGCGCCGACCCCGAGAGCCGCACCCGCCAGCACGTCGCTCGGGAAGTGCGCACCGGTGTACACCCGCGACGTCGCCACCGAGAACGCCACCGGCGCCACCACCGCGCCCCACGCCGGGGACTCCAGCGCGACCCCGGCCGCGAAGGCGGCGGCCGAGGCGGAGTGGCCGGACGGGAACGAGGTGGTGATCGGCTGCCGCTTGAGCTGCCGGGACAGCGGCACGGAGTCCAGCACCGGCCGGGTGCGGCGCACCGACCGCTTGCCGAGCGTGTTGACGGTCAGCGACGCCAGGCTCAGCGAGGCCAGCCCCCGTACGGCCGCCCGGCGGGCCCTCGGGGTGCGGGTCGCGGCGATCGCGCCGGCCGCCGCGAACCACAGCACGCCGTGGTTGGCGCTCCGGCTCAGGCGGGGCAGCACCTTCTGGGCGCCGGGCCACTTCCGCTCGGCGGCCGCCTCGAAGAGCCGGGCGTCGGCCGTGAGCAGCCGTCGCAGGACATTGCGGCCGGTGGCCGGGACAGCGGTGAGGTCGACATCTGCGCTCATGCTCGACCCCCTACCCCGAAGCGCGCCTTTCTTGTGCCGCCGCCCGGGTACGGACGCCGCCCGCGCCTGTGCGAGGACGCGCGGAGGCCGGGGGAGCGGGATCTTCGTACAGTGGACTCAGGACCGCGGACACCACGAGCGGGGGTACCACCATGACCGGAGTCGACCCCAGCCGACTGGACGACCAGCAGCTCATGAAAGAGCTGGAGACGATCCACCGCACACGCCACGACACCCTGCTGTACGGCTCGAACGACGCCCTGCGCGCCCACAACGAACGCATGGCGCAGCTGGAGGGCGAGTACCTCCGCCGCAACCCGCGCCGCCTGGTCAGCGCGGGCCGTACCCGCGAGGGCGCCCGTGAACGGGGCTGCGGGGAGACGGGGGAGGCATGAGGTCCGTGGAGCACCGGTTCCCGTCGGCTCCGAGGGCCGGTGTCACCCGTTGGGTGTCGTCCGTGTCCCGCGAATGGGGTCCGGCCGCGCGCGGGGCGGCGCCCGGGGGGCTCTGATGGCAGCGAGGGCACGGAACGCGTGCCCCGACCGCCGTACCGCCGAGGAGCCCGCCCCATGCGCCGCACCGTACGCGCCCTCTCCACCGCCGCCGCCCTGGCCTGCGCCACGCTCGCCATAGCCGGGCCCGCCGTCTCCGCCGAGCCCGGCGCCCCCTGCGAGGACCCCGCCGCGTCGGCGTCCCGGTCGCCCGGCAAGTCGTACGACGGCACCGGGACCGGCCAGGGGAACGGCCCGGCGCCCGGAGCGCCGTACCTGAGCGCGCCGCCCGAGCCCGGCGGCAAGGCCCCCACCGCCCCGGCGTGGAGCGGCGCGGAAGGCTGCGCGGGCGGGTCCGCCGGGAAGACCGGGCAGGGCGGCGACGACCCGGCCTGGGAGGGCGGGGACGAGGACGGTCAGGACTGGGACTCCGGCCCCGCGAAGGACGACGACTCCGGCCCCGCGAAGGACGACCCGCCCACGCTGGAGCACGGCGTGCAGGCCGGGGCCGGCGGCACCTTCACCGACTCGGTACCCGCCCTCGCCGCGGGCGGCGCGCTGATCGCCGCGGCGGCCGCCGGCGCCGGGTACCGGCTGTACGGGCGCGGGCGCGCGGCCGGGCGCTGACGGCGGGCACCGGAGGCCGCTGTGACCGGGAAGACGCCGGATGCGAGCCATGCCGGGCCGTTCGCCGGGTACACACCTTCCCGAGGGCACCACCAGCAGGCACCCTGCGCACCCGCCACACGGCACGAGACGCCGGGGACACAGGGGATTCGGCACACGGACCGCGCGGAGGCGGACATGCGGCGGAGGGAACCCGAGGGCCACGGCCCCGTCCGCTACGGCCCCCCGTTCCCCGCCGACGGCCTGCCCGTCCTCCCGGAACTCGCGGCCCGCCTGGCCGCCGCCGAACACCACGGCGAGGCCCAGCCGGCCGGTGGCACCCCGGCCCTGCTGGAGGCGGCCTGCGGCTACTGGACCCGGCGCGGACTGCCCTGCACCCCCGACCGCGTGACCCTCGCCCCCGGCGCGCCCCCGCTGCTGCTGGCACTGACCGCCGCGCTCGCCGGGGACCACGGCGACATCCTGGCGCCCCGCCCCCGCGCCGCCTGGTGGGCGCCCAGCGCCCGGCTGCTCGGCAGACGCCTCTTCCCGGTGCCCGCCCCGGCCGGGAGCGGCGGCATACCGGACCCCTACGCGCTGCTGGAGACCGTCCGCCGGGTCCGCGCCGAGGGCGGCGACCCCCGGCTGCTGGTGCTGTCCGTCGCGGACGACCCGACCGCCACCGTCCCGCCGCCCGAACTGCTGCACGAAACCGTGGAGGCGGCCGCCGCCGAGGGTCTGCACATCGTCAGCGACGAGACCTGGCGCGACACCCTGCACGACCCGCACGACACGGTCCTGGTCAGCCCGGCCGAGATGCTGCCCGACCACGTCACCGTCGTCGCCGACCTCGCCGGATCGCTGCTCCCGGCCGGCTGGCCCGCCGCCGTCGCCCGCTTCCCGGACAGCGAGGCGGGGGAGCGCACCCACGCCCGGGTGCTGGACGTGCTCACCGCGCTCGGCGCCCGCCTCGCCGCCCCCGTCGCGGCCGCCGCCCAGTACGCGCTGGACGAACCCGAGCCGGTCGCCGCCCGCCGCGAGGCCGCCGTACGGCTGCACGCCCGCCTGGCCGCCGCCGCGCACCGTACGGTCCTGGCGGGCGGCGCGCTCGCTTCGCCCCCGCAGGCCGGCCGCCACCTGTACGCCGATCTCGGCCCGCTGCGCGAGGCCCTCGCCGAGCGGGGTGTCGGCGACGCGCAGGAACTGGAGGACTTCCTCACCGCCCGGCTCGGCATGCCCGCGCCCGGCGGCCACCGCTTCGGCGACGACCTCGGCGCCCTGCGCGTACGGCTGTCCACCGCCCCGCTGCTGGGCGGCACGGACGAGGAGCGCGAGGCCGCGCTCGCCTCGCCCGAACCGACGGAACTGCCGTACACACGGGACGCGTTGCTCTCCCTGGGGTCGGTCTTCGACGAACTCCGTGACGAAGCCATGCGATGGGAGCCTCCTCGATGACGCAGCAGACGCATGAGTCCGGGTCCACCGCCACGACGACCACCACACCCCCGCCGAGCGCCCCCGGACCGGCGGACGCCGCGCCCGAGGTGGTCGTCCGCGCCCCGCTCGCGCCCGCGTCCCCGCCGCTGGCCGAGCCCCGCCCGCTGGGCGAGCACCGGGTGTGGCCGAGGACCTTCCACGACCGGCTCACCGCGCCGCTGCCCGGCTGGAGGGCCATGGCCCGCTTCGCCCGCGAGGGCGCCGTACGCCCCGATCCCGAGGGGCTCGCCGGTATCCCCCGACTCCCTTACGAACCCGGCCCGTTGCCCCGTGCAGGAGCCGACACCCTTGCCGTCACCTGGGCGGGGCACGCCAGTTGGGTGGTGCGGATCGGCGGGCTGACCGTACTCACCGACCCGGTGTGGTCGCGCCGCATCCTCGGCACCCCGGCCCGCGTCACCCCGGTCGGCGTCGCCTGGGACAGCCTGCCGCCCGTCGACGCGGTCGTGGTCAGCCACAACCACTACGACCATCTGGACGCTCCCACCCTGAGCAGACTCCCGCGCGACACACCGGTGTTCGCGCCCGCCGGACTCGGACGCTGGTTCCGGCGCAGGCGGTTCACGTGCGTCACCGAGCTGGACTGGTGGGAGGGCGCCCAACTCTCCGGTGTGCGCTTCGACTTCGTGCCCGCGCACCACTGGTCCAAGCGCACCCTGACCGACACCTGCCACAGCCTGTGGGGCGGCTGGGTGATGACCGCCCGGGACGGGCAGCGCCTCTATTTCGCGGGCGACACCGGCTACGGCCACTGGTTCGGCCGCATCGGCCGCCGCTACCCCGGCATCGACCTCGCCCTGATGCCCATCGGCGCCTACGACCCGCGCTGGTGGCTCAGCGACGTCCACTGCGACCCGGAGGAAGCCGTACAGGCCACCCTCGATCTCGGCGCCCGCCGGATGGCGCCCATGCACTGGGGGACGTTCGTGCTCTCCGCCGAACCGGTGCTGGAACCCCTCACCCGCGTCCGCGCGGCCTGGGAGAAGGCGGGCCTCGCCCGAGCCGACCTCTGGGACCTCCCGGTCGGCGCCTCCCGCGTACTTCAGCCGGACCCGCGGCCTACCGCTCCCCGCCCCGCACCCGGCGCACCAGCCCCGGAGCCACACTGACCAGCACGGTCACCACCACCACCGCCACCACGCCCTCCCACGGCCGGGCGAACAGCGAACCCCCGAGAATGCCGATCAGCTGATACGTCAGCGCCCAGGCCAGGCACGCCGGAAGGTTGCCCCGCGCGAAGCGGCGCAGCGGCCACTCGGCCAGCAGGCACGCCAGCATCACCGGAATCCGGCCCGCCGGCACGAGCCGGGACAGCACCAGCACCGTCACCCCGTGCTCGGCCAGCTTCCCCCGCGCCTGGTTCAGCCGGTCCTCCGGAGCCCGCGACCGCAGCGCCTCAAGCCAGCGCGACCCGCTCCGCGAGCCAAGACCGCGCCGCCCCAGCCAGTACAGCGCCGCGTCCCCCAGAAACGCCGCCAGCGACGCCGTCACGAACACCAGCGCCAGCGAGAACGGCGCCGTCCGATGGAACGCCACCACCGCGGCCGTACTCACCAGCGCCCCCGTCGGCACCACGGGTATCAGCGCCCCGATCAGCACCAGCAGGAACAGCGACGGATACCCGAACGCCTGCTGCGTCGGCTCCAGCGGCGCACCCGTCGGCACGGCGGCGGCCAGCACCACCGCGCCCCCCACCCATCTCACCGGGCGACCTCCAGCCGTACGCCCTCCCCGTGCCCCAGCCGGTGCACCGTCACCTTCGGCGCCGCCTCGGCCGCCAGCCGTACGAACTCCTCGCCCGGCGCGTGGAATTCGTGCGGGCGCACCGCGTCCATCCCGATCGGCCAGTACGTGCCGTAGTGCACCGGCACCGCCCAGCCCGGCGCCAGGCGGGCCAGCGCCCGAGCCGCCCGGCCCGCGTCCAGATGCCCCTCACCGAGATACGGCCCCCAGCCGCCCACCGGCAGCAGTGCCACGTCGACCGGGCCGACCTCCTCGGCCATCGCGTCGAACAGCCCGGTGTCACCGGCGAAGTAGGTGCGCGCCTCGCCCTCCACGACATAGCCGAGCGCGGGGCAGCGGTGCGGGCCGAACGGCAGCCGCCGTCCGTCGTGCAGCGCGGGCACCACCCGCACCCGCAGCTCCCCGAGCCGCACCTCGTCGCCGGGCGCCACCTCGGTGACGGTGAGCCCCCGCAGCCGGCGCAGTCCCGGCACCGCCCGCGGCGCGCCCCGCGGCACCAGCAGGCGCGTGCCCGGCGCCAGTTGGGCCAGCGAGGGCAGATGCAGATGGTCGGCGTGCAGATGGGAGACGAGCACCACGTCGGCGCGGTGGGCCCCGGCGGGCGGCGGAGCGCCCCGGCGGCGGCGCAGATGCGCCAGCCGCGAGGCGAACAGGGGGTCGGTGAGCACCCGCATGTCCGAGTCCTCGATCGTGCAGGTGGCGTGACCCCACCAGGTGACCTCCACCGGCACTACCCTCACCTCCGCCGCGCGACTCCCCCGAAGCCTACGGGCAGCGGTAGGGTCGGCGGCGAAACCCGGAGGTGAGGGGACGCCATGGGACCGTTACGAGGTGCCTCGGCCGCTGACGCGACGGTACGGATCACCGCCATCGCCAGCCTGACCCCGCTGGAGGAGCTGGAGGCTGACCCCTTCCTGGTCGACTCCCGCAGCCAGCACGCCATGTGCGCCCGCTGGGCCGCCGAGCAGGGCTATGTGATCGCGCGCGAACTCCTCGTCGGCGGGCTGCGCTTCGACCACGGCGCGCTGTGGGACGGGATGCGGCCCGGCGTGGACGTGTTCGTCGCCCCCAGCCGACGTGTCCTGGCACGCGCGCTGTCCTCGGTGGAGGAGTTCACCGCCGAGTGCGCCCGGCGCGGGGTCCGCGTGGAGACCGTCGGCAGCGCCGAACCCGCGTACGACGCCCGGATGAAGGCGCGCGTGCACCGGCGGCTCTCGATGCCGACGGCCGGGTACGACGGCAAGTGAGCCACCCCGTGCCACCCCCGGCCACCCCCGGCCACCCCGAGCCACCCCGGCCCGTACGGCCGGTGTGACAAGGTGGGGGCAGGCCCCGTGGGGCGGGCCGGGACGTGAGGTGCACGGGGCGTGCGGTGGCGGCGGGTTGCCGGTCAGATCGGTCGGAGCGTCACGGTGTGGGCGGTCTCCACGCTCACCATGCTCGTACTCGCCGGACTCCTCCCCGACTTCCGGCTCCAGTCCCCCGACGGTGACAGCGCCACCCGTATAGCCGTCACCGCGGCCTGCGGAGCCGGGGCGTTCGGCCTGCTGTCGGCCCTGGCCTGGCCGGTACTGGTGCGGATGCTGCTGCTCGTGCCCGCGCTCTTCCTCGGCCTGCTGGTCTTCTTCCTCAACGGCTCCCTGCTGCTGCTCGCCCTGCGCGTCAACCCCTCCGGGCGGGGCGAGGTGGCGCCCGAGACCGCCGTCATCGTCGCCGCCGTGATGTCCGCCGTCGCCTCCGCGACCGGCGGAGCGCTCGCCGTCCGCGACGACGACGCCTACCGGCGCCGCCTGCTCCGCCTGGCCGACCGCCGCCGAAGAGCCACCCTGCCCTGCGCGAGCACACCCGGACTGGTCTGCGTCCAGCTCGACGGCGTCGGCCACGACGTACTCACCGCCGCCGTCCGCGACGGCCTGATGCCCACCGTGGCCCGCTGGCTGGCCACCGACGGCATCATCCCGCCCACCCACCGGCTCACCTCCTGGCGCACCGACTGGTCCAGCCAGACCGGCGCCAGCCAGCTCGGCATCCTGCACGGCAGCACCTTCGACGTACCCGCCTTCCGCTGGTACGAGAAGGACCGCGGCGAGGTCATGGTCTGCAACCGGCCCACCTCGGCCGCCGAGTTGCAGCGCCGCGCCATGGCCCGCACCGGCGAGAGCGGACTGCTCGCCGTCGACGGCGCCAGCCGGGGCAACCTGTTCAGCGGCGGCGCCGGGGAACAGGCCCTCGTACTGTCCATCGCCACCCGCCGCCGGGGCCGGGAGAACCGTTCCCGCGCCGGCTACTTCGCCTACTTCTCCGACCCCGCCAACGCGGTGCGCACCGCCCTGTCCTTCTTCGCCGAGATCGGCCGCGAGATCGGCCAGTCCACCCGCGCCCGGTTCGCCGGACAGCACCCGCGCGTCGGCCGGGGCGGCCTCTACCCGTTCGTCCGCGCCTTCGCCACCGTCGTCGAACGGGACGTGGTCGTCGCCGCCGTGATGGGCGACCTGCTCGCCGGCCGCACCGCCGTCTACGCCGACCTCGTCGCCTACGACGAGGTCGCCCACCACTCCGGCCCCGACAGCCGCGACGCCCGCAAGGTCCTGAGGCGCCTGGACCGCTCCCTCGCCCTGATCGAGAAGGCCGCCGAGCACGCCCCGCGCCCCTACCGCCTGGTCGTCCTCTCCGACCACGGCCAGAGCCCCGGCGAGACCTTCCGCTCCCGCTACGGCCTCACCCTCACCGACCTCGTCCGCGCCGGCAGCGGACTGCCCGTCCCGCGCGGCGCCGGACGCACCCCCAGCGGCGCCGAGGCCCGCGCCGCCGTACGCGCCGCCCTGGGCCGGGCCGACGGTTCGGAAGGTGGGCCCGCCCCGCGCTCCGAGCCCGTCGTGCTCGCCTCCGGCAACCTCGGACTCGTCTCCTTCCCGGACGTCCCCCACCGGATGACCAAGGAGGAGATCGACGCCCGCCACCCGGCGCTGCTCCCCACCCTCGCCAACCACCCCGGCATCGGATTCCTGCTGGTCCGCAGTGCCGGGCACGACGGCGTGGTCCTCGGCCCGTGCGGCACCGAGATCCCGCTGGCCGAGCTGGACGAGCGGCCCGGACCGCTGGCCCGCTTCGGACCCGGCGCCGCCGACGCCGTACGCCGCGCCCACGCCTTTCCGCACACCGCCGACATCATGGTCAACTCCTGGCACGACCCGGCGAGCGGCCAAGTGCACGCCTTCGAGGAGCAGATCGGCTCCCACGGCGGCCTCGGCGGCGCCCAGTCCCGCCCCTTCCTGCTCTCCCCGCTCACCCTCTCCGTACCCGAGGAGGACGGCGAGGCGCTGTCCGGCGCCGAGCGCGTGCACGACGTACTGCGCCGCTGGCTCAGCGAGTTGAACGGCCCCGAGGTACCGCTCGACGTCGACCCGGAGCGCCGGGCGGCCTGAGCACGCGGGCCGGTCCTCACGGTGCCATGACCCCGGATGTGATCGGATGGGGGTAGGGCCCGCGACCCCGGCAAGATCCGGAAGACAGGCCCTACGGGGGCACCAGGACCCGGAATCACGGGAACACACGCGAAAGGAAACACCGTGGCTACCACGCGCACCGCACACACGGTCTGGGAAGGCGAACTGCTGTCGGGCAGCGGCACCGTCACGTTCGACTCCTCCGGCATCGGCTCCCAGCCGGTGTCGTGGCCGTCGCGCGCCGAGCAGGCGAACGGCCGCACCAGCCCCGAGGAGCTGATCGCCGCCGCACACTCCAGCTGCTTCTCCATGGCGCTGTCGCACGGCCTGACCGGCGCCGGCACGCCTCCCACCCGGCTGGAGACCAAGGCCGACGTGACCTTCCAGCCCGGCGAGGGCATCACCGGCATCCACCTCACCGTGCGCGGCGAGGTCCCCGGCCTGGACGCGGACGCCTTCCGCGCGGCCGCCGAGGACGCCAAGAAGAACTGCCCCGTCAGCCAGGCCCTGACCGGCACCGACATCAGCCTCACGGCCGAGCTGGCCTGAAGCCTGTGGCCTGACCTTGTGGGCCGCCGGTGCCGCGTCATGTGCGCGGCACCGGTCACAGGCTCTCGCGGAACTCCCGCAGCAGCTTCTGGGTGCGCTGCGCGGAGGCCGCCCGCGCCGTCATGTGGTCCAGCACCTCCAGGTGCGCGGCCACCTCCTCGCGCGAGTCGAGGTAGAGCGCGCCGGTCAGATACTCGGTGAACACCATGTCCGGCAGCTCCCGTTCGGCGAACCGGAACAGGGTGAAGGGGGCGTACGTCCCCGGATGCGGGCCCGCCGCGAACTCCGCGAGCTGGATGGTGATGCGGGCCCGGTCGGCGTACTCCAGCAGCCGGTCCAGCTGGTCGCGCATCACCTCGGAGCGGGTGCTCACCGGCCGCCGCAGCACCGTCTCGTCCATCACGAACCACAGGTGCGGGGCGTCCTCCCGCTCCAGCAGCCGCTGCCGCTCCAGGCGCAGCGCCACATGCCGCTCCACCGTCTCCGGGCCGTGCTGCCCGATCGTCCCGGCCTCCAGCACCGCCCGCGCGTACGCCTCGGTCTGGAGCAGGCCGGGGATGAAGTGCGGCTCGTAGGAGCGGATGAGGCGGGCGGCGCCCTCCAGGCTCACATACAGGCTGAACCAGTCCGGCAGCACGTCGTGGAAGCGCTGCCACCAGTCGGGCTGGTTGGCCTCCTCGGCCAGCCGCACGAACGTGGCGGACTCCTCCTCGCCCACCCCGTACGCGGCCAGCAGCGCCTGCACGTACGGGATCTTCAGCGCGACCTCGGCCGTCTCCATCCGCCGTACGGTCGCCGAGGCCACCCGCAGCACCCGCGCCGCCTCGTCCCGGCTCAGCCCGGTCGACTCCCGTAACTCCTGCAACCGCCTGCCGAGCACCACCTGACCCACGGTGGGAGCGGCCCGCCGCTCACTCACGCCTTAACCCTCCCCTGCCCACCGACGCATGCGGGCAGTGTGCCACGTGGAGGTTCACCGCACACGGGGGATCAATCAGCCACCGAACGCTCGGAGTTGGCCGAGCCGGGCAGGGTCAGGGCGGAGTCCGCGTGGAGGGTGAGCTGTACCGGGACGAACTCGGTGGCGTCCGCCGGGGGTTCGCCGGTGCCGGGGTTGCGGGCATAGCGGGGGTGGGCGCCGGCACTGATTTGCCAGCGGATGCGGTGGCCGGGGGCGAAACGGTGGGTAGTGGCGCTCATCGGGACGGTGATCCGCGTGGGCGTGTGCGGGGATGCCTTGAGCGTGCCCAGGCCGTCGCAGACGTTGGCGGAGCGGCCTTCGGCGTCCACGTCGCACAGGCGGGTGAAGACGTCGGCGTGGCCGGTGTCGGTGGAGACCGTCAGCCGTGCGGTGACCGGGCCGATGATGTCGACGGGTTCGGTCAGCGGGGGCCCGGTGAACGTCACGACGTCGGTACGGGACTCCAGCGGGCGGTTGTCGCGCGGGCCGGCGGCGGGGGAGAGGAGGGGGCCGCCCACGGCGGGGGTGGGGTCGGCCGGGTCGTAGCGGAACGTGGTCACCGGGGCGGAGCCGGTGGGCGGCTGCCGGGTGAGGTGGCCGTCTTTGGTGGGGTACCAGGGGGTGGCCGTGTCGGGGGTGGGCGGCCAGTCGGTGAGGTCTCGCCACATGTTGTCCCCGCCCGTGTGTACGCGTACCACTGTGGGGCGCAGTTCGGTGGGGTCGGCGCATATGTGGGCGCGCAGCCAGGCGAGGCTCTCGGCGAACACCTCGGGCCAGCCCTGCTGGAGGGCGGAGGTGTGGGTCCAGGGGCCGACGAGCAGCGCGGTCTCGCAGCCGGCCCGGCGCAGCCGCGCGTACTGCTCGAAGGTCTGGTCGGCCAGCGCGTCGTGCCATCCGGTGATCAGGCTCGTGGGCACGCGGAAGCTCTCCGCCGGGGCCATGGATGCGCCGTCCCAAAACGGGTCCTCGGCGTCCGGGTGGGTCAACACGTCGTCCAGCCAGGGCACTTCGCCGCCGAGTGCGAAGACGTACGCACCGCGCAGGGGCTGGGCCATGGTGACGGCACGCAGGTGGCGTCGAAGGCGCAGGGCCGCCCGCACGAAGGGCGCCATGCCCCGGTGCTGGTAGGTCATGCCCAGGCCGACCACGAGGGCGTTCTCCAGGCGCGGCGCGCCGCCCGTGTGGAAGAGGGCGTACGGGTCGTGCAGGCCCACCTGGACGACCATCGCCTTCAGTTCCGGCGGCGGTTCCAGGGCGAGGGCCCACTGCGCGTAGCCCAGGTAGCTGGGGCCGACGGTGCCCAACGTGCCGTTGAACCAGGGCTGTTCGCGCAGCCAGGCCACGGTGGCCAGGCCGTCGGGGGCCTCGTTGCGCCACAGGTCGAACGCGCCCTCGGAACCGCCGGTGCCCCGGCAGCTCTGGAGCACCACATGGAAGCCCTGTTCGGCGAAGAGCAGGCCGTACATCGGGGACCACGGCAGGCCCCGGCCGTAGGGCGAGCGGACCAGCAGGGTCGGGAAGTCGCCCTTGGCGCGCGGGAAGTAGTGGTCGGTGAGCAGTTTGCTGCCGTCGGCGCCGGGCACCGCGAGCCCCGGCTCCCAGCCGACGTCGTACCGCTTCGCCGGAAGGCCGCGCCAGGTCGCGCGCATCAGGCGTGAGGACAGTGGTGGCTTGCGGAACGACATGATTCCCCTCCGGTATTCCGTACGATGTACGAGAATAGGGGGTGCTTGGATGACCTTGGCAAGGGCGAACGGTCCACGAATCAAGGAAAGGGGTGCTGGAGCATGGCTCAGAACGAGGGAGCCGCGGGCGTCGACCCCGAGCGGCTCTGGCTGCGCCCCGCCGAACCCCGCAGGGGTCGTAAGCCCTCCTTCAGCCGGGAGGCGATCACGGTGGCGGCCGTCGCCCTGGCGGACGCGGAGGGGCTCGACGCGGTCAGCATGCGGCGGGTCGCCACGGCGGTCGGGGCCGGGGTCATGTCGCTCTACAGCTACGCCCCCGACAAGGAGACGCTGCTGGAGCTGATGGTCGACCACGTCAGCGCCGAACTGCCGGCCACCGGCCCGCTCACCGGCGACTGGCGGGCCGACCTGAAAACCATCGCCCACCGCCAGCGCGGCCACATGCTGCGCCACCCCTGGCTCCCCGCCGCCCTGGCCGCCCACCGCACCCCCGGCCCGAACGTCCTGGCCTTCCTCGAACACGCCCTGGCCGCCCTGCGCCCCTCCGGCCTCGACGGCGCCGCACGACTGGAGATCTTCGCCCAGCTCACCGCGTTCGTCGCCGGACATGTCAGCCATGAACTCGCCCGGGCCAGGGCCGCCCGAGCCCCCGAACGCGCCGCCGCCGAGGCCCGTTACCTCGCCGCGGTCGCCCACGACGGCCGCCACCCCGAACTGGCCGAAGCCCTCTCCGGCCCCCGCCGCCCCACCGACCCCGAAGCCACCTTCACCCGCTTCCTCGACCGCCTCGTCGACGGTCTGGACGCCGACTGATCCGGGTTCGGGCCGCCCTGCTGAGAAATAGTGAACTCCCCCTAGAATCAAGGGACATGGGCTTGCCGCGCGCGGGGCACATTGAAGTCTGTGCTCGACTATGACAAGGAAGCCGAGTCCTACGACAACCTCCGTGGCGGCGAGCCCCGCGCCCGCGCCGCCGCCGACACCGTCCTCGGGCTGATCCCGGACCACGAAGGCCGCCTGCTGGACAACGGCTGCGGCACCGGCATCGTCACCCGCCGCCTGGCCGGGGCGCGGCCCGCGCTGCGGGTCACCGGGGTGGATCTCACGCCCGCCATGGTTGACCGGGCCGCCGCCCGGCTGCCGGGCACCGTGGTGCGCGCCGACAGCCGCCGACTGCCCTTCCCTGAGCGCACGTTCGACGCCGTCACCAGCGTCTGGCTGCTGCATCTGCTGGACGACCCGGCCGATCTGCGCGCCGTGCTCGCCGAGTGCGCGCGGGTGCTCCGGCCGGGCGGCACCTACGTCACCACCGTCGACAAGTCGAAGGCGCACGACGTCGGCAGCGACATCGACGCCGTGCTCGGCCCGCGCCCCCGGCGGCCCGCCGCGGACGACCCGGCCAAGGTGGACGCGTACGCCGCCGAGGCCGGCCTCGTCCGGACCGGTCAGGCCCGCTTCACCGGTGTCGGACAGGGCCGCAGCCCGCGCCGGACCATCAAGGACCTCCGGCGCGGCTGGTTCACCCTGCTGCCGCCCGGCGAGCCCCGCACCGAGGAGTTCGCCGCCCGGCTGGCCCGCCTGCCCGACCAGGACCGCCCCCGCCCCGACCCCGTCTTCACCCTGCACGCCTATCGGCGGTCCGGGTAGGGGTGGTGTCCGGCCACACGTCCGGGCGCCGGGTCAGCACCGCCGTCACCGCGGAGCGGGACGACGCCAGTACGTCGGCCAGGAAGCGGGACCGGCTCACGCCCAGCGCCCGCAGGGCCCGGCCGTGGTCGGCGACGACGATCAGGCAGGCCCCGGCCAGCAGCCCGCGCCACAGCCCCATCAGCGGACGCCGTACCGCACGCGGCAGTTCGGCCACCGAGTCGTGCAGCCGGGCGCAGTGGAACGGTATGTGGCGCTCCTCGTCCGCGAGGATGCGTGCCGCCACCTCCGAGGTGAGGGCGTCGCTGGTGCCGTCGCGCAGGGCCCGGTAGTAGCGCAGGGCCACCAGCTCCGCGACCATCAGTACCAGCAGCTCCAGGCGCAGGCCCATCAGCCGGCGTACCCGGACGAAGGCCGTATCGGTCCAGTGCCCGGCCAGGGTCGGCATGCCGCCCGCCGTCAGCAACAGGGCGAGGAGACGGGCG
Source organism: Streptomyces sp. NPDC085596 (assembly GCF_044541565.1). Classification (NCBI taxonomy): domain Bacteria; kingdom Bacillati; phylum Actinomycetota; class Actinomycetes; order Kitasatosporales; family Streptomycetaceae; genus Streptomyces; species Streptomyces sp. NPDC085596. The sequence goes on along the minus strand of NZ_JBITTC010000002.1, from coordinate 366,868 downwards.
TGGTTCTGCTCCTCGGCGATGAACAGCCGTACCGCGCGGGCGTATTCGGGGTCTCCCGCCTGCTCGGCCTTGGCGGTGAGGTTCGCGCCGTCGCCGTCCTCGCCGGTCTGGAAGCGCTGGACGCTCGCCCACACCGCCGGCTCCAGGCGCGCGATGCGCGTCCAGTCCGGGTCGGCCCGCGCGGCTCTCCGCTCCCGCTCCGCCTCGAAGCCGTCCGCCCACTGCCCGAAACCGCCGCCGCTCATCCCGGCCCCCTCCTCCGGCACGGCCCTCGTGCCCTGCTGTGCCAGGACGCGGACCGGTGCCGAGCCGTTCCGTCCTGCCGTGGCTTGCCGTACCGGCAACAGCGCTTGCCGTCGGACACCGCCCCGTCGCACGCTGGGCGCAGCCGGAGCAGAGCCGGGGAAGAGAGGCTGACCAGCATGGCGCACGACCACCACCACGCACCCGCCGGGCACGGACACGGGCACGCGCACGACACCGACATCGACTGGGCCGAGATGGGCCCGGTGCTGGAGTCCCAGGCGGAGCTGCTCGCGCCGCTGTACCGCGAGGCGATGGGCTGGCTCGCCGAGGAGGTCCCTGAGCCGGGGCTGATCGTGGACGCGGGCAGCGGGCCCGGCGTCGTCGCCTGCCTGTTCGCCGAGGAGTTCCCCGGCGCGCGGGTGACCGCCGTCGACGGCAGCGGACCCCTGCTGGAGCGCGCCCACGCCCGCGCCGCCCGCCTCGGCGTGGACGGCCGCTTCTCCACCGTCACCGGTGAACTCCCGGACGCACTGGATGAGTTGGACCGCCCGGCCGACCTGCTGTGGGCCAGCCGCAGCCTGCACCACCTCGGCGACCAGCGGGCCGGACTCGCCGCGTTCGCGGAACGGCTCGCACCCGGCGGCACGCTCGCCCTCCTCGAGGGCGGACTCCCCGCCCGCTATCTGCCCCGCGACATCGGCATCGGCCGCCCCGGCCTCCAGTCCCGGCTGAACGCGGCCGAGGAGGAGTGGTTCAGCCGGATGCGGGCCGAGCTGCCCGGCGCGGTCGCCGAGCCCGAGGACTGGCCCGCCCTGCTCACCTCGGCCGGCCTGAAGCCCACCCGCACCCGCACCTTCCTGCTGGACCTGCCCGCTCCCGCCGGCGAGGCGGCCCGCGACTACGCCGCCGCCTACTGCACCCGGCTGCGCGACGGCCTCGGTGACGCCCTGGACACCGACGACCGCGCCACCCTCGACCGGCTCCTCGACCGCGCCGACCCGGCGAGCGTGTACCACCGGGCCGACCTGTTCGTACTGGACGCGTACACCGTCTACACGGCCGTACGCCCCCGCTGAGATCAGTTCTCGGCGAGGAACTTCCGGGCCAGCCGGTCCCCGAGCGCGACCGCCGCGCCGTGGCTCTCGACGGGGGAGAGCCGGGAGTCCTTGAACAGGATGTACGTCACCCCGGACTCGGCGCCCCCGGTCGCCGGGTCCGGGTCGATGCCCAGGGCCTCGGCGGTGGCGTACGACGCCTCCCCGATGATCTCCTTCGGGCCGGTGTCCCCGACGACCGCGTACTCCACCTGGCCGCCATGGATGACGGCGACCACACCGCCACCCTCGATCCCGGCCGCCGCGTGGTCCCACCGGGCGCTCTTGCCGGGCACCACCACGTACGGCAGCGTGTCGGCGCGCAGGGGCTTGCCGTCGGACTGGTGGAAGGCGGTGTCGTCCTGGTACCAGGGGTCGCGGTCCTCGTTGCAGTCGGCCGTGCGCTGCCCGTCGCAGTCCACGTCCATGTCCGCCTTCCAGAACACCGCGCCGGTCAGCCCGCACACCGGGACGGTCGCGGCGCTCTCCGCGTCGGTGCGGTACAGGCCGTCGGAGATCCGTTCGCACGACTTCACCTTCGCCAGCAGGTCGGCCGCGCCGACCGTGCCCTCCCGCGCCCGCCTCGGGGAGTCGCCGTAGGCGGCGGCCAGGGCCGTGGCGCAGAGCAGGACGGTCCCGGCGGCGGTGGCGAGACCCAGTGGACGAAGACGCACGGCGCGGTGGCCCTTCGGTCGGCGAAGATCGGCGGTGCTCGGCGGCCCGGCCGCGCGCACAGGGCCGCCCGGCCCCGGGCGGGGACGGGCGACCCTGTGGCGTACGGGCGTCAGACCATGTCGAACGTGGCCGGGTCGGGACCCAGCCGCTTGTCCTCGTCCAGCGCGCTGATGGCGGCGAGGTCCTCGTCGTCCAGGCTGAAGTCGAACACCTCGATGTTCTCCTTGATCCGCGACGGCGTCACGGACTTCGGGATGACGATGTTGCCGAGCTGGATGTGCCAGCGCAGCACGACCTGCGCCGGCGTACGCCCGTGCTTCCGGGCGATGGCCACGATCGCCGGGACCTCCAGCAGGCCCTTGCCCTGGCCGAGCGGCGACCACGCCTCGGTGGCGATGCCCCGCTCCGCGTTGAACTCCCGCGCCGCGCGCTGCTGGAGCTGCGGGTGCAGCTCGATCTGGTCGACCGCCGGGACGACGGACGTCTCCGAGATCAGCCGCTGAAGGTGCTCCGGGAGGAAGTTGGACACGCCGATCGCGCGGACACGGCCGTCGGAGTACAGCTTCTCGAACGCCTTGTAGGTGTCGAGGTAGTTGTCCCGCGCGGGCAGCGGCCAGTGGATCAGATAGAGGTCGAGGTAGTCGAGACCGAGCTTCTCCAGCGAGGTGTCGAAGGCACGCAGGGTGGAGTCGTACCCCTGGTCGCTGTTCCAGAGCTTGGTGGTGACGAAGAGGTCCTCTCGGGGCAGGCCGGACGCCGCGATGGCCTTGCCGGTGCCCTCTTCGTTGCCGTAGATCGCCGCAGTGTCGATGCTGCGGTACCCGGTCTCCAGCGCCGTGGCGACCGCGCGCTCCGCCTCGTCGTCCGGAACCTGCCAGACGCCGAAGCCCAGCTGGGGCATCTCGACACCGTTGTTGAGGATGATCGGGGGGACCTTGCTGCTCACGAGCTCATGATCCTTCGGTTGTGGACAGGTGCTACACCCATCGTCAACGATCACGCGCCGGTATGCATTCCTGACCGGCGGATCAGCACCGGGAACGGACCGGTACCGGGAGTCAGGACCGGTAGAGCGCGTCGACCTCACGCTCGTACGCCTTCTCGATCGCCTTGCGCTTCAGCTTCAGCGACGGCGTCAGCAGCCCGTGCTCCTCGGTGAACGGCTGCGCCAGGATACGGAAGGTGCGGATCGACTCGGCCTGCGAGACCAGCGTGTTCGCCGCGACCACCGCCCGCCGCACCTCCGTCTCCAGATCCGCGTCCCGCACCAGTTCCGTCGGGGTCGGCCGGGGCTTGCCGCGCATCTGGAGCCAGTGGTCGACCGCGTCCTGGTCCAGGGTGACCAGCGCCGCGATGTACGGGCGGTCGTTGCCGACGACGATGCACTGGCTGACCAGCGGATGGTCCCGCACCCGCTCCTCCAGCACACCGGGGGAGACGCTCTTGCCGCCGGAGGTCACCAGGATCTCCTTCTTGCGGCCGGTGATCGTCAGATAGCCGTCCTCGTCCAGCGAACCCAGGTCACCGGTGGCCAGCCAGCCGTCGTGCAGGGTCTCGTCGGTCGCCTTGGGGTTGTTCAGATACCCCTGGAAGACGTTCCCGCCGTGCAGCCAGACCTCGCCGTCGTCGGCGACATGCACCGACACACCGGGGACGGCCTGGCCGACCGTGCCGTAGCGGGTGCGCTCGGGCGGGTTGGCGGTCGCGGCGGCCGTCGACTCGGTCAGGCCGTAGCCCTCGTAGATCTGCACGCCGGCGCCCGCGAAGAACAGGCCGAGGCGGCGGTCCATCGCCGAGCCGCCCGACATCGCGTTGCGGATACGGCCGCCCATCGCCGCGCGGACCTTGGAGTACACCAGCTTGTCGAAGAGCTGGTGCTGCATCCGCAGGCCCGCCGAGGGACCGGGGCCGAGGCCCCACGCCTTGGCCTCCAGCGCGTCGGCGTACTTCACGGCCACGTCGACCGCCTTCTCGAAGGGCGTCGCCCTGCCCTCCTTCTCCGCCTTGCGCCGGGCCGAGTTGAACACCTTCTCGAAGATGTACGGCACCGCCAGGATGAACGTCGGCCGGAACGCGGCCAGGTCCGGCAGCAGGGCGGCCGCGTGCAGCTGCGGCTGGTGCCCGAAGCGGACCCGGCCCCGGAGCGCGGCGACCTCCACCATGCGGCCGAAGACATGGGCCAGCGGCAGGAACAGCAGCGTGGACGCCTGGTCGCCCTTCTTGGAGTGGAACACCGACTCCCAGCGGCGGATCACGGTGTCCGCCTCGAACATGAAGTTGCCGTGCGAGAGGACGCAGCCCTTGGGGCGGCCCGTGGTGCCCGAGGTGTAGATGATGGTGGCGGTCGAGTCCGGGGTGACCGCCTCGCGGTGCCGGTGCACCACCTCGTCGTCCAGATGCGCGCCCGCGTCGTACAGCTCCCGCACGCAGTTCGCGTCCAGCTGCCAGAGCTGGCGCAGCCGGGGGAGACGGCCGATGACCGTGGCGATCGTCATCGCGTGGTCCTCGTGCTCCACCACGGCGGAGGTGACCTCGGCGTCGTGCAGCATCCAGAAGCACTGCTCGGCGGAGGAGGTCGGGTAGATGGGCACCACCTGGGCACCGATCGTCCACAGCGCGAAGTCGAACAGGGTCCACTCGTAGCGGGTGCGGGACATGATGGCGACCCGGTCGCCGAAGCGGACGCCCTGGGCGAGCAGACCCTTGGCGAGGGCGACGACCTCGTCACGGAACTCGGCGGCGGTCACGTCACGCCACTGCCCGCTGTCGTCCTTACGGCCGAGGGCGACGTGCCGCGGGTCGGTGCGCGCGTTGTCGAAGACGGTGTCGGCCAGACCGCCCACCGGCGGCTCCGACTCCATCACAGGGTTGGTGAACTCGCGCAAACCTCGCTCCCCCTTCCTCGCTCCTCCGTCACGCCCCCGCGACGCTCCGCACAGCGCCGTGAAAGCTACCCCACCGAATGGCCGGATGGGAGGGGTCGGGAATCCGGCCAAACCGCACGTATCTCGCGGACGGTAGCCGGAAAATCCCCCCACATGCGGAAGGGCCGGACACGATACTGACGGGTCGGTACGTACCCCGGTCGTAATCTCCACCGAATCTGTACGGGCCGGTCACGGCGACCGCCGGGGGAGGGGCCCGCTCTCAGCCGCCCCGGCGCCGCAGCCGCTCACCGCCCGCCAGCACCGCGTCCGCCAGGGCGTTCGCCGCCTCCTCCGCGGGGCCCCTGCGGTGGCCGTGGGTGAGTACGAAGTCGATGCGGCCGAGCTCCGGCAGGCCGGTGCGGTCCGGAACGCGGACCAGGCCCGGGGGGATCAGCCGGCGGGAGTGGGCCATCACGCCGAGGCCGGCGCGGGCGGCCGCGATGAGGCCGTTGAGGCTGCCGCTGGTGCAGACGATGCGCCAGGGGCAGCCCTGGGCCTCCAGGGCCTCCAGGGCGCGGGCCCGGGTGATGCCCGGCGGGGGGTAGACGATCAGGGGGACCGGGCGGTCCGGGTCCAGGCGGAGGCGTTCCGCGCCGATCCACACCAGGTCGTCCCGCCAGACCAGGCGGCCGCGCGGGTCCTCGGGGCGGCGCTTGGCCAGTACCAGGTCGAGCTTGCCCTCGGCCAGCCGTTCGTGCAGGGTGCCGGACAGCTCCACCGTCAGTTCGAGGTCGACCTCGGGGTGGTCGTACCGGAAGCCCTCCAGGATCTCCGGCAGCCGGGTCAGTACGAAGTCCTCCGACGCGCCGAACCGCAGCCGGCCCCGCACCCGCGTCCCGGAGAAGTACGCCGCCGCCTGCTCCTGCACCTCCAGCAGCCGCCGCGCGAACCCGAGCATCGCCTCGCCGTCCCCGGTCAGCTCCACCGAGTGGGTGTCCCGCGCGAACAGCTGCCGCCCGGCCGCCTCCTCCAGCCTGCGCACATGCTGGCTCACCGTCGACTGCCGCAGCCCCAGCCGCCGCGCGGCCTGCGTGAAGCTGAGCGTCTGCGCCACCGCGAGGAACGTACGCAGGTGCGTGGGGTCGTACATGAGGGCCAGGGTAGCCCGGTCATCATGAAGCGCGATCACAGTCAGAGCGGTATGCCGGATTCCGTGATCGGCGCAGGGGAGGCACGATGGAGATCGTCCGCCCGCACCGAGAAGCCACGGAGCCCTGTGAAACGCCGGCTGCCCATCGACCCGTACATCGCGCTGCTCCTCGGCACGGTGGGCCTGGCCGCGCTGCTGCCCGCGCGAGGCGTCGCCGCCGATGTGGCCTCCGGCGCCTCCACGGCCGCCATCGCCTTCCTGTTCTTCCTCTACGGCGCCCGCCTCTCCACCCGCGAGGCGATGGACGGGCTGCGCCACTGGCGGCTCCACCTCACCGTGCTGGCCTGCACCTTCGCCGTCTTCCCGCTGCTCGGGCTGGCCGCGCGCGGACTCGTCCCGGCGCTGCTGACCCAGCCGCTCTACCAGGGGCTGCTGTTCCTCACCCTGGTGCCGTCGACCATCCAGTCCTCGATCGCCTTCACCTCCATCGCGCGCGGAAACGTGCCCGCCGCCATCTGCGCGGGCTCCTTCTCCTCCCTCGTCGGCATCCTCGTCACCCCGCTGCTCGCCTCCGTACTGCTCGGCAACTCGGGCGGCGGCTTCTCCGCCGACTCCCTGGTGAAGATCGTGCTGCAACTGCTGGTGCCCTTCCTCGCCGGGCAGCTGCTACGGCGCTGGATCGGCGGCTTCGTCGGCCGGCACAAGAAGGTGCTCGGGCTGGTCGACCGGGGTGCGATCCTGCTGGTCGTCTACACCGCGTTCAGCGAGGGCATGGCCCAGGGCATCTGGCGCCAGGTGAGCGCCCCGCGGCTCGGCGCGCTGCTCCTCGTGGAGGCCGTCCTGCTCGCGGTGATGCTCGCGCTGACCTGGTACGGCGCGCGGGCGCTCGGCTTCGGCCGGGCCGACCGCGTCGCCATCCAGTTCGCCGGGTCGAAGAAGTCCCTCGCCGCCGGACTCCCCATGGCCAGTGTGCTGTTCGGCGCCCACGCCTCCCTCGCCGTGCTGCCGCTGATGCTCTTCCATCAGATGCAGCTCATGGTCTGCGCGGTCATCGCCAAACGCCGCGCCCGCGACCCCGAGGAACCCACCGCCCCGCCCGCCCAGGTGCCGCGCCCGCGCGTCCGGCCGGGTGGGCGCGCAGAGCCGTAGACGGCCGAACGCGTCTCGTTCACGGGCCCGTTGACCCGGATTTCCGGCACGGACAGCTCGCGACGGCTAACGTTCCGTCATGACCGCAGCCCCCGTACTCGACCCGCGGCGCACCGCCCTCGTCCTCGTCGACCTCATGGACCGCCTCGTCGCGCTGCCGCTGGAACCCCGCAAGGGAGCCGAAGTGCTCGCCGCCGGCGAGGAGTTGGCGAAGCGCTGCCGCGCCGAGGGCGCGCTCGTCGTACTCGTCCGGGTCGAACGGCCCACCGTCGCGGAACAGCCACCCGGCAGCGGTCTCGTCGCCGGACTCCTGCACGACGGCGACCTGGAGGTGGTCAAGCGGACCATCGGCGCGTTCCAGGGGACCGAGCTGGACGAGCGGCTGCGTGCCCATGGCGTCGACACCCTGGTCTTCGGCGGTATCGCCACCAACCTGGGGGTCGAGTCCACCGCCCGTGCCGCCGCCGACCTGGGCTACGAGCTGGTCTTCGTGGAGGACGCGATGGCCGCGTTCACGGCCGCCGAGCACGACGCGTCGGTACGGCTGGACTTCCCCCGGCTGGGCACCGTCACCACCGTCGGACGGCTGAGCTTCGAGGCCGGCCGGGACTGAGGGCGGACCTTTCCGGCCACCTCACCGACCGCCCGACGCACGGAGCCGACCGTTCACCGCAAACGCGCCGCGCCCCACCTTCTCAACCCACCCGCCCCCGACCTACCGTCCGGCCCCATGAGCAGCCCCCCTGTCGCGCCCCCGGGCTGGAGCCGCTGGCTCGTACCGCCCGCCGCGCTCTCCGTCCACCTCTCCATCGGCCAGGCGTACGCCTGGAGCGTGTTCAAGCCACCCCTGGAATCCGCGCTGCACCTCGACGGCACCCAGAGCGCGCTGCCGTTCCAGCTGGCCATCGTCATGCTCGGGCTGTCGGCCGCGTTCGGCGGCACCCTCGTCGAGCGCAACGGCCCGCGCTGGGCGATGACCGTGGCCCTGGTCTGCTTCTCCTCCGGGTTCCTGATCTCCGCGCTCGGCGCGCAGACCCAGCAGTACTGGCTGATCGTCCTCGGCTACGGCTTCGTCGGCGGTATCGGCCTCGGCATCGGCTACATCTCGCCCGTCTCCACCCTGATGAAGTGGTTCCCGGACCGGCCCGGCATGGCCACCGGCATCGCCATCATGGGCTTCGGCGGCGGCGCCCTGATCGCCTCGCCCTGGTCGGCCCAGATGCTGGAGACCTTCGGTGCGGACCACTCCGGGATCGCGCTGGCCTTCCTCGTCCACGGCCTCGCGTACGCCGTGTTCATGACGCTCGGAGTCCTGCTGGTCCGCGTGCCGCGACCGGCCGAGCGCACGGAGAGCGGTCCGAGCGCGGTCGCGGGCATCCAGGTCTCGGCCCGCAGCGCGCTGCGCACCCCGCAGTTCTGGTGCCTGTGGGTCGTGCTGTGCACCAACGTCACGGCCGGGATCGGCATCCTGGAGAAGGCCGCCCCGATGATCACGGACTTCTTCGCGGACAGCTCCACCCCGGTCTCCGTCTCGGCGGCGGCCGGTTTCGTCGCGCTGCTGTCGGCGGCCAACATGGCGGGCCGGATCGGCTGGTCCTCCACCTCCGACCTCATCGGCCGCAAGAACATCTACCGCGTCTACCTCGGCGTCGGTGCGGTGATGTACCTGCTCCTCGCCCTGTTCGGCGACACCTCCAAGCCGCTGTTCGTGCTGTGCGCGCTGGTCGTCCTCTCCTTCTACGGTGGCGGCTTCGCCACCATCCCGGCCTATCTGAAGGACCTCTTCGGCACCTACCAGGTCGGCGCCATCCACGGCCGGCTGCTCACCGCCTGGTCCACCGCCGGCGTACTCGGACCGCTGATCGTCAACTGGATCGCCGACCGGCAGGAGGCCGCCGGGAAGCATGGGGCCGCGCTGTACGGGCTGTCCTTCTCCATCATGATCGGCCTGCTCCTCGTCGGCTTCGTCGCCAACGAACTCGTCCGCCCCGTCAACGCCCGCCACCACGTCCCCGCCCCGAAGGAGGCCCCCGATGCCCAGCGAGAGCAGCCCGCCTGACCGGCGCGCCCTGATCGCCCTCTCCTGGCTCTGGGTGGGCGCGCCGCTCGCCTACGGGCTGTACGAACTGGTGCGGAAGGCGACGCAGCTTTTCACGGGGTGACGCGAGGGTGCCCGGACGCCGCGCCTTTGTGGGAGCGCCGTCCGGGCACCCGTTCGTACGAGCGAAACGCCGAGCGTATGAGCGGAATTCGGATGCCCGAGGGTCTGTGTCCGAGGGTCTGCAAGAAGCCGACAACTGGGATGCCCGATTCCTGTGGCTTCACGTACCCCCGTACCCGTGAGTCACTGCGCAGACTGGAGAGTCCCGCTACCCACGGCAGCAACGAGGGGACCCCGACATGCACGGCTCGCGTATCGCCGCGATCGGCCACTACCAGCCCGCCAGGGTGCTCACCAACGAGGACCTGGCGCGCATGGTCGACACCAGCGACGAGTGGATCACCAGCCGGGTCGGCATCCACACCCGGCACATCGCGGGCCCCGACGAGCCGGTCGACGAGCTGGCCGCGCACGCCGCCGCCAAGGCCCTGGCCACCGCCGGGCTCGCCCCCGGCGACATCGACCTGGTGCTGGTCGCCACCTCCACGGCGATCGACCGCTCCCCGAACACCGCCGCACGCGTCGCCGCCCGGCTCGGCATCCCCGAGCCCGCGGCGATGGACGTCAACGTGGTCTGCGCCGGGTTCACCCACGCGCTGGCCACCGCCGACCACACCGTCCGGGCGGGCGCCGCGACCCGCGCGCTGGTGATCGGCGCGGACAAGATGTCCGAGGTCACCGACTGGACCGACCGCACCACCTGCGTCCTGGTCGGCGACGGTGCGGGCGCGGCCGTGGTGGAGGCGTGCGCGCCGGGGGAGCAGGCGGGGATCGGGCCGGTGCTGTGGGGTTCGGTGCCGGAGATGGGCAACGCGGTACGGATCGAGGGCACGCCGCCGAGGTTCGCGCAGGAGGGGCAGAGCGTGTACCGCTGGGCCACCACCCAGCTGCCACCCATCGCCCGCCGGGCCTGCGAGAAGGCGGGCATCGCGCCGGCCGACCTCGCGGCGGTCGTCCTCCACCAGGCCAACCTGCGCATCATCGAACCGCTCGCGCAGAAGATCGGCGCGGTGAACGCGGTCGTCGCCCGCGATGTCACCGAGTCCGGCAACACCTCCGCCGCGAGCATCCCACTGGCCCTGTCCAAGCTGATCGAACAGGGCAAGGTCCGTACCGGCGACCCGGCCCTCCTCTTCGGCTTCGGCGGCAACCTGTCGTACGCGGGCCAGGTGATCCGCTGCCCGTGAGGGGGTGTGGGGCAGCGGGTAGCGACGCGGTCACCTTCTGCTCCCCGGGGTGCCGGAGGGCACAGATACGCAGGTGAAAGGCACTCCGAAACCTTGGTATTGTTGTCCATGTCGCCGCGGGGGAACGCCCCCGCCAAGGCGGCAGACACCTTGTCCGGGTGGCGGAATGGCAGACGCGCTAGCTTGAGGTGCTAGTGCCCTTTATCGGGCGTGGGGGTTCAAGTCCCCCCTCGGACACCAGCAGAGACCCCAGTGCACCTGGGGTTTTTCTGTTTCTCCGGCTGTGGCGTGACCAACCACGTGACCAACAGCCGAGCGAATCTCCTGGTCAGACCAGGGATGACAGGCCGAGTCGGCCCGCTCCGGAAGCGGCCAGCCGCCGCGCTCCATCCTTACGTGAGTGCCCGTACCGGGCCATGGTGTAGCCCGGCGAGTGGTGCCGGACGTTGGCGGAGACCTCGACGGGGTTCTCCCCGGCCTCCAGATCGTTCGTGACCTTGCTGTGCCGCCAGTCGTGGATGCGGAAGTGCTCGGGCAGGTGGAGCCGGGTGCGTAGGGTGCGCCACCGTGCCGACACCTTCTCGGGGTCCTGCGGTCCGCCCGCCTCACCCCGGTACAGCTTGAAGCCGTCACGGGCGAAGACGAGATCACTGTCCGCCCACGCGGAGCCGAGCCGTTCCCGCTCCGCGATCTGGCGTTCCCGCTGCCACTTCAGGACGTTCATCACGGACTGTTCCACGTAGATGACGGCGTTGTCGTCGCCGTCCTTGGTGCGCAGGCGGTAGGTGTTGCCCTCCTCGACCACGACCCAACCGAGTTCGATGGACCCCGCATCCCAGTTGATGAGGGACCACTTCATGCCGAGCGCCTCACTGCGGCGCACGCCGGTAGCGGCGTACACGGTCCACAGCGGGGCGTCCCGCAGACAGTGGTGGGTCAGGCCCCCGTCACAGGCCCGGTTGCCACACGGCTCCCACACCGTCCCCAGGAACCGGGTCGTCTGACCGTCGTCCAGCGTCGGATACCTCGACTCCTGCGCCCGGATCTGCCGGGCGGTGGGAGGGTGAGCCGTCGCGGCGGGGTTGACGGGTATCAGCTTGGGCACCGCCGCCCCCAACGCGCCGGACAGGATGTTGTGCACGTGGCGCACCGACTTGGCCCCGAGCGGCTTGCCCTTGTTGGTCGGGCACGGGGTCGTTTCCAGCAGCCGGTACAGGTCGTCAAGGGTGTCGTCGGTGACCTCGCACAGCTTCACGCCGCCGATGTGCGGCTTGATGTGCAGGCGGACTTTCGTCTCGTAACCGGCCATGGTCGTTACCTCCTTCCTGTGGTTGCTCAGCCACTTGTCCAGCCAGTCACCGAGTTTCATGTCCGAGCGGGCGGCGACTTTGCCTGCCTCGTAGTCGGTGATCCAGACCCGGAGTGCTCTCTCCGCCGCCGTCTTGTTCTTGTACTCCCGGCCTATCCAGTAGCGCTCCCGCTTCCCTGTCGCCTTGTTGAAGTGCAGGGGCGTACGTACACCCCAGGTGTTCGCTCTGCCTGTACGCGGGATCTCCACCGGAGTCCCGCCGAGCCCGTTGCCGCGCTTCGCCACTCGGCTGCTTCCCCCCTCTCGGTCGCGGTTGCTATCGGGCGTCCTCGGCGGTCACGTCGCCGGGCTGAACCCTCTTGAGAACGGCGTGAGCCTTGTCCGTGAGCTGGCCCCCGGCCCTGCCCTCGACCTTGGTCAGAAACCCGCGCTGGCGTGCGGCTCGGAGATGCCCTTTGAGGGTGGCCTGTTTGGTTCCGGTGACCTGTTCAAGGTCCTGGATCGGGGCGCGTTGCCCGACCTCCACCACCCGGACGTAGACGGCGGAGAGGAACGCCAGGTACTCGTCCGAGAGCCCCCTTGGCATCTGGCGCAGGGTGTCGGACAGGTCATCCAGTGCGGGTTCTTCGCTCGCCCGTCGCGCCAGCTCTCCGGGGGTTGCCGTGACGATCTGACGCAGGACGGTGGAGGAGATCCCGCGAGCGATCTCCTGGGGGTCGGCATCGCTGGCCGGTTCGACGCGGATCTCCTGTGGCCCTCCGGCAGCGAATCCGATGGGGCGATACATGGTGACGACCCAGGGGCCGATGCGCTGTGTCGTTGTGATGCCTTCGCGTGGCACGTCATCTGTCATGGTCAGCAACATACGGAAGCCGCCACCCATCAGGCAAGTCCAGATGTGACCCATCCGGCTTTGACTGGGCCAGACCGATAGCGCAGGATGGTCGAGCCGGAGGGAACCTCTCCCTCCGCCGACAGAGGAGAGCATCCGTTGGACAACGCCCGCCTGATGAGCGTCGCCGAGCTGGCCGAGTACCTGGGCGTCACGCCCGCGTGGGTCTACAACAACCACCGGCCGCTCAACATCCCCGCCCGCAAGATCGGCGGACACCTGCGCTTCCGCCTTACGGACGTGGACCGCTGGATCGACCGGGAGTGCCCGGCCGTCGCGTAGTCGAACCGTGCCCACCGCCTCACGAAGGGAGGCACATGTCCCGCCATCCGGCGGGGATCACTGGCGCACCTCGCGTGCGCCGCACAGGAAGGAGCCACGCTCGGTGGCTATCAGCTTCGGTCCCGGCCGCCCGTGGGGCGGCGTCTCCCAGCACGAGTACCGGCGCATGGCGCAAGACCCCAGGTACGACGGATACCTCCGCGTGCACTTCGCCGCTCTGGGGTGGGCGGACAGGGACGGGCGCGCGAGCTTCCGGCCGGGCGAACTGGCCGCCCTGCTGAGCGAAGGCAGCGAACCGCTGACCAAGCAGGGAGCGAACGCCAGAGTGAGCCACGCCAAACGACTCGGCCTCATCTCGCCCCGATCGGGAGTGCCGTGCCTCGTCCTGCCGGGGCACCTCTTCCAGAAGGGGAGCGGTGCATCCGTGCCCTGTCGCATCCACATAGGCCGGTAGGTAATCCCCACGCACGTATCCAGTAACTCCCTCACAGCTACCCATATGGCCGGTGAGCTGGAAAAACGTTCGCCGCCTCTCTATCTATTTGGCCTCACACCTGGGTCCCGGAGGGACCAATAACCCACGCCACGTACGTCTTCACGTGCAGCGCGGAAGGGAAGTCGGGGCGCGGAAGCGCCCCACTTGCACAAGTCGCAGCGGCGGAAGAGTCACCGGGGAGGGGGCGGCTCCGCCGCCACAGAGCGAAGACACTTCGACCGGTGCGGCCCCGCAGGGGCCGACATCAGGAAGACCGCGAAGCTACTCAGGCGGGGCGCTGCCGCGCCCCACGGAACGAAGCCATAAGGGCGAAGCGCTTCCTGCCGAGGGCCGCTACGCGGCCACAGAGCGAAGACACTTACGTCAAGCCTCGAAAGCCTCCAGTCTCGCGCAGGCTTCCCCCGCCGGCCGGAGCCTCACGGTTGCTCTGGCCTGCGCGTTTCCGTTTGCGCTCCCCTTCGCCATCGCCTTGGCGACCCTTGGAACCGTGGCATATTCCGAGCTGCCAAGACGTGGCGGTCGCCGTTGAAGGGCGTAAGGGGTCATCCCCCACCCCGGAGGGTCGGCCGACTCAGGGGGCTGGGTAGTCAAGTGTCCAAAATTCGGTACACGGTGGCTCGCCTTGCCAACACACTGGAAGGCATGGATGGACTGTATGTGGTCAGGCATGAGCCGACCTGGCGCGAGGAGTCGGAGCCTGAGCCGGACGACGAGTACGACAGCGGGACGGACCACAAGACCGTGTACGCCCTCTTCGGGCTGGCCATCTACAAGGCCAACTGCCTTGAACACTCGTTGGTCAACGCTCTGGCGCTCACCAAGATGATCACGGCGAGGGAGCAGGGAGAACAGCTCATCCGCGACCCTTGGACTCAAGGCTTCAAGGACATGATGGGCAAACTGATCAAGCGAGTTGAGCCGTACACCAGCGCCTATCCAGAGGTTGTCGACGACCTCACGAGGAGCCTTAAGCGGCGTAACGACCTGGTCCACAACTTCTGGCGCGAGCGCATTCAAGAAATGATCAGCGAGGCTGGAAGGACCAGGCTGTGCGCGGACCTGAAGTCGGACTGTCGGCTGCTCACGCAGACAGACGAACGCTTCAGTGAGAGGGTTTTGGACCCCATCATGGAGAGCATGGGCATCATGGCTGAGGCCGTTGAAGCCCAGTACGCGAAGGAACGCCGAGAGGCGATGGCGCGTTACGAGACCGAGGAGTTCACGACCGGGGGAGACTCGGCCTGACACACGTGTCGGCAAGCGACGACACACGGCCTCCCTTCGGCCGCCGTCGCCGTAGAGAGCCAGCCACGATCGGCACAGTGAGTGATGACCGAAGTGCGTCTCAATAACCATCGTTAGTGAGACGATTCGGCAACCGTCGGGCCGTGTCCATTTAGCCCCTGTCTGACCGTCTCGAAACTCGTCTCAAAAGATCCCGCTCCGACCTGGCTTTCGAGACGCGTTTATGAGACTGGTCATGCCGAAGAAGATCACCCCGGCCGAACAGGTCGAGCGTCACGACTGCCCCAAGTGCCAGGCCCCTGCCGGAAGCCCTTGCCGTACTGGTGCGGGCAAGGTGGCAGCCAGCTACCACACGGGGCGCTTCGCCCTCGTGCCCGCCTTGAAGGCGGAACTCACTGTGAAGACCCCGGCCGACCGCAACCCCGGCAAGCCGTGGACACAGGGCGATCCCCTGGCACAGGCACCCGAAGGGAAGCCAGGCGCAGGGATCCGGCTCGGCTATGCCCGGTGCTCCACGGTCGGGCAGGAACTCCAGTCCCAGTTGGACGCTCTTGCCGGGGCGCAGTGCACTCGCGTGTTCTCCGAGAAGATCAGTACCCGCGTGAAGGAGCGGCCGGAGCTGGAGAAGGCTCTCACCCTGGCGCGGGAGATCAGGCAGGCCGCACCCGGACAAGCCGTCATCCTGACCGTGGTCGAGATGAAGCGGCTTGCCCGCAACGCGGCAGAGCTGATGTCCCTGTCCGCCACCCTCCAAGCGGACGGCATCCAACTGGAACTCCTCTCCGGCCCCCTCACAGGCGTGTACGACCCGAACGGGGCGGGAGCCATCGTCTTCGCCGTACTCGCTGTCAGCGCGGAAGTCGAGCGAGAGGGCATCCGGGAGAAGACGTTGGAAGGTCTTGATGCTGCGGCCCGCAAGGGCAACCACGGGGGACGCCCCACCGTTGTGGACGACGACAGGCTAGCCGTAGCCCGTGCCAGGCACGCCAAGGGAGAAAGCGTCACCGCCATCGCCAAGGCTCTGGGAATCTCCCGAGCCACCTTGTACCGGCACATCGGTGAGAGCGCCTGAGACAGGCGCACAGGGGCGCAGTCAGGCGCTCACCTCGGAGTGCACCGGGACGGGCGGGCGCACTCCGGTGAGCGCCTCTGCACGGGCCACGAGGTGGGGTGCGAGGTTGGGGTACCAGCCACGGGCTACGGCTTGCAGCATCTCGGCCAGGGCTGCCAGTTCCCCAATTCGGCCGGCGGGGGTGTCGAGGACCGGCGCGAACTCCTTGCGGATGCGGGCGGCTACGTCGGGAACAAGCAGGCTGTTGGCGTGGAGGAGTCCCGCGTCGTAGCCGAAGGGCACCCGTCCCCATCGCTCCCAGTCCAGCAGGCACAGGGGTGCGGCGGTGAGGTTGCCCCAGTGCAGGTCACCGTGACCGGTC
This sequence comes from Streptomyces sp. NPDC085596, assembly GCF_044541565.1. NCBI lineage: Bacteria > Bacillati > Actinomycetota > Actinomycetes > Kitasatosporales > Streptomycetaceae > Streptomyces > Streptomyces sp. NPDC085596. Next base: position 350,682 of record NZ_JBITTC010000002.1, on the reverse strand, counting down.
ACCCGCTCCACGTTCGCGGGGGCCGGGACGCCGAGGAACTGGGGGAAGGCCCGTTCGATCCAGCCGCCCCGGACGGTGACCTTCACCCCCTCCGCTTCAGCGAGCAAGGCAAGGGCTTGGCGAAGGTCCGACCACCACTCGTCAGGCAAGCCGGGGTCGTGGTCGATGTCGGCTCGGTCCGGGGACACGATGGGTTGCGTGACGTAGTCAAGGACTTCCGCCTCGAAAGCCCACTCCCCGTCAATCCAGTCGTGCACCTCGTACAGGCGCGGGCGCGGGACAGCGTCGGGCACGAGCAGGGAGGCCCCGAGGACACCCTCCCCCTGCTTCCTGCCCGCGTTGCGCTTCGCCGTCCGGCTCACCCGTAGCCACCAGTCCCCCGCTTGGCGTCCGAGGGTGACGCCGAGGAACCCCCACGCCAGCGGACCCGTGCAGGCGAGGCCCAGCGCCTTGGCCGCCCGGTCGTGGGCGGCCTCCATCAGGGCCTGCACGTCCTTATTCAGCGGCGAGTTCATCGGTCACCCTCCTCAGTTCCTGGGCTGTCAGCGGGGCAGCCAGAGCCTTTGCCGCATCGTCCCAGTGTTCGCGGGTGCTCGCGGAAGTGAGGACAACATCGAGGCCAGGGCACGAGCCAGCAGCCAGCAGGGCAGCGGCTGCGGGCGACAGGCCGGGGCGGATGAGGTCCACCAGTTCGGGTGTCATGGCATCGAGGAGTTCGCCACCGTGCAGGGGAGCGGAGCCGAACGTGATCAGCCCGGCGTCCTTCGCCTGCACGAGCGGCCCACCGCCGTTCAGGGACTGTGTGATCGGGTCATCCATGACCAGGCTCACGGGCATCTGCAAGCCCGTGAAGTGATGCTCGGCGGAACCGGCCGCCTGCCGGGCGAGCGCGAGCATCTCGGGAACACTGAACGCTCCGGAGCGCAAGCCCGACCATGTGGCGACGCCGTACCCGCCGATCCTGCCCGCGTGGGCGAACTCCTCCAGCGCGGTGAAGGCTTCCCTCACACGCCAGTGCAGAGCGGCACGGTCAAGGCCGTGCCCGTGGTGCTCGGGGTTATGCACGAACACCAGGTCCACGCGACCGAGCGCGGCCAACGAGTGCTCCGTCTGCCAGCGAACGAAGCCCCGTTCAAGGCTGTGCCTACCGGCCGTCTCATCCCGGGTCAGCACACCCTCAGCGAGGGCGGTGCGGCCCTGCTCCGCTGTGAAGAACCCCGCCTTCGTGGCTACCCGTACGGTCGGGTACTCCCCGAGAACCGGGCGCAACTCCTCATGAGCCCGGCCATGGGCGTAGTTCGGTGCCGTGTCCACCCAGGGGCTACCGGCAGCCAGGGCGGTGCGTGCCGCCTGACTGACGGCACGCACGCGGTATGTCCCCAGGGAGAGAGCGGCGGTCACAGCGCGGTCCCCACGACTGCGACGGCATGGCCTTCGACGAGGGCGGAGACCAGTTCGGCCACGTCCTTGACCTCCAGTCCGGCGGAGTCGGCGAGTTCGCCGAGCGTGGTCGGCTGGTTGGTGAGCAGCGTGCCGAGCGCGGGTGCTGCGGACTCGGCGAAGTCCCACGCCGTACCGGCCGCCGAGAAGGTGACCGTGCCCTCTGCGCGGTTCGGCGTCAGGCGGCCCCTCGGAGTCGTGAGCTTGACGGTGATCTCCCTCCGCGCGGGGAGCCCGTCCACGTACGGCAGGGAAGGAATCGCGTGGCCCTGGTCGGTCGTGTCGATCGACTCCGCCCACCGCTCCACGAGGCGGGGGTCCGCCATCATGTCGGCCACCTCACGGCGTACGGCGTCGATGAAGTCCGACTGTTCCGCTGACGAGCCGAAGCGCGGAATGTCCCTGCGCAGCGCGAGGGACGCCCGAAGCTGATCCACGACCCAGAGCATCAGGTCAGCGCCCGTGTGCGGGACCATGCCGAACGTGAGGTGAAGGGATTCTGTCCCCTGGTCAGCGGTGACCGCGTGCCACCAACCGCGCGGCAGGTAAAGCACGTCACCCGGGGACAGAACGAGGTCAGCCACCGGGTCGCCCTCCGGCTCCTCCGGCGACTCCACGTCCCGAAAGGTGGGCGCCTCACGGGTCGTCCCCCACAGGCGCCACCGCTTCGAGCCGTGCAACTGGACCACGACGACATCATGGTCATCCCAGTGCCGGCCGAAGCCCTCCCGCTCGGTCCACGAGGCGTACACGTTGGCCTGCACGGAAGTCCCGAGGAAGCGCTCAAGCCCCTCCGCAGCCACCCCCACAGCGGGGTGGCTCTTCTCCACCGCGTCGAGGACCAGCGACGCCCCGTCCCTGAGCTGGGCGTGGAAGTCGGACGGCTGGATGCGGGACCAGGTGACCGCGCGGCGGTTCGTGGTGGGGATCGCATAGCGGTGCAGCGGGACCATCTCGCCGTCGACCGACAGGCGCAGCCGGGGCGGTTCCAGCCGTTGCGTGGCGATGATCCGGTTCAGGTCGTCCCAGGAGAACAGGCCCGCCGTGTCGGCGGCCCCGGGGAAGTGCGCGTAGGAGCGGTGGTACGTCTGGGCGAGGAACGTGTCCCCGCCCAGACGCCCCGCCCACGAGGCTGCATCAAGCAACGTGGGCGCTCCCGTCAGTCGTTGCCGTCGGAACGGCCACTGCTGACGTCAGACTCCTGCTCAGCGCGGGTGCGCGCGGCCACGATCTTCCGCTTCGCGACGAGCAGGCCACCCCCCTCGGGGGCCACCGAACCGGTGTTCTCTTCCACCATCGGACTACCTCTCTCTTCTCGGGGAACTCCCACCGGGAATCCGGCAGGAAGCAAAGGGGGACAGCGGCGAGCGCGGCCCCGCGTACCGGCCGAAGTGGCGCAACGCCCAGTCGGCAAGCCCCGCATCACGTCGTCTTCGGCTCCACCGCCACGGGCCGGAGAGCATTGGTGGACAACGAGCTGCGGCCCGTGCACCGAGGGCACCCGCACGGCGGGTACTTGGTCGGCGAACCGAGGATCACCGCAGTACGCGGCTCCACTTGCACCTCACGCACCGGGCCGTACGTTCGGCCGCCGTCGTGTGAGACCCGCAGAGTCATACGCCCGGTCACAAGCGCACCTCACCGTCAGGGCCGAACGTCTGCCGGTAGTCGAGCAACCGGCCCACGCCGTCGCGGTCTCGCTTCTCGTTTCGCTCGGTCGCTGCCATGGAGGAAATCATTGGCCCAGAAAGCGGCGGCTGTGTAGTTCTTTCCCGTCATGGACTAAAGATCATGAACGGCAGGCGGTAGACCATGACATCAAAAGAGCCCTTGCTTCCTCATCGAAAAGTGCATAGCCCTCCAACGTGGAGAACAAGTCCAGATGCATTTCGATGTCTCTCGGGTCTCTCAGGATCACGACACCGGTCGTGTTCTCCACGGTGGCCAGCCTGTTGTCATAGACGGTGAAGGTATCCATCGGAGCCATAGGCTTGTATCCCGCAATCGGGATTACCCCGAGCTTCACATTCGACAAGTGAGTGAGCGAGGTCAGCCGGTCAATCTGCATCGCCATTGCAGCCGGGGGCAGGAGTGGCCACCTGGCAGCCTGCTCGGTGAGGATGAAGGTGAACCGCTTCGTCGTATCGTAAAGGACTTCCTGCCGCTCCAGCTTCCTCGCTACCGTCTTGGTGATGTCGGCCGGAGAATGGGCGAGGCTGGCCCGGATGTACTCAGGGGTGGACAGCAGGCCAGTAATCATGGACAGCAGAAAGAACCGGAACTCCGTACACGAGGATTCCAACGCGGCAAGCTCGGTCTGCTTCTTTTCCAGCCCTCTCCGGCGAAGCGAGCGAAGGTCTTGCCACTCGGTGTTAGCCAGTCTAGCGAGAGCAATCACCTCTTCGATGACCTCGGGCGGAGCAACGACAGCCCGGAGGATTCTCTCCAGGTCGAGCAGGCTCGGCAGGATTTTCCCATTCTCGATCCGGCTGATCTTCGATTGGGACATGTTGCAACGCCGAGCGAGCCGGTCCCCAGTGAGGCCGGCTCGCTTGCGCAGTTCTTTCAGCAGGGCTGCCAGTTCCTGTTTTGGCTGCCCCAACTGTTCAGGGTCGAACGTCACCCGCTCACGTACTCCAGGAATGGAACCGACTCGGCCACGGCGATCCGCTTCAACTGTCGGTACGGCTCCGGGTCACCTTCGTACAGTTCCCGATTGATCTGTGTTCCGTCCGCCCGGTAATTCATCAGAACTACCTTGGACTCATCGAACATCCAAAAGTCCTGATCCGGCAGTCCGGGATTCTCGCGGTCGGTGAGATCGAGGATACGGATATCCTCGCCCGCCTTGACGTGATGCCGGTAGTAATACTCGAACTCGAACCGCAGGTAATCCGAAAGCGGGCGCGTCACGACATGCACCCGGCCAACGCTCTTTCCTTCCGAGGCCCATTGCCGGACCTCGTCCATCCACGCCGAGGTGTAATCATCCGGCGACTTCTCCCCGGCGAGAAAGCGCTTCAGCTTCTCCGCTTCCTGGGGCATGGTGTAGACGGGCAGCGTCTCCAGCCGCCACGCCTCCCGCTCCATGGAATCGAAGCAGTCATTCCACGCGTCACCATCCAAGTGCACGGAACGCCTCCCTGAGAACCGCCTCCGGGATTTCCACGAGCCCTTCCCCAGCAGGCGGGGTGAAGGCGGCGGACACGTCGCCCTGCACCACGAACGATCCGGTAGCCGTGCGGTACACGTTCGGACAGTCCTTCTCTCCGCACTCGCCGTTGCCGTTGCCCGTGAGCCGGGTGAGTGCCGAACGTTCGGCCATGCCAAACCCCCTTGCTCTGGCCCCGTTTGGGCCGCCTGGCCAACGACAGTAGAGGGGGTGGCGCTACGCGTCTATGCGTGAACGCGACTATGCGTGTCCTTGCATAAACAGGTCCCCGACCGCGCCAGCCCACCCCGGTACGCGGTCACGTACGCGACCGTGCAGAACGGGCGTAGCCCCGTGGCGCCGTCCGGGAAGCCTGACCAGGGAAGGACGCCTCGGAGGAGGGTTGGTCACATGACCAACGCGTGACCAACAGGGGCCCGAGAGGGCCTGAAACAGCAGGAAAGAACAGGAGAAGCGCCCGCCGAAATGAAGCCTGTCAGCGGGCGTTTCCCCAGGTCAGATCGGTTGTGGGCTGGTGCCCGAGTGGAGAGTTCAAGTCCCCCCTCGGACACCAGTAGGGACCCCTGTGATGCAGGGGTCTTTCTGCTTTTCCGGCCATCCGGCACGACCGGGTGGCCGGAAGCGGGACGGCTAGGAGTCCCAGCGGACCGGCAGTCGCTGTGGGCCGCGGATGAGCATCCCCTCGCGCCAGGTCAGGGCGGCCGGATGGGCGTCGAGGGTGAGCCGGGGGCAGCGCTCCAGCAGGGCGCTGATCGCGATCCGGGCCTCCAGGCGGGCCAGTGGCGCGCCGAGGCAGTAGTGGATGCCGTGGCCGAAGGCGACGTGGCCGCCCGCGGGGCGCCGGATGTCGAAGCGGCCGGGGTCGGGGAAGCGTGCCGGATCGTGGTCCGCGTCGGCCAGAGCCACGAGGACGAGCTGACCGTCTCCGGGGATGACCGTCCCGCCGATCTCGACCGGTTCGGTGGTGAACCGGTACGTCGGCGTCTCCACCGGCCCGTCGTAGCGCAGCATCTCCTCCACGGCGTTGGGCATCAGCGTCATGTCCGCGCGCAGCAGAGCCAGTTGGTCGGGGTGGGTGAGCAGCGCCAGTACGCCGTTGGAGATCAGGTTGACGGTGGTCTCGTGGCCGGCGACCAGCAACAGCCAGGCGGTGCCCAGCAGTTCCTCCTGGGACAGCCGGTCGCCGTCTTCGTCGGTGGTGCGGATCAGGCCGCTCATGAGGTCCTGGCCCGGCTCCAGCCGCTTGCGCTCCACCAGGTCGGCCAGGTACGCGGTCACCTCGTGCGTCGCCGCCTCACGTGCCCGTGGGTCGGGGTCGGTGAGGCCCGTGGCTGTCCAGTCGCGGAACGCGGTGCGGTCCAGCATCGGGACCCCGAGCAGTTCACAGATCACCGAGATCGGCAGGGGGAAGGAGAGCGCGTCCACCAGGTCGGCCCGCCCGTCGGGCAGTGCCGTCATCGAGTCGAGCAGTTCGTCGGTGATCTGCGCTACGCGTGGGGCGAGTTGCTCGATACGGCGTGCGGTGAACTCCCGCACGACCAGCTTGCGCAGCCGTCCGTGGTCCGGCGGGTCCTGATTGAGCATGTGCGGCCCGGCCGCCGGGCTGGAGAGCGGGAACGAGGGCGAGGCGTTCTTCCACTGCTTGGACAGCGCCGGGTCCATGAGCGCGGCCCGCCCGGCCTCGTACCCGACCACGAGCCACGCCTCCGCACCCTCCGGGATGCGCACCCTGTGCACGGGCCCGCGTCGGCGCAGCGCCGCGTACACCGGATAGGGATCGCGGACGAAGTCCTCGCCCAACGCCACCAGGTCGATCACTTCGGCCGTTGCCACAGTCCGCCCCCGTCTCGTGGATCATCTCGACGCTAGCAGTGGGTGGCGCGTCACCGAAGGTCGAATTCGGTCGTCCGGTAGTGCGGGAGCCCCGTTCGGAAGGAGATTGTGGAACCAACCGCTTCTTGTTATCGTCACTTCGACATTAACGGGAGGGGTGAGGACGGCATGGCTGTCCCGGACATACTCAGCAGCTTGATCGCGCCGCTGAACCATCAGTTGTTCCACCTGGGTCAGGACGCGGTCACCTGGTCCGAGCTGCTCGGCTTCGCCACCGGTGCGGTGTGCGTATGGCTGTGCGTACGGGCCAGCGTGTGGAACTTCCCCGTGGGGATCGCCAACAACCTGTTCTTCCTGGTGCTGTTCTGGAGCGCCCGCCTTTACGCGGACGCCTCGCTCCAAGTGGTGTACATGGTCCTCGCCGCCTACGGCTGGCTGACCTGGCTGCGCGGTGGCGAACGGCGCTCCCGCCGGCGCATGGGCCACGCGTCCCGCTCCACCCTGTGCGTCCTGCTGGTCCTGCTGGTGCCCGTCACCTGGGGGCTGACGGTGCTGCTGGCCCGTGCGCACGACTCCGCGCCCTTCTGGGACGCCCTGACCACGGCGTTGTCGCTGGCCGCCCAATGGCTGCTCAACGCCAAGCAGATCGAGAACTGGTACTTCTGGATCGCCGCCGACCTCGTCTACATCCCGCTCTACTTCAGCAAGGGACTGGACCTCACCGGCATCGTCTACGTGCTCTTCCTGGCGATGTGCGTGATCGGATGGCGGTCCTGGCGCCGCGAGCTGGCGACCGCCCGGTCCGTGACCGGAGCGCCCGACGCGGACCGGACGGTGACCGCGTGAGCGCCCGCTTCGCCCACGGGCTGGTCATCGGCAAGTTCTACCCGCCGCACTCCGGTCACCACTTCCTGATCCGCTCCGCCGCCGACGCCTGTGACGCCGTCACGGTCGTCGTGATGGCGGCCGGGCACGAGTCGATCCCTCTGGAGGAGCGCGTCGCCTGGATACGCGAACACTGGGCCGACGATCCTCATGTCGCGGTCGTGGGTGTGGTGGACGATCTGCCGGTCGACTACGACAGCGAGGCGGCCTGGGAGGGGCATGTCGCCCTGATGCGCCAAGCTCTGGCCCTCGGCCCGCACGCACCCGACGTGGACGCGGTGTTCAGCTCCGAGCCCTACGGCACCGAACTCGCCCGCCGCTTCGGCGCCGCCCCCGTGCTGCTGGACCTCGACCGGGGCACCTTCGCCGTCTCCGGTACGAAGGTCCGCGCGGACCCCGTCGTCCACTGGGCGGAGATCGAGCCGCCGGTCCGGGCCTGGCTGGCGCGCCGGGTCGTCGTGGTCGGCGCGGAGTCCACCGGCACCACCACCCTCTCCCGCGACCTCGCCACCGCCCTGCGCACCCGAGGCGGCCCGCACGCGCTGACCCGCTGGGTACCCGAGTACGGCCGCGAGCTGACCGTCGCCAAGCTCGCCCGCGCCCGAGCGCTGGCAGCCCCCGACCTGCCCCGCCCCGCCGTGGCGGACCTGGACTGGGACGACGCCGACTTCGAACTCGTCGCCCGCCGCCAGAACCGCACCGAACAGCAGGCCGCCCGTACCGGTGGCCCGGTGCTCGTCTGCGACACCGACGCCCTGGCCACCACCGTCTGGCAGGAGCGCTACCGAGGCCGCACCACCGCCCCGGTCCGGCACCTCGCGCAGGCGATGCCCCCACGCGCGCTCTACCTGCTCACCTCCGACAAGGACGTCCCCTTCGACGACGACGGCCTCCGTGACGGCGAGCACCTCCGGGGTTGGATGACCGACCGCTTCCGCGAGGTCCTCACCACCTCCGGCGTCCCCTGGCTGGAACTCCACGGCGACCGTCCGGCCCGCCTGACCGAGGCCCTCACGGCGGTGGAGCGCCTGCTGGCCGACGGCTGGAACCTGGCGGACCCCCTCGGCTGAGCTCAGCGGTAGTCCTCGGGATGCGACTGCATCGAAGATGCCGGGGCCGGAGATGCCGGGGCCGCGGGGGCCGAAGTGGGCGACGGGCCGGGTGACTTGGCCGAATCCCCGGCCGATGAGCACCCCGTCAGCAGTGCGGCGGTCAGCGGCAGTGGTCCCACACTGCGAGCGGTGAGCATCGTGGCGTCCCCCTGAAAGGCGTTCCGGTGAGGAACAGTTGACGGGTGATCTTCTCAGAACGCGAGACCCGCCCACTTACCCGTGCCGCATCCCTTGACGCACCCCCCTCCGCCGGATTAACTCACGTCCTAAATTAAGCCCTGAGGAGCCTGAGTGGTTTTCGGGGTGTCTACTCCCGGAAAGGGACAGCTGGAGCCATGCGCAGCATCCGAGCCGCGGCCACAGGCGCCGTCGTCATGTCTCTCGCCCTCGCGGCCACCGCATGCGGAGGAGGTACCGACAGTGGGGACGGGGCCGGTGGTTCGTCCAAGACGCTGACCTACTGGGCCTCCAACCAGGGTGCCAGCGTCGCCGTGGACAAGCAGGTACTCCAGCCCGAGCTGGACAAGTTCGAGCAGCAGACCGGCATCAAGGTCAAGGTCGAGGTCGTGCCCTGGTCCGACCTGCTCAACCGCATCCTCACCGCCACCACCTCCGGCCAGGGCCCCGACGTACTGAACATCGGCAACACCTGGAGCGCCTCCCTCCAGGCGACCGGCGCGCTGCTGCCCTGGGACGCCAAGAACTTCGCCAAGATCGGCGGACGGGACCGCTTCGTCGACCCCGCGCTCGGCTCCACCGGCGCCGAGGGCAAGGACCCGGCCGCCGTACCGCTGTACTCGATGTCGTACGCCCTCTACTACAACAAGCAGATCTTCGCCGACGCCGGCATAGACGGGCCCCCGGCCACCTGGGACGAACTCGTCGCGGACGGCGCCAAGATCAGGGCCAAGGGCAAGTCCGTGCTCGGCGCCGAGGGTTCCAACCTCTCCGAGAACATCCACCACGTCTTCGTCTTCGCCAAGCAGCACGACGCCGACTTCTTCTCCGCCGACGGCAAGCCCGACTTCACCAACCCCAAGGTGGTCGACGCGGTCAAGCAGTACGTCGACCTCATGGCCAAGGACAAGGCCATCCCGCCCGGCAACGCCGAGTACGCGCAGAACCAGTCCGTCAGCGACTTCGCCAAGGGCAAGCAGGCCATGCTGCTGTGGCAGTCCGCCGCCGCCAACCTCAAGTCCCAGGGCATGAAGGACGATGCCTACGGTGTCGCCCCCGTACCCGTCCAGAAGGGCACCCCCGGCCCCGGCGCCCAGGTCAACTCGATGGCCGCGGGCATCAACATCGCCGTCTTCAAGGACAGCCACAACCTCGACGGCGCCACCGAGTTCGTGAAGTTCATGACCAGCGACGCCGAGCAGAAGATCCTCAACAAGGCGTACAGCTCCATCCCGCCGGTCAAGGCCGCGCAGGCGGACCCCGCGTTCGACGGGGCGTCCACCGCCGTGCTGAAGGACACCCTCGCCAAGAGCGCCGCCGCGCTGCCGCAGGTCGCCACCGAGTCGCAGTTCGAGACCGCCGTCGGCACCGCCGTCAAGGACCTGTTCGCCGACGCCGCTGCCGGTCGCGCGGTCACCACCGCCTCCGTCAAGGCCAAGCTGGAGAAGGCCCAGCAGCAGATGCCGGCGGTCTGACGTCCATGACCTCCACCGTTCTCAAGGAACCGGTGCGCGAGGACACCCCCGGTGCGGCGCGCGGCCCGCGCCGCACCGGGCGGTCCCGCCGCACCGCGCTCCCGTATCTGCTCCTGCTGCCCGCCCTGGTCTTCGAACTTCTCGTCCATCTGGTCCCGATGGTCATCGGCACCCTGATGAGCTTCCGGGCGATCACCCGCTTCACCCTGCGCGACTGGAACAACGCCCCCTGGACCGGCCTGCGCAACTACCGCGTGGCCGTGGACTTCGACGCCCCGGCTGGCGAGGCGCTGCTGCGCTCGTTCGCCGTCACCGTCGGCTTCACCCTGCTCTCGGTCGCCCTGTGCTGGGCGCTCGGCACCGCCGCCGCCATCTTCATGCAGGACACCTTCCGCGGCCGGGGCATCCTGCGCGCCCTGTTCCTGGTGCCGTACGCGCTGCCCGTCTACGCGGCCGTCATCACCTGGGTGTTCATGTTCCAGCACGACAACGGCCTGGTGAACCACGTCCTGCACGACCAGCTCCACCTCACCGACAAGCCGTCCTTCTGGCTCATCGGCGACAACAGCTTCTACGCCCTGCTCACCGTCTCGGTGTGGAAGGGCTGGCCGTTCGCCTTCCTCATCGTGATGGCCGGCCTCCAGAACATCCCGCGCGAACTCTACGAAGCGGCCGCCCTGGACGGCGCCGGGATGTGGCAGCAGATCCGCCGCATCACCCTGCCGTCCCTGCGCCCGGTCAACCAGGTGCTGATCCTGGTGCTGTTCCTGTGGACGTTCAACGACTTCAACACGCCCTACGTCCTGTTCGGCCGGGCGGCGCCCGAAGCCGCCGACCTCGTCTCCGTGCACATCTACCAAACCACCTTCCTCACCTGGGACTTCGGCACCGGCTCCGCCATGTCCGTCCTGCTGCTGCTCTTCCTGCTGGCCGTGACCGGCGGATACCTGCTGTTCACCTCACGCGGAAGGAGGGCCGGAAATGGCTGACTCGCCCATGGCGCCCCCGCGTTCGTTCCTGTGGTCCCGCCGGATCTTCCTCACCCTGCTCACCGGCTTCGTCCTGCTGCCCGTCTACGTGATGGTCTCCAGCTCGCTCAAGCCGCTCGCCGACGTCACCGACAAGTTCCGCTGGCTGCCCAGTGAGTTGACGATCCGGCCGTACATCGACATCTGGTCCACGGTGCCGCTCGCCCGGTACTTCGTGAACTCGCTCATCGTCGCGGGTTCGGCCACCGTCTGCTCGGTCGTCATCGCGGTCTTCGCGGCCTACGCCGTCAGCCGCTACGACTTCCGGGGCAAGCGCGTCTTCACGGTCACCGTGCTGTCCACGCAGATGTTCCCCGGCATCCTCTTCCTGCTCCCGCTGTTCCTGATCTACATCAACATCGGCAACGCCACCGGGATCGCCCTGTTCGGCTCGCGCGGCGGGCTGATCCTGACGTATCTGACCTTCTCGCTGCCGTTCTCCATCTGGATGCTGATCGGGTACTTCGACTCGGTGCCGCGCGACCTCGACGAGGCGGCCCTCGTGGACGGCTGCGGCCCGCTCGGCGCCCTCTTCCGGGTCGTCGTGCCCGCCGCGGTCCCCGGCATCGTCGCCGTCGCCGTCTACGCCTTCATGACCGCGTGGGGAGAAGTGCTCTTCGCCTCCGTCATGACCAACGACACCACCCGCACCCTCGCCGTCGGGCTCCAGGGCTACTCCACCCTCTACAACGTCTACTGGAACCAGATCATGGCCGCCTCGCTCGTCGTCAGCGTCCCCGTGGTCGCAGGGTTCCTGCTGCTCCAGCGCTATCTCGTCACCGGACTGACGGCGGGCGCCGTCAAGTGACCGACTCCCCGCACCTCGAAGGGACTTCCATGTCCGAGCCCATCGACCTCGCCACCCTCCCGGCCGACTTCCGCTGGGGCACGGCCACTTCGGCCTACCAGATCGAGGGCGCCGTCGCCGAGGACGGCCGCTCACCGTCGATCTGGGACACCTTCTCGCACACCCCCGGCAAGATCGACGGCGACGACAACGGCGACACCGCCTGCGACCACTACCACCGTTGGCGCGAGGACATCGGCCTGATGCGTCAACTCGGCGTCGACACCTACCGGTTGTCGGTGGCCTGGCCACGCGTGATGCCCGACGGCGACGGCCCGGTCAACGTCAAGGGGCTCGCCTTCTACGACCAGTTGACGGACGCCCTGCTGGAGGCGGGCATCACCCCCTCCGTCACCCTCTACCACTGGGACCTGCCGCAGGTGCTCCAGGACCGGGGCGGCTGGCCGGAGCGGGACACCGCCGAGCACTTCGCCGCCTACGCCTCCGCCGTCGCCGAACGCCTCGGCGACCGCGTCACCCACTGGGCCACCCTCAACGAACCCCTCTGCTCGGCCTGGATCGGCCACCTCGAAGGCAAGATGGCCCCCGGCTGGACCGACCTCACCGCCGCCGTCCGCGCCTCCTACCACCTGCTCCTCGGCCACGGCCTCGCCACCCAGGCCATCCGCGCCGCCGCCCCCACCGCCGAGATCGGCATCGTCAACAACCTCTCCACCGTGTACGCCGCCACCGACAGCCCCGACGACGCGGCCGCCGCCCGCCGCCAGGACGGCCACGTCAACCGCTGGTGGCTCGACCCGGTGCACGGCCGCGGCTTCCCCGCCGACATGGTCGAGGTCTACGGCGTGGAACTCCCGCAGAAACCAGGCGACTTGGAGACCATTGCCGCCCCGCTGGACTGGCTGGGCCTGAACTACTACATGCCGGCCTACGTCGTCGACGACCCCAACGGCCCCGCTCCGTACGCCCGTTCCGTACGCCGTGAGGACGTACCGCGCACCGGCATGGACTGGGAGATCGACGCGAGCGGCATCGAGACCCTGCTGCTGCGCCTCACCGAGGAGTACGGCGCCCGCAAGCTCTACGTCACCGAGAACGGTTCGTCCTTCCCCGACCTGGTCGGCCCCGACGGCACCGTCGACGACCCCGAACGCCGGGACTACCTGGAGACCCACCTCGCCGCCTGCGCCTCCGCCGTCGCCAAGGGCGCCCCGCTCGCGGGCTACTTCGCCTGGTCCCTGATGGACAACTTCGAGTGGGCGTACGGCTACGCCAAGCGCTTCGGCCTCTTCCACGTGGACTACGCGACGCAGGCCCGCACGATCAAGGCCAGCGGGCGCCGGTACGCGGAGATCATCGACACCCACCGGAAGCTCGGGCGCCGCGCGGCCTGAGCCCCCTGGGGCGGGCGCGTCATCCGTGCCCGCCCCCCACCTTCCATGTGACACGCACCAGGCACAGAACTGTCCAGGCCCCGCACCGACGACAGATCCTCTCGAGGAGAGCCGCATGCCGTCACGCACCCCCCGCAACCTGCTCACCGCACTCGCCGCCGTCGCCCTGCTGACCGGGACCCCGGCCCTGACCGCCCCTGCCACCGCCGTACCGGCCGCCGCGGCCGCCACCTGGGACACCGACCGCGCCGCCACCGCCTACGCCGCCAACCCCGCCGCCGTCACCGCCTCGGGCAGCGAGAACGCCGGCACCGCCGCCGCGCTCGCCTTCGACGGCAACGGCACCACCCGCTGGTCCAGCAACTTCGCCGACGACGCCTGGGTCCGTATCGATCTCGGCAGCACCATCCGCGTCGACCGTGTGGTCCTCGACTGGGAGGCCGCGTACGGCAAGAGATACGTCCTGGAGGTCTCCCGCAACGGCACCGACTGGACGCCGTTCTACACCGAGACCGCGGGCACCGGCGGCTCCGTCACCGCGCACACCTACCCGCAGGAGGTGACCGGCCGCTACGTCCGCCTGCGCGGCCTCGAACGCGCCACGCCCTACGGCTACTCGCTCTACTCCTTCAAGGTCTACGGCGGCGAACCCGCGGCCGCCTCCACCACCCGCGCCAACCTCGCCCTCAACCACCCCGCGTACTCCAACCTCTACCAACACGCCGGGAACTCACCCGCGTTCGTCACCGACGGCGGCTGGCCCGCGAACCTGAAGGGGGACAGCACCCGCTGGTCCAGCGACTGGAACGCCGACCGCTGGGTGTCGGTCGACCTGGGTGCCAGATCCACCATCTCCTCCGTCGACCTCTACTGGGAGTCGGCCTACGCCGTCGACTACCTGCTCCAGGTCTCCGACGACAACCGCACCTGGCGCACCGTGTACCAGCCGTCCGCCGCCGACGTCTCCGCCCGCCGCGCCAACGTCCAGGCACCCGGCGACGCGGCCGGACTGCACGACGCCGTCACCCTGCCGTCCCCGGTCACCGGCCGCTACGTCCGCATGCTCGGCAAGGAGCGCCGCTCCTTCTACAACCCGGCGCCCTACACCGCCCAGTTCGGCTACTCCCTCTACGAGTTCCAGGTCTGGGGCACCGGCGGCAGTGCCTCGGCCACCTACCCGGCGCTACCCGCCGAGCAGCCGGGCGGCTACCAGACCACGTTCTTCGACGACTTCACCGGCCCGGCTCTCGACCGCTCCAAGTGGCGTGTCGTCCGCACCGGAACCGAGATGGGCTCGGTCAACGGCGAGTCCCAGGCGTACGTCGACTCCGCCGACAACATCCGCACCGAGAACGGTGAGTTGATCCTCAAGGCGAAGTACTGCAAGGGCTGCACCAAGGCGGGCGGCGGTACCTACGACTTCACCTCCGGCCGCGTCGACACCAACACCAAGTTCGACTTCAGCTACGGCAAGGTCAGCGCCCGGATGAAGCTGCCGGTCGGCGACGGCTTCTGGCCCGCGTTCTGGCTGCTGGGCAGCAACGTGGACGACCCGTCCGTCTCCTGGCCCGCGTCCGGCGAGACCGACATCATGGAGAACATCGGCTACGGCGACTGGACCAGCTCCGCCCTGCACGGCCCCGGCTACTCGGCCGACGGCAACATCGGCGCCCGCCAGACCTACCCGAACGGCGGCCGCGCCGACCAGTGGCACACCTACGCCGTGGAGTGGACCCCGACCGCGATGCGTTTCTACGTCGACGACAGCCTCGTCCAGGAGACCACCCGCAACAAGCTGGAATCGACGCGCGGGCAGTGGGTCTTCGACCACAACCAGTACGTCATCCTGAACCTGGCCCTGGGCGGCGCCTACCCGGCCGGCTGGAACCAGGTCACCTCCCCCTATTGGGGGCTGCCGCAGGCGAGCGTGGACCGGGTCGCCGGCGGGGGAGTGCAGGCGGAGGTGGACTGGGTGCGGGTGGAACAGAAGCGGTAGCCGTCCGGCGGATACCCTTTCGGCGCAGGCCAGTTCGGTGACTGCCGTGTTCTCGCGCCGGAGGAGTGTCCCGTGCAGATCGACACCAGTAAGCCCCATCCCGCCCGCGTCTACGACTGGCTGCTGGGCGGGAAGGACAACTACCCCGTCGACCAGCAGGTGGGCGAGACGCTGCCCGAGCAGTCGCGGCGCAGCGCGGCCCGCAACCGGGAGTTCATGCAGCGCGCCTCCGCGTGGCTCGCCGCGCAGGGCATCGACCAGTTCCTCGACATCGGCACCGGCATCCCCACCGAGCCGAACCTGCACCAGATCGTGCAGGCGATCCGGCCGGAGTCCCGGATCGTCTACGTCGACAACGACCCGATCGTGCTGCGGCACGCGGAGGCGCTGCTGGTCAGCACCCCGGAGGGCGCCACCGACTACATCCACGCCGACGTACGGCAGCCCGAGGCGATCCTCGCCCACGCCCGCGAGCGGCTCGACTTCGACCGCCCCGTCGCGCTGTCCCTCATCGCCCTGATGCACTTCCTGCCCGACACCGAGGACCCCTACGGCCTCACCCGCACCCTGCTCGACGCCCTCCCGTCCGGCAGCTGCCTGGTCCTCTCCCACGGCACCGCCGACCAGCACCCGGACCTGAGGCAACAGGTCGAGGACGCCTACAAGAAGGGCACGATCCCCCTGCGCATGCGCACCCGGGCGGAGGTGGAGCCCTTCTTCGCCGGCCTCGAACTGGTCGATCCAGGGCTGGTGTTCGCGACAGAGTGGCACCAGGAGGGACCGGCGCCGGTGCAGGAGCGGAGCGGGTTCTATGTGGGGGTGGGGCGGGTGCGCTGAGCGGGCCGCGGCGATCTGGTGCCGCGGCAGGCTTCCCACACGCACCCCGTCAGAAGTGCGTGTTCGCGTCGTACGTCCCACCCTTCTTCTCGCGGAGCATCTGGCGGACGCGCTGTAGCACGTCCGGGAAGTCGAGCGAGTCGGAACGGTCCACGGCCAGCTCGGCGCTGCTGGAGACACCCAGAGTGATCGCCGCCCGGTCGCCGCTGCTCACCACGATCTCCATCGTGCGCTCCGTGTCCAGCAGCCTGTAGTGCCCGGCCTGCGAGGGGCGGGGAACGAGGGGAATGCCGTGCCGGACCAGTGGCTTGGTCGCGGTTCGTACAGCCACTACGTCGGCGTAGTGGAACTCGTAGGTCTGCTCCGAACGCAGCCCGCCCGTGTACAGATCCAGTTCGCACCTGTACACGGCCAGCATGTGCGTGGTCGGGCAGATCACCATGAACTCGTACTTCGAATAGCGGATGCGGCCGTCGTTGCCGATGGCCGAGTGGCAGGGGAAGGCCGGCCCCCAAACGGCCAATTGGGAAGCTCCGGGAGGCTGGGGCGCCGACTCCGTGGGCGCCACGCTGTCCGCGAGCTGGTCGAAGCTGCTTCCTCCGGTCGCGGTGACCCCGCGAGGGGCGACGAGGTCGGAATGCGACAGGCCGAGTTGGGGCAGCGTTCGATTGAGGATCGACAGGGTGTCCGTGCCCAGCAGCTGGTCCATGTCCTGGTCACTGGGGCGGGGAATCGCGCGAGCGTAGTCCTGGTTGTACTTGCGCCTCTCGCTCATCCCGTTGACCGCGAGCACGATGCCGCCGACCAGGAACACGAAGCCGAGGAACGCGGTACTGCCACTGCCGGCCGTGAGCAGCAGGAGGCCGAGAACGAGTCCGATGCCGCCGAAGATTGCCTTCAGGTTGGCATTGCTGAGCCGCTGGGGGTCAGGCGGATCGATGAAGTAGCGCATGATCCAGTGAGCCGGTGGTCGGCTGTTGTTCAACGTGACCGTCCTTGTGTGTCTGTCTGCCTATCTCAGGTGCAGAGCGAGGTGCTGCCACACAGCGCTCTCCGGAACCGGTGTGTGAGAAAGAATCTCCCTGCCGATCGCCGGGTCGAGCGTGGCGATGAGGTGGCGGGTGTCCTCCGTGACTGCCCTTGATGCCCTGCCCGTACGGAGGAGGAGCCCCTCGTTGACGATCAGTGCGAGCACTTTCGTGTGTCCACAGCGCGGTTCGAGCCGGGTGGCCGCCACGAGCCTGCGGAGCACTTCATCGGTCCGGCGGGTGGGGTGGCGGTCAGGGTGCACGCCTCGGAGTGCGGCTAGGGCCGCGTAGAAATGAGCTGTGGCGTCGTCGGGCCGTACAGCCAGCGCGGCCGCCGCGTGACGAGCGACAGCCGCGTAGTCCCGCGCGGCCAGGGCCACTCGCGCACGCGCGCGGTGGCTGGCAGCCGATTCGGCGGCAGGCCCGAAGTTGTAGATGTTCTCCGCGTTCTGGATGGAGTCGGCCTGCTGGTCCCCGATGTGGAACTCGGTCACGTCAGATGCCCGGCAGCGAGGTGATCACCGCTTGCACCGAGCCGACCAGGGCTGACGCCGTTGCCACATCGGTCAGGACTTCGGTTGCCCTGCCCAGGGCACGGCGCACCCGGCCCGGGTTCGCCTCCGGTCTCGCGGCCTCGGCAGCAGCTTCTTCGACGGCCTCGATGGCCTGGCCGGCCAGAACCGGATTCAGGTGAGTGGCGTCGGCCTGCCTGCGCAGCTCCTCGAGGATCTGCAGCAGGGGCGCCTCGAGGTGACGAAGGTCCTGTATCGCGTTGGACTGCCCGACAGTGCCGTTGTTGATCGTGTCGGCCATCTGGATCTGTCCGCTCTGATTGCGGATGTTGAACGTTGCCACGGTTC
Organism: Streptomyces sp. NPDC085596; assembly: GCF_044541565.1. Classification (NCBI taxonomy): domain Bacteria; kingdom Bacillati; phylum Actinomycetota; class Actinomycetes; order Kitasatosporales; family Streptomycetaceae; genus Streptomyces; species Streptomyces sp. NPDC085596. The sequence goes on along the minus strand of NZ_JBITTC010000002.1, from coordinate 332,637 downwards.
TCCCCCGAGAGCCGCCGCGGCTCGATGAAGTGCCGCGGGTTGACCAGCATAAGCGTCGTGTAAGGCACGGCAAATAAATCATCACACCACCTGTCGGAGCAACTCTGTCCGCGGGCTCTGCGGACGGGCGTAGGGCCGGGGCGGATCCCACCTGCGGATATGGCGCCGTTGTGAGGGCTGTGTGATGTCGGAGTGTGCAGTTGATCTGGCGGGGTGTTCGAGATGACCGATCCGGTTGCTGCCCGTCGAGCGGCGATAGCCGCTGAAAAGGAGCGCTTGGCGCGCGAGCGCGAGCGTCGGCGGAGCCGCGGGGCGGTCGGCGCCAACGGATTCGCGCAGCGGAAGTGGCGCTGGCTCGGTGTCAATGGTGCCGAAGCCATCCAGGCCGTCACGGAGTTGCTCAAGGACATCGCCCAGCAGGCCGCCTTGACCGACGAACAGCGAGACATGATCGGTCAGGGGCTCGGCGGTGCCCCGGACCGAGAAGGACTGCTCCCCGCCGTCCGGGCGGGCCTGGCCCTCCTGGAGCCCGAGGCGGTGCTCCGGCATATGCGCGAACTCTGGTCGGCCGAAGTGCGATGGCTCAACGAACCGGGCCTGGAGCGGTGTCGGGTCCTGTGCTCGACGGCTCCGGGGGTCGAGATCCGGGCGATCTCAAGGGCGTACTGATGATCGGTGGCAGCAGCCAGATCCCCGCTGTTCGCGATGCCGTCTCCGAGGCACTCGACTGTGAGCTCGTGGGCTCGGATCTCTGTGATCCGAAGACGGCCGTCGCCGAAGGCGCCGCCATCAGCGCCGCCGCCATGACGGGCGAGCTGAAGAGCATCATCCGCGTGGTCTGCACGCACGCCCTGGGCACCGTGACCAAGGACCGGCAGGGCAGGAGGGAGTTCAGCGCGCTGATCCCGACAACGTCAAGCTCACCGAACTCGTCCTTGCCTACCCACAGCGGGCTCAGGCCGAGGACGTCGTGTTCGAGTTGGAGTACAGCTACAGCAAGGAAGGCCTGCTCGCGGTCAAGGCCGTGCCGCAGCGGACCGGCGAGGTCGTCCTCGACGGCGAGGTGAAGGTCTTCGGCGACAGCACCGTGCCGCCGGAGATCGAGCGCGAGCTCAAGGATCTGCTCGCCCTGCGGGTCACGGACCGTGGTGCGCCGCGCCCCACCCATCCCCAGGTCTCCGCCCCGTCGCCGGATCACGGGACCGGCTCACTGCCCGGTTCGGTGCGGGTACCGTCGCCCGCCTCCATGGCGAAGTCCCTGAACAGGCCGAAGGCCGAGCCCGAGCAGCCCGCGGCGGCTCTGGTGGTGGACGGTTCGAATCTCGCGTGGAACGGCCGGCCGCCACGGTCCGCGGGCGGGCGACCGAGTTTCCAGGCGCTCGAGGCGGCCATCAAGTCACTCAGGTTCAAGCACCCTGAACGGGACATCCATGTGGTCGTCGACGCCACGCTCCGGCACGGTGTCGAGCCCGGGGAGCGGCGGTTGGTGGAGGATGCCATCGCCGCGGGCATGGTGGTCCAGCCGCCCGCGGGAACCGAGGGGCGGGGGGACGCCCTGGTCATCAGCATCGCGGAGGAAGTGGACGGAATGATCGTCTCGAACGACAACTTCGCCCCCTTCCAGAGGACCAGCCCTTGGCTGCTGACCCCTGGGCGCGTGCTCGGGGCCACGCAGTCCCACGGAGTCCGGGTCTTCAACGCGAGGCGACCCAATGCCGCCTCGGCGGCCGGACGCCGGTCGTGACACAGCGTCCGGAGGTCAGCGCGTCGCCAGTTCCAGCACCGCCACCTGAGTGAGCGCCGCCTCCTGGGGCCGTACCTCGGGCGTGACCGCCGTCGGCCGCCCGTGCCGCCACAGCCACACCACATCCCGCCCGAACGACCACCCCAGCGACCCCAGCGCCAGCAGGACCACGCTGAGTTCCGCCGGGTGGGGGAGGAGGGAGGAGCCGGCTATGAGGAGGGCCATGCCCTGGAGGGCGGCGACGGTCTTGCGGGCGAAGGACGGGGGGAGGGGGGCGTTCAGCCAGGGGGCGAAGCGGGCCGCGGCTACGAAGAGGTAGCGCATCGCGCCTATCAGGAGGACCCAGGGGCCGAGCCGCGTGGCGACGTACACGCTCAGGACCAGGATGAGGAACGCGTCCACCTCCATGTCGAAGCGGGCGCCCAGCGCGCTGGAGGTGCCGGTGCGGCGGGCCACCTTGCCGTCGACGCCGTCCAGGAGGAGGGCCACGGCCGTCAGGCCGACCACGAGGGTGACCGGCGGGGTGCTCCGGAAGGAGTCCGCGACCAGCGCGGTGACCCCGCCGACCAGGGTGGCCCGGCCGAGCGTGACCCGGTTCGCCGGGCCGAAGGAGCGCAGCGCGGAGCGGTGCAGGGCGCGCGAGAGCACCGCCCAGGTGGCGAACGCGAAGGCGAGCCCCGTCAGCCAGCCGGCCACCCCCAAGCCGATGGCCGTGCCGAGCAGGGCGAGCAGCAGGATCTGTACGGCCGCTCCCACGGCCGTCTCCTGCTGAAGCCTCGCGTCATACGTGTTGTTCAGGGCCACCGCGCATCCTCCGGCCGAGTGACAGAGTCGATCAAGGCCGCGTACTGTGCGCGGCCTGTGCCCTTCTCGGTACGTGAGCAAGTTCCCGATCGTTCAGGAGGATGCCGATGAACCCCGCCGCCCGCGCGTTCTGGCTCAGCTCACCCGGCCACGGCGAGCTGCGCGAGGTCACCCTCCCGGAGCCCGGTGAGGGGGAGGTGCTGGTGCGTGCCCTGTACTCCGGGGTCAGCCGGGGCACCGAGACCCTGGTGTTCCGCGGCGGCGTTCCGGTGAGCCAACACGACGTGATGCGGGCGCCGTTCCAGGAGGGCGACTTCCCCGCCCCCGTGAAGTACGGCTATCTGAGCGTCGGCGTCGTCGAGCGAGGGCCCGATGCGCTGATCGGCCGTACGGTCTTCTGTCTCCACCCGCACCAGAGCCGTTACGTCGTTCCGGTGACCGCCGTGACCGTCGTACCCGAACAGGTGCCCGCCGCGCGGGCCGTGCTCGCCGGGACCGTGGAGACCGCCGTGAACGCCCTGTGGGACGCCGCCCCGCTGATCGGGGACCGGGTCACCGTGGTCGGCGGCGGCATGATCGGCTGCTCGGTCGCGGCCCTGCTCGCCCGCTTCCCCGGCATCCGGCTCCAGCTGGTCGACGCCGACCCGGCCCGCGCCGAGACCGCCAAGGCCCTCGGCGTCGACTTCGCCACCCCCGCCGACGCCACCGGCGAGCGCGACCTCGTCGTCCACGCCAGCGCCACCGAACAGGGCCTCACCCGCGCCCTGGAACTCCTCGCCCCCGAGGGCACCGTCGTGGAGCTGAGCTGGTACGGCGACCGGCGCGTCACCCTGCCGCTCGGCGAGGCGTTCCACTCCCGCCGGCTCACCCTGCGCGGCAGCCAGGTCGGCACCGTATCCCCGGCCGCCCGCCCCGGCCGGGGTTACGCCGAACGGATGGCCCTCGCCCTGGACCTGCTCGCCGACCCGGCACTGGACGCGCTCATCACCGGGGAGAGCGACTTCGAGGAACTCCCGGAGCTGATGCCCCGCCTGACGAGTGGCGAGATCCCCGCCCTGTGTCACCGCATCCGGTACCCCGACCCGGCCTGACCTGGACCTGACCTGGAAAAGAGTGAGAGAGGGCTGAACACGGGGAAGCGAAGAGCCGTACTAGTCGGCAACCCCCGGCAGGGAACCTCGGGGGACCAGACGCGCCGCACCTGGAGGGTCGTCCGTTGTTCAGCATCACCGTCCGCGATCACATCATGATCGCCCACAGCTTCCGCGGCGACGTGTTCGGACCCGCGCAGCGCCTGCACGGCGCCACGTTCCTGGTGGACGCCACCTTCCGCCGTGAGCAGCTGGACGAGGACAACATCGTGGTCGACATCGGCCTGGCCACGCGGGAACTCGGCGCCATCACCGCCGAGCTGAACTACCGCAACCTGGACGAGGACCCCGAGTTCGCCGGGGTCAACACCTCCACCGAGTTCCTGGCCAAGGTCGTCGCCGACCGCCTCGCCGAGCGCATCACCAAGGGCGCCCTCGGCGAGGGCGCGAAGGGCCTCGCCGCGCTCTCGGTGACCCTGCACGAGTCCCACATCGCCTGGGCGAGTTACGAGCGTGACCTGTGAGCGACCTGACCGTGGACCGGGCCCGCCTCGCCTACGTGCCCGCACAGCCCCTCGCCACCGAGAACTTCGGGATCATCCCCATGTCGCTGCGCACCGTGCACTTCGTCATGCCCGGCGGCGTCGACGACCCGGCCGCGCCCAGCGGCGGCAACGCCTACGACCGCCGGGTCTGCCTCGACCTGCCCGGCTTCGGCTGGCAGGTCGTACGGCACGCCGCCCCCGGCGCCTGGCCGGACCCGGACGCCGACGCCCGCGAGTCGCTCGCCCGCACCCTCGCCGGACTCCCCGACGACACCGTGGTCCTGCTGGACGGGCTGGTCGCCTGCGGAGTCCCCGAGATCGTCGTCCCCGAGGCCGAGCGGCTCCGGCTCGCCGTCCTCGTCCATCTGCCGCTCGGTGACGAGACCGGGCTCGACCCGGCCGTGGCCGCCGACCTCGACGCCCGCGAGCGCGCCGTACTGCGCGCGGTGCCCGCCACCATCGCCACCAGCGACTGGGCCGTACGCCGTCTGGTCTCCCACCACGGACTCGCCCCCGACCGCGTCCACCTCGCCGCCCCCGGCGCCGACATCGCGCCGCTCGCGCCCGGCACCGACGGCATCTCCCATCTGGTGTGCGTCGCCGCCGTCACCCCGCGCAAGGGCCAGCACCGCCTGGTCGAGGCCCTCGCCGCCGTACGGGACCTGCCCTGGACCTGCTCGCTGGTCGGCGGCCTCGGCACCGACCCCGAGTACGTGACCACGCTGCGCGCCCAGATCGAGCGGTACGGCCTCACCGACCGGCTGCACCTGACCGGCCCCCGCACCGGCGCCGACCTCGACGCCAGCTACGCCGCCGCCGACCTCATGGTGCTCACCTCCTACGCCGAGACCTACGGCATGGCCGTCACCGAGGCCCTCGCCCGGGGCATCCCGGTCATCGCCACCGACGTGGGCGGACTGCCCGAGGCGGTCGGCCGCGCCCCCGACGGCGGCGTGCCCGGCATCCTCGTACCCCCGGAGGACCCCGCCGCCATCGCCGCCGAACTGCGCGGCTGGTTCGGCGAGCCCGATGTGCGCCGCCGTCTCAAGGCCGCCGCGCGCGGCCGCCGCAGCGCGCTCGGCGGCTGGGCCGCCACCGCCCGCAGTCTCGCCGGGGTCCTCGGCAGGCTCCCCGGCGCCCCGAGGAGGGCCGCATGACCGACACAGCCGCACAGGAGGAGCACCGGGTGAACGACGCCACCGAGCACCCCGGCACCGACGTCATCGCCGGTGCCGGCCCCGTCGGCCGCCCCGGCGAGCGGGCCACCGTACGGCTGCGGGAGGGGGAGCCCGACGAGGCGCCCCGGTACGCGCCCGAGTGGCTCCAGCTGCGGGAACCGGCTGACGCGGACGCGCGGGCACTGGGCCTGCTGGAACCGCTGGGCAAGCGGCTGGCCGAACTCCCGCCCCAGGAAGGCGGGTCGGTGATCCACGACCTGGGCTGCGGCACCGGCTCCATGGGCCGCTGGCTCGCGGCCCGGCTGGACGGCGCCCAGCACTGGGTGCTGCACGACCGCGACCCCTACCTGCTGCACTTCGCGGCCGTCGCCTCCCCGCGCGTCGCCGCCGACGGCAGCCGGGTCACCGTCGAGACCCGGCGCGGCGACGTCGCCCGGCTCACCCCGGACGCGCTGTCCGGCGCCTCGCTGGTGACGGCGTCCGCGCTGCTGGACGTCCTCACCCGCGCCGAGATCGACACGCTGGCCGCCGCCTGCGCGGGCGCGGGCAGCCCCGCCCTGCTCACCCTCTCCGTCGCCGGACGCGTCGAGTTCGCGTCCCCCGACCCGCTGGACACCGAGCTGGCCGAGGCGTTCAACGCCCACCAGCGCCGGGGCGGACTGCTCGGCCCGGACGCGGTCACGGCGGCCGGCGAGGCGTTCGCCGAGCACGGCGCGACCGTACGGGTCAGCCCCAGCCCGTGGCGGCTCGGCCCGGAGCACGCCGCGCTGACCGCGCAGTGGCTGCGGGGCTGGGTCGGCGCGGCCGTCGAGGAGCGGCCCGGACTGCGGACGCGGGCCGAGGGCTATCTGCGCGACCGGCTGGCCGCGTGCGAGGCGGGCGAGCTGGAGGTCGTGGTGCACCACAGCGACCTGCTGGCCCTGCCCCGGCCGGTGGAGGCGTGATGAACGGGCGGACGGGGGAGGCCGGGCGGGCGATGGTGGAGGACCGCGCGTGCCCGGCCCCGGACACCGCCACGGCCCCGCCGGTGCCGTCCGAGCCCTCCCGGTCGCCCGACACCGCCGAAGGAAACGTCACTGCTCGCCGCGCGCTGCGCACCCACATCGGCACCGCCGTCGGCCTCGCCATCCTCGGCGTGCTGCTGTGGCGGCTCGGCACCGGCCCGTTGGTCGACGGGCTGCGCCGGATCGACACGGCGACCGTGCTGGCAGCCCTCGGGATCGGCGTGGTCACCACCGTGTTCAGCGCCTGGCGCTGGCAGTTGACGGCGCGCGGACTGGGCATCCGGCTGCCGCTGGGGCCCGCCGTCGCCGACTACTACCGGGCCCTGTTCCTCAACGCGGCCCTGCCCGGCGGCGTCCTCGGGGACGTGCACCGGGCGGTGCGGCACGGACAGAGCGCCGGGGACATCCGGCGCGCCGTCAAGGCGGTCGTGCTGGAGCGGGTCGCCGGACAGCTGGCGCTCGCCGTCTGCGGCGCGGCCCTGCTGCTGAGCCTGCCGTCCCCGGTCCGCGACGACCTGCGCACCTTCGCGGTGCCGGTGGCGCTCGCCGGGGCGGGCGCGCTCGCGGTCGTCCTCGCCGTCCGCATGAACCGGGCACCCGCCCGGCGTCCCGGCGCGCTGCCGGGGAGCGGACTGCTGCGGGAGGCGCGGCAGGGACTGCTGTCCCGGGAGAGCGGGCCGGGTGTCGCGCTGTCCTCGGCGGTCGTCCTGGCCGGACACCTCGGCATGTTCGTCGTCGCGGCCAGGATCGCCGGGAGCGGGGCGTCGGTGGCGGTGCTGCTGCCGCTCGCCGTGCTCGCCCTGGTCGCCATGGGACTGCCGCTCAACGTGGGCGGCTTCGGCCCCCGCGAGGGCGTCACCGCCTGGGCGTTCGCCGCCGCCGGACTCGGCGCGAGCAGCGGCGTCGCCGTCGCCGTCGTGTACGGCGTGCTCAGCTTCGTCGCCGCGCTGCCCGGCGCCGTCGTCCTGGTCGCCCGCTGGGCCACCGCCCTGCGCGACTACCCGCGCGGCGCGGCCGGTTCCCCGGCCGAGGTCAGCAGCCGGAAGTACGGCTCGAAGTTCTCCACCAGGCCGGCCAGCAGGCCCTTCCCCTTTTCCGCCGAGGCCAGGGACGGGCGGCCGATGACGCCCGATTCGGTATAGGCGGACATTCCCGTGGTGAGCAGATGGCGACGGTCGTCGGCGGTGAAATCGGCCGACTCATGGCCAGGGCGGAGGAATTCGGGATGAGCGTGCAGCAGAATGGACGCCTCGATTTCCCCGGCGTGCATGTCGGTGAGCAGCGAGGTGACCACACCGGCCCGCTCCCGTGCCTCCTCCCAGTCCTCGGCCGCCGGGTACAGCGCCATCGACTCGCCCCGCGCGGACGCCTCCTGGACGACGTTCCCCAGCACGTAGTTGCCGCCGTGCCCGTTGACCACGACGAGCGACTCCACGCCCGAGCGGCGCAGCGAGTCGGCGATGTCGCGCACCACCGCGTGCAGGGTGACGGAGGAGATACTGACGGTCCCCGGCCAGGCCGCGTGCTCGTGCGAGCACGAGAGGGTGACCGGTGGGAGGAGGTGCACCGGGTACGCGGCGGCGATCTCGCGTGCCACGGCACAGGCCACCAGCGTGTCGGTCGCCAACGGAAGGTAGGGACCGTGCTGTTCGAAGCTCCCCACGGGAAGGACGGCGACCTGACGTGACACACCCGCCCCCCGCGCCCGTACGTCCTCGGTGGTGTCCGCGGGCATCACCCCGTAGGCCGCCGCTCGCGCGCCCGAACCACTCATGTTTCCCACGGCCTTTCGTCTCTGCTTAGGAATCAGATCATGACAGAAAACATCGGCGTCTTCGGCGGGAAGACCCCGCGCCGTTCGGGCACGGAACGCGTCGTGAACACCCCGCTGCCCACGGTCTACGGGGAATTCCAGGCGATCGGCTACCTGGACCATGACCGCGGCGATGAACAAGTCGCCCTCGTGCACGGTGGCATCGGCACCGAGAATGTGCTGGTGCGGCTGCACTCGGAGTGCCTGACGGGGGACGCGTTCGGCTCCCAGCACTGCGAGTGCGGTGAGCAGCTGGCGGCCGCGATGCGCGCGGTGGTCGCCGAAGGCAGCGGCGTCGTCCTGTACTTGAGGGGTCACGAGGGCCGGGGCATCGGTCTGCTGGCCAAGCTGCGGGCGATGGCGCTCCAGGCGGAGGGTCTGGACACGGTCGAGGCCAACCTCGCGCTCGGTCTTCCGGTGGACGCCCGCGACTACCGGGTGGCGGCGGAGATGCTGCACGACCTCAAGGTGCGCTCGGTCCGGCTGATGTCCAACAACCCGCGCAAGCGTGAGGCGTTGACGCAGCACGGCATCGAGGTCGCCGAGCAGGTGCCGCTGCTGATCGAGCCGAGCGAGAACAACATCACGTATCTGCGTACCAAGCGCGAACGCCTCGACCACCACCTGCCCCACCTGGACGCGGTGGCCCACGGCTCCTGAGCACCGCCTTCCCCCATGCGAGAAGTCCGGCCGGATTCCACGGCCGGACTTCTCGTGTTCCCGCCGGGGTTCAGCCCGTGACCGCCTCGTGCACCAGGCGGCGCAGGTCGGGGAAGATCTTCAGGGTGCGCGGGCGCACCTGGGTCATGAACTGCACCGTGAGGTCCAGCGCCGGGGCCACCCAGAAGGCGGTGGTCGCCACGCCGGTCCAGCCGAAGGTGCCCGGCGTGGAGGGGGCGAGGGTGCGGGCGGGGTCGGTGACGACGGAGACGTTGAAGCCGAAGCCCAGCCCGTCGTTGGCCCGTTCCTGGTGCGCGGGGGCACCGAACTCGCGCAGGACCGCGTCGCCCGGGAGCTGGTTGCGGGTCATCAGGGCGAGCGTGGCGGGGGAGAGCAGCCGGACGCCGTCGAGTTCGCCGCCCCGGCGCAGCAGCTCCATGAAGCGGTGGTAGTCGCCCGCGCTGGACACCAGTCCGCCGCTCCCCGACAGGAACCGGGGCCGCCCGCGCACCGGCAGCCCCGGTACCGGGGTGATGCCGCCGTCCTCGGTCTCGCCGTACAACTCGGCCAGCCGGGGCTGCTGTTCGGGGGTGAGGTGGAAGCCGGTGTCGGTCATGCCGAGCGGGGTGAGGACGCGCTCGGCGAAGAACGCGTCCAGCGGGCGCCCCGAGACCACCTCGATGAGGCGGCCCAGCACATTGGTGGCGACCGAGTAGTTCCACTGCGTGCCCGGCTCGAACTGGAGCGGCAGGCCCGCGTACACCGCGATGGCCTCGGCGAGGTCCGCGCCGGAGGGCACGGACGACTCCAGCCCGGCCGCGCGGTACAGGGCGTCCACCGGGTGGTCGTGGTAGAAGGCGAAGGTCAGGCCCGCCGTGTGGGTGAGCAGATGCCGGACGAGGATGGGCCCGGCGGCCGGGCGGGTGCGTACGTCGTCCCCCGAACCATCCACGTACACGCGGGGGTCGGCGAACTCGGGCAGGTAGCGGTCGATCGGGTCGTCCAGGGTGAGCAGGCCCTCCTCGGCCAGCATCAGCACGGCGACCGCCGTCACCGGCTTGGTCATGGAGTAGATCCGCCACAGGGTGTCGGTCTCCACCGGCAGCCCGGCCGCGAGGTCGCGGTGGCCGTGGGTCGTCAGATGGGCCACCCGGCCGCCACGGGCCACCGACACCAGGAAGCCGGGCAGCCGGCCCTCGTCCACGAGCCGGGCGAGGTGCTCGTCGAGGCGGTCCAGCGCCTTCGCGTCCAGCCCCACGTCCTGCGGGGCGACTTCCTGTCGCAGCTGTGCCATGGCTCTCCTCGGGTCATGCCGTACCCATGTGCTGCCGGGCCGGCCTCATCGCTCATCGTGGCGCATGATCACCGTCAAGTACCCCGTCATCAGCGGATCTTGTGAGCGACACGACTCGGCGTCCGGGCAGCAGCCGGGCGAGCGGCACGGCCATGACCGCGACGGTGGCGAGCACGAGCAGCGCGGTACGCGGGCCCGCACCCATCAGCGCGGTGGCGGCCGCGACCCCCAGGACCGGGCCGATGTTCAGCGCCGTCTGCTGGAGACCGCCCGCCACCCCGGCCGCCGTCACCTCGGCCTGCCGTACGACGACATGGGTGGCCGCCACCATCACCGTGCCGAACCCCGCCCCCAGCAGCGCGAACCCGCAGCCCAGGGCGACCGTGCCCGTGGCCCACGACAGCACGAGCCCGCCCAGCGCGAGCAGGGCCGTGGCCGCCCCCACCGTCCACCGTGCGCCCACCCGGCGCAGCAGCACCGGGCACCAGGGCGCCGAGGCCACCATCATCACCGCCAACGGCACACCGCGCAGAGCGCTCTGGAACGGATCGAGACCCAAGTCCCGCTGCAATAGGTACGTTTCGACGAAGAGTGTGCCGAACAGCGCGGCCGACACGGCGACCAGGACACCCAGCGCGGCCGCGACCGGCGCCGAGCCGATCACACCGGGCGGCAGCAGCGGGCCCGCCGTGCGCCGCTCGCGCCGTACGAACGCCGCACCCGCCAGCGCCGCCACGCCCAGTCCCGCCGCCATGACCACACCGGAGGCGACCAGGCTGTGCACCAGGCAGGCCAGCGTCAGCGCGAGCAGCAGCGCGCCGGGCAGGTCCAGCGCGGGCCGCTCGGGCGGTGTGGCGGCGCCCTTCGCGCGCGCGTCACCCACCAGCGCGGCCGTGCCGAAGGCCAGCGCCGGGACGACGCCGAGGAGGAACACCGCCCGCCAGCCGGGCCCGCTCACCAGTGCCCCGCCGAGCAGCGGGCCCGCGGCCGCCGCCAGTCCGATCGCGCTGGTCCGCACCGCCAGCGGCATCGCGAGACGGTCCGGCGGGTACGCCAGCCGCAGCATGCCCAGCGTGGCGGGCTGGAGCAGCGCCCCGCACACCCCCTGCGCGACCCGGAGCCCGATGACCCAGCCGATGTCCGGTGCGAGCGCGATGCCCGCCGACGCGGCACCGAAGCCCAGCATCCCGAGGGCGAACATCCGCCGCTGCCCGTACCGGTCCCCGAGCCTGCCCGCGAACACCAACAGGCTTGCCACGGCGACGAGATAGGCCGTGCTGGTCCACTGCACCTGGACGAAGGAGGCGTCCAGCGAGCGCTGCAACGACGGCTGGGCCACCGTGAGGACCGTGCCGTCCAGCGCGACCAGCACCGCACCGGCCACACTGGACGCCAGCGTCAGGCGCCGGTTCACCGACCGCCCTCCGGACCCAGGTGCGCGGTGAGGCACGTCTCCAGCAGCGGGCCGAACTCCTCCTCACCGGTGGCGAGTTGCAGGCTTCCCCACCGCCACAGCTGGGCCAGGCCGTGAAGGTTGGCCCACAGGGCACCCGTCACCCGGCGCGCGTCGGCATCCGGGCGGGCCCGGCCGACCCGCTCCACCAGCAGCCCGAAGAGGGGCAGGCTGGTGTCCCGCAGCCCCAGATGCCCGCTCTCCAGCACATCGTGACGGAACATCAGCTCGTACATACCGGGGTTCTCCAGCGCGAACCGCAGATACGTGCGCGCCAGCGCCGCCACCTGTCCGCGCGGCCCCTCCTCGGTGGCCTCCAGGGTTGCCCGGGCCTGGGCGCCGAGGTCGGTGAAGCCGCGCCGGGCGATGGCGGACAGCAGCTCCAGGTGGGTCGGGAAGTAGCGGCGCGGTGCCCCGTGGGAGACGCCCGCACGGCGGGCGATCTCCCGCAGCGTGAGTGCCTGGGCGCCCTCTGCGGCCACCAGCGCCACCCCGGCGTCCACCAGGCGGTCGCGGAGACCGGCGTCGGATGCGTTCATGGACAGTGTCTACCAGGTGTGCGTAGACAGTGTCTACCGAGTGGCCGGGAATGCCGGCCGAGCCCGGACCGGTTGACGTGGATATGACTCAGGACACGACGCAGGACGCACTGCTGGCGCTGCTCTCCGAAGGGCACGGCGGGGTGCTCGTCACACTCAAGCGCGACGGCCGCCCCCAGCTGTCCAACGTCAGCCACGCCTACGACCCGGCCGGGCGGGTCATCCGGATCTCGGTCACCGACGACCGCGCCAAGACCCGCAACCTGCGCCGCGACCCCCGCGCCTCCTACTACGTCACCAGCGCCGACCGCTGGTCGTACACCGTCGCCGAGGGCGCGGCCGAGCTGACCCCGGTCGCCGCCGACCCGCACGACGAGACCGTCGAGGAGCTGGTGCGGCTCTACCGCGAGGTGCTGGGCGAGCACGACGACTGGGACGAGTACCGGGCGGCCATGGTCCGCGACAGGCGCCTGGTGGTCCGGCTGCGTGTGGACCGGGTGTACGGGGTGCCCCAGCGCTAGCGGGTGAGGTAGGAGCGCTAACGCGTGAGGTAGGCGAGCACCATGTCGGCGAGCATCGCGCGGTAGTGCTCGCGGCGGGCGGGGGCGGCCAGGTCGCGGTCGAAGAGGGCGCCGAAGGTGTGCCGGCCGGCGACCCGGTAGAAGCAGAACGCGCTGATCATCGCGTGCAGGTCGACCGCGTCCACGTCGGCGGTGAACACCCCGGACTCCCGCCCGGAGTCGAGCACGCGGCGGAGTGCGCCGAGGCCGGGGGAGTCGATGCGGCCGAACCGGCGGGCGGCGGCGAGGTGTTCGCCGCCGTGGATGTTCTCGATGCCGACCAGACGGACCAGGTCCGGGTGCCGCTCGTGGTGGTCGAAGGTGACTTCGGCCAGGTGCCGGACGGCGGCGACCGGGTCCAGATGCTCGACCTCCAGCAGTTCCTCGACCTCGTGCAGCGCGCCGTACGCCCGCTCCAGCACGGCCGCGAACAGCTGTTTCTTGCCGCCGAAATAGTAGTAGATCATCCGCTTGGTGGTGCGGGTGCGGGCGGCTATCTCCTCGATGCGGGCGCCGTCGTAGCCGGCGCGGGCGAACTCGCGGGTCGCCGCGTCGAGGATGTCGGACCGGGTGCGGGCGGCGTCCGGTAACCGCCTGTCGGGGTGTACCGGTTCGTCGACGCTGGTCATCGCGTTCCTTCGGGCCGTAGGGCGGGTCTTGTACCGGTCTGTCGCCGATTGTAGAAGCCCGGCCCGCCGGGCACGGAAACGGCCCGGAGCAACCATCGGGTCGCTTCGGGCCGTTCGGTGTCTCAGGGCTGCCGGTTCCACTCCGCGATCACGGGGCGTCCGTGCTCGGTGGACAGGCGGCTGACCGTGCCGGTGGCCAGCTGGAACAGCCGTCCCTCGCTGGGCGGCAGGCCCAGCCTGCGGGCCGTCAGCACCCGCAGGACATGGCCGTGCGCGACGAGCAGCACATCGCTGTTGTCCGCGTCGAGCGCCTTCTCCACGCGGGCCAGCACCCGGTCGACGCGCGCCCCGATCTGCTCGGGCGACTCACCCGGATGTCCCTCGGTGCCGGGCACCGCCCCGTCGGTCCACAGATCCCAGTCGGGCCGGGTGCGGTGGATGTCGACGGTGGTGATGCCCTCGTAGCCGCCGTAGTCCCACTCGCGCAGGTCGGGCTCGGTCTCGGTGCCGGTCAGTCCCGCCAGCTCGGCGGTGCGCCGGGCCCGGCCGAGGGGGCTCGTCAGGGTGAGTGCGAAGCTCCGGCCGGCGAGGAGCGGGGCGAGCGAACTCGCCTGCTCCTCGCCATGCTCGGTGAGGGGCAGGTCGGTCCAGCTGGTGTGCTGGCCCGACAGGCTCCACTCCGTCTCGCCGTGGCGGACCAGCAGGAGGTCCCCCACGGCGGGTCAGCCCTTCTTCTCGACCGCGTGGCCACCGAACTGGTTGCGCAGCGCGGCGATCATCTTCATCTGCGGCGAGTCGTCCTGACGGGAGGCGAAGCGCGCGAACAGCGAGGCGGTGATGGCCGGGAGCGGCACCGAGTTGTCGATGGCGGCCTCGACGGTCCACCGGCCCTCGCCGGAGTCCTCGGCGTAGCCGCGCAGCTCGTCCAGGTGCTCGTCGTCGCCCAGGGCGTTGACCGCGAGGTCGAGCAGCCAGGAACGGATGACGGTGCCCTCCTGCCAGGAGCGGAAGACCTCGCGGACGTTGTCCACGGAGTTCGCCTTCTCCAGCAGCTCCCAGCCCTCGGCGTACGCCTGCATCATGGCGTACTCGATGCCGTTGTGGACCATCTTGGAGAAGTGCCCGGCGCCGACGCGGCCCGCGTGGACGTAGCCGTACGGGCCTTCCGGCTTGAGGGCGTCGAAGATGGGCTGGAGGCGGTCGACGTTCTCCTTGTCGCCGCCGACCATCAGGGCGTAGCCGTTCTCCAGGCCCCAGACACCGCCGGAGACGCCCGCGTCCACGAAGCCGATGCCCTTGATGCCCAGCTCGGTGGCGTGCTTCTCGTCGTCCGTCCAGCGGGAGTTGCCGCCGTCCACCACGATGTCGCCGGGGGAGAGCAGGTCCTTCAGCTCGTCGACGACGACCTGGGTGGCGGTGCCGGCGGGGACCATCACCCAGATGGTGCGCGGCGCGTCGAGCTTCTCGACCAGTTCGGCGAGGTCCTTGACGTCGGTCAGTTCCGGGTTGCGGTCGTAGCCGATGACCTGGTGGCCCGCGCGGCGGATGCGCTCGCGCATGTTGCCGCCCATCTTGCCGAGGCCGATGAGTCCGAGCTGCATGTCAGTTCACTTCCTTGAGGGAGCGGTAGGCGGCGACGAGGGCCGTGGTGGAGGGGTCGAGGCCGGGGACGTCGGCGCCTTCGGTGAGGGCGGGTTCGATGCGCTTGGCGAGCACCTTGCCCAGCTCGACGCCCCACTGGTCGAAGGAGTCGATGTTCCAGATCGCGCCCTGCACGAACACCTTGTGCTCGTAGAGCGCGATCAGCTGGCCCAGCACGGACGGGGTGAGCTCGCGGGCCAGGATCGTGGTGGTCGGGTGGTTGCCGCGGAAGGTGCGGTGGGCCACCTGCGCCTCGGCGACGCCTTCCTCACGGACCTCTTCCTCGGTCTTGCCGAAGGCGAGGGCCTGGGTCTGGGCGAAGAAGTTGGCCATCAACAGGTCGTGCTGGGCCTTGAGTTCGTCACTCAGCTCGTCCACGGGACGGGCGAAGCCGATGAAGTCGGCCGGGATGAGCTTGGTGCCCTGATGGATCAACTGGTAGTAGGCGTGCTGCCCGTTGGTGCCGGGCGTACCCCACACCACCGGTCCGGTCTGCCACTCCACGGGAGTGCCGTCGCGCTGCACGGACTTGCCGTTGGACTCCATGTCCAGCTGCTGCAAGTACGCCGTGAACTTCGACAGATAGTGGCTGTACGGAAGAACCGCGTGCGACTGCGCGTCGAAGAAGTTGCCGTACCAGATCCCCAACAGGCCCAGCAGCAGCGGGGCGTTGGACTCGGCCGGGGCGGTGCGGAAGTGCTCGTCCACGGTGTGGAAACCGTCCAGCAGCTCCCGGAACCGGTCCGCACCGATGGCGATCATCAACGACAGGCCGATCGCGGAGTCGAAGGAGTACCGGCCGCCGACCCAGTCCCAGAACTCGAACATGTTGTCCACGTCGATACCGAACCCGGCGACCTTCTCCGCGTTCGTCGACAGCGCCACGAAATGCTTCGCCACGGCCTTGTCGTCACCGAGCGCGTCCAGCAGCCACTTACGGGCCGACGTCGCGTTCGTGATCGTCTCGATCGTCGTGAACGTCTTCGACGCCACGATGAACAACGTCTCCGCCGGGTCCAGATCCCGGATCGCCTCATGGAGATCCGCGCCGTCCACGTTGGACACGAACCGGACCGTCAGATCGCGGTCGGTGAAGGGGCGCAGGGCCTCGAACGCCATCGCGGGACCGAGGTCGGAACCGCCGATACCGATGTTGACGATGTTCCGGATGCGCTTGCCGGTGTGACCCGTCCACTCACCCGAACGGACCCGCTCGGCGAAGCCGGCCATCCTGTCCAGCACCGCGTGCACGGCCGGGACCACGTTCTCCCCGTCGACCTCGATGACCGCGTCCCGAGGGGCGCGCAGCGCGGTGTGCAGCACCGCCCGGTCCTCGGTCGTGTTGATCCGCTCACCCCGGAACATCGCGTCCCGCTGCCCGAACACATCGGTGGCGACGGCGAGTTCCTGGAGCAGGGCCAGGGTCTCGTCGGAGACCTGGTGCTTGCTGTAGTCGATGTGCAGGTCGCCCACCTGGACGACGTAGCGCTCGGCCCGGCCGGGGTCGGCGGCGAACAGCTCGCGCAGATGCGGCTGACCGCCGGCGCGGTGGTCGGACAGAGCCGTCCACTCGGGGCGCCGGGTGAGCTTGGGGGTGTCTGACGATGCGTCGGACATCAGGCGTTCTCCTTGGGTGCCTCGCCGGTCAGGGCGATGGCGTACATCTCGTCCGCGTCGAGGCGGCGCAGCTCCTCGGCGATCAGCTCCGAGGTCGGGCGGACCTTCAGGGCCAGGGTGCGCGGCGGCTGGCCCGGCAGGGTCAGCGTGGCGAGGGGGCCCTCCGGGCGGTCGATGACGATCTCGCCGTTCTCGGTACCGAGCCGCACGGCGGTGACCACCGGGCCGTCGGAGACCACACGGTCCACCTTCACGTGCAGACGGGCCTCCAGCCAGCGCGCGAGCAGCTCGGCGCTGGGGTTGTCCGCCTCCGCCTCCACGGCGGCCGAGGTCACCTTCACCCGCGCCTGGTCCAGCGCGGCCGCGAGCATCGAGCGCCACGGGGTGAGCCGGGTCCAGGCGAGGTCGGTGTCGCCGGGCGCGTAGGTGCGGGCCCGGGTCTCCAGGACCTCCTGCGGGTTGTCCACCGCGTACAGGTCGGTGATCCGGCGCTGGGCGAGCGCGCCCAGGGAGTCCTTCGAGGGCGCCTCGGGGGCGTCCACCGGCCACCAGACGACCACGGGGGCGTCGGGCAGCAGCAGCGGCAGCACCACGGAACCCGCGTGCTCGGACACCTCGCCGTAGGTGCGCAGGACGACCGTCTCACCGGCGCCTGCCTCGGAGCCGACCCGTACCTCGGCGTCGAGCCGGGAGGCGGTGCGGTCGCGCAGGTTGCGCCGGTGGCGCTTGATGACGACCAGGGTGCGCGAGGGGTGCTCGTGCGAGGCTTCCTCGGCCGCCTTGATGGCGTCGTAGGCGTTCTCCTCGTCCGTGACGATGACCATCGTCAGGACCATGCCCACGGCCGGGGTGCCGATGGCGCGGCGGCCCTCCACCAGCGCCTTGTTGATCTTGCTTGCCGTGGTGTCGGTCAGGTCGATCTTCATGGCCTGCGCCAGCTCCGTCCGTCTCGTGCGAGCATCTCGTCCGCTTCCTCGGGTCCCCAGCTTCCGGACGCGTACTGCGCCGGCGTGCCGTGCTCGTCCCAGTACCGCTCGACCGGGTCGAGGATCTTCCAGGACTCTTCCACTTCCTGGGTGCGCGGGAACAGGTTGGCGTCGCCGAGCAGCACATCGAGGATGAGCCGCTCGTACGCCTCGGGGCTGGACTCGGTGAAGGACTCGCCGTAGGCGAAGTCCATCGACACGTCCCGGATCTCCATGGAGGTGCCGGGCACCTTGGAGCCGAAGCGGACGGTCATGCCCTCGTCGGGCTGGACGCGGATGACGATCGCGTTCTGGCCCAGCTCCTCCGTCGCGGTGGAGTCGAACGGCGAGTGCGGGGCGCGCTTGAACACGACCGCGATCTCGGTGACGCGACGGCCGAGCCGCTTGCCCGTGCGCAGGTAGAACGGGACGCCCGCCCAGCGGCGGTTGTCGATCTCCAGCTTCAGGGCCGCGTAGGTGTCGGTCTTCGACTTGGGGTCGATGCCGTCCTCTTCGAGGTAGCCGACGACCTTCTCGCCGCCCTGCCAGCCGGTGGCGTACTGGCCGCGCACGGTGTGCTCGCCCAGCTCGTCCGGGAGGCGGACCGACTTCAGGACCTTCAGCTTCTCGGTGAGCAGCGAGTCCGCGTCGAACGCGATCGGCTCCTCCATGGCGGTGAGCGCCATGAGCTGGAGCAGGTGGTTCTGGATCACGTCACGGGCGGCGCCGATGCCGTCGTAGTAGCCCGCGCGGCCGCCGATGCCGATGTCCTCGGCCATCGTGATCTGCACGTGGTCCACGTAACTGCGGTTCCAGATGGGCTCGTACATCTGGTTGGCGAAGCGGAGCGCCATGATGTTCTGGACGGTCTCCTTGCCCAGATAGTGGTCGATCCGGAACACCTGGTCCGGCTCGAACACCTCGTGCACGACCTTGTTCAGCTCGTGCGCGCTCTCCAGGTCGTGGCCGAACGGCTTCTCGATGACCGCGCGCCGCCAGGAACCCTCGGGGGCGTCCGCCAGACCGTGCTTCTTGAGCTGCCGGACGACCTTCGGGAAGAACTTCGGCGGCACCGAGAGGTAGTACGCGAAGTTGCCGCCGGTGCCCCGGGAGGCGTCCAGCTCGTCGACCGCCTGCTTGAGCTGGTCGAAGGCGGTGTCGTCGTCGAAGTCGCCGGGGATGAAGCGCATGCCCTCGGCGAGCTGCTGCCACACCTCCTCGCGGAACGGCGTACGGGCGTGCTCCTTGACCGCGTCATGGACGACCTGCGCGAAGTCCTGGTCCTCCCAGTCGCGGCGGGCGAAGCCCACCAGGGAGAAGCCCGGGGGCAGCAGACCGCGGTTGGCGAGGTCGTAGACGGCCGGCATCAGCTTCTTGCGGGACAGGTCGCCCGTGACGCCGAAGATGACCAGGCCGGACGGGCCCGCGATGCGGGGCAGCCGGCGGTCCTGGGCGTCGCGCAGCGGGTTGTCCCACTCGGCGGCCGGCGTGACCGGGACACGGATGTCCTCGGCCTCGCGGACCGCGGCGGGCTTGGCCTTGGCCCTGGCCTTGCGCGCCTTGGGCTCGGCCTCGGCGGTGGCCGCCTCGGGTTCTGCCTCGGCGGCGGCCGCCTTCGCCGGCGCTGACTTGCTCGTCATTACGCGTCCACTCCCTTGCTCTTCAGGGACTCGGTCACGGCGTCCAGCAGCTCCAGCCAGGCCGCCTCGAACTTGGCGACGGCCTCGTCCTCGAGCTGCTGGACGACCTCGTCGTAGGAGATGCCCAGGCGCTCCACGGCGGCGAGGTCGGCACGGGCCTGCTCGTAGCGGCCGGTCACGGTGTCACCGGTGATGTCACCGTGGTCGGCGGTGGCCTTCAGCGTGCCTTCCGGCATGGTGTTGACGGTGCCGGGGGCGACCAGCTCGTCCACGTACAGGGTGTCCTTGTACGCGGGGTCCTTCACACCGGTGGAGGCCCACAGCGGGCGCTGCTTGTTGGCACCGGCGGTGGCGAGCGCCTGCCAGCGGGCGGAGGCGAAGACATCCTCGTACGCCTCGTAGGCCAGACGGGCGTTGGCGAGGGCGGCGCGGCCCTTCAGGCCGAGAGCCTCGTCGGTGCCGAGGGCGGTCAGGCGCTTGTCGATCTCGGAGTCCACGCGGGACACGAAGAAGGACGCCACCGAGTGGATCTGCGACAGGTCCAGGCCGCGCTCCTTGGCCTTCTCCAGGCCCGCCAGGTAGGCGTCCATGACGGCGCGGTAGCGCTCCAGGGAGAAGATCAGGGTCACGTTGACGCTGATGCCCAGGCCGATGACCTCGGTGATCGCCGGGAGGCCAGCCTCGGTGGCCGGGATCTTGATCATCACGTTGGGGCGGTCGACCAGCCAGAACAGCTGCTTGGCCTCGGCGACCGTGGCGACCGTGTCGTGGGCCAGACGGGGGTCGACCTCGATGGAGACCCGGCCGTCGCGGCCGTTCGTGGCGTCGTACACCTCGCGCAGCACGTCGGCGGCGTCGCGCACATCGGCGGTCGTCATCATCCGCACGGCCTCGTCGACCGTGACACCGCGCACCGCGAGGTCGGTGAGCTGCTCCTCGTAACCCTCGCCGGAGCCTATGGCGGCCTGGAAGATCGAGGGGTTGGTGGTGACGCCGACGACGCCGCCGTCCGTCACGAGGGCGGCCAGGCTGCCCGAGGTGATCCGCTTGCGCGACAGGTCGTCCAGCCACACCGACACGCCCTCGTCGGCGAGACGCTTGAGGGCTCCGGGGGTGCTGATTGCTTCGGTCACAGTGCTCATCTTTCTTCGTCGCGTAATTCTTTGTCGCGTGGGATCAGGCGCGCGCGGCGGCCAGCGAGGCGCGGGCGGCGGCGGCGACGTTCTCGGGGGTGAAGCCGTACTCGGCGAACAGGGCGTTCGCGTCGGCGGAGGCGCCGAAGTGCTCCAGGGAGACGATGCGGCCGGCGTCACCCACATAGCGGTACCAGGTCAGGCCGATGCCGGCCTCGACGGCGACGCGCGCCTTCACGGCGGCCGGCAGGACGCTCTCGCGGTAGGCGGCGGGCTGCTGGTCGAACCACTCGACGCACGGCATGGACACCACGCGCGTACCGGTGCCCTCGGCCTCCAGGGCGTCACGGGCGGCCACGGCGAGCTGGACCTCCGAGCCGGTCGCCATGATGATCACCTCCGGGACCTCGGTCGAGGAGTCGACGAGGACGTAGCCGCCCTTGGCCGCGTCCTCGTTCGGAGCGTACGTCGGCACGCCCTGACGGGTGAGCGCGAGTCCGTGCGGGGCCGGGTCGGTGGCGTGCCTCTTCAGGATCTCGGCCCAGGCGATCGCGGTCTCGTTGGCGTCCGCCGGGCGGACCACGTTCAGGCCCGGGATCGCGCGCAGCGAGGCCAGGTGCTCGACCGGCTGGTGGGTCGGGCCGTCCTCGCCCAGACCGATGGAGTCGTGGGTCCACACATAGGTGACCGGCAGCTGCATCAGGGCCGCCATACGGACGGCGTTGCGCATGTAGTCGGAGAACACCAGGAAGGTGCCGCCGTAGATGCGGGTGTTGCCGTGCAGCGCGATGCCGTTCATCTCCGCGGCCATGGAGAACTCACGGATACCGAAGTGGACGGTACGGCCGTACGGGTTCGCCTCGGGCAGCGGGTTGCCCTTCGGGAGGAAGGAGCTGGTCTTGTCGATCGTGGTGTTGTTGGAGCCGGCGAGGTCGGCCGAGCCGCCCCACAGCTCCGGCAGCACCGGGCCGAGCGCCTGGAGGATCTTGCCGGAGGCGGCGCGGGTGGCGACCGACTTGCCCTCCTCGAACACCGGGAGCGCGTCCTGCCAGCCCTCGGGCAGCTCGCCCTTGGAGACGCGGTCGAAGAGCTCGGCGCGCTCGGGCTGGGCGGTGCGCCACTCGGCGATCTTCTTGTCCCAGGCGGCGTGCGCCTCGGCACCCCGGTCCAGGGCGCGGCGGGCGTGGCGCAGGACCTCGTCGGAGACCTCGAAGGTCTGCTCCGGGTCGAAGCCGAGGACGCGCTTGGTGGCCGCGATCTCCTCGTCGCCGAGGGCGGAGCCGTGGGACGCCTCGGTGTTCTGCGCGGTCGGCGCGGGCCAGGCGATGATCGTGCGCATGGCGATGATGGAGGGGCGCCCGGTCTCGGCCTTGGCGGCCGCCAGCGCGGCGTGCAGCGCGGGGACGTCCACGTCGCCCTCGGCGGTGGGCTCGATGCGCTGGGTGTGCCAGCCGTACGCCTCGTACCGCTTCAGCACGTCCTCGGAGAAGGCGGTCTCGGTGTCGCCCTCGATGGAGATGTGGTTGTCGTCGTAGAGGAAGACGAGGTTGCCGAGCTTCTGGTGGCCGGCGAGCGAGGACGCCTCGGCGGAGACGCCCTCCTCCAGGTCGCCGTCGGAGACGATCGCCCAGATGGTGTGGTCGAAGGGGGAGGTGCCCTCGGGGGCCTCGGGGTCGAAGAGGCCGCGCTCGTAGCGGGCGGCCATCGCCATGCCCACCGCGTTGGCGGCGCCCTGGCCGAGCGGTCCGGTGGTGGTCTCCACACCGGCCGTGTGCCCGTACTCGGGGTGTCCAGGCGTCTTCGAGCCCTGGGTGCGGAACGCCTTGAGGTCATCCAGCTCCAGCTCGTACCCGGCGAGGAAGAGCTGGGTGTAGAGGGTCAGCGAGGTGTGACCGGGGGACAGTACGAAGCGGTCACGGCCGGTCCACTCCGGGTCGGCCGGGTCGTGCTTCATCACCTTCTGAAAGATCGTGTACGCGGCAGGCGCGAGGCTCATCGCGGTGCCGGGGTGGCCGTTGCCGACCTTCTGCACGGCGTCGGCCGCGAGAATGCGGGCCGTGTCGACGGCGCGGCGGTCGAGATCGGTCCACTCGAAGCTCTCGGGGGTCTGCGTGCTCATCTTCAAGAAGTCCTCGTTAGAAGCAGGGATGCTGACCAAACGCGTTCAAACTTAAAAGTCTGACTTTTTCGCGGAAAGGTCGGGGTGTGTCAGCCTGTGGTGAATCTGGGACACCGATCGCTTGATAGGAACGGCAAATCGAACATGGCGGACAGATCGCCTCAAGGTGTGGGCCGCGTCACGGACGGCGACGGGATCAGGACCTTCCCCTTCCCGGCCGAGCTGGCCGTCGGCGGTGTCGGTATGCAGGTCGGCGCCATGGGCGAAGACCGCACCTGGCATGCGGATGCCCCGCTGGACCGGGTCCATCGCATCGACTTCCATGTGGTGATGCTGTTCACCGAGGGCCCGGTCCGGCACATGATCGACTTCGCCGAGTACGAGGTCGGCGCCGGTGACCTGCTCTGGATTCGCCCGGGCCAGGTCCACCGTTTCTCCCGCACCAGTCAGTACCGGGGCACCGTCCTCACCATGCAGCCCGGCTTCCTGCCCCGCGCCACCGTCGAGGCGACCGGCCTGTACCGCTACGACCTGCCGCCGCTGCTGCGTCCCGGCCCGGCGCAGCTCGCCGCGCTGGAGAACTCCCTCGCCCAGCTCGGCCGCGAGTACGAGGACACCTCGACGCTGCCGCTCAGCCTGCACACGGCCGTCCTGCGGCACAGCCTCACCGCGTTCCTGCTCCGCCTCGCCCACCTCGCGGCCAGCTCGGCCGAGGCGAACCGGAGCCAGGCCGACACCACCTTCACCCTGTTCCGGGACGCGGTGGAGCGCGGCTTCCCCACCAACCACAGCGTCAACGCCTACGCCGACGCCCTCGGTTACTCCCGCCGCACCCTCGTCCGCGCGGTCCGCGCCGCCACCGGCCAGACCCCCAAGGGCTTCATCGACAAACGCGTCATCCTGGAGGCCAAACGCCTCCTCGCCCACACGGACATGCCCATCGGCCGGGTCGGCGCGGCGATCGGCTTCCCGGACGCGGCCAACTTCTCCAAGTTCTTCCATCTGCACACCGGGGTGACGCCGGTGGGGTTCCGGGCGGAGCTGCGCTGACGCCTGGCCGTCGCGCCCTTGTCACGTTCCGGTCTCGCTTCGGTTGTGAAGACAACCTCTCGGTTTCTTCACAGGTCTCGCACACGCACAGTGTGAGAGCAGCTCAGGGGGGACACATGAATCGTCCGGGACGACCGCAGGCGCCGGTTCGGGTCGCGCGCAAGGCGTGGCTCAAGGGAGTCGGGGCCGGGGTGCTGATATGCGCCCTCGTCACCGGGTGCGGCAGCGGGGGCGACGAGAAGCCGGTGGCCGCCAAGCCGCGGCCCACGGTGACGGTCACCGCGACCGTCACGGCCACGCCGGCCCTGCTGGAGAGTCAGGTGGACAGCACGGTCGCCGACGCGACCGGGGCCGCGGAGGAGCACGGCTATCGCGTCGCCGCGCACGACGCGAGCGAGAAGGACGCGTCTCCGGCGGACGACTGGAAGGTCTGCTTCGAGAAGTACGGGCGGGACAGCGTCGACTTCGGCGCGGTGGCGTCCGGGGCTCCGTGCCCCAAGGTGGACGGCCGTCCCATTCCCTGGCCGGCGATGCCCGGTGTGGTCGGCCGCACCTACTCCGCCGCTGCCACTGCCGTGGGCGGAGTGACGAAGGGCGAGATCTCCGTCAAGGCGTCCTACAAGGACGAGCGCGTCGCCGGGGAGCACGACGACTGGAAGGTGTGCTTCCAGTCGCCCGTCGCCGGGACGAAGGTCGTGGGGGACCGTGATGTCACGCTGTGGCTGACCAAGAGCGGGTGCCCGTCGGCGACGGGGACGTACAAGGACAAGACCAATGACCCGAACTACACGCCGCCGGTCGCGGCTGGTAGCGGTGGGTCGTCCAGCTCGTCCAGCTCGTCCAGCTCGTCCGGCTCTTCCGGCTCGTCCGGTGGGTCCTCCAGTTCGTCCAGCTCCTCCGGCGGCGGTGGTGGCAGCGCGGGCACCACCTGCGAGATCGTGTCGAACGCCGGGAACTGCTACAACGCGGGCCAGTTCTGCCGCAACGCCGATGTCGGCAGCTCCACCCACGCGGGGAACGGGCGGCTCATCTACTGCCGGAGCGACGGCAGCCGGAACCGCTGGAACTACTGATGGCGGGCGGCGCCGGACTCGACAGGTCCGGCGCCGCCACCTCCGTCAGCGGGCGAAGCTGAACCAGTTCACGTTCACGAAGTCGGCCGGCTGACCGCTGCTGAAGGTCAGATAGACGTCATGGGTGCCGGTGACCCCGCTGATGTTGGCCGGGATGGTCTGCCAGGTCTGCCAGCCGCCGGTGCCGGAGAGGGCGAAGCTGCCGATCGGGGCGTTGGAGCGGCTGTCGAGCCGTACCTCCACCAGCCCGCCCACCCCGGACGGCGCCCCGCTCGCCACCCGGGCCTTGAACTGGGTGGCGGGCGAGGAGCCGAAGTTGACGCCCTTGTACTGCGCCCAGTCACCGTTGGCCAGGTGGCTGAGGTTCTGGCCGCCGCCGGAGTCGGTGGTCGTCTCGGTGTTCACGCCGGACTGGCCGTCGTAGGACTCGGCCTGGATGGTGCCGTAGGCGTCGCGGTTGCCGGTGGGCGGGGGAGTGGTGCCGCCACCGCCGCCGGACTGGAGCACCTGGACGTAGTCCACGGTCATCGGGTGGCCCGGCACGGTGCCGCCGTCGGGGCCGCCGCCGAACGCGTCCGGGAAGCCGCCGCCCATCGCCACGTTGAGGATGATGAAGTAGCCGTGGTTGGTGGCGTTGGTCCAGGTCGCCGCGTCCACCTGATTGGCCCGCACGGTGTGGAAGTTGACGTTGTCGACGTAGAAGCGGATCTGCTCCGGGCTGGTCGAGCGGTCCCACTCCATCGCGTACGTGTGGAACCCGGACTGGCACGTACTGCCGGGACACGCGGTGGAGTTGCCGATGCCGGTGGTCTCGTTGCAGGGGCCGCCGGGGTTGGTGCCGCAGTGCATGGTGGACCACACGGTGTTCAGGCCCTGCACGTTCTCCATGATGTCCAGCTCACCGACGCCGGGCCAGTTCCAGTAGTTGCCCCGGAACGGCGAGCCCAGCATCCAGAAGGCCGGCCAGTAGCCCTTGGCGGCCGCGCCCGTGACATTGGGCATCTGCACCCGGGCCTGCACCCGCAGCTTGCCGCCCGCCGGGGGCTGGAAGTCGGTGCGGTTGGTCTCGATACGGCCCGAGGTCCAGCGGCCCGAGGAGTCGCGGCGCGGGGTGATCAGCAGATTGCCGTTGCCGTCGAGCGCGACATTGCTGGTGCTGTTGGTCATCGTCTCGATCTCGCCGGTGCCCCAGTTGGCGGCACCGCCCGGATACGAAGTACCGGTGGCGTACTGCCAGTTGGAGGTGCTCACACCGGAGCCCGCCGAGCCGTTGAAGTCGTCCAGGAACACCTGCGTCCAGCCGGACGGAGGCGTGGGCGCGGAGGCGTCGGCGGGGGCGATGGCCGCCAGGGCGGTCGCGGCCGCCAGACCCAGCGTGCCGAGGGCGGCGATCAACGCCCGCCGGACGGAACGCCGCTGTCTGCCGCCGGCCGGGGAGGTACCGGAGGTTTCACTCATGGGGGTGCCTTCCGGGGTACGGGATGAAGTGCGGGGGTATCCCTGAGAGCGCTCTCAGGGTGCGGTCAATGTGCTCTCCGCTCCTGCGGGCGTCAAGGGTTGAAGCAAGGAAAGTCCTTGCCCCGCACGGGAGTTCACCCAGTGAAGGCACCTTTGCGGGCGCAAGTCGCGTGTTCGGCAGGACACGCCGTCCCGTCTCCTCTCCGGACCGTCGTGCCATGATCGGACCAGGTGCGCCGGAAAGGATGAGACGTGAGGCTGACGATTCTGGGCGGCGGCGGATTCCGCGTGCCGCTCGTGTACGGCGCACTGCTGGCCGACCGCGGCGAGGGACGGGTGAGCGAGGTCGTCCTGTACGACGTGGACACCGCCCGGCTGGACGCGGTGACCCGGGTGCTGGCCGAGCAGGCGGCGGGGGTGCCGGACGCGCCCGTCGTACGGGCCACCGGCGACCTGGACGAGGCGCTGCGCGGGGCCGACTTCGTGTTCTCCGCGATCCGGGTCGGCGGGCTGCGCGGGCGGGCGGAGGACGAGCGGGTGGCGCTGGCCGAGGGGGTGCTCGGGCAGGAGACGGTGGGCGCCGGGGGTATCGCCTACGGGCTGCGGACCGTGCCCGTCGCCGTCGACATCGCCCGGCGGGTGGCCCGGCTCGCCCCCGACGCCTGGGTCATCAACTTCACCAACCCGGCCGGCCTGGTCACCGAGGCCATGTCCCGGTACCTCGGCGACCGGGTCATCGGCATCTGCGACTCCCCGGTCGGCCTCGGCCGCCGCGTCGCCCGCGCCCTGGGCGCCGACCCGCGCGAGGCGTTCGTCGACTACGTCGGCCTCAACCACCTCGGCTGGGTACGCGGCCTGCGCGTCGCCGGACGCGACGAACTGCCGCGCCTGCTGGCCGACACCGACCGGCTCGGCTCCTTCGAGGAGGGCCGGCTGTTCGGCCCCGAGTGGCTGCGCTCCCTCGGCGCGATCCCCAACGAGTACCTGCACTACTACTACTTCAACCGCGAGACCGTACGCGCCTACCAGGAGGCCGAGCGGACCCGAGGCGCATTCCTCCGCGACCAGCAGTCCCGTTTCTACGAGGATGCGCTGCGCCCCGGCGGCTCCGCGCTGCGCGCCTGGGAGGACACCCGCGCCGAGCGCGAGGCGACGTACATGGCGGAGAACCGGGAGAGCGCCGGGGCCGGGGAGCGCGAGGAGGAGGACCTGTCGGGCGGCTACGAGCAGGTGGCGCTCGCGCTGATGCGGGCCATCGCCCGCGACGAGCGCACCACCCTCATCCTCAATGTCCGCAACCGCTCCACACTTACCGCGCTCGACGCCGACGCGGTGATCGAGGTGCCCTGTCTGGTCGGCGCCGACGGAGCGCACCCACTGGCCACCGACCCGCTGCCCGGCCATGCCACCGGCCTGGTCTGCTCGGTGAAGGCGGTCGAGCGGGAGGTGCTGGCCGCCGCGGAGTCGGGGTCGCGGGCCACCGCTGTGAAGGCGTTCGCGCTGCATCCGCTCGTCGACTCGGTCAACGTGGCCCACAGGCTGGTCGACGGTTACACCGCTGCCCACCCGGAGCTGGCGTATCTCAAGTGAACGCGGGTGGGGGGCCGCTCCGCCGAGCGGCCCCCCACGCGTGTCGAACGGGGCTCAGCCGGTGAAGCCGGCCGTGATCGAGGTGAACTGCCAGTTGCTCTGGCTGATGCCGGAGCAGTTGCTCACCACGCCGCCACCCGGGCAGGGCCGGTCCCGGTTGACCGCCCAGTAGGCGAGCCGGGCGATGTGGTGCGAGTTGCTCCAGTCGCGGATCCTTGTCCAGATCTCAGGCGTGGTGTTCTCCTGCTGGTCGGAGAGGCCGTTCATGCCGGAGATCCCGATGTGCGCGTACGCGGTGGCGTCGTCCCAGCCGAAGGTCGACTTCAGCTTGTTCTTCAGCCCCTCGGCCGCGTTCACCGTGTTGCCGTACATGTCCGAGCCGCCGCCGAAGTCGAACGGCATGATCGTGAACACGTCGATGTCGGCGCCGATCGACTTGGCCTGCTCGATCAGCCGGTTGCCGTAGTACGTCGGGCCGGTGGTCGTGGTGCCGAAGGTGACGATGGTCTTCAGGCCGGGGTTGTTGGCCTTGACCGTCTTCAGCGCGGTGAGGATCTTCGCCTGCACGGCCTCGTTCTCGAACTCGTCCGTGTTCTCGATGTCCATGTCGATCGATTTCAGCGAGTAGGCGTCGATCACCTTCTGGATGGCGCCCGCCAGCGCGCCCGCCGAGGAGCAGTTCGCGCCGAGCTTGCTGCCCTGCCAGCCGCCGAACGACGGCACGATGTCACCGCCCGCCGAGCGGATCTGGTTGATCGCGGTCTGGTCCACCCCGCCGGTCAGCGGCCGGCTGCCGTCCCAGGACGGGTTGCAGCCGCCGGCATCCAGCACGAACGCCATGGTGAACCACTTCACCCCGGTCGCGTTCATCACCGTCGCCGGGTTCGGCGGCTCGCCCCAGCCCTCGTACAGATACGGCGCGGCCTGCTTGAAGCCGGTGCCGCCGCCCGAGCCCGCGCTGGTCGTCACGCTCACGGCATTGGACGCGCCGGAGGTGTTCCCGGCCGCGTCCCGCGCCTTCACGGTGAAGGTGTACGCCGTGCTCGCGGAGAGCCCGCTCACCGTGGCCGTGGTGCCGGACACGCTGAGCACCTGGTTGGAGCCGCTGTAGATGTCGTACGCGGTGACGCCCACGTTGTCGGTCGCCGCGTTCCACTTCAGCGAGACGCTGGAGGAGGTCTTGCCGGTCGAGGTGAGGCCGCCCGGAGTGCTCGGCGCCTGGGTGTCGCCGCCGCCCCCGCCGCCCGGCCCGTCCAGGCTGATGTCGTCGGCCTGGTAGGAGCCCTGCGCGTACCAGCCGTGCACATACACCGTTGCGCTGGTCTGCGAGGCGCCGGTGGTGAAGGAGACACTGAGCTGGCTGTACGCGGAGGGGGAGGAGGTCCAGGTGGAGGCGCCGCCGTCCACCCCGAGGTAGACGTACGAGCCGCGGACCCAGCCGCTGAGGGTGTACGCGGTGTTCGGCTTGACGGCGACGGTCTGCGCGCACTGCGCGTTGTCGCTCGAACTCACCGCGCCCTGAAGCGCCTTGGAGCCGCCGTGTACGGGGGAGGAGACGACCGAGCCGAGGTTGCCGGAGCAGGTCCAGGGGGACAGGCCGCCCGACTCGAAGCCGGGGTTGGTGAGCACGTTGGCCGCCTGGGCGGTGCCCGGCAGGGCGACGGCCCCGCCGAGTGCGAGAGCGGCGGAGCCGAGCAGGGCGAGAAGCCGGCGTCTGGGACGCCCGAGAATGTGTCGCACGCGATCTCCCTGATGGTATGGGGGTGTTCGGGAGTGCACCGGGGTGCGGGAAGTGCGGAACGAGCACGGAGAGAGTGCGCCCTCCAAAGTGGTATGGACCAATCCAACTGTCAAGGGACAGTGCGGGATTGGTCCATACCGGGATGGTGAAGCGCCGGGGTGCGGTCGCTACAGCGGCAGTGCGGCTCCGGCGGGGGCCGGTGCGGTGATCGGGGCGGCGGGCGCGGGCAGGCGCATCTCCGCCTCCTCGGGGTCCTGGTCCGGGAGGGTCGTCGGGCCCAGCGGGCGGGGCCCGGAGACGACCGCGTAGTCCTGGCCCAGGAACGGCGGCTCGATCGTGCCGGGGTCCTCGCCCAGCGCCAACTGCACAGCTGCCCAAGGGGCGTTGACGCCGCACAGGGAGAGCTGGTGCAGGCCGCCCGCCGCGCGGGTGTTGACGTCGAGCAGCACCGGCCGGTCGCCCAGCAGGCGGAACTGGATGTTGGACAGGTAGTGCAGCCCGAACCCCTCCGCGATCAGCCGGGCCGGAGCGAGCCAGCGCTCGTCCAGGGTGAAGCCGCGGCGCCGGCCGTTCTTGGTGCGGCCCACCATCAGCCGGGTCCGGTTGTCCGGGCCGGTCAGGCAGTCCACCGACACCTCCGGCTGCTCCAGCCTCGGCATCACCAGCAGGTTCACCGGCTCCTCGGCCCCCCGCAGCGCGGCCACGGCGAGGTCCAGCTGCACATACGGGCCCGGGAAGCCGCTCAGATGCGCCAGCGAGAACGGCGAACGGGTGATCATCCGGAAGCCGACCCCGCCCGCACCGGTGGCGGGCTTGAAGCACGCCCGGTGCCCAGCCTCCTCCAACTCCTCGACCGCAGCGATGAGTTCGTCCGCCGTGCGGACCCGGAACCACGGCGGCACCGGCACACCCACCGAGCGGACCGCCTCGTACGCGGTCACCTTGTCCTCGAACACCGCCACCGCTTCCGGCGTCGGCGCCAGCAGGGCCGTACCAGCCGCCGCGAAGTCGGCGCGGTGCGCCACGATCGCGGACTGGTGCAGCCGGGGCACGAAGACATCGATGCCACGCCGTGCGCACTGGTCGAGCGCGTACTCGACGTACCCGGCCGGGGACAGCCCCTCCGGCTCCAGCGCGGCGGTGTCGGCGGCGGCCAGCACGGGGGAGTCCGGGTCGCCGTGCGTCGCGTGGATCTCCACGGCGCGGTCGCTCGGGTTTCTCCGCAGCTGATCCATGAAGAACACGTTCTCCGCGTACGTGCGGTTGAGCCATACGCGTACGCGAGAGACCATGCGGGCCGCCTTTCGGGGGTTTTCGGGCAGGACTGAGTGGTCCGCGCCCGGACAGAAGGAAGGAAGGGACACCAAACCGCCCTCAGGAAAAGGGTGTTGGGCGGTGAGTGATGGGGCCGATCATACGGCCTGCGCGGAGCGGTTCGTGCAACGCGCGTGTTACGGATTCGCCGGGCGCGTCGACCCCCGCGGCACCCCGCGCGCACCGGCCGCTCTTGCCCGCGCCCCGGCCGATGTGCTGTCGTGGTGCCGCGCCGCACACTGTCGTGGGAGGTCGGGTACCGGTGATCGAGGAGCTGCTGCCTGACTCGGTGGTCGCCGTGGAGTCGTACGGCGTCCCGGACGACGACCCGGACACCGCGCTCTTCCCGGAGGAACGGGCGCTGGTGGCCCGTGCGGTCGCCAAGCGGCGCCGTGAGTTCACCTCCGCACGCGTCTGCGCGCGGCGCGCGATGGAGAAGCTGGGCCGGCCGCCCGCGCCGGTGCCGACCGGCGAGCGTGGCGCCCCGGTCTGGCCGGACGGCCTGCTCGGCAGCATGACCCACTGCGACGGCTACCGGGGCGCGGCGCTGGCCCGCTCGGGTGACCTGGCCTCCCTCGGCATCGACGCCGAGGTGCACGAAGCGCTGCCGGACGGCGTCCTCGATTCCGTGTCCCTGCCCGCCGAACGGGACCGCCACCGGGCGCTGGCCGCCACCCGGCCCGGCGTGCACTGGGACCGGCTGCTGTTCAGCGCCAAGGAGTCCGTGTACAAGGCGTGGTACCCGCTGGCCCGAGCGTGGCTGGACTTCTCCGAGGCGGACATCGAGCTGGTCCCGACGCACGGCGACCGCGGCACCTTCCACGCCCGCCTCCTCGTACCCGGCCCCCTGGTGGGCGGCACCCGTCTCACCGGGTTCGACGGCTACTGGCTCACCGGCGACGGACTGGTCCTCACGGCGGTGACCGTACCGGCGCCCTGAGGTCTATGGGCACCAGGCGCGCAGCAGCTCGAAGAACTCGTCCTCGTTGCCCGCCAACCCCGCGTCCGCCAGAGCATGTTCGGCCTCCGCCAGCACGGTCGGCGGCACCATGGCCGGGGCCGCTTCCGGCGGGCCGTCCAGGGTGGCGCGCACGGTGTGCAGCAGCCGCAGATACGCCTGGACGGCGGTGCGCTCACGGTCGGTCAGTACGGCGGTCGGCATCGGTCGGCTCCCCGGTCGGCGGCACGGTTCACGCACGCTGGCGCCACGCGCCGCCCCTCGCGGCACGCAGGGGTCCAGCTTGCCGTCCGCCACTGACAACGCCGCCGCTCCGGCCCGCGCAGGGTCGCCAGGGCGGCCCACGCCCGCGTCAGCCCTGCGGCCCCGGATACCCCAGCGACGTACCGATGCGCCCCGCCACGTCGTCCCGGCGTACCGGACCGCTCAGCGACGAACCCGTCATGCGGGTACGGCACTTGCTGGCCAGAAGCAGCCCGAACGTCTCCGCGTCGCGCTCCTCGTCCAGGTCGAACCGGGTGCGCGCGGCGACCCGGTGCACGGTCGCCTGCAAGGCGTCCCGGTCGGTGTCGTCCGTGAGCAGCCGGGTGGCCACGCCCATCCCCAGGCCGTCGACCCGGTGCGCGGTGTGGTCGGCCTGCATGTGCCACAGCTCATGGCCCAGGATCACCAACTGGTGGTCGGGGGCGGTGCGTTCCTCCACCACGACCAGATCGCGGTCGGTCATGTCCAGCCACAGTCCGCTGGCCGTACCGGGGGGGAAGGCCGCTGTACGGAAGTGCACCGGGCGGCCGCGTCTGCGGCTCATCGCCGAGCACAGCGACCGGTACAGCTCGTCGGGCGGCACCGGCGCGGGCCGCCGGTCCAGCTGTCCGACCAGCTCGGCGCACAGCCGCCGCATGCCCCTGCCGATGCCCACCGCCCTCATCCCGTTCACGACCCCGGCTGCCGGACGCTCTCCAGGAGCATGTCCAGCCACTCCGCGACCTTGTCCCGGTGCTGGTCGGTGGGGAGCTGGGCGGCCCGCCAGGCGATCCCGCGCACCCCGTGATCCTGGAGCAGCCGTTCCAGCGGGTCCTGTGCCGCGCCGGAGGCGGCCCGCTCCCGGTCCGCCAGCTTCTGGAGCAGCTCCTGCTCGATGTGCTGTAAAGCGCCGGCCAGCGCCTCGGGGTCCTCCGCCGTGAGGAAGCCGGCGTGCACATGGAAGAAGCGCTGGAGCGCGTCGCAGTGCTCCATCGTGGGCCGCCGGTCGCCGTTGATCAGGGCGCCCGCCTGCTGCCGGGACATGCCCGCGCCGTCCGCGATCTCCTGCTGGGTGTATCTGCGGCCGCCGGGCTTCAGGCGGGTGCGGCGCAGCAGGTCCAGGCGTTGCAGGAAGCGGGCCTGCACATCCGGTTCACCGGCCGGGCGGCCGCAGAGCAGCGCCTTGACCACCGGCTCCGGGACCCCGCTGCCGACCGAGAGCCGGGCGGTGTCGAAGACCTCGGTGTGCGGTACGCCGAGCCGGTCGGCGAGCGCGGTGACGCGGGCGACGACGGCCGGCAGCTGAGCGGTCGCCGTGGCGCCCGGATTCTCGTAGCCATCCGTCACCGACAGAACTCCTACGTCTCTCAAGGGCCGCGCGAGATCGGGCGCGCTTGTCACCCCCGGCCGCCATGAACATCCCGGAGAGTAGCCCGTGGTTCGAACTCGCATCCAGGTCTCGCCACAACTGTGGCGAATTTCAGCCGTCAACAGGCATGAAATGCCACGATAGTTGACACGGCTCTCGTCGGGGCAGCAGGATCGCAGCGCCGCGTGCAGGCGGCCAAGGCAAGAGGGGTGACCACCCGATGGCACATCAGGCGGGAGGGCGGCGGCCGGTACCCCGGTCCGTCCCCGAGAGCGGTGAGACGCGGGCGTATCTGGACGACTACGCCGCCGTGGTGGAGGCTGCCCCGTTCCCCTCGCTCGTCGTGGACCACCGCTGGAACGTCATTCTGGCCAACGACGCCTTCGCCACCCTCTTCGGGGAGGTGCGGCACCACCCCACCGCGATGCCCGGCGACAACTTCCTGCGCTTCGTCCTCTTCCACCCCGACGCGGACCGGGTGCTCGGCGAGCACGAGCCGGGCTGGTGCCTGCCGATGCTGGCCCAGCTGAAGACCGCGATGGAGGGGTACGGCCACGACCACGAACTCCAGGCGATACGCCGGGACGTGGCGCACGATCCGATCATGGACGCCGCCTACCGGCAGGGCCTGCCGTACTGGATACACGCGGTCGGCGAGAGAGCTGCCCGCCTCGACGGCGCCGTACGCCTCCTGCACCACCCGGACCCGCGCCGGGGCACCGCCGAGTGCCGTGTGGTGGACGAGACCCCGCCGTTCCTGCGCGACCTGGGTCACCAGCGCCTGACGATGATCCCCCGGCAGCCGTCCGCCTCCGGCCGGCGCGCCCACCTGATGATCGTCCCCACCTCCCAGATCTGACCCGGCCCCGTCGGTGTTCAGGTCATCGACGGCGCCGGGTCCTCCGCACCCAGGACGACGCCCACCGTTACGCAAGCTGCTTGCGTAACTTGCGCTACCCTTGCGCGCATGACGCGACGACTTGCGGAAGTGGCGAAGAAGGTCGGGGTCAGCGAGGCCACGGTCAGCCGGGTGCTCAACGGCAAGCCCGGGGTCTCCCAAGCCACCAGGCAGTCGGTCCTCACCGCCCTGGACGTCCTCGGCTACGAGCGGCCCACCCAGCTGCGCGGCGAACGCGCCCGCCTCGTCGGCCTCGTCCTGCCCGAGCTGCAGAACCCGATCTTCCCGGCGTTCGCCGAGGTCATCGGCGGCGCGCTCGCCCAGCTCGGGCTGACCCCGGTGCTGTGCACCCAGACCAAGGGCGGCGTCTCGGAGGCCGACTACGTCGAACTCCTCCTCCAGCAGCAGGTCTCCGGCGTCGTCTTCGCCGGCGGGCTGTACGCGCAGGCCGACGCCCCGCACGACCACTACCGCAGGCTCGCCGACCGCAGCATCCCGGTCGTGCTGGTCAACGCGGCCATAGACCACCTCGGCTTCCCCGCCGTCTCCTGTGACGACACGGTCGCCGTCGAGCAGGCGTGGCGCCACCTCGCCTCCCTCGGCCATGAGCGCATCGGCCTGGTCCTCGGCCCCGGGGACCACGTCCCCTCCGCCCGCAAGCTCGCCGCCGCCCGCGCACTGGCCCCCGGCCTGCCGGACGCCCATGTGGCCCGCGCCATCTTCTCCATCGAGGGCGGGCACGCCGCCGCCTCCCGGCTGATCGACCGGGGCGTCACCGGCATCATCTGTGCCAGTGACCCGCTCGCCCTCGGTGCTGTGCGGGCCGCCCGGCGCAAGGGACTTGACGTACCGGGCCGGATCTCCGTCGTCGGCTACGACGACTCGGCGTTCATGAACTGCACCGAGCCCCCGCTGACCACCGTGCGCCAGCCCATCGAGGCCATGGGCCGCGCCGCCGTGGAACTGCTGAACGCGCAGATCGGCGGCACCGCGGTCCCCGCCGAGGAGCTGCTGTTCGAACCCGAACTGGTGGTCCGGGGCTCCACCGCGCAAGCCCCGCGCGACTGAGACCGCCCGCAGCCGCAGGGCTGTCGAATAATTACAGATTACGCGCGACATCTTGCGACCCGGTGTCGTCGGTGCTTGAGTGTGCGGCGCCCACCGCTCCTGCCTTGAGGGGTCCACCGATGAGAAGCACCGGGTTCCGCCGTACCGTCGCCGCGATCGGCGTCTGTTCCTCGCTCGCCCTCACCGCAGCAGCCTGCGGCTCGGACGACGACAGCTCGGCGGGCGGCAAGACCCGCATCACCGTCAACTGCGAGCCGCCCAAGAGCGCCAAGGTCGACCGCCGGTTCTTCGACGAGGACATCGCCTCCTTCGAGAAGGCCCACCCCGACATCGACGTCGTCGCCCACGACGCCTTCCCCTGCCAGGACCCCAAGACCTTC
This sequence comes from Streptomyces sp. NPDC085596, assembly GCF_044541565.1. Classification (NCBI taxonomy): domain Bacteria; kingdom Bacillati; phylum Actinomycetota; class Actinomycetes; order Kitasatosporales; family Streptomycetaceae; genus Streptomyces; species Streptomyces sp. NPDC085596. The sequence continues at coordinate 297,066 of NZ_JBITTC010000002.1, read as the reverse complement.
GACGCCAAGCTCGCCGGCGGCCAGATGGAGGACGTGTTCTACACGTACTTCACCGACGCCCGGCACGTCGTGGACATCAAGCAGGCCGCGGACCTGACCCCGTACCTCAAGGACCTGAAGAGCTACGACAGCATCCAGAAGCAGCTACGGGACATCTACACCGTCGACGGCAAGGTCTACGGCATCCCGCGCACCGGCTACTCCATGGGGCTGATCTACAACCGCGCGCTCTTCCAGAAGGCCGGCCTCGACCCCGACAAGCCCCCGGCCACCTGGGAGGAGGTCCGGGCCGCAGCCAAGAAGATCGCCGGACTCGGCAACGGCACCGTCGGCTACGCCGACTACAGCGCGCAGAACCAGGGCGGCTGGCACTTCACCGCCGAGCTGTACTCCCAGGGCGGCGACGTCGTCAGCGCCGACGGCAAGAAGGCCACCGTCGACACCCCCGAGGGCAAGGCGGTCCTCCAGAACCTGCACGACATGCGCTGGGCGGACGACTCCATGGGCAGCAAGCAGCTCCTCGTCATCAACGACGCCCAGCAGCTGATGGGTTCGGGCAAGCTCGGCATGTACCTCTCCGCGCCGGACAACATCCCGATCCTCGTCAAGGAGAAGGGCGGCGACTACAAGGACCTCGCCCTCGCCCCCATGCCCGGCGGCAAGGGAACCCTCATCGGCGGCGACGGCTACATGTTCAACAAGAAGGCCAGCCCCGCCCAGATCCGCGCCGGCCTCAAGTGGCTCGACCACATGTTCCTCACCCCCGGAGACGGCTTCCTCGGCGACTACGCCCGCGCCAAGAAGAACGACGCACCCGTCGGCCTGCCCGAGCCCCGCCTGTTCACCGGCGCCGCCGACGCCAAGGACCAGCAGGTCAAGAAGGCCAACGCCAATGTCCCGGTGGAGAATTACCAGACCTTCCTGGACGGCAACCAGAGCCTGGACATGAAGATCGAGCCGCCGCACGCCCAGCAGATCTACTCGGTGCTCGACGGCGTCGTCTCCGCCGTCCTCACCAAGAAGGACGCGGACATCGACCAGCTCCTCAAGGACGCGTCCGGCAAGATCGACGGCATCCTGGCGCGGGGCTGACCGCCATGACGAAGACGGCCGAGCGGCTCCCCGCGGCCGCCGCTCTGGCCCCGCCCGCGCCCCCCGAGGGCGGCGGCCGGGGACGCCGGGTCGCCGCCGACCAGGTCCGCGCCTACGGCTTCCTCCTCGGCGGCCTGGCCTGCTTCGCCCTGTTCTCCTGGTACCCGGCGATCCGCGCCGTCGTCATCGCCTTCCAGCGCTACACCCCCGGCTCCGCGCCCGAGTGGGTCGGCACCGCCAACTTCCGCCGGGTCCTGCACGATCCGGAGTTCGGCGCCGCCTGGCGCAACACCCTCACCTTCACCGCGCTCGCCCTTCTCCTGGGCTTCGCCGTCCCCTTCGTCCTCGCCCTCGTCCTCAACGAACTCCGGCACGCCAAGGCGTTCTTCCGGGTCGTGGTCTATCTGCCGGTGATGATCCCGCCCGTGGTCAGCGCCTTGCTGTGGAAGTGGTTCTACGACCCCGGCGCCGGCCTCGCCAACGAGACGCTGCGCGCCCTGCACCTGTCCACCTCGAACTGGTCCAACGGCACCGACACCGCGCTGATCTCCCTGGTGATCGTGGCCACCTGGGCCAACCTGGGCGGCACCGTCCTCATCTACCTCGCCGCCCTCCAGTCCATCCCCGGCGAGCTGTACGAGGCCGCCGAACTCGACGGGGCCAACCTCCTCCAGCGCATCCGGCACGTCACGATCCCGCAGACCCGGTTCGTGATCCTCATGCTGATGCTCCTTCAGATCATCGCCACCATGCAGGTGTTCACCGAGCCCTTCGTGATCACTGGCGGCGGCCCGGAGAGCGCGACCGTCACCGTGCTCTACCTCATCTACAAGTACGCCTTCCTCTACAACGACTTCGGCGGGGCCTGCGCCCTCAGCGTCATGCTGCTCGCGCTGCTCGGAGCCTTCTCCGCCGTCTACCTCCGCCTCACCCGCACCGAGGGGGACGCATGAACACCCTTACCGAGGTGGGCACATGAGCACCCGTACCCTCATCTCCCCGGCCACCCTGGCCCGTCCGCGCGGAAAGGTCCTGTACTGGACGGTGTTCTGGGCCGTCGTCGTCCTCTTCGCGCTCGCCTTCCTGTTCCCCGTGTACTGGATGGCGTCCGGCGCGATGAAGTCCCCGGACGAGATCGCCCGTACCCCGCCCACCCTCGTCCCCGAGCACTGGCGTCTCAGCGGCTACACCGACGCGTGGGACCTGATGCAGCTCCCGCAGCACCTGTGGAACACGGTGGTGCAGGCGGCCGGTGCCTGGGCCTTCCAGCTGGTGTTCTGCACGGCCGCCGCGTATGCCCTGTCCAAGCTGAAGCCCGCCTTCGGTAACGTGGTCCTCGGCGGCATCCTCGCCACCCTGATGGTTCCCGCGCAGGCCCTGGTCGTGCCGAAGTACCTGACCGCGGCCGACCTCCCGCTGATCCACACCAGCCTGCTCAACGACCCGCTCGGCATCTGGCTGCCGGCCGTCGCCAACGCCTTCAACCTGTACCTGCTCAAGCGGTTCTTCGACCAGTTGCCCCGCGATGTGCTGGAGGCCGCGGAGATCGACGGCGCGGGGAAGCTGCGCACCCTGTGGTCGGTCGTGCTGCCCATGTCCCGGCCGGTGCTCGGAGTGGTGTCCATCTTCGCGCTGGTCGCCGTCTGGCAGGACTTCCTCTGGCCGCTGATGGTCTTCTCCGACACCGACAAGCAGCCGATCAGCGTGGCCCTGGTCCAGCTGTCGCAGAACATCCAGCTGACCGTGCTCGTTGCGGCGATGGTGATCGCCAGCATCCCCATGGTGGCGCTCTTCCTCGTCTTCCAGCGGCACATCATCGCCGGGATCAGCGCGGGCAGCACCAAGGGCTGACCCGGCCCCCCGACAGAAAGGCACGCACCGTGGCACAGCCCACCCATGCCCGCAGGCAGGCCGACTGGTGGCGCTCGGCCGTCATCTACCAGGTGTACGTGCGCAGCTTCGCGGACGGCGACGGCGACGGCACCGGAGACCTCGCCGGGGTCCGCGCCCGACTGCCGTACCTCGCCGAACTCGGCGTGGACGCCCTGTGGTTCAACCCCTGGTACCTGTCCCCGATGAAGGACGGCGGCTACGACGTCGCCGACTACCGCACCGTCGACCCCGCCTTCGGCACCCTCGCCGAGGCCGAGAAGCTCATCGCCGAGGCCCGTGAGCTGGGCATCCGCACCATCGTCGACATCGTGCCCAACCACGTCTCCGACCAGCATCCCTGGTTCCGGGCCGCGCTCGCCGCGGGGCCCGGCAGCCCCGAGCGCGAACTGTTCCACTTCCGTCCCGGACGTGGTGCGCACGGCGAACTCCCGCCCAACGACTGGCCGTCGCAGTTCGTCGGCTCCACCGAACCGGTGTGGACCCGGCTGCCCGACGGCGACTGGTACCTGCACCTGTTCACCCCCGAGCAGCCCGACCTCAACTGGGCCCACCCGGCCGTGCGCCGCGAGCACGAGGACATCCTGCGTTTTTGGTTCGAGCGCGGTGTCGCCGGCGTCCGCATCGACTCCGCCGCCCTGCTCGTCAAGGACCCCGACCTGCCCGACCTCGCCGGGGCCCCCGACCCGCACCCCTTCGTCGACCGCGACGAACTCCACGACATCTACCGCGCCTGGCGCGCGGTCGCCGACGAGTACGACGGCGTGTTCGTCGGCGAGGTCTGGCTCCCCGACGCCGAACGCTTCGCCCGCTACCTCCGCCCCGACGAACTGCACACCGCCTTCAACTTCGCCTTCCTGTCCTGTCCCTGGGACGCCGGACGGCTGCGCGCGGCCATCGACTCCACCCTCGCCGAGCACGCCCCGGTCGGCGCCCCCGCCACCTGGGTGCTGTGCAACCACGACATCACCCGCACCGTCACCCGCTACGGCCGCGCCGACACCGGCTTCGACTTCGCCGCCAAGGCGTTCGGCACCCCCACCGACCTCGCCCTCGGCACCCGCCGCGCCCGCGCCGCCGCCCTGCTCTCCCTCGCCCTGCCCGGGTCGGTCTACCTGTACCAGGGGGAGGAGCTGGGCCTGCCGGAGGCGGACATCCCGGTGGACCGGATCGAGGACCCGATGCACCACCGCTCGGGCGGTACCGACCCCGGCCGCGACGGCTGCCGGGTCCCGCTGCCCTGGACCGCCGACGCCCCGCACGCGGGCTTCGGCTCGCGCGAGGAGCCCTGGCTGCCGCAGCCGGCCGGCTGGGCGGCGTACGCGGCCGACCTGCAGGAACACGACCCGCACTCCATGCTCACTCTGTACCGCGAGGCCCTCGCCGCCCGTCCCGCCTTCGGCGATGGCCCGCTGACCTGGCTCCCCGCCCCCGAGGGCGTCCTCGCCTTCGCCCGCGCGGACGGCGCCCTGTGCGTGGTGAACCTCGCCGCCACGGCCGCCGAACTGCCCGCGCACTCCGCACTCCTGCTCGGCAGCGGCCCCCTGGACGAGTCGGGCCGGCTGCCGCAGGACACGGCGGTCTGGCTGCGCGCCTGAGCCGCCCCACCCCCGCACCACCTGCTATCCCCGGCACCCCCACCCTGAAGGGATCAGCACATGCGCACCAGCACCGCCAGACACTTGAGGCGCCTGCCCGCCGTAGGGGCCGTCGTCGCTCTCGCCGCGGGCATGACGGTCGCCCTCGCACCGGCCGCCCAGGCCGCCTCGGGCGCCACCCTCCCGTTCACCTCCGTCGAGGCCGAGTCCGCCACCACCACCGGCACCAAGGCCGGCCCCGACTACACCCAGGGCAGCCTCGCCTCCGAGGCGTCCGGACGGCAGGCCGTACGCCTCAACTCCGGGCAGCGCGTGGAGTTCACCGTGCCGCGCGCGGCCAACGCCGTGAACGTCGCCTACAGCGTCCCGGACGGCCAGTCCGGCTCGCTCGCTGTCTACGTCAACGGCACCCGGATCGCCAAGACGCTCCCGGTGACCTCCAAGTACAGCTATGTCGACACCGGTTGGATCGCCGGCGCGAAGACCCACCACTTCTTCGACAACGCCCGCCTCCTGCTCGGCCAGAACGTCCAGGCGGGCGACAAGGTCGCCTTCGAGTCCACCGGCACCCAAGTCACGGTGGACGTGGCCGACTTCGAGCAGGCGGCCGCGGCCGCCACCCAGCCCGCCGGTTCGGTGTCCGTCGTCTCCAAGGGCGCCGACCCCAGCGGCGGCGGCGACTCCACCCAGGCGTTCCGCGACGCCATCGCGGCCGCGCAGGGCGGCACGGTCTGGATTCCGCCGGGCGAGTACCGGATCACGTCCTCGCTCAGCGGCGTGCAGAACGTGACACTGCGCGGCGCCGGCCACTGGTACTCGGTCGTGCGCACCTCCCGCTTCATCGACCAGTCCAGCTCCTCCGGCAACGTCCACCTGAGGGACTTCGCCGTCATCGGCGAGGTGACCGAGCGCGTCGACTCCAGCCCGGACAACTTCGTCAACGGCTCGCTCGGCCCGGGCTCCTCGGTCTCCGGCATGTGGCTCCAGCACCTGAAGGTCGGCCTGTGGCTGACGGGCAACAACGACAACCTGGTCGTGGAGAACAACCGCATCCTCGACACCACCGCCGACGGACTCAACCTCAACGGCAACGCCCGCGGGGTGCGCGTCAGCAACAACTTTCTGCGCAACCAGGGCGACGACTCCCTCGCCATGTGGTCCCTGTACGCGCCCGACAGCAACTCCAGCTTCGAGAACAACACCATCTCGCAGCCCAACCTGGCCAACGGCATCGCCATCTACGGCGGCACCGACATCTCGGTGAAGAACAACCTGGTCTCCGACACCAACGCCCTCGGCAGCGGGATCGCCATCTCCAACCAGAAGTTCCTGGACCCGTTCTCCCCGCTGGCCGGCACCATCACGGTCAGCGGCAACACCCTGGTGCGCGCGGGGGCGATGAACCCCAACTGGAACCACCCGATGGGCGCGCTGCGCGTCGACTCCTACGACAGCGCCATCAACGCCACGGTCAATATCACCGACACCACCATCACCGACAGCCCGTACAGCGCCTTCGAGTTCGTGTCCGGCGGCGGCCAGGGCTACCCGGTGCGCAACGTCAACGTGACCGGCGCGACGGTGAAGAACACCGGGACCGTGGTCGTCCAGGCCGAGGCGCAGGGCGCGGCCACCTTCAAGAACGTCACCGCCACCCAGGTGGGCGTCGCCGGGATCTACAACTGCCCCTATCCCGCGAACTCCGGCGCCTTCGCGCTCACCGACGGCGGCGGCAACTCCGGCTGGAACAGCACCTGGTCGGACTGCTCCAGCTGGCCCCAGCCCGGCCAGGGCAACCCCGAGCCGGACCCGGGCCGCAACCTGGTCAAGGGCCGCCCGGCCACCGCCACCGGCTCCCAGGACGTCTACACCCCCGGCAAGGCGGCCGACGGCGACGCCAACACCTACTGGGAGTCGGCCAACAACGCCTTCCCACAGTCCTGGACGGCCGACCTCGGCTCCGCCTACCCGGTGCGCCGGCTGGTCCTCAAGCTGCCGCCCTCCTCGGCGTGGGGCGCCCGTACGCAGACCATCGCCGTGCAGGGCAGCACCGACGGCTCCTCGTACACCACCGTGTCCGGCGCACAGGGCTACCGCTTCGACCCGGCGAGCGGCAACACCGTCACCGTGTCCCTGCCGAGCGGCACCAGCCTGCGCCATCTGCGGCTGACCGTCAGCGGCAACACCGGCTGGCCGGCGGGCCAGTTCAGTGAGGTGGAGGCGTACCAGACCCCCTGACGAGAAGCCCGCACCGGCCCGCTCCTCATCCGGGGGAGCGGGTTCCGGTGTGCCCGACCGTGTCCGGAACCATGCCGATTGTCGTCCGAACGCCTATCGTCGTGTCGTGACCTACGCAGCATCACGGGGCGCGGACCCCGAGTCCGGCTGGCCGCCCGGCAGTTACCTCGGCAGACTGTCCGAGCCCGCGCTCGATGATCTGCTGGCGCTCGGGCGGCCGCGCCGCTTCGGTCCCAGGGACCTGCTGGTCCGGCAGGGCGACACCGACCGGCACACACTGCTGCTGCTCACCGGGTTCACCAAGGTCACCGCGAGCGCGCAGAACGGCCGGGAATCCCTGCTGGCGATCCGGCTGGGCGGGGACATCATCGGGGAGATGGCGGCGGTCGGTGCCATGCCCCGCACGGCGACCGTCACCGCGTGCGGACCGGTGACCGCGCGGGCCGTGCCCCATGAGGCCCTGCGCGCCTTCCTGCTGCGCCGCCCGGACGCCGCCGTGGAGCTGACCGGCATCGTCTCCGAGCGGCTGCGCTGGGCCAACAACCGGCGCCTGGAGTTCCGCGGCTACAACGTGAAGGAGCGGCTGGCCCGCATCCTGGTCGATCTCGCGGCCGGCCACGGACGGCCCGGCCGGGGCGGAGTGGAACTCGGATTCACCCTCACCCAGCCGGAGTTGGCCGCCCTCACCGGAGCGGCCGAGCCGACCGTGCACAAGGCGCTCAAAGAACTGCGGGACGCCGAGCTGATCGTCACCGGCTACCGCACCACGACCGTCCGCGACCTGGACCGGCTGCGCGAGGAGGCCCGGCTGCTGCCGTCGGACCTCGACTGAACGGCCATGAAGACAAAGGTCAGTTGGAGAACGCCCGCAGCAGCACACAGAGCCCGGCCGTGATGGCCATCGCGGCGGTACAGGCGATGGCGGCGGCGGCATAGCGGCACTTGGCCACGGTGATCGCCGCCATGAACCGGCACGCCTCCCACAGCTCCGCCCCCTCCGGTCCCGTCCGCGCGCCCGGCGAGGCCGAGGCGGCCGACAGGGCGTGGACGCTGAACCGGTTGAAGGACGCCGGCCGCCACAGCCGGGGGCGCAGGACCAGCGCCAGGCACCCCACCCCGGTCACGAAGGCCACCGCGAACAGCACGACCAGCGTGTCCAGCAGCACCCCGCTCACCGCTTGATGCGCCCAGGCCGAGCGTGCCGTACGGACCCAGGGCCCGAAGGAGACCACCAGCGCGGCCTGCACCCCGGCGAGCACCCCCGCCTTGCCGTCCGCGAGCTGGTGGGTGGTCTGAAGCGACGTCAGCATCACGGCCGCGTCCTGCGGTCCGCCCTGCGTCTGGTGCGTCATGCCGTCTCCTCGGTAACGCGCGAGCCCCGAGCCGGGGTGCGACCAGTAACGCGCGCCGGGGCGCGGGCGACCACCTAATTCCACGGGTTCCGGGAAAGGGTCCCGCATCCCGTATTTGTACGGGGTTCCGGGCCGCGCCGGCTGATACGACATATTCCGGTGCTGTCGAAACAACACCGGACCCGAGGTTGTTGTTGTCTCGTTTCCGCAACAGCGGCACCCGGAAGTGGGCGGGACTGTAATGCTGCTTGTCCCATCTCGATCGAGGCGTTCCGACGCGTGGGATTCGATCACGATTCCGAAGGAATAGAACATGAATCGAATGAAAGGATTCTCGCGCCGTCCCCTCTTCGCCGTGGACGCCGAGGGATACGGCCGGAGCCATCCGAGGCGCCAGCACTGGATGCAGGCCGCCATCGACCACGTGCTGACGCAGGCCGCCACCGAGGTCGGTTTCGACCGGGGGCGGTGGCAGACCCAGCTCGCGGGTGACTCCGCGTTCAGCGTGCTGGGCGCCGACGAGTCCGAGCCGCTGCTCGTGGACGACTTCGTCCGCCACCTCGACTCCGGGCTGCGCGAGGTCAACGACGGCCGCGAGTCCGGGGCCCGGCTGCGGCTGCGCGCCGCGCTCCACCACGGTGTGGCCGTCCCGGCGCGTGGCGGCTTCTCCGACCGGGGCGCGGTGGAGACCGCCCGCATCCTCGACTGCGCGCCGCTGCGCGCGGCACTGCGGCTCAGCCCGTCGGCGGTGCTGGCCACGGCGGTCTCCCGCGAGGTCTTCCACACCGTGATCGGCGGCGCGTACACCACCCTGCGCGCCGAGGAGTTCCGCGAGGTCAGGGTCCGCACCAAGGAGTTCGACGACGCGGTGTGGATCAGGGTCCTGGGCGGCGACGTCCACGGGATCGCGGCGCTGGACGGCGATGAATCCGAGACTCCGGCGGCCCCCGCGTCGATGCCCCAGCCGCCGGCCACCCCCGCGCTGGCGCCCGTTCCCACGCAGAAGTCCGAGCAGGTTTTCGAAGGCCCGGTGCACGGTTCCGTCATCGGCATCATGAATCAGTACCGCGTATGAACGGCGACACCCCGCTCCCCGGGATTCCACCGGCCGGACCGGAGCCGGACGGTGAAGTGAACCGCCCCGAACCGCCCGCGCCGGGAACATGGAAAACACCGGGAGCCGAGAAAGTCCCCGGAACGGATAAAGGGCCGGGGGCGGAGAAAAGGGAATCCGCCCGCCCGGTACGCGACGAAGAGACGACAGCCGGGAATTCCGCCACCGCTGGGACGCAGGGGGCGGGCGGGACGCCGCACGAGCCGGGAATCCCGGAATCCGGGCAGCGCGCCTCCGGGCCCGGCGCCCCGGAGGCGCCGGGCGGGGAACCCGTGCGCTCCCCGGAAGGCCCCCCTCCCGGCGAACGCGTCGCCGAGCCCACGGCCGCCAAGGCCGATGAGCAGGTGTCCGCCCTGCACTCCACCTACACCACCGTCAACCAGTACCTGTACGGCAACGTCGGCCGGGGCGGCGTGACCGGGGTCGCGGGCGCCGCCCCCGTCTCCCAGGGCCGGGCCACCGGGCCCATGCGGCACGAGGAGATCACCCTCCTGCTCGAACGCTACGCCGAGCCCGACGCGTTCGCGGACGCCCTCGCCGCCCTCCGCGCGGACCATGTGGTGACCCTGATCGGCGAGTCCGGCACCGGGAGGCGCTCGGGCGCCGTCGCCCTGCTGAAGAAGGCGATCAACGGAGGCGGCCGCGTGATCGTGCTGTCCCCGGACATCACCCTCGACCAGCTCGCCGACCGCCGCTTCGACGCGGGGAACGGCTATGTGGTCCTGGACCGGGTCTACGACGGCTCCCTCAACGACGCCCAGGCGGACTTCGCCTGGCGCCGCGTGCAGGAACGCGTCCACGACAGCGGGGCCCACCTCGTCGTCACCACCCGGCCCCGGATGGAACGCGCGCTGCCCACCTCGGTCGGCCACGTGGTCTGGACCGCCCCCTCCACCGAGCAGGTGCTGCGCCTGCGGCTGCGGCTCGGCGGCTGTACCGAGGAGACGATCGCCGAGGCGGTGAAGCTGATCCGGCTCAACTGCCCCGTCGCCAAGGCGGCCGAGGTGGCCGACGGCATCTGCGCGGGCGGCACTCCGGAGGAGGTGTGGAACGACTACGACACCGGTACCCACGACACCGTGCGGCGCTGGTTCCACGCATCGGGCCGCACCATGCGGGAGGTCCTCCAGGTCACCACGGTGGCGTTCGCCGCCGGCAACGGCATCAGGGCCTGCGAGGAACTGTTCGGGCTGCTCGACCTCCATGTGGGCCGGCAGTTCGCCCAGGGAACGGCCGGAGGCAGGTTCAACACCGTCTCCACCCCGGTCGCCTCCGCCGCCGGCCAGAAGGGCAAGGACCTCGGCGGGAAGCGGGACGGCGGGGCGGAGGCCGCGCTGTACGACCGCAGGCGGGCGATGCTGGACATCGAGCTGCTGGCCGTACGGCAGGTGCCGATGGGTGCGGTTGCCCGCGAGGTCGTGGAGTTCGCCACCCCCTCGCACCGGCGCTGGGTGTTCATCGAACTGTGCGGTCTCTTCGGCTCCGACTTCTGGGACGGCGTACAGCAGTGGCTCAGCGCCGTGCTCAGTGAGCCGGAGGCGCCCTGCCGTCCGGGCACCGTCGCCGGCGACGAGTTCGAGGTGTCCATGGCCGCCGGGCTTGCCATGCTCGCCACCAAGGACTTCGAGGAGGTCGTCACCAACTACCTCGTGCCATGGGCCCAGGGACAGGCGGGCCGTCGCGGGCAGGCCATGGCCGTCTATGTGCTCTGGTACATGTGCCAGAGCGACCTGGGCCTGGACACCACCGCCCTCGACATCGCCCGTGGCTGGGCGCGCTCCAACTCCCCCGAGCTGCGGGGCACCGCCGCGCTGGCCTTCAGCGGCTGGCTCGGAGTGCGCTTCCCCTCGGACACCGTGAAATGGCTGTGGCACCTCATCGCCAACGAGAGCGGCCAGGGCACCGCCGCCGCCGCGCTGGCGAAACTCTTCGCCCTGCTCGTCTACCACGACGAGGACCCGTCACGGGTGCTGGGCCTGCTCACCTACCGGCTGGGCAAGCACGCGGCCACATCCGGCCGCACCCCGCTGAAGTCGCTGACCTACCGGGTCGTGGTGATGATCCTCTGTATCCGGGACGCCTCCGGCAGGCCCGTCGCCCTGCGCCACTTCGTGCTGCACCCCGAGCGCGGGGGCGCGCTCGTGGACCTGTGGGCCCAAGCCTTCTGCTACCGGCCCCTGCGCGGTCTGGCCCTGAAGGCGTTCGCCGACCACCTCACCGCGCTGCCGACGCTCACCGAGGCCACCGTGGACATGGGCCGCGCCCTCGGCCGGGGGCTGCGTGACCGGGTGTCCGACCCGAGGGAGCGGTGTGCGCTGTGCACGGACCTGACGCGGCTCACCAGCGGCAAGCAACCGCAGGACGCCATCCGTGCCCTGCTGGACGAACTGTGCATGAAATGAAGGGTGTTCACATGAGCGACGCCTCGCGCGCACCGTACCCGGTCGTCTCGGCCCGGACCCTGGAACCACCGGCCGCCCGTGGCTGGCGCGGCATGGGCACCGCCCGGCGCGAGCGCTCGGAGCTGCCCCGGCTCGAACCGCACCAGGTCGCCGTGTACCGGGTGGGGGAGGACTGGGTCGAGAGCCACGGCGACCTCGACCCGCGCTCCGAGACGGCGGTGCGGGCCACCTCGGTCACCGTGGTCGACCGGCGCCGTGACGTCCCGGTGGAGGCCATGGTCACGGTGCCCTCGGCCGACGGCACCGACTGCGCCGTACGGGTCCGCTTCCGCTGCACCGCCGAGGACGCCGTGGAGCTGATGCGCGAGGGCGGCCCGGCCGACGTCTCCGCCGCCCTCGTCTCCTACCTCCAGGGGTGCCCGGCGCTCACCGGGGAGTACGTGCCCCACGGGGACGCGCAGCTCGCCGAGGTGAGCAAGCGGATCTGCGCGAACGTCACCGCCTACGCGCTCGCGCAGCCGCCCCGGCTGCCGGGCATGGGCGTCGAACTCGTCAGCGTGGACCTGCTCACCCCGGACCAACTGCGTGAACTCCAGCAGCGGTTGGCGGAGCTGGAGTTCCAGCGGCAGCGGGACGCGGTGGAGCAGGCCGTCGCCCAGGAGCGCACCAAGCGGGAGCAGGAGCACCAGCAGCAGCTCGCCCTGCTGAACCAGCAGCACCAGGAGGAAATCCAGCGCCGCGAGCAGGAGGCCGAACTCCACCTCTCCGAACAGCGGGCCGCCTACGAACGTGAGCAGGAGGCGCTCGACGCGGGCCAGGAGGAGCGGTTCGGCTCCCGCTTCGCCCTGTGGCGGGCCTACCGGCGCAAGGAGGTCACGGCCGAGCAGCTCGCCGACCGGCTGGGCGGCGCCGAGCGCGAGGTGCGCGAGGCCGAGGAGCGTCGGGACGAGACCGAACGGGCCCTGCTGGAAAGGCTGTCGAGCCTGTACCGCGAGGACGTGCGCACCGACACCGAGCGGGCCGACCGCCGCTGGGAGGTGGAGCGGCAGCAGAAGATCCGCGAGCTGGAGGCCGGCCGCGAGGAGCGCCAGCGCCGCGACCAGCAGCGCCGCGAGGACGCCCTGCGCAAGGAGCGCGACGACCGGACACGGGCCGACCGGCGCCAGGAGATGAAGTTCGAGCTGTACAAGAAGCTCGTCCAGGAGGGCCACACCGCGACGATGCCCATCGACATGCAGCGGCTGCTGGAGGAGCTGATCGGCGGCACCATCGGCAGCGGCGCGGACGACGTCCGCACGGAGGTCGAGGCCGGCGAACGCGTCGACGACTCCGGCCCGGCGCCGGCGGGCGGCACCGACGACGCGTCCCGCTCCGGCCCCGCGAACGCCGGTGCGCGCGCTGCCGGGGACGGCAAGCGCTACGAGGACGACGGCCAGGACCCGTTCGACATCGGCGATGTGGGGAGGGAGGAGAATGGCTACTGAACCGCCCGCCCCGGCACCCCGCGGCCCCGGGCGTCTGCTGCGCTCCGGGATAGGCGTGTACGAGCCGGTCCTCGACACCGTGCCGTCCGACCGCCCCGCCTACACCCGCTACGGCGGCATCGTCCTGGCCACCGCGCTGCTGGGCGGGGTCTCGGTGTGCGTGGCCCTGGACTCGGTGCTGCAAGGGGCGCCGGTGTGGGCCCTGGTGACGGCCGGGACGGTGTGGACGGTCTTCGTCTACCTCGTCGACAGCTGGCTGGTCTCCAGCACCCACGGCAAGGTCTCCCGGCGCCGCAACCGCGCCCTGATGCCGCGCTTCCTGCTGTCGGTCCTGCTCGGACTCGCCATGGCCGAGCCGCTGTTGTTCCAGGTGTTCGCCCCCGAGATGGACAAGCACCTGACCGAGGGCCGGGAGCACGCGGCGCGGACGTACTACGGGCAGCTGCTGGAGTGCAACCCGGTCGACGGCACCACCACCCTGGACCGCCCCGACTGCGAGAAGAACCAACTCCCGCTGCACGGAGCCCCGGTGGCGCTCAGGAACCAGATCACCGACGTCAAGGACCAGCTGACGCAGCTGAACACCCACATCGCCGATGTCGACCGGCAGCAGGCGAAGCTGGACACCACCTCCAACGAACTGTGCGCCAGGAAGAACTACAAGCGCGTCCCCGGAGGCTGGGACGTCACCGAGCAGTGCGAGATCGCCCGGAACCAGGCGGCCGCGTACCGCTCCGGGAACGACGTCGACCCGGACCGTGCCAAGGCGACGGCCCTGCGCAACCGGGTCGACACCCTCACCGGCCGGATGAAGAAGGCCACCGACGAGTACCGCGTCAAGGTGCTGGCGGCGGCACGCGCCGAACGCACCCGCAAGGCGGGGGACTTGCGCGCCACCGGCCTGCTGGACCGCGCGGAGGCCCTGTGGGCGGTCATGACCAGCGCGTTCTACCCGTGCTTCCTCGCCGTCGTCCTGCATCTGCTCCTGCTGGTGCTGGACTCCCTGCCGGTCCTGGTGAAGCTCATGACCGGGGTCAGCGCCTACGACCGGGCGCTGCACGCCCACTTGGGGCACGCCCTGCGCTCCGGCGAGGCCGATCTCCGCACGGCCGAGGAACGGGCGCGGGAGCGGCGGCGGGCCGAACTGGCCCTGCTGCGCGCGAAGACCACCGAGGAGCGGGAGGCCGCCGAGCACGAACTCGCCCAGTCCCGTGTTCGCCGTGAGAAGGAGCGCCGTGCCCTCATCGAGGACCTCACCCGCACCCTCCTGAGCGAGGAGCCCGACCGGAATATCGGGTTCCCGGAACAAAATGGTCAGGTACGGTTCAAGCCACGGTAGGGTGCCCCGGTGACCACGCAATCGAACATTCCTTCAGGCTCGTACCCCGACGCGAACGGTACGGACCGGACGCCCGGCGGCACCCTGTTCACCGAGCCCGTCCTCGTGGTGAACCAGAAGGCCAAGCTGATCGAGCTGACCAACGAGTACAAGGTCATGGACCAGAACGGCCGTGACCTCGGTTCCGTGGTCGAGGTCGGGCAGAGTGTGCTGCGCAAGATCCTGCGCTTCGTCTCCAGCCTGGACCAGTACCTCACGCACCGGCTGGAGATCCGGGACACCGAGGGCCGGCCGCAGCTGCTGCTCACCCGGCCCGCGAAGATCTTCAAGTCGCGGGTCCTGGTGGCCCGTCCGGACGGTTCGCAGGTCGGCGAGATCGTCCAGCAGAACATGATCGGGAAGATCAACTTCGCCATGAACGTGGACGGCCACCAGGTCGGCGCGATCAAGGCGGAGAACTGGCGGGCCTGGAACTTCGCCATCGTGGACCACGAGGGCACCGAGATCGCCCGCATCACCAAGACCTGGGAAGGTCTGGCCAAGACGCTGTTCACCACGGCGGACAACTACGTCCTCCAGATGCACCGTCCGCTGTCCGAGCCGCTGCTGAGCCTCGTCGTGGCGACGGCGCTCACCGTGGACACCGCGCTGAAGCAGGACGCGCGCGGCCTGGGCTGACGGTTGCCTCGGCAGACATGGGAAAGGGCGGCCGGCGCAGCAAGCGCCGGCCGCCCTTCTCCGTCTCCGGTTACAGCCGCGTCAGACGGCGGGGCCTCGACCGCCTCCGGGTCAGCCTCGGTTCCCGGGTCGCCGTGCCCGGCTCCAGCGCCAGCACCGCGGCCACCGGATGCTCGTCGTCGTCCGGTCCCGGCGCTGGCGGGGGTACGGCCGCCGCGGCCGGTGTCGCCCGGGTCAGCAGGACCACGCCCCGGGCCGCCAGGCCCGCTCCGGCGAGCGCCAGCAGGATGCCGACGGCGCCGCCGTTCAGGCCCTGGCCGAGCAGGGTCAGGCCGATGACCGAGGCGGCCAGCGGATTGGCCAGGGTGACCACCGCCAGCGGGGCGCCGAGCCCGCCCCGGTAGGCCGTCTGCGACAGCAGCAGCCCGCCGGTGGCGAACGCGGCCACCAGCACCGCGACCACGATCACCAGGGGGCTCAGCGCCGGCCCCGAGCCCTCGGTGGCCGCCACGGTCGCGGTCTGGGTGAGCGCGGAGGCGAC
Source organism: Streptomyces sp. NPDC085596 (assembly GCF_044541565.1). Taxonomy (NCBI): domain Bacteria; kingdom Bacillati; phylum Actinomycetota; class Actinomycetes; order Kitasatosporales; family Streptomycetaceae; genus Streptomyces; species Streptomyces sp. NPDC085596. The sequence goes on along the minus strand of NZ_JBITTC010000002.1, from coordinate 281,338 downwards.
ACCCGAGGCGAACCCGGACGCGGTCGCGTGCCGCAGGCCCGGCCGGGCGCCGGGCCGGCTCAGGGTGCCGATCACGGCGGTGGTCGTGGCGGCGACCGCCAGCGCCGAGGGCAGGCTCAGCGCCCGCTCGGGCGCCGGGCCGGAGGCCGCCATCAGCAGCGCGCCCAGCCCGAACAGGGTCAGCGCCGTACCGCGCCACTCCAGGGCGGTGACCCGGCGTCCGGCCGCCCGCGCGCCGAGCGGTACGGCCGCGACCAGGGTGAGCGCGCCGAGCGGCTGGACCACGGTGAGCGGGCCGTACCGCAGGGCGACGACGTGCAGCAGGGCGGCGCCCGCGTTCAGGCCGACCGCGGACCACCAGGCGCCGGTGCCCAGCATCCGCAGCAGGCCCGCGCCCACGTCGCGGGAGGCGAGGCGCGCCTGCGCGACGGCCGCCGAGGCGTAGGCGACGGCCGATATCAGGGACAGGCCGATGGCGACCAGCAGCGCGCCGCTCATCGGGCCGGCCCCGCGAGCGCGGTGTCCTGGGGGAGGAGCCAGGCACTGGGCGGGGCGGTGCCCGGCGTGCGGTGCGGGGAGTGGACGACCGCGAGCGCGGTGACCAGCAGGGCCGCCGCCACGATCGAGTCCAGCCAGTAGTGGTTCGCCGTGCCCACGATCACCGCCAGGGTGACCAGCGGGTGCAGCAGCCACAGCCAGCGCCAGTGGGACCGGGTGGCGGCGATCAGGCCGACGGCCACCATCAGCGCCCAGCCGAAGTGCAGCGAGGGCATCGCCGCGAACTGGTTGGAGAGGTGGTCGCGGGCGGGCGGCCCGTACACCGAGGGGCCGTAGATGCGGGCCGTGTCCAGCAGGCCGGTGCCGCTCAGCATCCTCGGCGGGGCCAGCGGGAAGGTGAACGTCAGCACCAGCGCCGCGCTCGTCACCAGTGCCAGGACCCGGCGGGCCCAGATGTAGTGGGCGGGGCGGCGCAGATACAGCCAGACCAGGAAGGCGACGGTGGCCGGGAAGTGCACGGTCGCGTAGTAGGTGTTCGCGAGATGGACGAGGGCGTCGCCGTGCAGCAGCGCCGACTGGACGTCCGTCTCGGCGGGCAGATGGACGGCGCGCTCCAGATGCCACACGCGGTGGGCGTCGCGGAAGGCGTCCGAGGTGTGGCCGTCGGCGAGCCGGCGCCCGAGCTTGTAGACCAAGAAGAGCCCCGCGACGAGCAGGAACTCCCGCACGAGCGGTGGCCGGGCTGTCGCGTCCGGTGCCGCTTCGGCGGGCTCGGATCGGGCGTTCATCCCCCGGCCCCCTTCACTGACGGTGGTGCGTGCTGGGTCCGGACGGCTTCCGAACTCAGCGATACGTTTCCGTACCGATACGCCAGTGTACCGATACGGTCGAGTACCGGTACACTTCCGTATCGGTACAGTGCGACACACTGGGACCGGGCAGCACACGCCGAGGACGAATGAGCCGGGACGAGTGAGGGGAAGCCAGGTATGACGTCGCAGGCCGCGGACGAACCGGAGACGGTCGTCGCCTCGCGCCGCTCCAAGCTCACGCCGGAGCGTGAGCAGGAGTTCTTCGACGCCGTGCTCGACCAGATCCGCACCTGCGGGTACGACTCCGTCACCATGGAGGGCGTCGCCGCCAGCACCCGGTGCAGCAAGTCCACGCTCTACCGGCAGTGGAAGACCAAGCCCCAGTTCGTCGCCGCCGCGCTGCGCGCCAACCGCCGGGTGCGGTTCGCCGGCATCGACACCGGCTCCCTCACGGAGGACCTGCGGCAGGCGGCGCGGGCCGCGGGCGACTGGTCCGGCAAGGACACCCGGCTGCTCCAGTCGCTGGGGCACGCCGTCACCGACGACCGGGAACTGGCCGAGGCGCTGCGCGAGGCCCTGGTCCACCCGGAGATCGCCGCGCTCCAGGAGATGCTGGAGCGGGCCGTGGCGCGGGGCGAGGTCCCGGCGGGCCACCCCGCGCTGGAGTACGTACCGGCGATGATGTTCGGCGTCCTGCGCGTGCGTCCCGTGCTGTGCGGGCAGTATGCCGACGCGGACTACCTGGTCGGGTTCGTGGAGGCCGTCGTGCTTCCCGCTCTCGGCCTGACCCGGAATCCGGCCGAACAGGCCGGCACAGACACCAGGCCGCCGTTCACGGGATGACTGAACGGTGACCTGGTCGCGCCGCACCGTGGGGACGGGGGCGGCGCGTACCCAGGCCGGGCGGGGCTCCCCTTGAGCGGAGGGGAACCCCGCCCGGCCCGTACTTCTTCAGGGGCCGGGGCTCAGAAAGGGCAGGGACTCAGACGGGGCCGGGACTCAGACGTCCTGTCCGTTTCCGCCGCCGGACGACACCTTGACGCCCTTGAGGATCTCGTCCATCACGGCCGTGGACTGCCCCACGTCCAGGCCGAAGCGCACCACCAGCATGCGGCTGGGATCGGCGGGCGACGGGAACGCGGCCGACTCCACATAGCCGTCCGCGCCCTTGCTGGTGACCGCCTTCCAGCGCACCAGGTAGCCCTTCTGCCCGGCCACCGTCACCGCCCGCGACGCCAGCACCTGGTGCGAGGTGATGCCGCCGTACGAATTGCCGCCGTACGACTCCTCCGCATTGGCCGCGACATCGGCCTTGGCGACCGCCTCGGCCGTCTCGCCGCGCGTGCCCAGCGCGCGGGCCGGTGCCGAGTACGCGCCGCCCGCCGTGCAGTTCTTGGACGTGTCGCCGGGGCACTTGTAGGACTTGTCCGAGGTCACCTGCGCGCCGATGGCGAACGCCTGGCCCGTCCAGCCCTCGGGGACCGGCATGCTGATCCCGTTGACCGGGTCCGGCAGGGTCCCGCCGCCGCGCACCTTGGGCGCGGCCGAGGTGCCGGGGGACGGCGACTCCTGCGGGTCGCCCGGCCCCTCCTGGCGGCGCTCCTGCCCCTGCCTGGGGCGCGAGTCGGCGCGGTCGCCCCCGCCGGGGTCCTTGGCCAGCGCGTACACACCGATCCCGACGCACGCCAGCACGGCGGCCGCCGCCGCGACGGCTATGCCCGTACGCAGCCCGCGCCGGGACCCGGCCGGGGGCTGCGCGGGATGGCCCGCGTAGGCGTACGGAGGATAGGCGGGCGGGGGAGCGGACTGTGCGGTCCCGGACGGACGGACCTCGGCCGTCCAGGCGTTGCCGTCCCACCAGCGCTCGGTGGGCGGAGCGTCGTGCGTCTGTCCGGGGTCGGGATACCAGCCGGGAGGAGTCACCTGCGTCATGGGCATACCGTATGAGGAGTCGGTGAAAGCTGGATGAGAGCACCCGCCCTCGTTCGCGCCGACGGCTCGGCCCGCGGGCCGGTACCGATTCACAGGTTTATCTGATTCCCGGTCAATAAGTGGCATCTCAAACGGAGTTGACGGGCGACTATGCACAAACCGGCCGGTCGGGAGGGGTGTTCGTCAGCCGGGCCGCGACCCGGTTCACCCAGCGGGACAACACCTGCCCCGAGCGGGCGCCAACGGACCGTCCAGGCCGCTACGCTCGTGGTTCGTACGCTGTTCGGACGACCTGTGGAGGTAACGGGATGACGGAGGGACGGCCACAGGCGGCCGCCTCGGGCTACCTGTGGGAGCGGGAAGCGGAGATCGCCACCGTCACCGAGGCGATCGAGCTGCTGTGCGCCGACCGGACGTCCGCCGGCAGCCTCCTCCTCTTCCGCGGCGAGGCCGGACTCGGCAAGACCGCACTGCTCGCCGAGATACGCCGCATCGCCGAACGGCGCGGCTGCGTGGTCTGGTCGGCGCGTGCGGGCGAGACCCTGAAGTCCGTCCCGTTCCACGTCCTGCGGCAGCTCCTCCAGCCCGCGCTCGCCGCCCTCACCCCGGACGAGACCCGCGACTACCTCGCCTCCTGGTACGACATCTCCGGCCCCGCCCTCGGCATAGTGGAGCCCGGCGAGGGCAGCCCCGACCCGAGTTACGTCTGCGACGGACTCGTGTACGCGGTGAGCCGTCTCGCCTCCCGCGCCTACCCACTGGTCCTCGTGATCGACGACGCCCACTGGGCCGACCTGGAGACGCTGCGCTGGCTCGCCGCCTTCGCCCAGCGCCTGGCCGACCTGCCCGTGCTCGTCGTGGTCGCCCGCAGGCCCGGCGAGGCCCTTGGCGACAGCGCCCGCCTCCTGGACGAGATCGCCGCCGCGGGCCGTCCCGTCAGCAACCTCAGCGAGCTCACTCCGCAGGCCACCGCGGGACTCACCCGCGCCACCATTGGCCCGCAGGCCGACGACCCGTTCTGCCGCGAGGTCTGGGCCGTCACCGGCGGCAACGCCTACGACACCGTGGAACTCCTCGCCAAGGTCCGCGACCGCGAACTCCATCCCGTCGAGGGCCGCGCCGCCGAACTGCGCGACCTCAACCGCTCCGCGCGCGGCGGCGGACTCGTCGACCGGCTGCGCGAACTCGGCGTCGAACCCACCAAGTTCGCCTGGGCGGCCGCCATCCTCGGCACCGGCAGCCCCGTCGGACTCGTCGCCCGGCTCGCCATGATGGACGCCGACACCGCCGCACGCTGCGCCGAACGGCTCTGCGGCGCCCGTATCCTCGCCGAGGTCGCTCCCGACCCGACCGCGCCCCAACCCCAGGACGTCACCCTGGAGTTCGTGCACCCACTGATCGCCTCCGCCGTCTACGACTCCATCACGGACGGGATGCGCACCGCGATGCACGGCATCGCCGCGAACATCGTCACCGAGACCGGACGCAGCGCCGCCGAGGCCGCCCGGCATCTGCTGAAGGTGCACCCCGACGGCGACGAGAGCCTCGTCGAGCAACTGCGTGAGGCCGCCCGCGAACACCTCGCCGTCGGCGCCCCCGACGCCGCCTGCGCCTGTCTCGAACGCGCCCTGGAAGAACCTCCGTTGCCCCACGTACGGGCTCAGGTGCTGTACGAACTCGGCCGCGCCAGGCTGCTGTCGGCGCCCGCGCTCACCATCGAGCATCTGCGGGACGCCCTCGCCACCACCCCCGGACTCGACAGCGCCCAGCGCGTCGACGCCTCCATCCGGCTCTCCCAGGCCCTGCTCCACAACGACCAGTTGGAGGAGGCCGTCCGTACCATCGAGGCCGAGGTCAACCGGCATGAGCCGGGCCCGGTCCGGATGCGGCTCCAGGCCGTGCAGTTCACCTGGGAGGCCGTCCACGGCGAGACCGTGTCCCCGGAACGCTCCCGGCGCCTGGCCGAACTCGCCGCCACCTGCGCCGGGCGCGACAACTCCGAGCGCGCCCTGCTGATCCTGCGCGGCTTCGACGCCATGACCCACGGCGAGAACGCCGAGCAGGTGGTCGAGCTGTGCGACCGCGCCCTGGTCAACGGCCGTCTCGCGCCCGGCCTCGGCTGGACCGACGACGAGTGGGGCATCGAGCTGCTGATGATGCTCGGCAGCGCCTACGCCCACACCGACCGGCTGGACCGCGCCGAGAGCCTCTTCTCCGAGGCCCTGCGCGCCTACACCCGCGCCGGCTGGCACGGCGGCCACCTCTCCCTGGCCAACGCCTACCTCGGCCTCGCCTACCGCCGCCAGGGCAAGCTCCAGGACGCCGAGACCGCGCTGCGCGAGGCGGTCCGGCTTGCCGAGCGCGTCGGCCGGGGCCTGCCGCTGTACTGGTCGGCGACCTGCGGACTGGTCGAAACCCTGCTGGCCCGAGGCCATGTCACCCAGGCGTGGTCCGTCGCCGAGCGGTACGGCTTCGCCCCGCCCTACCCGTCCACCATCGTGCTGCCCGACATCCGCTCCGTACGCGGACGGCTGCTGCTCGCCGTGGGCCGCACCGAGGAGGGCATCAACGAACTGGAGGCCGCCGAGAAGGCCGCCGCCTCCCGGGGTGGCCACAACCCGGTCCTCGCGCCGTGGGCCGTCGACCTGGCCAGGGCGCTCGCCGTGCACGACCCGGAGCGGGCCCGCGCGCTCCTCACCGACGCCCGCCGCCAGGCCGAGCGGTTCGGCACGGACACCGCCATAGGAGAGGCCCTGCGCTGCGCCGCCGCCCTGGAGACCGGCCCGAGCGCGGAACGCCTCGCCGCCAAGGCCGTCGCCTATCTGGAGGCGTCCCCCTGCCAGTACGAGCACGCCGCCGCCCGCGTCGAACTCGGCATCCTCGCCCGCTCCAGGGCCGAACTCACCCGCGGCCTCGACCTCGCCCAGGCGTGCGGCGCGGACGGACTCGTGACCCGCGCGAGCGAGGCACTGGAGAACCTCGGCGGCTGAAGGGGACTCATACCTCCGGCGCGCCGCCCAGGATCTCCGCCAGGTCGTAGCGCACCGGCTCCTCCAGCTGGGCGAACGTACAGCTCTGCGGGGTGCGGTCCGGGCGCCAGCGGCGGAAGCGGGCGGTGTGCCGGAAGCGGCGGCCGTTCTCCATGTGGTCGTACGCCACCTCCGCGACCCGCTCCGGGCGCAGCGGCACCCAGGACAGGTCCTTCTTGCCCGACCAGCGGCTCGGCGCCCCCGGCAGCCGGGCCGTCTCATGCGCCGCCTCCTCCGCCCAGCGCGCCCACGGATGCCCGCTCACGTCGTCCATCCGCAGCGGCGCCAGCTCGTCCACCAGCTCCGCGCGCCGTTTCATCGAGAACGCGGCCGCCACCCCCACGTGCTGGAGCGCGCCCTCGTCGTCGTACAGCCCGAGCAGCAGCGAGCCCACCACGGGACCGCTCTTGTGCAGGCGGTACCCGGCGACCACCACGTCCGCCGTCCGCTCGTGCTTGACCTTGAACATGGCCCGCTCGTCCTGCAGATAGGGCACGGTGAGCGGCTTGGCGACCACTCCGTCGAGCCCGGCGCCCTCGTACTGCTCGAACCAGCGCTGCGCCTCCGCCGCGTCGGTCGTCGCGGGCGCCAGATGCACCGGCGGCGTCACCCCGGCCAGCGCCCCGTCCAGCAGCGCCCGCCGGTCGGTCAGCGGCACGTCCAGCAGGGAGTGGTCATCCAGCGCCAGCAGGTCGAAGGCGACGAAGGACGCCGGGGTCCGCTCGGCCAGCGTCCGCACCCGTGAGTCCGCCGGATGGATGCGCTCGGTCAGCGCGTCGAAGTCCAGATGCCCGTCCCGCGCGATCACGATCTCCCCGTCCACCACACACCGCTCGGGCAACCGCTCCCTCAGCGCCGCCACCAGCTCGGGGAAGTACCTGGTCAGCGGCTTGCCCGTGCGGCTGCCCAGCTCGATCTCGTCGCCGTCGCGGAACACGATCGCCCGGAAGCCGTCCCACTTCGCCTCGTAGTGCATGCCCGGCGGGATCTGCGCCACCGCCTTGGCGAGCATCGGCTTCACGGGCGGCATCACCGGCAGGTCCATACGCCGATTCTGCGCGCCCACACCCGCCACCGCCCGGTGTGCGGGCCGCGCGGGGTACGCCTACGGTGGCCGCATGGGCGATGCGGTGGAACTTCAGGTGGGCGGCCGGACCGTACGGCTGACCCACCCGGAGCGGGTGTTCTTCCCCGAGCACGGCTACACCAAGCTCGACATCGCCCAGTACTACGCGGCGGTCGCCCCCGGCGTCCTGCGCGCCCTGCGCGACCGCCCCACCACCCTCCAGCGCTACCCGGAGGGCCTGGAGGGGGAGTGGTTCTACCAGAAGCGCGCCCCCAAGAACATGCCGTCCTGGATTCCCACCGCCCACATCACCTTCCCCAGCGGTCGCAGCGCCGACGAGATGTGCCCCACCGAGGAGGCGGCCGCGGTGTGGGCCGCCCAGTACGGCACGCTCACCTTCCACCCCTGGCCGGTACGCCGCGACGACGTCGACCACCCCGACGAACTCCGCCTCGACCTCGACCCGCAGCCCGGCACCGGCTACGAGGACGCGGTCCGCGCCGCCTTCGAACTCCGGGCGGTCCTCGACGAGTTCGGGGGCCTGCGCGGCTGGCCCAAGACCTCCGGCGGCCGGGGCCTGCACGTCTTCGTACCCATCGAGCCGCGCTGGACCTTCACCCAGGTACGGCGCGCGGCCATCGCCGTCGGCCGCGAACTGGCCCGCCGGATGCCCGAGCACGTGACGGTGAAATGGTGGAAGGAAGAACGCGGCGAACGCATTTTCGTGGACTACAACCAGACCGCCCGCGACCGCACCATCGCCTCCGCCTACTCCGTCCGCCCGCTGCCCGACGCCACCGTCTCCGCGCCGCTGCGCTGGGACGAGGTCGCCGACGCCCGGCCGCGGGACTTCGACATCGTCACCATGCCGCGCCGCTTCGCCGAACTCGGCGACGTGCACGCCGACATGGACGACCACCGGTACTCCCTCGACGGCCTGCTGGACCTGGCCCGCCGCGACGAGGCCGAACACGGCCTGGGCGACCTGCCGTATCCGCCGGAGTACCCGAAGATGCCCGGCGAACCCAAGCGCGTGCAGCCGAGCCGGGCCCGCAAGGACCAGACGCCCTCCTGAGCCCCGAAGGGCACCGGGCCCCGCGGCTATCCTGATCACAGCCGCCGATGAGGAGCACCGAGTGACCGAGGCAGTGTCGCGTCCCACGCTGGAGGCAGTGGCCGCGCGGGCCGGGGTGTCCCGCGCCACCGTCTCACGCGTCGTCAACGGCGGCGACGGCGTACGCGACTCGCTCGTGGCCCGCGTCCGTCTGGCCGTCGACGAACTCGGCTACGTCCCCAACCAGGCCGCCCGCAGCCTCGTCACCAAGCGGCACGACGCTGTCGCGGTCGTCATCGCCGAACCCGGCACCCGCGTCTTCGCGGACCCCTTCTTCGCCGCCCAGCTGCGCGGCATCAGCAAGGAACTGACCGCCCACGACAACCAGTTGGTCCTGCTGCTCACCGAGGGCCGCGACGACCACGCGCGGGTCGCCCGCTATCTCGCCGGCGGCCATGTCGACGGTGCCCTCGTCTTCTCCCTCCACCTGGACGACCCGCTGCCCGGCCTGATCCGTGACGCGGGCGTCCGCACCGTCTTCGGCGGCCGCCCCGACTGGGACGAGGGGGACGCGGGCGGCGCGGTGTACGTCGACAGCGACAACCGGGGCGGAGCCCGCGAGGCGGTGCGGCACCTCGTCGGCCTCGGCCGGACCCGGATCGCGCACATCACCGGTGCCCTGGACCAGACCTCCGCCGTGGACCGCCTGGACGGCTACCGCGATGTGATGGGCGAGGCCGACCCCCGACTGGTCGTGGAGAGCGACTTCACCCCGGCCGGCGGCGAACACGCCATGCGCGAACTCCTCGCCCGCCGCCCCGACGTCGACGCCGTCTTCGCCGCCAACGACCTCACCGCCCTCGGCGCGCTGCGCGTCCTGCGCGAACACGGCCGACGCGTCCCCGAGGACGTCGCGGTGATCGGCTTCGACGACATGGCCCCGGTCGCCGAACAGACCGACCCACCACTCACCACGGTCCGCCAGGACATAGAGGAAATGGGCCGCCTCATGGCCCACCTGCTCCTCGGCGGCGGTCCTGCCCCCGGCGGAAACGGCGGCGTCATCCTCCCGACGACCCTCGTCCGCCGGGCGTCCGCCTAGATGATCGATGCCAAGGGGGCCCCTGTGCCGAGTCAGGTTCAGTGCCTCGGCCGTCGGCCGGTCACTTGATGACGGGCCAGCCGATGACCTGGTCGAGCTCAAGGTCTCGGAGGACGGCGTCGTCCAGCTTGATGCCGGTGGCGTCGGTCAGCCCGTGACGGGGGGTGCCGGTGCGGACCTGACCGATTCGCGCGCCGGTCAGGTCCGCCTCTCGGAGGTCGGCCCCGGTCAGATCGCAGCCCGCCAGAGAACTGCCGCGCAGGGAGGCGCCGCGGAGGTCGGCCCCGCGAAGATCGCACAGCTTGAAGTGGCAGCCGTCCAGGGTGGCGTGACGCAGATCGGCCCGGCGGAACGAGCACCGGGTGAACCACAACTGCCGCAGGGACACCGACGCGAGGTGCTCACCATCGAAGGACCGCCTCTGGAGTGCCGCGTTCCGGTGGCGTGACCCGAGGTCTTCCCTGGCCGTCACCGCTCTGTCCGCGTGGACATCGTGTCAGCCGGCGACGCCGTGTCCTGGCCGGTGCCGGGACCGTCGAGGAGGCGATGGAGTACGGCGGCCTCGGTACGGAGCCGCGCGGCCCGCTCGGCGTGTGCGGGCGCGGTCAACTGGGCTGCCACCTCCAGCCGTTCGGCGGCCTCGGCGCGCACGATGTCCACCACTTCGCGCTCGCTCAGTTCATGCCGCGCCGCTTCGGTGCTGCCGACACCGACCGGCGCATGCTCGAGGGCCACGCCCCGGAGCGTCACTTCGTCGACGGGCATCGCCTCAGCGTTGTCCAGCGCGGCAAGCGTCGCGCGCAGGGCGCTCACCGCGGGCTTGTCCCGGGCGCGCATCGCTTCGGGCAGTGCTTGACGCATACGGAGCCTCAGAGACATGCCGACGACCTTATGGCCGTACCGCCGCACCCACAACGCGATATACGTGCGCCCCCCATGCACGTGCGCTAGACGCCCTGCGAGGGGTCGCCCTTGATCAGCGCGAACTCGTACCCGTGCGGGTCGGCGAGGCGGGCCAGACGGCCGACGCCCGGCACGCTGGTCGCGGGCATCCGGACCGTGCCCCCCAACTCCTCGGCCCGTGCCACCAGGGCGTCGGTGTCGTCGGTGCCGAAGTACGGGAGCCAGTACGGGGCGGTGTCGGCGGGGTTGTCCAGGGAGGTGACGATGCCGCCGAACGAGGCTTCCTCATCGGCGTCCGCCGGGTACAGCGAGGTGTAGACACCGCCGGGGAAGACCACGCCGGAGGTCTCCACGCCCAGCACCCGGTGGTAGAAGGCGGCGGCCGCCGCCACGTCCGGGGTGTGCAGCTCGACCCAGCACAGGGCACCCGGCTCGGTCGCCGCGTCCAGGCCCTCGACCGGGTCCGGCTGCCAGACCCGGAACGCCGCCCCGGCCGGGTCCTTCAGGCCCGCCACCCGGCCAAGCCCCAGCAGCTCCGTCGGCCAGAACACCACCTTGCCGTGCGCCACCCCGGCCGCCTCCGCGGTGCCCAGCGCGTCCGCGCAGCGGAAGTACACCGTCCAGCCCGCCCGGCCCCGCTCCGGGTCGAGCGCCATCGCGCCGGCGACCGTACTGCCGTCGAGCCGGAGGAAGACGTAGCCGCCCGTCTCCGGGCCCGCCGGCACGGGCTGCCAGCCGAAGAGGCCGCCGTAGAACGCGAGGCTCGCCGCCAGGTCGGGGGAGCCGAGGTCGATCCAGTTCGCAGCGCCGTCGGGGAAACGGGTGGTGAGCATGCGCGCCCTCCTCGGGGACCGTCGGCCGTGCCGTCCTGGCACCGACGAGTCTGGCACCGGGCGAGGAGGATCACCCCGCGCGCCGCCGTGCGCGGGCGTGTCCGGCCGGAGGATCATCGGGACGGCCCACGGGGAGGCCGCCCGGACCGCTTGTTGACACGGCGTTGATCAAACGTTTTTCGGCGCGCGGCAGGATCCTGGCCATGCACATCGAGACGATCACACCGGCCGATTCCGCCTGGCAGGGGCAGGCCCTGTGCGCGCAGACCGGGGCGGACTTCTTCTTCCCCGAGCCCGGCAGTTCGGTGCGCGAGGCGAAACGGATCTGCGCGATGTGCGAGATCCGCCCCGCCTGCCTCGACTACGCCCTCGCCCACGACGAACGCTTCGGCGTCTGGGGCGGCCTGTCCGAACGCGAACGGCTCGCCCTGCGCCGTACGGCCCGCTGAACACGCGGGCCGTACGGCCTGGACAGGTCCTGAGTCCCGGTCAGCCGGCCGCGCGCGCCGCCAAGCGCGCCTTGCGGGCCGCGAGGCGCTCGTCGAACTTGGCGGCCTCCGAGTCCAGTGCGCCCATGAACACACCCAGCTCCTCCTGGGCCCGCAGCCCCTCCGGACCCAGGCCGTCGATCTCCATGACCTTCAGGAAGCGCAGCACCGGCTGGAGCACGTCGTCGTGGTGGATGCGCAGGTTGTAGACCTCCCCTATGGCCATCTGCGCGGCAGCGCGCTCGAAGCCGGGGATGCCGTGGCCCGGCATGCGGAAGTCGACCACGACATCGCGGACCGCCTGCATGGTCAGGTCGGGCGCGATCTCGAACGCGGCACCCAGCAGGTTCCGGTAGAAGACCATGTGCAGGTTCTCGTCGGTGGCGATGCGGGCCAGCATGCGGTCGCAGACCGGGTCGCCCGACTGGTGGCCGGTGTTGCGGTGCGAGATCCGGGTGGCCAGCTCCTGGAAGGCGACATAGGCGACCGAGTGCAGCATCGAGTGCCGGTTGTCGGACTCGAAGCCCTCGCTCATGTGCGACATCCGGAACCGCTCCAGCGCGTCCGGGTCGACCGCGCGCGAGGTCAGCAGGTAGTCGCGCATCACGATGCCGTGCCGGCCCTCCTCGGCGGTCCAGCGGTGCACCCAGGTGCCCCAGGCGCCGTCGCGGCCGAAGAGCGAGGCGATCTCGTGGTGATAGCTGGGCAGGTTGTCCTCGGTCAGCAGGTTCACCACCAGCGCGACCCGGCCGATCTCGGTGACCTTCGACTGCTCCTTGCCCCACGCCTCGCCGTCCTCGAAGAGGCCGGGGAAGTTACGCCCGTCGCTCCACGGCACGTACTCGTGCGGCATCCAGTCCTTGGCGACCTTCAGGTGCCGGTTCAGCTCCTTCTCGACCACTTCTTCCAGCGCGAACAGCAGTCGCGCGTCGGTCCAGGCGGACGGGCTGCCGAGGTGAGGGGAGGTGATCGTCACGGGAACTCCAGAAAACGGCCGAGCGGAGAAAAGGGAGATTCAATGACATACCCATCCTATGGGCGGCGCCATGAACCTACGGCTTCGTAGCCTACGTGTCCGTAGGTTACGAAGCCGTAGGTTAAGGGTGGCGTAAGGGTCGCCCGACCGGGTGGGCGTGCTGCTCCCCGCCTACCCGATTTCCTCCCGAGTCGCGTCCCGCAGCACCCCGTCGGCCACCAGCAGCCAGCGGGTGATCCCGATGGAGTCCAGGAACGGCAGGTCGTGCCCGGCGACGATCAGCGCGCCCTCGTACGACTCCAGCGCCGAGGTCAACTGGCGCACGCTCGCCATGTCCAGGTTGTTGGTCGGCTCGTCCAGCAGCAGCAGTTGCGGGGCGGGTTCGGCCAGCAGCAGCGCGGCCAGCGCCGCCCGGAACCGCTCGCCGCCGGAGAGGGTGCCCGCCAACTGGTCGGCCCGCTTGCCCCGGAACAGGAAGCGGGCCAGGCGGGCCCGGACCCGGTTGCGGGTGGCGCCCGGCGCGAACCGGGCCACGTTCTCCGCGACCGTCGCCTCGTCGTCCAGCACGTCCAGCCGCTGGGGGAGGAACCGCAGCGGCACATGGGCCTGGGCCAGCCCGGCCACCGGGGCCAGCTGCCCGGCGATCGTGCGCAGCAGCGTCGTCTTCCCGGTGCCGTTGCGGCCGACGAGCGCGATCCGCTCCGGGCCGCGCAGGTCCAACAGGCCCTCCACACGCGGCCCGTGGACCGTCTCCAGCTTCTCCAGCGTGAGTACCTGCCTGCCCGGTGGTACCGCCGTGTACGGCAGGTCGACGCGGATCTCGTCGTCGTCCCGGACCGCCTCCACCGCCTCGTCCAGGCGTTCCCTGGCGTCGGCGAGCCGCTCCTCGTGCATGATGCGGTGCTTGCCCGCGGACTCCTGGGCGGCGCGTTTGCGGGCCCCCATCACGATCTTCGGCTCGCGCTTGGAGTCGTACATCTTCTGCCCGTACCGCTTGCGGCGGGCCAGCTTCATGTGGGCGTCGGTCAGCTCCCTGCGCTGTTTGCGGACGTCGGCCTCGGCCGCGCGCACCATCCTTTCGGCCGCCTCCTGTTCGACGGCGAGGGCCTCCTCGTAGGCGGAGTAGTTGCCGCCGTACCAGGCGACCTCACCGGCGCGCAGGTCGGCGATCTGGTCGACCATGTCCAGCAGTTCGCGGTCGTGGCTGACCACGACGAGGACGCCCGGCCAGCCGGCCACGGCCGCGTACAGCCTGCGGCGGGCGTACAGGTCCAGGTTGTTGGTGGGCTCGTCCAGCAGCAGCACGTCGGGGCGGCGCAGCAGCAGCGCGGCCAGCCGGAGCAGCACCGACTCGCCGCCGGAGACCTCGCCCACCGTGCGGTCAAGGCCGATGTGGCCGAGGCCGAGTTCGCCGAGGGTGACCAGGGCGCGCTCCTCCACGTCCCAGTCCTCGTCGAGGGTCTCGAAGTGTTCCTCCGAGGCGTCGCCCGCCTCGATGGCGTGCAGCGCGGCCCGTTTGGCGGCGATGCCGAGGGCCGCCTCGACGCGGAGGGCGGTGTCGAGGGTGACGTTCTGCGGGAGCAGGCCGATCTCGCCGGACACCCTGATGGTGCCGTCGGTGGGGACGAGCGCGCCGGAGAGCAGCTTCAGCAGGGTGGACTTGCCCGAGCCGTTGGCGCCGACCAGGCCGGTGCGGCCGGGGCCGAAGGCGATGTCGAGGCCGTCCAGGACGGGCGTGCCGTCCGGCCAGGCGAAGGTCAGGGAGGTGGCGGAGAGAGAAGTCGCGGGTGATGACATACGGGCCTCACGGTTGCCGGGTGCGGTCTGGTCGGGGGAGCTGACGAGACACCGCGGGGCGGAAACCGGAAGCCTGGAGGCACAGGAGGCAAGGAAAGCCAAGAAAAAGGGCCTGCGCCTGAGGGACGGCTCGTACGCCGAGGTCGAACGCCACGCACACCTCACCGGTGTGAACGCGATGTCTCATGACCTCAGACGAGCAACGTCCTTCTCCTATCGACGGCAACAGAACCGCTGTACACGCTACGAACGGCTGTGAAGCCTGTCAACGCGATTAATGCCGGAGCGGGACGGGCCCCTGCCCGGGCCCGCTCAGCCGGAGTCCCGCATCAGCTCGGCCAGACCGTGGTCCAGATCGACCTGAAGGTGCTCCAGGCCCACCGGCACCAGCTCGCCGGCCGCCCGCAGGAAGCGCCGGATCTCCCCGGAGCGCACATGCACCACCGCGGTGCCCTCCGGCGCGTGGAACTCCAGCACCGTCCGGTCGTAGCCGTACGGCCGCACGCGTACGTCCCCCTGCCCCTGCGGCTCGTGCAGCCCGGCGGAGAGCAGCTCGCGGGAGAAGGTCCAGCACACCTCCACGCCCGCCAGCGTGGCCGGGGCGGGGAAGGTCATCCGGACGGCGTACGGGTCGCGCCGGTCGTAGTGCAGCGCGGCGGGAATGCTCGGCATGCGCGGCGCGGCGGCGACGAGACGCGCCTCCACGATTGCCTCGATCACGGTGGACAAAGCTGTGCTCCCTCGGGACGGCTGGACACTGCTCCTGCGCGGGTCGCGGCCCGACACCGGGAGAGACGACGGAACCCGCCGTTCCGTGCACACCCGACGGGAGTGACCTCGGTCACGATTGCGGGGTGCGAAACGGGCTCGAATCCGGGTACTCGGTTCGCTACCGGACAACACGAGAGGGCCCGCACGGCGACGAAGGGAGCGATGATGCCAGCCGGTTCCAGCCCCAAGCGTGAGCGGCAGTACGAGCACATCAAGGACAGCGAGCTGGAGCAGGGCGCGAGCGAGGACCGTGCCGAGGAGATCGCCGCGCGCACGGTCAACAAGGAACGCGCCCGCGCCGGGGAGTCCAAGACCGCCAGCCGTACCTCGACCGAGGACATGTCCTCCGGACGGCGCGGTGGGCAGCGCTCGGGGAAGGGCCCGCAGGGTCCGACCTACGACCAGCTGTACAACGAGGCGAAGCAGCGCGACATCCACGGCCGCTCCGACATGAACAAGGAGCAGCTCCGGCGCGCGCTGGACAAGAAGAAGTGAGCCGGCGCGGGCTCAGCCCGCGCTCTGCCGGTACCGCGCCAGCTCGGGCGCCGTCTTCGTGGCGGTGAACTCGGTGACGCGGTACTCGCACACCCCGGCCGTGACGAACGGGTCGCCCGCGACGACCGCCTCGATCTCGGCCCGGCTGTCCGCGACGGCCAGGATCACCCCGCCGTCGCGGGGGTTCTTGCGGCCGGAGGCCAGGAACAGCCCCTTGTCGTACTGCTCGTCCAACCAGGCCACATGAGCGGTCAGGGCGGCGTCGACGGCGTCGAGCGGGGCGGTGTACGTCAGCTCCAGTACGAACATGATCGCGAGCCTACCCCCGAGCCCCGTATCGTCATGGCCACCATGATCTCCGCACAGGTTCCCGCGGGCTGGCCCGCCACCGAGGAGGAGGCCCGCGCCGTCCAGGACGCGCTGCGCGGCCGTGTCGTCCGCGACGAGTCCGGCCCGCCGCCCGGCACCGGCCATGTCACCGGCGTGGACGTGGCCTACGACGACGAACGCGATCTGGTCGCGGCGGCGGCCGTCGTCCTGGACGCGGCGACGCTGGAGACGGTCGCGGAGTCGACGGCCGTGGGCCGGGTCGCCTTCCCCTACGTCCCCGGCCTGCTCGCCTTCCGTGAACTGCCCGCCGTGCGCGCGGCCCTGGAGGCGCTGCCCTGCCCGCCCGGCCTGGTCGTCTGCGACGGCTACGGCCTGGCCCACCCCCGCCGGTTCGGCCTCGCCAGCCATCTGGGCGTCCTGACCGGCCTGCCCACGCTGGGCGTGGCCAAGAACCCCTTCACCTTCACCCACACCGAACCCGCCCCGGCGCGGGGCAGCACCGCGTCACTGCTCGCGGACGACGGCGAGGAGGTGGGCGTCGCCCTGCGCACCCGGACCGGGGTCAAGCCGGTGTACGTCTCGGTGGGCCACAGGGTGACCCTCGCCGACGCCATCGCCCACACGCTCGCGCTGACCCCGCGGTACCGCCTCCCGGAGACGACCCGCAGAGCGGACGCCCTGTGCCGACGGGCGCTGCGGGAGGCGGTGGCGTCCTAGACGCTCCGCTCCGCCACCACCCGGAACCCGATCCCCGCCGCCCGCAGTCGTTCCAGCAGGGCGTCGCCCATCGCCGTGGCCGGGGTCAGCTGGCCGGAGCGGTCCGGGAGGGTGTCGGTCGCCAGGGACAGGGCCGCCTCCGCGAACATCTTCGCCGTCTCCCCGTAGCCGGGGTCGCCGCCCGTGACCTCGGTGAAGACACGCCGGCCGCCGCCCTCGCCGACGAAGCGGACACGGAACCAGCTCCGGGCGCGCTTCTCGGCGCTGGGGCCCTCGCCGGGCTGGAGCCGGCCGGAGAGCCAGGCGCGTACGGGGGAGAGCTGGGCCGCCAGCGCGAGCGCGCCCACGCCCGCCACCCCGGCCGCCGCGACCGGGAGGTGCTCGACCGCCGCGTAGTGGCGGTAGCGGAAGTCGGGGCCGTAGCGGTCCAGGGACTTGGCGGAGCGGCGCACGATCTGCGGGTCGATGGTGGGCAGCGGCAGCGCCCAGGCGCCGACCTCCCCGGCGTAGCGGGGCGCGCCCGTGGGTGCCGAGACCCGGCGGTCCATCAGGCGCGGCTCGTGCCGGGCCCGGTCGCGGGCCGCCGCCCACATGCTGCCGGCACGCGCGAACTGGTTCAGCGCGGAGGCGAGCGTGCCGCCGGACAGGGATGCGTCCGCCGAGACGAACCCGTCCACCCGCAGCGGCACCCCCTCGGGCAGCTGCCGCACCGTGAAGTAGGCGCCCAGGTCGTGCGGTACGGAGTCGAAACCGCAGGCGTGCACCAGGCGGGCCCCGGTCTCGCGGGCGCGGGCGTCGTGGCGTACGTACATCAGGTCCACGAACTCGGGCTCGCCGGTGAGGTCCAGGTAGTCCGTACCGGTGTCGGCGCAGGCGGCGACCAGCTCCTCGCCGTAGGTGATGTACGGGCCGACGGTCGTGGCCACCACACGGGCCTGTTCCGCGAGCGCCCGCAGGGTGGCGGGGTCGCTCACGTCGGCCCGGAGCACTCCGATGGCCGAGCCGCCGGGCAGTCGGTCGCGCAGCGCCTCCAGACGGGCGAGGTCCCGGCCCGCGACGGCCCAGCGCAGGCCCTTGGGGGCGTGCGCGGCGAGATACTCCGCCGTCAGCGTGCCGACGAAGCCGGTGGCGCCGAACAGCACGATGTCGTAGGGGCGGTCCGTCGATTTCAGCCTGCTCATGACACTCCTTGACCGTGCAGCCCGCGCAGCTGTCGGGGGCCGAGGCTAGCGTGAGCGGTACGGGGCCCGACGGGCGCCCCGGCGGTGTGCCCGGGGAAACGGGGCGCACCGGGGCACTTCGCTAAGCGCCCGCTCGTTCAGGTCTTGTGCCCGGTGGACGGTGTTCCTAGCATCACCGGTGTTACATCGTTTGTGTCATACGCGCTTGGGGGCATGACGGCATGACGACGGCAACGACGCCGGAACAGGGCCCGCTCAGCGGGGTGCGGGTGGTGGAGCTGGCCGGGATCGGGCCGGGCCCCTTCGCCGCGATGCTGCTGGCCGACCTGGGCGCCGACGTGGTCCGGGTGGACCGCCCCGACGGCCCCGGCCTCGGCATCGACCCCGCCCATGACGTGACCAACCGCAACAAGCGCTCCGTCGTGGTCGACCTCAAGGCCCCGGACGGCCCCGCGCGCGTGCTCGACCTCGCCGAGCGCGCCGACATCCTCATCGAGGGCTACCGCCCCGGCGTCGCCGAGCGCCTCGGCGTCGGCCCCGCCGACTGCCACGCCCGCAACCCCGCCCTGGTCTACGGCCGGATGACCGGCTGGGGCCAGGACGGCCCGCTCGCCGACCGCGCGGGGCACGACGTGGGCTACATCGCCGTCACCGGCACCCTCGGCATGATCGGCCGCCCCGGCGAACCCCCGGCCCTGCCCGCCAACCTCCTCGGGGACTACGCGGGCGGCTCCCTCTACCTCGTCGTGGGCGTCCTCGCCGCCCTGCACCACGCCCGCGCCACCGGCACCGGCCAGGTCGTGGACGCCGCCATCGTGGACGGCACCGCCCACCTCTCCGCCATGATCCACGGCATGCTCGCCGCGGGCGCCTGGCAGGACCGCCGCGCCGCCAACCTCCTGGACGGCGGCTGCCCGTACTACGGCACCTACGAGACCGCCGACGGCCGGTACATGGCGGTCGGCGCCCTGGAACCCCGCTTCTACGCCGAGTTCCTCCGCCTCCTCGACCTGGACGGCCTGGCCGACGCCCACCACGACCCGGCCCGCTGGCCCGAACTGCGCGAGAAGGCCGCCGCCCGCTTCAAGTCCCGTACCCGCGCCGAGTGGACGGCCCGTTTCGAGGGCACCGACGCCTGCGTGGCGCCCGTACTGAGCCTGCGCGAGGCCCCGCACCACCCCCACCTGGCCGCCCGCGCCACCTTCACCGAGCACGACGGGCTGGTCCAGCCCGCCCCCGCCCCGCGCTTCTCCGCCACCCCGACCGGCGTCCGCACCGGCCCCGCGCTGCCCGGCACCGGCGCAGCCGAGGTGGCCCGCGACTGGGACCTCCCGCAGACCACCGGCTGACCGCCCCGCCCACCCTCCCGAAAGGCACACCAGTGACCACCGAAGCGTTCGTGTACGACGCGATCCGCACCCCGCGCGGCCGAGGCAAGGCCAACGGCGCGCTGCACGGCACCAAGCCGATCGACCTGGTCGTCGGCCTGATCCACGAGATCCGCGCCCGCTTCCCCGGCCTGGACCCGGCCGCCATCGACGACATCGTGCTCGGCGTCGTCGGCCCCGTGGGCGACCAGGGCTCCGACATCGCCCGGATCGCCGCCGTCGCCGCCGGACTGCCGGACACCGTGGCGGGCGTACAGGAGAACCGCTTCTGCGCCTCGGGCCTGGAGGCCGTCAACACGGCCGCCGCCAAGGTCCGTTCCGGCTGGGAGGACCTGGTGCTGGCGGGCGGCGTCGAGTCGATGTCGCGCGTGCCGATGGCCTCGGACGGCGGCGCCTGGTTCAACGACCCGATGACCAACCTCGCCACCAACTTCGTCCCGCAGGGCATCGGCGCCGACCTCATCGCCACCATCGAGGGCTTCAGCCGCCGCGACGTCGACGAGTACGCGGCCCTGTCCCAGGAGCGCGCCGCCAACGCCTGGAAGGAGGGCCGCTTCGAGCGCTCGGTGGTCCCGGTCAAGGACCGCGCGGGCCTCACCGTCCTCGACCACGACGAGCACCCCCGCCCCGGCACCACCGCCGACTCCCTCGCCGGGCTCAAGCCGTCCTTCGCCGACATCGGCGAACTCGGCGGGTTCGACGCGGTCGCGCTGCAGAAGTACCACTGGGTGGAGAAGATCGACCACGTCCACCACGCGGGCAACTCCTCCGGCATCGTGGACGGCGCCTCCCTGGTCGCCATCGGCTCCCGCGAGGTGGGGGAGCGGTACGGGCTCACCCCCCGCGCCCGGATCGTCTCCGCCGCCGTCTCCGGCTCCGAGCCCACCATCATGCTCACCGGCCCCGCCCCCGCCACCCGCAAGGCGCTCGCCAAGGCCGGGCTGACCATCGACGACATCGACCTGGTCGAGATCAACGAGGCGTTCGCCGCCGTCGTCCTGCGCTTCGTCAAGGACATGGGCCTGTCCCTGGACAAGGTCAACGTCAACGGCGGCGCCATCGCGCTCGGCCACCCCCTCGGCGCCACCGGCGCGATGATCCTCGGCACCCTCGTGGACGAACTGGAGCGGCAGGACAAGCGCTACGGCCTGGCCACCCTGTGCGTCGGCGGTGGCATGGGTATCGCCACGATCATCGAACGCGTCTGAACTCCCAGCGGAATCAAGCGACTTCAACGGAGACGACTGTCATGACCGAGAGCACCACCATCCGCTGGGAACAGGACGACACCGGTGTCGTCACCCTCGTCCTGGACGACCCGGGCCAGTCCGCGAACACCATGAACCAGGCGTTCCGCGACTCCCTCGCCGTGATCACCGACCGGCTGGAGGCCGAGAAGGAGTCCATCCGGGGCATCATCTTCACCTCCGCCAAGAAGACCTTCTTCGCGGGCGGCGACCTGCGCGACCTGATCCGGGTCACCCCCGAGACCGCGCAGGACCTCTTCGACGGCGGCCTCGCCATCAAGCGGAACCTGCGCCGCATCGAGACCCTCGGCGTGCCCGTGGTCGCCGCCATCAACGGCGCGGCCCTCGGCGGCGGCTTCGAGATCGCCCTCGCCTGCCACCACCGGATCGCCCTCGACGCCCCCGGCTCCCGCATCGGCTGCCCCGAGGTCACCCTCGGCCTGCTTCCCGGCGGTGGCGGCGTCGCCCGTACCGTCCGGCTGCTCGGCATCACCGACGCGCTGCTGAAGGTGCTGCTCCAGGGCACCCAGTACAACCCGCGCCGCGCCCTCGACAACGGGCTCGTCCACGAGGTGGCCGGGACGCCGGAGGAGCTGACCGCCAAGGCCCGCGCCTTCATCGACGCCAACCCCGAGTCCAAGCAGCCCTGGGACCGGCCCGGCTACAAGATCCCCGGCGGCACCCCGGCCAACCCCAAGTTCGCCGCCAACCTGCCGGCCTTCCCGGCGTCGCTGCGCAAGCAGACCGCCGGCGCGCCCTACCCCGCGCCGCGCAACATCCTGGCCGCCGCCGTCGAGGGCGCCCAGGTCGACTTCGAGACCGCGCAGGTCATCGAGGCCCGCTACTTCGTGGAGCTGGCCGCCGGGCAGACCGCGAAGAACATGATCCAGGCGTTCTTCTTCGACCTCCAGGCCGTCAACTCCGGCCTCAGCCGGCCCCAGGGCATCGAACCCCGCAAGGTCCGCAAGGTCGCCGTGCTCGGCGCGGGCATGATGGGCGCGGGCATCGCCTACTCCTGTGCCCGCGCGGGGCTGGAGGTGGTCCTCAAGGACGTCTCCCTGGAGGCGGCCGCCAAGGGCAAGGGGTACTCCGAGAAGCTGTGCGCCAAGGCCGTCGCCAAGGGCCGTACCAGCCAGGAGAAGGCGGACGCCCTGCTGGCCCGGATCACCCCGGCCGCCGACGCGGCCGACCTCGCGGGCTGCGACGCGGTGATCGAGGCGGTCTTCGAGGACACCGCGCTCAAACACAAGGTGTTCCAGGAGATCCAGTCCGTCGTCGAGCCCGACGCGCTGCTCTGCTCCAACACCTCCACGCTGCCCATCACCGCGCTGGCCGAGGGTGTCGAGCGCCAGGGCGACTTCATCGGGCTGCACTTCTTCTCGCCGGTCGACAAGATGCCGCTGGTCGAGATCATCAAGGGCGAGCGCACCGGCGACGAGGCGCTGGCCCGCGCCTTCGACCTGGTCCGGCAGATCAACAAGACGCCGATCGTGGTCAACGACTCGCGCGGCTTCTTCACCTCACGGGTGATCGGCCACTTCATCAACGAGGGCGTCGCCATGGTCGGCGAGGGGCTGGAGCCGGCGTCGGTGGAGCAGGCGGCAGCACAGGCCGGCTACCCGGCGAAGGTGTTGTCGTTGATGGACGAGCTGACCCTGACCCTCCCGCGCAAGATCCGCGCCGAGACCCGGCGGGCCGTGGAGGAGGCGGGCGGCACCTGGACCGCGCACCCCGCCGACGAGGTCGTGGACCGCCTGGTCGACGAGTTCGACCGCCCCGGCCGCAGCGGCGGCGCCGGCTTCTACGACTACGAGGACGGCAAGCGCACCGCCCTCTGGCCGGGCCTGCGCGAACACTTCACCAAGCCCGGCCACGAGATCCCGTTCCGCGACATGCAGGAACGCATGCTCTTCGCCGAAGCCCTGGACACCGTACGGTTGTTGGAGGAAGGCGTCCTCACCTCCGTCGCCGACGCCAACATCGGCTCCATCCTCGGCATCGGCTTCCCCGGCTGGACCGGCGGCGTCCTCCAGTACATCAACGGCTACGAGGGCGGGTTGCCGGGCTTCGTAGCCCGCGCGCGGGAGCTGGCAGACCGTTACGGCGACCGCTTCACGCCTCCGGCACTGCTGGTGGAGAAGGCGGAGCGGGGCGAGACCTTCACGGACGCCCACTGACGTACCGCCACATGTGAGTGCCCCCGGTCGAATCGGTCCGCCGGGGGCGCCGCGTGTTGTGCGTCACGGACCAGGTCGCGGCCCCGCCGGGCGGTGAATACCGGCGGGCCGCTCCAGCAGCAGCTCATCCCCGGCGCGGAAGCGCTCAGTGCCACCTTCCTCCCACGTCACGACCACGAACAGGCCGCCCATCGCGCCGATGTCCGTCCTCGTCGCCTTGATCGTGCGCCACTGCCCCTCGTAGCCGATCCGGTCTCCGGGGTTGACGAGGGCGGCCACCTTGGTCGGCTTGGTCACCGCGAGTCCTCGACCTGCGTGATGCGCTCCAGCGTGTCCGGTCTCCCGCTCACTCCCGACCGCCGTCCCGTAGCGTGTCGGCCAGCCGTGCGGCCACGTCGGCGCGCACGCGCCCCAGCTCAACGAGCTTGAACGCGGGGGACGCGACGTCGACCCCGAGCGACGGTAGGACGATCCCCACCTCGGCCAGTGCTGCTCTGAGGGACTCCATCGCTGTGAACGGGTCGATGTCCCGCTGTTTCTCGGTCGCCATGAACAGGACGCTGGAACTGGGGTGTTGGGGGGAGTGCGCGTTTTTCTCGATTTTTCTCGCGTACTGGCTTGCCTAGCTCGTTTTTTCGCGTGAAGGTGGGCGGAACTCGTGGTGGAGCGACCCCCACCGGGCAATGCTGGGGCGATCAGCCTCCGGCGAAAGGATCTGGTCATGGCCCGACGACTGCGGTTCAACGGGACGGGCAGCGGCGAAGGTGGCTGCCCCGGCGATTCATGAAGACCTCGACACGGGTGAGGTCATCGTGCACGGGCCGCGCCTGACCGACCCGGACGTCCTCGCCCAGCTCCAGCACATCGGCGAGGACGAAATCCCGATCGTGATGCCCCGCAACACGCTGATCGACTTCGGCCCGAAGGACCGCGACGCCGAACCGCGCGTCTTCACCCCCGAGCAGTTCGCCCGACTCTTCGAGAACTTCCAGCACAGCGCGTGGCACCTGGAGATGCGCAAGCGCTACGCGGTCGATGAGGCCACGGACACCTACGCGCAATTCGCCAGGGGCGAGGCACCGACATGGGACGTCGACACCCCATGGAGCCAGGGCATTCGGGCCAAGACGGCGGATGGCGTGTACGTCGGCCGGGTGCGCATCGTGGACAACCCACCGACCGAGGGGCAGCGGTACCTGCTCGCGCACGCCGAGAAGAACGCCGCCTTGGGCGAGGATGTACGCAACATGTGGCGCGAGGACGCCAAGCGGGTCAACCTGCCCGACGAAGATTTCTGGATCTTCGACTCGCACATCGTCGCCGTGTGCATCTTCGATGATGACGACAACCTGACGGGTGCCGAGCTGATCACGGAACCGGCGCGCGTCAACCAGTACAACCGACTGCGGGACGTGGCCCAGCACCACGCCACCCCGTTCAGGAAGTTCGCGGCGGAGCTGGCCGCGAAGGAGGAGTAAAGCAGGTATGTGCCGGTGAGCACCGACTACCAGCAGGCCCGTGAAGCGCTCGGGGTTCGGCTCCGGGAGCTTCGGTTGTCCTGCCCTGACGGTCGGCTCACCGGCACTGCCTTGGCACGCAAGCTCGGGTGGCCCAACTCGAAGGTCTCGAAACTGGAGCTGGGCAAGCAGACGGCCACTCCCGAGGACCTGCAGCAGTGGGCCACCGCGTGCGGTCAGGTCGCGTCCTACGACGAGCTTCGGGCCAGGCTGGCGGGGTTCGAGTCGCACATCCGGTCATGGCGCAGGCAGCTCGTCGGCGGGCACAAGCCCGTGCAGGACGCCCACAACGACGCACAGGCCAACTCGAAGGTGCTGCGCACCTGGGAATCCTCATGGGTCGTGGGCGTTCTCCAGACCCCCGACTATGCGCGCGCCGTGCTGACCCGGTCCGTCGAGCTGCACCGGTCGCCGCGCGACGTTGAAGAAGCCGTCCGTGCCCGGATGAGGCGTCAGGAACTCCTGTACAGCGGGTGCAGGCGGTACCACATCATCCTCTGGGAACCGGTCCTGCGCTCGCTTGTCTGCTCGCCCTCGGTGCTGGCGGTCCAGCTCGACCGCCTTACCGGGGTCATCGGCATGGACACCGTGGAACTCGGCATCGTCCCGCTTACCGCGTCCTTGAAGGTCCCGCCCGGCCTGGGCTTCTGGATCTACGACGACCGCCAGGTCGTTACCGAGGCGTGGCACGCCGAGTTGTGGGTCGATGACGCCGACAGCGTCGCCCTGTACCTCCGGACATGGAAGACCTTGCGTGAGTCCGCCGTGTACGGGCCCGATGCCCACAACCTCATCAACGCGGCCCGCCGCGCCCTGAATGTTCGTTGACGTTTCGGGTGCACTCCGTGTTCGGCATCGGCTTCCCTGGCTGGACCGGCGGCGTCCTCCAGTACATCAACGGCTACGAGGACGGGTTGCCGGGCTTCGTAGCCCGCGCGCGGGAGCTGATGGAATCGGAAGCAGAAGCCCCCGCAGGGGACACCAGCGGGCACACTGCCTTACATGCGTGACGACGACCTGATGCCGGAAGCAATCATCGGCCTTCTGCGCAGTACTTGGGACGAGTTGCTCGAAGAGGTGTACGCCGCGGTGACCGGCGGCTGGCTGGCCAAGCACTTGGAGGAGACAGGAGACCCCGGCGACGCAGAGGTCTTCATGAAC
Organism: Streptomyces sp. NPDC085596; assembly: GCF_044541565.1. Lineage (NCBI taxonomy): Bacteria > Bacillati > Actinomycetota > Actinomycetes > Kitasatosporales > Streptomycetaceae > Streptomyces > Streptomyces sp. NPDC085596. Next base: position 255,864 of record NZ_JBITTC010000002.1, on the reverse strand, counting down.
GAAAAGTCGCTGGACGAGGCCGTGTTCGCGCTTGCTCAGGCCGTAGAGAACACGTCAGGATTCCGTCTGCCCGGAGACAGCGACGCGTGGCACCGCTCCCGTGTGCACGCAGCCCTGGAAACCGCCAGCGACCTCATTTGTCAGTCCCAGGTGACGGCCGCCGCGAACGGCCTCGACCCCGTACCCCGCTCGACGGCCGCACACGCTCTCCTCGCCGGTGCTGTCTACCAACTGCGCCAGGCCCGTGCCGCCCGGCAATTCTGGAAGTACGAGAAAAGCCACTAGGTCCTGTCCGGCGGATCATATGACCGTCGGGCCGGTGGGTCGTTGTGCTCGGTATGGGGCGGGGTGATCTGACGAATGCGGAGTGGCTGCGCCTGGAGCCGCATCTGCCGTCTGTCGGGCGACGCGGCGGCCGTTGGAGCGATCACCGAAGAGTGGTCAACGGGATCCTTTTCCGCGTGCGGACCGGCATACCGTGGCGGGATCTTCCTGAGCGTTTCGGCAGTTGGAAGACCATCTACGAACGGCATCGCCGCTGGTCGGCGGATGGCACGTGGGGCAGGATCTTCCAGGGCCGACCGGAGAGGGGATACCTTCGCGTCTCGGTGTGGCGGTGCTTACGGTTTGTGGGTTACCCAGAGCAGTTCCGCCGGCCAGCGGTGTGCCCAGTCGGGCGGGTCGGTCTGGTTGTAGCCGTTGGGTGTTCCGGGGGCGGGTCGCGGCTCGATGAGGTCGTCGATGACGAGACCCGCGCCGCGCAGGACCCTGATCCAGTCGCCGTAGGTGAGCTGATAGCTGACCGCGTCCTGGCCTTCGGCGATCGTGTCCAGCCCGAAGTAGTCCTGCTGCAGCGTCGTGGTCACGCGGCTGGCGGCTTCGTCGTAGCAGGCTTCGAACCAGGGGCTGGCGACGTTGAACACCAGGCGCCCGCCTCGGCGCAGGATGCGTGCGGCCTGTGGGACGGCCAGGTGCGGGGGCGCCCAGCTGAGCCCACCGAAGTCGCAGAACACCAGGTCGAAGCTGTCGGCGGCGAAGGGGAGTTGTTCGGCGGCGCCTTGTACCAGCGGGTAGCGGGCCGCTCCCATCGCGCGGGCCGCTGCGGCGAGCTGGGCTTCGGACAGGTCGAGCCCGACCACGGTCGCGCCCTCGGCGGCGAGCGCCCTGGACCACTGGCCGGCGCCGCAGCCGAGTTCGAGGACGCGCTTGCCGGTGACGTCGCCCAGGGCGCCCAGGTGCGCGTCGGGGACGGAGTACATGCCCCACAGCCGGGGTGCGGCGCCGATCTGCGGGTCGTGCTCGTGCTGGTAGGCGCTGCTGATCCGGTTCCAGAGCCGCCGGTTGGCGGGGATGCTGTCCACGCGCCGACTCAAGCACTGCCTGTCGGAGGCGGTCAACGCGATTGTGCTGCGACCGGGAAGGTTCACCGGCTCACGGGTGTCCTGTCCGGCTGCCGATGCGATTGGGTGGATCGATCGACCCGATCCAGCGTCAGGAGGCTTGGTGGCAGCTCGGGTTCAAGTCCGCGGGATCGCCGACTGCGAGGGGCAGAAGCTGCAGCATCGTCCGGCGGAGCAGCACGAACAGCCCGCCGGACAGTGCCTAGTCGCCGGTCGTGCCGTCGAGCATCTCGCGCAGGATGTCCAGGTGGCCGTTGTGGCGGGCTGTCTCCTCGGTGAGGTGGAGGAGGATCCAGCGCAGGTCGACATGGAGACCGTCACGGATGGCTCGCTGGGCCTGCTTGTCCAGGCCGTTCCCGGCGACCAGCTCGCGGTAGCGGGCGCTGTGTTCCGCGTACTCGTCGAGCAACTGCGTGAGCGGGAAGTCGACGGCGATACGCATCTCGCGGTCGGGGTCCTCCTCGGTCCAGGGGCCCCGGTCCTCTTCGCCGAGGAAGACCACCTGGAACCAGTAGTACTCGACCCAGCGGAGGTGGTTGATCACTCCGCTCATGGTCATCAGGGGTGAGCCCGGCAGGAGCGCCCTGCGTGCGTTCTCCGCCGAGACGGCATCGCACTTGGCGCGGGCGGTGTCACGTGCGTAGTCGAGGAACGTGGTGAGCTGGGTGCGCTCGTCCCACGCGGGCGGCGTGTCATCGATTCTGGTCATCGCGCGAAGCGTCCCCGATCCCCGCGACCGATGTCGAGGCATTTAACGACGGGCCCGACCTGCCCCACCCAGCCGCCGGACAGGCCCTAGTCCTCCCGGCTGCGCCCCGCGTCCTCGCCTCCCAGCCACTCCCGCACCTCCTGCCGTAGCGACCGCTGGAACGTGGTCAGGAGGGCCTGGATGACCAGGGGCTGCATGTGGGCGGAGAGCGAGCGCACGTCGCGGGCGTCCCGTTCGGTGACCGCGTCGCGGAGGAGGGACGAGAGTTCCTGGGCGGCCGCGCGGGAGTGGTCGAGGAGGGTGGTGCGGGCGGCGAGGATGACCTCCTGGGAGAAGGGGAGGTCCAGGAGCTGTACGGCGAGGCGCAGCAGGCCGGAGTCGACGCGGTAGGTGTCGTCCGCCTCGGTGGGTGCCAGGACGTCCATCGCCGCCAGGCGCCGTACGTCGTCGTCGGTCAGGCGTCGGCCGGCCCGGCGGTCCAGCTCGGCGCGGCCGACCGTCTCCACCGCCTCCGGGGCCCAGGAGGAGACCACCGCCCGGTGCACCGCGAGGTCCTGCGCGGTCAGGTCGGCGGGCAGGCGGCTCAGGTAGCGCTCGATCGCCGCCAGCGTCATCCCCTGGAGCCGCAGCTCCTCGATCAGCGCGAGGCGGGCCAGGTGCTCACGGCCGTACCGGCCGACCCGGCGGGGGCCTATCTCGGGCGGTGGGAGCAGCCCGCGGGTGCCGTAGAAGCGGACCGTGCGCACGGTGACGCCGGACCGTGCGGCCAGCTCGTCGATGGTGAGGGTGGGGTCCTCGGCCTCGGTCGTCATCGCAGCAGTATCGCTGTCGCAGCAAGAGTGTGAAACCCGCGAAGGTCATGTGAGAAGTGCCGCTCTGTGACGTGGACCACCGCATATCGGGTGATCTCTCTGGGAAGCTGCTGCCTTGGTCTGTACCGCGACACGATCGTGCGGCGCGGGCCGCCCTGTAAGGAACCGGTCCCACGTGGCCCGGGAGTACCAGAGAGTGGAACGATCCGTGAGCAAGGACGCCGTTGACTCGGCCCCGGCCACTGCCGCAGCGCAGCAGGCCCAGACGCCCGCGGACGCGGGCGACGCCGGTTACAGCAAGGACCTGAAGCCCCGGCACGTCAACATGATCGCCATCGGCGGCGCCATCGGCACCGGCCTGTTCCTCGGAGCGGGTGGCCGCCTGCACAACGCGGGCCCCGCGCTCGCCCTGGCCTATCTGGTCTGCGGAGTCTTCGCCTTCTTCGTGGTCCGGGCGCTGGGCGAGCTGGTCCTGTACCGCCCGTCCTCCGGGTCCTTCGTGTCGTACGCGCGCGAGTTCCTCGGCGAGAAGGGCGCCTATGTCGCCGGCTGGATGTACTTCCTGAACTGGTCGACCACCGGCATCGCCGACATCACCGCGATCGCGCTCTACACGCACTACTGGAGCATGTTCACGTCCATACCGCAGTGGGTGCTGGCACTCGTCGCGCTGGCCGTGGTGCTCGCCGTGAACCTGATCTCGGTGAAGATCTTCGGCGAGATGGAGTTCTGGTTCGCCATCATCAAGGTCGCCACCTTGGTGGGCTTCATGCTCATCGGCATCTTCCTGCTGGCCACCCAGCACGACGTGGGCGGCCACCAGCCCGGCGTGAGCCTCATCACCGACCACGGCGGGATCTTCCCGCACGGCATGATGCCCGTCGTCCTCGTCATGCAGGGCGTGATCTTCGCGTACGCCGCGCTCGAGCTGGTCGGCGTCGCCGCCGGTGAGACCGAGCACCCCGAGAAGGTCGTCCCGCGCGCGGTGAACTCGATCATGTGGCGCGTCGGCGTGTTCTACGTCGGCTCCGTCGTGCTGCTCGCCCTGCTGCTGCCCGGATCGGTGTACTCCGCCGACCAGAGCCCCTTCGTGACCGTCCTGTCCAAGGTCGGCATCCCGGCGGCCGGCGACGTGATGAACCTGGTGGTGCTCACCGCCGCCATGTCCTCGCTGAACTCCGGCCTGTACTCCACCGGCCGCATCCTGCGCTCCATGGCCATGGCCGGTTCCGCGCCGAAGTTCACCGCCCGGATGAACCGCAGCCAGGTCCCGTACGGCGGCATCCTGCTGACCTGCGCGGTCTGCGTGCTCGGCGTCGGCCTGAACTACCTCGTGCCCAGCCAGGCGTTCGAGATCGTGCTGAACGTCGCCTCGCTCGGCATCATCAGCACCTGGGTGATCATCATGGTCTGCCACATGATCTTCGTCCGCCGTGCCCGCGAGGGCCGGGTCACCCGGCCGCGCTTCCAGCTGAAGTTCAGCCCGGTCACGGAGATCGTCACGATCGCCTTCCTGCTGGTCTGTCTCGGCATGATGTGGAACGACCCCGAGGTCGGCCGCCGCACCCTCTACCTGATCCCGCTGATCGCCGTCCTGCTGGTCGCGGGCTGGTTCGGCGTCCGCCGCCGGGTCAGCGCGAACACCGACCGGGAGCTGACCGACCTCACGAAGTAGCAGCTCAGGGCCACTGTCAGTGGCAGCCCTTACGGTGGCGTCATGTCGGAGATCACTTACATCCGGGGTGACGCCACCGCGCCATGTGCGGAGGGCGCCCGAGTGATCGCCCATGTCTGCAACGACATCGGCGGCTGGGGGAGGGGCTTCGTCTCCGCGCTGTCCAAACGGTGGCCGGGCTCGGCCGCCTCGCGGACCAGATGATCGAACTCGGTGCCTCCGTGCACATGCCCCGCATAGGCTGCGGTCTGGCGGGCGGCGAGTGGCCGCTCGTGGAGCCGCTCGTCAGCGGGCGGCTGGCGGGACGGGGCATCCCCGTCACCGTGTACGACCACGGGGAGGGCGCATGACGGACGTACTGGTGCTGGGCGGAGCCGGGGTGGACACCATCGTCCGCGTGCCCGAGCTGCCGCTGCCCTTCGCCGACAGCTATCACGTCGACTCCGGGGTGCACACCCGCGCCGGGCAGACCGGCGACTTCGTCGCACTGGGCCTGGCCACGCTGGGCCTCGACGTCCACCACCTCGACTTGATCGGCGACGACCCCGAGGGCGACCTCGTCCGCGCCCTGCACCGGGACCGGGGCATCGCCCTGACCGCGCTGCCACAGCCCGCCGGCACCAAGCGCGCCGTCAACCTGGTCGGCCCCGACGGCCGCCGCCTCTCCCTGTACGACACCAGCCGCGCCCGCCCCGGCGACCGCTTCCCGGACGACGTGCTGCGTTCCCTCGCGGCGGCCGCCCGGCATGTCCACGTGACCATCACCCAGCCCTGCGCCGAGGCCCTGCCGCTGCTGAGGGAGACCGGCGTGCCGCTCTCCACCGACCTGCACGACTGGGACGGCGAGAACCCGTACCACGAGCCGTACGCCCTCGCCGCGGACCTCGTCTTCCTCTCCGCGGCCGCCCTCACCGACCCCGAGCGCACCATGCGCCGGATCGCGGAGCACGGCCGCGCGCAGGTCGTCGTCGCCACGGCGGGCGCCGAGGGTGCCCATCTGCTGGCCGACGGCGAGCTGACCCACGTCCCGCCCGCGACCCCACCCGCCCCGGTGGTCGACTCCAACGGCGCGGGCGACGCCTTCGCCGCCGCCTTCCTCTACGGCCGCCTCACGGGGGAGGACCCCGAGTGCTGCGCCCGCTACGGCGCCCTCGCGGGCGCGTACGCCTGCACGGTCCCGGCCACCCGCACGGACGCGATAGGCCGTGACGGCCTCCTCGGGGAGGGAGCCGTCACGGCCGGGTGAGGCGGCGGTCAGTGCGCGTGCACGTCGTTCGTCGCCTCGATCTTCTTCCACGACTTCGGCTGAGCCGCCTTCGCCGTGAGGGACCTGGCCGATGAGGCCGAGCCCCGCGCGTCCGGCTTCGACGGCTGGAACAGCCAGGTGTCGAAGAGCGCGGCCAGCGGCTTGCCGGACACCTGCTCGGCGTACTTCTGGAAGTCGGCCACCGAGGCGTTGCCGTAGGCGTGCTTCTTCGGCCAGCCCTTCAGCACGGCGAAGAACGCGTCGTCGCCGATCTCCTCGCGCAGCGCCTGCACGGCGAGCGCGCCACGGTCGTAGACGGCCAGGTCGAACTGGGCGTCCGGGCCGGGGTCACCGGGCTTGACGGTCCAGAACGGGTCGTCGGCCGGGTGCGAGGCGTACACGTAGTCGGCCAGCTCGCGCGTGGTGCCCTCGCCCTCGTGCTCGGACCAGAGCCACTGCGCGTACCGGGCGAAGCCCTCGTTGATCCAGATGTCCTTCCAGCCCTTCAGCGACACGTCGTCGCCGTACCACTGGTGGGCGAGCTCGTGCACGACCACCGAGGTGTTGGAGCCGGCCGCGAACTGCTTCGGGCTGTAGTAGACGCGGGTCTGCGTCTCCAGCGCGTACCCGGTGGTGGTGTTGGGGACGTAGCCGCCCGCCGAGGAGAACGGATACGGCCCGAAATAGCCGCTCAGCCAGTCCACCAGCTCACCGGTGCGCTCCACGCTCGCCCGCGCCGCGCCGTCGTTCGCGCCGAGGTCCTTGCTGTAGGCGTTGATCACCGGCACCCCGCCCTCGGAGGTGGAGGTGGTGATGTCGAACCGGCCGAGCGCGAGCGTGGCCAGATAGGTCGCCTGCGGCTTGTCCTGGCGCCAGTTGTAGCGGGTCCAGCCCAGCTTCGAACTGGTCGACGCCAGCGTGCCGTTGGAGATCGCCTGGGTGCCGTCCGGCACCGCCACCGACACGTCGTAGGTGGCCTTGTCGCTGGGGTGGTCGTTGCTGGGGAACCACCACCAGGCCGCCTCGGGCTCGTCGGCCGCGATCGCGCCGTCCGGGGTGCGGTGCCAGGTGGAGAAGCCGTACGCGCTCTTCGTGGACGGCACCCCGCTGTAGCGGACGACCACGGTGACCTGCGTCCCCTTGGCCAGCGGGGTCTTCGGGGTGACGACCAGTTCATGCTCACCCGAAGTGGTGAACGCGGCCTTGGTGCCGTTGACCCGCACCTCGCTCACATCGAGCAGGAAGTCCAGGTCGAAGCTGGACAGGTCCTGCGTGGCCTTCGCCAGGATGGTCGCGGTGCCCTGCAGCTCATCGGTCTTCGGCTGGTACTGGAGCCTCAGGTCGTAGTGCGAGACGTCGTAGCCGCCGTTGCCGTACTGCGGGTAGTAGGGGTCGCCGATGCCCGGCGCGCCGGGGGCGAACGTCGCGGCCGATGCCGGGATCGCCAGCAGGAGGGAGGCCGCGGCCAGGGCGCCCGGCGCGATGATTCTGCGGTGCACGTCAGCTCCAAGTCTTCTGGACAGGAAGTCTGTTCGGAGCCTATTCAGTCCCGGCCGCTCCTGGCGTGTCCACGACCCCTGTTGTCACACGATCGCCATTCAGCCGTCACGCGTCCCGGTGACCGCCGAAAGGCCCTCTTCTGTACGGGTGTTGACGGGAGTAGCGTCCGCCCATGCCGAATCGCTCGCTCTGGAGAATGCTCGCGGTCCTGGCCGTCGGCGCACTGACGGCCGTCCTCCTCGCACCGTCCGCCGCGCAGGCGGCACCCCGCGAGAGCAGGCCCGTCTACTCGTACGCCGACGCCGTGCGCGAGTCCGTCTGGGTGGACACCGGCCTGGACGAGGACGGCGACGGCCACGCCGACCGCGTCGCCGCCGACATCGTCCGCCCCGCCGAAGCCGCCCGCGAGGGCCGCAAGGTGCCCGTCATCATGGACGCCAGCCCCTACTACTCCTGCTGCGGCCGAGGCAACGAGAGCCAGCTGAAGACGTACGACGCGCAGGGCCATGTGGTCCAGATGCCACTCTTTTATGACAATTTCTTCGTTCCCCGCGGGTACGCGTTCGTCGGCGTCGACCTCACCGGCACCAACCGCAGCGACGGCTGCGTGGACGTCGGCGGCCGCTCCGACATCCGCTCCGCCAAGGCCGTCGTCGACTGGCTCGGCGGCCGCGCCCGCGCCTACACCACCCGCACGGGCAGTACCCAGGCCAGAGCGAGCTGGACCAACGGCGCCACCGGCATGATCGGCAAGAGCTGGGACGCCACCATCGCCAACGGCGTCGCCGCCACCGGCGTCAAGAACCTCAAGACCATCGTCCCGATCAGCGGCATCTCCTCCTGGTACGACTACTACTTCGCCCAGGGCGCCCAGCTCTACGACGGCGGCCCCGACGAACTCGCCGGATACGTCGAGAGCGACCAGGCCCAGGCCCACTGCGCGGCCGTACAGAAGAAACTTGCCGACGGCAGCCCCGACTCCGGGGACTGGACCAGCCTGTGGACCGAGCGGGACTACGTGAAGGACGCGGGCAAGGTCCGCGCCAGCGTGTTCCTGGTGCACGGCATGCAGGACCTCAACGTCCGCACCAAGCACCTCGGCCAGTGGTGGGACGCGCTGGCGAAGCACGGCGTCGAGCGGAAGATCTGGCTCTCCCAGACCGGCCACGTCGACCCCTTCGACTACCGGCGCGGCGCCTGGGTCGACACCCTGCACCGCTGGTTCGACCACGAACTCCTCGGCTACGACAACGGCATCGACCGCGAGCCCATGGCCGACATCGAGCGGCACCCCGACCAGTGGGCCACCTCCGCAGTCTGGCCCCCGCGCGACACCCGGACCACCACGCTGTACCCGGCCCGTGGCAGCACCGCCGGCGTCGGCACCCTGGGCCTGCGCCGGGCCACCGGCACCGAGACCTTCACCGACGACCCGGGCCGGAGCGAGACCGACTGGGCGGCCGACCTGACCAGGCCGACCCCCGACAAGGCCGCCTTCATCACCCCGGCGCTCACGAGCCCGCTGCGGATCTCCGGCTCCTCCCGGGTGACCGTCACCGCCACCCCGAGCACCAGCAGCGCCCACCTGTCCGCCGTCCTGGTCGACCTCGGCCCGGACACCATCCGGGACTACGCCGACAGCGCCGAGGGCATCACCACCCTCACCGGGCGCACCTGCTGGGGCGAGAGCACGGCCGGGGACAGCGCCTGCTTCAAGACCACCGCTGCGAAGACGGCCGACGTGGGCGCCACCGTCGTCAGCCGGGGCTGGGCCGACCTCGGCCATCACGCCTCGCTCGCCAAGGGCGCCCCGCTCACCCCCGGCCGGGCCTACACCATGACCCTCGACCTCGCCGCCACCGACCACGTCGTACCTGAGGGCCACCGGCTGGCGCTGGTCGTCGCGGGCACCGACAAGGACCTCATCGAACCGCCCTCCACCCGCCCCACCCTCGCCCTCGACCTCGCCCGCACCACCGCCCGGCTCCCGCTGACCGGCGGCCCGGCCGCCCTGGACCGCGCGACGGCGGCAGTGCCCGCGCAGCGCACCCTCCCCGTCGTCGGCACCCCGAGCTGCCTGACCGGCCACGGCGACGGCTGCACCACCACCGGATCGGGAGGGCCCCAGCGGTAGGGGGGCGGCTGCAGGGGAGGGCGCGACTTCACGCCGTTCCGTCCAGCGCGGTACGACCCCATACGCCCTCGACCACGCGTACGCCCGCCGCCCGGCAGGGCCCGCTCCCGGCCCCCGCCGCAGGCCGGGGCCGGAAAACACCGGCCTGCGGCGGGCGCTGCGCGGGCGAGACGCGGGAACACTCATCTCATGTCACCCGCCTACGCCACCTTCGGCCTGGAACCGGCGACCCGCGTCGGCGCCGTTCTCGCCGACGGCGGCTACCAGGTCCACCGCGACTTCGTGGACTTCGTCGTCGACGGCAGCCCGCTGCTGTTCCGGCTCTCCGACCTGGACGCCGTGTCGCCGCTCGCCGCCGACCTCCCGCCCGCCGTCCTCGACGCGCAGGTGCGCGCCCTGCTGCTGGAGGACGAACCCCCGCTGCCCGGCGGCCGGTTCGTGCTCTACGGCTGCCCGGAGTGCGCCGACCTGGGCTGCGGCGCCGTCACCGTCGTCATCGAACGGGACGGCGACGACTTCCGCTGGCGGGACTTCGCCTGGCAGACCGGTGAGCACGTCGACCTCGAACGCGACGGCTATCACGGCACCGGCCCGTTCCGCTTCCACGGCCCCGCCTACCGCGCCACCCTCACCGCGCTGCTCGACGGCACCCACGACGCCGCTCCACCGCGCCGGGTGCTCCTCATCGGCCCCCGCGCCGGCCTCCTCGCCAAGCTCGCGGCCGCCCTGCGCGGCATCGGCATCGGCGCCGACATCACCCAGGACGCCGGCGCCGTCCCCGCAGAGGAACTCAGCTGCTACGGCGCCGCGTTGACCGGGCCCACGCTCCCGGAGGCCGAACGGGCCGCCCTGCGCGAGACGTTCAAGGACACCGACACCGCCCTCGTGGACGCGCCCGCCCCGGTCGTCCCGCTCCTCGTCGCCCAGCTCCAGCAGGCCCTGGACCGGGCTCCGGAAGGGCGCCGCCGCCTCACCGCGCTGACCGCGACCCCGTACGCCGCCGAGATCGAGGTGACCGCACCGGGCCGCGTCCAGCTCACCGCGTACCGCTTCGACCGGCTCCGCCGCACCCGCACCCACACCGTCCTGGACGCCGCCCTCGGCCCCGGCCACCACCGCCTGCCGCTCGACCCGAGGACGGTCAGGGGCGAGGCGTACCTCGTGGCCCGCACCTCCGGCGGCGTCCTGGTGGCACCGGTCCGGGGCGACCCGGCCCGCGACTAAAATCGGGGATCTGATGACTGCCACCCTCGTCGCCAAGAACCTCGCCGCCGGCCACGGCGACCGCTCCCTCTTCACCGGGCTCGACCTCGTCGTCGCACCCGGTGACGTGATCGGGCTGGTCGGTGCCAACGGCGCGGGCAAGTCCACGCTGCTCAAGATCCTCGCCGGACTCACCCCGCCCGAGGAGGGCGAGCTGCGGCTCTCCCCGCCGAGTGCGACCGTCGGCCACCTCCCGCAGGAGCCGGAGCGCCGGCCGGGCGAGTCCGTGGCTGAGTTCCTGGCCCGCCGCACCGGCGTCGCCGAAGCCCAGCGCACCATGGACGAGGCCACCCAGGCGCTGGTCGACGGCGCGCCCGGCGCCGACGACGCCTACGCCACCGCGCTGGACCGCTGGCTGAATCTGGGCGGCGCCGACCTGGACGAACGCGCCGAGGACGTGGCCGGCACCCTCGGCCTCGCCGTCGGTCTCGACCGGCCCATGACCTCTCTGTCCGGCGGCCAGGCCGCCCGCGCCGGACTCGCCTCCCTGCTGCTCTCCCGCTACGACGTCTTCCTGCTGGACGAGCCCACCAACGACCTCGACCTCGACGGCCTGGAGCGGCTGGAACGCTTCGTCACCGGCCTGCGCGCGGGCACCGTAGTCGTCAGCCACGACCGCGAGTTCCTCACCCGCACGGTCACCAAGGTCCTCGAACTCGACCTGGCCCAGCAGCAGATCAACCTCTACGGCGGCGGCTACGCGGCCTACCTGGAGGAGCGCGACGTGGCCCGCAGGCACGCCCGCGATGACTTCGAGGAGTACGCCGACAAGCGCGCCGCCCTCCAGGACCGGGCGCAGACCCAGCGTTCCTGGATGGACAAGGGCGTCAAGAACGCCCGGCGCAAGGCCGGCGCCGACAACGACAAGATCGGCCGCAAGTTCCGCAGCGAGGCCAGCGAGAAGCAGGCCGCCAAGGCCCGGCAGACCCAGCGGATGATCGAACGCCTGGACGTGGTCGAGGAGCCCCGCAAGGAGTGGGAACTGCGCATGGAGATCGCCGCCGCCCCGCGCTCCGGCGCGGTCGTGGCCACGCTCCGGGACGCCGAGGTCCGGCGTGACGGCTTCACCTTCGGCCCGGTCTCGCTCCAGGTCGACTGGGCCGACCGGATCGCGGTCACCGGCGCCAACGGCGCGGGCAAGTCCACCCTGCTCGGCGCGCTGCTCGGCCGGGTCCCGCTGGACTCCGGGGACGCCACGCTGGGCTCAGGAGTGCTGGTCGGCGAGGTCGACCAGGCCCGCAAGCTGTTCCACGGCTCCGAGTCGCTGCTCGACGCCTTCCAGGCGGCCGTCCCGGACACCGAGCCGGCGGAGGTACGTACCCTGCTCGCCAAGTTCCGCCTGAAGTCCGGCCACGTACTGCGCCCGGCCGTGTCCCTCTCGCCCGGCGAGCGCACCCGCGCCGCCCTCGCCCTGCTTCAGGGCCGGGGCGTCAACCTCCTGGTCCTGGACGAGCCGACCAACCATCTCGACCTGCCCGCCATCGAACAGCTGGAGTCGGCCCTCGACTCCTACGACGGAACCCTCCTGCTGGTCACCCACGACCGCCGCATGCTGGACGCGATCAAGGTGACCCGCCGCCTGGAGGTCGCGGACGGCAAGGTGACCGAACGCTGAACCCCGTCCTCGGCCCGGCCGGACAGCCGGGCCGAGGACGGGGAGCGGGTCAGCGGCGGCCCTTCTTCGGGTCGACCAGGCCCGCGCGGCGCAGCGCGTCGGCCATGGCGTCGTTGGCCGGTGCCGGGGCCGGACGGCCGCCCCGGTCCTTGCCGCCACCGTTGCCCCGGCCCTGGCCGCCCTGGCCCTGACCCTGGCGGCCCTGACCCTGCCCCTGCCCCTGCCGCTGCTGCGGCGGTCGGCTGCCGCCGCCCCGCTGCTGACGGGGAGCGCCCGGCTCCCGCGGGGCCGCCTCGTCGTCCAGCCGCAGCGTCAGCGCGATCCGCTTGCGCGGGATGTCCACGTCCAGGACCTTCACCTTGACGATGTCACCCGACTTGGCGACATCACGCGGGTCCTTGACGAACGTCTTCGACATCGCCGAGACATGGACCAGACCGTCCTGGTGGACGCCGATGTCCACGAACGCGCCGAAGGCGGCCACGTTCGTCACCACACCCTCCAGCACCATCCCCGCCGACAGGTCGGAGATCTTCTCCACACCCTCCTTGAAGGTCGCGGTCCTGAACGCCGGACGCGGGTCACGCCCCGGCTTCTCCAGCTCCTTCAGGATGTCGGAGACGGTCGGCAGACCGAAGGTGTCGTCCACGAAGTCGGCGGGCCTGAGCGAACGCAGCACCCCGGTGTTGCCGACCAGCGAGGCCACTTCCTGCCCCGCTGTCTTCACCATCCGCCGCACCACCGGGTACGCCTCCGGGTGCACGCTGGAGGAGTCCAGCGGGTCCGTGCCGCCCCGGATACGCAGGAAGCCCGCGCACTGCTCGTACGCCTTCGGGCCCAGGCGGGACACCTTCTTCAGCTCCACGCGGGAGGTGAACGGGCCGTTGGCGTCGCGGTGCGTCACGATGTTCTCGGCCAGCGTGGCGGAGATGCCGGACACCCGCGAAAGAAGCGGCACGGACGCGGTGTTGACGTCCACGCCGACACCGTTCACACAGTCCTCGACCACCGCGTCCAGCGAGCGGGACAGCTTCACCTCGGACAGGTCGTGCTGGTACTGGCCGACACCGATCGACTTCGGGTCGATCTTCACCAGCTCGGCCAGCGGGTCCTGCAGACGCCGGGCGATGGAGACCGCGCCGCGCAGCGACACGTCCATGCCGGGCAGCTCACGGGAGGCGTACTCCGACGCCGAGTACACCGACGCGCCCGCCTCGGACACCATCACCTTGGTGAGGTTCAACTCCGGGTGCCTGGCGATGAGTTCGGTCGCCAGCTTGTCCGTCTCGCGGGAGGCGGTGCCATTGCCGATGGCGACCAGGTCGACCGTGTGCTCCTTCGCCAGCCGTGCCAGCTTGGCGATCGCCTCGTCCCACTTGTTGGCGGGGACGTGCGGGTAGATCACATCGGTGGCGACGGCCTTGCCGGTCGCGTCGACCACGGCCACCTTCACCCCGGTGCGGAAACCGGGGTCCAGGCCCAGCGTGGCACGGGTGCCGGCCGGGGCGGCCAGCAGCAGATCGCGCAGGTTGGCGGCGAACACGTCGACCGCCTCGTCCTCGGCGGCCGTACGCAGCCGCAGCCGCAGGTCGATGCCGAGGTGTACGAGGACGCGGGTGCGCCAGGCCCAACGGACCGTGTCCGTGAGCCACTTGTCGCCGGGACGGCCCCGGTCCGCGATGCCGAAGCGCCCGGCGATGATGCCCTCGTACGACGACCGGCCCCCAGCCGGCTCCGTCGGCTCCTCCGGCTCCAGGACGAGGTCGAGGACCTCCTCCTTCTCGCCGCGCAGCATCGCCAGAACGCGGTGCGAGGGGAGTGCGGTGAACGGCTCGGTGAAGTCGAAGTAGTCGGCGAACTTGGCGCCCGCCTCCTCCTTGCCGTCCCGCACCTTGGCGGCCAGCCGGCCGCGCGTCCACATCCGCTCACGCAGCTCGCCGATCAGGTCGGCGTCCTCGGAGAACCGCTCCGTCAGGATCGCCCGCGCGCCGTCCAGGGCGGCCTGCGTGTCCGCGACGCCCTTGTCCGCGTCCACGAACGCGGCCGCGGCGGCCGCCGGTTCCACCGACGGGTCGGTCAGCAGACCCTCGGCCAGCGGTTCGAGACCGGCCTCGCGCGCGATCTGCGCCTTGGTGCGCCGCTTGGGCTTGTACGGCAGGTAGATGTCCTCCAGGCGCGCCTTGGTCTCGGCGCCCCGGATGCGCTCCTCCAGCTCGGCGGTGAGCTTGCCCTGCTCGCGTACCGACTCCAGGATCGCGCTCCGGCGCTCCTCCAGCTCGCGCAGATACCGCAGCCGCTCCTCGAGGGTGCGCAGCTGCGCGTCGTCGAGGAGTTCGGTGGCCTCCTTGCGGTAGCGGGCGATGAAGGGCACCGTCGAGCCGCCGTCCAGCAGCTCCACCGCGGCCTTCACCTGCCGCTCCCGTACGCCGAGTTCCCCGGCGATCCTGCTTTCGATGGACCCTGTGAGGGGTGTCGTCACGATCCCGTACCGCCTTCTCCGCTTAACGTTGCGCGGCAATTGTGGCAGGCGGCACGGGGATACGGACGACAGGGCACACCGGTCGCCCGCGTCAGGCCCGCCCGCTCGAAGCTCCGCCGAACAGCCGGGCGAGCGCCCGGAACGGCAGGGTGACGACGGTGGCGATGGCGCCGCCTATCTGGCGCAGCACATCGGCAATGGCACGGAACATGAGAGAACTCCAATCCACCCGGCGGTTGCCCGGTCCGCACCGGGTACCCCACGCTCGGCCCACCACGCCCGCCGCACCCCTGCCGGTTCACCTTGCCGTAGGCACGCTCCAGGTGAAGCGGGGCGCCCTGCGCTCCAGGAAGGCGGTCACGCCCTCTTCCGTGTCGGTCGAGGCGAGGGCCTGCGACGTCCAGTGGGTGTCGCGGTCGGTGTGGCCGTCGGCGTACTCCTTGGCGGCGGCCTGGGTGAGCTGGGAGCGGGTGGTCAGGGTGGCGGTCAGGGAGGTGATCCGTTCGTCCAGATCGCCGGCCGGGAGCACCTCGTCCACCAGGCCGGTGCGCAGGGCGCGGCTGGTGTCGATCAACTCGGCCGAGAAGAGGAGGTACTTGGCGGTGGCGGGGCCGACCAGGGAGACCAGGCGCCGGGTGGAGGAGGCGGGGTAGACGATGCCGAGCCTCGCCGGGGTCACGCCGAACAGCGCTCCCTCCTCCGCCAGCCGCAGATCGCAGGCGGCCGCGAGCTGGGCCCCGCCGCCCACGCAGTGGCCCCGGATCGCGGCGAGCGTCGGCTTGGGGAACGCGGCCAGCGCCTCCTCGGCGGCCACCGCGAGACCCTGCGCCTCGGCGGACGAACCCCGCAGCGTGGAGATGTCCGCGCCCGCGCAGAAGGTGCCCCCCTCCCCGGTGAGCACCAGCACCCGTACCCCGGGATCGGCGGCCAGGTCCGCCAGCAGCGGCGGCAGCGCCCGCCACATCGCGGCCGTCATGGCGTTGCGCTTGGCCGGGTGGCGGATGACGACGGTGGCGACGCGGTCGGTGACAACGTGCGACAGCTGGGGCTCCATGGGGCGGATGCTATCGACGCCGACCGGGCGAGTGCCGGTGCCGTCCGGGGCCCCGGTCCGGACCTGACCAACCCGTACAACCTGAATAGTTCTCGAACCGGACATCCGGACGACAAGAACGGTCGTCCAAGCGACCACACTGTGCGAGAGCGGTCGGAACCGTTCGATACTCGCTGACTTGTGTTCAGTCCTCCGGGGCGGACCCCATCGTTACCAACACTCGACGTGTGGTGACAATCGAGCGCGAGGGTGGCGACCGGACGATGGACAACCACGGGCGCGGGGGTGTGCCGCGGCCGCCGGAGGGCGCCGGGCTACCGCCCGAACCCCTGCCGTACGAGGGCGTGTGGCGGTTCACCGCCCCCGCCGTGGACGCCTCCGTCCCGCAGGCGCGGCACGCCGTGCGGGACCTGCTGATGCGCCAGGGCGTACCGGTCGCGGACGAAGTGGTGGACGGGCTGCTGCTGATCGTCTCCGAGCTGGTCACGAACGCCGTCAAGCACGCGGCGCTGCTCTCCCCGATGCTCGGGGTCGAAGTGGCCGTCGGCGCCGAGTGGGTCCGGGTCTCGGTGGAGGACAACCACCCCTACCGCCCGACCGCGCTGGAGGCCGACCACGCCCAGACCGGCGGCCGGGGCCTGCTGCTGGTGCGCGAGGTGGCACGGGAGGCGGGCGGCGCGGTCGACGTGGAGCACACGGCGAGCGGCGGCAAGGTGATCTGGGCCGCCCTGCCGCTCAAACCCGCGCTGTCCAGATGAGGGTCCGCGAGGCCAGGAGACGGCCCCGCGCGGGGCCTACCAGCCCGCGGACGACCCCGTCAGCTCCTTGATCGCCGGACGCGCCGCGTCCAGCACCGTCATGAACCACGCGGAGAACGGCTCCCGCGCGTGCCGCTCCGCCAGCTCGGCCGCCGTCACGAAGGCGGTCTCGCCCACCTCCTCCGGGTCCGGTGCCGGCGTCTGCTGGACCAGCCCGACGAAGAGGTGGTTGTACTCCTGCTCCACCAGGCCCGACGCCGGGTCCGGGTGGTTGTAGCGCACGGTGCCCGCCTGGGCCAGCAGCGAGGGCGAGACCCCCAGCTCCTCGTGCGTACGCCGGGCCGCCGCCGCGAACGGCGCCTCACCGGGGTACGGGTGGCCGCAGCAGGTGTTGGACCAGACACCGGGGGAGTGGTACTTGCCGAGCGCCCGCTGCTGGAGCAGCAGCCGGCCCCGTTCGTCGAAGAGGAACACCGAGAACGCCCGGTGCAGCTGCCCCGGTGGCTGGTGGGCGGCCAGCTTCTCCGCGGTGCCGATCGTCACGCCGTTCTCGTCCACGAGTTCCAGCAAGATCGACTCCGCGGTGCCGTTCGACGAGAGTTGCGTCTCGGTGGCAGGTGTGATCGGCATACCCATCCTTCGCGTCGGTCTTCGCGCTCCAAGTCTGCCGTACGAAACCGGCACTCCCGGCACTTCCCGGCACGTCCGCATGTCCTGAACCCGTACGAGTCACCCGTTCCGGACCACTACGTGTTCCTCAATGACAGAGCCGCGCCTCGTGCTCCGCGTGCCCGCTCGGCTCCAGCTGGAAGGTGCAGTGCTCCACGTCGAAGTGGTCGCCCAGGCAGCCCTGCAACTCGTGCAGCATCTTCTCGTGCCCGATGGCGTTCAGTACGTCCGTGTCCACCACCACATGCGCGGAGAGCACCGGCAGACCCGAGGTGATCGTCCACGCGTGCAGATCATGTACGTCCTCCACACCGTCCAGCGCCAGGATGTGTGTCCGTACCTCACTCATGTCGACGTCCTTGGGTGCCGCCTCCAGCAGCACGTCCAGCGTCTCGCGCAGCAGCCGCAGCGTCCTCGGTACGATCATCAGCCCGATGACCAGCGAGGCGATCGGGTCGGCGGCCTGCCAGCCGGTGGCCAGGATCACGGCCGCCGAGATGATCACCGCCACCGAGCCCAGCGCGTCCGCGGCGACCTCCAGGAAGGCGCCGCGCACGTTCAGGCTCTCCTTCTGCCCACGCATCAGCAGCAGGAGCGAGACGGAGTTCGCCACCAGGCCGATCGCACCGAACACGACCATCAGCCCGCCATGGGTCTCGGCCGGCCGCAGGAACCGCTCCACCGCCTCGACCAGCACATAGCCGCCCACGCCGAGCAGCAGCACACAGTTGGCGAGCGCCGCCAGGATCTCGGCGCGGGCGAAGCCGAAGGTGCGGTTGGTGCTGGGCGGCCGGGCCGCGAAGTGGATCGCCAGCAGCGCCATGACGAGGCCCACCGCGTCGGTCGCCATGTGGGCGGCGTCCGCGATCAGGGCCAGGGAGTCCGCGACGAGACCGCCGACGATCTCGACCACCATGATCGTGAGCGTGATGCCCAGTGCCGCGCGCAGCCTGCCCCGGTACGCGGCCGCGGCCGTACCCGTGGACGGCACATGGCTGTGCGCATGCCCGTGATCGTGCCCTGCCCCCATCGGAAAGACCGCCCTTCAGCGCCACGCGCCGGCTCGCGAAACGAACGCACCGGCTCACAGTCAACTACGGTCGGCTGCCACTGGGCAACGCGGCACTGAACACCGTTGTCATGTGCTCTGACCTGCGGAAACGATGCGCAGGTCAGAGCGGTACGACACCTCTCACAGGCCGTGGTGGCGCTGCCATCCCTCCCAGGCGGAGGCGACCATCTCCGGCACCCCGAGCCGCGCCCGCCAGCCCAGCTCGGCCGCCGCCCGCTCGGCGGAGGCGACCGCGCGCGGCGCGTCCCCCGGCCGCCGGTCCTCCACCACCGGCGCCCGCCGGTCCCCGGTGACCTCACCGATCACCGTGATCAGCTCCCGCACCGAGACACCCTCGCCCCGGCCGATGTTCAGCGTCAGATCGCCGGTCACCGAGCCGTCGGCCAGCCGCCGGGCCGCCGCGAGATGGGCCTCGGCGAGATCGGTCACATGGATGTAGTCGCGGACGCAGGTGCCGTCCGGCGTCGGATAGTCGGCACCGAAGATCCGGGGCGCCTCGTCACGGGTCAGCCGGTCGAAGACCATCGGGACGATGTTGAACACCCCGGTGTCCGCCAGCTCGGGCGCGGCCGCGCCCGCCACGTTGAAGTAGCGCAGGCACACCGTCGAGATGCCGTGCGCCTGCCCGGCCGCCCGGACCAGCCACTCACCGGCCAGCTTGGTCTCGCCGTACGGGTTCACCGGGGCGCACGGGGTGTCCTCGGTGATGAGGTCCACGTCCGGGTTGCCGTACACGGCCGCCGAGGAGGAGAAGACCAGCCGCCGTACGCCCGCGTCCGCGATCGCGTCCAGCAGGGTCGCCAGACCGCCGATGTTCTCCCGGTAGTAGCGGACGGGCTCCGCCACCGACTCCCCGACCTGCTTGCGCGCCGCGAGATGCACCACACCGGTCACCCCGTGCTCGGCGAACACCCGCTTCAGCAGGTCCCCGTCCAGCGTCGAGCCCTCGACCAGGGGCACGCCCTCGGGCAGTCGCTCGGGCACCGCCCCCGACAGGTCGTCCAGGACGACCACGTTCTCTCCGGCGTCGTTCATGGCTCGCGCCACGTGCGCCCCGATGTATCCGGCTCCGCCGGTGATCAGCCACGTCATGCCCGCAGACCCTACGCCGTTGCCGCCCGGTGTCCCCGATGCCCCGATTCCGTGCCGCTCGCCGGGGCGCGGTTTGTGGGGCGGCCCCCGCATCCCCGATGATGACCGCGGCACAGGCCGGGTGCGGCTCCCGGTGGACCGGGCCTTAACGCCCGGTGAACGTCCACCGCGGCCCATCCGATAGCCTCTGCCGACATGCCGCCCCGGCGAGCCGCAGGCGAGGGGCGCCCCCATCACGCAGCAGACCGGCGCCGACGCGCCGGACCCAGGGAGTGAATTCGGTTGCCGACCGCCATCGTCACCGGTCAGCCGGTCCCCGGATCGTCACTCGAAGGCGATCTGCGGTCCCTCGGCTTCGATGTGCGCATGGCCGCCGACACCGCCGAGGCCCGGAACCTGATCGCGGCCGCCCCCGAGGACGGGCGCGTGGCCCTGGTCGACGCCCGCTTCGTCGGCCACCCGCACGCCCTGCGTCTCGGCCTGACCGACCCCCGCTTCCCGCTCGCCGCCGTCCCCGGTGCCGTCACCGCCCAGGGCAGCGCCCGGCAGACGCTGGACCGGGCCCTGGACGGGCAGGGCGAGACGCAGAACGAGACCAGCGGCGGTACGGCGGTCGCCCTCGACAGCCTGCCCGACCGCCTGGTCACCGCGCTCGACGCCGACGGCACCCCGGTGCACCGCCCCGAGCTGGGCAGCCTGGTCGCCGCCGTACCCGCCGACCCGCAGGCCCGCAACGAGGCCCGGCAGGCCGTCCTCGCCGTCGACGAGGAGGACGTCCGCCTGAAGTCGGCCGTGAAGTCCCGCGACGGCTTCTTCACCACCTTCTGTATCAGCCCCTACTCGCGCTACCTCGCGCGCTGGTGCGCCCGCCGGGGCTTCACCCCGAACCAGATCACCACCGCCTCGCTACTCACCGCGCTCATAGCGGCGGCCTGCGCGGCCACCGGCACCCGCCCCGGCTTCATCGCGGCCGGCCTCCTGCTGATCGCCTCCTTCGTACTGGACTGCACCGACGGCCAGGTGGCCCGCTACTCGCTCCAGTACTCCACGCTCGGCGCCTGGCTGGACGCCACCTTCGACCGGGCCAAGGAGTACGCCTACTACGCGGGACTCGCCCTCGGCGCGGCCCGCGGCGGCGACGACGTATGGGCCCTCGCGCTCGGCGCGATGATCCTCCAGACCTGCCGGCACGTCGTGGACTTCTCCTTCAACGAGGCCAACCACGACGCCACCGCCAACACCAGCCCCACCGCCGCCCTCTCCGACAAGCTGGACAGCGTCGGCTGGACCGTCTGGGTCCGCCGGATGATCGTCCTGCCCATCGGCGAACGCTGGGCCATGATCGCCGTCCTCACCGCGGTCACCACCCCCCGCATCACCTTCTACGTGCTGCTCGTCGGCTGCGCCCTCGCCGCCACGTACACCACGGCCGGGCGCGTACTGCGCTCCCTGACCCGCAAGGCCCGCCGCACCGACCGTGCCGCCCGCGCGCTCGCCGACCTCGCGGACTCCGGCCCGCTCGCCGGCGTCCTGGGCCGGGTGTTCAAGCGGGGCCTGCCGGGCCTCGCCGTCCCGGCCGTCGCCCTCCTCGGCGGGGCCGCCGTGGTCGCCTGCTCGGCGCTGACCGGCTTCGGGGGCTGGCTGCCCGTCGTGGGCGCGGTGGTCTACGTCCTCACCTCGGCGCTCGCCGTGGCCCGCCCGCTCAAGGGCTCGCTGGACTGGCTCGTCCCGCCGTTCTTCCGCGCCGCCGAGTACGGCACGGTGCTCGCGCTGGCCGCCCGCGCCGACGTCCAGGGCGCCCTTCCGGCGGCGTTCGGGCTGGTCGCGGCGGTCGCCTACCATCACTACGACACGGTGTACCGCATCCGCGGCGACGCCGGAGCGCCGCCGGCCTGGCTGGTGCGCGCCATCGGGGGGCAGGAGGGGCGCACGCTGCTCGTCACCGTGCTTGCCGCGCTGCTCAACCCCTCCCAGTTCACTGTCGCGCTCACGGTCATCGCCGTGTGCGTCGCTCTGCTGGTGCTCGTCGAGAGCATCCGCTTCTGGGTGTCCGCAGGGGCGCCCGCCGTCCATGACGAAGGAGAAACCGCATGATCGGCCTTGTGCTGGCGGCCGGCGCCGGACGGCGTCTGCGCCCCTACACCGACACGCTGCCCAAGGCTCTGGTGCCGGTGGGCCCGGAGGGCGACGAGGAGTCGCTGACGGTGCTGGACCTGACGCTGGGGAACTTCGCGGAGGTCGGGCTGACCGAGGTCGGTGTGATCGTCGGCTACCGCAAGGAGGCCGTGTACGAGCGCCGGGCCGCTCTTGAGGCCAAGTACGGCGTCAAGATCACGCTGATCGACAACGACAAGGCCGAGGAGTGGAACAACGCCTACTCCCTGTGGTGCGGTCGCGATGCGCTGAAGGACGGCGTGATCCTCGCCAACGGTGACACCGTGCACCCGGTCTCCGTCGAGAAGACGCTCCTCGCGGCCCGTGGTGAGGGCAAGAAGATCATCCTCGCGCTGGACACGGTGAAGTCCCTGGCGGACGAGGAGATGAAGGTCGTCGTGGACCCCGAGAAGGGCGTCCAGAAGATCACCAAGCTGATGGACCCGGCCGAGGCGACCGGTGAGTACATCGGCGTCACGCTGATCGAGGGCGACGCCGCCGAGGAGCTGGCCGACGCCCTGCGTACGACGTTCGAGCGTGACCCGCAGCTGTACTACGAGGACGGTTACCAGGAGCTGGTCAACCGCGGCTTCAAGATCGACGTGCAGCCCATCGGTGACGTCTCCTGGGTCGAGATCGACAACCACGACGACCTCGCACGGGGACGGGAGATCGCGTGCCAGTACTGACGAGGCTCATTCCCTCGCCGGTCGTCGTGGACATCCGTCCGGGTGCCCTCGCCGACCTGGCCACCGTGCTCGCCGACGAACGCATCTCGCACTCCGGCCGCCTGGCCATCGCGGTCAGCGGCGGCTCCGGTGCCCGGCTGCGGGAGCGGGTCGCGCCGCAGCTGCCGGGTGCCACCTGGTACGAGGTCGGCGGCGGCACGCTGGACGACGCCGTACGGCTCGCCGACGACATCCGCGCCGGTCACTTCGACGCGCTCGTCGGCCTCGGCGGCGGCAAGATCATCGACTGCGCCAAGTACGCCGCCGCGCGGGTCGGCCTGCCCCTGGTCGCCGTGCCGACGAACCTCGCGCACGACGGCCTGTGCTCGCCGGTCGCCACCCTCGACAACGACGCGGGCCGGGGCTCCTACGGGGTGCCCAACCCGATCGCCGTCCTGATCGACCTCGACGTCATCCGGGCCGCCCCGGCGCGCTTCGTGCGCGCGGGCATCGGCGACGCGGTGTCCAACGTCTCCGCCATCGCGGACTGGGAGCTGGCCAACCGGGTCAACGGCGAGAAGATCGACGGTCTCGCCGCCGCCATGGCCCGCCAGGCCGGCGAGGCGGTGCTCAGGCACCCCGGCGGGATCGAGGACAACGACTTCCTCCAGGTCCTCGCCGAGGCGCTGGTGCTGTCCGGCATCGCCATGTCGGTGTCCGGTGACTCGCGGCCGTCCTCGGGCGCCTGCCACGAGATCAACCACGCCTTCGACCTGCTCTTCCCCAAGCGCGCCGCCAGCCACGGCGAGCAGTGCGGCCTCGGTGCCGCCTTCGCCATGTACCTGCGCGGGGCGCACGAGGAGTCGGCGCACATGGCCGACGTGCTGCGCCGCCACGGGCTGCCCGTGCTGCCCGAGGACATCGGCTTCACCGTGGACGAGTTCGTCCGCGTCGTGGAGTTCGCGCCGGAGACCCGGCCGGGCCGCTACACGATCCTCGAACACCTCGACCTCAAGACTGACCAGATCAAGGACATCTACGCCGACTATGTCAAGGCCATCGGTAGCTGAACTCCGCCCGGTCGTCCACCCCGCGGGGGTGAAGGACCGGCGCAGCGGTGAGCACTGGGCGGGACGCCTCTACATGCGCGAGGTGTCCCTGCGCATCGACCGCTACCTGGTGAACACCAGGATCACGCCCAACCAGCTCACGTACCTGATGACCGTCTGCGGTGTGCTCGCGGCCCCGGCCCTGCTGGTGCCGGGGATCACGGGCGCGGTGCTCGGCATCGTCGCCACCCAGCTGTATCTGCTGCTGGACTGCGTGGACGGCGAGATCGCCCGCTGGCGGAAGCAGTACTCGCTGGGCGGGGTCTACCTCGACCGGGTGGGCGCCTACCTCACCGACGCCGCCGTCCTGGTCGGCCTCGGGCTGCGCGCCGCCGACCTGTTCGGCAGCGGCCGTATCGACTGGCTGTGGGCGTTCCTCGGCACCCTGGCCGCCCTCGGCGCGATCCTCATCAAGGCGGAGACCGACCTCGTCGGGGTCGCCCGGCACCAGACCGGGCTGCCGCCGGTCAAGGAGGCGGCGTCCGAGCCGCGTTCCTCCGGCATGGCGCTGGCCCGGCGGGCCGCCGCCGCGCTCAAGTTCCACCGGCTGATCCTCGGCATCGAGGCGTCGCTGCTGATCCTGGTGCTCGCCATCGTGGACCAGGTGCGCGGCGACCTGTTCTTCACCCGGCTCGGCACCGCCGTGCTGGCCGGTATCGCCCTGCTGCAGACCCTGCTGCACCTGGTGTCCATTCTCGTGTCCAGCAGGCTGAGGTGAACGGCATGAAGGTCGGCGCGGTCATCATCACCATGGGCAACCGGCCCGAGGAGCTGCGGGCGCTCATCGACTCCGTCGCCAAGCAGGACGGCGAGAAGGTCGCGGTGGTCGTCGTCGGCAACGGCTCACCCGTGCCCGACGTGCCCGAGGGCGTGCGCACCGTCGAGCTGCCCGAGAACCTCGGCATCCCCGGCGGCCGCAACGTCGGCATCGAGGCGTTCGGCCCCGGCGGCGGCGACGTCGACATCCTGCTCTTCCTGGACGACGACGGCCTGCTCGCCCGGCAGGACACCGCCGAGCTGTGCCGGGCCGCGTTCGCCGCGGACCCGGAGCTGGGCATCATCAGCTTCCGCATCGCGGACCCCGAGACCGGTGAGACCCAGCGCCGGCACGTGCCCCGGCTGCGCGCCTCGGACCCGATGCGCTCCTCGCGCGTCACCACCTTCCTCGGCGGCGCCAACGCCGTCCGTACGAAGGTGCTCGGCGAGGTCGGCGGGCTGCCGGACGAGTTCTTCTACGCCCATGAGGAGACCGACCTCGCCTGGCGTGCGCTGGACGCGGGCTGGATGATCGACTACCGGTCGGACATGGTGCTGTACCACCCGACGACCGCCCCCTCGCGGCACGCGGTGTACCACCGCATGGTGGCCCGCAACCGCGTCTGGCTGGCCCGCCGCAACCTTCCCGTGCCGCTCGTCCCGGTCTACCTTGGCGTCTGGCTGCTGCTCACGCTGGCCCGCCGCCCCTCCGGACCGGCGCTGAAGGCGTGGTTCGGCGGCTTCAAGGAGGGCTGGGCCACTCCCTGCGGTCCCCGCCGCCCGATGCGCTGGCGTACGGTGTGGCGGCTGACCCGGCTGGGCCGTCCCCCGGTGATCTGAGAAGCTCGACGGTGCGGGGCACGCGGCCCGGCGCACGCGAAACAGACGACGCACTCGAAGACGAAAGTTTCCACCTGTGAGTGAGAGAACCCATGACGGCGGTGTCGCGGTGACCGCGCCTCCGTCGCCCGACGAGGGACTGCCGGCGGCAGATCTCGCCGCCAAGTACGGGCTCGCGGTGAGCGGTGCCCGCCCCTCGCTCGTCGAGTACGTACAGCAGCTGTGGAGCCGCCGCCACTTCATCCTCGCCTTCTCCCAGGCGAAGCTGACGGCCCAGTACAGCCAGGCCAAGCTGGGCCAGCTGTGGCAGGTGGCCACCCCGCTGCTGAACGCGGCCGTGTACTACGCGATCTTCGGCCTGATCCTCAAGGCCAGCCGGGGCATGTCGCACGACACGTACGTGCCGTTCCTGGTCACCGGCGTGTTCGTGTTCACCTTCACGCAGAGCTCGCTGATGTCGGGCGTCCGCGCGATCTCCGGCAACCTCGGCCTGGTGCGGGCCCTGCACTTCCCACGCGCCGCGCTGCCGATCTCGTTCTCGCTCCAGCAGCTCCAGCAGCTGCTGTTCTCCATGATCGTCGTGTTCGTGGTGGCGATCGGGTTCGGCAACTATCCGAGGCTGTCCTGGCTGCTGATCCTCCCGGCGCTGGTGCTCCAGTTCATGTTCAACACCGGGCTCGCGATGATCGTGGCCCGCATGGGCGCCAAGACGCCGGACCTTGCCCAGCTGATGCCGTTCATACTGCGGACCTGGATGTACGCCTCCGGCGTCATGTTCTCCATCAGCAACATGCTGGCGGGCAAGCCGGAGTGGATCGTCCGGGTGCTGCAGGCCAACCCGGCGGCCGTCTACATGGACCTGATGCGTTTCGCGCTGATCGACGACTACGGCGCCTCGAACCTGCCCCCGCACGTGTGGGCCCTCGCCCTGGGCTGGGCCGTGGTCGTCTGCTGCGGCGGCTTCGTGTACTTCTGGAAGGCAGAGGAGCGGTACGGCCGTGGCTGAGCAGAACACCGGCGATCGCCGTCCGACCGTCATCGCGGACGAGCTGCACATCGTCTACCGGGTCAACGGGGCCAAGACCGGCAAGGGCAGCGCCACCTCCGCCCTGAGCCGCATCGTCAAGCGAGGCGGCGAGCAGCGCGGTGTGCGCAAGGTGCACGCGGTGCGCGGGGTGTCCTTCACCGCCTACCGGGGCGAGGCCATCGGCCTGATCGGCTCCAACGGCTCCGGCAAGTCCACCCTGCTGCGGGCCATCGCCGGCCTGCTCCCGGCGGAGAAGGGCAAGGTCTACACCGACGGCCAGCCCTCGCTGCTGGGCGTCAACGCGGCCCTGATGAGCGACCTGACCGGTGAGCGGAACGTCATCCTGGGCGGTCTCGCCATGGGCATGTCCCGTGAGCAGATCAAGGACCGCTACCAGCGGATCGTCGACTTCTCCGGCATCAACGACAAGGGCGACTTCATCACGCTGCCGATGCGGACGTACTCCTCCGGCATGGCGGCCCGCCTGCGGTTCTCCATCGCCGCCGCCAAGGACCACGACGTCCTCATGATCGACGAGGCGCTGGCCACCGGTGACCGCGCCTTCCAGAAGCGCTCCGAGGAACGCATCCGGGAGCTGCGCAAGGAGGCCGGCACGGTCTTCCTGGTGAGCCACAACAACAAGTCCATCCGCGACACCTGCGACCGAGTCCTGTGGCTGGAACGCGGCGAACTCCGCATGGACGGCCCCACCGAAGAGGTCCTCAAGGAGTACGAGAAGTTCACGGGCAAGTAGCCCGCGCTGCGTCAGGGCCCTGCCGGATGTTCCTCCGGCGGGGCCCCGTGTCTGCAAAGGATGCGTCAACTCCGGTGGCGCAGCGGAATCTTGACGTCTGTCGGTGTGTTGTTGTGATGCGCCGGACACCCCGACGGACCATGTCGCGTTGTACAACGTAAGCTGTACCGGTGCCGGAAACCGGCAATCGGGGCGATAATGCGCGACACCCTCCGCCGGGACGCCCCCCGGAGGGTCGGCGGCGTGTCCGAAATAGTGTGTATCGGGTCGGCAGTGTAGAACGGGAGATGTGACGGCAATGGCTACGGAAACTCCCCAGCTCAACGCGAGCCGCGCCGTCCTTGCACCGGGCAGCGCGCAGTGACGGGAACCGACACGGCGACGGCACTGGAACGCGCCACGCTGGACAAGGCCGCGCGCGAGAACTTCCCCGTGGCCCCCTTCTTCCTGCCCCGCGCCTGGCGCACCGACCTCATGGCCGTCTACGGCTTCGCCCGCCTGGTCGACGACATCGGCGACGGCGATCTGGCCCCCGGCGGCGCCGACGCCCGCGTCCTCGGCGTACCCCCGGAGCAGGCCGACGACCGCCTCGCCGTCCTCGACGCCTTCGAGGCCGACCTGCGCCGCGTCTTCGGCGAAGGGCACGAGGGCCCGCACCACCCCCTGCTGCGCCGCCTGACGCCCACCGTGCGCCGCCGCGGCCTCACCCCCGAGCCCTTCCTCGGCCTGATCGCCGCCAACCGCCAGGACCAGCTCGTCACCCGCTACGAGACCTACGACGACCTGCGCGCCTACTGCGAACTCTCCGCCAACCCGGTCGGCCGCCTGGTGCTCGCCGTCACCGGCACCGCGACTCCCGAGCGAATCCGCCGCTCCGACGCCGTGTGCACCGCGCTGCAGATCGTCGAGCACCTCCAGGACGTCGCCGAGGACCTCGGCCGCGACCGCATCTACCTGCCCGCCCAGGACATGAAGCGTTTCCATGTCCAGGAGAGCGACCTCGCCGCGACGAGCGCCGGCGCGTCCGTGCGCGCCCTGGTCGCGTACGAAGCCCAGCGCGCGACGGATCTGCTGAATGAAGGCGCCCCCCTCGTGGGTAGCGTCCACGGCAGGCTGAAGCTGCTGCTCGCGGGATTCGTGGCGGGAGGAAAGGCGGCGGTCCGGGCGATCGCCGCCGCCGATCACGACGTACTTCCCGGCCCGCCCAGACCCAGCAGGCTCCAGCTGCTGCGCGAGGCGGCCACGACCCTGCGAGGAGAGGGGTGATCCGGGCAGTGGAGGCTTCGCAAGCCGTGTCCGCACCGGTACTCGCCGCCTACCGCTACTGCGAGACGGTCACCGGGCAGCAGGCCCGCAACTTCGCCTACGGCATCCGGCTGCTGCCGACGCCCGAGCGCCGTGCCATGTCGGCGCTCTACGCCTTCTCACGGCGCGTCGACGACATCGGCGACGGCGACCTGCCCGGCGACGTCAAGGTGGACCGCCTGGAGGACACCCGGGCGCTGCTCGCCCGCATCCAGGCGGGCGCGGTCGAGGAGGACGACACCGACCCGGTGGCCGTCGCCCTCACCCATGCCGCCCTCGCCTTCCCGATCCCGCTCGGCGGCCTGGACGAGCTGATCGACGGCGTCCAGATGGACCTGCGCGGCGCGACGTACGAGACCTGGGACGACCTCAAGGTCTACTGCCGCTGCGTGGCCGGCGCCATCGGCCGCCTCTCGCTCGGCGTCTTCGGCACCGAACCCGGCGCACACGGCGCCGAGCGCGCCTCCGAGTACGCCGACACCCTCGGCCTCGCCCTCCAGCTCACCAACATCCTGCGGGACGTGCGCGAGGACGCCGAGGGCGGCCGGACCTACCTGCCCGCCGACGACCTGGCCAAGTTCGGCTGCTCGGCCGGTTTCGCCGGACCCACCCCGCCCGAGGGCTCCGACTTCGCGGGCCTGGTCCACTTCGAGGTCCGCCGCGCCCGCGCCCTCTTCGCCGAGGGCTACCGGCTGCTGCCCATGCTGGACCGCCGCAGCGGCGCCTGCGTCGCCGCCATGGCCGGCATCTACCGCCGCCTGCTCGACCGCATCGAGCGCGACCCGGAGGCCGTGCTGCGCGGCCGGGTCTCGCTGCCCGGCCGAGAGAAGGCGTACGTCGCCGTGCGCGGCCTGTCCGGCTTCGACACCCGGCACGTCTCGCGGCACACGCTCAGGAGGCGTGCCTGATGACGGCGGTGGCCAAGGAGGCGGACCCGGCGGCCCGGCCGCGGCGGGCAACCCGCGGGCGCGGCGTGGCGTCCCTGACTGCGACGGCCGAACGTGCACGGTTCAACCAGCACGCGCGGCACGCAGGGAAGGACGCGAGATGAGCGAGGCCCCACGCCCGGCACGGGCGCACGCCGAACCCTTCGCACCGGCCGGCGGCACCGGCCGGGACGCCGTCGTGGTCGGCGGCGGACTCGCCGGGGTCACCGCGGCCCTCGCGCTCGCCGACGCGGGCGTGCGCGTCACCCTGCTCGAAGGCAGGCCGAGGCTCGGCGGACTCGCCTTCTCCTTCCAGCGCGGCGAGCTGACCGTGGACAACGGCCAGCATGTCTACCTGCGCTGCTGCACCGCCTACCGCTGGTTCCTCGACCGGATCGAGGGCACCGCGCTGGCACCGCTCCAGGACCGCCTCGACGTACCCGTGGTCGACCTCGCCAAGCCCGAGGGACGGCGGCTCGGCAGGCTGCGGCGCGACCCGCTGCCCGTCCCCCTGCACCTGGGGCGCAGCCTGGCCGCCTACCCGCACCTCTCGCTCGCCGAGCGCGCTTCCGTCGGGCGGGCCGCGCTCGCGCTCAAGGGGCTCGACCCCACCGACCCGGCGCTGGACGGCCAGGACTTCGGCTCCTGGCTGGCCCGGCACGGCCAGTCCGCGCGCGCCATCGAGGCCCTGTGGGACCTCGTCGGGGTCGCCACCCTCAACGCGGTCGCGGGCGACGCCTCGCTGGGACTCGCCGCGATGGTGTTCAAGACCGGTCTGCTGTCCGAGCCGGGCGCGGCCGACATCGGCTGGGCACACGTCCCGCTGGGCGAACTGCACGACCGGCTGGCCCGCAAGGCGCTCGACTCCGCGGGCGTCCGTACCGAGGTCCGTACACGCGTCACCTCCGTCTCCCAGAACGGGAACGGGCGCTGGAGCGTTCAGATCCCCGGCGAGACGATCGACGCCGACGCCGTCGTCCTCGCCGTACCCCAGCGCGAGACCCACGACCTGCTGCCCGCCGGTGCCCTCGACGACCCCGAGCGGCTGCTGCGCATCGGCACCGCGCCGATCCTCAATGTGCACGTGGTGTACGACCGCCCGGTGCTCGCCCGGCCCTTCTTCGCCGCGCTCGGCACGCCCGTGCAGTGGGTGTTCGACCGCACCGCCGCCTCCGGGCTGCGCGAGGGCCAGTACCTGGCGCTGTCCCAGTCGGCCGCGAGGGACGACATCGACGCCCCCGTCGCCGACCTGCGCGAGCGCTACCTGCCCGAGCTGGAACGGCTGATCCCCGGCACCCGCACCGCGCGGGTACGGGACTTCTTCGTGACTCGCGAGCGCACCGCGACGTTCGCCCCCGCCCCCGGCGTCGGGCGGCTGCGCCCCGGCGCCCGCACCAGGATTCCCGGCCTGTACCTGGCCGGAGCGTGGACCGCCACCGGCTGGCCCGCGACCATGGAGAGCGCGGTCCGCAGCGGCGTGAGCGCGGCCGACGCCGCGCTGGGCGCCCTGGGCCGGCCCCGCCCCCGCCACCTCTTCCATTTCGAGGAGGCGGCGTGATGCTCGATCAGCACAGCCCGGAGGGGCCCCGCACCCCCGGTACCGCAACAAGAGGAGAGACTGTGCCCACTGTGCCGCCCCCGGCCTCGACAGCCGCCGACGCGGTGGACGTGACCGCACTGCTGGAGCGCGGCCGGACCCTGGCCACCCCGGTCCTGCGCGCTGCCGTCGACCGGCTGGCGCCCCCCATGGACACCGTCGCCGCCTACCACTTCGGCTGGATCGACGCCGCCGGGAAGCCGGCGGCCGGTGACGGCGGCAAGGCCGTACGCCCCGCCCTCGCCGTGCTCTCCGCCGAGGTCGCCGGCGCCGCCCCCGAGGTGGGCGTGCCCGGCGCGGTCGCCGTCGAGCTGGTGCACAACTTCTCGCTGCTGCACGACGACCTGATGGACGGCGACGAGCAGCGCCGCCACCGCGACACCGTCTGGAAGGTGCACGGCCCCGCCCAGGCCATCCTGGTCGGCGACGCCCTGTTCGCCCTCGGCAACGAGGTCCTGCTGGAGCTGGGCACCGTCGAGGCCGGCCGTGCCACCCGCCGCCTGACCACCGCCACCCGCGCCCTGATCGACGGCCAGGCCCAGGACATCTCCTACGAGCACCGCGACCGCGTCAGCGTCGAGGAGTGCCTGGAGATGGAGGGCAACAAGACCGGCGCCCTGCTGGCCTGCGCCTCCTCCATCGGCGCGGTCCTCGGCGGCGCCGACGACGTCACCGCCGACGCGCTGGAGCGCTACGGCTACCACCTCGGCCTCGCCTTCCAGGCCGTCGACGACCTCCTCGGCATCTGGGGCGACCCGGAGTCCACCGGCAAGCAGACCTGGAGCGACCTGCGCCAGCGCAAGAAGTCCCTGCCCGTGGTGGCCGCCCTCGCGGCCGGCGGCCCCGCCTCCGAGCGGCTCGGCGAGATCCTCGCCGCCGACGCCAAGAGCAGCGACTTCGCCGCCTTCTCCGAGGCGGAGTTCGCGGCCCGCGCCGCCCTCATCGAGGAGGCCGGCGGCCGCGAGTGGACGGCGGACGAGGCGCGGCGCCAGCACACCGTCGCCATCGAGGCCCTGCACGCCGTCGACATGCCCGACCGGGTGCGGGCCGCCTTCACGGCGCTCGCCGACTTCGTCGTCGTGAGGAAGAGATGATCACTATCGGCCGAATAATCCTCGCGTAGTCGCCGGCCGGTGTGGCGCGATGAACCACACCGGCCGACGGCGGACCCACAGCAGCACGACTCGAACGACTGCGCAAAGGGGAAGCCATGACAGCGACGACCGACGGAAGCACCGGGGCCACGATCCCGCCCCGCGCTGCCGCGGCCAGCGACACCGACAGCACCAACCCCCTGGCGGCCGGGGTACCCGAGGCCGCCGAACACGCCATACTGCGCGCCACCGAGTTCCTGCTCGCCGGGCAGGACCCCGAGGGCTGGTGGAAGGGCGACCTGGAGACCAACGTCACCATGGACGCCGAGGACCTCCTGCTGCGCCAGTTCCTCGGCATCCGCGACGAGGCGACCACCCGCGCGGCCGCCCTGTTCATCCGGGGTGAGCAGCGCGCGGACGGCGCCTGGGCGACCTTCTACGGCGGCCCCGGCGAGCTGTCCGCCACCGTCGAGGCGTACGTGGCACTGAGACTCGCCGGTGACGCCCCCGACGCCCCCCACATGGCACGCGCCTCGGCCTGGGTGCGCGAACGCGGCGGCATCGCCTCCGCCCGCGTCTTCACCCGGATCTGGCTCGCCCTGTTCGGCTGGTGGAAGTGGGAGGACCTGCCCGAACTCCCCCCGGAACTCATCTGGTTCCCCACCTGGCTGCCGCTCAACATCTACGACTTCGGCTGCTGGGCCCGGCAGACCATCGTGCCGCTGACCATCGTCTCGGCCAAGCGCCCGGTCCGCCCGGCACCCTTCCCGCTCGACGAGCTGCACACCGACCCGGCCAATCCCAACCCGCCCAAGCCGCTCTCCCCGCTGGCCAGTTGGGACGGCGCCTTCGAGCGGCTCGACCGGATGGTGCACCGGCTGCGCAAGGCGGTACCGCCCCGGCTGCGCCGGGCCGCGATGAACTCCGCCGCCCGCTGGATCGTCGAACGCCAGGAGAACGACGGCTGCTGGGGAGGCATCCAGCCCCCGGCCGTGTACTCCGTCATCGCCCTCCATCTGCTCGGCTACGACCTCGAACACCCGGTGATGCGCGCCGGGTTGGAGTCGCTGGACCGGTTCGCCATCTGGCGCGAGGACGGGTCCCGGATGATCGAGGCGTGCCAGTCCCCGGTCTGGGACACCTGCCTCGCCGTCATCGCCCTGGCCGACGCCGGACTCCCCGCCGATCACCCCCAGTTGGTCAAGGCGGCCGACTGGATGCTGGGTGAGGAGATCCGCCGCCCCGGCGACTGGTCCGTCAAGCGTCCCCAACTCCCGCCGGGTGGCTGGGCGTTCGAGTTCCATAACGACAACTACCCCGACATTGACGACACCGCCGAGGTCGCCCTCGCGCTGCGCCGGGTCCGCCACCCCGACCTCGACCGGGTGGACGGGGCGATCGGGCGGGCGGTGCGCTGGAACTTCGGGATGCAGTCGAAGAACGGTGCCTGGGGCGCCTTCGACGTGGACAACACCAGCCCGTTCCCCAACCGGCTGCCGTTCTGCGACTTCGGCGAGGTCATCGACCCGCCGTCCGCCGACGTCACCGCGCACGTCGTGGAGATGCTCGCCGCCGAAGGGCTCGCCCACGACCCGCGCACCCGGCGCGGCATCACCTGGCTGCTCGCCGAACAGGAGGCGGACGGCTCCTGGTTCGGCCGCTGGGGCGTCAACTACGTCTACGGCACCGGCTCGGTGGTCCCCGCCCTGACCGCGGCCGGACTCCCCGTCTCCCACCCCGCGATCCGCCGCGCGGTGCACTGGCTGCAACGGGCCCAGAACGACGACGGCGGCTGGGGCGAGGACCTGCGCTCCTACAAGAACACCAAGGAGTGGAGCGGCCGAGGTGCCTCCACCGCCTCCCAGACCGCCTGGGCGCTGATGGCGCTGCTCGCGGCGGGGGAGCGGGACTCCAAGGCCGTCGAGCGCGGGGTGCGCTGGCTGGCCGAGACCCAGCGGGCGGACGGCTCCTGGGACGAGCCGTACTTCACCGGTACCGGCTTCCCCTGGGACTTCTCGATCAACTACCACCTCTACCGGCAGGTGTTCCCGCTCACCGCCCTCGGCCGGTATCTGCACGGCGACCCCTTCGACAAGGCGCCCCTGGCCGCCCGCAGAGGCCCGCGCGTCGCGGCCGGAGGGAGCTGAATGAGACCCCGGCCCGCCTCGGCACCGCTGCTGATCGTCTGCGCGCTCGGCATCGAGCAGCTCGCCCTGCGCACCGGCGACCGCGGCGGGGCCGGGGGACGGTTCAGCGTCCTGCGCACCGGCATGGGCCCCAGGGCGGCGGAGCGGTCCGTCACCGCGAGGCTCGCCGGTCCGGAGATGGCCGACGCCGCCGTGCTGGCCACCGGCTTCTGCGCCGGGCTGGCACCGGGCATGCACCCTGGCGACCTGGTGGTCGCCGAGGAGACCCGCGACCCGCACGGGACCGTCCCGTGCGTACGTACCGATCTGCTGGTGAAGGAATTGCGGCGCGCCGCCCCCGGCCGCACCGTCCACACCGGCCCCCTGACCGGCTCCGACCATGTGGTCCGGGGCCCGGAACGCGCCGATCTGCTGGCGACCGGCGCGATCGCGGTCGACATGGAGTCGGCGGCCACCCTGCGGAGCGCCGTCGGCGCGGGCGACCGCCCGGTTGCGGCCGTACGGGTGGTCGTGGACGCTCCTGAACATGAACTTGTCCGGATCGGAACGCTACGCGGTGGAATATCAGCCTTCCGCGTTCTTCGTTCCGTTCTTCCCGCTTTCTTCGAATGGCACCGTTCCTTGCCGCTCCCCCGGAGGTGAGTCAGATGGCCATGCCGTTGCGTCAGTCCATCAAGGTCGCTACATACCTGGCCGAACAGAAGATCCGCAGGCGGGACAAGTTTCCGCTGATCGTCGAGCTGGAACCGCTGTTCGCCTGCAATCTGAAGTGCGAGGGCTGCGGGAAGATCCAGCACCCGGCCGGCGTGCTCAAGCAGCGGATGCCGGTCGCCCAGGCCGTGGGCGCGGTGCTGGAGTCCGGCGCGCCGATGGTGTCCATCGCGGGTGGTGAGCCCTTGATGCACCCGCAGATCGACGAGATCGTGCGCCAGCTGGTCGCCAAGCGCAAGTACGTCTTCCTGTGCACCAACGCCATGCTGCTGCGCAAGAAGATGGACAAGTTCACGCCGTCCCCGTACTTCGCGTTCGCGGTCCACATCGACGGGCTGCGCGAGCGGCACGACGAGTCCGTGGCCAAGGAAGGCGTGTTCGACGAGGCCGTGGCGGCGATCAAGGAGGCCAAGCAGCGCGGCTTCCGGGTCACCACCAACTCCACCTTCTTCAACACCGACACCCCGCAGACCATCGTCGAGGTGCTGAACTTCCTCAACGACGACCTCGAGGTGGACGAGATGATGATCTCGCCCGCCTACGCCTACGAGAAGGCGCCCGACCAGGAGCACTTCCTCGGTGTCGAGCAGACCCGCGAGCTGTTCAAGAAGGCGTTCTCCGGCGGCAACCGCAGGCGGTGGCGGCTCAACCACTCCCCGTTGTTCCTCGACTTCCTCGAGGGCAAGGTCGACTTCCCCTGCACCGCCTGGGCCATCCCGAACTACTCCCTGTTCGGCTGGCAGCGCCCCTGCTACCTGATGAGCGACGGCTATGTGCCGACGTACCGCGAGCTGGTCGAGGACACCGACTGGGACAAGTACGGCCGGGGCAAGGACCCGCGCTGCGCGAACTGCATGGCGCACTGCGGCTACGAGCCGACCGCCGTCCTCGCCACCATGGGCTCCCTGAAGGAGTCGCTGCGGGCCATGCGCGAGACCATCTCCGGAAACCGGGAGTGAGGCCATGACGGCCGTCTCCCTGGGCGTCCCCGAGGTACCGGCCCGCCCCGTCGCCACCCGCAGGGTGTCGCGGCAGATCCAGGTGGGGCCGGTGGCGGTCGGGGGCGGGGCGCCCGTCTCGGTGCAGTCGATGACGACGACGCGTACGTCGGACATCGGGTCGACGTTGCAGCAGATCGCTGAGCTGACGGCGTCGGGGTGCCAGATCGTGCGGGTGGCGTGTCCGACGCAGGACGACGCGGACGCGCTGGCGACGATCGCGCGGAAGTCGCAGCTCCCGGTGATCGCGGACATTCACTTCCAGCCGAAGTACGTGTTCGCCGCGATCGAGGCGGGCTGTGCGGCGGTCCGGGTGAACCCCGGCAACATCAAGCAGTTCGACGACAAGGTCCGCGAGATCGCCAAGGCTGCCAAGGACCACGGCACCCCGATCCGCATCGGCGTGAACGCGGGCTCCCTGGACCGCCGCCTGCTCCAGAAGTACGGCAAGGCCACCCCGGAGGCCCTGGTGGAGTCGGCGCTGTGGGAGGCGTCCCTCTTCGAGGAGCACGACTTCCGGGACATCAAGATCTCGGTGAAGCACAACGACCCGGTCGTGATGATCGAGGCGTACCGGCAGCTCGCGGCCCAGTGCGACTACCCGCTGCACCTGGGTGTGACCGAGGCGGGTCCGGCGTTCCAGGGCACGATCAAGTCGGCGGTGGCCTTCGGCGCGCTGCTGTCCGAGGGCATCGGTGACACCATCCGCGTCTCCCTGTCGGCCCCTCCGGTCGAGGAGGTCAAGGTCGGGCTCCAGATCCTGGAGTCCCTGAACCTCAAGCAGCGCGGCCTGGAGATCGTGTCCTGCCCGTCGTGCGGGCGGGCGCAGGTGGACGTCTACAAGCTGGCCGAGGAGGTCACGGCGGGCCTGACCGGCATGGAGGTCCCGCTGCGGGTGGCGGTCATGGGCTGCGTGGTGAACGGCCCCGGCGAGGCCCGCGAGGCGGACATCGGTGTGGCCTCGGGCAATGGCAAGGGTCAGATCTTCGTGAAGGGCGAAGTCATCAAGACCGTCCCGGAGTCGAAGATCGTGGAGACCCTCATCGAGGAGGCCATGCGGCTGGCCGAGGAGACCGGCCAAGCGGATCAGGTGAGTTGAGGCAGAGCACGGCACGGACCGAGAGGGGGCCGGCGTGACGATTCTGGAGAGCATCCGGGGACCACGCGACCTGAAGGCGCTGTCGCAGGAAGAACTGAGTCAACTGTCCGGCGAGGTGCGCGAGTTCCTGGTGGAGGCGGTGTCGAGGACCGGGGGGCACCTCGGCCCCAACCTGGGTGTGGTGGAACTGACCATCGCCCTGCACCGGGTCTTCGAGTCACCGGTCGACCGCATCGTGTGGGACACCGGGCACCAGAGCTATGTGCACAAGCTGATGACGGGCCGTCAGGACTTCTCCAAGCTGCGCGGCAAGGGCGGCCTGTCCGGCTATCCCTCGCGCGAGGAGTCCGAGCACGACATCGTGGAGAACAGTCACGCCTCCACCTCCCTCGGCTGGGCCGACGGCCTCGCCAAGGCGCACCAGGTGCTGGGGGAGCGCGGGCACGTCGTCGCGGTCATCGGGGACGGCGCGCTGACCGGCGGCATGGCCTGGGAGGCGCTGAACAACATCGCGGCCGCCAAGGACCGCCCGCTGATCATCGTCGTCAACGACAACGAGCGCTCGTACGCGCCCACGATCGGCGGACTCGCCAACCATCTCGCCACGCTGCGCACCACCGACGGCTACGAGCAGGTCCTCGCCTGGGGCAAGGCGGCGCTCCAGCACACCCCGGTCGTCGGCGGCCTGCTCTACGAGGCCGCGCACGGCGCCAAGAAGGGGTTCAAGGACGCCTTCGCCCCGCAGGGCATGTTCGAGGACCTGGGGCTGAAGTACGTAGGCCCCATCGACGGCCATGACATCGGCGCCGTCGAGTCCGCGCTGCGCCGGGCCAAGCGGTTCCACGGGCCGGTGCTGGTGCACTGCCTCACCGAGAAGGGGCGCGGCTATCCGCCCGCCCTCGCCCACGAGGAGGACCACTTCCACACCGTGGGCGTGATGGACCCGCTGACCTGCGCCCCGCTCAGCCCCTCCGGCGGCCCCTCGTGGACGTCGGTGTTCGGTGAGGAGATCGTCCGCATCGGGGAGGAGCGTGAGGACGTCGTCGCCATCACGGCGGCCATGCTGCACCCCGTCGGCCTCGGCCCGTTCGCGGCGCGGTTCCCGGACCGGGTCTGGGACGTCGGCATCGCCGAGCAGCACGCGGCCGTCTCCGCGGCCGGGCTGGCCACCGGGGGAGTGCACCCGGTCGTCGCCGTCTACGCGACCTTCCTCAACCGCGCCTTCGACCAGTTGCTGATGGACGTGGCCCTGCACCGCTGCGGGGTGACCTTCGTGCTGGACCGCGCCGGGGTCACCGGCGTCGACGGGGCCTCGCACAACGGCATGTGGGACATGTCGATCCTCCAGGTCGTCCCCGGCCTCAGGATCGCCGCCCCGCGCGACGCCGCCCAGCTCCGGGCCCAGCTGCGCGAGGCGGTCGCGGTGGACGACGCCCCGACCCTGGTCCGCTTCCCCAAGGAGTCCGTCGGCCCCGAGATCCCGGCCCTGGGGCACGTCGGCGGCATGGACGTCCTCCACCGGGACGACGAGCCCGACGTACTCCTCGTCTCCGTCGGCGTGATGGCACCCGTCTGCCTCCAGGTGGCCTCGCTGCTCACCGCGCGGGGCATCAACTGCACGGTGGTCGACCCGCGTTGGGTCAAGCCCGTCGATCCCGCCCTGCCCGAACTCGCCGCAGGACACCGGCTGGTCGCCGTCGTCGAGGACAACAGCCGGGCTGCGGGCGTCGGTTCGGCCGTGGCGCTGGCCCTCGGGGACGCCGATGTGGACGTGCCCGTACGGCGGTTCGGCATCCCGGACCAGTTCCTCGCGCACGCCAAACGCGGTGAGGTGCTGGCCGACATCGGTCTCACGCCGGTGGAGATCGCCGGGCGGATCAGCGCGAGCCTCGCCGTCAGGGACGTGAGTGGCGACCGTGGCCGGCAGAACCAGGAGAGCTGAATGAGCACGGAGTTCGACCTCGAAGCCCTCCTCGCCGCGCGCGGAGCCGAGCGCTACGAGCTGCATACACGCCATCTCAACCCCCAACTCCCGCGCATGCTGCACACCATCGGCTTCGACAAGGTCTACGAACGCGCCGAGGGCGCCCACTTCTGGGACGCCGAGGGCAACGACTATCTCGACATGCTCGCCGGGTTCGGCGTGATGGGCCTCGGCCGCCACCACCCGGTCGTCCGCAAGGCCCTGCACGACGTGCTCGACCTGTCCCTCGCCGACCTCACCCGCTTCGACTGCCAGCCGCTGCCCGGCCTGCTCGCCGAACGCCTCCTCGCCCACAGCCCGCACCTGGACCGGGTGTTCTTCGGCAACAGCGGCACCGAGGCCGTCGAGACCGCCCTGAAGTTCGCCCGCTTCGCCACCGGCCGCCCCCGCGTCCTCTACTGCGACCACGCCTTCCACGGCCTCACCACCGGCTCGCTGTCGGTCAACGGGGAGGACGGCTTCCGTGACGGCTTCGCCCCGCTGCTCCCCGACACCTCCGTACCCCTCGGTGATCTCGCCGCGCTGGAAAGGGAGTTGAAGAAGGGAGATGTCGCCGCCCTCATCGTCGAGCCCATCCAGGGCAAGGGCGTGCACGAGACTCCTCCCGGTCATCTCCGGGCCGCGCAGGAGCTGTTGCACAAGCACAAGGCGCTGCTCATCGCCGACGAGGTGCAGACCGGCCTCGGCCGCACCGGCGACTTCTACGCCTACCAGCACGAGGACGGCGTCGAGCCCGACCTGGTGTGCGTCGCCAAGGCGCTCTCCGGCGGCTATGTCCCCGTCAGCGCCACGCTCGGCAAGGACTGGATCTTCAAGAAGGTCTACTCGTCCATGGACCGGGTCCTGGTGCACTCCGCGAGCTTCGGCTCCAACGCCCAGGCCATGGCCGCGGGGCTCGCCGTGCTCTCCGTCATGGAGGACGAGCAGATCGTCGCCCGCGCCCGGACCATGGGCGAGCTGCTGAAGTCCCGGCTCACCGCGCTCATCGGCAAGTACGAGCTGCTGGCCGACGTGCGTGGCCGGGGGCTGATGATCGGGATCGAGTTCGGCCGCCCCGACTCGCTGAAGCTGCGCGGCCGCTGGACCATGCTCCAGGCGGCCCGCAAGGGCCTGTTCGCGCAGATGGTCGTCGTACCGCTGCTCCAGCGGCACCGGATTCTCACCCAGGTCTCCGGCGACCACCTGGAGGTGATCAAGCTGATCCCGCCGCTCGTGATCGACGAGGCGGACGTGGACCGGTTCGTGGACGCCTTCACCGCCGTCATGGACGACGCGCACAGCGGTGGCGGGCTGATGTGGGACTTCGGCCGGACCCTGATCAAGCAGGCCGTCGCCGGACGCTGAGGCTTTTTGCCTCTGAGGCAAGAAAATTGCCCGACAGGCAAAATTCGGGCTGAATGGAGGCATGAACGCCTCCGAAGCGGCCTCCCCGGCGGGCCAGGGCGACGACCTGCCCGCCGTGGCGCCCCAACTGCGCGCCCTGCGCCGCCGGGCCGGTCTCACCCTGGAGGCCGCGGCCGGGGCCGCCGGGCTCTCCCCGGCGCACCTCTCCCGGCTGGAGACCGGCCACCGCCAGCCCTCGCTGCCGATGCTGCTGGCCCTCGCCCGCATCTACGGTACGACGGTCTCCGACCTGCTCGGTGAGACGGCCGCCGACCGGGACGCCATCGTCCGCGCCGCCGACATGGAACCCACCCGCGCCGCCGGCTGGACCTACTTCCAGGCCGGCGCCCCCGGCCGCGGCATGCAGGCCCTGCGCGTGCGGGTGCCGTACCGCCCCCAGGGCGACATCGTGCGCGTCCACCCCGGTGAGGAATGGCTCTACGTCCTCACGGGGCGCCTGAGGCTGCGCCTCGGGGACAGCTCACATCTGCTCGCGCCCGGCGACAGCGCACACTTCGACTCGCTCACCCCGCACCGCCTCAACGCCGACGACCACGACGGCGTGGAGCTGCTGTTCGTCCACACCTTGCTGCAGAGCCCCACGGCCACGCTGTGCCTGGGCCATCCCACCGGAGAGCCGTCATGAGTGACATGGAAGAGAAGCTGCCGCCCGCCCTGTGGATCCGGGTGGTCATCTACGTCGTCCTCGGCCATCTCCTGGCCGCCTTCCTCTTCCTGCTGTTCTCGCTCGGCGCCAAGGGCTGAGGGGCGGCCGGGGCGCCGGTCAGCCGACCAGGCGCTCGTGCAGCCGCTCCCGCGCGGAGTCCGAGAGCTTCAGCCCCCGCTCCAGGTACGCGTCCACACCGCCCCACGTGTCCTCGATGCTGTCGAAGGCCGCCGCGAGGTACTCGGCGCGTGCGTCGAAGAGTGGGCTGAGCAGCTCCATCACCTCGGGCGTGTACGCGCTCGCCTGGTCGCCGCCGCGCCGGACCTTGTAGCGGCGGTGCTTGGCGTTGGACTCCAGGTAGTCGGCGGTGATCGCCTCCCGGTCCACGCCCACCGCGAGCAGCGTCACCGCCACCGAGATGCCCGCGCGGTCCTTGCCGGCCGCGCAGTGCATCAGCGCGGGCACACTGTCCTCGGCCAGCGCGTGCAGAACCCGGGAGTGCTCGGCGGTGCGCTCGGTGACGATCTTCCGGTACGAGGCGATCATGCGGCCCGCGCCCTTGCCGTCCGACAGGATGTCCCGCAGCTGGTCGAGGTCGCCGTCGCGGACCATCCGCCAGAACTCGGCGCCGTCCGCCGGGTCGCTCAGCGGGACGTTCACGTTCCGCACGCCGGGCAGCTCGACATCGGGGCCCTCGAGCCGCTGGTCGGCCGTGTTGCGGAAGTCGAAGACCGTGTGCAGGCCGAGGGAGGAGAGATAGGCCGCGTCCTCCTCGGTCGCGTGCGCGAGATGCCCGCTGCGGAACAGCACCCCGTACCGCACCCGGCGTCCGTCCACCGTCGGCAGGCCGCCCACGTCACGGAAGTTGCGGACTGCGGCCAGCTCGGGCTCGGTCGACGGGACCTGCTGCGTCACGGGTGCTCCTGGAGGCTCCGCCCCGCCACGCGGCTCGTCGACGGGCGCACCGCCGACGATACGACATCGGATTTCCCCGGCTCCGACCCCATGATCGGCTGTTCGGCATGGCATCCGGGAGGGCTATTCCTCGATTGGCAAATTCTTTAAGGGTGGCTTATATCACCGTTCGTCAACCCCTGCCTACGGTCGCGTAGGTCACATCCGAAGGTGAATCATGGGCCGACGTGGCAG
Organism: Streptomyces sp. NPDC085596; assembly: GCF_044541565.1. Classification (NCBI taxonomy): domain Bacteria; kingdom Bacillati; phylum Actinomycetota; class Actinomycetes; order Kitasatosporales; family Streptomycetaceae; genus Streptomyces; species Streptomyces sp. NPDC085596. The sequence continues at coordinate 214,018 of NZ_JBITTC010000002.1, read as the reverse complement.
ACGATTCGGAGAATGACAACAGGACAGTGATCGGGTCGTACGTGGCGGTGGGGGACAGCTTCACCGAAGGCGTCGGCGACCCCGGCCCCGACGGGGCGTTCGTCGGCTGGGCCGACCGACTGGCGGTACTCCTCGCCGACCGGCGGCCCGAAGGCGACTTCATGTACACGAACCTGGCCGTGCGCGGGAAACTGCTCGACCAGATCGCGTCGGACCAGGTACCCAAGGCGGCACGGCTCGCCCCGGACCTCGTCTCCATCTGCGCGGGGGGCAACGACATCATCCGCCCCGGCACCGACCCGGACGAGACGGCCGAGCGCTTCGAGCGCGCCGTGGCCCGGCTCGCGGCGGGTGCGGGCACCGTGCTGGTGGCGACCGGCTTCGACACCCGCGGCGTTCCGCTGCTCAAGCACATGCGCGGCAAGATCGCCACGTACAACGGTCATGTACGGGCCATCGCCGACCGGTACAACTGCCCCGTGCTGGACCTGTGGTCCCTGAAGTCCGTCCAGGACCGCAGGGCCTGGGACGGCGACCGGCTGCATCTCTCGCCCGAGGGCCACACCCGTGTGGCGCTGCGCGCGGGACAGGCGCTCGGCCTTCAGATCCCGGCCGACCCCGAGCAGGCATGGCCGGTGCTGCCGCCGCGCGGCACGCTGGAGATCCGGCGCGACGACGTGCACTGGGCGCGTCAGCATCTCGTGCCGTGGATCGGGCGCCGTCTGCGCGGGGAGTCCTCCGGGGACCATGTGGTGGCGAAGGGCGTGCTGTCGCCGAGCGACATCAGGATGCGGATCGCGCCGGTGGCGTGAGGCCGTCCGCCGCCCCTGCGCGTCCTCTGCTCGCGGGGGCGGCGGCCCCTGGCACGCTTTCGTCGCGTGTCCGTCGTCCGGGCGCAAGGGAGTCGACCGCTCGCGGTGGGTCAGATCCGGAACACTGTTCGGGAACAGTGAGGGCCGTGAGCGCGTTGGGACTTGTGGCCGGGTCACCCGGCCCACGGCGGCTCCGGGCCGCCACAGCTGCCGACGACAATGGAGCCCTCCGTGACTCCACCTGGAGGTACCGTGTCCGGTCTGCGTTCCCAGAGCTCCGGGCTCCGCGCGCTACAGCCCGAAGCCTTCGGCGCGGAACCGCGCGGTGAGCGCCTCGCGCGCATCCACCGCTCCCCGCATTTCAAGGACGGCGTCTTCCAGAACCCCGGCGGCACGGCCAGCACCCGGCCCTCCGGCTCCGCGCTGGACCTCGCCAAGGCGTTCTTCGACAAGGACACGCGTCCCGTCCGCGCGCCCCACGGCACCATCCCGGTCCACCCCACCACCGTGGCCGACCTGGCCAAGCCGCCGGTCTCCGGCCTCAGGGTGACATGGCTCGGACATTCCAGCGTGCTGGTGGAGATCGACGGGCACCGGGTCCTGTTCGACCCGGTCTGGGGTGAGCGCTGTTCGCCGTTCCCCTTCGCCGGGCCCAAGCGACTGCACCCGGTCCCGCTGCCGCTGGCCGCGCTCGGACCGGTCGACGTGGTGGTCATCTCCCACGACCACTACGACCATCTCGACCTGCCCACCATCAAGGCGCTGGCCGGGACCGACACCCTGTTCGCCGTCCCGCTGGGCGTGGGCGCGCACCTCGAACACTGGGGGGTGTCCCCGGACCGGCTGCGCGAGCTGGACTGGCACGAATCCACCGAGGTCGGCGGCGTCACGCTCACCGCGACCCCGGCCCGCCACTTCTGCGGGCGCGGCCTGCGCAACACCCAGCACACCCTGTGGGCCTCCTGGGTCGTCGCGGGCGAGCAGCACCGGGTGTACCACAGCGGCGACACCGGCTACTTCGACGGCTTCAAGGACATCGGCGCGGCGCACGGCCCGTTCGACGTCACCATGATCCAGATCGGCGCGTACAGCCCCTACTGGCCCGACATCCACATGACCCCCGAGGAGGGCGTCCGCGCCCACCTCGACCTCCAGTCCGGCACCCCGCACGGCGTCCTCCTCCCCATCCACTGGGGCACCTTCAACCTGGCGATGCACGCGTGGGCGGAACCGGGGGAGTGGACGAAGGACGCGGGTGAAGCGGTGGGCCAGGTCGTGGCCTCCCCCCGACCGGGCGAGCCGTTCGAACCCGGTGGCCGGGTCCCGTCCGACCCGTGGTGGCGGACGGTGGCCCACGCGGTCGCCCACACCTGGGAGCGGCAGGAGCCGGTCAAGGCAGCGGCTGCGGAAGGCCGGAGCGACGACCTCAACTACAGCGGGTCGTAACGGCGTTGAGGTGGGCCCCCGCTGAGCGATGCTCAGGAATCGTTCAGGACAGGGGCAAAGCCGACTCGATCGCCTCCGGCATCGTGTGGGTGATCTCGTCGCCGAGGCGTTCGAACTCGCCGCGTAGGAACGGGTCTGCGAGGCGGGCCAGGCCGTGGAACTGGATGTCGGCTTCGTAGGTGATCTCGGTGCCGGCCGGGGCGGGGCGGAAGGTGAGGTTGTCGGTGGAGGTGGCTGTGCTGTTGGTGCCGACGAAGGTCAGGCGGTCTTCGGCGCGGTGTTCCAGGCGGTAGTCCAGCTCGGTGCGGCGGCCCCGGAATTCGGAGACGTTGTGCCAGGTGGCGCCCTCGGTGGGGGTGCCCGTGCCGTCCGTCCGGGCGCATTCCTGGGTGCCGGGGTCCCAGTCCACGGCGTGCGCGAAGTCGGCCAGGTAGTCGATCACGGCGGGCAGGGGGCGGGGGACGGTGAAGGAACGTCGGACGTGGACCATGGTCGTTCTCCAGTGCTCGGGCAGCGGGTCGCCGTTACTGCCGGGTACCCCCGGATGACCCGGAACCGACCTCCGGCAGCCTCTCGCCCGAGGTCAGGCGGGCCCGGACCATCGTGGACGCGTCCTCGGGCGCCCGTACCGCCAGGGTGTGCCCGCTCCGGGTTGCCGTCACGTCGCCGGTGAGGGTGAGCGAGGTGACGGCGCGGCTGCCCGCCGCCAGGACGTACCCATGGCCGCGCGGGGACTTCCAGTGCGTCCGGGCCACCACATGCTGACCGAACCTGCTGCACGCGGCCGTCGACCGGACCCGCGTCACCACCTGCGCGTTCTTGCCCGGACGGCGCAGGGAGACGGTCACGTTCCCCGGCCCCTGCCAGGTGTCCGCCCGTGCGCACGTCCACACGGCGTGGCCTCCGCCGTCCGGCAGATCCTGCTCGGCGAAGTCCCAGGCGTTGACCGCCCGCACCCCCGAGCCTCCCGCCGGGTCCAGGTCGCAGCCGTTCTGGCGCCAAGCCACCAGCGCGGCCGGGCCGGTCGCCTCGCGCGGCTGCCGGGCGGGCGGTGAGCCATGGCCCGGCAGGGGCGTGTACGTCAGATGCGCGGGCGTGAGACCGCCGAGGTCGGCCAGCAGGAACGCGTGATGCTCGGCGATCGCCGGGGACGACCGCAACTGGAGCGCCGGACGGCGCCCGCAGCCGCCGCCCGTCCACCGGGGCACCGGCGCGGTGACTCCGTCCGGCGCCACCGAGAGCGGCCGCGCCGGGGAGTCCGGCCGGGTCAGATCGCGCACCGAGGACTCCGCCACCCACGGCGCCAGCAGATACCGCACCGCGCCACCTCGCTCGTCCAGCGCGAGAGCCGCGGCCGTGGTCACGTCGGCGTCGTCCACGCGGGCCAATACGAGCAGGGCACCCGTGCCCGACTCGTCGTACCTCACCAGGCGTTGGCCGTCGTGGAACACCACCACCGCGCGCCCGCTGACCGACCCGGCGTACAGCAGCCGTGGCGCGCGAGGCGGGGGGTCGGCCGGGGTGCCGGGGGCGCGGACGACCCGGGTGCCGGACGGCGGGTCCGCCCAGACGGCCAGCGCCCGGTCAAGCAGCGCGCGGTCGCGCACCCGGTCCCCGCGCGCGGGCCAGGCCGTGAAGTCGACCCGCGAGGTGTCCGCCCACGCACCAGGGTCGACCCGGACCAGATCGGCGGACCGGGGCTCGCGCGCGTACGACCCCGGTGTGTCCGGCGCCGAGTACGTGACGGCGGCCAGTCCGCCCGCCGCGAGCGCCCCCGCCAGTACGGCGACGGCGGCCAGGCGTACCCGGCGCCGGCGGCGCACCAGGTCGGTGGGGCGGGCGCGCAGGGTGCACGCGTCGAACTCGTCCGAGGTGAGCACCGCCGCCGCGGCCGCCCCCAGTGATGTGTCGAGCCGGGCCGCCTCCCGTACGGCTACCCGGGCCTGGTCCACCCCGGCCGCCTCCAGCACCCCGCGCGCGTGGTCGGCCGTGAGGCCCTCCACGCGGAGCAGGACGAAGGCGGCGCGGGCCGGGGCGGACAGCTCCGACAGGGCCTGGCCGAGCGCCATCTCCTCGGCCCCGCCCGAGCGCGGCGCCAGCCGCAGCCCGAGCACCACGGGCAGCCGGGGCACCAGCAGCCGGGGCGGCCGGACCCCCTCGGGCCACAGCCGGGGCCGCCGGCACTGGGCGAGCGCGGCGCGCACCACCGCCACCCGGAGCGACCGGTCCGGGTCGGCCCCTGGTGAGCGGGGCGCCGGTACGGCGGGCGTGGCGTCGGGCAGGCTGCGCTGCACCAGCGAGTGCGCGGCGAGGACCCGGCGGTGGCGGCCGAGGGAGGCCGGGAGCACGAGGTAGGCCAGGCGGACCAGCTCGGCGTACCGCTCGGCGAGTCTGCGCTCGGCGTGCAGCAGGCGGCGGCGCGAACCGTGCGGGGAACGACTGAGCGAGGACAGGACCATCGGGCGACTGCCTTCCGCGACCGGGGACGTTCGGAGCTGGTGCTACGGCAAACGAGTGAACGCCGCCCGGGTCACAGCGCGTTTCGGCGGCCTGTCCAGGCAGAACGTTTCTCTCGCCCGCCTCTCCCGCCCCCCTTTCTCACCCAGTGGTCCACTTCGTGGACACCTCTTGGTGGTGAGCCCCGGCTGCGGTAGAAAAGGGCCCCATGAATCCCATGCCGTTGGTGCGACGCCTGGTCATCGACCTGTGCCGATGCCCGGCCGCGTGTTGTCGCTGACCGCCGCTGTCCGCGCGTCCCTGACGGTCCGCTCCGCCCGGTGAAGTAACCCGGCGCGGTATCAGGCGAGTTGTCTCTCGTAGGACCGGTCTCTCCCGCTGTGCAGGCGGCACCTCGCTGTCCCCTCTTCTCACATCGCCGCTGTTACGAGGCCCCCATGGAGGCCGCCCGTGTCCCTTTCCCTGCGCCCGGAGAAGGCCGACCCGCTCCCGGCCGCCGCCGCGACCCGCCCGGCCCGTATACCAAGTGCCGTACGGCGTACCGCACTTCCGCTGGGCTCGCTCGTGCTGTTCCTCCTCCTGTGGCAACTGCTCGCGGTGAGCGGCACCTGGAGCGAGACGCTGGTGCCGCCGCCGGCCAAGGTGTGGCGGGCCTTCGTCGACGTGTCGACCACCCACGGCGGGGTCCGGGGCTACAACGGCACCTATCTCATCGAGCACTTGGGCATCAGCCTGCGCCGCATCGCGTTCGGCGCCGGTATCGGCATCGCCGCCGGCGTGGTGTTCGGCCTGCTCATGGGCACCATCGGCTGGGTGCGCTCGCTGTTCGAGCCGTGGATCACCTTCCTGCGGACGCTGCCCCCGCTGGCCTACTTCTCCCTGCTCATCATCTGGCTCGGCATCAACGAGGAGCCCAAGATCACCCTGCTGGCCGTGGCCGCGTTCCCGCCGGTGGCCGTCTCCACCACCACCGCCGTGGCCGCCGTACCGAAGGCGCTCACCGAGGCCGCCCGCGCGCTCGGCGCCTCACGCTGGGACGTCGTACGGGACGTGGTCATCCCCTCCGCCCTGCCAGAGACGCTCACCGGCGTCCGGCTGGCCGTCGGGGTCGCCTACTCCTCCCTGGTGGCCGCCGAGTTGGTCAACGGGCTGCCCGGTATCGGCGGCATGGTCAAGGACGCCGCCAACTACAACAACACCCCGGTCGTGCTCGTCGGCATCATCGCCATCGGCATCTCCGGCCTGATCATCGACGGCCTGCTGCTGCGCCTGGAGCGGGCCGTCGTGCCCTGGCGCGGCCGCACCTGAGACCCGTACGCCCACCGAACTCCCCGTACAGAAACGGCCTTCCGATGACCTTCGCCAACCACCGCCCCTCCCGTCGTCAGCTGCTCGCGGGTGCGCTCGCCGTCGCCGCCACCGCCGCGGTCACCGGCTGCTCCACCGACAGCTCGGCGTCGTCCTCCGGTTCCGGGAAACGGCTGCGGATCGGCTACTTCGCCTTTCCCAGCGGCGACTTGATCGTCAAGAACAGAAAGCTGCTGGAGAAGGCGCTGCCGGACCACACCATCACCTGGATCAAGTTCGACTCCGGGGCGAGCGTCAACCAGGCTTTCCTCGGCAAGTCCCTCGACATCGCCGCGCTCGGGTCGAGTCCGTTCGCGCGCGGGATATCCGGGCCGTCGCCGATCCCGTACAAGGTCGCCTGGATTCTCGACGTGGCGGGGGAGAACGAGGCGCTGGTAGCGCGCAAGAGCGCCGGTGTCACCGACGTGGCCGGGCTCAAGGGGCGCACGATCGCCACGCCGTTCGCGTCGACCTCGCACTACAGCCTGCTGGCCGCGCTGGACAAGGCCGGGCTGAAGCCGTCCGACGTCAAGCTGATCGACCTCCAGCCGCAGGCGATCCTCGCCGCCTGGCAGCGGGGCGACATCGACGCCGCGTACGTCTGGCTGCCGACGCTGGACGAGCTGCGCAAGACGGGCAAGCAGCTCACCAGCAGCAGGCAGGTGGCCGGTTCGGGCAAGCCGACCCTGGACCTCGCCGTCGTCTCGGACGAGCTGATCGCCAGCGACCCGAAGGCGATCGACGCCTGGCGCAAGGCGGAGGCCGAGGCGCTGCGACTGCTCAAGTCCGACCCCGAGGGCTCGGTGAAGGCGGTCGCGGCCGAGCTGAACATCAGCGCCGCCGACGCCAGGGCGCAGCTCGCGCAGGGCGTGTTCCTCACCCCTGAGCAGGTGACCTCCGCCGAGTGGCTGGGCACCGACGGCAAGCCCGGCAAGCTGCTGACCTACGTCGGCGACACCGGCCGCTTCCTGGCCGGCCAGAAGCAGATCGACGCGGCGCCCTCGGGGGCCTCCGTCGAGAAGGCGTTCTACCTCAAGGGGCTGCCCGATGTCCTCAAGTGAGCTGGCAGAAGCAGAAGTCGCGTCACATGGTGTCGAGGGCGGTGCCGTCCGGCTCGACCGCGTCACCCACCGGTACGGAGCCGTGACCGCCGTCGGCCCCGTAGATCTCACCGTGCCCACTGGGGAGTTCCTCGTCCTGGTCGGCGCCTCGGGCTGCGGCAAGAGCACGCTGTTGCGGCTGATCGCCGGGTTCGAGCGGCCCACCGAGGGCACCGTGACGGTCTCCGGCACCGGCCCCCGCCCCGGCGACACGGCGGGCGTCGTGTTCCAGACGCCGAGGCTCTTCCCCTGGCGCACCGTGCGCGGCAACCTCGACCTCGCCCTGCGGTACGCGGGTGTCGAACGCGCCCAATGGCCCGAGCGGCGGGCCGAGTTGCTGGCGCGTGTCGGTCTGGAGGGCACCGAGGCGCGCCGCATCTGGGAGATCTCCGGCGGCCAGCAGCAGCGCGTCGCCATCGCCCGCGCGCTCGCCGCCGAGAACCCACTGCTCCTGCTCGACGAGCCGTTCGCCGCCCTGGACGCGCTCACCCGCGAACGGCTCCAGGAGGACGTGCGGAGGATGGCCGCCCAGGCCGGGCGCACCACGGTGTTCGTGACGCACTCGGCCGAGGAGGCCGTCTTCCTCGGCTCCCGCATCGTGGTGCTGACGAAGAGCCCGGGGACCGTCGCCCTGGACCTGCCGATCACCCTGCCGCGCGGTGAGGTGGACGCCGAAGAGCTGCGCGGCTCACCGGAGTTCGGCGAGCTGCGCGCCGAGGTCGCGCACGCCGTCAAGAGCGCCGCCGCTTCCTGAACGCCGTACTCCGAGAAAACCCAGGTCCCGGACGGGGCCGTACCGGAAAGGACACCCGTATGAGCATCCTCAGCGACCGGCCCGTGGCGACGCGGCTGCCGCTCACCGAACTCGGCCCGAACATCGGCGCCGAGATCGACGGCATCGAGCTGGCCCGGCTGGACGACGACGGCGTGCTCGCGCTCCGCGAGGCCCTCGTGCGCCACAAGGTCCTCTTCGTGCGGGGGCAGCACCGGCTCGACGACGCCGGGCAGATCGAGCTGGGCCGGCGCCTCGGCGAGGTCACGGTCGGGCACCCGGTGCACGACTCCGGTGACGTGGCGCCCGAGGTGTACTCGCTGGACAGCCAGGACAACGGCTTCGCCGACGTGTGGCACACCGACGTCACCTTCGTACCGCGCCCGCCCGCGATCTCCGTGCTGCGCGCGGTGGTGCTGCCGCCCACTGGCGGCGACACCAACTGGGCCGACAGCCAGGCCGCGTACGAGTCGCTGTCGCCGGGGCTGCGGGCGCACATCGACACCCTCACCGCCGTGCACGACGGCTCGCGCGAGTTCGGGTACTACCTCGCCCAGCGCCGTCAGGGGAAGGGCAACCTGTGGGAGGGCGAGGTGTTCACGCAGCTCACCCCGGTGGAGCATCCGGTGGTGCGGGTGCACCCGGAGAGCGGGCGCAGGGGGCTGTTCGTGAACCCTGGCTTCACCTCGCACATCGTCGGCGTCTCCGAGCACGAGAGCCGGGGCCTGCTCGACATTCTCTACGCACACCTCACCAAGCCGGAGCATGTGGTGCGGCACCGCTGGCAGCCGGGCGATGTGGCGCTGTGGGACAACCGCAGCACCTCGCACTACGCCAACCGCGACTACGGCGACCAGCACCGGGTGATGCACCGGATCACCCTGCGCGGCGACATCCCGGTCGGGCCGCAGGCGTAAGGACTCAAGGGGCTGCCCGCTCAGGGGCAGCCCCTCCTGTGTCAGCCCCCGACCCGCGCGCAGTCGACCGGACCCGGCACATGTGGCTCCCGCACATGTGGCTCCGGTTCGGCGTCCAGCTCCCGCAGCACCGCCCTGGCCACCGTGTCGTTCTGCCGGAAGGCGGGCGCGTTGGTGCGGGGGCGGGCGAAGGCGGCGATGGCCCGGCTGTCGGTGGGGGCGCCCAGGGCGATCCGGCGCGGGTGCGGCCGGCCCAGGCCGGGGTCGATCAGGTGACCGTCGGCGGGGGAAACCGTGATCCGGCCGGACCGGTGCCGGTGCGTACCGTCGGCCACCACCTCCTCCGCGAGCGCGCCCGTGCGGTGCAGACGCCGCAGCAGCGGGTCCTCGGTGCGGTCGAGATTCGGGCCCGGCAGATACGCCTCGACCAGGGCGGTCGCGTGCACGGTGTGACCCGGTACGGTCGGGCTGGTCGCCGTGAAGGTGCCCGTCGCCTCGTCCGTGCCGACGCGGACGTCCGCGCCGAGGAAGCGCACCACACCGGCGCGGGACAGCGCGTCCAGCTCGCGCAGCCGGAAGCCGGGTGGCCCTGAGGCGAGGAAGCTGAAGAACCCGTGCCACCAGCCGTCCAGCCCGTCCGCCAGCGAGCGCGCCGTCAGCCGCCCGGAGGCGACCAGGCCGGGCAATTGGCCGTATATCGAGAGCAGCGCGAGGAACGCCCCGAGGTCGGCGCTGAACTCCGGGTCCTCGCGGCGGGCCACGTCCCGGCGGGCGTAGGCGCGCAGGTGTTCCTGGAAGGCGTCCGGGGTGTCGAAGACGAGCCCGTCCAGCGGCCGGTCCAGCGCCTCGAAGTCCAGCCGGTCGGCCGGGTCGGGCACGGCGGTGGCGACCAGCCCGGCCAACTGGACTGAGTACCAGTCGAATTGGTCGTAGGCGGCCAGGAACTCCGGCCAGGACATGGCGGTGCGCTCGGGGTGGGCGTGGAACAGCTCGTGATAGTGGCCGAACCCGATCTCCTTGGCCATCAGCGGCCATACATCGCGCCGTAGGTCCAGCGGGCCCGCCCCGGCGCCCAGCGCGTCGACCGCCTCCGGACCGAAGTACCGGGGGAGCGGGGGCCGGGGGCCCTGGAGCCGGTAGCCGGTCTTGGCGTGGTACGGCACCCCGCGCCGCGAGCCGACGTGCAGCACGGGTTCGCGGCCGGAGGGCAGGTAGGTCAGCGTGCCGTCCGGCTCGGTCCGGTAGGCGCCGCCGCGGCCCTCGGTGAGCAGCACCATCAGGTCGACGAACGCCAGCCCGAAGCCGCGCAGCACGACCTCCTCGCCGGGCCGCAGCCCCGACAGATCGGCGTCGGCGGAGAAGGCGGGCGGCAGATGGAAACGTCCGTGCCTGCGGGCGAAGTCGGCGTGAACTCGGTGCGCCGGGGCGGGAGTCGAGCCCAAATGGCCCTGGGTCAGCACCACCAGGTCGGCGCGCAGCGGGTCGCGCCGGCCGGCCAGGCGGACCTCCTGGGGGCCGTCCGCCGGGCCGGTGACCGAGGTCGCGGTGGTGCGGTGCCACTCGACGGTGACCGAGGGCGGCAGGTCGGCCAGCGCCCGGCGGAACACCCAGTCCAGGTAGGCGCTTTGCGCGCGCCGGGTCGGGAAGTCGGCCGGGTCCAGGGCGCCGAGTTCGGCGAGCACCTCCGGGTCGGCCGGCTCCGCGTACGGGGTGAAGCGCGGGGCGTCCGGCCCGGCGAACTGTGCGGCCCACTCGGCCAGCGAGGGGCCGGGGCGCACGGGGCCGTCCAAGGTGGAGGTCTCGTCGGTGAACATGGTGACGTCCTCGGCCATGGAGTTCATCCGCAGCAGCGGCGACTGCTCGTGTCGCCAGACCCGGCCCGGACCGGGCGGGTGCGGGTCGACCAGATGGACGCGCAACTCATGTGCTCCGGACCAGAGTTCGGGTGCGTTGGCGCCGATGCGCTCCAGCAGCCCGGTGGCGCGCGGTCCCGCGCCGACGACCACCAGGGTGCGCGTGCTCACCGGTCACCGCCGAGGGAGGCACGGCGGGTTCTGGCACGCAGCACGGTGAGCCAGGGCCCCAGCCGGGCGAGCGGAGTGGGCGCCAGGGCGCGGGCGGCGCCCCGGCCGTAGTACCGCTCGACGTGGTACTGGCCCACGCTGAGCACGGAGGTCACCGCGATGTACCAGACGGTGGCGACCAGCAGCAGCGGGATGACCTGGTAGGTCCGGTTGTAGATCAACTGGACGGAGAACAGCAGGTCGTGCACGGCAAGCACGCTGACGATGCTGGTGCCCTTCAGGGTGCCGATCAGCATGTTCCCGGCCGTGGGCACGATGGAGCGCATCGCCTGGGGGACGACGATCCGACGCAGGGTGCGCCATCTGCCGAGGCCGAGCGCCTGCGCCGCCTCGGTCTGCCCCGCGTCCACGGACAGGATGCCGCCCCGGATCACCTCGGCCGCGTACGCCGTCTCGTGCAGGGTGAGGCCGATCAGTGCGGTCAGGGTCGGCCCGAGCAGGTTCACCGTCTTGACGCTGATGAACTCGGGGCCGAACGGGATGCCGATGCCGAGCGTCGGGTAGAGGGCGCCGATGTTGAACCAGAACAGCAGCTGCACCAGCAGCGGGGTCGACCGGAAGATCCATACATAGCCCCAGCTCAGGGTGCGCAGCACCGGGTTGGCCGAGAGGCGGAGCACCGCTATGCCGATGCCTAGGAGGAACGCCAGCACCATCACGGCGGCCGTCAGCCACAGGGTGAGCAGCAGTCCGTCGAGCACGGCGGCGGTGGTGAAGTACTGGCCCACCACCTGCCACTGGAAGGCGTCGTTGCGCACCACGGAGTTGAGCACCATGGCGAGGACCAGCAGTGCGACGACGGCGGCGATCCAGCGGCCGAGGTGCCGGCGCGGCACGATCCGGGGCAGCGCGGTGTCGTCGGACGGCGGCGCGGCCGCTGGGGGCTTCAGGACGGGGGTGGAGGTGACATCGGAAGGCGTGGCCATCGGTAGACGCTCCGGGAGGGAGGTGCGGACGTGGGCGACCGTCCGGTGGCACACGTACTCGCGTACGGTGCGGCCGGTGGCCTGCGTCGTCACGTGCCGCGTCCCTCAACGCGACCGGAAGAGCCCGCCGCGTGGCAGGCCCCGTCCGCTGTCGATCGTATGGGTGGAGCACACACATCTGTCAACCACACCCGACACCCGGTCGGTTATGGTCCGGCATGCGGTCATGGGTTGACGAAAAGCGAGATGCGCTGCTCAATTGACCGCATGGATGCCCAGCAGCGCTTGGTCACGCGCGATCACATCGACTTCGGTCGAGTGTGGTCGTCCTCGTGTTGCGTCTGACTCGGCAGCGGGCCGTCTGACCGGCCCTTTCCCTCCGCCGGCCTACTCCGGCGCGGGCCGATGCCCACCCTTCCGCGCGCTGCCGCCGCACCGTTCCACCCGACGCCCGTCGTCGTCACGCCCGCATTTCTGACGTCATGTTTCTGACGCTCCATCAACTTACTGAGCACGCAAGGTAGTTCAGCCCTGCACGCCTGCGCTTTTTCGCCGGAAAGGCTCACTCATGCCAGTGGAGTTCCTCGGCATAGCCGCGACCAACGACGGCTCCGAAACCACCCCGCGCTCCGGCGCGGCCTTCGACAAGGACTACACCCTCCGCCTCGCCCGGGCCCACGAGGACCACGGCTGGGACCGGGTGCTGTTCGCCTACGGCTCCGGCTCCCCGGACCCCGCGCCCGCCGCCGCGTACATCGCCGCCCGCACCGACCGGCTCCAGCTGCTGCTCGCCCACCGGCCCAACGTCTCGTACCCCACCTTCGCCGCCAAGACCTTCGCCACCCTCGACCAGATCAGCGACGGCAGGCTCACCGTCCACTTCATCACCGGCGGCAACGACCACGAACAGGGCCGCGAGGGCGACACCCTCACCAAGGACGAGCGCTACGCCCGCACCCTCGAGTACATCCAGATCGTCAAGAAGATCTGGACCACCCACGAGGCGTTCGACCACGAGGGCGGGCACTACCGGTTCCACGACTTCGTCAGCGACGTCTTCCCCGTCCAACAGCCGCGCCCCGGGGTCTCGTTCGGCGGTTCCTCGCCCGCCGCGTACGCCGCCGGAGGCGCCGAGGCCGACATCTACTGCCTCTGGGGCGAGCCGCTGGCGAAGACCGCCGAACAGATCGAGGCGGTCAAGGCAGCCGCCCGCGCGGCCGGACGCACCGACGTGCCCCGCATCCAGGTCGCCTTCCGCCCGATCATCGCCCCCACCGAGGAACTGGCCTGGGAGAAGGCGCACCGCACGGTCGGCGCCATCAAGCAGCGCCGCGAGGCCGGCCTCGTCCGCCACCGACGCGGCGGAGCCCCCGAGAACGCCGGCTCGCAGCGCCTGATCGCCATCGCCGAGGCGGGCGAACGCTACGACCGCGCCCTGTGGACCCCGACCGCCGCCGCGACGGGCGGCGCGGGCAACTCCAACGCGCTGGTCGGCACCCCGGAGACGGTCGCCCAGGCCCTGCTCGACTACTACGACCTCGGCGTCGACATCCTCTCCGCGCGCGGCTACGACCTGCTCGGCGACGCCATCGACTTCGGCCGCCATGTCATCCCGATCGTCCGCGAGGAGGTCGCCAAGCGCGACGCCGCCCGCGCGGCCGGCGCCGGCCCGCTCACGGCGGTGGGCGAGTGAGCCTGCCCGCCCTCTCCGCGCGGACGGTCGTCCAGGTGGCGGTCTCCGACCCGCGCGTACGTCCCCTGCTGCGCGAACTCGGCGAGGAGTACTCCGCCCGCTACGGCAAGGACGCGCACGCCGAACTCGCCCGCTACCCCGACGAGGAGTTCACCGCACCCCACGGCGGCCTCCTGCTGCTGATCCTGGAAGGCGGCGAACCCGTCGCTGGCGGCGCCTTCCGCCGGTACGACGCGGACACCGCCGAGCTGAAGCGGATCTGGACCCACTCCGGCCACCGCCGCCGGGGCCTCGCCCGAGAGGTCGTCGCCGAACTGGAACGCGAGGCACACGCCCGCGGCTACCGGCGGATCTACCTGACCACCGGACCCCGCCAGCCCGAGGCCCGCGCGCTGTACCTGAACACCGGCTACCGCCCGCTCTTCGACACCGAGGCCGACCCGGAGTCCATCGGCCCGCTGCCCTTCGAGAAACACCTGTCAAGACACCCCGAGAGCGACCTCGGGAAAGACCTCCGCACCGGAAAGGCCACCGCCCAGTGAAGCTCCCCGGCATCCCCGGCCGCACGCGCCCGCTCGTGGCCGCCGCCGCGCTCCTGCCCCTGCTGGCCCTTACCGCGTGCGGCCCCGGCGACCCCGCCGAGGCGACCGCGGCGGGCGGCTCGCCCGCGCCGACCGCCGACCCCGTCGCCGCCGTCCACAAGGTCGACTCCGCCGCCGCCCTGCTGCCCGCCGACGTCCGCTCCAAGGGCACCCTGCGCATCGGCAGTTCGGTCGGCGCGCCGCCCTCCGCGTACTACCCGAACGACTCCCGCACGCCCCAGGGCCAGGACATCGACATCGCCGCGGCCGTCGCCAAGGTGCTCGGGATCAGGCTGGAGCGGCAGGACGCCTCCTTCGAGACCATCCTCCCCGCCCTCGGCAGCGGCAAGTACGACGTCGGTACCGGCAACTTCGGCGTCACCACCGAGCGGCTGAAGACCATCGACTTCGTCACCTACATCGACGACGGCCAGGGCTTCGCGGTGAAACAGGGCGACACCTCCTTCGGCAAGAAGATCACCGAGCTGACCCAGCTGTGCGGCCGCACCGTCGGCATCAACGCCGGCACCACCTTCGAGGCCACCCTCGCCGCGCAGAAGGGCGTGTGCGCCAAGGCCGGGAAGAAGCCGTACGAGGTGAAGGTGTACGCGGAGAACGGGGCGACCGTCACCGCGCTCCAGCAGGGCCGTATCGACGTGATCATGTCGACCATCAACGGCCTGCGCTACCAGGCCGCCCAGCCCGCCGCCCACACCGCCTTCCTCGGCGAGTACCACCGCCTCGACGTCGGCTTCGCCTTCAAGAAGGGCTCGAAGCTCACCAAGGCGTTCCAGGCGGCCGTCAACGAGCTGATCGAGAACGGCACTTACGACCGCATCCTCAAGAAGTGGGGCACCACCGGCTCCGCCATCGAGACCTCGCGGATCAGCCCGCCCGAGCACGCCTGAGAAGCGACGGAACCCACCATGACCACCGCCGCCCCCGACACCGCCCCGGCCGCGCCACGCGTGCCGCCCGCCAACGGTGACCCGGCCGCCTACAAGGTCGTCCCCGCCCGGCACCCCGCCCGCTGGGCCGGCGCCGCCGCCGTACTCGTCCTGGTCGCCCAGTTCGCGCACGGCCTCGCCACCAACCCGGTCTGGGAGTGGCGCGTCTTCCGCGACTACGTCCTGTCCGAGACGATCATCCAGGCCGTCTGGGTCACCCTCCAACTCACCGCGTACGCAACGGTACTGGGCTTCCTCCTCGGCACCGTGCTCGCCTTCATGCGGCTCTCGCACAGCCCGGTGCTCCAGACCGTCGCCTGGACCTACATCTGGGTGTTCCGGTCCATCCCGATGATCGTGCAGCTGGTGTTCTGGTTCAATCTGAGCGCCCTGTACGAACGCCTCGGCATCGGTATCCCCTTCGGACCCGTCTTCTGGTCCGTCGACAGCGACAGCCTGATCGGCACCATCGGCGCCGCCGTCATCGGCCTCACCCTCCACCAGGCCGCCTACGCCGCCGAGATCGTCCGGGGCGGAGTCCTCTCCGTCGACGCAGGGCAACGCGAGGCCGCCGCCGCACTGGGCATACCCCGGCTGCGGCAGATCCGCCGGATCGTGCTGCCCCAGGCCATGCGCGCCATCCTGCCCACCGCCGGCAACGAGATCATCGGCCTGCTCAAGGGCACCTCGGTGGTCTACGTGATGGCCATCGGCGAGCTGTTCTACCAGGTCCAGGTCGTCTACGGCCGCAACGGCCGGGTCATCCCGCTCCTGCTCGTCGCCACCGCCTGGTACATCCTGCTGACCTCGCTGCTGTCGGTCGCCCAGTACTACGTGGAGCGCCGCTACGCCCGCGGCGCCGACCGCACCCCGCCGCCCACCCCGCTCCAGCGGGGCCGCCGCTTCCTGCGTGACCTGCGCGCGGCCGCCGCCCGGCGCGAGGCACCCGTCACCGCACTGCACCTCCGGGGAGAGAGCCGATGAACGACGTCATGGTGGACGTACGGAGCGTCCACAAGAGCTTCGGCCCGCTTCAGGTGCTGCGCGGTGTCGACCTGACCGTACGGGCGGGCGAGGTCACCGTGATCCTCGGCCCCTCCGGCTCCGGCAAGTCCACCCTGCTGCGGACCATCAACCATCTGGAGAAGGTCGACAGCGGCTGGATCAGCATCGACGGCGAACTCATCGGCTACCGCCGCGCCGGGAACAAGCTGCACGAACTGAAGGAACGGGACGTCCTCAGGCAGCGCACCCACATCGGGTTCGTGTTCCAGAACTTCAACCTCTTCCCGCACCTCACCGTGCTGGACAACCTCCTCGAAGCCCCCGTCTCCGCGCTGCGCCGCCCCAAGAGGGAGGCCGAGGCGACCGCGCGCCGCCTGCTGGACCGGGTCGGCCTCGCCGACAAGGCCGACGCCTATCCGCGCCAGCTCTCCGGCGGCCAGCAGCAGCGCGTCGCCATCGCCCGCGCGCTCGCCCTGGAGCCCAAGGTGCTCCTCTTCGACGAACCCACCTCCGCGCTCGACCCCGAACTGGTCGGCGAGGTCCTCGACGTCATCAAGGACCTGGCCCGCACCGGCACCACCATGATCGTCGTCACCCACGAGATCGGCTTCGCCCGCGAGGTCGCCGACACCGTGGTCTTCATGGACGACGGAACCGTGGTCGAACAGGGCCCGCCCGCAGCCGTTTTGGACAATCCGCAGCGCGAACGCACCCGCGCCTTCCTCGCCAAGGTCCTCTGACCCTCCCAACTCATCCGCAATGCAAGGAGACTTCCGCGTGTCCACCACCGCCCGCCGTATCGCCGTCCCCGCACTCGGCCTCGCCTCCGCCCTCGTCCTGGCCGCCTGCGCCAACCCCACCGACGGCGGCACGGCCGAGATCGCGGCCGGCAAGGGCACCACCACGAAGATCAACCTCAGCCCCGACCAGCACCGGGTCGCCACGCCCCAGGTCGCCTCCATCGCCGCCGAGGTCCCGGAGAAGATCCGGAAGAGAGGCACGCTGGAGATCGTCGACTCCTCGGGCTCGGCCGCACCACTGGGCTTCCACGCCACCGACAACAAGACCCTCATCGGCGTCGAACCCGACCTCGCGTACCTCGTCGCCGGAGTGCTCGGGCTCAAGCCCCACCTCAACACCGTGTCCTGGGAGAACATCTTCGTCGGCCTCGACAGCGCCAAGTACGACGTGGGCTTCAGCAACATCACGGTCACCGAGGAACGCAAGGAGAAGTACGACTTCGCCACCTACCGGGAGGACAACCTCGGCTTCGCCGCGAAGAAGGGCAGCGGTCTGAAGGTCACCGGCCCCGCCGACCTCGCCGGCCGCACCGTCGCCGTCTCCAGCGGCACCAACCAGGAGAAACTCCTGGTCGAGTGGAGCAAGGAGAACGAGAAGGCGGGCCGTAAGCCCATCCACATCAAGTACTACCAGGACGAGAGCGACACCTATCTCGCCATCCGCTCCGGCCGCATCGACCTCTACGTCGGCCCCAACCCCACGGCCGCCTACCACGTGGCGACCACCGGCCAGACCGAGGTCGTCGGCACCTACTCCGGCGCCGGCGCCACCCTCCAGGGCCTCATCGCGGCCACCACCAAGAAGGACAGCGGCCTCGCCAAGCCCCTTGCGGACGCCCTCAACCACGTGATCGAGAACGGCACTTACGCGAAGGTGCTGAAGCGCTGGGGGCTGTCCGACGAGGCCGTGACCAAGTCCGAGATCAACCCGCCCGGCCTGCCCAAGGCCGGGAAGTAGGCGAGGAGGACAGCATGACCCGCGAACTCCATCTCTCCGTCGCCCTCGGCAGCGCCGGGCCCCGGTCCGCCGCCCACTGGACCGGCCTCGTCCAGCTCGCCGAACTCGGCGCGCTCGACTTCGTCACCCTCGACGACTCCCTGGACCCGGCCGGCAGCGACGGCCGCCTCGACGCCGTCGCCGTACTGGCCCACGCCGCCGCCCGCACCAGCCGGATCGGCCTCATCCCCACGGTCACCACCACCCACACCGAGCCCTTCCACACCTCCACCGCCCTCGCCACCCTGGACTTCGTCAGCCAGGGGCGCGCGGGCTGGCTGGTCGACGTGTCCACCACCGACGAAGCGGCCCGCGCCATCGGCCGCCGCGACCCCGCGCCCGCACCCGAGCTGTGGGCGGAGGCGGCCGACGCCGCCGAGGTCGCCGCCCGGCTCTGGGACAGCTGGGAGGACGACGCCGAGATACGGGACGCCGACACCGGCCGCTTCATCGACCGCGACCGGCTGCACTACGCCGACTTCGAGGGGCCGCACTTCTCTGTCCGGGGGCCGTCCATCGTGCCCCGGCCCCCGCAGGGCCGGCCGCCTGTCGCTGTCGCTATCGATGCTCAAGAGCGGGACACACGCTGGGAGTTGGCCGTCCAGCATGCGGAGATCGTGCTGCTGGACGTGGACAGCCCCGCCGCCGCCCGTAAGGCCCACACCGAGCTGCGCCGGCGCGCCGACCGGGACGACCTGCGCGTGCTCATACGCGTCGGCCTCGCCCCACACGCCACCGCGCGCGTCACCGAAACCCTCGACACGCTGCCGGACCTGCTCGCCGACTGGCACGCCGAGGCCGGTACGGACGGCTTCCACCTGGTCACCACCACCCCCACGGAGGAACTGCCCGCCGTGATCCACGACGTCGTACCCGCGCTACGCGCCCGCGGCCTGTTCCGCGCCACCCACACCGGCCACACCCTGCGCGACCACCTCGGCCTGGCCCGCCCCGCAAGCCGCTACGCCGTACGGACGGAGGCTGCACTGTGAGTGCGTCAACTCCCGCCGGGCGCAAGCAGATCCACCTCGCCGCGCACTTCCCCGGCGTCAACAGCACCACCGTGTGGCGGGACCCCGACTCCCGCAGCCAGATCGACTTCTCCTCCTTCCAGCACCTGGCCCGCACCGCCGAACGCGGCCGGTTCGACTTCTTCTTCCTCGCGGAGGGGCTGCGGCTGCGCGAACGCAAGGGCCGCGTCCACGACTTGGACGTGGTCGGCCGCCCCGAGTCCCTGACGGTGCTGAACGCGCTCGCCGCCGTCACCGAACATCTCGGGCTCGCCGCCACCGTCAACGCCACCTTCAACGAGCCCTACGAACTCGCGCGCAGATTCGCCTCGTTGGACCATCTCTCCGGTGGCCGCGCCGCCTGGAACATCGTCACCTCCTCCGACGCCTTCACCGGCGAGAACTTCCGGCGCGGCGGCTACCTCGACCGCGCCGACCGCTATCTGCGCGCCGCCGAGTTCGTGGAGGTGGCCCGCGCCCTGTGGGACTCCTGGCCCAGCGGCGGCACCCCGCGCACCGTGCGGCACAGCGGGCCCCAGTTCGACATCACGGCCCGCGCCACCCTGCCCCACTCGCCCCAGCTGCACCCCGTCCTCATCCAGGCCGGGGACTCCGACGAGGGCCGGGAGTTCGCCGCCCGCACCGCCGACATCGTCTTCAGCCGGCACAGCACCCTGGAGGCGGGCCGCGCCTTCCACGCCGACGTCAAGGGACGCCTGGCCCGGTACGGCCGCACCCCGGACCAGCTGAAGATCATGCCCGCCGCGACCGTCGTACTCGGCGACAGCGAGGCCGACGCGCAGGAACGCGCCGCCCATATCCGACGGCAGCAGGTCAGCCCGCAGACCGCGATCGCCACGCTGGAGAACGTCTGGGGCCGCGACCTCACCGGCTACGACCCCGACGGACCGCTCCCGGACGTCGAACCGGTGCCCGACGGCGAACTCGCCCAGGGCTGGGCGCACATGTCCGACCGATTCGGCATCGCCGCCCGCTGGCGATCCCTTGCCGAGGAGAAGCACCTCTCCATCCGCGAGCTGGCCATCGAACTCACCGCCCGGCAGTCCTTCATCGGCACCCCCGCCACGGTCGCCGCCGCCATGGACGAACACGTCCGGACCGACGCCGCCGACGGCTTCATCCTCGTACCCCATCTCACCCCCGGCGGGCTGGACGAGTTCGTGGACCAGGTCGTCCCGCTGCTCCAGGAACGCGGCGTCCTGCGCACCGAGTACCAGGGCCCCACCCTGCGCGACCACCTCGGCCTCAGCCGCCCCGACCCGCGTCCGAAGGAGTCCGCATGAGGTTCCAGGTCCTCACCATCGGCGGCCACGCCCCGCACCCCCTGACCGGCGAACAGGCCCCGGCCGCCGACCGGTTGACCGAGATCGTGGAAACGGGTGTCGCCGCCGAGGAGCTGGGCTTCGACGCGTACGCCATCGGGGAGCGGCATGCCGGACCCTTCCTGTCCTCCAGCCCCACCGTGCTGCTCGGCGCGCTCGCCGCCCGCACCTCCCGCATCCGGCTGCTCACCGGCGTCACGGTCCTCGCCATACTCGACCCGGTGCGGGTCGCCGAGGACTACGCCACCCTGCACCAGCTCTCCCGCGGCCGCCTCGAACTCGTCATCGGCAAGGGCGCCGAGGCCGGCCACTTCGACCTCTTCGGCCTCGACGAGGGC
This sequence comes from Streptomyces sp. NPDC085596, assembly GCF_044541565.1. Lineage (NCBI taxonomy): Bacteria > Bacillati > Actinomycetota > Actinomycetes > Kitasatosporales > Streptomycetaceae > Streptomyces > Streptomyces sp. NPDC085596. Next base: position 193,443 of record NZ_JBITTC010000002.1, on the reverse strand, counting down.
CTCCAGTGGGACTACCAGGCCGAGAAGTACGAACTGCTGCGCAGACTCTGGCGCGAGGAGGACGTCACCTGGCAGGGCAAGTTCCGCCCGCCCCTGACCGGCGTCACCACCCTGCCCCGTCCCTACGAAGGCCGCCCGCCACGCGTCTGGCACGGCTCCGCGACCAGTCTCAACTCCCCGGAACTCGCCGCCCGGCACGGCGACCCGCTGTTCAGCGCCAACGCCATCCAGCCCCGCGAGGCGTACACCCGGCTCATCGGCCACTACCGGGAACGCTTCGCCGCCCACGGCCACGACCCGGCCACCGCCTACGTCGGCGCGGGCTCCGGCGGCCTGTTCATCGCCCGCACCACCCAGCAGGCCATCGCCGAGTTCAAGGAGTTCTACGAGGCCCGCGTCCGCGAGTCGTACAAGCCGCACCTGGCCGGCAAGCCGGGCTACAACACGCCGTTCCGCACCGTCGAGGAGGCCATCGCGGACGGGCCCCACCTGATCGGCAGCCCGCAGCAGGTCATCGACAAGATCCTCGGCTTCCACGCGGCCTACCGCCACGACCTCCAGTCCGTCACCGTCGACGGCTCCGGCCTCGCCCTGCCCCGGCAGATCGACCAACTCCGTTGGTTCGCCGAGGAGATCGCACCCGTGGTGCGAGCGGAAGCGCCCACCACCCTGTGGCAGCAGGCGTAGCCCCGCCCATCGAACCCCGCTTGAAAGGTCCCCCCATGGCAACCGTCCTGTCCATCTCCGGCAGCCCCTCCGCCACCTCCCGCACCGGCCGTCTGCTGCGCCACCTGGACGAGCGGCTGAGCCGCCAGGGGCACCAGGTGGTCCCGCTGGACGTGCGCCAATTGCCCGCCGAGGCGCTGCTCGGTGCCGACGTGCGCCACCCGGCGATCGCGGCCGCCGCCGAGCTGGTCGACCGGGCCGACGGCGTCGTGATCGGCACGCCTGTGTACAAGGCCGCGTACTCCGGGCTGCTCAAGTCCTTCCTCGACCTGCTCCCGCAGTACGCGCTCACCGGCAAGACGGTGCTGCCGCTCGCCACCGGCGGCACCACGGCCCATGTCCTCGCCATCGACTACGCGCTGCGGCCGGTGCTCAGCTCCATGGGCGCCGCCCATATAGTCCAGGGCTGGTTCACCCTCGACAAGGACATAGTGGTGCGCGAGGACGGCAGCCTCGCCGTCGCCCCCGGTACCGCCGAGGCGCTGGCCCAGATCACCGACCAGTTCTCCGTCGCGCTCGGCGGCCGCACCCTGCTGGCCGCGACCGGGTGACGGCCGTACGCCCGCTCGACACGTCCGCTCAGCCGCTGCCCGCCAGCTCGCCGGTCAGCGTGCTGTGCAGACGGGCGCTGCGTTCGTCCAGGCCACTGATCTCGACCGTCTTGCCGTGCTCGGCGTACCGCGCCTCGACGGCGTCCAGCGCGGCGACGGACGAGGCGTCCCACACCTGGGCGGCGGACAGGTCGATCACCACCCGGCCGGGATCGGTGGCGTAGGCGAAACGGTGCGCCAGGTCGTTCGCCGAGGCGAAGAACAGGTTGCCGGTGACCCGGTAGACCACCGTCGAGCCGTCCGGGTCCAGGACCGAGGTGACACCGGCGGACCGGGCGACCCGGCGCGCGAACACCGCCATGGCCACCAGCGTGCCGACCACCACGCCGATCGCCAGGTTCTGCGTCGCCACCACGACCACCACCGTGAGCACCATGACCGCGATCTCCCCGGCCGGCATCCGCCGCAGGGTGCGCGGCGCGATCGAGTGCCAGTCGAAGGTGCCCACCGACACCATCACCATCACGGCGACCAGCGCGGCCATCGGGATCTTCGACACCACGGGCCCGAAGGCGACGCACAGCACCATCAGGAACACCCCGGCCAGGAACGTCGACAGCCGGGTCCGGGCGCCCGACACCCGTACGTTGATCATGGTCTGGCCGATCATCGCGCAGCCGCCCATGCCGCCGAGGAAACCCGTCACGATGTTGGCGACGCCCTGCCCGACCGACTCACGCGTCTTGGAGGAGCGGGTGTCGGTGATGTCGTCCACCAGCCGCGCCGTCATCAGCGACTCCATCAGGCCGACCAGCGCCATGGCCAGCGCGTAGGGCGCGATCGTCGTCAGCGTGGCCAGGGTGAACGGGACGTCCGGCAGCCCCGGCACCGGCAGCGCCGAGGGCAGCGCGCCCCGGTCGCCCACGGTCGGCACCGCGATGCCCGCCGCCACGGTGACCGCGGTCAGCGCGACGATCGACACCAGCGGCGCCGGAACCGCCCGCGTCACCTTCGGGAAGAGGACCAGCAGCGCCACCCCGGCCGCGAACAGCGGATACACCGGCCAGGGGACGTCGGTCAGCTCCCGGAGCTGTGTCAGGAAGATCAGCACGGCCAGCGCGTTCACGAAGCCGACCATCACACTGCGCGGCACGAACCGCAGCAGCCGCGCCACCCCCAGCGCGCCCAGCACGATCTGGAAGACGCCCGCCAGGATCACCGTGGCGATCAGATACCCGAAGCCGTGCTCCCGGTTCATCGGGGCGATGACCAGGGCCACCGCGCCGGTCGCGGCGGAGATCATCGCCGGGCGTCCGCCCACGAACGCGATGGTCACCGCCATGGTGAACGACGCGAACAGCCCGATCGCCGGGTCCACCCCGGCGATCACCGAGAACGAGATCGCCTCCGGGATCAGCGCGAGAGCGACCACCAGACCGCCCAGCACCTCGGTGCGCAGCACCCTCGGGTCGGACAGCCAGGACGGACGGCGCAAACGGCGCGGGGGTGCGGAGGTGGTCAAGACGAGGGGTACCTGTCGGGCTCGGGCGCACCCGGTACGGCTCCGGGGCACAAAGGGGCCAGCCTACCCCGGAGGCGCACCTCCGAGCCCGGTCCGGCGAACCTGCGGACCCGCTCCGACCGGGGCATGATGGGTGGACCGACGCCATCCCCGGACCCCGAAGGCGGTGCCGACATGCCCGCAGCCACCCTCGCCGAGGTCGTCCACCAGGCCGGCTGGAAGGTCATCCCGCTCGACCTCGCCGGCGTCACGGACCAGGCCGGATTCATGGACCGCGCCACCAAGGCCCTCGACCTGCCCGAGTTCGCCGGACGCAACTGGCAGGCGTTCCAGGACGCCTGCGGCGACATCGGCTGGGGCCCCGAGGTAGCGGGCCGCCTCCTCGTCGTCCTCGGCTGGCGCGACTACGCCAAGGCCCAGCCCGAGCAGTGGGAGAGCGCCCAGCAGGTCCTCGAATCGGTCGCCGGACGCCAGCAGAAGTACGACTCCACGCTCGCGGTCGTCCTCACCCTCGTCTGAGGCTCAGCCCCGAGTCGGGTCGGGGGCAGTGGCCTCCTTCGGCGCCGCCGCTCGGAGCGTGACGGCGGCCACCGCCCCCGCCACCAGCCCCCAGAGCAGCGCGGCCGGGACCCCGGTGCCCAGGCTGCCGACGATGTACCGCAGCCCCCACTTCAGCCCGCCGCCGACCGTCGCCATCCGGAGCAGCTGCCCGGCCATCAGCCCGACGACGGTCGCACAGACCGTGCCGAGAGCCATCGCCGGGACCGTGGCCCTGGTGAGCAGGCCCGGCAGCAGCCGGAGCGCCCACCACACCACCGCGAGCACCAGCACGTCGGGCAGCCGGGCGAGCAGCCAGTCGCCGACCGGTGTGCCCGCGGGGCCCGACCAGCCGCCCAGCAGCAGCCACTCACGCAGCAGATCACCCGGCTCGGAGAGGAACCCGCCGCCGTAGGGCGCCGTCTGGATCTCGGCGGCGACCGGCTGGTACGACAGCACCAGCAGCGACAGCGCGATCACCGCCGTCCCCGCCGTGGCCGCCAGGCGCGCGGCGCGTGGCGGGACCTCCCGCCGGGGCAGTGGGCCCGCGCCCTTGGCGGTGGCCCGCCCCAGGAGCACCGTCGCGGCCGCCACGACCAGCCCGACCACCACCGCGAGCTGGCGCCCCTGGGCCATCACGCCCGCCAGATTCGGCAGGAAGCGGTAGCTGCCGTGCCCGTACGAGGCGATCTGCCACGGCGCCGACACCGTCACCGCGAGTGTCGCGGACACCAGACCCCAGGCCCACAGTGCGAGCAGCGCGGCGGGCACCCGCCCCGCCACCGGCGGCAGCCACCGGACCAGGAACAGGGCCCCGACGGTGAAGAGGACGAAGACCGCGCCGAACCGGATCTGCATCGCGGTGTGGAACAGGTCGAGGTAGCGCGCGCCGTCGCCGTCCGGCACGTACGGCGACGGCTGCGGCGGGTCGTACGCCCATGGGGTGAGCCACCGCTCCAGATCGGCGACCGCCTCGCCGCCGAGCAGATCGGTGCTCCCCGGCAGGTGCAGGGCGTCGGTGCTCGCCCCCGCCCACCACAGCAGTGCCGTGAGCAGCAGCCCGCCGACCACCGCCGGTATCGCCGCGCGTCCGAACGTCATGACCCGTCCCCCGTCCTCATCGCCCGCCCTCGCGAGCCGATCAGGCGGAGAGTACGGGGCGTGGATCACTTCTGGATCACGGGCCGGGGTGACGTCCCTGTACCGGCCCGACGATTTCCCGCACCCCCCGAATGATTTCTTCTGACCGATCCAGACCGTTTCCTTTTCCCTTTGTCACGGAAATTCATCGGCTTTATCGATCGGCCGTACGAAGCCTCATACCAGAGCGGGACGCAGGCCGGGAGACTTTGTCAACTGCCCATCGCACCTGCCGCACAGGCAACTAGCGTGAATGCCCGTCGGACGGCTCAGGGCCCCCTTTTTCCCACTCTTTCTTTCCGACACCAGGCCCGACGGACCAGTACGAGGACGCAGATGTCTCACCTCCGCGCACCGGCCGCCCGTGCCGACCGTCGAGAGGGCGGCCGACACGGGAGACCGGTCGCCCGACCCGCTCCCGCACTGCCCGAGACGCTCCTACGGCCCCAACTCATGCGGCTCGCCGTGCTCCCGCCCGTCGCGGTCGCCCTCGCCGCCACCGCGGCCGTGGTCCTCGCCGTCCGTGCCGGCGGCGCGCACCCCGGGCTCGTGCTCTGGGCGGGCCTCGCCGCTGCCGTCGCGCTGGCCGGGGCTGCCATCGGCGTCGCCGCCGTGGCCGCCGACCGCGCCGCCCGGTCCGTCGGCGACCGCGTCGGCGCACTGCGCCGCAACGCCGCCCGGGGTGAGGCCGACCTGCGCGCCCTGGTCGACGGGCTGCGCCGGGGCGAGGCACCGCCACGCGGCAAACCCCGGCGCCGGCCACCCGAGGACGCCGACGACTTCGAACTCCTCGCCGCCGACCTGGCCCGCGCGCACGACGGCGCCGTCACCGCCGTCGTCCGCGCGGCCCAGCTCTCCAGCCAGGCCGCCAACGAACAGAAACTCGAGGTCTTCGTCAACCTCGCCCGGCGCCTGCAGTCCCTGGTGCACCGGGAGATCTCCATCCTCGACGAGCTGGAGAACGAGATCGAGGACCCCGACCTGCTCAAGGGCCTCTTCCACGTCGACCACCTCGCCACCCGCATCCGCCGCCACGCCGAGAACCTCGCCGTGCTCGGCGGCGCCGTCTCCCGGCGCCAGTGGAGCAACCCGGTCGACATGACCGAGGTACTGCGCTCCGCCATCGCCGAGGTCGAGCAGTACTCACGGGTCAAGCTCGTCCCGCCCGTCGAGGGCGAGCTGCGCGGACACGCCGTCGCCGACGTCATCCACCTCCTCGCCGAACTCGTCGAGAACGCCACCGTGTTCTCCGCCCCGCAGACCCAGGTCCTGCTGCGCGCCAACCTGGTGACCTCAGGGCTCGCCATCGAGGTCGAGGACCGGGGACTCGGAATGCCGGTCGAGGAACAGCACCGGATGAACGCCCTCCTCGCCGACCCCGACCAGGTCAACGTCGCCAGCCTGCTGGCCGACGGCCGCATCGGTCTCTACGTCGTCTCCCAACTCGCCCGCCGCCACGGCATCTCTGTGCGCCTCCAGACCAACATCTACGGGGGCGTGCAGGCGGTACTGGTCGTGCCGCAGGCGCTGCTGGGGGCTTCGGCGGGGGCGGTGCCGGAGGCCGAGGGAGCGGCGGGTGTCCGGGGGGCGGACGGTGTGGGTGGCTCCGTTCCGTCGCCGCCGGCGGCCGGGGCGGAGGTGGCTCGGCCGGTGGGGGCCGGTGAGCAGGGCGGGGCGGGGGCTCCAGGTGCTTCGAGTGCTCCAAGCGCTACGGGCGGTGTGGGTACTTCGGGTGCTCCGGCCACCGGGCGGCATCGGCAGGTGGCGCGGCGGGGGAGTGGGGACGCGGGTGCCGCTGTCGGCGCCGGGGCGGGGGCCGACGGGGGTGGGGTCGGAACGAGCGGTGCCGTGCCGCCTCCGCTGCCGATGCGCGGCGCCCAGGAGCACCGGCCCAACCCCGCCGAGGCGGTACCCGGCATCAGCGTCGGGGACCGGGCGGTGGTGGAGGCCCACACGGGCGTGCTGCCGACCCCGCGCGGGGGAGCGGCACCCACGAGCACGGACAGGCCCCGGCTGCCCCGCCGCCGCGCCCAGGAGCACATCGTCCCGCAGCTCCGTGGTGGTCCCGCACCGCGTCAGGACAGCGACCTCGTCGTGGGCCACGACCCCGGCCTCATGGCCGCCTTCCAACGCGGCGTCGGCCTCGCGGAGTCCCAGCAGAGCCTGGAGGGCGGGGAGCAGGGGTATGGGGAGCCGCCGCCTTCCGGTGAAGACGTGCCCTCGGATACCGCGTATGTGGAGGGCACGCATACGGACACCGCGCTCATGGCCGCCGACGCCATGACTGCCGGTCACATGGAGGCCATCCACATGGAGCCCGGCCACACGGAGCCCATCCACACGGAGCCCATCCACACGGAGCCCATCCACACGGCGCCGGGCCACATGGCGCCGGGCCACATGGAGCCCGACCACATGGCGCCCGGACATATGGAGCCTGGACCCATGGACAGGAGTGCGCCGCCCGCATGACCTCCACCACCCACACCCCCACCACCCCCACCGCCCCCGCCCCCCATACCCCCACCCCACCTCCCAGCGCTCCCGCAGACCTTCGTACCCCAAGGAGTCGATCCACCATGGCGAGCGATGCGCCGACCGCCCACGCATCCGACCTCGACTGGCTGCTGAGCGGCCTCGTGCAGCGCGTACCGCACACCAGCAGTGCGGTGCTCCTGTCCTGCGACGGGCTGGTGAAGTCCGTACACGGGCTGGACCCCGACAGCGCCGACCACATGGCCGCGCTCGCCTCCGGCCTGTACTCCCTCGGCCGCAGCGCGGGCGTCCGGTTCGGGGACGGCGGGGAGGTGCGGCAGGTCGTGGTCGAACTGGCTTCGACGCTGCTGTTCGTCACCACCGCCGGCTCCGGCACCTGTCTCGCCGTGCTCGCCGGGCGCGAGGCCGACGCGGCCGTGCTCGGCTACGAGATGGCGATGCTGGTCAAGAGCGTCCGCCCGTACCTCGTCACCGCGCCCCGGCAGCCCGCGACCGACCCCACGGCGATGAGGCCGTGAGCGTGGCCGCCGTGGGCGACGAGCCCTGGCTCGACGACGCGGCCGGGCGGCTGGTGCGGCCGTTCACGGTCAGCAACGGCCGTACCGAACCCAGTGTCGCCCTGGACCTGATCTCCCAGGTGATGGCCACCGGAATCACCCCGCTCGGCTATCTCGGCCCCGAACACGCGCAGGCGCTCGACCTGTCCCGCGCCCCCGTCTCGGTGGCCGAGATGGCCGCGCACCTGAGGCTGCCCGCCGTGGTCACCAAAGTGCTGCTCTCGGACCTCGTCGACTGCGGGGCGCTGACCACCAAGCCGCCCGCCTTCCGCCACAACCCCACTGACCGGTCTCTGCTGGAGGCAGTGCTCGATGGACTACGACGACAGCTCTGACCCGTTCCCCACCGCGCTCAAGATCCTGGTGGCCGGCGGGTTCGGGGTGGGCAAGACGACCTTCGTGGGCGCGGTCAGCGAGATCGCGCCGCTCAGCACGGAGGAACTGCTCACCACGGTCGGCGCGGCCACCGACAACCTCGACGGCGTCGAGAACAAGGTCGAGACGACCGTCGCCATGGACTTCGGCCGCATCACCCTCGACCCCCGGCACGTGCTCTACCTGTTCGGCACGCCCGGCCAGGAACGGTTCTGGTTCATGTGGGACGAGCTGTCCGAGGGCGCGCTCGGCGCGGTCATCCTCGCCGACACCCGGCGCCTGGAGGAGTGCTTCGCCGCCGTCGACTTCTTCGAGGAACGCGGCGTCGCCTTCATCGTGGCCGTCAACGAATTCGACGGCGGCTTCCGCTACGACCCCGACGAGGTACGCGCCGCCCTCGATCTGAGCCCCGCCGTCCCGGTCGTCCCCTGCGACGCCCGTATCTCCAGCTCCGGCGTACAGACCCTGCTCACCCTCGTACGCCACCTCCTCGCCCACACCCCCGCGCCCGCCCCGAGCCACAGCGCCCACATGTGACCCCGCCCTACAGCCCATGGAGCCGCCATATGAGGTACGCCCACAGCGACGGAGCCCGGTCATGATGTACGAGCCGGCCCGCCGCGTCCGTGGCCTGCTGCTCACCCCGGAGGACAAGGAGGCACCGGCCCGCGCCACCCGGCTGTGTCGGCTGGGCCTCGGGGAACGCCCCGAACCTGCCCTCGACGCCTTCGCCGACCACCTCGCCCAGGTCACCGGCGCGCCGTACGCCATGGTCAACTTCATCGGCGAGCAGCGTCAGTTCTTCGCGGGCCTGAGCGCTCCGCCCACCGGCCCCCTGACGCGCGAGGATGGCCCCCGGTCCGAGGTCGGTCGGGTGCTGCCCCGTGAACATGGGTTCTGCCCACATGTGGTGGTCCGCCACAAGGCCCTGGTGCTGGAGGACGTCCGCGACTACCCGCGCTTCGCAGGCAACCCGATCGTCGACGACCTCGGCATCCGCTCCTACCTCGGCGCCCCACTCATCGACAGCTCCGGCATGGTGCTCGGCACCGTGTGCGCCGCCGACACCGAGCCCCGCAGCTGGGGCAGGACCGGGCTTGAGGCCATCAAGGCGATGGCCGCCGAACTCTCCGTGCGCATCGAACGGGCGGCCGACGACGGACTGCCCATCTGAACGGCCCCCCAGGCGGACCGAGTTGGGCCGTGCCTGCCGAGGTGTGAAGCAAAGCTGAGGCGCCGGTTAAGAAAAGCTCGATGGATTCCGGTCGGCTCATACGGCAGATTGCGGGGTGATTCCACCCCTCTGACCCGGTGCGGACGCCCAGGCGTGCCCGTACGGCCGGGCCTCACCCACAGGAGCCGTCGCGTTGAAGGCGCTGGTCAAGGACAAGGCGGAGCCCGGTCTCCGGCTCATGGACGTGCCCGAGCCCGAAGTGGGACCCGGTGACGTACTCATCAAGGTCATGCGGACCGGTATCTGCGGCACCGACCTGCACATCCGGGCCTGGGACGGCTGGGCGCAGCAGGCGATCCGCACTCCGCTGATCGTCGGCCACGAGTTCGTCGGGCAGGTCGTGTCCACCGGCCGCGACGTCAGTGACATCCGGGTGGGCGACCGGGTCAGCGGCGAGGGCCACCTGGTGTGCGGCAAGTGCCGCAACTGCCTCGCCGGCCGCCGCCACCTGTGCCGCGCCACCATCGGCCTGGGCGTGGGCCGCGACGGCGCGTTCGCCGAGTACGTGGCGCTGCCCGCGTCCAACGTGTGGGTGCACCGCGTCCCCGTGGACCTCGACATCGCCGCCGTGTTCGACCCGTTCGGCAACGCCGTGCACACCGCGCTGTCCTTCCCGCTGGTCGGCGAGGACGTCCTGATCACCGGCGCGGGCCCGATCGGCCTGATGGCCGCCGCCGTCGCCCGGCACGCGGGCGCCCGCAACGTCGTCGTCACCGACGTCAGCGAGGAGCGCCTCGAACTGGCCCGCAAGATAGGGGTGAGCCTGGCACTGAACGTCTCGCGCTCCACGATCGCGGACGGTCAGCGGGAGCTGGGCCTGCGTGAGGGCTTCGACATCGGCCTGGAGATGTCCGGCCGCCCCGAGGCCATGCGCGACATGATCGCCAACATGACGCACGGCGGCCGCATCGCCATGCTGGGCCTGCCGTCGCAGGAGTTCCCGGTGGACTGGACCCGGATCGTCACCTCGATGATCACCATCAAGGGCATCTACGGCCGCGAGATGTTCGAGACCTGGTACGCCATGTCGGTCCTCCTGGAGGGCGGCCTCGATCTCGCCCCCGTCATCACCGGCCGGTACGACTACCGCGACTACGAGGCGGCCTTCGAGGACGCGGCCGGCGGCAAGGGCGGCAAAGTGATCCTGGACTGGACCGCCTGATTCTGGCCGCGCCCCTTCAGCTCACTCGCCCTCACACCTTTGTAGGAGCCCCCATGTTCGACACCGTCCGCGACGACCTGCGCGCCACCCTCGACGAGATCCGCGCCGCCGGACTGCACAAGCCCGAGCGCGTCATCGGCACCCCGCAGTCCGCGACCGTCGAGGTCACCGAGGGCGGCCGCCCCGGTGCGGTCCTCAACTTCTGCGCCAACAACTACCTGGGCCTCGCCGACCACCCCGAGGTGATCGCCGCCGCCCACACCGCGCTGGACCGCTGGGGCTACGGCATGGCCTCCGTGCGCTTCATCTGCGGCACCCAGGAGGTCCACAAGGAGCTGGAGGCCCGCCTCTCGGCGTTCCTCGGCCAGGAGGACACGATCCTCTACTCCTCCTGCTTCGACGCCAACGGCGGTGTCTTCGAGACCCTGCTCGGCCCCGAGGACGCCGTCATCTCCGACGCCCTCAACCACGCCTCCATCATCGACGGCATCCGTCTGTCCAAGGCCCGCCGCTTCCGCTACGCCAACCGCGACCTCGCCGACCTGGAGACCCAGCTCAAGGAGGCCAACGCGGGCGGCGCCCGGCGCAAGCTGATCGTCACCGACGGCGTCTTCTCCATGGACGGCTACGTCGCCCCGCTCGCCGAGATCTGCGACCTGGCCGACCGCTACGACGCGATGGTCATGGTCGACGACTCGCACGCCGTCGGCTTCGTGGGCCCCTCCGGCCGCGGCACGCCCGAGCTGCACGGCGTGATGGACCGCGTCGACATCATCACCGGCACCCTCGGCAAGGCCCTCGGCGGCGCCTCCGGCGGCTACGTCGCCGCCCGTGCCGAGATCGTCGCCCTGCTGCGCCAGCGCTCGCGCCCCTACCTGTTCTCCAACACCCTCGCCCCGGTCATCGCCGCCGCCTCCCTGAAGGTCCTCGACCTGCTGGAGTCCGCCGACGACCTGCGCGTCCAGCTGGCCGAGAACACGGCCCTGTTCCGCTCCCGCATGACCGAGGCCGGCTTCGACATCCTCCCCGGCGACCACGCCATCGCCCCCGTGATGATCGGCGACGCGTCCGAGGCGGGCCGCATGGCGGAGCTGCTGCTGGAGCGCGGTGTGTACGTGATCGGCTTCTCCTACCCGGTGGTCCCGCAGGGCAAGGCGCGCATCCGCGTCCAGCTGTCCGCCGCGCACTCCACCGAGGACGTGAACCGCGCCGTGGACGCCTTCATCGCGGCCCGCGCCGAGCTGGCGGCCTGACCAGGGCGGACGCCTTGCGATAATGGCGGCATGATCGAGGCGCGGCGGCTCCACATCCTCCGTGCGGTGGCCGACCACCGCACGGTCACGGCGGCGGCCGCCGCGCTCTATCTCACCCCCTCCGCGGTCTCCCAGCAGCTCACCGCGCTGGAGCAGGAGACCGGCCACCGCCTGGTCGAGCGGGGCGCGAAGGGCGTACGGCTCACCCCGGCCGGTGAGATCCTGCTCAGCCACACCAATGCCGTCCTCGCCCAGCTGGAGCGGGCCGAGGCGGAACTCGCGGCCTACGGCAAGGGCGAGGCCGGGACGGTCACCGTCGCCGCCTTCGCCACCGGCATCGCCCAGGTCGTCGCGCCCGCCCTGGCCCGGCTGGGCCGGTCGGCGCCCGGCATAGGAATCCGGGTCCAGGACGCCGAGGGTGACGCGAGCCTCCGGATGCTGCTGGACCGGCAGGTGGACGTGGCGGTGGCCGTCGAGTACCGGGGCGCGCCGCCCGCCGACGACCCCCGGCTCACCCATCTCCCGCTGTACGCCGAGCCGTTCGACGCCGTCGTCCCGGTCGGGCACCGGCTCGCCGACGACGCCGAGGTGCCGCTCGCGGAGCTGTCCAAGGACCCGTGGATCGGCCCGTACCCCGGCAACCCCTGTCACGACGTGGTCGTGCTGGCCTGCGAGAGCGCCGGGTTCCAGCCGCGCCTGGAGCACTCCTCCGACGACTTCCGCGCCGTGGTCGCGCTGGCCTCGGCCGACGCGGGCGTGGCCCTCGTACCCCGCTCCGCGCTGCGCGGCATGGACCTCACGGGCGTGGTCGTACGGCCCGTGGACGGTGTGGCCCCGACCCGGCGCGTGTTCGCGGCCGTGCGCCGGGGCGCCGAGGCGCATCCGCTGATCCGGCCGGTGCTGGAGGCGCTGGGGCAGGCCGCCGCCGAGGGCTGATCCGGGGCCGTTGTCAGTGCCGGGGGTTACGGTGCGTTGCATGCCGGACGCAGAAGACGTACGCCGTATCGCCCTGTCCCTGCCGGACACCACGGAGAAGACGGCCTGGAGCATGCCCACCTTCCGGGTGGCCGGGAAGATGTTCGCCACGCTCCCGGAGGAGGAGACCTCCCTCGCGGTGCGCTGCCCGAAGGAGGAGCGGGACGAACTGGTGCTGGCCGAGCCGGGGAAGTTCTGGATCGCGGACCACGAGGCCGCGTTCGCCTGGGTGCGGGCAAGACTCGCCGCGCTGGACGGCGAGGACGAACTCCGCGACATCCTCGCCGACTCCTGGCGCCAGGCGGCACCCATACGGCTGCTGGAGGAGCATCCGGGGCTGGGGGTGCCGCAGGACGGCTAAGCGCTGACCGCGCCCGCGCCCACGAACGCGCCGATCCGTTCACGCAGGCCATGGGCGTCCAGCCCGTGCGCGGCCAGGTGCTCGTCGAGCGTGCCGTACCGGCGCAGCTCCCGGCGGCCCACGCCCAGCCCGAGCACCCGGTGTGGCACGTCGGACAGGGCCTCCGTGGCGGCGGCGGTCGAAGTCCCGGCGAGGTAGGGCTCGACCAGGACCACGTCCGTGCCCGCCGCCTCGGTGGCCCGGCGCAGGGCGGCCGTGTCGAAGGGGCGCACGGTCGTCGCGTAGAGCACGGTCACGTCCAGGCCCTCGGTGGCGGCGAGCACGGGGTCCAGCATCGGGCCGACCGCGACGACCACCCCGGTCCGCCCCTCGCGCACGGTGTGGAAACGGGCGCCGTCGACGGGGAAGGGGAGCCGGTTGCGCTGGAGGGAGAGGCGTACGTACACCTTGTCGTCGCCCGCCGCGACGGCGTGCCGCAGCAGGGTCTCGGCCTCGTCCGGATGGCCGGGTACGTGCACGGTCCAGCCGTCCAGGGTGTCGAGGAGGGCGACGTCGCCGGGCGACATATGGGTCTGGCCGCCGGCCGGCCAGTCGAAGGAGGCGCCCGCGCTGACCAGCACCGCACCGGTGTCCTGGTGGCCGAGGTCCAGCTTGACCTGCTCGAAGGGGCGCTCCACGAGGAACGCGGCGAAGGTGTGCACGATGGGCCGCATCCCGGTGAGCGACAGCCCGGCGGCGGCGCCCACGAGAAGCTGCTCGCGGATGCCGACGTTGATCAGCCGGTCGGGATGGCGGCGGGCGGCGTCCGTGAACGCGTCCCGGCCGATCTCGGCGAGGACGACCGCGACCCGCGGATTCTCGTCCAGCAGCCGGGAGGCGACGGCGCCGAACCGGTCACGCATGGTTTCCATGGTCGCGATGGTTTCGGTGGTCGCGATGGTCTCGATGGTGTCCACGAGGATGAACCTTTCCTGTTCCGGTCAGCGGGCGTTCTTCGGTTCCACCCGGGCGACGACCGCGAGCGGGCGGCCCGGATGCGGGGCGGTGAAGGCTTCGTACAGCGCGGCGTGGTCGCGTCCGTCCACGGTCGCGGTGGACCAGTTCGCGGCCTCGAACCGGGCCGCGATGCCGCCGGGCAGGGCGTGGCTGGCGGAGGCGTTGTCCACGACCACGGTGTGCAGCCGGTCGAGGCCCGCCGCCCCCGCGTAGGCGATGGCCTCGTGGTTGCTGCCCTCGTCCAGCTCGGCGTCCCCGATCAGCACCCACACGGCCGGCCCGGTCAGCCCCTGCGCCCGCAGCCCGAGCGCGCTGCCGACGGCGAGGGGCAGCCCGTGCCCGAGCGACCCGCTGCCGATCTCGGCACCCGGCACGAGCACGCGGTCCGGGTGATGCCCGAGCGGCGAGTCGTACGAGCCGAAGCCGGGGAGCCACTCCTCCGGCACGAACCCCTTCGCCGCGAGGACGGCGTAGTACGCCATCGGCCCGTGCCCCTTGCTCAGCAGGAACCGGTCCCGGTCCGGGGCCCCGGCCCGCTCGGGGGTGACGTCGAGCACCCGGTCGTAGAGCACCCACAGCGCGTCGAGCGTGGAGGTGGCGGCGAAGTCGTGCTTCTCGTCGCCGGTCATCAGGCTCATCAGCCGGGGCAGATCGTCGTAGCCATGGTCCGCTGTGATCGTCATGCCGACGATCCTGCAACCTCAAGCCCAGTTGAGGTCAACAGCAGCGGTGCGCGAGCACCGACCCGAGTGCGGTATTGTTTCCCTGCGCGTTTGGACCAGGGAAACCCCAGGTCAAACAGCATCGGGACGTGGCGCAGCTTGGTAGCGCACTTGACTGGGGGTCAAGGGGTCGCAGGTTCAAATCCTGTCGTCCCGACTCGTGAGAGTCGCAGTTCAGGGCCGGTTTCGGAGAAATCCGAGACCGGCCCTGAGCCGTTCTCGGGAACTCGTTGGGGGCCGGCGTCCGCAGGAGCTACTTGGCGTTGCTCCATCCGGTGGTGCTGGAGTACGAGTCCAGCAGGTCCACCACGAAGACCAGGGTCGAGCCCGCCGGGATCAACGGCGAGGGCGACTGATTGCCGTAGCCCAGACGCGGGGGAACGATGATCTCGCGCCGACCGCCGACCTTCATCCCCCTCACCCCCCGGTCCCAGCCCTTGATGACCTTGCCGCCGCCCAGGGCGAACTTGAACGGCTCGCCCCGGTCCCAGGAGGCGTCGAACTCCTTCCCGGACTCGAAGGTCACCCCGACATAGTGGACCCTGACCACCATGCCCGGCCTCACCTCAGGCCCGTTCCCGACGACCAGGTCCCGGATGGTCAGCTCGGTGGGAGCGTCACCCTCCGGGACGTCGACCTCGGGCTTCGTCGGTTCACTCATCGCAGCCTCATCACTCTCCGTCGAAAGCCGTCGAAAACCGTCGCACGGATCAGCCGGACATATGGACGCTCCATGCAGCGGATGGTCACGCTACCGAGGCCGGTCCTCACACCGACCTGCCGCCCCCACCTTCCGCTCAGGCGGTCGGCGCCAACATGCCCGCTTGTCGGGGCGGACTTCTTCGGGGCGAGCCGCGCGCTACGGCTTCTCAGGCGTGGTGCCGGAGCCACTGCTCGTAGGACGTGGTGCCGAGGTGGGCTCCCGGCGGCGCGGTGATGGCGTCCTGCGGGACCTGGCCGAAGAGGCCGGCGTTCTCCCGACGATGGACAGGAGCACCACGTTCCGGACGCCGGCCTGGTCCGCCGCGCGCAGCAGGGTCTCCGTCGTGGTGCGGAAGAACGGGACGGCGGACTCGTCGAAGCTGGGCGCGTCGATGGTGTTGACGACGGCGTCGGCTCCGGCCAGCGCCTCCGGCACACCCTTTCCCGTCAGCAGATCGACTCCGGTGGAACGGTCGTGCGCCGTGATCTCGTTGTCCGTCGCCCGCAGCTTCTTCGCCAGGCGCGATCCGACGAATCCGCCCGCTCCGATGACGGCGATCTTCATACGGGAGGAACTCTCCGGTCAGCGGCTCAGGGCGAGCACGGCGGCCGCCGCAGAGGTGAGACCGGCCGCCGCGCCCAGCGTGTATCCCACACAGCGCAGCCGCAACACGCGGTAGCGCTCCTCGTACTCGCCCCGCAGCGACCGGCAGCGGGCCGCGATGCGCTCCAGGTCCTGCCGGGCACGGCGCAGGCTGTCGGAGATGTGAAGCTGCTCGATCTCCTCGCGCTGCGCCGTGGTCAGCCAGTCCATGCGCTCCACGAACTCCCGTGCACGCTGTTCGGCCACCGAGATGGTGGCCTGCCACAGCAGATACCCCTCGACCTCGTTGCCGAGTTCGGTGCCTTCGGCTTCCTGCCCCGGCAGTCCGGTCATGGTGATCTCCGGACTCAGTGCCCGATGGCGTACGCCTCGCGCTCCGCCCGGGCGATGTCCGGGTGGTGCAGGTCGAACGCCGGGGACTCGCTGCTGATCCGCGGCAGGGTGACGAAGTTGTGCCGCGGCGGCGGGCAGGAGGTCGCCCACTCCAGCGAGCGGCCGTAGCCCCACGGGTCGTCGACGTCGACCGGCTTGCCGTACTTGGCCGTCTTCCACACGTTGTAGAAGAACGGGAGCATCGACAGGCCGAGCAGGAACGAGAAGATCGAGGAGACCGTGTTCAGCGCGGTGAAGCCGTCGGCCGCCAGGTAGTCGGCGTACCGGCGCGGCATGCCCTCGGCGCCCAGCCAGTGCTGGACCAGGAAGGTGCCGTGGAAGCCGATGAACAGCGTCCAGAAGGTGATCTTGCCGAGGCGCTCGTCCAGCATCTTGCCGGTGAACTTCGGCCACCAGAAGTGGAAGCCCGCGAACATGGCGAAGACGACCGTACCGAACACCACGTAGTGGAAGTGGGCCACCACGAAGTAGGAGTCCGAGACGTGGAAGTCCATCGGCGGCGAGGCCAGGATGACACCGGTCAGACCACCGAAGAGGAACGTCACGAGGAACCCGGTGACCCACAGCATCGGTGTCTCGAAGGAGACCGAGCCCTTCCACATCGTGCCGATCCAGTTGAAGAACTTCACACCGGTCGGGACCGCGATGAGGAATGTCATGAAGGAGAAGAACGGCAGCAGCACACCGCCGGTGACGTACATGTGGTGGGCCCACACCGTCACCGAGAGACCGGCGATCGCGATGGTGGCCGCGATGAGGCCCATGTAGCCGAAGATCGGCTTGCGCGAGAACACCGGGATGATCTCGGTGACGATGCCGAAGAACGGGATCGCGATGATGTACACCTCTGGATGACCGAAGAACCAGAAGAGGTGTTGCCACAGCAGGGCCCCGCCGTTGGCCGCGTCGAAGACATGGGCACCGAACTTGCGGTCCGCCTCCAGGGCCAGCAGCGCCGCCGCGAGCACGGGGAAGGCGAACAGGACCAGCACGCTGGTCAGCAGCACGTTCCACACGAAGATCGGCATGCGGAACATCGTCATGCCGGGAGCACGCATGCAGATGATCGTGGTGATGAAGTTGACCGAGCCGAGGATGGTGCCGAAGCCGGAGAAGGCCAGACCCATGATCCACAAGTCGCCGCCGACGCCGGGGGAGCGGATCGCGTCCGTCAGCGGGGAGTAGGCGAACCAGCCGAAGTCGGCCGCACCTTGTGGGGTGATGAAGCCGCTGACCGCGATGAGCGAGCCGAACAGGTAGAGCCAGTAGGCCAGCATGTTCAGCCGGGGGAACGCCACGTCGGGCGCGCCGATCTGGAGCGGCATGATCCAGTTCGTGAAGCCCGCGAACAGGGGAGTGGCGAACATCAGCAGCATCACGGTGCCGTGCATCGTGAACGCCTGGTTGAACTGCTCGTTGGAGATGATCTGCATGCCTGGACGCGCCAGCTCGGCACGCATGAGCAGCGCCATCACGCCACCGAACAGGAAGAACCCGAACGACGTCAGCAGATACAACGTGCCGATCGTCTTGTGGTCGGTGGTCGTCAGCCACTTCAGGACGACATTGCCGGGCTGCCTGCGCTGGATGAGAAGCTCGTTCTCGCTCGAGTCCTCAGCCGCCGGCTCGGGCTGATTGATGATTGTCACAGGTCGCGCTTCTCCTGATACTCGAGTTCCACCCGCGCCGTGGCGTCAGTGACGGCCATCCTTGCGGCTCGGCCCGGACCCCGAATTGCTGAGCGCCCGACACGCCGCCGATCGGGGGGTTTTGACACTCGAATGCAGTAGTGGTCCCCGCTCGCGCCCACTACCGCGCCGAGGTACGTCGACGGCCACGGGATCGGCGCGTACAGGGTCCGCGCTACCGGCGTGCGCGGCGGATGCGGAGGGGGCCGTGTGCCTCGGCCTCCGTGACGGGCTTCCCGGACCGGGTCACCTCGACCTCGCCGGCCGCCACCAGCCGCCAGGCCGCCCGGCGGGCCGGTTCCATCAGGTCTCGCCAGCCGTCGTCGTCACCGTCGTAGGCGGCGCGGGCGGCGTCGGAGGGGCAGATCGAAGAGGTCGCGGCACGGCGCTCCAGCAGGCTGACGATGGCCTGCTCGAGCCGCTGGTCCGTGTCCGTCACAGGGCCAGTGTGAACCGTTCCCGGTGGGTGCCGCGAGGGATCAGAGCCGGGTGGCCGTGCGGATCAGCCCGGCGAGGGCAACGGAACGGCTGTGCGCGGGCCAGGCGATGTGGGTGACGATCGCGCGCGCGGCGAGCGGATGCGCGGCCGGCAGCACGGCGAGCTGGCCCTCGCTCGTCAGCTCCTCATGGTCGAACCCGGCGAGGGAGTCGAACGGGGCGTGCATGAGGGCCGCGCCGGCGCGGCCGTCGCGCAGCATCTCCTCCTGCTCGCACATGCCGCTGGGCAGCACCTCGATCTCGGCGGCGCCGGGTTCGGCCGCGTGGGCGCCGAGAAGCTTCTGGAGCAGGTAGTGGGAGGCGGCGGCCTTCACCGCCGGCACCAGGCGGTCACCCGAGCCGCCCGCACCGTGGCCGGTGCCCGCGCGACGGGTGCGGCGGACGGCGGCGGTGGCCGCGTCGAGGGCCACGCGGCCCTCGTGCAGCAGTACCTCGCCGGCGCCGGTCAGGGAGACGCCCCGGCGGTCGCGTGCCAGCAGGGAGACCCCGAGCACCGCATCGGCGTTGGCGGTACTCGTGGTCCGCGAGCGAGCATCGAAGCATGAGTGAAACGAAGACCGCGCTGGTGACCGGCGCGAACAAGGGAATCGGGTACGAGATCGCGGCCGGCCTGGGCGCCCTCGGCTTCCGCGTGGGCGTCGGAGCCCGCGACGGGGCGCGGCGTGAGTCCGCCGTCGAGAAGCTGCGGTCCGCCGGGGTGGACGCGTTCGGGGTGCCGCTGGACGTGACCGACGACCGCAGCGTGGCCGACGCCGCGGCACTGGTCGAACAGCAGGCGGGAGGCTTGGACGTCCTGGTCAACAACGCCGGCATCTCGGGCGACATGGGGCCGGACTGGACGCAGGACCCCACCGCGATCGACCTCGGCCTGGTCCGCACGGTCGTGGACACCAACGTCCTCGGCGTCATCCGGGTGACCAACGCGATGCTGCCCCTACTGCGGCGTTCGGCCTCACCGCGCATCGTCAACATCTCCAGCTCCGTCGGCTCCCTCGCCCGCCAGGCGGACCCGGACATCGAGATCGGGCCCGTCATGGCGGCGTACGCCCCGTCGAAGACGTTCCTCAACGCCGTCACCGTGCAGTACGCCCGGCAGCTCGCCGGGACGGGCATCCTGATCAACGCCGCCTGTCCCGGCCTGGTGGCGACCGACTTCAATGGCTACGCGGGCTCCCGCACCCCCGAGCAGGGTGCGGCCACGGCGATCCGGCTCGCCACCCTGCCCGACGGCGGGCCGAGCGGGTCGTTCTTCGAGGACGCCGGCGTCGTCCCCTGGTGACCCGCGTCAGGCAGCCGCACCCCCGTCCACGACCAGGTCGGTGCCGACCACGGAGGCCGCATCGGCGGAGGCCAGATACAGCACCGCCGCCGCGATCTCGGCGGTGGACGAGACACGCCCCAGCGGGGACGCGTTCTTCATCCGGGCCGCGCGCTCGGCATCGTTCTCGCCGGGGCGCAGTGACATGGCGGTGGCGGACGGGCCGGGACTCACCGCGTTGATGCGGATGCCGTCGGCGATGTGGTCCAGAGCGGCGGCGCGGGTCAGCGCGGACACGGCCGCCTTGCCGGCGATGTACGCGGCCAGGCCCGGAGCACGGCGGTGCGCGCCGAGGTTGGAGGCGATGTTGACGATGGCGCCGCCGGTGGGCTGGGTGCGCATCTGGGCGACCTCGGCCTGAAGGCTGAACAGGACTCCGGTGACGTTGATGTCGAGCAGGGCCCGCCAGTCCTCCTCGGGGAGATCGGCAACCGGCACGCCACCCCGGAAGACACCCGCGTTGTTGACCGCGACATCGAGGCTGCCGAACTGCTCGACGGTGCGGCGGACCAGAGCCCTGACATCTTCGGAACGGCTCACGTCCGCGGTGACCGCGGCCGCCTTGCCGCCCTCCTCCTCGATCAGAGCGACCGTTTCGTCGAGTGAGGCGGCGGTACGTCCGGCCGCGACCACCGAGGCCCCTTCGGCGGCGAAGGCGAGAGCGATGGCCCGGCCGATGCCGGAGCCCGCGCCGGTGACGAGGACGGTCTTACCGGTGAAGCGCGCTGTCACGGTGACAACTCCCTTGGTGTGTACGGAGGAAGGCGACGGCGGCGAGGGCGACTGCCGTCGCCGCGAGTGAGGTTGGTGTGGGAGCCGAGGATTTTTGACCGGTCATTCCGTATTCGGCTCACCCTGAAGGCGTTTGTGCGAGCTGCTCAGTCCAGCAGCCTCAGTGCCTGCTCGGCGGCGTCCACGACCCGGCGCGGATCGCTCGACGCCTTGCCGACCACGCGCAGGCCCTGCATCAGCACCAGCAGCATCCGCGCGAGGGCCCCCGGATCGCGGTCCGCGGGCAATTCGCCCTGTGCGTGGGCCCGCACCAGCGCCGAGTGCAGCAGGGTTTCGATGTGGTCCCAGCTCGCTGCGACCCGGCCGGCCGCCGCCGAGTCCCACGCGCCCAGTTCGACCGCGGTGTTGGTGACGAAGCACCCTTTGTCGCGCTGGTCTTCGCTGCTCGCCTCGGCGGCGAAGCGTCGCACCACCGTACGTACGGCGGGCAGTGCGGGGCCCGGTCGGGACAGTTCGTGGAGAAGTGCCAGGTCGTGGTTCTCGTTGTACCGGTCCAGCGCCTTCAGGTACAGCTCGTGCTTGTTGCCGAAGGTGGCGTAGACGCTGGCGCGGCCGATGCCGAGGTGTGCGACAAGGTCGGCCATCGACGTCGCCTCGTAGCCACGCCGCCAGAACAGCTCCAGGGCTGACTGGAGTGCCGCGTCCGGGTCGAATTCCTTGGTTCTGGCCACGGTGGAACCGTATCGATTGTTGACCGATCGGTCCAGTAAGTCGAGGGTCGCTGACTTTCCTGACCCGGTTCGAGGTGTCTCCCTGTCCTTCATGGACCTGGCCGGCGTGACTGCCCCCCGATCGTCCCGGTCCTCCTCGGATTCGGCCATTCCGTATCCCTCCCCGCCCTCACTTCGCCTCGTACGACGAGTGGCCGCCCTGAGCCGGTGACGCGCTGTGGCCCCCGGTGACGGGTGCGGCTGTACGGGCGGCCAGCAGGCGTGACACGTGTCCGGCGGGGCGATGCGCCCAGCCGTACCGCTCCCACCCGAACGGATGGCCGATTCGCTGCGCCGGCCCCAGGGCGGGAGTGGTTGCGGGACATCTCCGGGTACTCGCGCTGCATCCCAAGTCCCGTACAAGGCAAGGGACTTGACGTTCCACCGAGAGGGAGTCGAACGATGAACCGCAAGCTCTTCAGGACCGCGCTGCCGCTGATGGGTGCCGTCGCGCTCGCCGCCGTCCCGGCGGTGACCGCGCAGGCCGCGCCCGCGCAGGCGGAGCCCTGTGTCCAGAAGGTCGCGGTGGTGAACAATTCGGGGTTCGTGCTCTCCTGGGCCGCGAGCACCCGCACCGGGGAGCAGTCGCCGTCGACGGACGCGTACCCCGTGAACCAGACCCGGACCATCGACCTGACGACCACGTCGTTCCCGGAGGGCACCGACCTGCGCCCGGTGGTCGACGCCGTCGCCGGCACCACGGCCTACGGCAACCGGTACGTCTCCTACTGCGACAACGGCCAGACGGCGACGTACACCGTCACCGGCACCACGCTCGACTACTCGGTCACGCTGCTCGACTAGCAGGGTGCACCACCTGGGGGCCGCGTCCGACGGGCGCGGCCCCTCCGCGTGCGCGCTGCATCCGGGGGCGCGCGGACGGCCGAAGCACAGGTGACGGCTTCCGAGCAGGAGGTGCCCGCGATGAAGGATGTCCGCCTGTCTCCGCACGAGAAGCGCGTACTGGCCGAGATGGAGCGGGCGCTCAGCCGTGACCCGGCGCTCGCCCGGCGGCTCGGGGCGGTACGGGTCATGCGCCCCGTCCCCCGGGCCACCCTGCACGGACGGCCGCACGCCCTCGCCACCGCCGTGATCGCCTTCGCCGTCGTCTCCCTCACCCTGCTCGCCGTCGCGGTCGCCTACGCGCGCCCGGTCCTGCTCTGGGTGTTCGCGGCCACCTGGCTGCTGACCCTGGCCGGCCTGATCCGCCTGACCCTGCGCTGGAGCCGGGGGTGGAGGTCGGCTCCGCCCGCCGTCGAGTGAGGGGCCGCCCCCCCCGAGAAGCGTCCGTACCGGCCACATGAGCCACAGCTGTGTGCCCGTTCGACCTGCGGGAAGGAGAGTGGTCGACCCAAGGAGGCAGATGTGACGCGCGACAGGATCGGACTGGCCGAAGTACTCGAGGCGGCGGAGGCCGCTGCGCCTGTGGCCTCTCTCGACGTGGTCGCCCGCAACCTGTGCGAGCGGTTCGGCGCGCGATCCGTGTCGTTCCTGTTCGTCGACGTCGTCGGGCGGCGCATGGTCCGGGTCACCGAGGAGACGGCCACCCGGCAGGGACGCCGCGCCGACCAGATCCCCCTGGCCGGCAGCATCTACGACGAGGTCCTGCGCACCCAGAAGCCGGCGCGGGCGACGGACGACGGGCAGGGACAGCGGGTCCTCGCCCCGGTCACCAACCGCGGCGACACCATCGGGGTGCTGGAACTGTGGCTGCCCGAAGTCACCGAGGACGTGTTGGAGCAGGTCGAGGAGGCCGCGCACGCGCTGGCGTACATCGTCGTCACCGACCGCCGCTTCACCGACCTGTACCACTGTGGGCAGCGCACGACCACGGTGAGCCTGGCCGCGGAGATCCAGCGCCAGCTACTGCCCTCCGCCCCCTCCTGCGAAGCCGCCGAGTTCGCCCTCGCCGGTGCCCTGGTCCCGGCCGACAGCAGCGCCGGTGACACATACGACTACAGCCTCGACCACGACACCTTGCACCTGTCCATCACCGACGCGATGGGCCACGACGTCGACGCCGCCCTCATGGCCACGCTCCTGGTCAACGCCTCCCGAGGCGCCCGCCGCGCCGGGGTCGGCCTCGGCGAGCAGGCCGACCGCATCCACCAGGCCCTGCTCGACCACGGCCGGCGGACCTTCGCCACCGGCCAACTGCTGCGCATCGCCCTCGACGGAAGCCGCGCCCAGCTCGTCAACGCCGGGCACCTCTGGCCGCTGCGGCTGCGCGACGGCGAGGTCACCTCGATCAGGCTGAAGGTCAACCTGCCCTTCGGTGTGTCCGGCCGGCGCGGCCCGTACGAGGTCCAGGACCTCGACCTGCGGCCCGGCGACCGTCTCCTGCTCTGCACCGACGGCATGCAGGAACGCCGGGCGGCATCCGTCGACCTGCCCGGGCTCCTCCGCGACACCGCCACGGAGCACCCGCGCGAGGTCGTACGCATTCTGGTCGCCGCGGTCATCGCGGCCTGCGGCGACCACCTTGACGACGACGCCACCGTGCTCTGCGTGGACTGGTACGGCCCGAGGTGACCTGGCGTTGAGGGGAAGAGGCTCGGGTCCGTCACGCGTCGGGCTGAGGGTGCCCGGCGCGGGAGGTGGCTTCTTCCGTGGCCGACCACGATGCCAGCAGTCGCAGCCTCTCCTCGGACGGGGAGCCGGGTTCGGCCGTGTAGATGGTGAGGGTCAGGTCGGGTTCGGCGGTCAGTTGCAGGCCCTCGTAGGCGAGGGTGAGGGGGCCGACGGTGGGGTGGTGGAAGCGTTTGGTGCCGGTGCCGTGGTGGCGGACGTCGTGGGCGGCCCAGCGGGAGCGGAACTCCTCGCTGCGGGTGGACAGTTCGCCGACGAGGTCGTGCAGGTCCTTGTCGTGCGGGTTGCGGCCGGCCTCGGTGCGCAGGATGGCGACGCAGATGTCGGCGAAGGTGTCCCAGTCCGGGTAGAAGCGCCGGGAGGCCGGGTCGAGGAAGTTGAAGCGGGCGAGGTTCGGCTGCTGGGTGCCGGTGAAGAGGTCGCTGTAGAAGGCTCGGGCCAAGTGGTTGGCCGCGACCACGTCCATACGGGCGTTGCGGACGAAGGCGGGCCCCGCCGTGATCGCGTCCAGCGTCCACTGGAGGCTGCGGTGCGGGGTCCATTGATCCTTGCTCCGTCGGCGGCGTGGCCGGGTGAGCGCGTCGGAGCCGTCGGCGGCCCGGGCCAGGTGCAGCAGATGGGCGCGCTCGGCGTCGTCCAGCTGGAGGGCGCGGGCGACGGACTCCAGGACGGCCGGTGAGGCTCCGGCGAGGTTTCCGCGTTCGAGCTTGGCGTAGTACTCGACGCTGACGTCCGCCAGCGCCGCGACCTCGCTGCGGCGCAGGCCGGGGACGCGCCGTCGGGGGCCGGCGGGCAGCCCGGCCCGCTCGGGGGTTATCTTCGCTCGCCGCGAGGTCAGGAACTCGCGGACCTCTTCACGGTTGTCCACCCCTCGACGGTACGTCCTGCCCGCCACAGGAGGGGTGTACTGCCGGTACACCCATCGACGGTGCCTCGCTGCCCAGGCGAAACAGCGGTTACCTGGAGACCAAGGCAACCGCACCCGGCGTCCCCGTGCCGGACGCCTCAGCACATAAGGAGCCCGTCATGCGCGGAGCAGTGATCCACGCCCCCGGCGATGTGCGCCTCGAGACGCTCGACGACCCGAAGATCCTCCAGCCGACCGACGCGATCATCCGTACGGTCGTGACCTGTGTCTGCGGCTCGGACCTGTGGCCGTACCGGGGTCTGGAACCGATCGGGGACCCGCACCCCATGGGCCACGAGTACGTCGGTGTGGTGGAGGAGGTCGGCAGCGAGGTCATTTCCGTCCGGCCGGGCCAGCTCGTCGTGGGCTCCTTCGCCACCTCGGACAACACCTGCGCGAACTGCCGCAACGGCTGGCAGTCCAGCTGTCTGCACCGCGAGTTCATGAGCACCTGCCAGGCCGAGCGCGTACGCGTCCCCAACGCGCAGGGCACCCTCGTCGCCACCGGGGAGATCCCCGGCGACGAGTTCCTGCCCGGCCTGCTCGCCGTCTCCGACGTGATGGGCACCGGCTGGTACGCCGCCCTGGCCGCCGAGGTCCGCCCCGGCTCCACCGCGGTCGTCGTCGGGGACGGCGCGGTCGGGCTGTGCGGGGTGATCGCCGCCAAGGAGCAGGGCGCGGAGCGGATCATCGCCATGAGCCGCCACGAGCCCCGGCAGAAACTCGCCCTGGAGTTCGGTGCGACCGACATCGTCACCGAGCGCGGTGAGGAGGGCGTCGCCCGGATCAAGGACCTCACCGACGGGATCGGCGCCGACTCGGTCCTGGAGTGCGTCGGCACCGCCGAGTCCATGCGACAGGCCCTGCACTCGGCCCGGCCCGGCGGCAACGTCGGCTTCGTCGGTGTCCCGCACGACGTCACGATCGACGCCCAGGAACTCTTCTTCTCCCACGTCGGCCTGCGCGGCGGCCCCGCCCCCGTCCGCCGCTACCTCCCCGAACTGATCGACCTCGTCCTGTCGGGCCGCATCGATCCGGGCAAGGTGTTCGACCTGACGCTGCCGCTGGACCAGGTGGCGGAGGGATACAAGGCGATGGACGAGCGGCGCGCGATCAAGACGCTGCTGAAGCCCTGAATCCCTTGGAGGACTCACCGTAACCACATGGGAGGACCCACCGTGACCACATTCGCCGTCGTCGGGGCCGGCCCCGGCCTGGGGCTCGCCACCGCCCGCCGCTTCGGCGCCGCCGGACACGGCGTCGCCCTGATCGCCCGCGACGCGGACCACCTGGAGAGCCTGGCGGAGGAACTGGGCCGCGACGGCGTCCAGGCCCGCGGCTACACCGCCGACGTACTCGACACCGCCTCCCTCGCCGCCGCCCTGACGGCTGCCGCCGAGGAACTGGGACCGATCGAGATCCTCCAGTACAGCCCGGTGCCCCGCGCCGACTTCATGAAGCCGGTCCTCGACACCGACGCCGCCGACCTCGACGCCCCGCTGGCGTTCTCCGTGAAGGGCCCGGTCACCTGCGTCCGGGCCGTCCTGCCGGGGATGCGGGCGCTGGGCCGGGGCACGCTGCTGTTCGTCAACGGCGGCACCGCTGTCCGCCCGCACCCCGAGCGGGCCGGTACCTCGATCGCCTTCGCCGCCGAGAGCGCCTACGCACGGCTGCTCCACGACGCGCTCGCCGGGGAGAACATCCACGCGGCCCAGCTCATCGTGCCGGGCGCGATCCGCCCCGACGCCGAGCACAGCAGCCCCGAGGCCCTGGCCGAGCGCCTCTACGCCCTCCACACCGAGCGGTCCGGCTTCCGGCACTATGCCGAGCCCATGCCCGACTGACCCCGAACATCGCACTGACGCAACAGAGTTGAGAGACACCGTGGAATTCGTCCAGCAGCAGCCCACCAGCAAGGCCCCGGCCGACTGGTTCACCGGCGACGTGTGGTGGGACGTCATCGTCGCCGGCCAGGAGCCCTCCCGGCTGCGCGCCAACCTGGTCCGCTTCGCACCGGGCGCCCGCACCAACTGGCACTCCCACGCCCTGGGCCAGACCCTCCACGTCGTCTCCGGCGTGGCCCTGATCGGCACCCGGGACGGCACCATCCTGGAAGCCCATCCGGGAGAGACGGTCACCTGCCCGCCCGACGAGGAGCACTGGCACGGCGCGGTTCCCGACCGCTTCATGGAGCACATCGCCATGTGGGAGGGGCGGGGCGGGGGTACGCCTGAGACCACTTGGGCGGAGGCGGTCGCTGACGAGCAGTACGACGGGCCTCGTACGCGCAGTCGGTAGCTCCAGTCCGATGGGTAGACGTACTTGCGCTGCGAATGGCGCGCTTTGGATTGCATATGCGACTTCTGAGGCTTGGATACCTGGCATATGCGTTACCTCGACAATGTGACGTCGGTCACGCTGAAGGCGGCTTGAGGGCGTGTGCGGCGCCGGCTCGCGACTGTGCCATGCGCGCCCTGTCGAAGCGGGCGACGGTGCGAGGTGTGGGTGAACCCCCAGTTCGGGTACGTGAGTTCAGTCGCCGCCACCACCCGCGAAGACCGCCGCACCCCCTCCCTGGAGAAGTTGAAGCCCTCAATCAATAAGCGGCTCCTATGAAGCAGTCGAATCCCCCTCTTTGACCCCGCCCCCGGCACGGGTGGAGTGTGGTTTTCGGAACGGAAACCGGTAAGGAATTCCGGGGTTATTCCGTCATTCCAGAGGAGGAAATCGTGGCTAAGATTGTCTGCGTCCTTTACCCGGACCCGGTCGACGGATTCCCGCCCCGGTACGCCCGGACGAGTCTGCCGAAGATCGAGGGCTATCCCGGCGGTCAGACCCTGCCGTCCCCGAAGGCCATCGACTTCACGCCGGGTGAGCTGCTGGGCAGTGTCTCCGGTGAGCTGGGCCTGCGGGAGTTCCTCGAGTCCCGCGGTCACACCCTCGTGGTGACCTCGGACAAGGAGGGCCCGGACTCGGTCCTGGACCGTGAGCTCCCGGACGCCGATGTGGTGATCTCCCAGCCGTTCTGGCCCGCCTACCTCACCCCGGAGCGCATCGCCAAGGCGCCCAAGCTGAAGCTGGCCCTGACCGCCGGTATCGGCTCCGACCACGTCGACCTGGACTCCGCGATCGCCCGCGGCATCACGGTCGCCGAGGTCACCTACTCCAACTCCATCAGCGTCGCCGAGCACGCCGTGATGATGGTCCTCTCCCTCGTGCGCAACTACCTGCCCTCGCACAAGATCGCCGCCGAGGGTGGCTGGAACATCGCCGACTGCGTCTCCCACTCCTACGACCTGGAGGGCATGGACGTCGGTGTCATCGCCGCCGGCCGTATCGGTGTCGCGGTCCTGCGCCGCCTCAAGCCGTTCGACGTCAAGCTGCACTACACCGACAAGCGCCGTCTGCCCCGCGAGGTGGAGGAGGAACTGAACCTCACCTTCCACGAGACCGCGCAGGACCTCGCCAAGAACGTCGACGTGGTCTCCATCCACGCCCCGCTCCACCCCGAGACGCTGAACCTGTTCGACGAGAAGCTCCTGAACAGCATGCGCAAGGGCTCCTACATCGTGAACACCGCCCGCGCCCAGATCGTCGACCGCGACGCCGTCGTCCGCGCCCTGGAGTCCGGCCAGCTCGGCGGCTACGCCGGTGACGTGTGGTACCCGCAGCCGGCCCCGGCCGACCACCCGTGGCGGACCATGCCGTTCAACGGCATGACCCCCCACATCTCCGGCACCTCGCTGACCGCCCAGGCCCGCTACGCCGCCGGCACCCGCGAGATCCTCGAGGACTTCTTCGACGGCAAGCCCATCCGCGACGAATACCTCATCGTCGACGGCGGAAAGCTCGCCGGCACCGGCGCCGCCTCCTACACCGCGGGCGACAAGAAGAACTGAACCCATCAGCGGTTCGGTGGCCGTTTTATCCGGTGTTCCATTCAGGAATGCGACACCGGATAAAACGGCCTCTCTTTTTGCCGAAACAGAGCAGTCATAGGTACGGCCTATCTGGTGGACCGCGAGCGTGAGCCGCGACTGCCATCTGTTGCGCGCATGTCAAACCGCGCTACGGTCTACCCGCGTCAACCCACACCTCCCCCACGAGGAGTCGATGCGCCGTGCCCCTTCTCAGACGAGCCCTCGCTCTCGCCGCCCCCGCGCTGGCCACCGCCGCGCTGCTCCAGATCCCGGCCCCGGCCCACGCCGCCGTCGTCCCGGAACACGCCGTCATCACCTGTCAGAGCGCCAGCTTCTACGCCAACTACGACAGTTCCTCCGGGCCCACCGGCCTGGTGCGGACGCTGTACTACGGCGACAAGGTCGGCCACACCCGGGGCGCGCACCCCGTGTACAACGGCTGGGCCGCCACCTTCGACTTCGGTCCCAACGACTGGGGCTATGTGCGCAACGAATGCATCGGCGGCTACGGCTCATGGTGAGCCGGAATCTGGGAGGCAACGGCATGTCCGCACCCCGTACCGTCCGCTTCGCGGCGCTCGCGGCCGCCATCGGCGCCGTCCTGCTGCTGGGTTCCGGCCCCGCGCAGGCCGCCAACGGCACCGTCGGCACCCGCGAGACCGTCTGCGCCCAGGATCTCTTCGTGAGGACCGAGCCGCTCGGCGCCTGGATGGGCACGCTCGACAAGGGGCAGACGTTCCTGGTCGAGAGCAAGCAGTCCGGCTGGGCGTACGGCTTCGCCTACGGCAACATCAACCGCCGGGGCTGGGTCCAGGACGGCTGGTTCTGCTAGAGCCGACAGCGCCCGGAGCCCCGAGAAACACCCCGCTCACGGCGACATCCGCGCCGCCACCTCCTCCGCGCACTCCCGCAACGCGGGCGCCTGTGCGCGGAGTTGGTCCGCGTCCGTCAGGATGACCGTGGCGGCGAGGGACAGTGCGAGCGGCGGGGTGCCCTCCGGGGTGTCGGGCAGCGCCACCGCGATCGAGCGGACGCCGATCTCGTTCTCCTCGTCGACCTCCGCCCAGCCCCGCTCCCGTACGAGGGTCAACTCGGCGCGCAGCAGGCCGGGATCGGTGATCGTGCGGGGGGTCACCGCCGGGAGCGGGCCGGCGAGGAGGCGTTCGCGTTCCTCCTCCGGCAGCCAGGCGGCCAGCGCCTTGCCGAGGGAGGTCGCGTGCCAGGGGTTGCGGGTGCCTTCGGCGTTGCGCAGTTGCAGATGCTGGGTGCCCTGCACGGAGAGGACGAGCAGGACCTCGCTGTCGTTCAGGATGCCCGCGATCACGGGCAGGCCGGTGCGCGCGGCCAGTCTGCGCATCGGCGCGGCCGCGGCGGAGTAGCCCGCGGGGGAGCGCTGGAAGCCGCGGGACAGTTCCAGGACGCGGGAGCCCAGCGCGTACCGCCGGCCCTCCTCGTCGTAGGTGGCGAACCGTTCCTCGACCAGCCGGCCGAGGATGCGGTGGGCGCTGCTCACGGGCAGCCGGGCGGCGCGGGCGGCGGCGCTGACGCCGAGACCGGCGGGGTGCTCGGCCAGCACGGTGAGCAGCCGCAGCCCCCGGCCCAGCATGTCGTCGCCGGATGGTGTGGTCACCGTGCGCGCCTTTCGTCGTTCACTGCCGCTGTCGTGGCCGGGGTGGGGATGGGGTGCGGCGGCCGTCCGTACGCATGCCGGGGCGGCCGCCGCTTCGACGGTCACCGTACCGGGACCGGGCCGGCGTTCTTCGCGGGCTCGGGCGCCGCGAGGGTCAGGGCGGCGGCGACCAGGGTGCACACGGCCATCAGGCCGAAGGCGCCCGCGTCGCCCAGCTCGGTGCCGCGCACCCAGCCGACCAGGTAGGTCCCGGCGAACGAGCCGAGCGCGCCGAAGGAGTTGACCAGCGCGACGGCCGCGCCCGCGATCCCCGGCGGGGCGAGGGTGGTGACGAGCGCGAAGTACGGGCCGTACGGGGCGTACAGGCACACGCCCGCCACCACGAGCAGGGTGAGGGCGAGCGGGAAGTCGCCGCCCGCCGCGTAGGAGCCGAGCAGGGCGAGGCCGCCGCAGGCCAGCCACGGCCATACGGCGGCCCGCCGGCGCCCGCTGCGGTCGGACAGGCGGGAGTTGAGCAGCATGGCCACGGCAGCGCAGGCGTACGGGATCGCGGTGAGCAGGCCGGTGGCGCCGATGCCCTCCCCGGAGCCCTTCTTGATGATGGCCGGCAGCCAGAAGACGAAGCCGTACATGCCGAAGGACCAGAAGAAATACTGCGCGGCCATGGTGAGCACGGCGGGGGAGCGCAGTACCCGGCCGTACCGCTCGCGCAGCGTGCCGGTCACCGGCGGTGCGGCCGCCTGTTCCGCCGCCAAGTCGGCGCGCAGCAGCGCGAGTTCGGGCTCGGGGAGACCGGGTGCCTGTTCCGGGCGGTCCTTGATGAGCCACAGGCAGCACACGCCCCACACCACCGACGGCACGCCCTCGGCGATGAACATCACCCGCCAGTCGGAGACCGACACCAGCCAGCCGGAGACCGCCGACAGCCACATCACCGTGACCGGGTTGCCCAGGATGAGCAGGGTGTTGGCGCGGCCGCGCTCGCCGCGCGTGAACCAGCGGCCGAGCAGCATGACCATCGACGGCAGCACCGCGCCCTCGACCACACCCAGCGCGAAACGCACCGCGATCAGCTGGGCCGGGCTGCTGAGCAGGCCCTGGAGTACTGCGAGCAGACCCCAGGCCACGGTCGACCAGGCCACCAGGCGGCGGGCGCTGCGCTGTTCGGCGTAGATCGTGCCGGGGATCTGGAAGAAGAAGTAGCCGAGGAAGAACGACGCGGCGATCAGGGAGTCCGCCCCCGCCGACAGCTTCAGGTCCTCGGCCATGCCGCCGGCGGAGGCGATCGCGTAGTTGGACTTGTCGAGATAGGCGAGCGAGTACGTGACGAACGCGACCGGCATCAGATACCGGGCGCGGGAGGACCGCCAGAAACCTGTCTGCGCAGGTGCCGCCGCTGCGGTGTCGGTGGCGGGTGACGTCGCTGTCATCCCAGACCCCCTGTTTTCCGTGTGGTGGAAAGTGTTTCACTGGACGGAAAGCACGGTACGAGACGGAGGGTCCGATGACCAGAGATCTGCACCACACCGCCACCGGCGTCCTGCTGCCCTGGCCCGATCTGGACCAGAGCCACGGCCCCTGGCCCGAGGGCGTGGAGGTCCAGGTGTGGGACGGAGTCACCCCCGGCAGCGAACCCGCCGACGACGTGCTCGCGCGCGTCGGCCTGTGGGTGATGCCCTACGCCGTGCCGGACGCCGTACGCCTGCTGCCGAAGCTGCCGAAGCTGCGCGCGGTGCAGTCGCTCAGCGCAGGGGTCGAGAAGCTCGTCCCGCTCATGCCCGCCGGGGTCACCCTGCACAACGGGCGTGGCCTGCACGACGCCTCCACCGCCGAGCACGCCCTCGGGCTGATCCTCGCCGCCCAGCGGGACCTCCCGCAGTGGGTTGCCGACCAGGGCGCCGGACGCTGGGAGCCGCACTTCACCCGCTCCCTCGCCGACGCCCGCGTCACGATCGTCGGTTACGGGTCCATCGGCGCGGCGCTGGAACGGCGGCTGCTCGCCTGTGAGGCGGAGGTCGTCCGGGTCGCGCGGCGGGCCCGGCCCGAGGAGGGCGTCCACGCCGTGGCCGATCTTCCCGCTCTGCTGCCGGAGACGGACATCGTCGTGCTCGTGCTGCCCGAGAACCCGGACACCGTCGGCATGTTCGGCGCCAAGGAGCTGGCCGCGCTGCCCGACGGCGCGCTCGTCGTCAACGTCGGCCGCGGCCGCACGCTGGACACCGAGGCCCTGCTCGCCGAGACCCGGTCGGGCAGGCTGCGGGCGGCCCTGGACGTCACCGACCCCGAGCCGCTGCCCGCCGAACACCCCCTGCGGCACGCCCCCGGAGTGCTCCTCACCCCGCACATCGCCGGTGGCTCGGCCGCGTTCCGGCCCCGCGCGGAGCGCCTGATCGTCGAGCAGGTACGGAGGTTCGCCGCCGGCGAGCCGCTGCACCATCTCTTCCCGCGCGACTGAGCCGACTCGGTCAAGGGCCTTTGTGACAAAGGCCCTTGACGTCCTGTCAGGCCCCGCCGCGCTCGCGCGGGATCTTCAGTCCCGCCTCCACCGCCAGTGGCAGCCGGTTCTCCGCCGGGGGCAGCGGGCAGGTGGCCAGGTCGGTGTAGGCGCAGGGCAGGTTCGCCGCCCGGTTGAAGTCGAGCAACACCGTGCCGTCGGCGGCGGGCGGCGCCAGGGAGAGGACCCGGTTCGCGGCGTACGTGGTGCGGCCGGAGGTCTCGTCGGTGAACAGCACCATCAGCCCGCCGGGTCCGCCTCCGGGGAACGCGGTCAGGGACAGTGTGTGACCTTCCAGCTCGAACGTGATCCGGCCGGGCGCGTCGTACACATGCTCAAGGCCCTCCACGGCCGCGCCCACGGTGGTCGGGCGGGGCTCGGGGAACGGCTCGTAGCGGCCCGTCACCACCCAGCGCGGGTCCGGCGCGTAGGACGGCGTACCGGCGAAGGCGGTGCGCAGCGGGGCGTCCGGGTGGCGGGGGCGGACGATGTCATGGCCGCCGCGCTTGGCCACCTCGATCACGGCGTCTCCCCACACCGCCTCGACGCCGCCGCGCTCCGGGAGCACGCCGAAGTGGTGCTCCCCGCGCAACGGCACCCCGGCCACGGTCAGTTCCTCGCCGTCGTCCAGGGTCACGGTGACGCCGTCGGGACCGGTGCGCCAGGTGCCGGGGGCGTCGGGGAAGCGCTGCGGGTGCTCGTCCAGCCAGTTCAGGCTGGTGACCGCGAGGAAGCCGTGCGGGTCGGCGAGGCGTTCCTCGTGCGCGCGGTACCAGTCGAGCCAGGACTCGGTGAAGGCGTGGAGGTCGGTCGCGGAGGCGTGGGTGGTCATCGGTACTCCTTCGTCGTGCCTACGGGGGTGTACGGGGGGACGGCTCATTCCGCCAGTTCGCCGAGCAGGGCCCAGGTGCGCAGCCGGGCCTCGTCACCGGCGATCTCGGTGCCGGCGAAGACCACCTCCGTCGCCCCCGCGTCCCGGTAGCGGCGCACCTCGGCGGCGACCGTCTTCTCGTCGCCGATCACGGCCACGTCCGACGCCCGGCGGGCGCCGGAGAGTTCGATGACCCGGGCGTAGGACGGGATCTGTTCGTAGAACGCGAGCTGCTCGGTGGCCGTCTCGCGTACGGCGTCCACGTCGTCGGTGACCACGCCGGGCACCAGGGCGACGATCCGGGGCGCGGGCCGCCCCGCCGCCTCGGCAGCCGCGTTGACCGCCGGGACGATGTCCCGCTCCAGCGCCCGGGGCCCGGCGAGGTACGGCAGGATGCCGTCGGCCAGTTCGCCGCTGACCCGCAGGGCCTGCGGGCCCATCGCGGCGACCAGTACGGGTACGCCGTCCTCGGCGCCCGGTACGCGCGCCGGGATCGGGGTGACCGCCGTGAGCAGTTCACCGTGGAAGTCGGCGTTGCCGGTCTCCGTGAGCTGGCGCAGCGCGGTGAGGAACTCGCGCAGCCGGGCGATGGGACGCTCGAAGGGCAGTCCGAACCCGCCCTCGGTCAGCAGCTTGGTGCCCAGGGCCAGGCCGAGGTGGTAGCGGCCGTGCGTGGCCGCCTGGGCGGTCTGGGCCTGGCTGGAGACGAGCAGGGGGTGGCGGCCGAACACCGGGATCGCCGAGGTGCCCACCTGGAGACCGGGCACCTCGCGGCCGACGATCGCGGCGAGCTGGGGTGAGTCCGCGCCGAAGGTCTGCCCGAACCAGACGGAGCGCAGTCCCGCCGCGGCGGCCTCGCGGGCTTGGAGAACGGAGGCGTCGACCTGGTTTACGGCGCCGGGCGTGTTGAGCGCTGCTCCAACAGTCATGTCACTCAGAACGGCCACCGCCCGAGGCCGCATTCCGGTCCTTGTGTGACAGGTTCTTTGCGGGTGTGTGGAGACCCGTCACCCGTACGGCGGTCCCGCACGGTTCGCGGGCGGCGTTCGGGGAACTCGGGGGCGCATGATTCGTAGCATTCTGCGCGGTGCGGCGGCGGGTGCCGCCGGTACCACCGCCCTCGACGCCGCCACCTACGCCGACATGGCCCTGCGGGGCAGGGCCGCCAGTGATGTCCCCGCCCAGGCCGCGGACAAGCTCGCCGACGACGTGGGGCTTTCCGTCGGCGGGTCCGGGGAGCAGCGGGAGAACCGGCTGTCCGGGCTCGGCGCGCTCAGCGGCATCGGTGTCGGCGTCGGCGTCGGGGTGGTCGTCTCCCTGGTGCACCGCGCCGGTGTCCGTATGCCGTGGTGGGCGGGGAGCCTGGTGACCGGCGTCCTCGCCATGGCGGCCACGGACGCGTCCATGACCCAGCTGGGCGTCACCGACCCCAGGACGTGGTCCGCGAAGGACTGGGTGTCGGACGTGGTGCCCCACCTGGTCTTCGGCGCCGTCACCTACGGGGTGGTGGCGGGCGACGGCCGTCGCTGACCCTCGCCGGCGTCCCGTAGTGGCCGTGGCCAGTCGTTCGCGCATGTGCAGAACGGCCGTGCGGCAGGTATGACCCGCAACCTCTCCCCAGGGCCTAGCCGTTAAGTGAGGCAAAGGCCCAAGGTTTCGCAACCATGACGCGGTGGCCACCGCGCTCACGGAGTGACATGAGAGACGACCGGGACGACAGGGACGACAGAGACGCGCGCGACAACCGCCGCCCGCCCCCGCGCGGGGAGAACCACTGGCTGCCGCCGCACCCGCCCGACGACGAGTGCCCCTGGTGCCGACTGCTTCTGCAGTCGGTCGACCGGCCCCCCGAACCCCCGCGCCGGCCATTCACCGCCCGCTGGCCGGCCCGCCTCAGAACCGTGATGGTGGCCTTCTCCGCCCTGGTCACCCTCGTCGCCGCCGCGGTCACCCTCTGGCGCACCTGACCCGGCGCTACGCCCCCTCGGGCAGCGGCACCGTCCACACCAGCACCGCTCCACCGCTCTCCGCGCTGCCCAACTCCAGGTGACCGCCGAGCTGTTCGGCGCGCTCGGCCATGTTGCGCAGTCCGCTGCGCCGCCCGCCGGACGGAATGCCCACCCCGTCGTCCGCAACCCGCAGGACCACCTCGCGGCCGTCGGCCGTCAGCACCACCTCGAGCCGCCTCGGCGCCCCGGACGGCATCCTCCGGGACGACTGACGGGGCGCCTTCAGGACCAGGGTCACGGCATCGGGATGACCACATCGTGCCGGTCCGCGCCCAGCACCACCTTCAGCGCACCCGTCTCGGCGGCGTGGGCGAACACCTCGTACGCCTCCGCCATGTGGTTCAGCGGGAAGGTGTGGGTGACCAGCTCCGCGGTCGGCAGCCGGCCCGCCGCCGCCATCCGCAGCAGGGTCGGGGTGGAGTACGTGTCCACCAGGCCCGTCGTGATGGTGACGTCCCTGATCCACAGGTCCTCCAGGTGCAGCATCGCCGCGGCGCCGTGCACGCCGACGTTGGCCACGTGCCCGCAGGGCCGCACCACACGGGTGCACAGTTCGAAGCTCTCCGGCACCCCGACCGCCTCCACGGCCACGTCCGCGCCGAGCCCGCCGGTGAGATCGTCCACCAGCTGCCGGGGGTCCTCACCGGCGAGGGCGACCACGTCCGCGCCGAGCCGCCGGGCCGCCTGCAACCGGGTCATGGCCAGGTCCACCACCATGATCCGCTCGGGGGCGTACAGCCGCGCCGTGACGACGGCCGCCAGCCCGATCGGCCCGGCACCCACGATCACCACCGTGTCGCCCGCCCGGACCTGGCCGTTGAGCACCCCCACCTCGTACGCGGTGGGGAAGATGTCCGCCAGCAGGACCGCGACCTCGCTCGGCACGGCGGCCGGCAGCGGGTGCACGGACAGGTCGGCGAACGGGACCCGGACGTACTCGGCCTGGGCGCCGTCCACGAGATGCCCGAGTATCCAGCCGCCCCCGCCGAGGCACTGGCCGTACCGGCCCTCCCGGCAGAAGCGGCACCGGCCGCACGACGTGATGCAGGAGACCAGCACCCGGTCGCCCGGCCGGACGTTGCGCACATCGCTGCCCACGTCGACGATCTCGCCGACCGCCTCGTGGCCGAGCACCGTGCCGGGCGGCACCTCGGGCACGTCGCCCTTGAGGATGTGCAGGTCAGTACCGCAGATGGACACCATGCCGACCTTCACGATCGCGTCGGTCGGCTCCTTGATCGCAGGGTCCGGGACGTCCTCCCAGGACGCCTGGCCCGGTCCGTGAAAGACGAATCCCTTCATGACGCTCCTCACCTCGTCGGCCGGCCCGCTGCTGATCCCGCGCCTGCCGTCACGGCCAGGAACCGGCCCCTGTCTCCAGCTTCGCCGCCCCGGCCCTCCCGCGCATGGGCCGCCCGGCCCATGTCCGCCGCACCGGCCCGGCCGAGCCGGCGCTGTGCGGGGCGCGAGGCTGAGGGGCGGCTACGCCGGTTCCGGGACCACCGCGACCGGGCAGGGGGCGCGGTGGAGCAGCCCATGGGCCACCCGGCCCAGCTGCAGACCGAAGCCGCCGTGCCGGGGGTGGGCGCCGACCACGAGAAGGGTGGCGCCGCGCGCCGCTTCGACCAGGGCGTCACGGGCGTGGCCCTCCGGGGTACGGACGACCGTCACCACCCCCTCCGGCACGTCCCGCAGGGCTTCGGCCACCGCCTCCCGCGCGGCCTCCTCCGGGTCGCCCTCGGCCGTGTCGTGACCGGTGAAGGGGCCCGACGGCCGCCGCCAGGCCCGTACCGCCTCCAGGGGCAGCCCGCGCAGCTCGGCCTCCTCGGCCGCGAACCGGGCGGCGGCCGCGTCCCCGGGCTTGTCGCCGACCGCCAGCACGATCCGCGGGGAACCGCCGGACTCCTCCTCCTCGGCGCCGTCGCGCAGCACGAACACCGGGCAGTGCGCATGCCCGGCGACCGTCAGGCTGACCGAACCGAGCAGCGCCTCGGCGACCCCGCCGCGCCCCCGGCTGCCCAGCACCACCGCGCGGGCGGTACGGCTCTCCCGGACGAGCGCGTACTCCGGTTCACCGGGCAGCACATCGGTGGTGACCTCCACACCGGGCCGGCGCAGCCGGGCCCGCGCCTCGGCGGTGCCGACCACGTCCCTGGCCATGACCTCCTCCACGGGACGGTTCAGCTCCTGGGCGATCAGCTCCCCCTCGTAGCGCTCCCAGAGCGAGGCGTACACCAGGCGCAGCGGAGCCCCACGCAGGGCCGCCTCCTCCGCGCCCCAGTCCACGGCGCGCAGACTGGGCGCGGAACCGTCCACGCCGACCACGATCGGCTCGTCCATAGGGTTCTCCACTTCGGTCAGCCGTGCGGGACGACGGCGACGGGGGCGGGGGAGTGGTGCAGCACGGCGTGCGCGACATGCCCGAGGTGGGCGCCGAGCCGGCCCGTGCGCACCCGGCGGCCGACCACGACCAGGCAGGCGTCGCGGGAGGCGTCCACCAGGACCGACCCGGCGCTGCCCCCGACGGCCGCCTCGGCCACGTCGACGTCCGGGAACGACTTCCGCCAGGGCTCCAGCGCCCTGCCGAGCATGAACGCGTTCCGTGGTTCGAGCGCCTCCTCGGCGACCGGCGCCTCCGCCTCGTAGGCGTAGCCGGGGGTGTACGCGGGCGGGGGCTCCGGCACCCAGGCGTACACCACCCGCAGCGGGGCGCCGCGCAGCGCGGCGGTACCGAAGGCGAACTCCAGCAGGGACGCGTTCGGTGCGGTGATGTCCAGGCCCAGCACGACCGGCCGGAACGGTGTCGCGGCCGACGGGATGCCCGCCGGGTCCGCCAGGTGCTCGTCGGCGGCCCGCTCGCCCGCCCTGACCAGCACCACCGGGCATCCGGCATGGCCTGCGACCGCCAGGCCGACCGAGCCGACGATGAATCCGTGGAGCCCGCCCAGGCCGCGTGAGCCGAGCGCCAGCAGCTCGGACGTCCCGGCGGCCTCGCACAGCTCGTCCACCGGGTCGCCGGTGCGCTGCTCGGTGATCACCTCCAGGCCGGGGTGGCGCAGCCGGAGCCCCTCCGCGCTATCGCGCGGCACCGGCTCGGTCCAGTCCTGCTCGGCCTCGGCGCCGAGCAGCGGGGCCTGCGCCAGCGGGTCGGGCAGCGGCTCCCACACCTGGACTAGCCGCAGCGGCAGCCCGCGCAGCTTCGCCTCGCGCGCCGCCCACTCGGCGGCGGCCCGGCTCTCGGCGGAGCCGTCCAGTCCCGCGGTCACGGTCCGGGGCATCGTCCACACCTCCCTGGCTGTTCCGGGGGCCGTAGGGGCCCACCTACCAGCCTGACCGCAACGGGCCGTTCGGGCCACGGCCACAGGTCCCTCCGGGGGACCGACCGGCCCTGGACGCGGCGCTGGACGTGGTGTCCGCGGTGCGTACGGTCGCCTCCGGGCAGTCGATGCTGGACCCCGCGACCACAGCCCGGCTGATGCGCTCGCTGCGCGCCGACCCCGCCGGGACCACGCCCGTGCTGCCGCCCGAACTGGAGAGCCTGTCGCCCCGCGAGTGCAGGGGCTCCAGGGCCGTGGTCATGGTGCTCGTGGTCATCGCACCGGCTCCCTTCGAGGCGTCTGCCCCCAGGGTCGTACCGCCCGTACCCGGTGCGCCACGGGCCACTCGGCCCCGGCCGGGGACCGTTGGGCCCCGGCCGGACGAGCGCTAGAAGCCGATGCCCGCGTGCGCCAGCGCCTGCTTCAGCAGTGCGCCGTGGCCGCCCGGCATCTCGCCGTGCAGCGCCGCCGAGGCCGCTTCCTGCGGGGTGAACCAGACCAGGTCCAGCGCGTCCTGCCGGGGGCGGCAGTCACCGGCCACCGGCACGATGAAGGCCAGCGACACCGCGTGCTGGCGCGGGTCGTGGTACGGGGTGACACCGGCCGTGGGGAAGTACTCCGCGACCGTGAACGGCTGTGTGGAGACCGGGACCCGGGGCAGCGCGACCGGTCCGAGGTCCTTCTCCAGGTGCCGCAGCAGCGCGTCGCGTACCCGCTCGTGGTGCAGGACGCGGCCGGAGACCAGAGTGCGGCTGACGGTGCCGTCCGGGCCGATGCGCAACAGCAGTCCGATACTGGTGACTTCGCCGCTGTCGTCCACCCGCACGGGCACGGCCTCGACGTACAGGATCGGCATCCGGGCCCTGGCCATCTCCAGCTCGTCCGTGGTCAGCCAGCCGGGCGTGGTCTCGGTCATGTCAGACATTGCTTGATCATACTTTCCGGGTGGGGACCCGCCGCGGGCGCGGGCGGGCTCGGATACGTGCGGTTGCGCGGGCCGGCGGCCTCACGGTTTCACGGCGACGGCGCCGAACTGCGGTACGGCGCCCGCGTCCGCGGAGTCCGGGCGCCGGCCGTAGGGGAGCCGTTGTCGCTCAACTCGCCCCCCTTCCCACGTGCGGCCGTGCGCCGCCCCTTGATCACGTCGTCCCGTCATTGTGCCGCCCGGCGATCGCGGTGTCCCGAAAATCGCGCACGGTGCGCGAACGGGCACCGAACGGGCATCCCCGGACGACTCCCGGACCTGGCCGCGCCGCCCGGGGGAAAGCCCGTTCGGGGCATGAGGAACCATGAGGAACACTGGAGGCGTCCCGCGAACCGACCGGAAGCAGCACATGTCAGCGACGCCCGCGCACCTCCTCGACGTCCCCGGCCCGCCCTCCGGCCCCGCCGACATCCGCCTCGTCGTCACCGACATGGACGGCACCCTGCTGGACGACGACAAGTGCCCGCCGGACACCCTGTGGCCCCTCCTCGCCGAACTGCGGCGCCGGGGCGTGCTGTTCAGCCCCGCGAGCGGCCGCCAGTACGCCACGCTGGCCCGGCAGTTCGCCGAGGTCGCCGAGGGCATGGTGTTCATAGCGGAGAACGGCACCTATGTGGTCCGCGACGGGGTGGAACTCAGCTCCGACCCGCTGGACCCCGCCTCCGCCGCCGACCTCGCCCGCACCGTACGGGGGCTGGCCGCGCGGGGCGTGGACGCGGGCGCCGTGGTCTGCGGCAAGCGGGCCGCGTACGTGGAGCGGACCGACGAGGCGTTCCTCGCCGAGGTGCGCAAGTACTACGTCGAGCACCGCGTGGTCGAGGACGTGACCGCGGTGGACGACGAGATCATCAAGGTCGCGGTGTACGACTTCGGCTCCGCCGAGACCGGCGCCGCCCCCGCCCTGGCGCCCTTCGCCGAGAGCCACCAGGTGGTGGTGTCCGGCGAGCACTGGGTGGACGTCATGAACCGCACCGCCAACAAGGGCGCCGCCCTGCGCGGCCTCCAGCGCGAACTGGGCATCACCCCCGCCCAGACCATGGTCTTCGGCGACTACCTCAACGACCTCGAGATGCTCGACGCCGCCGACTGGTCCTTCGCCATGGCCAACGCCCACCCCGACGTCATCCACCGAGCCCGCCACCTGGCCCCGTCCAACAACGACCAGGGGGTACCGCGCACGGTCGCGCGGATTCTCGGCATAGAGCTGCGGATTCTCGGCATAGAGCTATAGAGGTCTAGTCCAGCACCGAGTCCAGGAAGCCCGTCAGCTCCCCGAAGACCTTTGCCCGGTCGGTTTCGTTGAAGACCTCGTGGCGGGCGCCGGGGAAGACGCGTTCGGTGGCTCGGCCCGCGCCGAG
Source organism: Streptomyces sp. NPDC085596 (assembly GCF_044541565.1). NCBI lineage: Bacteria > Bacillati > Actinomycetota > Actinomycetes > Kitasatosporales > Streptomycetaceae > Streptomyces > Streptomyces sp. NPDC085596. The sequence continues at coordinate 152,051 of NZ_JBITTC010000002.1, read as the reverse complement.
GCGGTCGACGCCGACTCGGCTGCCCGGCAGCGGGACGAGCCGGTCGTCGTCGCCGTGCAGCCACAGCAGCGGGAGTTCCCCGATGTCGCCGCCCTCGGCCACGGCCGCGAGCCCGCGTTCGAAGGCCACCAGGGTCGGCCGCTTCATGGGGCCGTGCCACACCAGTGGGTCGGCACTGTAGGCCGCGCCCACGGCCGGGTCGCGGGAGAGGGCGGCCAGGCTGATCGGCACGTCCGGGACCTCGTCCAGCGCGAGCAGTCGGCCGGGCAGCGCCCACTCGCCGATCACCGGCCCCGACAGCACCAGCGCGCTCAGTTCGGACCCGTACCGCTGGGCGTACCGGGCCGCGATCAGGCCGCCCACGGAGTGGCCCACCATGACCAGCGGCAGACCGGGGGTGCTCGGCACGGGCCAGGTCGGCCGCCGTGTGGACGTCGGTGACCACGTCCTCGAAGTCCTCGATCAGCACCCGCTCGCCGGCCGACCGGCCGTGCCCGAGGTGGTCGGGCGCGTACACCGCCGCGCCGTGGCCGGTGAGCACCCCGGCGACCTCGTCGTACCGGCCCGCGTGCTCGCCGTACCCGTGCACCAGCAGGGCGAGACAGCGGGGCGCGGGGTGCGGCCAGGCGCGGATGTGCAGCGCTCCGTGGACGCCCTGGCGGGTGTGTTCGCGTACGGCGGTCATGGTGGTCTCCTCCGGCGCGGTCGCGTGGCTCACTCCGGGCGGATCTTCCCAGGGAGCCGGTGCGCGGTCTATAGTCCGGTAGAGCCAAAACTAGCAGTGCTAATTAATTCGCTCCGTCCCGGCGGGGCGTAGGTTCATGCTGATCCACAGCGTCGTCGGTCAGGAGTCCAAGCAGTGCGTCCCGTCCACTTCGCGGCCGCCCGCCGCACCCCCATCGGCAAGCTGCGCGGAGCCCTGTCCGCCGTGCGGCCCGACGACCTCGCGGCGGCCGTCGTCCGCGACCTGGTCGGCGGCGTGCCCGCCCTCGACCCGGCCCGTATCGACGACGTGTACTGGGGCGCCGCCAACCAGGCCGGCGAGGACAACCGCAACATCGCCCGCATGGCCGCCCTCCTCGCCGGGCTTCCCGACTCCGTGCCCGGCGCCACCGTCAACCGGCTGTGCGCCTCCGGCCTGGAGGCGGTCACCACCGCCGCCCGCACCATCGCGGCCGGCGAGGCGGAGATCGTGATCGCGGGCGGCTCCGAGTCCATGAGCCGCGCCCCCTTCGTGCTGCCCCGCCCCGACGAGGCCCTCCCGCACCGCATGGAGACCTACGACACCCGCCTCGGCTGGCGCCTCACCAACCCGGCGATGAAGGACCTGCACGGCGTGCTGGCCATGGGCGAGACCGCCGAGGAGGTCGCCCGGCGCTACGGCATCTCCCGTGAACGCCAGGACGAGTTCGCCCTGCGCAGCCACCAACTCGCCGCCACCGCACGGAAGAACGGCCACTTCGACGCCGAACTCCTGCCCGTGGAGCGCCCGGACGGCATCGCCGTCGACCGCGACGAATGCGTACGCGAGGACACGTCCCTGGAGAAACTCGCCCGCCTCAAGCCGGTGTTCCGGGCGGACGGCACGGTCACCGCGGGCAACGCCTCACCCATGAACGACGGCGCCGCCGGCCTCCTCCTGGTCAGCGAGGACGCGCTGGAGGAACTGGGCCTCGAATCCCTCGGCCGCTACGTCGCCGGAGCCTCGGCGGGCGTCCACCCCGACGTGATGGGCATCGGCCCCGTCCCCGCCACCCGCAAGGCGCTCGCCCGCGTCGGCTGGAGCGTCGACGACCTCCAGGAGGCCGAGTTCAACGAGGCGTTCGCCGCCCAGGCCCTCGCCTCGGTCGACCAACTCGGCATCGACCCCGGCCTGGTGAACCCCACCGGCGGCGCCATCGCCCTCGGCCACCCCCTCGGCTGCTCCGGCGCCCGCATCCTCACCACCCTGCTGCACCGCATGCGCCGCACCGGCGCCGGACGCGGCCTCGCCACCATGTGCGTCGGCGTCGGGCAGGGCAGCGCGGTCCTGGTGGAGCGCCCCTGAACCACCCCGACGGGACTTCCTGGCAAGGGAGTTCCGCAGCACGAGTCGCACCGCAGGAAACGGAGCCGCACCTCATGGCAACCCTGTCCGTCGCCGCCATCCTGGCCGAGAACGCCCGCCGCCGCCCCGACCGGACGGCCCTGGTCGAGGGCGACCTGCGCCTCACCTTCGCCGAAGCCTGGCGGCGCTCCCTCGCCCAGGCGGGCGCGCTCGCCGCCCTCGGCGTACGGCCGGGTGACCGGGTCGCCCTGATGGCCCCCAACACCGCCGAGTTCCCGCTCGCCTACTACGCGACCATGGCGGTGGGCGGAGTCGTCGTCCCCGTCCACCTGCTGCTCTCCGCGTCCGAGGTCGAGCACGTCCTCAAGGACAGCGGCGCCACCCTGCTGCTCGCCCACCCGGCCCAGGAGGCCACCGCCCGCGCGGCCGCCGACCCCCTCGGCATCCGCGTGGTCGTCCTCGGCGAGGAGCTGGAGAAGCTCGCGGTGGATGCCGAGCCGCCGTACTCGTACGTCACCCGTGCCGCCGACGACCCGGCCGTCGTCTTCTACACCAGCGGCACCACCGGCGTCCCGAAGGGCGCCGTGCTCAGCCACTTCAACATCGTGATGAACGCGACCGTCAACGCCTTCGACGCCAACGACATCCGCCCCGACGACATCGTCCTCGGCGCGCTTCCGCTCTTCCACGCCTTCGGGCAGACGGTCTCCCTCAACTCCACCTGGCGCGCGGGCGCGACGCTCGTCCTGATGCCCCGCTTCGACGCCGCCCGCGCGATCGAGATCATGGTCCGGGAGCACGTCAACACCTTCCACGGCGTCCCCACCATGTTCGTCTCCCTCGCCGCCGTCGCGGCCGACGCCACCGCCCTGCCCGAGCTGCGGCTGTGCGTCTCCGGCGGCGCCTCGCTGCCGGTGGCCGTGCTGGAACGGTTCGAGACGGCGTTCGGCGCCCGGATCTACGAGGGGTACGGCCTCTCGGAGACCTCCCCGGCCGCCACCGTCAACCAGCCCGTCTTCGGTACCCGCGCCGGCACCATCGGCCACCCGCTGTGGGGCGTGGACGCCGAGATCGCCCACGCGGACATCGAGGACCGCGTCGAACTCCTCCCGCCCGGCGAGCTGGGCGAGGTCGTCATCCGGGGCCACAACGTCTTCTCCGGCTACCTGGGCCGCCCGGAGGCCACCGCCGAGGCGCTGGTCGACGGCTGGTTCCGCACCGGCGACCTCGGCACCAAGGACGGGGACGGGTTCCTGCGGATCGTCGACCGCAAGAAGGACGTCATCATCCGGGGCGGCTACAACGTCTACCCCCGCGAGGTCGAGGAGGTCCTCGCGCGCCACCCCGAGGTCGCCCAGGTCGCCGTCATCGGCCTGCCCGACGAGCTGCACGGCGAGGAGATCTGCGCGGTCGTCGTCCCCGCACCGGGCGGCACGCCCGACGCCGAGGCGATCACCGAGTGGTCCAAGGAGCACCTCGGCAAGCACAAGTACCCGCGCCGCGTGGAGTTCACGGACGCGCTGCCGCTCGGCCCCAGCATGAAGGTGCTCAAGCGGGAACTGCGCACCCGGTACACCGCCCGCTGAGCCCCCGGCGCCCGGCCGGACGTGTGCACATAGCATCGGTCTCCGCATGAACATGATGACGCTCTGGCACATATCCGGCTGGGAATTCGCCGCCCTGGCCCTCGCCGCCCTCCTGGTCGGCTTCTCCAAGACCGCGGTCAGCGGGGCCAACACGGTCAGCCTCGCCGTCTTCGCGGCCATCCTGCCCGCCCGCGCCTCCACCGGCGTACTGCTGCCGCTCCTCATCGCGGGCGACACCTTCGCCGTCCTCACCTACCGGCGGCACGCCCACTGGCCCACCCTGTGGCGGCTGTTCCCCGCCGTCGCGGCCGGAGTGGTGGCGGGCACGCTGTTCCTCGCCCGCGTCGGCGACGGGATCGTACGGACCTCCATCGGCGCGATCCTGCTGATGATGACCGGCATCACGCTGTGGCGGCGACGCCAGGAGGCGGCGGAGGACGTCAGCACGCGGACGGGCCGGGCGACGGCGGGCGCGTACGGCGTGACCGGGGGCTTCACCACCATGGTCGCCAACGCGGGCGGACCGGTGATGTCGATGTATCTCCTCTCCGCGGGCTTCCGCAAGATGGGCTTCCTCGGCACCTCCGCCTTCTTCTTCCTCATCGTCAACGTGGCCAAGATCCCCTTCAGTGCGGCCCTCGGCCTGATCGACGGCAACTCGCTGCTGCTCGACGCGGCACTGCTCGCGTTCGTCGTCCCCGGCGGGTTCCTCGGCAAGTGGGCCGTCCACAAGATCAACCAGCGGCTCTTCGACCGCATCGTCATCGTGGCGACCCTCGTCGGGGCGCTCGAACTCCTGCTGAGCTGACCGGATGCGTACGCTCACCCCATGCCCGCGCACGTCCTGATCCTCGGCGGCACCACCGAGGCCCGCCACCTCGCCACCGCCCTCGCCTCGCGGCCCGGCCTCCGGGTCACCACCTCGCTCGCGGGGCGCGTGCGCCGGCCGGGGGCGATCGACGGTGAGGTCCGTGTCGGCGGGTTCGGGGGCGCGGCCGGGCTGGCCGACTGGCTGCGCGCCCACCGGGTCACCGCGCTGGTGGACGCGACTCATCCCTTCGCGGAGCGGATCACGGCGAACGCGGCGGAGGCGGCAGGGGTGGCCGGCGTCCCGCACGCGATCCTGCGGCGCCCCGGCTGGGACCTGGACGACGACTGGCACCCGGTTGTCTCTCTGGAGGAGGCGGCGCAAGCCGTACCCCGCCTGGGACAACGGGTGTTCCTCAGCACGGGACGGCTCGGTCTCGCTGTTTTCAGTGGCCTGACGGACACTCATTTCGTGGTCCGCTCGGTGGAACCACCGGAGCCGCCGCTGCCCCCGCACTGCGAAATGGTCCTGGCGAGAGGCCCGTTCAGCCTCGCCGACGAGTTGGACCTGCTCCGGACGCACCGCATCGACGTATTGGTGACGAAGGACAGCGGGGGAGCGGCGACGGCACCGAAACTGGCCGCCGCCCGCTCGCTCTCGTTGCCGGTGGTCGTCGTACGCCGCCCTGAACTCCCCTCCGGTGCAGGGGCGTTGCCGGATAAGGAAGCCGTACTGGACTGGCTGGCCGGGGTCATTCCCCCCGGGGATGCCTGCGCAGCAGATACGTGTCCATGATCCAGCCCTTGCGCTCCCGCGCCTCCGCCCGCACCTGCTCGATGCGCGGCCCGGCCTCCGCCAGCGGCCCGGAGACCAGGATCTCGTCCGGGGTGCCGATGTACGCGCCCCAGTAGATGTCGATGTCGTCCCCGGCGTACTCCCGGAACGCCTGGTGCGCGTCGAGCATCACCACCACGTCGTCCACCCCCTCCGGGAACCCCTCCGCCAGCCGCCGCCCGGTGGTGATCTGCACCGGCCGCGCCACCCGGTTCAGGCCCGTACGATGCCGGGCGACCAGCGCGGAGACACTGCTGATGCCGGGCACCACGTCGTACGAGAACGCGACCGAGCCCCGCGCCAGCACCTCCTGCAGGATGCCGAGCGTGCTGTCGTACAGCGAGGGGTCGCCCCACACCAGGAACGCGCCCGTGCCGTCCTCCGCGACCTCCTCGGCGATGAGCCGCTCGTAGATCCCCGCGCGGGCCGCACGCCAGTCCTCGACGGCGGGGGAGTAGGCCGCACCGCCCGCCCGCCGGTCCCGCTCCGGGTCGCGGGCGGCCACCACCCGGTACGAGCCCTCGGGCAGATGCGCGTCCAGGATGTCCCGGCGCAGCCGCGTCAGATCACTCTTCACCTCGCCCTTGTCGAGCAGGAAGAACACGTCCGTGCCGCGCAACGCCTTGACCGCCTGCAACGTCAGCTGGTCGGGGTCGCCCGCGCCGATACCGATGACATGAATCTCTCGCACGCCATGAGTCTGCCGCACGGCCCCGGGCGGGCCGGGTACGGGGGCGGCAACGGGAACCGGAGAAGACTGCCGGTTCGTGGCAGTGATCGCGGCGGGCCGCGCGGGAGATGATCTTCCGGCCACTCGATTACGGAGGCTCATCATCATGAGATCGACCCGCGCAGCTCTGCTCCTCGCGGCCGCGGCCCTCGCCCCGGCCCTTCTCGTCTCCACCCCGGCGTCCGCCGCCACCCCGGCCACCCCCGCCGCGACCGTGTCGGCCACGACGGGCACCCCGGTGGACCAGATGTCCGACGACGACGTCCGGGTCGCCATCGCCCGAATCCTCGCCGACCCGAAGAGCGGGAAGGCGGTGATCCGCGAGGCCAACGAGGCGCTGGACGGCACGATCGCGGACCAGCGGGCCTTCCTGGAGACCGGCTACCGCCTGGCCCAGGCCGAGGACGACCGGGTCGCCATCGCCCGTATCCTCGCCGACCCGAAGAGCGGCAAGGCGGTGATCCGCGAGGCCAACAAGGCGCTCGACGGCACGATGGACGACCAGCGGGCGTTCCTGGAGACGGGCTACCGCCTGGCGCAGGGGGAGGACGACCGGGTGGCCGCCTTCCGTATCCTCGCCGACCCCAAGTCCAGCCCCGCCCTCCGTGCGGCCGCCTCCGCGGCGCTCGACGGCACGCTGGAGGAGCTGCGGTACTTCATCGAGGTCGGGCAGTACCAGGTGCACTAGGGGCTGTCCGGCGGGCGGCCGCTTCCTGTCGCATCTGGGTACTCGGCCCTTCCGGTGAGCCCGGACGGGCCGGGTTCGGCGAACGGAGGCAGCCCACATGTACGACAGCCCCCTCGCAGGCCGTACCGTCGTCGTGACCGGAGCCGCGCGCGGACTGGGCGCGGCTCTGGCTCACGCCTTCGCCGAGCGCGGCGCCCGGCTCGCCCTGCTCGGCCTGGAGCGACCGGAACTGGAGGGAGTGGCCGCCTCGCTCCCTCCGCCGGTGATCGCCCTGGAGGTCGACATCACCGATTACCGGGCCCTGGAGCGCGCCGCCGAAGAGGTGCGGGACCGGCTGGGCCGACCGTCCGTCGTCGTCGCCAACGCGGGGATCGCCGAGGGCGGTCCCTTCGCCGGGTCCGACCCCGAGTCCTGGCGGCGGGTGATCGAGGTCAACCTCGTCGGCAGCGCCATGACGGCACGGGCGTTCCTGGCCGACCTGCTGGTCACGTCCGGCTACTTCCTCCAGGTCGCCTCCCTGGCCGCCTTCGGCACCTCACCGATGATGAGCGCCTACTGCGCCTCCAAGGCGGGCGTCGAGTCCTTCGCCCACGCCCTGCAGGCCGAGGTCGCCCATGAGTCCGTCGGCGTGGGCATCGCCTACATCAACTGGACCGACACCGACATGGTCCGCGACGCGGACAACTACCCGGTTCTGCGCGAACTCCGCGCCCACCTGCCGGCGCCGGCCCGCAAGGTGTACCCGGCCGAGTTCGTCGCGGAGCGGCTGGTCCGCGCGGTGGAACACCGCCGCACCTCCGTCTACGTCCCCGCCTGGCTACGGCTGGCCCAGCTGGGGCGCGCGGTACTGCCGCCGATCGTGCTGCGCGTCTCCCGCCGGGCGCTGCCGCAGTTGCAGGCCGAGCAAGCACTTCCGCCGACCGGTCTGCTGGGGGCCGGGGGCGTGGCGGACGAGGCGCTGCGGGGGCGGAGAGCGTAGGCGTCACGGGCGTCGGAGGCGGGGTGCCTCGGTGCCCGCGTCGATGGGGGTGGGGGTTTGCTCCACCCGTCCGGCCAGGGCCCCGGCCCAGGAGGCCACGCCGGTGAGGTCGAGGTCGTAGGGGCGGGGCTGGTTCTGCTCGGCCGACCACTCCGTCACGGCAGCCGCCCCACGCCGCAGCAGACGGGCGCCGCCGGTGGTGTTGCCGCGCGCGGAGTGGGTGAGGCCCACCGCGAGCTGGGCGAGGCCGCGCCACAGCCCCCGGTCGGCGTCGGGGCCGGACTTCCAGGCGTCCTCGAACACCTCGTGCGCGTGGAACGGCTTACCGGCGTCCAGCAGCTCTTGCGCCTCCGCGACCGTCTCGGCCGGGCTCCGCACGACCCCCTCCGGCTGCCGCTCGACCCCGTCCACCCCGTACGGCAACGGCCGCCCCAGCCCGTCCCGAGGCCGCGCGTTGCGCGCCCGGCCCTCCGGGTCCCGGTCCCGCCCGCCGATGTCTCCGTCTCCGCTTGCGTCTGCCATGCGGCCGATTCTGCCCCTCCCCGCCGGTAACCCGCTTCGGAGGAGTCCCGTACGTGGGGTAAAGTGCTGTTCGCGCGATCACGCGGGTCACCGCGAGTGAGCGCATCGGGACGTGGCGCAGCTTGGTAGCGCACTTGACTGGGGGTCAAGGGGTCGCAGGTTCAAATCCTGTCGTCCCGACTCAAGAGAGTCGCAGTTCAGGGGCCGTTTCGGAGAAATCCGAGACGGCCCCTGAACCGTTTTTTGGGGACCAGCTGGGGACCAACTGCCTTGACCGCGTCAGAGGGCGACGACGACCGGGTGCGGAAGGGTCTGCGGGGCGCGCAGCACACTGAGGTGGATGGTGAGCGCCGCGCCCGCGCCGTGATCTGGCGGACGTCGGGGTGTAGGTAGCGCGTGGTGATGAGCGAACCCTGCCCGGCGATCTTCCGGAGGACGCGTACAGGTACACCGGCGTCGGCGAACCGGGTGAGTCCGGTGGGGCCGAGGTCGTGGCGGCGCAGGTGCTCGTGGCCAAGCTTGGCGACGATGCGGGGGTGGTCTGGGGTCGGACCGTCCAGATCCAGTTGGTGGTGTCGATGTCGCCGACGCGGCAGCCGGAGACCTCACCGATGCGGGCGGCGGTGCACGTGGTGAAGAGGATGACCTCGCCCCAGCCGCGGTACTGGTCACGTGGCGTGGCTGCTGAAGATGTGCGACTTCCACGCCCGTGCGGGCGTGGAAGAGCGTCTGGTGACACCGGCCGAGGCCCAGACGAAGACCATGTTCGAGGCGATGAACCGGGCGCTGGACGACCGGGAGCTGACGGCCGCGCAGCGCGCCCGCGCCCGAAGGGGGGCCGTGCTACCGGTTGTTACCACAGATCCACGCTGTCTGGGTACCGTGGGAGGAACGGCAGAAGGAGCACGCCATGCCTGAGAGTTCCGAAGACCTCCACATCGGTGAGCGTATCCAAGTCCTGCGCGAGTCACGGGGGATGTCCCGTCCCGTCCTCGCCGGTCTGTGCGGGCGTGGCCCCGACTGGCTGAAAAAGATCGAGACCGGCGAGCGGGAGTTGCGCTCCCACACGCTCTTGATGCGGCTAGCCGCAGCGCTCCAGCTCTCCGATCTCCGGGCCATTACCGGAGAAGAAACCGAGGTGGCGCAGCCAGTACCGCTGGGCAGGCTCAACCACCCGACGCTGCCCGCAATCTGGGCGGCTGTTATGCGGCGGTCCTTCACGCCTCCGACCGCTGACGCTCCCGACGCCTCCGCCCTGCTCGCCCGCATCACCCAGACGTGGAAGCTGTGGCACACTTCGGGCCGCAATCGGACCGAAGTCGGGTCGCTACTTCCGGAGTTGATCCGTGATGCGGGGCACGCGGCGGCCGCCTTGGACGGAGACGAGCGCCGTACCGCCTTGGTGGCGCTCTCCGACGTGTACCGGCTCACCGGGCAGGCCACAGCGTACGTAGCCCCAGCAGAGCTGGCGTGGGTGGTTGCGGACAGGGCTCTCACGGCCGCTCAACAGGCCGACGCTCCCGAGGCCATAGCGGCTTCTGCCTGGAACCTGGGCAACATCCTGCGGGAGACCAGCTACCCCGAGGAAGCCCTACGGGTGGTGACCGAAGCCGCCAACCTGATCCGTCCCCACCTGGACGACGCGCCCGCCGACTGGCGCGGGATCTACGGGGCGTTGCAGCTCCACGCGGCCGTCACTGCGGCCAGGGACGGCCAGGACGGCAACGCGTGGCGGTTCTGGGACGCGGGCGACCAGGTGGCGAAGTCCTTGCCGTCAGGCTACGTGCATCCCTCCACTGTGTTCGGGCGGGCGAACGTCGATTTCCACGCGGTCTCCGTCGCCACGGACTTGCGGTCCTCCCGCAAAGCCATCTCGCTGGCCGACGACATCGACCCCGACGTGATGCCGTCCGTTGAACGCCGTTCCCGGCTGTGGGTGGAGGTCGCTCGCGGGCACCTCCAGCGGGGCGACCGTACGGCTGCGCTGCACGTGATGATCAAGGCCCGCCACATCAGCCCAGAGACCGTGGCCTACACGCCGTCCGCGCGAACGGCGGTGGCTGAGCTGTGGCGGAAGGCTCCGCGTGCGCTGCGCAGCGAGGCGCGCACCCTGGCCGAACGGGTCGGCGTCGGGCCGCAGTAGATGGCACTCCGAGAAGGGGGACAGTTTGGGTCCGGTGGACCCGCTGTCCCCCTTCCTCTCTTTCCGTGGTGGCACGGTGACGGCTCGTCATCTCATGAGAGCGAGCCAGACCATGACTTCGCATGCCTCCCTGCACCGGGGGAATGCCCCCACCTTCCACGCGGACACGGGAGAAGTCCGCGTTCCCCTCTCCCTGTTCCGACTTGATGAGCACCACGGTGATATCCCGCTGGTCCTCTCGCGGGCGGAGGCAGTTCGCCTGCACGACGCCTTGGCGGATCTGCTGCGAGACCGGCAGGCGGCCACAGGGGGCGCATCATGACGCCGCTGACCACCACACCCCGTCCGACCGGGCACCCCGGCTACAGCGAGACCCTGCCACGCGAGCCGGAGAGCGCTGCCACCGCCCGGCGCCTTGTGCGCGCGGCCTGTACCGCGTGGGGTCTGCACGGGATGGCCGAGAACGGTGCCCTGGTCGTCTCCGAGCTGGTGGCCAACGCCGTGCGGCACGCCCGGCGGGAGTCCATCCGCGTGGTGGTGGAGCGCACCGCGCCGCGCACGGTACGCGTGGCGGTGGCGGACTTCTCCCGCGTGCTGCCCGCGCTGTGCACGCCGAAGGGCGACGAGGAAGGCGGCCGTGGGCTGGTCCTCGTGGCGGCGCTGGCGGCCGACTGGGGCACGGATGAGCGGCGCTGGGGGAAGGTCGTGTGGGCGGACCTGGAGGGGCGCGGGTGAGTGGCGAAGAGGCCCCTGGCCGCAGCGTGGCCCGAGCCCACCTGTCGCAGTTGATCGAGATGTTCGGCACGGACGGGGGCCTGCGGATCAATACGACCACCGACACGACAGGTTGGGCCTCGATCCTCACCCCCGATGGCGGAGAGCCGGAGGGCGACGAGCAGACGTGACCGCCCCAGGGCGCGGCGAAGCCCCGGCCGGTGAACTCCACCGAGCCGGGGCTTCGCCGTCTCACGGCCGTCTCACGGCCGTCTCACACAGGTCTCACGAACTGCGTCGACGCGAGAGGGCGGCGACCTCGCGTACGGCCTCCGCGATGGCCCTGAAGTCCTTCTTGAGGAGCGCACCGTGGTTGCTGGCGACCTTCGCGCCGATCCGGATGTTCGGGTTGCGCCCGGTCACCGCGTCGAGGCCGGCGCGGATGCGTTCCTGCTCATCGCCGCGGCTGCCGAACGACGTGCCCGAAGCGACCACGTACCGCACCGGGACGGTGATGCCGTCCAGCACCGGGCCCAGCTCGCTTTCGCGGGAGAGCCTGCCGAGCTCGATGTTGCTGTTCGCCTGCTGCTCGGCGGTCATCCGCGGGGCCAGGCCGGTCGGGCGCAACAGCGGCAGGAACCAGCTCATCCGGCGGAACAGCTTGCGGATACGCCGCTCCATGGCCTCGTCGAGCCAGTCGTAGGGGAAGGCGCCGTCGACCAGGACCGCGCCCAGGGCGCGCTCCGGATTCCGGTCGGCCCAGTGCGCCCCGACCACCGCTCCATAGGACCAGCCCACCACCAGCGCCCGGTCCACACCCCTGGCCGCGAGGACGGCATCGACGTCCCGGACGGCCGCCGCGAAGGAGTAGTCCGCCGAACGCTCGGATCTGCCGCGGGCCCGCTCGTCGTAGGTGATGTGCCGCCACTCCGTCCCCAGTTCGGCGATGACGCGCCGCCAGTACCCCTGAGTGGCGAACTGGCCGTTGAGGTAGACCACCGGGATACCGGGACCGCCGGTGTCGGTGACGGCGAGGGCCGTGTCCTCGACCGGCACCGTGCCGGTCCACTTCGGACTGTTCGCGGAAGTGCTGTTCTTCGTCATGTCTTCCCCCTGGTCGTTGGAGAGTGCCGGCTCTGTTCCTTCAGAGGCTGCGGGCGGTGATGTCGCCCTTCGAGGTGGTGGCGCGGATCTCGAGTGCGGTGGTGCCGTCGTTCTTGAGGGCGTGGCTGACGCGGCCATGGCCGGCGGCGGCGTCCAGGGCGGCCGAGACGCCGGCGGCGGCGCCGATCGTGATGTCGCCGGACTGGGTGCGGAGCACAACCGTGCCGCGCAGGGCCTCGGTGATCCGGATGTCGCCCCGCGTGGTGCTGATCTCGGCGGGGCCGTCGAGGCGGCCGACCTCGACGTCGCCGTCGATCGCGGTGAGACGGACGCCGGCGGCCTCGTCGATCTTGATGTGGCGGTACGCGCCTTCGAAGGCGATGTCGCCCAGGCGCCCGACGCCGCGGAGTTCGGCGCCGGCGGCCTTGCCCTCGACGCGGGAGCCGGCCGGGAGCTGGACGGTGACCTCCAGGGACCCGGAGGGGCCGAAGAGCCGACTGTCCGGCGTCGGGGCCGTGATCCGCAGGACACCGTCGGCGTACGCGACGGAGGTCTGCTCGGCGGCCTTGATGTCCCGGCTCTTGGCGGGGTCGGTGGGCAGGACCTCGACGGTGGTGTCGGCGCGCTGTGCCGCGATGAACTGGACGCGTCCGGCGGGGATCTCCAGGACGGCGGAGATCGGGGCCGGGGTGTTGAACTTCCGCATCGTCTTCTCCCGAGTGCTCGTCGTTTCTGACATCGAAAACGCTACGTTGCGTTCCATGATTGGGCAACGCACTTGTTGCGCAGGGAAGACGTTTATGCAGCTGAGAGTCCGCAAAGTGTTGCAACGGTCTTGAGTGCAACGCAACGACGGCTATCACGTTCATTGCAATGGACCAGAAGTGAACGCTACTGTGAGGGCTCAGGGACCGCCATGAAGGACCAATTGAGGAGGCAGCGATGCCGGGAGGCAGGCTCACCCACCAGGAGCGCCGGCAGATCGCGCTGGGGCTGGCCGACGGCCTCCCCTACGCCGCGATCGCCCGCAGCCTCGACCGTCCGACCTCGACGGTCACGCGCGAGGTGATGCGCAACGGCGGCCCCACCGCCTACCGCGCCGACCTGGCCCACCACGCCACCGAACGCCGCGCCCACCGGCGTAAGGCGCCGGCCTCCCGAGGGCCGGAGTCGGCCCCCCAGTCGCACGGACGTGACGCCGATGCCATGGCCGAGTACGAGGAGACGTTCACCACCGTCCTCATGGCCTCGGGCCTGAACAAGATGTCGGCACGTGTGCTGACCTGCCTGTTCACCACCGACGCGGGCAGCCTCACCGCGTCTCAACTCGCTCAGCGCCTCCAGGTCAGCCCGTCCTCCATTTCCAAGGCGATTGCCTTCCTGGAGAGTCAGAGCCTCGTCCGCCGGGAACGCGACGAACGCCGCCGCGACCGCTACGTCGTCGACGACGAACTCTTCTACCAGGCGACGATCGCCAGCGCCCGGGCCAACGACCGGCTCGTCGAAACGGCACGCCGGGGCGTCGCCGTCCTCGGCCCCCACACCCCCGCCGCCACCCGACTGGAGAACATCGCCCGCTTCCTCGACTTCATCAGCGAAAGCATCATCCGCGCCGCCGAACAGGCCCGCGAAGTCCTCCACGCCGAACCCGGAGCGACTGCGCACGACACCGCCACGCCGACTCCGGACCACAGGTAGCCGGAGCGTTCGGTACCCCACCGCGGGTCCGCCACCAGCGAAGTCTCCCTGGCGCGGGTCTGGTTGTGACCCTTGGCTCTGGTTGTGCCCCTTAGCCCTGGCCGGGCGGCGCCCAGGGCTTCAGAGGCGCCGGCGGGGCCTGGAGGGCACCGCGGAGGGTCTCCTTGAGCGTCTTCGGCGGAGCTTCCTTCTCCTCCTGGGAGTGCATGAGCCGGGCCGTCGTCACGCGTATGCGGCACTCACGGTGGCGCTGCCGCACGATCACCATCCACGCACCGTCCTGGGCGAGCAGGGCGTGGCGGGCCGGTTCGTCCCCCGGCTTGGCGTGCCGGGCGATGGTCGCCGGCGCGTAGTGCAGAGCCGCGTCCTCGGCCGCCGCGACGGCCTGCGCCTCGTCGCCGTCGATGTGGTGGGTGCTCGTCAACATCCAGCGGTGCAGCTTCAGTTCGACGCCCTCGACGCGTTCCGTCACCCGAGTGTCCTCTTCGATGAGGACATACCACTCAGCAGTCATGCCTGGGACCCAGCCGTTCTCTTCCACTGACGCTCTTGAGCAGCGCGGAGACCATGTGTCCCGCGCGGCCCGGCAATCCTGCCATGTGGATCATCGGGGGCGGTGGCGCATGGGCGGGCAGTCGATCGTCGAAAATCTGCGTCGCCCTGTAACAATCTTGCGCAGCTTCGTAGACTTCATTTCCGAAGGCTCCTAGCTTTCTTGCGTCCGCTCACCCCACGAGCCCTAAGGACGCACACCCATGACCTCACCCCCCAACGGCAGACCCCTGCGTCGGTCCCTGGCGGCGACCGTGTCGCTGGCACTGGCCGCGGCCGGCACCCTCGTCGCCGTGGCACTCGCACCCGACGCCGTCGCGGCCGGGGTGCCCGCGCCTTCCCCGGTCGGCATATCCGGCCGCGGCGCGACCGTCCCGTTCAAGGAACAGGAGGCCGAGTACGCCGCCACCAACGGCACCCTCATCGGGCCGGACCGCCTCTACGGCCATCTCCCCTCCGAGGCGTCCGGACGGCAGGCGGTGACACTGGACGCGGCGGGCGAGTACGTCGAGTTCACCCTGACCGCGCCGGCCAACGCGATGTCGTTCCGCTACTCCCTGCCCGACAACTCCGCCGGCACCGGCCGCGACGCGAGTCTCGACGTGAAGATCAACGGAACGCAGCTCAAGGCCGTCCCGGTGACCTCCAAGTACGGCTGGTACTACGGGGGTTATCCGTTCAACAACAACCCCGGCGACACCAACCCCCACCACTTCTACGACGAGACCCGCACCCTGCTCGGCTCGACCCTGCCGATCGGGACCAAGGTGCGCCTGCAGGTGTCGTCCACCAGCGCCTCACCGACGTTCACCATCGACCTCGCCGACTTCGAGCAGGTGGGCGCGCCCATCGGCAAGCCGTCCGGCGCGCTGGACGTCGTCGGCGACTTCGGCGCCGACCCGACCGGGGCGGCCGACTCGACCGCCAAGATCCAGGCGGCGGTCGACGCGGGCAAGGCGCAGGGCAGGGCCGTCTACATCCCCCAGGGCACTTTCCAGGTGCGCGACCACATAGTCGTCGACCAGGTGACACTGGCCGGCGCGGGTCCCTGGTACAGCGTCCTCACCGGCCGCGATCCGGTGAACCGGGCGAAGGCCGTGGGCGTGTACGGCAAGTACGCGAACCAGGGCGGCAGCAAGAACGTCACGCTCAAGGACTTCGCCATTCTCGGAGACATCCGCGAGCGCGTCGACGACGACCAGGTGAACGCCATCGGCGGTGCGATGTCCAACTCCACCGTCGACAACGTGTGGATGCAGCACACCAAGTGCGGGGCCTGGATGGACGGCCCGATGGACAACTTCACCATCAGGAACAGCCGCATCCTGGATCAGACCGCTGACGGCGTGAACTTCCACATGGGTGTCACCAACTCCACGGTCACCAACACGTTCGTACGCAACACGGGTGACGACGGCCTCGCCATGTGGGCGGAAGCCATCCCGAACGTCAGGAACAAGTTCACCTTCAACACGGTGATCCTGCCGATCCTCGCCAACAACATCGTCACGTACGGCGGCAAGGACATCACCATCTCGGACAACGTGATGGCGGACACCATCACCAACGGCGGCGGCCTGCATGTCGCCAACCGGTATCCCGGCGTCAACTCCGGTCAGGGCACGGCTGTTTCCGGTACCACCACGGCCGCCCGCAACACCCTGATCCGGGCCGGGAACAACGACTACAACTGGCAGTTCGGCGTCGGCGCGGTCTGGTTCAGCGGCCTCAACGAAGCCCTGGACGCGACGGTGAACATCACCGACACCGAGATCCTCGACAGTTCCTACGCCGCCATCATGAACATCGAGGGCGCGACGAAGGGGCTGCACTTCGAGAACGTCCGGATCGACGGGGCCGGCACCTACGCCCTGCAGATCCAGTCGCCCGGCAACGCCTCGTTCACCAACGTCACGGCCACGCACATCGCCCAGTCCAACCCCATCCACAACTGTGTCGGCTCCGGCTTCGTCATCACCCGTGGCGCCGGCAACAGCGGCTGGTACGCGGACCCGCCGGCCTGCACCGGCACCTGGCCGGACCCGAAGTGGACCAACGGCGGAGTACCCGGCGGAGGCACCACGCCGCCGACCGACCCGCCCACCGATCCTCCGACGGACCCGCCGACCGACCCGACCGTCAACCTCGCCAGGAACCAGCCGGTCACCGAGACGAGCCACACCGACGTCTACCCCGCCGCCAAGGCCGTGGACGGCAACGCGGACACGTACTGGGAGAGCGCCAACAACGCCTTCCCGCAGTCCGTCACCGTCGACCTGGGCGCCGCCAAGGCGGTCAAACGGATCGTCCTCAAGCTGCCCCCGGCAGCGGCATGGGCCACGCGCACCCAGACGCTGAGCGTCCTCGGCAGCACGGACAACGCCACGTTCAGCACGCTCAAGTCGTCGGCGGGGTACACCTTCAGCCCGTCGAGCGGCAACACCGCGACCCTCACCCTGCCCGGCACACCGACCCGCTACCTCCGCCTCACCATCACCGCCAACACCGGCTGGCCCGCGGCACAGTTGTCCGAGCTGGAGGCTTACACGGGCTGACAGACGCGTTCCGCCCGTGGATTCCTTGGGCCCCGCTCCGGAAACCTGGCCCGGAGCGGGGCCGCCTGCCCTTGGCTGTCAGCGGCGTCGTAGCGCCGGGTGGAGCATCGACCGTGCCTAGCCGGCCGACCTGACCAAGGTCTCGAAGCCCGAGCTGTCGCAGTAGGACACCGCACGACTCTCCGCCCCGATGTTGCCGCCGACCGCGTCGACGGTGTCATCGAGAATGTGGGTGCCACCGTGTTCCAGGCCCGCCCGGTCAAGCCTTTTCGAGGCATCGATGACCGAGTGCCCTGCCGAGTCGGTGTCGTCGAAGTCGGGCGACCGGGCACTCTGCCCGTCACCGGCATCGGCGTCTGCCTCGCTGCCGGTCGTGGCGTGCGCCATGTCCTGCCAGGACCTCAGCTTGGTGCAGTAATCCCGTTGCCACTCCTTGGCCTGCGCTGGATCGTCTGACGAACAACCGCTCATCAGGACTGCGGCAACGACAAGGGCCGCTGCTCGCTTGACGGTTCGTGTGATCATTTCGGCGCACCTATGCGGTCACAGCGCTGGACGGGTGGGGTGAACAAGGTACTAGTGCGGCAGCCAGGGCGACTTCGGTCCCGGCCAGGCCGACGGAGCTGAAGATCGTGATCTGATCGGGGTCGGTGCGGACCGCCACCGCCCCGGCCAGGACGGCACCGAGGTCAACCATGGTGTCGACGGCGAAGATGTGGGGTTCGGGGTAACCGGCTGCTTGGGCAACGGAGTCGGTGAGGACCACCGAGGCGCGGTGGGCCAGGGCAGCGGGCACTTCATGCCGGGAGACAGTCTTGGGGCCGATGGTGTTCACATGTGTTCTCGGGGCGATCCAGTCGGCGTCCAGGACCGGCACCGCACTGTTCGTGGCCACGATCACCACATCCCGATCGCGTACGGCGTCCTCGACCGTTCTTGCCGCGCGCGTCTTGACTCCCAGCTCATCGGCCGCCTTGTGGGCGAAGGCTTCGGCGCGTTCGGGACGACGGGCCGCGACCACGACCTCCTCGACGTCTCGTACCGCGAGCATGGCCCACAGCTGCGTCCACGCCTGTGTACCCGCGCCCACGATGCCCACACGGGCAGGGCCAGGTCTTGCCGCCACCTCCATGGCGACAGCGCCAATGGCGCCGGTCCGCCGTGCGCCGAGCTCCGCACCATGCACCAGTGCGGTCAGCTCGCCATCCCGGGCATTCCACACAGCCACCAACTGCTCCGCATCGACAAGGCTGTGGTACGCCCGGAAGCCGAACAGCTCCTGCTCGCGCAGATGCCCGGCTGTGAAGACCAGGTGGCCGCCACCGAGATCGGCACGCACACGCGGCGGCGCCTGCATCGTGCCTTCATGGTGCGCCAGGATCGCCGTCCGTACGGCCCGGACGGCCGTCCCTGCATCGAGCTGGGTACGGACGTCGTTGTCGTCGAACAGTCGCACAGGCACAGAGACACCCCGTTCATCCCGGTCGGCAGAAGAGGTCAGTCTGCCAAGGCCGAGTCCGCCAAGACCTCCGTCCGCAGGCGTAGTCCAGATCCGTCTCGCGACCGACGACTGATGACCGAGGCGAGCGGTCTTGGCTCGGATATTCGGTGTTCTGCCCGCAGCATGAGGACACAAGATGGTGCGCATGACCTTGGCCACCCCCATACTGCACACCGCTCGCCTGCGACTGCGCCCCTTCACCGACGCCGACGCGGACCTGCTCTTCGCCCTTCACAGCAGCACCTACGTGATGCGCTACTGGGACTCCCCGCCGTGGGACGAACGGGCCCGCGCCGAACGCTTCATCGACGTGTGCCGGAAAATGGCAGACGAAGGCACCGGAGCCAGGGTGGCCATCGACCGCGCTTCTGACGGGGCCTTCGCCGGCTGGTGCGGTCTGACCGGATGGAATCCGGACTACCGCAGCGCATCGTTGGGCTACGTCCTCGACGAAGCGATGTGGGGACACGGCTACGCGACGGAGGCCGCGCACGCCTTGCTGCAGTGGGCCTTCGACACACTGGACCTGAATCGAGTTCAGGCCGAGACCGATACGCGCAACGTGGCATCTGCCCGGGTCCTGGAGAAGATCGGATTCTTGCGTGAAGGGACGTTGCGGGAGGACTGCGTCGTGAACGGCGAGGTATCCGACTCGTGGGTGTTCGGGTTGATCAGGCGAGAGTGGCGGCCGGCGACCGTGCCGATTCCAGCCCGCGAAGAGCGGCGTTGAGTCCGTTTCTGGTGGAGGCCGCCTCTGGTGGAGGCCGCGTCCAGGCTGACGCCGTACAGCGCGACACTCCGCCCGCGCGATCTGCCCGGCGGCCGGACCGGCGAACTCATTCGGAACGGAGGGCGGCAACATGAGCGACGTTGGACCCGACGCTCGGCTCAGGTCGGCGGTTCGGGCTGGGGACGCCGAGGCGGTACGGGATCTGCTGGACAAGGGCGCTGACCCGAACGCGGTGGACGTGAACGGGCTGCCGGTGTTGTGCGTTGCGGTGGCGGCGTACGACGAGCGGGTCGCCGAGGAGCTGACAGTGGGCGGAGCGGACCCCGACCGGGTGTTGCCGGACAGCACCACGCCTCTGTGGCAGGCCGTCCACGGTGGCTCCCCGGCGGTCTTCTCGGCGGTGCTGGGCCCGGAGCCCCGATTGCGGCTTCCGGAGGCTGAACGGGAACGTCTGCTCACCTTGGCCCGATGCCGGTACGAGACGGGCGCGGCCGAGGAACTGCGGCGCAGGACAGGCGCGTCGGGGCCCGCCGAGACGGTCCGGGTTCAGGACGGCGCATACGACTGGGTCGACCAGGTCTCGCTCGGCGGCCTCGTCATGCGGGCCGGGCACGGCGCCATCCTGACGTCGCTGGAGTGGGCCTTCCGCGTTCTGACCCCCGTCGACGAACTGATCGACCGCGCCGTCGTGCAGCCGGACGAGGAGCATGCGGACTGGTCCGCGGCCTGCTCGGTCCTCACCCAGCGCCGCAGCTTCGAGACCTGGTCCGCCGTGGTGGCCCATCGCCAGGACCCCGATCGGGCACATCGCCTGTTCGTGACCGGCTACCTGCGGATGCGGGGGTTCCTCGATACCGACCCCCACTACGAGAAGAAGGAGAGCGAACTCCTGGCGGCCTGGGCGGCCGAGGAAACGGACGGCGAGGTACTCGCGAAGGTGCTCGACGCCTACACCGGCCGCGACCATCCGGGCCAGGAGGCCCTCGGCCTTCGCCACGCCCGCCATCCCGACCCGCGCGTACGCCGCGAAGTGCCTTACGCCCTCTGCGTGGACCACGTTCCCCGCACGCCCACGGCCAGGGCCGCCCTGCTCACCCTCATGCACGACCCGGATGCCGAGGTGCGGCTCAGGGCGTGCACGGCGAGCATGCGGGACAGCGACCTCCTGCCGGAGATCACCCGTGCGCTGCTGTCGCTGGCCGAAGCCCCGGACGCGGGCCTGCGGGGTACGGCCGCGGCGGCGCTGGCCGGCTCCCCGGACCGTGCGCCCGCCGTCGCCGACGCCCTGGCCGCGTTGCTCGGTGACGACGACCAGCTGGTCCGTCTGGAGGCCGCCCACGGTCTCGCCCTGCGCGACGATCCGCGCACCAGCCGGGCGATCGAACGGGTGGGGCCTCTCGATGCCGGCTTCGAGCACGACCATCGGGCCGACGAGCTCTGGCGGTGGAGGCGGCGGAACGGGAACTCGGTCGGGGGATGACGCGAGGGCGGGCCCTGTGGGGCTTGGGAGCAGTCAGGGCGTTCAATAAAACGAACATAGAGTTCACCATAGCCGTGTAGTTTGTTATAGTGAACGCATGGTTCATCGACGTGAGGCCCCTGGTGGCGGAGCGCAGGTAGGCGCCCATTGCTGTGCCGCAGCGCTCAGGAGTCACCGATGACGCCCCCGCCGCCTGGCCGTCAGCCGGTGAGCAGCACCGCGGTCGCTGTCGGGGCGAAGATCCGCCTGCGCCGCCAGCAGCGTGGCATGAGCGCTGCGGAGCTGGCCCGGCGCGCGGGGTTGAGCAAGGCCACGCTGTCGCAGCTCGAGGGCGGCAACGGCAATCCGACGATCGACACCCTGGATGCGATCGCGATCGCCCTGCGCATCCCGATCGCCGACCTGCTGGCGCGTGACGCCGACACCGGACCGGTCTTCCGGCCGGGCACGGACATCGAGTCCGGCGAGGTCTCCAGAGAACTGCTGCGCCGCATCAGCAGCGGCAACAGCCTGGAGATCTGGCGGCTGCGCATTCCGCCCGAGACGGAGCTGCCCGGCGTGCCGCACGCCACCGGCACGATCGAGCACCTCCTCATCGCCACCGGCCGCGTCACCGCCGGCCCCGTCGACGCCCCGCAGGAGCTGGGCCCCGGCGACATGCTCGCCTTCGCCGGGGATGCCCCGCACTTCTACCGCACAGGCGACGAGGCAGTGGACATCACAGTCGTCTTCGCTTCGCCGATCAGCACCTGAGACCGAAGAAGGCCCCTCCCCATGAGCACCACCATCGTCACCACTCCCTCCAGCCGTGCGTTCATCAGCGACAACATGGCCGGGGCGTCTCCACGGATAGCGCAGGCCGTCGCCGACGCGGCCGCTGGGCAGGTCCTCCCGTATGGCAATGACCCCTTCACCGATGGCGCTCGGCGCAGGCTCCGCGAGGTCTTCGAGCGGGACGTCGACGTCTTCCCGGTCTTCACCGGGTCCGCCGCCAACGGCTTGAGTCTGGCCGCCCTCACCCCGCCGTGGGGAAGCGTGCTCTCCCACCCCGACAGCCACATCAACCACGATGAATGCGGCGCTCCGGAGTTCTTCACCAACGGCGCCAAGCTGGTCGGCGTCCCCGGCGACGACAGCAAGATCGACCCCGAGGCGCTGCGGGCGGCGGTGCGCCGTCGGGCCGGTGACGTGCACAGTGTGCAGCCGTCCGCGGTGAGCATCAGCCAGGCCACCGAGAGCGGTAGCGTCTACACCCTTCAGGAGATCCGCCGCCTGACCGGCACAGCCAAGGAGGCAGGACTGCGCGTCCACATGGACGGCGCGCGCTTCGCCAATGCCCTGGACCACCTCGGTACCACCCCGGCCGAGATGACCTGGAAGGCCGGCGTCGACGTCCTGTCCTTCGGCGCCACCAAGAACGGCGCGATGACCGCCGATGTCATCGTCTCCTTCGACCCCGCACTCGCCGGCGAGCTCGCCTTCCGCGTCAAGCGTGCCGGCCAGCTCGCCTCCAAGATGCGCTTTCACACGGCCCAGATCGACGCGTACCTCACCGACGGTCTGTGGCTGCACAACGCCCGCCAGGCCAACGCGATGGCCGCCCGTCTCGGGGATGGCCTCAAGGCCATCCCCGGCACCGGCCTCCTCGCCGTGCCCCAGGCCAACATTCTCTTCTGCCGCCTGCCGCAGCACGTCACCGAAGGACTCCTCGCCGAGGGCTACGCGTTCTACCACGACCGCTGGGAGCCGGGCATCGTCCGGTTCGTCACCGCCTTCTCCCACACCGCCGACGACATCGACGAACTCCTCGACGCAGTCCGCCGCCACTTCTGCTGACCGGGAGACGTGAGGGGATTCCCGCGGGCCGTGCCGAGTCCTGTGGTGGTCGGCGGTCGTACTGTCGAACCGTTCCCGAGGAGGGCTTCCGGTGCGCAGTGTGACCTGCTCGATGGGTGTGTCCCTGTGTCCCTGTGGCCGTGGGCCGAGACTGGCCCGCTGGGCCCAGCGAACAGAGAAAGTTGGCCGACACTGACGTACAACCGGGACACCCTGCCCTTGCCCGAGAACCTGGTGCCGCCCGCCACGGGCAAGTGGAACTGGGCCGACGTCGACCCCGCGCGCCACCCGTTCGCCTGGGACCCGGACGAGGAGGCCCGCCTTCGCGCGCTGGTCCGGGAATGGGTGCCGCCCGTGCTCTCCGGCATGGCGGGCTGGTGGGAGGCGGAATGGTGGTGCGAGCGCCAGATCGACGCGATCGTCCGGGACCGCTACGGGGACTGGGCTCAGGGGTGGAACTGGTGCTACCGGCACGGCGGCCCCATCGGCAGCTGGGTCACCGGCACAAGCTCGGTGACGACCCCGGACGAGACCGCGACCCGGGTCGTGGCGGCGCTGCTGGAGTGGCGCGCGTGGCTGGAGGCGATGGCTCAGCGGTTCGCGCAGCTTGCCCCACCGTCCAATGCCTCTGCCGAGGAGCGGAGTTGGTACCTGGAGCGGGCGAGCGTCCGGCTGGTGACCATGGTCCTGGACTCCGGTGCGGAGGGCGGTTGGTACCGTCAGGCCGCGATGGCCGTCGGCTGGTTCCTCACCTCCACCGGCCTGGACTGGGCCGAGGCCGAACAAGCGGTGGATCGGGCGATCGGCGGCCGGTTCGAGAGCTGGGCCGACCCCGGCCGTGCGCTGGTCGAATCCGTCGGCGAGAACCTGGCCGTCGACCTCACTGGCCACCCGCCCTACCGGGATCACCGCGAGCGGGAGGATCTGGAGAATCTCCATGACCGAGCCTGACAGTCTGGCGGTCTGGCTACGGGTACGCCGTGCGGCCGCGTGGCATCAGGCGCCTGCTCTGCAAAGGGTGTTGCCCGTGACCGATGGGTTCCGGGCGTGGTGCGAGGGGCCGGTCCGCCGACGGGACCCCGTTCGGGCGGAGCGCCTGCTCGCCGCGCATGCCGTGGCACGTGCCGATGCCGTGCGGGGTGCCCCGCTCGACTTCGCGCTGCTGTCGGGTTGGCAGCGCCAAGTCCTCGGCGCGGAGGCACCGTTCCGGTCGAACGACGCCTACGCCAAGGCCGGCCGCGAGCGGTACGCGCTGACCGCGCACACCCAGGCCGACTTCGCCGCTTGCCTGCGTGAGGCGACCTCCGTGGAACTCCCGCTGTCGGCCCGCGCCGCCCGTGCCTACCTCGACGTGGCCTTCTTCCACCCCTTCACGGACGGCAACGCCCGCGCGGCGCTGCTGACTCTGGTCCACGTCCTGGCCCGCGAGGGCGTTGCCCTTCCGGAGGTCGGCCCCCTCCAGGTCACCCGGTATGCGGACGATGCGGCGGGGGCGGCGGATCTGGCGAACCTTGTCGGCGTACTCAACCGGCGCCGGTAGAAAGGAATTTCAGGTGAGCGGCAGGTCCGCGAGCATCACCGTGTACACCGGGGAGTCCGGGAACGGCTGACGCCGGCCCACCTTCCGGTAACCCCAAGTCTCGTACAAAGCCTCCACCTTCGGGTGTGTCACGTCCACGAGCAGCGCCGCCAGGTCTTCGTCTCGAGCGTCCATGAGGGCCCGGTGCAGCCGCTCGGCCGTGCCCGTCTTGCGCCAACGCTCACGCACCATCAATTCCGAGAAGTGGAACGTACGGAACTTCACCGGCGCCGCCTTCAGGTGCTCTCGCCACCACTCGCGGTCATCCTTCGCGGGGGCGCCGTACGCGAAGCCCACTACCTCGTCCCCGTCGTAACCGATCACGCACGAGAAGTCGGGGTTCCCGCCCCAGTGGTCCACGAACCAGGGGAACTTCTGCCGGAACTCGTCG
Organism: Streptomyces sp. NPDC085596; assembly: GCF_044541565.1. Lineage (NCBI taxonomy): Bacteria > Bacillati > Actinomycetota > Actinomycetes > Kitasatosporales > Streptomycetaceae > Streptomyces > Streptomyces sp. NPDC085596. Next base: position 127,574 of record NZ_JBITTC010000002.1, on the reverse strand, counting down.
TCCGCCATCCGGTCCGTGTACACATCCGCCTGTACATCGATCAACGTCTGCCGGATCTCCGGCAGGTCGTCGTGGTTGTAGTGGCGCAGTTCCAGTGCTGGGGTCATCGGGCGTGGCTCCATTCTGATCGGTAACGGTCCTTCCACTCGCGCGCGGTGCTGGAGTCCGGCGCGAGGGTAGTTAGGTCGCGGTAGAAGTCTCCGAGGTGTGACCGCATCCTGCCCGGCAGGGCGTTGCCGTGCATCAGCACGAACACCTGGTCCGCCGTCGCGCATGCCTGGTCGATGTCCCGTTGGTGAAGCTGGGCCAGCGCGAGTTGCAGGGTGGCCAGCGCGCGGTTCCGGCGGTACTGCTGCGGGATGGCTGCCAGGGCGCGGTGTGAGGCCGCCTCAGCCTCGGCAGCGTCTCCGATACGACTGCGGACGATGGCAGTGATGGCCAGCAGTTCGGCGGGGCCGTAAAACGCCAGCCAGGACGGCCGGGGCTCGTCGGGGGACGCTTTCGCCAGCGCCTCTTCCGCGTGTACCAGCGACCGCAGGGCACTCCGGCGGTCCCCGGAATTGGCGTGCCCGACAGCCGTGCGCGCGTGGGCGAGGGAGGCGCACAGCGGGTCGCGGCGCGTGGCGGCGGTCGCCTGAGCGGCCTGGCCCGCGTCCACGGCTTCGACGTGCCGGTGCTGCTGTCGCGCGAGCATGGCGTGCGAGTTCCACACGCGCAGCTCTGCCACCGGGTCCTTCGCCATGCCGGCCAGGTACAGTGCGCGGTTCAAGTGCCCCAGGGCGCGGTCGCTCTGGCGGGCGTCAACGGCCGACCAGGCCGCCGACGCGGTGTAGTTCGCCGCCACACTGAAGAGGCGCTGCCGGATGCGCTGCGACGCGGCCCGCTTCTGTAACTCCAGCGCCTCGGAGGCGCCGGCGAGCGCGGCCCGCTCCAGGGCCTCGTGCCCGCCTTTGGAAGCGTCCAGGGCCGTAAGGGAGTCCAGCCCGCTGCGCAGGCGGATCACATCGGTGGTGCCGACCGCGTACGGCCGGGCGGCGACCAGGGGTACGACGGCGGCCGTCGTGCCGGTGGCGGCGGTGAGGAAGTTCCTGCGCTGCACAGGGTCCTCCGTCCTGGTAGGGCTTCGTCGGCTCGCCGGGGGTCTGAATCCGAGTTCCCCGACGGTACGGCCGAATACTGTTTCCAGGGCCTCGCGTTGCCGAGGGTGGGGCCAACGGGTCTTTCCGGTCAGCCAGTGGCGGACCGTGCGATCGCTCACGGTGCCCTCCTGGCCGAGGGACCGGAGGTAGTCGTTCACGGCCTCCGCCAACTCGGGCTGTGTCAGCCCCGCTTCGCTGAGCGCGTCCGCCAGGTGCTTGTTCGCCTCCACGTCTCCAAGGTAGCGAGGCAGCGCGATCACCGCGCTGGAGTGGGAGCGAAATTTCCGGTTCCCCGCGCTGCACAGCGGACCCGCTTTTCCTGATGGGTCGTCACAATCTGTCGTTCACTGAGCAACAGGCCGCTACCGGAACGGAAAGTGCGGCGGCCCGCTGGAGTGGTCCGCCCCCGCGCCCCCGTCGGGGCAGGCCACCCCTCCCGCCCACCGACAAGGGGTCTTGATGACCGTGACGACCACATCCCGCCCGACCGGCCACCCCGGCTACAGCGAGACCCTGCCGCGTAGGCCCCAAAGCGCTGCCGACGCACGGCGCCTGGTGCGGGTCGCGTCAGCCGCATGGGGGCTGAACGACCTAGCAGCGGACGCCTCCTTGGTTGTTTCCGAGTTGGTGGCCAATGCCGTGCGGCATGCTCGGCGGGAATCCATCCGGGTGGTGGTGGAGCGCACCGCGGTCAGGGCGGTACGGGTGGCTGTCGCGGACTTTTCTCGTGCCCTCCCCGTGCCGTGTGCGCCGGGGGAGGGTGAGGAGGACGGCCGTGGTCTGTTGTTGGTGGCCGCGGTTGCCTCGCGCTGGGGCGTCGATGAGCGGCGTTGGGGGAAGGTCGTCTGGGCGGACCTGGAGGGGCACGGGTGACCACCGGGGAACCGCCAGCGCGCAGCACCGCCCGAGCCCACCTGTCGCAGTTGATCGAGCTGTTCGGCACGGACGGGTGCCTACGGATCAGTACGGTCCATGAACCCGACACGACCGGTCGGGCCCCGGCTCTCGCATCCGACAGTGGGGAGCCGGGGGAAGAAGAGCAGACCTGAGCACCACCAGGAAAGGCGAAGCGCCGGGCCTGCATCCTTGACGCCCGCACATGAACACCACCGTGTGCCGGCGGAGTGCTAACCGCCCCAGCCCGTAGCGGTCACCACCTCGCGGGCGATGTCCACGACGGTCCGTCCGTCCGTCGCCACCCGCACGGTGTCGGCGGCTACCCGCTCGTCCAGGAGTCGTGCCTTGCGGGCGCTCGACTTCAGCTCGTGCTCCAGTTCCGAACCGAGTTCTCGGCCCGCCAGCCGTTCGCCGGCGGTGGTGTCGGATGCGGTGAGCAGAACCCGTACGATCCGCACGCCTGCCCCCATGGCACGCTCGAACATGCCCGTCGTCTCGGGCAGCACACTCACGGTGTTCGTATAGATCAGGCGGCGGTAGCCGCGCTGGGCGAAGTTCCCCCATACGGCAGTGAGATTGCTCTCGGTGATCTCCGAGCGGTGCGGGTCCCCGGCCGGGGCCGGGTGCGCCTGCCCCATGAAGTCACCCTCGATGAGCGCGTGGGAGACCGCTACGGCTCGCAGCCGTGCCGAAACTTCCCAGGCCACCGTCGTCTTGCCGACACCGGCACGCCCGCCGATGAGCAGTACCTCCGCGTGTTCCATGAAGGCAGCTTGCCAGTTGGAGTACTTGTCAGGTGGAGTATTGGTGCCATGCCGAGGGGCTGCACCTCGCGGCGAAATGGCGCGGTGAGGATGTCGCTCCCCTGCTCCCTCAGGAACCCGACCAGGACTCCTTGTTCTGAGTCACGCGGATCTGTAGCGATCACCGGGCTCGCCGGTGGTCGGTTCGAGAGTGGCGCCGGCGGACGCACCCGCCCGTTCAGGGGGCCGGCGCCCGGCATGTGTCACGCCGAGGCGGGTCTTGACGTGCCCGGAACAGGCAATGCATCATTCCACTAGTTCATTGGTTGAAAGCGGGGGATCAGTCGTGGCGTTCGCCTTCCGGATCGACCGGTCCAGTGGGGTGCCCAGCTACGTCCAGATCGTCCAGCAGGTCCAACAGGCCCTCCGGCTGGGGCAGTTGGAACCCGGTGACCGTCTGCCGACCGCGCGTGCGGTCGTCGAGGCGACCGCGCTCAACCCCAACACCGTGCTCAAGGCGTACCGCGAGCTCGAGTCCCAGGGCCTGGTCGAGACCCGGCGCAGGCACGGGACGTTCATCACCGGCACGCTGGGCACCTCGTCCGGCGATTCGCCCTGGCGGGCGGAACTGGCGGACGTGGCCGCACGCGCCCGTGCGGCGGGACTGGAGCGTGAGGACCTCGCCGCGCTGTTCACCGCCGTGGTCGAAGACCTCTACTCATCGAAGGAACCCGATGTCGTTCCCCACCAGCAGTCCTGAAGCGGCGCTCGCCGCGGACGGCGTCACCAGGAGATACTGGCGCAGTGGTCCGGACGCGCTGGACGGCTGCACCTTCGCCGTCCCCGCCGGAGTCGTCTGCGCGCTCGTCGGACCGAACGGCGCGGGCAAGTCGACCCTGCTGGAGCTGGCGGCCGGCCTCCAGCGTCCCACCTCCGGCTCCGTCGAGGTCTTCGGCCGGCCCGCGCACATCGGCCACCCGCGAGTCGCCTACCTGGCCCAGGACCGCCCCCTGTTCCCCCGGTTCACGATCGCCGAGACGCTGCGCCTGGGCGCGCGGCTCAACGAGGGCAACTGGGACGCGGAACTGGCGGAGAGGTTCGCCGACCCGTCCCGCTTCGGCAAGGGCGACCGCATCGGCAACCTGTCCGGCGGCGAACGGACCCGGATCGCCCTGGCCCTCGCCCTCGGCAAGCGGGCCGATCTGCTGCTGCTCGACGAGCCGATGGCGGACCTGGACGTGCTCGCCCGCCAGGAGCTGATGGGCCTGCTCATGGCGCATGTCGCCGACACCGGCGCCACGGTGATCATGTCGTCGCACATCCTGTCCGAGCTGACCGACGTCTGCGACCACCTGCTGCTCCTCGACCGGGGCACGACCCGGCTGTGCGGCGACATCGACGAACTGACCGACTCCCACGCCGTGGTGGCCTTCGCCGGGGGCGCCGAGCAGCTCGACGGTCACACCGTCGTCGAGTCCCGCCCCGCCGGGCGCGGCACCAGCGCCCTGATCCGCCGCGAGCGCCCGCTGCCCGCCGACTGGGAGGTCCGGCCTCCTGTCGTGGAGGAGCTGGTGCTCGCCCACCTCACCGGCTCGTCCCTTCCCACCCCGATACCGCACCGCAAGGACACCGCCGCATGAGCGCCGCCATCGCCGCCGCACCGAAGTCAGCCCGGCCCGGCCGCCTCCGGCCCCTCGCGGGCATCGCCCTGCGCCAGTACTGGATCGTCGGCGCCTTCCTTCTGCTGCTGGCCCTGCGCATCGGCGTCCAGACGGTCTACCACTACTACGGCTGGGCCGACGCCATCGCCCTGCGGAACCACGTCGGCAGCGAGGCGTACCACTTCGGGCGCTACGCCGACGACGCCCACGCCATGACCGCGAAACTCATGGACGACGGCGCCATGCTCGCCTTCCAGCCGGCCCTGTTCGCCGCGCTCGTCACCGGCGTGCTGACCGCGCGCGAATGGGAGACCCGGCGCGTCGTCCTCGCCCTCACCCAGTCGGTCACCCCCCGGCGCTGGTTCGGCGTCCGCTGGGCGACGCTGGCGGCGATCCTCGTGGTGCTGACCGTCCCGCTGGTGGCGCTGTACCGGATGAGCGTCGTCCACGCCTTCCACCTCGACCTGCTCACCTACGGTGCCGAACGGCAGAACGCCTACTACACCATCGGCCCCGTCACCGTCGCGTACGTCCTCCTCGGCGTCGCGGCCGGCGCACTGACCGGTACTTTCCTGCGGCGCCTGTGGCCCACCCTCCTCGCCGCCCCGCTCCTTACCTGGCTGGTGGCCGCACTGCTCGTCCGCTCGCGCGCGATGCTGCTGCTCGACCTCCCGGTCCTCTCCAAGGTCGACGGATACCACCCCGGCGGCGTATTCGGTCTGATGTTCTACGACACGCTGCCGCAGGACGCCTTCCTCACCAACGCCCTGGACACCGGCGACTACTGGCCGTTCCAGATCGCCTCCAGCGCGCTGGTGCTGGCGGTGGCGGCGCTGCTGATCCTCGTCGCGTTCCGGGTCATCCGGCGCCGCACGGCTTGATCCGTACGCGGCTCCGTCCCGGCGGGGACCATCGCTGGGGCGGAGACCCCGCCCGGAGTGCGCCCCGCCGGCACCTTGCGCATGCTGGTTAGGGAGGTGCCATGGAAGGCGACGCCCGACGCGAGCGCACCCTTGAGACCTGCCCCGAGGCCATGCGCGTGGCCTGTGAGGCCCTGGCCGCCTCGCCCCTGGCGATCCTCGTCCTCGACGACGAGCTGCGCATCACCGAGTGCAACGAGGCCGCGCACCGCCTGCTGTCGAGCACCGCCGAGGACCTGACCGGCCAGGTGATCACCGACGTGCTCCCGCTGCGCGACCCCGAGGCCGAGACGGCCGACGCGCGCGAAGTACGTACCAGCGGCGTCGCCTCTCTGAACCGGCTCGTACGCACCCGCCACACCCGCCGGCAGAGCCCCAGAACCCTGTGCCTCTCCCTCTTCCCGGCGCCGCCCGGCCAGGAGAGTTCCGGGCTCGTCTGCACGATCGCCGACATCACCCCCGACCGGACGGACCAGGCCGGCGCCGACCCGCTGCGGCGCCTGGCGGCGATCCAGGGCGAGGTGGGGGAGACGCTCGACCACGACACCACCTGCACCGAACTCGCCGAGGCGCTCGTCCCCGGCGCCGCCGACACCGTCGTCATCGCCCTCGCCGAACACCTGACCCAGGGCGAACCCCCGCCGCTGGCCCCGCACCACCCGGAGCCGCTGTGTCCGATCGCGTGCAGCGGCGCCCCCGAGGACGGCCGGATCTGGCCCACGGACCAGCGGCTCTTCGCCTCGCTCCTGGCCGCCCGGGCACCCCGAGCCACCGACATCGAGGCCGACACCCGCTGGCTGGACTCCGAACCCGCGCTGAAACGACTGCTGCGCGCGGCCGGAGCACACGCGCTGCTCGCCGCCCCGATCACACGGCAGGGCACCGTGCTCGGCTTGCTGCTGCTCTACCGGGGGGAGACGCCGGCCCCGTTCTCTCCCGAGGACATCGCCCTCGTGGAGAAGGTCTGCGCGCACACGGCACGGTGTCTGGACCACGCCCGGCGCTTCCACCGCGAACACACCATCGCGCTGGCCATCCAGCACTCGCTGCTGCCCAGACAGCCACCGACCGGGGCCGCGCTCGACATCGCGGACCTGCGGCTGCCCGGTGAGGAGAGCGGGGGCGGCTGGTTCGACGTGATGCCGCTGTCCGGCGCCCGTACCGGCCTCGCCGTCGGACAGGTCACCGGGTTCGGCGTACGGACGGCCACCACCATGGGCGAGCTGAGAACCGCCGGGCGGTCCCTCGCCACGCTCGACCTCCAGCCGGGGGAGCTGCTGGCGCGGCTGAGCCGTACGACCGCCACCCTGGCGCGCGACCGGAATGCGGCGCAGACGGAGTCCGGCCCCTTGCGTGCCGGGTGCACCTACGCGGAGTGGGACCCGCTGTCGTGCGAGGTAACCGTCGCGCGGGCGGGCGGGCCCGAGGTCGTCCTCGTCCGCCCCGACGGCACCATCGGCACCATCGCCACCCCTGAGGGCCCCCACCTCGGCGGTCCGGCCGGGCCGATCCCGTCCGTTACCGCCGCCGTCCCGCCCGAGTCGCTGCTGATCCTGCACACCCCCGGACTCACCGACGACCCCGGCACCGTCCCGGACCTGCTGCGCCAGGCGCTGGACCGGCTCCCCGACTCCGACGGCGTGGACCCCCGTGCCCTGTGCGACGAACTGGCCGCCCTGCTCACCTCCCAACCCCGCGCGATCGAGGCGCAGGTACTGGTCTGCCGGGTCATGGCCTTCCCCCGCGAACGCGTGGTCACCCTCCCGCTGCCCGACGGACCCCAGGCCGCGGAAGCCGCCCGCGCCTGCTGCGAGCAACACCTGCGCGACTGGGGGCTGGACGAGGACGTCCGCTTCAACGGCCAGCTCATCGTGAGCGAGTTCGCCGGCAACGCCGTCCGCCACGGCTCCCCGCCCGCCCGCCTCCGCCTCATCTTCGACCAGGCCCTCACCATCGAGGTCTCCGACACGGGCGGCAACGCGCCTCTGCTCCGGCACGCGCAGGAGGGGGACGAGGGCGGGCGGGGCTTGTTCATCGTCTCCCAGCTGGCGGACCGCTGGGGGACTCGGTACGACAGCGGGGGCGGGAAGACGATCTGGGCGGAGGTGGATACGCCGGGGGAGCAGGACGAGGAAGAGGGAGGGGGCTGACTGTGCAACTCAACTGATCTCGGCGGGGCTTGGGTGGCTCAGCCCAGGGGGAGAGCGTCCGTGTAGCCGTTTGTGGGGCGGTGGATCTTCTTCAAGGTGTGGGCGTCCAGGGCTACTTCGGCTGATGCGGTGCCGAGGGTGCTGTGTGGGTGCCAGACGCCCGTCACCGTGACCCAGGTGTCCGGCTTCGGGGATGGGGTGCCGTATACGCGGACCTTCACCGACTGGGCGTCCGCCGCGCAGCAGTTGATGATCAGACGGGTCAGGTACCAGCCGCCGCCCTTACCTGCGGGCGTCGCGAAGCCCGTCATCTGTACGGTGCGGCTGCCGATCGCCTTCGTGTGGTCCTCGCGTACGCGGTTCGTGAAGTCGCCCAGGGTGAGGGGGAGGGGAGAGGTGGTGGGGAGGGGGTCGAAGTCCTGGGGCTGGGTGGTGGTGGACTTCGGGGCTTCCCGTGCCGCCGTGTACGCGCCGAGGGCGGGTGGTGCCCAGAGGGCGAGGCTCAGGACGGGGAGGAAGAGGAGCCAGGTGACGCGCGGCGGAAGGTGGTCGCCGTCCTCGCGCTTCCGCCGGTACCACGACCACGCCTCCGCCAGCCCGAGCGCCAGCAGTACCGCGCCGGAGGCGATCAGCAGCGGGCGCATGCCCGCCTTGACGTAGCGCAGATACAGGTCGGTGAACAGCGAACCCCGCAGCAGCGCAAGGCCGCTGAGGACGAGCAACGCCGCCTGTACGGGACGTCTCACAGCAGCACCCCTCCGATCACCGCACTGCACACGACCGCCACGAGAGCCGTCGCGGCGGAGAACCGTACGGCGAAGGCCCGCCCGAATGTCCCCGCCTGCAGGGCGATCAGCTTCAGGTCGACCATCGGGCCGACCACCATGAACGTCAGCCGTGCCACCGGCGAGAACCCGGACAGCGAGGCCGCCACGAACGCGTCCGCCTCCGAGCACACCGCCAGCACGACGGCCAGCCCGGCCAGGAACGGCACCGACAGCCAGGCCGAGCCGGTGAACGCGTCGAGCACGGAGGGCGGTACGGCCACGTTGAAGGTGGCCGCCGCCAGCGCGCCCACCACCAGGAACCCGCCCGCATGCAGGAAGTCGTGCTGGAAGCCGCCCCGGAACTCCGCCCAGCGGCTGTGCCCGTGCCGGTGCCCGGTGTGCCGTACGGCCGGCCGCAGCCACTCCGCCTTGCCCCGCCACAGCCAGAGCCAGCCCATCAGGGCGGCGACGACCAGCGAGGCCAGCAGCCGGGCCGGCACCATCATGGGCTGACCGGGGAAGGCCACGGCGGTCGCGGTCAGCACGATCGGGTTCACGGCCGGGGCCGACAGCAGGAACGCGAACGCGGCCGCCGGCTCAGCTCCGCGCCCGATCAGGCTGTTGGCCACCGGCACCGACGCACACTCACACCCCGGCAGCACCACCCCGGCGACCCCCGCCACGGGCACGGCCAGCGCGGCCCGCTTCGGCAGCAGCCGGGTGAACACGGACGCCGGTACGAACGCGTTGATCGCCCCCGACAGTGCCGTACCGAGCAGCATGAACGGCACCGCCTGCAGAAACACCGCGAGCGCGACGGTCCGCCACGCCTGCACGGCGGGGGCCTCGCCCCACCGCCCGACGAGGAACACCGCCGCGCCGGGAAGGACAGCAGCGCCGAGCAGAATCAACGGCCAGTACCGCAGCCAGCCCGGCGCGGCGGAAGCCGCCGGCATACGGTCCGCCGTCCCCTGCATCCGCCCACTCCTGCCGCTTGCTACTCGTCTGATCGGATCAACATAGCGACCGCGTTTTCCGGGACCGTCTCGAGGGCTGCCAGCGGGGGCGGCGGCGTACGGTGGCTGGGTGGCAAACGATGATCTGGGGCGGACCCTGCGCCGCTTGCGGCGGCTGGCGTCCCTGACGCAGGAGGAGCTTGCCGACCGCTCCGACGTGTCCGTGGACGTGATCCGCCAGTTGGAACAGGGGCGGAAGCACTCCGCCCGTCTTCCCACGCTGCATGCGCTGGCCAATGGCCTCGGTGTGGAGCTGACCACGCTGCTGGGCGATCCGCCCGCCGTCTCCTCCGGAGAGAACGACGGACCGCGTTTCGTGGCGATGCGGCGTGCGGTCATGCCGGTGCTGTGGGGGCCCGAAACCGCCCCGCCGACGGCCGACTTCTCCCTCGGCCGGCTGCGTGAGCAGATCGCGGACGGCTGGACGCAGTACCACTCCGCCGAGTTCGACACGGTGATGAAGGCGCTGCCGGACCTGATCTCGGACGCGCGCACGGCGACGGTCTCGGAGGATGAGGACGACCGCAGGGCCGGTTTCGCCGTTCTGGCCAAGGCACTTCAGCTCGCCGGGCACGTCGCCGTACGGATGGGCAAGACGGACCTCGCCCTGACGAGCCTGGAGCGTGCCATAAGCGCCGCCGGGCAGTCCGGTGACCCGCTGCTGGTCCCGATGATCGTCAACTCCGTGGCCTGGACGTACCAGCGGCAGGGACGCCTCGCCGACGCCCTGAGCATCGCTCTCCGCGCCGCCGCCGACATGGGCCGTACCGACACAGCCGACGGCCTGAAGGTGTGGGGCGCGCTGACCATGAGTGCCGCCACCTCGGCCGCCAGAAGCGGTGACTACGAGCGGGCGGCGGCGATGATGGAGACGGCGGAAAAGGAGGCCGCGCGGGTCTCCAAGCTTCCCGAGGCCGGTGACAACCGCATGGTCAGCGTCTTCAGCCCGTCCTCGGTCCGCATCGAACGCGTCCGCCTCGCCGTCCAGTACGGCCACCCGCAGGACGCCCTCGCCCTGGCCAAGGGCATGCGGCTGAGCAAGGACACCCCACCCTCCTGGCGCACCTGGCTCCTGCTGGACGTGGCCCGCGCCCACACCGACACCGGCGACGCGGCCGGCGCGGTCAAGACCCTGGAGTCGCTGCGCCGGGTGGCCCCCACATGGATGCAGCACCACACCCTGGCCGTGGCCATCGTCCGGGACCTGTGGAGCCTCCCCAACCACCCACCGGGACTGGCCTCGTTGGCGGAGTCCCTGGGAGTCCGCGAATAGCGTGGCGAAAGCGGGACGCAACGTCCCTGTCAGCACTCTCGGCGTGCCGATTTCATGAACGCACACTGCCTCGCCTGCCGCCCACGCGGCCCGAGGCCCCGCCGACCCGAGAGCGCAGGCCGACATGCCACAACCCACGACGCGGGCCCGCTCCACGGGCTTTCCGGGCTACAGCGAGACTCTGCCGCGCCAACCGGAGAGCGCGGCCGTGGCGAGACGCCTGGTGCGGGCAGCGCTGGCGGTCTGGGCACTGGACGAGCTGGCCGAAGACGGTGTCCTGATCGTCACCGAGCTGGTGTCGAACGCCGTGCGGCACGCTCGTCGGGCGAGCGTCCGGGTGATCGTCGAGCGCACCGCCCCGCGAGCGGTCCGGATCGCTGTCGCCGATCTGTCCCACATCCAACCTGTCTCGTGCTTACCGGGGTTGGACGAGGAAGAAGGGCGCGGACTGCTGCTCGTGGCCGCCTTGGCCGCGCGTTGGGGCGTTGATGAGCGGCATTGGGGAAAGATCGTGTGGGCCGAGCTGGAGGCGCGACGGTGAGCAGCGGCGAGGGTACGGCCTGGGTCGGTGATCTGGTCCATGACGAGGACGCCGGCCGGCGCGGCATCGTCACGGATGTGCGCGGCGGTGCCACGTGGGTGCTTCGGCCGGAGTTCGGGACGGGGCAGTGGACCTCGCTGGCCCCCGAGCGGCTCACCGTGCTGAGGCCACGCGAGCGGATTCGCGAGGAGCCCTAGGCCGATTACCACACCCAAGAGGGACGTCGGGTTTGGTCGCTCCCAGGCAGGACACCCGCCCGTAGAGCCCCTGGTGGGAGACGGATGTGGACCGCATCCACCTCCTGGGGCTGGAGTATGGAGGTGTCGTCTATGACCGCCGAGAACATCTGGAGCTATGGCCCGACCGCCGGGCACACGCCGGACGCTGATCTGAGCGGGTACAAGGTCGAGGCGCTCGACGGGCACATCGGCAAGGTGGACAAGCACTCGAACGACGTGGGGGAGCAGTACATCGTCGTGGACACCGGGGTGTGGATCTTCGGCAAGGAGGTGCTGCTGCCCGCCGGGACGATCACGGGGATCGACCACGAGGAGCGGACGGTGCACGTGGCGCGGACCAAGGAGCAGATCAAGGACGCGCCCGAGTTCGACAAGGACAAGCATCTGGGCGACCCGGCGTACCGGGACCAGATCAGCGGTCACTACGGCGGGCATGGCTCGGGGCACTGAGGGAGTGTGGGGGAGCGGCCGCCGGGCCCTGCTTCTGTTCCCGCGCTGCCTCTGCGCGAGACTTCTACAGCAATGTAGACAATGATGGTGGGCGGGGCCGACCGGTCCCGGTCACCACCCCGCTGGAGGAACCGCATCCGATGTTCGGCCTGAGTGAAGTCGCCCTGCTCCTCATCGTGTTGATCGCCCTCCTCGGCGTACGGAAGCTGCCCGGACTCGTCCGCTCGGCCGGTCAGGCCACCCGCATCTTCAAGAGCGAGGCCCGCGCCCTGCGCACCCAGGACGCCCCGCCCGCCTCCGGAACCGTCATCGAGGGCACCGTCCTGCCCCGCGACGAACGGAGCTGACCCGCCGGCGGCCTGCGATCCACGCACGGCGGAGAGGAGAGGCCGTGAACGACCAGCGGCGTACCCGGCGACGGGGCCAGGGCGAGTTGGAGGGGCTGGTGCTCTCCGCCCTGCGCGAGGCCCGTACGCCCGCGTCCGCCGGCTGGGTGCAGGAACACCTCGGCGGCGACCTCGCCTACACCACCGTCATCACCATCCTCACCCGCCTCCTCGCCAAGGGCGCCGTCACCCGCGAACGCGCCGGCCGCTCCTTCGTGTGGACCCCGGTCTCGGACCAGGCGGGCCTCGCCGCGCACCGGATGCGCAAGGTGCTCGACGGCGAGAGCGACCGCGAGGCGGTGCTGTCCCGCTTCGTCACCTCCCTCGCACCGGACGACGAACGTCTCCTGCGGCACCTGCTGGGCGAGCTGGGCCCGGACGGAGAAGGCTGAGAGACCCATGGGCGTGTTCGTCCTCCTGCCGCTGGTGCTCCCCCTGACGGCATGGCCGATCGGCGCGGGCGGCCTGCTGCTGGTCCAACTGGCCGCGCGGGCCAACCCGTTCCTGCGCCCGCTGCGTACGGCCGTGTCGTACACCGTGGAGCGGTGGGCCGACGAGGAGGCGGCCGGGGTGGTGCGCAATCGGCAGACGGTGGCCCGGGCCATCGGCAACGCGGCGCTGGTCCCGCGCGCGAACCCCGTACTGGCCGGGTTCGCGGCCCCGGGCCCCGTACCGCGCCGCGGGGCCGCGCTGTTGGGGCCCGCGCCCGCCGTCCACGTATGGCCCTCGCTGTTCACGGCCGTGGGAGTGGCGGCGTGGACGGCGGCGGCCGGCACGATGATGTCGGCGCTGTCCTCGGCCAATTCGGCGGTGACGCTGTTCCTCGTGCTGAAGGCGGCCACCCCGCTGTAGGGCGGCCGCCCCGGTGTCTCAGAGATCGAACTCGTGCGGCGGCAGGTCGTTGTCCAAGTCGCCGTCCGCGCCGCCGATCTGGGTGACGGCACGCGCCTCGGCCGGGGAGCCGTACCGCTGCCCGGCCCCCAAGTGTCCCTTGTCGTACGGGCTTTCTCGGTTCCTGCTTCTACATGTGTGTAGAAGCATAGGCGGGGCCGGGGGTGCGGTCCATCATCGTTCCAGGGTGGTACTGACGTTCTGCCAGGTCGGATGCGACGATCACCGCATGCCCGAGATACGACCCGCCCCCGTGCCCTGTCGGATCGTGGTTTGCCGGGACTGCTGCTGCGGAAGCCCCAAGGTGACCGGGGTCGACCATGCCGCGCAGGCCGCCCGGCTCGCCGAGGGCGCGCCCGTACGGATCTCCGACTGTCTCGACGTGTGCGACCAGGCCAATGTGATCGTCGTCCAGCCCTCCGCCGCCGGACGCGCGGCCGGGGGCCGCCCGGTCTGGCTCGGCCTCGTCAACGACGCGGACGCCACCGAGGACGTCCTCGGCTGGGTGCGGGACGGCGGGCCGGGCATCGCCCCGCTGCCGGACATCCTCGATCTGTATACCTTCACCCCGCCTCGCAGGCAGTAACTCGCCTACACGGCAACAGAGTTGACGCACGACTCTGGTCGCCCCGCACCCCCTGGGCTACCGTCGGTAACACCTGCCGACGGCGACCGTCAGCACGTCCTTCCTGCCTCGGCAGCCTTCGTTCGTCACCCCGCACCGCCGGTACCCCTTTGACGAAAGGCAGCCATGGACAACCCCATCGCTCCCACAGGGATCACCCGTCGCCGCGCTCTCACCGTCACCGGTGGGATGCTCGCCGGGGCCGCGCTGGCCGCCCATGCCGTCCCGGCGTTCGCCGGGGAGTCGCAGGACGCGGACGCGATCGTCGTCGGGCACGGCCTCGCGGGACTGGTCGCCACGGCCGAACTCGCCGCCGCGGGCCGCAAGGTGCTGCTGCTGGACCAGGAGCCGGAGGCCAGTCTCGGCGGGCAGGCGTTCTGGTCGTTCGGCGGGCTGTTCTTCGTCAACTCCGACGAACAGCGGCTGATGGGAGTCAAGGACACCCGCGACCTCGCCTGGCAGGACTGGCTGGGCAGCGCCGGGTTCGACCGGGGCGTGGACGACCCCGCGGGGCAGGACCACTGGGCGTACAAGTGGGCTGAGGCGTACGTCGACTTCGCGTCCGGCGAGAAGCGGTCCTGGCTCGCCGGGCTGGGCGTGCAGTGGTTCCCGATCGTGGGCTGGGCCGAGCGCGGCGGGGGCCTCGCGGACGGACACGGCAACTCGGTGCCGCGCTTCCATGTCACCTGGGGCACCGGACCCGCCGTGGTCGAGCCCTTCGAGAAGAAGGTGCGGGCGGCGGTGGCGGCCGGGAAGGTCTCCTTCAGATTCCGGCACCGGGTCGACGGCATCGTCACCACCGGAGGTGTCGTGACCGGCGTACGCGGTGCCGTCCTCGAACCCAGCGGTGCCGCACGCGGCAAGCCCAGCTCCCGTACCGTGATCGGCGAGTTCGAGCTGCGCGCGCCGGTCGTGGTCGTCACCTCCGGCGGTATCGGCGCCAACCACGACCTCGTACGCCAGAACTGGCCCGCCCGGCTCGGGACGCCGCCCAAGACCATGGTCACCGGGGTGCCCGCGCACGTCGACGGGCGGATGCTCGCCATCACCGAGCGGGCGGGCGGCCGCATCGTCAACCCCGACCGGATGTGGCACTACACCGAGGGACTGCGCAACTACGACCCGATCTGGCCCGGCCACGGCATCCGCATCCTGCCCGGCCCGTCCTCCATGTGGTTCGACGCCACCGGCAAGCGCTTCGGCACCCCCGACATCCCCGGCTACGACACCCTGCACACCCTCGGCTCGATCACCGCGTCCGGCTACGACTACTCGTGGTTCGTGACCACACAGAAGATCATCGCCAAGGAGTTCGCGCTCTCCGGCTCGGAGCAGAACCCGGACCTCACCAACAAGAACGTCTGGCAGCTGCTGTCCCGGATCTGGCAGACGCCCGAGCCGATCGAGAAGTTCAAGAAGAACGGCGCCGACTTCGTGGTCGCCTCGTCGCTGTCCGAACTCGTCGCCGGGATGAACAAGCTGACCGGCGACAACCTGATCGACCTGGCCCGGCTGAAGCGGCAGATCGAGGCCCGCGACCGGGAGATGGACAACCCGTACACCAAGGACGTGCAGGTCATGGGCATCCGCAACGCCCTCGCCTACATCGGGGACTCGCTGAGCCGGACCGCCCCCGCGCACAAGATCCTCGACCCCGCCGCCGGCCCGCTGATCGCCGTACGCCTCAACGTCCTCACCCGCAAGACCCTCGGCGGCCTCCAGACCGACCTCGCCGGACGCGTGCTGAACGCCACCGGCCAGCCGGTTCCGGGGCTGTACGCGGCTGGGGAGGTCGCGGGCTTCGGCGGCGGGGGAGTGCACGGCTACCGCTCGCTGGAGGGCACCTTCCTCGGCGGCTGTCTCTTCTCCGGACGCCAGGCGGGCCGGGCCGCGGCCGCGGCGACGGCGACCTGATCCCGGACGCGGGTTCGAAGGGGAGGGCTAAGGAGAGGGTGAATATCTGTCGGTGTCAAGGCCCCGTAAGCGCGGTTTTTGCGTGATCACGTGGACGGGACGGGACAAGAAGCGGCGATTTGGCGGCGACTCGGGGCATCACCGACCATAGGGACCGGCCCGGTGCTCCGGGAGGGCCGCTCACCTGGCCCTTTCCGTGAGCCAGGTCACCGCCCGTCCCCCTCTGTGCCGGTCACGGCCAGTTCCGCGAGAGGTAACCCCCACCCATGCAGGTCACCGGGACCGCCCCGCCGCCGGCTCCGGCGACGGGCCCCCTCGGCGCCCCGGCCGAGGAGCCGGGCGGCAACGCGAACAAGCACGCCCGCCGCTTCGGGCTGCCCGTCGCCACCGCCCTGGTCATGGGCAACATCATCGGCGGAGGCATCTTCCTGCTCCCCGCCTCCGTCGCCCCCTACGGCACGGTCAGCCTGGTCGCCCTCGGCGTCCTCACGGTCGGCGCCATCGCGCTCGCCCTGGTCTTCGGCCGGCTCGCCCAGCGCGACCCGCGCACCGGCGGCCCGTACGTCTACGCCCGCGAGGCGTTCGGCGACTTCGCCGGGTTCCTCGCGGCCTGGGCGTACTGGATCACCACCTGGGTGTCCAACGCCGCGCTCGCCGTCGCCGCCGTGGGCTACCTCGACGTACTGATCCCGGTCAGCCACCACCGCTGGACCGCGTGCCTGGCCGCCCTGGTCATCCAGTGGCTCCCGGCCCTCGCCAACTTCGCGGGCACCCGCTGGATCGGCGCCGTGCAGCTGGTCTCCACCGTGCTGAAGTTCGTACCGCTGCTGCTCGTGGCGGTCGGCGGACTGTTCTTCTTCGACCCCTCCAAGCTGGGCCCGTTCAACGCGGGCGGGGGCAGCGCGGTCGGTGCCGTCTCCGCCTCCGCCGCCCTGCTGCTCTACTCCTACCTCGGCGTGGAGTCCGCCGCCGTCAGCGCCGGCGAGGTCCGCGACGCCCGCCGCAACGTCGGCCGGGCCACCGTGATCGGCACCGTGGGCGCCGCCGTCGTCTACCTCCTCGGCACGGTCTCCGTCTTCGGCACCGTCTCCCACAGCAGCCTGGTGAAGTCGACCGCGCCGTTCTCCGACGCCGTGAACTCGATGTTCGGCGGCACCTGGGGCGGCTGGGCCGTGGCGCTCGCCGCGCTGGTCTCGATGACCGGCTGCCTGAACGGCTGGACCCTGCTCAGCGCGCAGACCCCGTACGCCGCCGCGCGCGACGGGCTCTTCCCGGCCGCCTTCACCCGGCGCCGGCGCGGGGTGCCGACCGTGGGCGTCGGCGTCACGGTCGTCCTCTCCTCACTGCTCACCGTCTACAACTTCATGGCGGGCTCGGCGCACGTCTTCGAGGTCCTGGTACTGGTCACCACCTTCACGGCGACCGTCCCCTACCTGCTGGCCACGGCCGCGCAGCTCCACCACCTCGCCTCCGGCCGCCGCGACGCGGTCGACGGACGGCGGCTGGTGCGTGACGCGGTGATCGCCGCCGTCGCCGCGGGCTTCTCCATCTGGCTGGTCGCGGGCGCGGGCTACGCGGCGGTCTACCAGGGCGTGCTGTTCCTGTTCGTCGGCATCCTCGTCTACGCCGTGATGGCCGGACGGCGGCGCCGCTCCGAAGCCTGAGCACGAAGGAGCCCGGCGGTCCTGGAAGGGGCCGCCGGGCTTCGTCGTACCTGCTAACTGCACAAGCGGATCGCCTCCTACCGCTGGCCCGGGTGATCTTCGGCTGCGTACCGTGACCCACCGACGACGAGCCGCGTGGACAGGGAGTGAGCAGCGAGTGCAGCCGACGTTCGTACTGGTACATGGCGCCTTCGCCAACTCCTTCTCCTTCGCCCCGCTCCAGGCCGAGCTGGGACTGCTCGGGCACCGCTCGGTCGCCGTCGACCTGCCCGGCCACGGCTTCGGAGCGACCTACCCGCACGCCTACCAGGCACCGCAGGACCCCGAGGGGCTCGCCACCGCGCCCGGCGCGATCAAGGGCGTCACGCTCGCCGACAACACCGCCCACCTGATCGGGGTGCTGGAGCGGGCCAAGGCGAACGGCCCCGTCATCCTCGTCTCGCACAGCCGGGGCGGCATCACGGCCACCGCCGCCGCCAACGCGCGGCCGGACCTGATCGACCGGCTGGTGTACGTCTCGGCCTGGGCCCCGGTCGAACTGGAAGCCGGTCAGTACTACGCCGAGCCGGAGATGGCCACGGTCGACCCCGCCTCGCTCACCCTCGCCCTGGCCGGGAACCCGGCCGAGCTGGGCCTGCTCCGCGTCAATTTCCGCACCGCCGACCCGGCAGCCCTCGCCGCGCTCAAGGACGCCTTCCTCGCGGACGGCACCGACGACGAGTTCCTCGTCTTCCTCAACACCTTCCAGCCCGACGAGAACCTCGACGCGGGCGGTGCGGCCGACCGCGCCCGGGCCGACACCTGGGGCCGGGTCCCGAAGACCTACGTACGCCTCGCCGACGACGTGAGCATGCCGCTCGCCCTCCAGGACCGGCTCATCCGCGAGGGCGACGAGCTGACCCCGGACAACCCCTACGACGTACGCACCCTCGCGGGCAGCCATCTGAAATGGCTGGTCGACCCGGCTCCGGCGGCCCGCGTGCTCGCCGGACTCGCCCCGATCACCGGCTGACCGGGAAATACCCCTTTGTGCTTACATCCTGACCTGCCCCAGTCGGCATGTCTGGACAAAACATTGACAGCGGACGGCACAGGGACTTGTATCCCGTCCCGACGCAACAGCGCTCACCCTCCCCAGCACAGTGAGGTGCAGGAACGATGGACCGCTCTTCTCGCTCGCGCTCGCGCCGACTGGCTCCCGTCGTGGCAGTGGCCGCCGCGGCAGCCCTCACCCTCGCCGGCTGCTCCAGCGGTTCCGGCGGGAAGAAGGCGACGGAGGGAGGATCGGGGGCGCCGGCCGGCAAGGCCGACACCCCCCGGATGACGGTCGCGCTGGTCACCCACCAGTCGCCCGGCGACACCTTCTGGGACATCGTCCGCAAGGGCGCCGAAGCCGCCGCAGCCAAGGACAACATCAAGCTCGTCTACTCCGCCGACCCCAACGCGGGCACCCAGGCCAACCTGGTGCAGAACGCCGTCGACCAGAAGGTGGACGGCATCGCGGTCACCCTGGCCAAGCCCGACGCCCTGAAGGACGTCATCGGAAAGGCGAACGCGGCGAAGATACCCGTGGTCGGCCTCAACTCCGGGCTCAGCGACTGGAAGAAGCTCGGACTGCTCCAGTTCTTCGGGCAGGACGAGAGCGTCGCGGGCGAGGCGCTCGGCAAGAAGCTGAACGAGGTCGGCGCCAAGAAGATCGTGTGTGTGATCCACGAGCAGGGCAACGTCGGCCTCACCCAGCGCTGCGACGGCGTGAAGAAGACCTTCTCCGGCAAGACCGAGACGCTGTACGTCAACGGCACCGACCGGCCGTCCGTGCAGTCCACCATCACCGCCAAGCTGAAGCAGGACAGCTCCCTCGACCACGTCGTCACCCTCGGCGCCCCCTTCGCGCTGACCGCCGTGCAGTCCGTCGCCGACGCGGGCGGCAAGGCCAAGGTCGCCACCTTCGACCTCAACAAGGACCTCACGGGCGCCGTCAAGAAGGGCACCATCGAGTTCGCGGTGGACCAGCAGCCCTACCTCCAGGGCTACTTGGCCATCGACTCGCTGTGGCTGTACAAGAACAACGGCAACTACAGCGGCGGCGGCGAGCAGCCGGTGCTCACGGGTCCGGCCTTCGTGGACAAGTCCAACGTCGACCGGGTCGCCGAGTTCGCGGCGAAGGGCACCCGCTGATGAGTACCGCCCAGCAGACCGAACCGGCGGCCTCCCCGCCACCGGTTCCCGGTCCGGCGCCGGCCGCCGGGCGCACCGCCGGGCGCCCGCTCGCGCTGCGGCTGCTGGCCCGGCCCGAAGTGGGCGTGTTCCTGGGGGCGGTGGCCGTCCTGGTCTTCTTCCTGATCGCGGCCCCCTCGCTGCGCCAGGGCGACTCGATGGCCACCGTGCTCTACCAGTGCTCCACCATCGGGCTCATGGCGCTGCCGGTCGCCCTGCTGATGATCGGCGGGGAGTTCGACCTGTCCTCCGGCGTCGCCGTCATCACCTCCGCGCTCACCGCGAGCATGCTCAGCTACCAGCTCACGGTGAACGTCTGGACCGGCGTCCTCGTCTCCCTCGTCCTCTCCCTGGCCATCGGCGCCTTCAACGGCTGGATGGTGGTGCGCACCGGGCTGCCCAGCTTCCTGGTCACCCTCGGCACCTTCCTGATCCTCCAGGGCGTCAACCTCGCCGTGACCAAGCTGGTCACCGGCAACGTCGCCACCGACGACATCAGCGACATGGACGGCTTCGCCCAGGCCAAGGCGGTCTTCGCGTCCTCGGTCGACATCGGGGGAGTCCAGGTGAAGATCACCGTCTTCTACTGGCTGGTCTTCGCCGCGCTCGCCACCTGGGTGCTGCTGCGCACCAAGTACGGCAACTGGATCTTCGCGGCCGGCGGAAGCAAGGAGAGCGCCCGTGCGGTCGGCGTCCGGGTGGACTTCACCAAGATCACGCTGTTCATGCTGGTGAGCTTCGGCGCGTGGTTCGTCGGCATGCACAACCTGTTCGCGTTCAACACCGTGCAGTCCGGTGAGGGCGTGGGCCAGGAGCTGATCTACATCGCGGCCGCGGTGATCGGCGGCTGTCTGCTGACCGGCGGCTCGGGCTCCGCGATCGGGCCGGTCTTCGGCGCGTTCATGTTCGGCATGGTCAACCAGGGCATCGTCTTCGCGGGCTGGAACCCCGACTGGTTCAAGGCGTTCCTCGGTGTGATGCTGCTCGGCGCCGTCCTGATCAATCTGTGGGTCCAGCGCACGGCGACCCGGAGGTGAATGCGATGACCGGCCAAGACACCGCTCCACTGGTGGAGTTGCGCGACGCGGGCAAGTCGTACGGCAATGTACGCGCCCTGCACGGCGTCGACCTGACCGTCCACGCCGGACGGGTCACCTGCGTCCTCGGCGACAACGGCGCGGGCAAGTCCACCCTGATCAAAATCATTTCGGGCCTGCACCGGCACACCGAGGGCGAATTCCTCGTGGACGGCGAGCCGGTGAGCTTCGACAGCCCGCGCGACGCCCTGGCCAAGGGCATCGCGGCCGTCTACCAGGACCTCGCCACCATCCCGCTCATGCCGGTGTGGCGGAACTTCTTCCTCGGCTCCGAACTCACCAAGGGCCCCTGGCCGTTGCGTCGCCTGGACATCGCCCGCATGAAGGAGACCGCCGACCGCGAACTACGCGAGATGGGCATCGTCCTGGACGACCTGGAACAGCCCATCGGTACCCTCTCCGGCGGCCAGCGCCAGTGCGTGGCCATCGCCCGCGCCGTCCACTTCGGCGCCCGCGTGCTGATCCTGGACGAGCCGACCGCCGCGCTCGGCGTCAAGCAGTCCGGGGTGGTCCTCAAGTACATCGCCGCCGCCCGTGACCGGGGTCTCGGCGTCATCTTCATCACCCACAACCCCCACCACGCCTACATGGTCGGCGACCACTTCACCGTCCTCCGCCTCGGCACCCTCGAACTCAGCGCGGCACGCGGCGACATCACCCTGGAGGACCTCACCGACCACATGGCGGGCGGCACGGAACTCACGGCACTCAAGCACGAGTTGGCGCAGGTGCGAGGGGTGGATGTGGCGGGGCTGCCGGACGAGCCGGACCTGAGGGCCGAATGACCGCACCCTGAGCCGTCACGGTGACATCGCTATCCTGCCCGTCGTGACGGTGGGAACCGAAGAGACCCGGCTGATCGTCCTGCGGGGCAACAGCGCCTCGGGGAAGTCCTCGACCGCGGCCGGGCTGCGCGAACGGTTCGGCCGCAACCTCGCCATCGTGGGGCAGGACAACCTCCGCCGCGATGTACTCCGCGAACATGACCGCCCCGGCGCGGCCAACATCGGCCTGATCGGCATGACGGCCCGCTACGCGCTGGACGCCGGGTTCCACACGGTCGTCGAGGGCATCCTGTACGCCGACCGGTACGCCGCGATGCTGGAGGACCTGGTGCGCGAGCACCGGGGCGTCTCCCGCTGCTACTACCTGGACGTGCCGCTGCAGGAGACGCTGGCTCGGCATGTGACGAAGGGCGACGCGACCTACCTGTCCCACGTCACCGACGACCACCTGCGCGACTGGTACCGGGAGCGGGACCTGCTCCCCAGCAAGATCGAGACCGTCATCGACGCGAGCAGCGCTCTGGTGGACACGGTGGCCCGGATCATGCGGGAGACGGGGCTGGACATGGTGCCGGCCGTCGACCGCTGAGTACACCGCCGCCCGGGCGTGGCCGGAGCCGCGCATTCCGACCCCGCTCGCGGACGGCGTTGCGGGCGCCCTCAGCCGGTGCGGACCTCCGCCAGTGTCACCGGCCGGTGTTCGCGCAGCGAGCGGGTGCACGCCTCCGCGATCCAGCCCGCCTCCAGCGCCTCCTCGACCGTGCAGGGGGAGGGCCGGGCACCGCTCACCACCTCGGCGAACGCGGTGAGTTCGGCACGGTAGGCGTCGGTGAAGCGGTCCATGAAGAAGTCGTGCGGGGTGCCCGAGGGGAAGGTGACTCCAGGCTCGGCCGAGCGGATCGGCAGCCGGTCGTCCAGGCCGACCGCGAGGGAGTCCTCGAACCCGAGCAGCTCCATGCGTACGTCGTGACCCCGCGCGTTGTGGCGGGAGTTGGACACCACCGCGATCGTGCCGTCGTCCAGCGTGAGGATCGCCCCCGTGGTGTCCGCGTCGCCCGCCTGCCCGATGTACGCCGCACCCCGGTTGCCGCCGACCGCGTACACCTCGGTCACCTCGCGGCCGGTCACCCAGCGGATCATGTCGAAGTCGTGCACCGAGCAGTCCCGGAAGATGCCGCCGGAGGCTGCGACGTACGCGGCGGGCGGCGGCGCCGGGTCCAGGGTGGTGGAGCGCACGGTGTGCAGCTTGCCCAGCTCGCCGGAGCGGACGGCGGCCCGCGCGGCCATGAAGCCCGCGTCGAAGCGGCGGTTGAAGCCGATCTGGATCGGCACCCCGCTGTCCCGCACGGCCTCCAGCACGGCCACGCCCTCCGCGATCGTGCGGGCCACCGGCTTCTCGCAGAACACCGGCACGCCCGCCGCGACCCCGGCCCGGATCAGCTCCGGGTGCGCGTCGGTGGCGGCCGCGATCACCAGCCCGTCCACCCCGGCCGCGAGCAGTGCCTCCGGTGAGTCCGCGACCTGGGCCCCGTACCGCTCGGCGGCCGCCTTCGCCGCGTCCGCTACCGGGTCGGCGACGACGAGGGAAGTGATGGCGTCCAGCGCGGACAGGGTCTCGGCGTGGAAGGCGCCGATGCGGCCGAGGCCGAGAATTCCGATACGCATGTGCTCAAGTGCTCCTCGCTCGTGCTGTGACAGGGGCCCGCGCTTCAGCTCACCGGCAGGTCGACCCACCCCCGTCCCTCGGCCGACACCGCCATCGCGTCCAGCACACCGGCCGCGCGCACCGCGTCCGCGAGCGTGGCGCCGTACGGCTTGCCCTCCGCGATCGAGCGCAGGAACCGGTACGCCTCGATGACCTTCAGGTCGTCGTAGCCCATCGCGTTGGCCGCGCCGGGCTGGAACGCGGCGAACTCGCCGTCGCCCGGACCGACGTACACCGTGCTCACCGGCTGGTCCTGGTACGTGCCGCCCCGGCTGACGCGGAGTTCGTTCAGCCGGCGGAAGTCCCAGAACACCGCGCCCTCGGTGCCGTGCACCTCGAAGCCGTAGTTGTTCTGCTCGCCGACCGAGACCCGGCACGCCTCCAGCACGCCACGGGCGCCGGAGGCGAAGCGCAGCAGGCAGCTGACGTAGTCCTCGTTCTCGACCGGGCCGCGCTCGCCGCCCGCCGCGAGGGTGTGCCCGGCGGTGGCGCCGGTGGGCCGGGAGCGCTCCGGGACGAACACCGCCGTGTCGGCGGCCAGCGACGCGATGTCCCCGAGCAGGAAGTGGGCGAGATCGGCGCCGTGCGAGGCCAGGTCGCCCAGCACCCCGCTGCCGCCCCGGTCCCGCTCGTACCGCCAGGTCAGGGCACCGTCCGGGTGGGCCGCGTAGTCGCTGAACAGCCGGACGCGGGCGTGGGTGACACGGCCGATCCCGCCCGAGGCGATCAGCTCGCGGGCGGCCTCCACGGCGGGCGCGTTGCGGTAGTTGAAGCCGACCGCGCCCTGGACGCCCGTCTGGGCGACCGCGTCCGCGACCGCGCGGGCGTCCGCGCCGCTCAGCCCGACCGGCTTCTCGATCCAGATGTGCTTGCCCGCCTCCGCCATGGCCACGCCGATCTCGCGGTGCAGGAAGTTCGGCGCGGTGATGCTGACGGCGTGCACGCGGGGGTCGGCGGCGACCTCGCGCCAGTCGCGGGTGGCGGTGGCGAAACCGTACTGCTCGGCCGCCTCCTCCGCCCGCCCCGGAACCTCCTCGGCGACGGTCACCAGCTCGGGGCGCAGGGGGAGCCGGGGGTAGTGGTGCGGGAGGCGGGCGTACGCCTGGGTGTGCACCCGGCCCATCCAGCCGAAACCGACGACGGCGACACCCAGCGCATCCACCATGACAGCCCTTCTCCGGACCAGATCCACATCTGCCGGGCCCACCTTTGTGCGGACAAATGCCGGGTGTCAACCCTGGTGCACGCCCCCGACCGGTGCACACCGGCGTGCGGGGGCTCGGGCTCCGGGTGATCGTGGGAGGCATGGCTGCTGACCCGACGGCGCAGACCGGCGCACCCCGGCGGCGGCGCGACACCCGTGAGTCGGTCCTGTTCGGCGGGGTGTACGGCGCCGTCCTGGCCAGCTCCCTGGTCGCCGCGCTCACCCAGCACGGGCACGGCTCCGCGGCCAGCCGCCGCTACGACGCCCTGTGGGTGCTGGTCACCGCGTTCGCCTCGGCCCTCGCCCACGGCTACGCCCACCACGTCGCCGAGCGCGGCCCCCGGCGCCGCGGCGAGGTGCTGCGCGCCCTGCGCGACGAGTGGCCGCTCGTGGCGGCCGTACTGCCGACCGTGTTCCTGCTGGCCGGCGCGGGGTGGGGGTGGTGGCCGCCGGGCGAGGTCGAGTACCCCGCGCTCTACCTCAACATCGCCATCCTCTTCACCCTCGGCCTGATCACCGCCCGCTGGGCCGCCCGCAGCTGGCCGGCCGCGATCCTCATCGGCCTCGCGGACGCCTTGCTCGGCTTCGTCGTGGTCATCGCCAACGCACTCATCAAGTGACACGCCGGTACGGGCACCAGTGCGGGTGCGGTAGGGTTGACCTGCGTGATCACGCGGAACACTCCGCCGAGATCGCATCGGGACGTGGCGCAGCTTGGTAGCGCACTTGACTGGGGGTCAAGGGGTCGCAGGTTCAAATCCTGTCGTCCCGACTCGTGAGAGTCGCAGCTCAGGGCCGGTTTCGGAGAAATCCGAAACCGGCCCTTGGTCATTCTTGGGGACCAGTTGGGGACCGGCGTACTTGATCGGATTCAGCGGGTCATGACGATCGGGCTCGGCAGGGAACGAGGTGCGCGCAGCGCGCTGAGGTGTGCGCAGCGCGCCGCCCCGGCGGCCGTGATCTTGTGTACGTCGGGGTGCAGGTAGCGCTGGGTGGTGGTCAGCGATCCGTGGCCGGCGATGCGTCGCAGGACGTGTACTTGGACTCCGGCGTCGGCGAACCAGGTCAGGCCGGTGTGCCGGAGATCGTGGCGGCGCAGGTGCTCGTAGCCGAGGTTGGTGACCACGTCGTCCCAGTGTGTGGCGTCGCGCAGGACGGCGGTGGAGATGCGTCCGCCGCGCGGGCCGGTGAACAGGCGGGCATCGGGATTGGGTCCGGCGGACAGGACGCGCTGAGCGACGAGGGGACGGATCTCCTCGACGATGGGGACCTTGCGGGCCCGCTTTCCCTTGGTGCCCTTGTCGGTCAGTCCGCCGGGAGCGGGTGTGGTCTGGCGCCGCACGGTCCAGATCCACTATCCAGTTCTGCACGGTGCGGTCGACGACGCCATTGGTGATCATCCGCACCGGGAGGTGGCCCAGGGCGGGAACGACACGCATCCGCCACCCCGACAAGTACGGGTCCAGCGTTTTCAACTCCAGGCCGCGCAGGGCGAGGGCCATGTTTGCTTCGCCGTATTCGGCGAGCTTCATGGTGGCCAGCGACGGACTCAGGCCGGCCTCTGCGGCCTCGATGATGGCCTGGAGCCATTCCTGAGCCTCGTCTTCGCTGTCCTTTCCCTCGGACAGTGATTGGCGGCGCTTGCTGGTCGGATCGGTCCAGCGGACACGCGCCCGATACGGCGTCGGGCGGTCAGGTCGGTACTCGATGTCGGTCGAGAGCCGAACACCGGCAGGAACGTTGGTCTTATCGGCCATTAAGCCCCTCGGTCGGGACCGTACGTCGGTCGCGCAGCCATTCTTCGATGTCAAGGGCGCTGTAAATGACGACGCGCTCCGAGACCGAAACGAATGGCGGCCCCTGGGGAGGCTGGGCGGTGCGCCAGCGGCGCAGGGTTGAGGCGTCGATTCTCAAGTACGCAGCGAGGTCACTGGTCGAATGCCAGGCGCTGGTGAGGAGAGGCGCTCGACTGTCCGGTGAGACGGCATGCTGCTGTGCAGCAGCAGGGTCAGCTGTAAACTCCTTCTCGCTATGCGATGCGACGTTGGTAATGGTTGCTATTGGTTCGTTGGGCAAGTGTGGCTATTCTCCGGGGAGTACGGAACGCTAGACGGATGTACGGAAGAGTCCAGACACGGATAAAAGTTCGGAGAACGTGCGGCGGATTGTCGCCAGGTAGTGGCGAGTTTCGGTCGCCGGTGCTTCGATGTGTGGTCGTGCTCAGGCGCTCCGGTGGTGCATCAATCGTCTCCGGAAACACCGGTTTGGGTAACCGGTGTTTCCGGGCTATGCTGCCGGCGCGTCGGACGGCGGTAGGCGGTCATTCCGATGCTTGCTGTCATGTCCATTGACGCAGTGGCAAGTCTCAGGAGGTCTCACACGGCTCCTGTCGTCGACGGCTGCTCTTTTCGTGGGGCGGCGGGGAAGCGACCGAATCGGGACCTGAGTGCCGGGAAAGGGAGGCTGTGCCCATGAGTCCATTCCATGCGCCAGATCTCGCGCTCTGCTAGTCGACCTCGTCCGGCCGGGCTTCGGCGGGACGATAGGGGTGATCAGCCCACTCACAGTTCCGGGCGCAATCAGGTGCAGGGCGCATATCACGGCAGAGCCAGGGCCGAAGTCCGGCGACGGTGACGGTGCCGTGGAAGACGTAGGCCCTTTTGGCATAGCGGGTGACGATGGCACGGGAATTCTTGAGCCGGTTGATCGTTCGCTCGACCTCGTTGCGGCGTTTGTAGATCTCAATGTCGAAACCGGGGGCCAGCCACCCTTGCTTCCACGCCTTGTGCGGTTGGGCCGCTGGTCCTTCGGTTCGGGGATGGTCTGCTTGATCTGGCGACTTCGCAGGTATTGAACTTGAAAGCGTGATGTCGGTCTGCCGGAGGCGACCTCAGCGACGCGTCACGGGGTCCGCTCGGTGGGGTTGGTGTTGCCCATAGGGTTGGGCTGTCAGGCCCTCCGCGTCGTCCGTCGTTTGTGGCTGGAAGAAACCGTGACCATTGCCGCTCGCCTCATCGCCACCACCACTGCTCCGCTGGACCCAGCGTCAGCGGGGGCTCCGCGGGTGCTGTGCTGGCCGAACCGCACGCTCGTGGTGCAGCGCGGCGACGTTGAGGTGGTGGTGCTCGATGTTGACGAGCCTGACGCTGGCGTGCACGCAGTGCGGTCGGTGGAGGCGACCGGTGCGACGTGGTGGGAAGTGCGGCACGGCTGCTGGGGCGGCTGTCCTTTGCTGCATGCGTCGTTCGACGAGTACGCGGGACGACGAGGAC
The DNA here is from genome assembly GCF_044541565.1 of Streptomyces sp. NPDC085596. Classification (NCBI taxonomy): domain Bacteria; kingdom Bacillati; phylum Actinomycetota; class Actinomycetes; order Kitasatosporales; family Streptomycetaceae; genus Streptomyces; species Streptomyces sp. NPDC085596. The sequence goes on along the minus strand of NZ_JBITTC010000002.1, from coordinate 100,018 downwards.
CACTTCTACGCGGACAGCGGCTCGGCAGCCGTCAGCGCGGACGGCAAGCTCGTTTGGGCACACGTCCGCGGGCCGCTGGCCAGTGACGGGAACAGGGAGGAGGACCAGGAACTTTGGGTGGTCCTGGACGCCGTGGGCGGAAGGGTCGTGGGACGTATGACCACCGGGACCGTGGCCTCCAGCTCCGAGCACACGTCTCACCCGGACCCTTCACAGATGGGGCTGCGTCTCGGTGAGGGCGAAGACGGGTCGCCAGTGCTGTGGGGACGGTGGGATGGGCAGCAGTTGACCGCCGAGCAGATCGGCATCGAGCGGATCCTGCTGGCAGTGAGCCCGTCTGGTCGGCGGCTGCTGAGTGTTCCCTCGGGCAGTGGTCGCTCTCGCTCCACCAGGTGGAGCACGGCTCGAAGGTCATTCGGAAACTGGACGCCGCGGATGCCGTGCCCACACACCCGCGGAACACCGCCGGTGACAGGGTCTACTGGGACTTCGAAGCTGCCTTCATGGACGAGGACACCGTGGTTGCCGGCACCTCCGAGTGCGATGTCCGGTATGGATCGGTCCGTCACTGGCTGGTCGAGGTCAACGGAATGGACCTGCTTGGCAAGATCTCCTACCCCCTTCCAGTCGCCGGGCCCGCGCACAGCTGGGGGCGGCAGGTGGTACACGATCTCGAAGGACGGGACTTCCGTGCACCTGTGGGAGCTGGCCAAGGGAACGGACGTTGGCCGGGTGACGTCTGCGCCATTCGGGGAACGTCGCCTGCCGGCACCCAGTAGTCCTGGGGCGTGAGATATGCGCAGGGCGGCGGGCTGACCGACGCCGAGAGGGCCAAGCGGGAGCGATTGCGGCTGCAGGCCGTGGACTGCTTCGAGGCCGGGCAGAAGAACGCGGAGGTCGCTGTCTCGCTGCGGGTGAGCGTCCGGTCGGTGGAGCGATGGTGCAGTGCCTGGCGTGAGCAGGGTGAGGCGGGGCTGCTCTCGCAGGGCTCGCCGGGAAGGTCGAAGCTCAGCGCGCGCTAGGTCGCCAGGCTGGAGCGGGAGTTGGAGCGCTGCCCACTCGCCCACGGCTGGGCGGACCAACGGTGGACGCTGGCGCGAATCAAGACGCTGATCGGCCGACGCTTACGTATCCTGCACGGTCGAGGGCACCTGACGGTTGCTCAAGCGTCACGGTTGGTCGTGGCAGCAGCTCGCCCGCCGAGCCATCGAGCGCGACGACGAGGCAGTCGAGGTCTGGAGGAAGGACACCTGGCCGCGGGTAAGAGCATGCGGCGGAGCGCGTGGCCTGGATCGTCTTTGAGGACGAGGCCGGGCAGTCACTGACTCCGCCGCGCGCTAGGACCTGGGGCAGGATCGGCCAGACCCCGGTTGGGCGGGGGCCGCGGTTTCGGGCGGGTGTTGATGGCGGGCATGAGGCGAACGCCGAGTGGCTCACCGTGTTCCAACTGCCCGTCTACGCACCGAACCTCAACCCCACCGAGGGCATCTGGTCACTCGTCAAGCGGGACATCGGAAACCTTGCCGCCGCCGACTTGAGCCAGATCACCAGCGCCGTCAAACGCCGACTCAAGCGGATTCAGTACCGCCCGGCCCTTGCCGACGGCTGTCTCGCCGAGACCGGCCTGATCATGGACGACTGACCACCGACATCACGCTTTCAACTTCAGTAGTGCTGTCCGGCATGGACGCGGCGCGGCGGCAACCCTTGCTCGGCATCACGACGGCTTCGAGGTCTGACCGGCGACATCCTGGAGGCCCGCGTCCGGCTGCCCCGCGAGATCGGCGCCTGGCGGTTGCATCCAGGAAACGACGGGGTGGAAGCCGTCTCCCCTGCAGCCGATCACGGACGTGGAGCAGATCGGCCGTGGCGCTGGCCTGCCCCATGATCTCGAAGTGGAAGAGGAGTTCGGCCGTGCTCGGCGCCGTTGTACTCGTAGGCGTGGTATGACCCAGCGGGTCGGTGGCCGAACTGAACAGTCGCTGGATCTCGTTGCAGGTGAGCGGGATCAGTCCATCCGGGGCCGACACCTTTGCCAGCGATGCGGTGGTGGATTCCACGCCCGCGGAGCCATCTACGCACGTGATCGTAGTCGTAGCCCTTGTCGGCATGCAGTTTCGGCGGCCGTGGGCGCCCGGGGGTCGCGGTGGGAGGGCTTCCTGATCTTTGCGGGACAACTCTCAGCCGCGTACGGCAGGGGGCTGCGGTTGGAGGGCAGGTGAGGTTCTGCCAAGAGGGTCGGGGCGGTCACAGACTGGATGGCTGCAGGAGATGATCGCTGGAAGGGGCTTCCAGCGTCGGCGTGCGATGGCTGCCGTGCTCCCCCAGCCTTGCCCACAGGGCGTGCTCGAACGGGTCGTCCTGTAGGACGCCGGTGTCCGCCCAGGCTCCCCGGTCCGTCGTGGGGGAGAGGATCTCCCTGAGCGTGGGGATGTTGAAGGCCGGATGATGGCTGAGCATGCGCCGCAGCGAGCTGAGCCCGGTGCCGGGAAGTCCTACGACGAACACGACGTCGTTCCCGTGCGGTTCGGGATCGACCTGGCCCGTCTCGATCAGCTCGCGCACCCTCGTCTGCCGGGCGAGCGACGAGACGAGGCGACGGCGCGCGACGGCGACCCCCTCGGGGCTCAGGTCCGCCTCGTCGGCCAGGGAGGCGGTCAGTCGCCGGAAGGCGGCGAGGAAGCGGGGCCGCGTGGTGACGTCCGCGCCACCGCCGCCCCGTCGTGCCGCCGCCACGACGCTTTCCAGGTCGAAGGGCGAGGCCGACGCGTCGGCGGCCGGTCCTGCCCGCTCCCCGCTTCTCCGGGGCGTGATGCACTGATTGATCACCGGTTCGCTCCCCTCCCTCAGTGATGTGAGCCGACCACAGTCGTCACACCGCATGAGCGTCGGACACCAAAACGATTCATACGAGGGTCTGTTCGCCGGGTTCACTCGGCGATCACCGTAATGCGCGGCGGTCCCTAGCGTCCATCCCCGCCGCCGTCCCGCGACCTCTCAGGGGAGCGGGTTCCGCAAGTGTGATGTGCGCCATTCTCAGGCGCTCCGGTTGCGTCTAACTTGACCAGGGGCCGATTCCGACTCAACGACGCGTCCTCCGGCTTCCCATAGGGTGTGATGACGCAGAGGGGGCCAGGTGTTCAGCAGACCGTTCCGGCGAAGGCGCGGACTTTCCAACGCCGTTGACCGGCGACGGGACGCCGAACTGACATCGCACAGCCGTCGGCTGATCCGCCGGCTCGCGCCTCCGCTGCCGCTCAGGGTGGCCGAGTTGTGCGAACTGCTCGCCGAACACCGCGGCATCCCCATCACGTTGCAGAAGTGGGAACTGCCGGCCGACGGGCCCTTCGGCGTACTGCTCTCCCGCCGGCACGGGGACGTCATCGTCTACCAGGCCAACACCACCGAGGCGCACCAGGCCCACATCATCCTGCACGAGGTCGGCCACATCGTCGCCTACGACCTCGCCGGGGAGCGCCCCGAGCTGCCGCAGACGCGCAGCTGCTACTCCGACCGCGACGAGCGGGACGCCGAGATAGTCGCGTCCACGCTCATGCACGAGGCGATGCTGATCCAGCGCCGGGCGCAACGCCACGGACTCGCCGAGCCGTGGCAGCCGTCCATGTACGGAAGCCTCGTCATCGACGACGGGCCCATGTGACGCCCTGACCGGCCCGCGCCGCCGATCCGATGCGGTCAGGGGACCAGGACCAGCTTGCCGCGGAAGCCGCCGCGCTCCAGCCGCCGGTGGGCTTCGGCCGCCTCCTCGAAGGGGAGCACCGTGACCTCCGGGTGCGGAGCGGTGCCCCGGGCCGCGGCATCGGCCACGGCCGTCAGGTCGTCCCGGTCCATCTCCACGCCGACCAGTGTGTACGCGACGTCCGGGCGGTCGGGCGGGGTCGGCGCGCTGAACGGGGTGATGGTCAGGAAGGCGCCCTGCGGCCGTACCGCGTCGAACAGGTCCGGCGCGCCGGCGGCGTCGATGACGATGTCGTAGGTTCCGGCCGCGATGTGCGCGGGATCGGTCAACACCGCGCCGTCAGCCGGGAGTCCGGACCGCAGCTCCTGCCACTCGGCCCGGTCGGCGGGGCGGACCAGGAGATCGGTCACGGCCGACGCCTCGCCGAGTAGGCGGGCCGCGAGGTGGCCGCCGACGCCGCCCTGGGCCCCGATCAGCAGGATGCGCTTCCCACGGCGGTCAGGGGTGCCGCGGAGCAACTGCACCGCGGTCACGCCCGCCAGCGGCAGCGCGGCGGCGTCGGTGAGCGACATCCCGTCCGGGACCCGCGCCACGTGCTCGGCACCGAAGGCCACGTACTCGGCCATGCTGCCCACACCCGTGCCGAGTTGGGCGGTCATCGCCAGGACGCGGTCACCGGTACGGAAACCGGAGCCTGCGGGGGCGTGCGCGACGGTGCCCGCCAGGTCCCAGCCGAGCACCGCGGGCAGCTTGGTGGGTATCAGTCCCGAACGGGTCGCCAGGTCGACCGGATTGACGGCAGCCGCGGCCGTCTTGATCACAAGGTCGTCTCCCGCCTGCGGCTCGGGCAGCTCCAGGACTTCCAGGACCTCCGGTCCGCCGGTCCTCGTCATGCCGACAGCCTTCACGCGTCTCCCTCCTCACGCGTCTCCCTCCTCACGCGCGGGCCCCGCTGACCTGCCCGGGGCGTCCAGCACGTCCATGATCGACAGAAGTTGCTCACGCAGTTCCGGGGTGAGCTGGCCGGCGCGCATCGCGATCGAACGCACCTGCCGGTCGGACAGCGCCTCCGCCCACTCGTCCTTCTCCTCCCCGGCGGCGGGCTGGGGCGTCTCGGAGATCAGCGCGCTCACCGACACCGGCAGCGTCATCTCCCGGGACTGGAAGTAGCGCACGATCGCCGAGAGCACGCTGACGGTCGGGTTGGTCTGCGATCCGTTGCGCAGCGCCGTGAGATAGCTCCGGGAGATCGTGATGTCGTGACCGGGGTCCCGGGAGATCGCCTGGGCGACCTCCGACGTCGTCGGTTCCCGTAGACGTCCCACGGTGTCGGCGGTGGCGGCATCGGCGAACCAGGCGTTCAGGCGTTCTGCCAGCGTGGCCATGGGGGATCGACCTCCCGAAGATCCGGCGGCTCATGGGTGGCGCCGGACCGGACATGGCGCCACTCGATCTGACGGATGCACGCTGAGCCCTCGTCTTATGCCCTCAGAGGCGTCCTAGGTTCGTGATGTTAACACATACGTCACCCAACCGGCTTGGCTGCTACTATAGTGAACACAGTGCTGGCAGAGATGTCACGTGTTCAGTCATGTAGCGCCCGACATTCGGAGGGGACATGCAGAGCGGTACTCAGTTCACCCAGGGGCTTCGCCTGGCCATGGACGACGGCCCGGCCTGGACGGTCGAAGCCGTGCGCCAGGTCCGCTACCACGTGGTCGGCTCCGACCACCTCTTCTCGACGCACAACACCGACCTGCTGGACGGCTGCCCGGAGGCTCCGCTGAGGGCCGGGGAGCGGCGACTCGTCGTCATCGACGAGAACGTGGAGAAGCTCCACGGCGCGCGAATCCGCGAGTACTTCGCCTTCCACGACGTGCGGATCACGGTGCTTGTCCTGCGCGCCGACGAGACCGTGAAGCAGTGGGACGCGGTGTCCCGGGTCGTCGACGCGATGAACGACTTCGGCATCGACCGGCGCCGCGAGCCGGTCATCGCCATCGGCGGCGGCGTGCTCACCGACGTCGTCGGTTTCGCGGCCAGCCTCTACCGCCGGGGAACCCCCTACATCCGCATACCCACCACGCTGATCGGGCTGGTCGACGCGGGGGTCGGGGTCAAGACCGGGGTCAACTACAGCAGCGGCAAGAACCGGTTGGGCACCTACGCGCCGGCCAAGGTCACCTTCCTCGACCGCTCCTTCCTGCGCAGCCTGGACCTGCGGCACATCAGCAACGGCCTCGCCGAGATCCTCAAGATGGCGCTCATCCGCTCGGAGGATCTCTTCACCCTGCTCGAGACGCACGGCCCGGCGGTGCGCGCGGACCGCTTCCAGGGTTCCACCGGCACCCTGGCCCGGGCGGCCGATGCCATCTTCGCCGACTCCATCCACCTCATGCTGGAGGAGTTGCAGCCCAACCTGTGGGAGTCCGCGCTGGAGCGCTGCGTGGACTACGGGCACACCTTCAGCCCGACCATCGAGATGCACGCGCTCCCCGAACTGCTGCACGGCGAGGCCGTGGTGATCGACATGGCGCTCACCACGGCGCTGGGCACGCTGCGGGGCGACGTCAGCCAGGAGGAGGCCGGCCGGATCTTCGCCGTCATCCGCGCGCTCGGACTGCCCTTGTGGAGCGACGTGCTGGAGGACCGGGGCCTGCTGGAGGAGGCGCTGCGCGACACCGTGCGCCACCGCGACGGCCAGCAGAGGCTGCCGCTGCCGGTCGGCATCGGACGCCACCGGTTTGTCAACGACGTCGAACCCGCGGAACTGGAGGCGGCGACCCGCGTGCTGCGCCAGGCCCACGAAGCGGTCCGGCACCTCCCGGCCGGCACTCTGGTGGGCGCGTGAGTGCCGCGCGCCCTGTCCGGCGGGCGGTGGTGGTCGGCGGATCGACCGGTATCGGGCGCGGCGTCGCGGACGCCTGGGCCGCCCTCGGGATCGAGACCCACGTGTTCAGCCGCAGCCGCCCCGCCGGGGACGGCGGTGACCGCCTCGTCTGGCACCACCTCGACTTCCGTGACCCCGAGCAGGCCAAGGAGGCCCTGCGCGCGGGCATTCCCGAACAGGTCGACCTGGCCTGCTACTCCGCGGTCTACTTCACGGCCACGCGCGAGCCGTTCACCCAGGTCAGCGAGGCCGACTGGCTGGACCAGTTCGCGATCAACGTCCACGGCCTGTCCTGGACCCTGCGCGCGGCGCTGCCCGCGCTCCGCGAGGCCGGACCCGGCCTCTTCCTGCACATCTCCTCGGAGGTCGTCTACAACGCGGGGCCCAACCGGTCCGGCTACGCGGCCACCAAGGCGGCGGCCGACTCCCTGATCCGGTCGGTCTCCCAGGAGACCGACCCCGCGCGAACTGTCTTCGTGCAGGCGCTGCCCTCCGGCATGGTCGACAGCCCCGGTATCCGGGCCCGCCGCTCCGCGGACTTCGACTACAGCGGCTACATGTCCCCGGCCTCCTTCGCCCCGCTGGCCGCCGAACTCGCCCGCACCCGGGGCGTTCCCTATGCGGGCGACGCGCTCGTCGTGGACGGCGAGGGCGTCTGGTCGCCCGTCGCGGACGGCCTTCCGGTGTCCCAGTCGCGTCCGCTCGCGGGCCGCTCCTAGGTCTGTCGTCCGGACCCCGCCGGGCAACGCCGGTTTCCCGGGCCGGCCTGCGTCCGGACGACAAGACCCCAGCCAGCCTCTCAGCGATGAGAGCCGTCCGTTCACGTTTTCTGGAGTCTCCGTTGCCTCATCTGCAAGCGTCAGCGCTGCTGTTCGACATGGACGGCACCCTGGTGGACTCGACCGCGCTGGTCGAGTCCACCTGGGCCGGCTTCTGCGAGCGGCACCAACTCGATCTCGCGGAGGTGCTCTCCTTCGCCCACGGGCGCCCCACCCGGGAGACCGTAGGGCACTTCCTCGCCGAATCCGACCTCGCGACGGCGGAGACCCGGCGTCTGATCGCGCACGAGGAGTCAGAGACCACCGGCATCACCGAGGTCCCCGGGGCCCGGGCGCTGCTGGACGAGCTGCCACCCGCGAGCTGGGCCGTGGTCACCTCCGCGAGCCGCCGGCTGGCGGAGGTGCGGATGGCCGCGGCGGGACTCCCGCTGCCCGGGATCCTGATCAGCGCGGACGACGTGCGGCGCGGCAAGCCGGATCCCGAGGGCTATCTGCTGGCCGCCGCCGCGATCGGGTGCCCGCCGCAGGACGCCCTGGTCTTCGAGGACTCCGGCGCCGGGGTGCGGGCCGGACTCGCCGGCTGCGGACGCACCGTGGTCATCGGCGACCTCGACGCTTTCGACGACGTCGCACCGCGCTGGCCCGACTTCCGCGGCTTCCGGTTCGTCGGCCCGTCCCCGCACGGGGTGACCCTGGACGTGCCCAAGCCGGTCACCGCGGGGCTGGTGGCCCTCTCGTGACGCTCCACCCGAGTGTCCGGGACCCTGCCCGGTCCCCGAACGCGACCCCGGTGCCGGACCCCGTCTTCGCGGCGGACATCGGCGGTTCCTGGGTGCGGATGCGAGACGGCGGACAGCACGCGCCGGCCGAGCGGCTGCCGTCGCCCAGCCGCCTGCGCCACCCGGACCGCCCCGTCCACCAACTGCGAGCAGAAATGGTCGAGTTGCTGAGTGACCGGGTTCCTGCAGGCGCCCGCGCTGTCCTCTCCTTCGGCGCGGCCATCGACCACCTCACCGGCAGCGTCTACGGCTCGGCGCCGCTGTGGGGGGACGAGTCCGCCCCGTACGACCTGGCCGCCGATCTGCGGCGGCGACGCCCCGACGTCACCTGGCACCTGGTCAACGACGTGACCGCCGCGCTGCTCGACTTCGCCGCCACACACGCCCGGCCCGGTACCCGGCGGGTCGCCTACCTGACCGTCAGCAGCGGCATCGGGCTGCGCATCGCCGACCTGGAACGGACCAGGATTCCGGTCGACTCCGGCGGACTGCAGGGCGAGGTCGGCCATCTGCCGGTCCCGCTCTCCGAGCCCGGCGCGGAGGTCCTCGCGGGCCTGCCCTGCGAGTGCGGCGCGACGGACCACCTCGCCTCGGTCGCCTCCGGGCCCGGCATGGTCCGCGCGGCCCTGCGGCTCGGACTCGCGGACGCCGGGCGGCTTCCCGAGTGGCTCCCCGGCGCACTCGCCGCGGGCGATCCCGGCGCCCGCCGCCTGTTGGAGCTGTGCGCGGCTCCCGTCGCCCATCTGCTGCGGACCCTGTGGTGCCTCGACCCGCATCTCGACCTGGTCGGCGTCGGCGGGGGAGTGGTGGAGGGACTCGGCGGGCACTACGCGGCCGAGATCCGCCGCCGGCTCGCCACCGCCACCTCCTACGCCGACCGGGGACGCGACGCCGACTGGCTCGACGACCGGCTCGTCTTCTGCGAGCCGGGGCGGGTCGACCCGCTGCGCGGCGTACTGGGCATCGGCGAGTGGCTTCCGGGGATCACTCCGTGAGCGCCTCGACCTCGACCCACCGCGCCCTGGTGCGCCGGCCGGCCGACGCCGAGAACCGGACCCTGGTCGAGGTTGCCGAGGTGCGCATCCCGCGGCTCGACGCGGGCGACGTCCTGCTGGCGATGGCGTTCGCGGGCGTGTGCGGCACCGACTGGCAGATCCTGCGCGGTCTGCGCGACGACCCCAGCCCCGTCCTCGGCCACGAGGGCGTCGGGTACGTGGTCGAACCGGGGGAGTCGGGGCTGCGGCCGGGCACGCCGGTCACCGTCAACCCCACGCATCCGCGGGATCCCTCCTTCCTGCTCGGTCACAACCTGCCCGGAATGTGGGCGGAGTACTGCCGCATCCCCGCCACGGCCGTCCGCGCGGGACTGATCGTCCCGGTACCCGCCGACGCCGGGCAGCCGCGGGTGGCCGCACTCGCGGAGCCGCTCGCCTCGGCCCTGTACGGCGTACGCGTCGCGCGCCACGCGCTGCGGCCGGCCGCGCTGGTCGTGTGGGGCGACGGCATCGTGGGGCGTCTCGCGCGGGAGCTCTGGGACCGGGAACTGCCCGGCCGCCGCACGCTGCTCGTCGGACGCGGAGCGGATGCCGTCGATCCGGACGGCGCCGAACTGCCCCGGATGCTGGCCCAGTTGCCCTCGCCAGTCGTCGCCGTGATCGCCACGCCGCGCACCGGGACGTGCGGGGCGCTCAAGGCTCTGGACCGGCACGTTCCGGGCACCCTCCTGGTCGACGTCCACAGCGGCCTGCCCTCGGGACCGGTCCGGCTGACCGCCGGCGACATCGACATCGCCGCCGTCCGTGCGGCCAACTGTGGTGGCGAGCCCTGGCCGCCGCGGATCGCGGAGTACACCCGCCCGCTCGGCTCGCTGCTGCTCTGCGGACACCGAGGCGTCTCCGGAAAGCACCTGCGTGAGGCCGTCGAGCTGCTGCGCACCACCGCGGAGCTGGGCGAGCGCGTCCTGACCCACGAGGTCACGCTGGCGGAGGCCGCCGACTTGATCAACACCGTGCTGACCTCGTCCGCGCGTCGGGCCGACGGCCGCCGGGTGCTCAAGACGGCGATCCGTCTCGGGGACCGGCCGTGACCGCGCCGGCCGTCGCCGCGCCGCAGTGGCGGATGGACCTCGACCGCGTCGCGGCGGCCCGCGCCGCGATCGCGGCCGGGGCGGACCACCTGCATCTGGACCACGGGGGCGCGCACCGCGGCAGACCGCTGAGCGACCCCGTCGCGCTGCGGGCCGCCGAGGCGGTGACGAGGGAGATCCCGGTCCCCGTGCTCGCCGTCAACCACGTCAACGACATCGGCCTGGCGCACGAGGACGGCAGCGCGAACCCGGCGGCCGTCGGCCTCCTGCTCCGAGCACTGGACCACGCTCACCACCTGGGTGCCGCCGTGCTCCACGTGCCCGGATTCCGGCGGAGCCTGCCGGCCACCGCCGGCCTGCTCGCCGGAACGGCCGAGGCGCTGCGCGGCGTGTGCGCGCGCCTCGGCGGCACGGAACTGCTGGTCGCCTACGAATCGCCCCTGGGTGCACGCGAATCCCTCGCGCTCGCCCGGGAGGTGGACCACCCGGCTCTCCGCCTGGTGCTGGACACCGGCAACCTCCTCGAAGCAGGCCACGGACCGCTCGCGTTCGCGGAGACCGTCATGACGGCCGGACTCCTCCTGCCGGACCTGCACGTCAAGGACGGTGCCGGCGTCCGGGCGCCCTCTGCATGCCACCTTCCGGCACTGCTGCGGGCCACCCAGGCGCGCTCGGTGCTCATCGAGAACGACTACCGGGAGGACCCCGGCCGGCTGCGCGAGGACATCGCGCTCTGCCGCCGCGCGGCCGACCTCCCCCACTCCAAGGACACACCGTGAAAGCCATCCAGCTCACCTCGCCCCGCACGCTGTCGGTCACGGACACCGAGCCTGCCGAACCCGGTCCCGACGAGGTCCTCGTCCGGGTCGGACTGCTCGGTCTCTGCGGAACCGACCTCGGCTTCTTCGACGGCAGCAGCAACTATCTGCGCGACGGTCTGAAGAGCTACCCCTTCGTCCTCGGCCACGAATGGCTCGGCACGGTCGTGCAGACCGGTCCCGGCGCGGACGCAGGACTGCTCGGCCGACGGGTGTCGGGCCACAACTTCCGCGTCTGCGGCCGGTGCGCGTACTGCCGGCAGGGCCGTATCCGCTCCTGCCCGGACCGTAGCGAGGTCGGCGTGCTCGGCCCCCGTCCGGGCGTCGGCGCGGAGCTGATCAGCGTGCCCGTGGACACCCTCACCCTGATCCCCGACGGCCTGTCCGACATGGCGGGCGCCCTGCTCGAACCGACCGCGGCCGCGATGCACGCCGTGGACCGGCTTGCCGTCACGTCGGCGGACCGCGTCGCCGTGCTGGGGGCCGGCACGCTCGGGCTCGCGGCGGCGCAGGTGGCCCGCGCGATCGGGGCGGACACCGTCGTGTTCGATCCACAGCCCGCGGCCCGCGCCCTGGCCGCCGAACTGGGTCTGCGCGCCCAGCCTGGTCCGACCGAGACGGACCAGGAAGGCTACGACGCCGTGATCGAGGCGTCGGGCAACGAGGCGGCGGTCCGCTCCGCCGTCGGCCTGGTCGCGTCCGGCGGCCGCATCGCCCAGTTGGGCACCCCGCACCACACCGTGGACGGGTTCGACGCGGCCGCTCTGGTGATCCGGGACGTGACGCTGCACGGCGTGCTGTCCGGCATCGGGTACTGGGAACGGCTGGTGGACCTCGTGGCCTCGGGCGCGGTGAACCTGGACGCGCTCGTCGACCGGGTCTACCCGCTGGACGAACTCGACGCCGCCTTCGCCCGCCTCGCCGACGGGGGCCGGGTCCGCCCCAAGGTCCTGGTGCGAATGGCCCCCCAGCTCCCCGTCCCGGGTGCGGCGTGAGGGGAGCGGCGGCGGCCCGGGAACGCATGGACGCGGCGACCGTCGCGCGGCTGGCCGTCCTCGCCGGCGCCACGTTCGTCTACGTCACCTTCGAGGTCTTCCCGGTCGGGCTCATCCAGGACATCGCCCGCAGCCTGGATGTCTCCACCGGCCGGGTCGGGCTGCTCATCAGCGGGTACGCGGTGGTCGCCGCCGTCGTCACCGTGCCCACGGTGGCGCTGGCGTCGCGCGTCTCGCGCGGTACCGCACTGGTGGTCTCGTTGCTCGTGCTGGTGGTGGCCGAGGTGGTCGCGGCCACCGCCACCGGCTTCCCCACGATGGTGCTCAGCCGTGTCGCCGCAGCCCTGACACACGGCGTGCTGTGGTCGCTGATCGCCCCGGCCGCCGCGACGCTGGTCCCCCGTGACCGCGTGGGCACCGCCACCGCGGCGGTGTTCGGCGGCTCCACGCTGGCCGCGATCGTCGGCAGCCCGGGAACGACGCTCGTCGGCGAACTGATCGGATGGCGTGCGACGTTGTTGGTGCTCGCGGCGGCCACCGTGGCGGTGACCATCGGGCTGGTGTGGGCCCTCCGGCCGAGCGGGCGCGCCCACGTGGCCGGGACCGGCGAAGCCGCCGCGCGGGACACGCGGGGGTCGGTGCACTGGCCGCGCGTGCTGATCCTCTGCGCCGTGGCGGTGGTCCTCATCACCGCCCACTTCCTCAGCTACACCTACTTCGCCGTGCTCGTCGCCGACATCACCGGCACCCCCTCCGCGGTCGTCGCGCTGCTCGCGGACTTCGGTCTCGCCGGGGCCGTGGGCACCTGGCTGGTGGGGCGCTACAACGACACCGCTCCGCAGCGGACCGCCGCCGTGACCATCGCCGTGTTCGCCGCGGGGATCGGGCTGCTGGCACTCTCGCCGGTCCTGGGCGGCGCCGGGGTGCGCCGCGCGGCCGCCGGGGTCGCCGTCGCCCTGTGGGGCGGCGCGTTCGCCGCGGCCGGACCGGTCTTCCAGACGGGCGTCATGCGCCTGGCCGGTGCGGACGCCGACCGCGCGTCCTCCGTGTACGTCACGGGCTTCCAGATCGGCATCTCCGGTGGTTCGGCCATCGGCGCCGCCCTGCTGGGCCTCTCCCCGCTGTGGTTGCCGGTCACCTCGACCGCACTGGTGGCGGCGGTGCTGCTGGCGGTGCTCGTGCGGCGGCCCGTGCCCGCGGCCGACGAGACCGACAGCCGGGAGCCGGAAGAGTCCCTTCAGGAGCTCTGAGGCATTTTCAGAATCGACTTGCTTTTATAGTGGCACCTAAGCTTCTATAAGAACATCGAGTCGCGGCACGGTGTCGTGCCGCGTGATCCCCCCGCCCTGGGCGCCGTCCGGTCAGGCCACGGCGCCCGCCGGGTCGGCCCGCTCCCGTCATCCGGCCTCGCGGCCCGCGCCCTCATGGCGACGCGCCCGCTCCCGCCGGACGGAGCCGGCCGCACACCACCGCTCCATCCATGAAAGGCGACGAGATGCCTCAGACGACCATCGGCAACGCGACGGTGCACCACCGCATCGAGGGGAGCGGGCCCGGCCTGCTCCTGGTGCACGGCACCGGCGCCACCGGGGAGGCCAACTACGGTCATCTGCTGGGGGAGTTCACGGATCAGCACACCGTGATCCTCCCGGACTACGCCGGCAGCGGTGAGACCGTCGACGACGGGGGTCCGCTGACGCTGGACCAGCTCGCCGACCAGGTGCTCGGCGCCGCCGACGAGGCGACCGGCGAACCCGTCGACATCGTGGGCTTCTCGCTCGGCGCGCTCATCGCCGTGACCGCCGCAGCCAAGCGCCCCGAGCGGGTCCGCCGCCTCGTGCTGGTCGCCGGCTGGGCGCGCAACGACGACCCGCGTAAGCGCCTGGGCTTCCGCCTCTGGCGCAGGCTGGCCGACGTCGACCCGGAGCTGTACTCCCACTTCGTCAGCATGATGCTCTTCACCCCGGGCTTCCTGGCGAACCTCGAACCGGAGACGTTCGACTCGGCCGTGGGCGGCATCGAGGTCAACGAGGGCACATTGCGGCAGATCGATCTCGGTCTGGAGGCCGACGTCAGCGAGTTGCTGCCCGGGATCAATGTCCCCACCCTCGTCGTCGGCTGCCGCCACGACCAGCTGGTCCCCGTCGAGCACTCCAGGGAACTCCACGAGGCGATCTCCGGCAGCGACTACCAGGAGATCGCGAGCGGTCACCTGGTGCCGGCCGAGGCGCCGGACGAACTGGTCAAGCTCATCCGGGACTTCCTGGACTGAGCCCGGCGGCGGGCGCCACGTGACGTGATCGAGGCGGGGCCGGCCGGAGCCGAGACCTGCCGGCGTCCTTTCGCCCGGCCCCGCCTCCGCCCGGCGCGCCGACGCCGCCGATTCAACCGTCAGCTCTAGGACGTCAGCTCTAGGAACGAGGTTCGCCCATGGCCACGCGCCAGACCCAACCGACCGAGCTCATACCGCCGTCGCCCGCGTCGCCGTCACGGGCCGAGCCCGGCAGAGCCGCCACGCAGGCCGGCGGTTCCCGGGTCCGGCTGCCCTCCCTCACCGGGATGCGGTTCCCGGCCGCATTGCTGGTGTTCCTGTTCCACCTCTCGCTGCCTGCCCACTGGCTCGTGGCCGGCGACGCCAACGACACCTTCTTCGCCCGTCTGGTCGAGGAGGCCGGCGGCGTGGGCGTCACCTTCTTCTTCGTCCTCAGCGGCTTCGTCCTCACCTGGTCCGCCCGCGAGGGTGATCCGAACAGGTCATTCTGGCGGCGGCGTTACATCAAGATCGTGCCGAACTACCTCGTCGCCTGGGTTCTCGCGATGCTGCTGATCGCCGTCGGCACCGCCCCGTGGCGCTCGGTCGCCACCTTCCTCATGCTCCAGTCCTGGGTGCCGGACTACGCCACCAACTTCAGCGTGAACGCCCCGGGCTGGTCGTTGTCCACCGAGGTCTTCTTCTACCTCTGCTTCCCCGCGCTGATCGCAGCCGTACGGCGAATATCCCCGCAGCACCTCAAGTACTGGGTCGCGGCGGTCGTCGCGGGCGTGTGCGCCACCCCCTGGCTGGCCACCGCTCTGATCCCCGCGGGCGATGTCTACATGTCGAACGAACCGGGCGTCTCCGGGCTCCACCTGTGGTTCGCCTACGTGTTCCCGCCCGCCCGCCTGCTCGACTTCCTGCTCGGTATCCTCGTCGCCCGCGTGGTGATGCTGGGGCGCTGGCGCGACATCGGCCTCGCCTGGTCCAGCCTGCTGCTCGTGGCCTCCTACGTGGTCTCCGAACTCCCCGGCGTGCCCTACCTGTTCGCGCAGCGTGCGGTTTGCCTGGTGCCGTGCGTCCTGCTGATCGCGGCCGGTGCGCTCGCCGACGCGTCGGGCCGGCCCAGTCTCTTCCGTCACCGCGCGATGACCTGGCTCGGAGAGGTGTCGTTCGCCTTCTACCTGGTCCACTTCATCGTGCTCTCCGAGGTGTACAACCTGATCGGCGCCCCTCTGGAGTCGGGCTGGGCCATGGCCGCCGTCGCCGTCGCCGAGTGCGCCGTGTCGGTGCTGGCCGCCTGGGCGATGTACGCCTGGGTCGAGAAGCCGCTGGTACGCCGCTGGTCCCGACCCCGGGACCAGGCCCGCGCCGAAGCCGCCACCGCCTGACCCGCCCCGCCGGAGTCGCAACCGCCCTTCACCCCGGTCCCGGCCCGTCCACATGACAGAAAGCGCACGTCATGTCGTTTCGACTGATTGCCCTGATCCTCGCGATCTTCTGCGTCGGTACCGCGGAGTTGTCGCCCAGCGGCATGCTCGACGATCTCTCCTCGGACCTCACGGTGAGCCTGGCCACGGCCGGACTGCTGGTGACCGTGTACGCGCTGACGATGGTGGTCGGCGGTCCGCTGGTCACCACGCTCACCACGCGGGTCCGACGCAAGCCCCTGCTCGTCGCTCTGCTGGCTGTCTTCATCTGCGGCAACGTCCTGTGCGCCCTGGCACCGGACTTCTACGTCCTGGTGGCCGGCCGGATACTGACCGCGGTGGTGCACGGCACCTTCATGGCGGTGTGCGTCGTCACCGCCGGCGCCATCTCAGGGCCGGGCAAGGAGGGAGCCGCCGTCGCGGCCACCCAGCTCGGGATCAATCTCGCCACCGTCCTCGGCGTGCCCATGGGCTCGTTCCTCGCCCAGCACTACGACTGGCGGGCCTCGTTCGCCATCGTCGCGGTGCTGGCCGCGGTGTCCGTCGTGCTCGTGGTGGCGTGGGTACCCGACACGCCCGCCCCGCAGGTGACCGCGGCCCACGAGGCCCGGGTGTTCCGGCGGCCCGAGGTCTGGGGCACGGTGGCCGTCACCGTGCTGTGCTCCGGTGGCATGTTCGCCCTCATCACCTTCATGGTGCCGCTCATGACCGGAGTCGGCGGGCTCGCCCGCGACTGGGTGCCCGCCGTGCTCCTCGCCTACGGAGTGGCCTCCATCGTGGGCAGTCTGCTCGGCGGGCGGTTCGCGGACCGGGGCATCGACCGGGCGGTGGTCTCCCTGTCCTGGGGCCTGGCCGCCGTCTGCGTGCTCGTGTGGCTTCTCGCCCCCCATCCGGTCGGCGTCGCCCTCGCCATCGTGCTGTTCTCGCTCGCCACCTTCGCCCTGATCCCCGGACTCCAGACCAAGGTGCTCACCGAGGCCGCCGACGCTCCCACCCTGTCCCTCACCGCCAACATGTCCGCCTTCGGCATGGGCGCCGCGCTGGGGTCCTGGGCGGGCGGCCTCCTGGTCGAATCCGGTTCCGGAACCCGCGCGGTGCCTCTGGGCGCCGCAGCGCTCACCGCCGCGGGCGCCCTGCTCCTGCTCGGACTTCGCTTCACGGCTCGCCGCTCCCCGGCCGGCCCCAGCCCGGACGCGCTCGCGGAGAGCGTCCCCGTCACCAAGAGGTGAGCCATGACGACCGATCCCCTCACCCCCCGGCCCGGCCGGACCACCGGTGAGGACCTGCCCGAACGCCCGGCGTCGCTGCCCTCCCTGACGGGGCTGCGGTTCATAGCGGCGGTCATGGTCTTTTTCTTCCACTCCTCCTTCTTCGAGCCCCTCACCAACCCCTTCGCGGACCGCGGTACGGCCGAGGGGTTCCAGTGGCTGTTCAGCAAGGCCGGCTGGATGGGAGTGTCCTTCTTCTTCGTCCTGAGCGGTTTCGTCCTGACCTGGTCGAGCAGGAAGAACGACTCGGTCACCGGGTTCTGGCGTCGCCGGCTGCTCAAGATCTTTCCCAACCACGTCGCCACCTGGGCCCTGGCCATGCTGCTCTTCGCCGGGGCGGCCACCCCGCTCACCGCGTGGCTGCCGAACCTGTTCCTGGTCCACTCGTGGTTCCCGCAGCACGGCGTCTACATCAGCGTCAACGCGCCCAGCTGGTCGCTCTGCAGTGAACTGCTTTTCTACCTCGCCTTCCCCTTCCTCATCGGACCGGTCCGCCGCATTACGCCGGAGCGGCTGTGGGCCTGGGCGGGCGCCACGGTGGCCGGCATGCTGCTGCTCGAGGCCGCGGTCGACCTCCTGGTGCCTGATCAACCGCGCACCCCCGAGGGATTCCCCATCTCCTCCCTCCAGTTCTGGCTCGGCTACAACTTCCCGCCCAGCCGCATGTTCGAGTTCGTGCTCGGCATGCTCCTGGCCCGGCTGGTCCTGGCGGGACGGTTCCCCCGCGTCCCGCTCCCCGCCGCTGTCGCGCTGGCCGTGGCCGGCTACGCGCTGGCGCTGAACGTGCCGTTCCTGTACGGGTTCACGGTGGCCGGCATCATCCCGGTCGGCGTTCTGGTCTGCTCGGTGGCCGAGGCGGACATCCGCGGCAGCCGCACCCTTCTCCGGGGGCCGGTGATGCGGTGGCTGGGCGAAGTCTCCTTCGGCTTCTACCTGGCCCAGTACCTGGTGCTCTTCTACGGCCGCATCATCGTGCAGCACGGCAGCACTTACGGCCTGGTCGGCGGGGTGCTCGAACTGCTCGGCCTGCTGCTGGTCACGCTTGCCCTGGGCTGGGTGCTGATGACGTGTGTCGAACGTCCGGTCATGCACCGGTGGGCCCGGCCCCGCCGGGGGGCGCCCCGGCCGCCGGTCGAGTCTGCAGCCGTCCCGGCCACGCGGGCGCACGGCGAGGTGGCGGCCGCCGTCGCGGCGACCGGCGGCAGCGGGGCCGACATGCCGTCGAGGACCTGACAGGCCCCCGGGCCACTGCCGCCGACCGGTCCCGCCCGGTGTTCCCGGGCGAGACCGGGCACTCAGGCGTCCGCCGTGCGCGCCATGCGCTCTCCGCGGCCCGACCGCATGTCCCGCAGTCGCCGGGAGAGGGCGATCAGGTCGGCGAGGTCGCTCTCGTAGTCGGCGTCGCGCCCTGTGCCCGGGGTGACGAAGACCGCCGGTGCCGACGATGCCGTATCGCCCCCGTACGCGGCACCGTGCAGGCGCAGGGCCCGGTCGACCAGGCACGCGAGGTCCGGCTCGACCGGTGCGCCCGCGGCGGGGGGAGCCTCCCGCGACGCGTGTTGCAGATACGGGCTGAGACGGATGAGCCCGTCCCGGCATTCCACGTACCTGCGGTAGACGGCGGAGGTGTAGTCGAGGGACGGCAGCCACCGGTACTCGCGGCGCTGATCGAGGATCAGCTCCGGATAGAGGAACACGAGCCGTTGCCACAGCTCCTCCAGGTCGAGGAACTGAGCCCGGTGGACGGTGCGCTCCCGCAGGAACTGGGCGCCGCTGGCGAAGAACGGCAGGCTCAGCCCGGCGCACACCAGGATCGTGGCCATCTGCCCGAAGGCGAAGTCGGCCTCGTACGTGATGTAGCGCCCGTATCCCCGCCTCGCCAGGTCGTGGACCCACATGATCCGGAAGAGACAGCTCAGGGAGAGGCCGAGGAGGCCGACGGAGACGCTGCTCAGGCTCAGCCGCGCCACCAGTCGGCCGCGCCGGGCGTGCCGCAGGGCGAGCACGGCGCACTTGGCGTACCCGAAGATCAGAAAGGCGCCTCCGACGTCGTAGAACGTCCTCACCCGCCAGTCGTTCAGGTAGGGCCGGGTGAATGTGTGCGCGCGCAGATGCGGCGGCAGCAGGGCGGACATGGTGATCATCAGGGCCAGGCAGATGAGGCAGAACCTCACGTCCCACCTTCCGGCGAACTCCCATCGCCGAAGGGGACGCTCGTCCAGAAAGCAGATCATCGTGCAGAGTCCGCTCAGGATCGCGATGTTGTACGCGATCTTCGTGAACCCGGTGAAGAAGACGCCGTCCAGTGTCGTGGGGGCGAGGAGCTGGCCGATCAGGTTGCCCAGCCCGAGCAGGGAGAGCGACAGGAACAGATGAAGTCGCAGGGGGGAGCGGAAGCGGTGCCGGATGAGCATAGGGAGCGTCCACGCGGCGCCGCACAGCAGGGTGATGGTCGCGACCAGACTCACGCTTCGCATGGCGCTCCGGCGGTCGGTGCCGCCCCGTGGCGGGTTGGTCGATCCCTCGGGACGTCGAGCACACGCGCACAGCCGTCAGTTCTCGCACGCCGTCTTCTCTGGCCGAACACGCGTCTCTCCCCTTGCCGAACCGGTCTGAGGTCCACATCGCGACGCGCCATTGAGCCCGTGCGGCCATTAGGCAACCTACGGTTCTCGATCAACGACAGCAAGTCACCGCGGACGGTCCGGCCGGGAGCGGGGGAGTGGGACCGTCCGGCACCACATGATCTTTGCTCAGGCATGGCGCATTCGAAGTCGCCGCCGTGCCAGGAACCGTCCTGTGCCACATGGGGACCAAGGGCCTCGACCCGCCTCACCACGTCCAGCTCGGCGATCATGACCGGGTCGCATCGCGTCCGGTCGCTGGCGTCGACGTCGCCGTACTCAACATCACATAGCAGCATCTGATTTGCTCGTGGCTCGTTGCCCACCGCGGGCCCAAAGCCCCAGAGAAGTCCCAGAGATGCCGCCGCACCCCTCCCTGACCCGCTGGACCTTGTCGACGAAGTACGGATCGGTCGACAGCTTGAAGGTCTCCGACCGGTGCGGCTGAAGGCCGAACGCCCGCCAGATCCGTGACACCGACGACTGCGAGAGGCCCATCTCCTTCGCCATCGACCTCGTCGACCAGTGCGTTGCGTTCTTCGGAGTGGATTCCAGCGTCTTGGTGACCACCGCGGCGACCTGCTCGTCCGTCACCGTTCTGGGGCCGCCCGGACGTGGCATGTCACCCAGGCCGGCGATCCGGTACTGCGCGAACCGGGCCCGCCAGCGGCCCACCGCATGAGGGGTCGAACCCAACTGTTCCGCAACGTCCTTGTTCGACGCGCCGGTTGCACAGGCCAGGACGATCCGACATCGCAATGCCCACGCCTGCGGCGTGGAACGACGCCGCACCCATTCCTCGAGCGCGGCCCGTTCCTCGTCCGACAGCGTCAACTCGGCCTTCGGCCGCCCCGTCCGTGCCATAGAGCAAGCCTGTACATCTGAACGGAATTCCCGACTCAAAACACTAGCGGGGGCCGCAGCCCTCGGCCGTTCCTGGGGGCCGGCGCCGGTCAGGCGCCGGGGAGGAAGAGGCAGAAGAGGTGGCCGTGGGGGTCGCGCAGTACGCGGACATCCTCCTGCGGCTGGTGTTTCTCCACCGTCGCACCCAGGGCGCACGCGCGCTCGGTCTCCGTGGCGAGGTCGTCGACCTGGATGTCGAGGTGCGCCTGCATCTGCCGGCCACCGGGGCCGGACGGCCACTCCGGGGGGCGGTGGTTCTCCTCCAACTGGAAGCTGAGGCTGGGGCGTTCGCTCCCCACCGGCCTGAGCCGGACCCAGTCGGGGTCCCGGTCGGCCTCCTCCCAGCCCAGCAGTGCGCGGTAGAAGTCGGCGAGCGCGGGCGGGTCGGGGGTGCCGAGTACGAAGGCGGCGAGCATCGTCGTCATGCCCCATCCCTGCCCGCTCCATGAAATGGACAATGCCGGTACGCCCTACGAATCCGGGGACTGGGCGGACCCCAAGGTTCACGTTTTGCGCGCCGGTGCGCCGTCCCTCGTCCCCCCCCCGCCCCGGTACGCCGCCCGGCGATCGTGGAGACGGTGCGTGCGGTGCGGGAGGGATGGGTGGACGTGCGGGGCGAGCCCGCGTACCGCTGGCGATGCTCAGGTCGGTGCCGCGCAAGTCGGCCATGCGGAGGTCGGCGCGATGGAAGACCGCGCCGTGGGCGTAACAGTGCCTGGTCCTTGTCGACCGGCTCCTGTCGAACTCAGCCGCTCCCAAAGTTGTGAGGGGCACCGCCTCAGAGCTGAACCACCGCCAGCGGCGCGGCAGTCGGCTGCTTCGAGCCGCCCGCGGGCTCCACCGTGATGCCGACGGCCGTCGCCCGGCCGAGGGGGCCCAGCAGTACCCGGCCCTGGCGGCCGCCCGTGCCGGAGAGCAGGCCGCCCGAGCGGAAGGTGCCGTTGTCGGCGTACCAGAGCTGGTACACCTTTCCTCCGCCGAGGGCGGGCAGCCCGGCGGCGATGAACGCCGCCTTCTGCTGCCGGCGGGACACGACCACGCCGGCCTGTGCGCCGTTGCTCAGCTCGCCGGTGCGCACGGTGGCGTCCGGGGCGGTGACCACGTCGGCGAGCGAGGCGGTGCGCCGCTCCTGCTGGAGGGCTGCGCGTCGGGCGTCCCGCGCTTCCTCGTGCTGCCACCAGGCGACCGATCCGCCCGCGACGGCCGCCGCGAGACAGGCGGCGAGCGCCCAGGGGAGCAGCCGTCGGGCGTGGCTCACCTGGGCGGGCGGCGTCTCCTGCCGGGTGTTCCGGATGCCTGCCAGTACGCGTGCGCGCGCCGCGTCGTCCGGGGGCAGCGCGGTGGCTTCGGCGAGCCCGACGACCGCGTCCATGAGCTGCGCGGCCTCCTCCCGGCAGGCCGCGCAGGCCGCGAGGTGGTTCTCGAAGGCCGCCCGTTCGCCGGGGGGCAGGGCGTCGAGCACATAGGCGCCGACAGCGTCGTGTTCGCTGGGTCCCGAGTTCATCCGCCGGCCTCCAGACACTCCCGCAGCCGGTGCAGCCCGGTGCGCATCCGCGTCTTCACGGTGCCGGCCGGCCTGCTCAGGGCACGGGCGACCTCCTCGTACGTCAGGCCCTCGTAGTAGGCCAGCACCAGAGGCACCCGCTGGTTCCGGCACAGTGCCGCCAGGCAGCGGTAGAGCCTGCGCTGCTCGTCGCGGTCCTGCACCAGCTCGGCCACCATGTCGAACGGGCGCTCGCTGTTGCCCAGCGCCGCTCTGCGGTCCCGGTCGGACGCGGCCCGCGCCGAGCGGACCCGGTCAACCGCGCGGTGGTGCGCCAGGGCGAACACCCACGACTTGGCCGAAGCGCGCTCGGGGTCGAAGCGGGCCGCCGTGCGCCAGACCTCAAGCATCACCTCCTGGGCGACCTCCTCCGCCTGGGAGGCGTCGCGCACCACGCGCAGGGCCAGGCCGCGCACGGAGCCGGACAGGCTGTCGTACAGCAGGGTGAACGCCTCCTCGCTGCCTCGCGCGGTCGCCGTCAGGTATCCGTCGAGCTGCTGGTCGGCGGCGGATCTGTGCTCGGCGGCGGATCTGTGCCTGGGCATCCGTGTCGCACCTCCCCTCGTCCTCGCCCCTCCTGGCCGGGTTCTCCCTGCACAGCCTGGGTGTCCGGCGCCGTTCCCGCGCCTGCTGGACGCCCGGGGGCCCGGAAGTCCGTCCGTTCGAGTGCCCGTGCCGCCCGGGGGAGGTCACGGGGGCGGTCCGTCCGCGGCGCCGAGGACGGCCCAGACGGTGTGCCCGTTCCGGGTCGGCTCGTCGCCCCAGCGGCTGGCCAGTGCGTCGACCAGGAACAGACCGCGGCCGGACTCCTCGAGCGTGAAGGACGGATGCCGCCACCGGGCCCGCACCAGGGTGGTGTCGAAGCTCGGTCCCGCGTCGGCCACCTCGATGCGCAGGGCCGCCCGGTCGGGGGACCGGCGGCGCAGCGCGCACGCGACCCGCACGGGCGGCCTGCCGTGGCGCAGCGCGTTGGACAGCAGCTCGCTGACCACCACGGTGGCATCGTCCGCGAGTTCCGCCGCCTGCCAACGGGCGAGGCGGTCGCGCAGATCGTCGCGCACCGCGTCGGCGGGTTCGGCGGAGTCGTAGCTCAGACGGCAGGAATCGCGCTTCATGACGAACACCTTCAGCGGACTTTCAGTGCCTTTCGGATAACAGGTGCCTTTCAGGTAATTCGTTACTGAATGCGCCTTGGATGGGTGTCCGGTGTACGTCATGACGGCCGACAGAAAGTCCTGAAGTGGGGCAAACCATGGCAGCAGCTGCTCCGAATCACAGACATGGATGCTTCGAGACCTGAGGGGAGGTGTACTCAATGCGCGCACTCAGTGTGAAGAGGGCCGCTGTCCTCGCGGCGGCAGGAACGATGCTGGCGGGCGGCGCCGCCATCGGGACGGCGGGAACCGCCTCGGCGTCCGTACCCACGTCGGCGCCGGCATCGCACAGCCAGCACCACGGCGACCGGGGGTCGGGCCATCACGGTCACGACAACCGCCACCACGAGCGGAACGGCCACGACGGCTACGGCCATGACGGCTGGGGCAACTCGCACCACCGTTGGCACAACCACTGGCACGACGGCTGGTGGGGCAACGGCTGCTGGCACTCCGGTTATTGGTACTGATCCGGTGACCGGGGCAAGAGGTGGGGCCGGCCCATGAGCGGGGGCCGGCCCCACCGTCCGTACGGAATGACGCCCCCGGTGTCAGACCGAGGCCATGTCCGGCTGGGCCCGCTGCTCGCCGACGTTGCCCGCACGCGGGCCGGCCGGTGGCTTCGTCGGCCACCACACCCAGGGGCCCGTGTCGACGGCGAAGGCCGGGACGAGGAACGGGCGGACGAACAGGGTGTCGAGGAGGACGCCCACGGCGACGATGATGCCGATCTGCGCGAGGTAGCGCAGCGGCATGACGGTCAGCGCGGCGAAGGTGACGGCGAGAACGACCCCCGCCGAACTGATGGCGTTACCCGTGGCGCGCAGTCCTCGGAGCGTGCCGATCCGCTGTCCCGCGAGCAGGGACTCACGGCGGACGCGGTGCATGAGGAAGATGTTGTAGTCCACCCCGAGCGCGATGAGGAAGACGAAGGAGAACAGGATCAGGGACGGCTCCGTCGCGGTCGAACCGAAGGCGAAGCCGAAGATCAGCGCCGAAATGCCCAGCGCGGCCAGGAAGTTGACCACGGCGATGACGACGAGCGCGACCGGCAGCGCGAGGCTGCGCAACAGGCCGAGCAGGAGCAGCAGCACGATCACCAGGACCGCGGGCAGGACGAGGGTGCGGTCGCGCTCGGCCGCCCTCTGCATGTCGTACACCTGCGCCGGATGGCCGCCGACCTGGGCTCGGGGGCCTGCGGCCGTGCGGAGGCGGCCTACGGTCTCCTGGGCGCGTGCACTGTCCGGGGCGCTGTCGAGGGTGACCGCGATCGCCGTGCGGGCCGGGGACTTGGCCGAGCCGGCGCCGGGAACGACGTCCGTCCGGGCGACTCCCGCCGTGGCGTCGACCCGCTGCCGCATCCGTGCGGCGCCGTCGGAGTCGACCAGGACGATGGCCGGGCTGCCGGTTCCCGCGGGGAAATGAGCCTCCAGAGCCGACTGGGCGAGCACCGAGGGCGCCCGCGCCGCGAGTGCCTGGCCCAGCGGCAGGCCACCGGGGGCCAGCAGTACGGCGAGGGACGCGCATCCCGCGAGCGCCGCGCAGCCCACCGTCCACACCGGACGCGCGTGCCGCTCGACCACCGCCGCGACCAGGGACCAGACCCTCCCGCCGGACCGGCCGGAGTGCGGTCCCCGCGGCCAGAACATCGCACGGGGGCCGAGGAGTACGGCGGCCGGGACGAAGGTGAGCGCGGCCGGTACACAGCAGGCCATCGCCACCGCTCCGGCCAGGGCGAGGGAGTGGTTGGCGGGGAGGGAGCTGAGGAGCAGGGCGACCATGGCGCAGGCCACTGTCGCCGCGCTCGCCGTGACGGGTGCCCAACTCGCCCGCAACGCAGTCCGCATGGCGGCCGGGGGTGACATCTCCGGCGCGTGCTCGTGATACCGCGCCAGCAGAAGCAGGCCGTAGTCCGTGGTCGCGCCGATGACCAGCACGGAGAGGATGCCCTGCACCTGCCCGTCGATCGTCACCACGTCCCAGGTCCCCAGCGCGTACAGGGCCGCACTGCACAGGGTCAGCGCGACGATCCCGGAGGCGGCCACCACGAGGGGCAGC
Organism: Streptomyces sp. NPDC085596; assembly: GCF_044541565.1. Taxonomy (NCBI): domain Bacteria; kingdom Bacillati; phylum Actinomycetota; class Actinomycetes; order Kitasatosporales; family Streptomycetaceae; genus Streptomyces; species Streptomyces sp. NPDC085596. The sequence goes on along the minus strand of NZ_JBITTC010000002.1, from coordinate 74,737 downwards.
AGGACGCTTCGGTGGACGAGGAACAGAATCGCGGCGACCGCGGCCAGCGCGATCATCAGCAGCCTGCCGTCGATGCCCTCGAACGCCGTCTGCAGGTCGGCCTGCGCCGCCGCGGGACCGGCCAGCCGGACCCTGCTGTCCGGCAACGAACCGGCGATCTTCCTGATGCGCTCCAGAGTCGGCTGGAGCCGTGACTCGTCCGGGTCGGCGAGAGTGACGACGCCTACGAGGGCCCGGCCGTCGGCCGAGGAGGTCACAGGGCCGGCGGACCCGGCCGAACGGGGCAGCGCGCGGAGGACCCGCTGTGCGGCCACCGGGTTCAACCGTGTGATCTGGGCCTGCCGGGCGGAGGCTTCCCATACGACCACGACCGGTGGCCCCGCAGCCGGTCCGCCCTTCTGGAGCTCCTCCGCCACCCGGCTCGACTCGGCCGTGGCGGGCAACGTCATCGTCGGCCGTTGTGCCGCGACCGACGCGAGCCGGCCGGGAAAGGCGGCCGTGCACACGGCCACGACCAGCCAGGCGGCCACGACGAACACCGGAAGCCGTGCCACCGCGAACCACTGGCGGAACGAGCGCACAACATCACCTCACGCGTGGGGACGATCACGGCGCCGAGTGCATGGATGCTCGACCTCATCGACGGTGATCCGATGCCGCCACCCCGACCGGATCGGTGCGAAGACCTGGATTACCTCTTCCGGGGGCACCGGCCGGTGAACATCGCCGGGCCGGAGCCCCGTCGTCCCACGTGCCCGTCAGCTGTACACGAGCAGACGGTCACACGTGCTCGTGCCGTCGTGGAGCGAGGTGTCGCTGTTGAGGACGTAGAAGGCGTTGGCGAAGCCGCTCGATGTGATCTTCGGGACCACGATCAGGGTCTGGTCCGCCATGCTCAGGGAGTTCGGACGCACCACGTTGGTGTACAGCAGGTCGAAGAGGTTGCTCGTGAGGTTGGGGAGCCGGAGGATGCGGTACACGCGGTCGCCCCCCGTGCCCGTGATGGGGGCCTGGTTGGCCGAGGCCGCCCACTGCGAGGGGGACGTGGTCATACGGCCCTGCATCTCGAGTTCCTGGAGGCGCCGCTGCGTGCTCGGCCGGATGGCGGCCATGTGGATGTGGAGCTGGTTGAGCTGCCGGGCGCCCTGGGAGTTGATCCCCAGCCCGATGTGCGTGGACTGCACGGGGACGTCTCCGCCCCTGCGGGCGTTCTCCCACGCCTCGTGCCAGTAGTTCGCGACTCCGCCGGTCTCGAGAAACGGGCATTCGATACCCGTGATGCGGCACGTCGGCACCAGGAGATAGTTGTGCGTGGTCTCCGGCTTTCCGTGCAGCACGATGTAATTCGGGGTCATCTTCAGGCAGTTCGGCTTCTGCTGCGGCGGGGGCGGGACCGTCCCGTTGACGCAGTACTGGACGTCGTGCCACAGCGGGTCGTTGTCCGTGGGCCGGCCGCAGATGCCCTGGAGCTGGGCAGGGGGGCACGGGCTCGCGCCGCCGGGGGGAGGAGGCGTGGTGGGGCACGAGTCGGGCGTCGGGCCCGCGCTGACGCCGCTCGCCGCCGCGGCCGTGCCACCGCTCATCGCGGCCGCGCCGGTCAGCAGCGTCGCGGCACCGAGGGTTCCGGAGAGTGCGACGAATTGACGCCGGGGCAGGCCGTTCGCGTTCTGCTGGTCATTCATGTCTGATCTCCGAGGGGATGACCACTGGCTGGGGGTTTTTGCAGGGTAGGTGTCGGAAATCGATCTGCGGCGTTTTACTCACCGGCTGAATGAGTGAGCGTGGGGGACGGCGGTACGCTTTCGGGCGATGCCGGAGAACCGCCAAACCCTGCCCGAGTCGGTGGACGTGCCGCTGCGCGGGGCCGGCTGGCTGCCGCACGGCTATCACCTCGACCCGCATTCGCACCCCCACGGCCAGCTCGTCTACGCCGCCGCCGGAGTGCTGGCCACCACCACCGAGCGCGGTACCTGGGTCGCCCCGGCCAACCGCGTGACCTGGACCCCGCCGGGGTTCGCCCACTCCCATCGCTTCTACGGCCGTACCGACGTTCGCCTGCTCAGCGTCCCGCCGGAGCTGTGCGGTGAACTCGCCGACCGGCCGAGCGTGTTCGCGGTCAGCCCGCTGCTGCGCGAGGCGGTCCTCGTGCTCACCGACCGGGCGGAAACGCGCCCCGGTGCCCACGGGCGCCTCCTCGCCGTGGTCATGGACGAGCTGTCCGACACCCCCGAGCAGTCACTGCACCTGCCCGAACCCCGCGACGACCGGCTGCACGCCGTCACCGACCTCCTGCACGCCGATCCCGCCCGCCCCGCCACCCTGGCCGAGCTGGGCCGGGCGGCCGGGGCGAGCGAGCGCACGCTGAGCCGGCTGTTCCACACCGAGCTGGGCATGAGCTTCCACCGCTGGCGCACCACCCTGCGCATCCATCACGCCCTGGCCCATCTCACCAACGGCCTGTCGGTCACCGACACCGCGATGGCGTGCGGCTGGTCCAACCCCTCCAGCTTCATCGAGGCGTTCACCGAGGTGGTCGGCCAGACCCCCGGCCGCTATCAGGCGGAGCTGCGCAGCACGTAGGTTGGCGGCTTTCCGGTATCCGCTGTCCCTTTCCCGGTGGTTCCCCGCCCCGGTCCGGCTCCAGAGTGGTGTCAGTCCCCCCGACCACCCTTCTGAGCACGGAGGCTCGTACACCCATGACCGAGACACGCGACCACACCGCCGTAGTCATCGTCGGAGCCGGCGTCGCCGGCCTGGCGCTCGGCAACTTCCTGCTGCGCAACGGCGTCGGCTGCGTCGTACTGGAGAAGCACAGCCGCGCCTACGTCGAGCAGCGGCAGCGGGCCGGGACCATCGACGGCTTCGGGGTGCGGATGCTCCGTGAGTGGGGGCTCGCGGAGGTGCTGGCGGGCGACCCCGTCCCGCAGAGCGAAGGCGGCTTCTACCTCGACGGGGAGGCCATGCCGATCGAGGTGGACGACGACAACGAGAGCCTCTACTGCCCGCAGCAGGTCCTCGTGCGCAACCTCACCGACGTCTTCCTGCGCGAGGGCGGCGATCTGCGCTACGAGGCCGCCGACGTGGCGTTGGAGGACATCGACGGCGCGCACCCCCGCGCCCGCTACCGGGACGCCGACGGCACGACCCGGGTCGTCGACTGCGATCTCATCGCCGGGTGCGACGGCTTCCACGGTGTCAGCCGGCGCTCCGTGCCCGCAGGCGCCCTCACCGAGTACTCCCACCAGTACGGGTACTCCTGGCTCAGCGCCCTGGCCGCCGTCCCGACCAGCCCGTCCGGCATGGCGATCCACTCGCGCGGCCTCGCCGGACTGATCCCGCGCGGCCCGCACGCCACCCGGATCTACCTCCAGTGCGCCCTGGACGACACCCCCGAGCAGTGGCCGGACGAGCGCGTCTGGGGCGAACTGGAAGCCCGGTTCGGGACGTCGGTGTCGCGCGGCGAGATCGTCAGCAAGCAGATCGTGCCCCTGCGCGGCGTGGTCTTCGACCCCATGAGCTACGGCAAGCTCTTCCTCCTCGGGGACGCGGCGCACATCGTTCCGCCGATGAGCGCGAAGGGAATCCATCTCGCCCTGCACGACGCCGAGGTGTTCGCCCGCGCGGTCCTCCGCCGGGTCAAGGAGGGTGATGCGAGTCTGCTCGACAGCTACTCCGAGACCTGCCTGCCGCACATCTGGAACTACCAGGCGTTCGCCACCTGGATCACCGACGTCATGCACGACGCCGGTGACACCGGGCACGCGGGAGAGTTCCGCAAGCAGGTCGCCCGAGCGGAACTCCAGCGGCAGTTCACCTCGGAGGCCGCGAACAGGCTCTTCGGCGAACTCACCGCCGGGACCAACTGAGCAGCCGGTCAGGAGTACAGCTGTGCTCCGGGGAGCGCGTCGGGGTCCCGGCGCACCTCGGCGGTGTTCGTCTCGGGCAGGAACCAGGCACAGACGAAGGTGATCAGGCCCATGAGCGCGATGTACGCCGCGACCAGCGTGGTCGTCCCGGTCTCCGCGATCACGGCGGTCATCAGGATCGGCGTACCGCCGCTGACGATGATGGCGGACAGCTGGTAGGCCAGAGAGGCGCCGGAATAGCGGACGTTGGGTGCGAAAAGCTCACCGAGGAAGGCGGCCATCGGGCCGTACGTCAGTCCCTGGAAGAGGAAGCCGACGGTGACCGCGACGAAGACCAGGGGCGCCGACGCAGTGTCCACCAGCGCGAAGTAGGGGAACGCCCAGGCCGCCACGCCGAGCCCGCCGACGAGGACCAGGTTGCGCCGGCCGAAGCGGTCCGACAGGTGGCCCGCGTAGGGGAGTATCCCCGCCATCAGGGCCGAGCTGAGCAGGGTGACGGTGAGCAGGGAGTTGCGTTCCATGTGCAGCGTCGTCGTGCCGTAGCTCAGCAGGCCGGTGATGCTCACGTAGAAGAGGCTGTTCGTCGCGGACAGGGTGCCGCAACCGAGCAGGATGGTGCGCCAGTTGCGGCGGACAGCCTCGGTCAGCGGGGCCCGGACCACGCTCGCTTCCGGCTTGACGGCGGCCTTTTCCTGGAGTTGGCGGAAGTCCGGGGTGTCCTCGACCTTGTTCTGGATGTGCAGGACGACGGGGAACATGACCGCGCTGAGCAGGAACGGAATGCGCCAGCCCCAGTCGAGGAACGCGTCGCTCGATATGACGGAGCCGGTCGTGGTGAAGATCAGGTTCACGATGATGACCGCGACCGGGACGCTCGTCTGCCCGAACGTGCCCGCGAAACCACGGCGTTTGGGGTGCGCCGACTCCGTGAGGAGCAGCGCGATGCCACCCCACTGGCCGCCCGCCGCCGCCCCCTGGACGAAGCGGAGCAGCACCAGCAGGACCGGTGCGAGCACGCCGACGCTCGCGGCACTCGGCAGACAGCCGATGAGGAACGTCGCCGCGGCCATGCCGATCAGGCAGGCCACGACCGTGGGCTTGCGGCCGTGCTTGTCACCGAAGTGACCGGCGAGCAGCCCGCCGAGCGGCCGGGCCACGAACCCGGCCCAGAAGGTGCTGAAGGACAGCAGCGTGCCCATGAAGGCGGACGAGTGCGGGAAGAAGACGTGCGGGAAGACCAGCGCCGCCGCCGTGCCGTAGAGGAAGAAGTCGTACCACTCGATCGAGCTGCCGATCAGTCCGGCCGCCAGCAGCTTCCAGCCGGTACGGCGCTCGGGCACGCTGGCGGGATCGGAGCCGTCGCCCTGGACTTGGGCCTGCGTGGATGAGGCCATGGGAGGCATCCCTCCGGTTCTGGTCAGGGGTATGTGCGGGGACGCCCGCCGGCCGGTCGGGGCATGTGTCACAGCTCTGTGTGGGGTGAGAGTAGGGCTGAGCAAGCGCTTTGGGAGATGGGGATTGGCTACACTCCTCGCACTCCAGGGGTGGGTGAATCCACCACCTCCCTTCTCGTCCCCTCTCGTAAAAGGCGAGCGATGGCACCGACCGAGTCCGAGCCCGACAGGAACGACGGCCAGGGCGGACTCGCCGCCTACCGGCTGCGCCGCGAACGCGAGCTGAGCAGCCTGTACGCGACGGCCCGCTCGCTGACCGTGCTGGGCGAGGTCGACGTGGTGCTGCCGGCCGTCGTCCGGGAGGCGCACGAGCTGATCGGGAGCGACTTCGTCTATCTCTCGCTCCGCGACGCGGACGGCACTCTCGCCCTCGGCGCGGCGGCGGGCACCATCTCGCCGGAGTTCTCCTCCGCGCGCATGCCCGCCGGGGCCGGCCTCGGCGGCTGGGTGATCGAGACCAGGGCGCCCGTCTGGGTCAGCGACTACCGGCACGCCGACGGCTTCCACCGCGACCCCGTCTTCGACCGCCTCGTCTCCGACGAGGGACTGGTGGCACTGCTCGGCGTACCGCTCCTGGTGGGCGACCGCGTGATCGGCGTCCTCTTCGCCGCCGACCGCACCGAGCGCCCCTTCGAGAAGGACGAGGTCGCCCTCCTCAGCGCCTTCGCCGACCATGCCGCGATCGCGCTCAACAACGCGCGGCTGTACGACGAGAGCCGGGTGGCACTCCAACGCCTCCAGGACGCGTACCGCGTCATCGAGGACCAGGTCGCCACCATGGAGCTGGCCGCCGCGGTGCACGAGGCGCTGACCCATGTGGTGCTGACCGGCGGCGGACCGGGTGACATCGCGCAGTCACTGGTCGAGCATCTGGAGGGCGTGGTCACCATCCGGGACCGGGACGACAAGGTCGTCGCCGCACGCTCCTCCGGGGCCCGAACCACGGGCGCCGACCCCCGACTTGAGCGGAAGCTGCTGGAGGAGGCGCGCCGGACCGGGCGGTGCGTCTACGGCCAGGGCGACGACGGCACGGTCCTCAGCGTGGCCGCCATCCAGGCCGGCGGCAGCCACCTGGGCTCCCTGTCCCTCCGGCGCCGGGCCCTCACGGAGTCGGCGGACGTCCGGATGCTGGAGCGCTCGGCCCAGATCACGGGCCTGCTCGCGCTCATGCGTGACGCCCGTGTCGAGGCCGAGGAGCGGGTACGGGGCGAACTGCTCACGGAGCTGCTGTCCCACCCGCCGCTCCAGCCGGTCCATCCCGCGCTGCGCGACCGCGCGCTCGCTCGCGGCGTAGACGTCGACCGGCTCGACGTCCTGGTCGCGGCCGACTGTTCCGACCGGTCCGCCGGCGACATCGTCCGCGAGCTGCACGCCTCCTCCCCGGAGTGGTCCGGGCTGGCCGGCGAATACCTGGGCCGGGCGACGATGCTGCTCCACGCCGACGATCCCGAGGCCGCGGTACGGATGCTGCACCACCGGCTGCGCCGCAGACTCGGCACGCCGGTCCTCGTGGTCGCCGACCGGATCACCGGACACGACCGCGCCCACTCCTTCACGCTGGCCCAGCGCTGCCTGGACGTCATGCGCTCCCTCGGCGACACCGACCGGGGCTCCACCACGCGGCGGTACGCGATGTACGGGCTGGTCTTCGACCCCCGGCGCGCCCAGGAACTGGACGGGTTCATCAGCGACTCCCTCGGCCCCCTGCTCGACTACGACCGACGCCGCTCGACCGACCTCGTGAGCACGGCGGCCGCCTACTTCGCCCACTCCGGGAACCTGAGCCGGACCGCCCACTCCCTCCATGTGCACACCAACACCCTGCTGAAGCGCCTGGACCGCATCGCGGCCCTCCTCGGCGACGACTGGCGCTCGGCGGACTCCGCGCTGCGGCTCCATCTCGCGGTGCGGCTGCACCAGTTGAGGGCGGTGCTGGACGGACCGGGGTAGATGCCGGCGCTCAGGGAGCCGCTGTCGCCGCTGCCCTGTCGCGGGGCGAGCGGTCGCGCAGCACCAGCAGGGTCCAGCCGCGGCCGGACGGGTCGAGGGGCTTGGTCGCGGCGGTGAAGAGTTCCGCGGCCCGGCGGTAGGAGAGGCGGCCACGGCCGGTCACCGGGCAGCGGTCGGTCGGGGGTGTGGTGGCGGGGGCTCGGCGGGCGGTGACGAACACCGGGCCCGCGGTGCGGCCTGCCAGGAGCAGGGGGAGCAGCCGGGCCGTTCCCGGGCCCCAGCTCACACCGGCCTTCGCGCCTCTCCTGGTGCGCCGGCCGGGGAGGTCCAAGTGGTCGATGTCCAGGGCGAGTACGTGCTCCACGGGGGCCCGGGACTCGTGGAGCAGGTACCACAGGGTCAGCTCTCGGAGTGGCGCCCGCAGGCCCAGGGCGGCTCGGGCGCGGTCCGGGGTGGGGAGCCGGGTCGGCGCGGGCGGTTGTGCCAGGCCGGCGGCCGGGTCCGTGCTGATCCAGCTTCGCGCCAGCCACCAGGCGGTGGCTGCTCGGAGGCAGGCCAACTCCCGGGTGAGGGTGGTGGGTTGTGCGGAGGCGGTGCGGTCGGCCAGCCCTCGTCGCAGGCGCTTTGGGGTCTTCGGGTCGTCCAGCAGGGCGAGGGGGACGGTCGGCGGGTGGGCGCCCCTGCGGTCGCGGCCGGTGGGGGTGCGCCGGTCGACCAGGGGCCAGGCCCAGCCGAGCAGCGATATGCGGTAGACACGGCGGGACGCGGGGCCGAGATCCACTGCGGCCAGGTAGCGGTCGACGGCGGCGCCGTATTCGACCGGTGCCACTTGGTCCTTGCTCATGTTGCCGCCCACCCGCAGTAAATGAGTTTCACGGAGCCTTCTTGTGTTTCGGTAACTGACCTTACCATCAGGCGTATTGCGGTAAACGCAATCCGTTTACTGCGCCAACTCGCGCCAGGCGGAAGGTTTTCATAAAGAGGCGGAATTTATTCGCGGAACCCCTTGCGGTGAATTGTTCGGCGGAGGCAGGGTGCGGATTCATGACACTCGGTACTCACCGGCTGCGCGTACTGCGGCACGCCCGGTTCCGCCGCTTCCTGCTCGGCCGGACCACCTCGCTGCTCGGCTCCGGGATGAACACGATCGCCACGACCTTCGCCGTGCTGCAGCTCCCCGGTGGCGGTGTCGACGCCGTCGGCGGGGTCATGGCGGCCCGGATTCTCGCGGTGCTGGTCGTGCTGCTGCTCGGCGGCGTGTTCACCGACCGGATCGGGGCCCGTACGGTCATGGCGGCGGCGGATCTGCTCCGGTTCCTCTCCCAAGGTGTGCTGGCCGTGTTGCTGCTCACCCACAGCGTGCGGATCTGGGAAGTGGTCGTGCTGGCGGTGCTCCTCGGGATCGGGGAGGGCGGATTCATGCCGGGCTTGTCGGCACTGGTTCCCGGTCTCGTCCCGGCGGACGAACTCGCTGACGCCAACGCGCTGTTGGAGATGGCCCGGCCGATGACCTCGATCGTGGGGCCGGGACTGGCCGGTCTGCTCGTCGCCGCCTTCGACGCCGGGACGGTGGTCGCTGTCGACGCGGTCACTTACGGCGTGAGTGTCGTCGCTCTGGTGGGGTTGCCGCTGACGCGGACGGCCGAAGGTGCCGGGGGTGGGTCGTTCAGCGAACTTGGGCGTGGCTGGCGGGAGTTCACCGCACGCACCTGGCTGTGGGTCACGACCCTCCACATCGGCCTCTTCAACTTCCTCCTCTGGGCGCCGTTCCTGGTCCTCGGACCGTCCATGGCTGAGCAGCGGCTCGGCGGGGCGAGGGCCTGGGGGCTGGTGCTGGCCCTCGAAGGGATCGGCGCGATCGTCGGCGGGTTGCTGCTGCTCGGCCGGAACCCCCGGCGGGGGCTCACCTGGTCCGTGGCCGCGTCCGCCGGCTGGGCCGTTCCCGCGGCCGCGCTGGCCTTCAGGTTGCCGCTTGTCTGGGTGGCTGCCGCCGCCTTCTGCGCGGGGATCGGTGCCGCCGTGTGCACCACCCTCGCCGCGACCGTCATCCAGCGTGACATCCCGGCGGAGGTGCGGGGGCGTATCAGCGCCTTCGACAGTCTGGGTGCCTTTGCCCTGGGACCGCTCGGGCTGGCGCTGGCGGGGCCGGTGTCAGGGGTCGTGGGCGCGGACCGGCTGCTGGGATTCGGGGTGTTGTGGCAGTTGACCGCGGTGGGGGTGGTGCTGGCGGTGCCGTCCGTGCGCAGGCATGAGGCAACTCCGCCGGCTGAGAAGAGGGTTGGGGTCATCCACTGAACGCCACCGGCGGACGGTCTTTCGGCCGCCCGCCGGTGGTTCGCCTACTTTCCCGTCCCCGCGGTCACGGGCAGGAGCTGGAGCTCTGGCCGACGACATGGGCGTCCGCGTTGTCCGCCGCCTTCACATAGGCGGCCGACGTGCCTCGGCGGTCGTAGGTCTTGGTGAAGTCGGAGCCGAGGTCGACGATGAACTTCACCTTGTAGCAGTACCCCGCGTCGATGCGCAGCGTGTCCCAGTCCTCCTGGTAGGGGGTGTGACCCCCGCCCGAGGAGAGGTAGTAGGTGGTCTGCGCCACGTTGTCGCTCTTGCACGTCGGCTGGGTGGCCGTCCACGCGCCGGTGCTGTCGCCGCCGCGACACCAGTTCTTGAGCGCCGTGGCCCCCAGAGCGGTGTCGTTCACCGAGGACGAGCAGCCCGCGAGGCTGCAACTCGCCCCGGCGTTGGCGGCGGTGGCCGATCCCAGCACCGCCACGAACGCCATCGCCGTCACCGCGCCCGCCGCTCTGCCCAGCCTTCTGGGCAGCACTTTCTTGGAAAACACGAAGAACCCCTCCCCTTTTGGCCCATGCTCCCGGCATGAACTCAGCCAGGAAGCTAGCGTCTTTCACCGGCCGTGTCAGTGCAGCGGCACCGGTGTGAAATTGCCGCCCGGCGGGGTGGTGGAGGGGGAGCAGGTCGGCGGCATGGCTTCCGTGCTCGTCGTCGGTTACGACCCGCAAGCGATTCCCGGTATCGACGGAGATGCCCCTCGGGCCGCCCTCGCCTTCAATACCAGCGGCGGGGACAGCGTCGAGGCGGCGCGGCGGTGGCTGTGAAGCGTCAGGCCAGCGGCTTGCTGAGGACCGCCTTGCGGTGGCTGAAGGTGTCGAGGGAATAGCGGCCGTGGTAGTTGCCCATGCCGCTCTCGCCCACGCCGCCGAAGGGGAGGTCGGAGACGGTGAGATGGGCGAGGGGAAGGCCGTGGCCCAGGCCGCCGGAGGAGGTCTCGGCGGCGATGCGCTCGCGGGTGGTATCGGAGTCGGTGAAGACGTACAGCGCGAGGGGCTTGTCGCGGTCGTTGATGAAGTCCACCGCCGCGTCCAGGTCCGGCACGGTGACGATCGGGAGGATCGGCCCGAAGATCTCCTCCCGCATCACCGGTGCCTCGGGGGCGACGTCGGCCAGGACGGTCGGGGCGATGTACTTGACCGTACGGTCGCTGTCCCCGCCGACGGCCACCCGGCCGGAGTCGAGCAGGCCGGAGAGGCGGTCGAAGTGGCGCTCGTTGATGATGCGGCCGTACTCGGGCGAGGCCGCCGGGTCAGTGCCGTAGATGCCCTCGATCGCGCGGACGAGCGCTGCCTCCAGGGCGGGGGCGGTCTCCGGGTCGGTGAGGACGTAGTCGGGGGCGACACAGGTCTGCCCGGCGTTGAGGAACTTGCCGCGGGCCAGCCGGTCGGCGACCACGTCGAGGTCGGTGTCCCGGTCGACGAACGCCGGTGACTTGCCGCCGAGTTCGAGGGTGACGGGGGTCAGGTGCTCGGCGGCGGCGCGCATCACGACGCGGCCTACGGTGCCGTTGCCGGTGTAGAAGATGTGGTCGAAGCGCTCGGCCAGCAGGGCCGTGGTCTCCGGGATGCCGCCCTCGACCACGGCGACCGCGTCGGTGTCGAGGTAGGCCGGGATCAGCTCGGCCAGCGCGGCGGAGGTGGCCGGGGCCAGCTCGCTCGGCTTCGCCACGACCGCGTTGCCGGAGGCGAGGGCGCCGACCATGGGGGCGAGCAGGAGCTGGGCCGGGTAGTTCCAGGGGGCGATGACGAGGACGACGCCGAGCGGGTCGTACTGCGTCCAGGCCGTGGCGTCGTCGCCGAGGTACGCGGGGACCGGGGCCGGCTCGGGGCGCAGCCACTCCTCCAGGTGCTCCAGGGTGTGGTCGATCTCGCGGATCGTGAAGTCGATCTCCGTGCGGTACGCCTCGGTGGCGCTCTTGCCCAGGTCGGCGTGGAGGGCGGCGGCGAGGTCGGCGCCATGCTCGGTGAGCATGGCGCGCAGTCGGCGCAGCTGCTCCTCGCGCCATTCGACGGACTTGGTCCGGCCGGTACGGAACGTGTCGCGCAGCCGGGCCACGGTGTCGGCGGGCTGCTCGGTGGGGGAGTGGTTCACGGGTGCCTCGCGTCCTCGACGATCAGATGTAAACACCAACCTTTCAGACGGCCGGGAAAATTCCACGGATTGCCCGGAATGACGTAGATCACGGCGCGTACGCGAAAGGGCCGCCCCGGATGATCCGGGACGGCCCTCACAGTCACTCTCTCAGCGGCTCAGGAAGTGGTCAGGTTGATCATCCGGTGGTCGGACAGCGTGCCGTCCACGACCCGGCACGTGTACGTGGGTCCCTGCGGGCCGAAGATGTAGTCGATCTTGTTGTTGCCGTCCGTGGGTGCGCCGGTGTGCGGCGAGGACGGGGTCGGCTGCCCGCACTCCTGGTGGCCCGGGTAGAGGGGGTCGAGGTAACCGACGTCGTTCTGCGTGGTGTTGAGGTCACCGCCGTAGTAGGTGGTGTAGCCGAGCGGCGTCAGGCCGTCGACGGTGTCGCGCATCGTCTGGGCCTGCTTGGGGCGGTACAGGTCCGACGGGTCGGTGTCGTCGCCCGCGGGTTTGCCGTTCGGGTCCGTGTACGGCCCGCTGCTGAAGTGGGCGTTGCAGTACGCGGTGCCCTCGGCCGGCATGACCGCGCAGAGCATGGGCCGCTGCTCCTTCGCGAAGTCCGTCGACTTCTTCTTGGGCGGCGACGGAAGGACGGTGCCCTGGTACCAGGTGTTGCTGTCGGGCACGGCGAGGGCGATGCCGAAGGAACCCCGGCTGACACCGTCGTTGGAGTCGTCGCAGTCCTTCTGGGCCTCGATGTCCGTGTCGCCGACCTTGAAGGATGTCGGCATGAAACGCACGTCCATGGGACCGGCCCAGCTTTCGAGCGCCAGCTCCAGAGGCTTGGCCGCCTTCTCGCAGATCTCCTGGAAGAAGATCGCGTCGGGGCGCCGGGTGCCCATGGCCTGGTGGAGCGCGTTCGACACGTTGGTGGCGACGGTCGTGGACGGGGCTTTGTTCAGGGAGCACGAGCCGTTGTTGTTGGCGCAGACGTTCCAGGAGACGACGTCACGCGCGACCGGCGCCTGCGCGGTGGGCGCGGGCGCGGGACTGGTGGAACCCTGTCCGCCGACCTTCACCAGGGTGAAGCGCTCCCAGGAACCGAGGGTCTCGACATCGGCGGGCTGCGCCGTACGCGCCCGCAGCAGTCCCTTGTCCGGGTAGGTGCCCAGCTCCGCCGCCACGTACTTCTTGTTGGACGCCAGCAGGCCGAACGTGTTGCCGGACAGAGGCTTCAGCGTGAAGCGCTCCCAGGCCCCCGTCGTCGTCGCCCGGGTCCGCAGCATGGAGTCGCTGGCGTCGTCCTCGGTCGTGACGTAGTTGCCGGTCGCCTCGGAGCGGAAGCTCACCGTGCTGCCGAAACCGCTGTCCGTGACCCAGTCGGTGTGCAGCGTGAACTGCTCGGCGGTCCCAGGCGTGGTGGCGGTCAGGTTGGCCCTGAGCTTGGAGTCGCCGTTGGTCCCGGCGGAGACGGTCACGAAGTGACCGGCCACCTTCAGTGCCCACCTCTGGCCCGCCGACGACGGGGGCACCGGGGTGTCGGCCGCGGCCGACGGCGCGGCCAGTGCCACGACGGTGCTGAGCGCGGTGAGAACCGCCGCCAGCAGGAGCCGTATTCGTTTGAGCATGTGTCATCCCTCGTGAACTCTCCGCGCCCGTGCACGGAGGTGAACGCGAGGTGAAGTCAACCATGATCCAGACCGGTGAGACATGGACATGTCTGACCGGTCCGTGCTGAACAGGACCCGGCCGTCAGGAGGGCGATCCCAGCCGCACGTCCAGCCCGTCGGTCTCCGTCCAGAAGCGGTCGTCCGCGTCCTGGAGGCGGGCGGCGGCGTGGCGGAGGTGGAGGCGGGCGGCGGCCTGGGCGGCTTCGGGGTCGTGGGCTTCGACGGCGGCGAGGATGGCGTGGTGCTCCTGGCGGACCGCCTCGATGAAGTCGCTGCGGCGGGCCTCGTTGGCGCGGGTGACACGGATGCCGCCGCGGGCCACCTCGCCCAGGTAGCGCACCGTCTGGACGAGGACCGGGTTGCCGGTGGACTCCGCGATGGAGCGGTGGAAGGCCAGATCCTCGTCCACACCGTCACCGTCGGCGGCGACCGCAGTGTCCAGGGCGGCCAGCGCCAGGCGCATCCGGGCGATGTCGTCCGGTGTGGCACGGGTCGCGGCCAGGGCAGCCGCCTCCCCCTCCAGGGCGGCGCGGACCTCGACGATCTGGAACACCTTGGACTTGGTGCCCAGGGACTCCGCCTCCAGATCGAGCGGCCGGGTGCGCCGGGGCAGGACGAAGACGCCGAGGCCCTGGCGGGGCTCGACCAGGCCCGCGTTGCGCAGCCGGGACACCGCCTCGCGGATGACGGTGCGGCTCACGCCGAGCTGCTTGACCAGCGCGACCTCGGTCGGCAGTTTGTCGCCCTCGGCGAGCCGCCCGGACTCGATCTCCTCCGCGAGGATCGCGGCGACCCGGTCCGCGAGCCGTATCGGACCGCTCACCTTGGAAAACATGCTTTTCAGTCTATCGACCGGCGCTCTGCCGCCCGGCCCCGAGCGCGGTGACGGCGGTCACCGCGTCGGCGTGGTCGGCGAGGTACTCCCTCACGACCGACTCGAAGTCCGGGTCCGCCGCAAGGCCGAGCGTGGCGGCGCGCGCGTTGTCGAAGTCGGCGGGCCAGGAGCCCACGATGGCCTCGACGGCGGGCTCGGGAGCCACCGTCACCAGGTCCGCGACGGTGTCCCCGGCCACCCGGCGGAGGGTCTGGAGCATCTCGGCGACGGAGACCGTCAGGGCGGGCAGGTTGACCGGGAGCCGCCCGCTCAGCTGCCCGGGGCCTTCGCCGCGCTCTAGCTCCGCGACCCGGAGGATGCCCGCGACCGTGCGCCGGGGCGAGGCCAGGGCCACCCGCAGGCCGGGGTCGACGGGGCAGACGGCCGGCAGCCCGGCCAGGGGCTCCCGGACGATGCCGGACAGGAACCCGGACGCGGCGGCGTTGGGCCTGCCCGGCCGCACCGACACGGTCATCAGCCGGGCCACACGCCCGTCCACGAAGCCCCGGCGCGTGTACTCGGCGACCAGCTGCTCACAGACGAACTTCTGCACGCCGTAGCTGGACCGAGGGGTCGGCAGGGTGGCCTCGCTGACCAGCTCGGGCAGCGGCAGCGCCGGGTCCGAGCCGTACACCGCGACACTGCTGGAGAACAGCAGCCGTACGACCGGGCCCCCGGCGGCCCCCTGGGTGCGGGCCGCTTCGAGCAGGGCGCGGGTGGTGTCCACGTTGGCGGCCATGCCGAGGTCGAAGTCGGCCTCGCACTCGGCCGACACGGCGGACGCGAGATGGATCACCGCGTCCACCGGCTCGGCGAACAACTCGCCCAGCCGCGCGGTCAGATCACCCTGGACCACCTCCACGAGCGGGTCGGCGGCGAGCGGCGAGCCGTCCGGTACGAACAGGTCGGCCAGCACCAGCCGGTCCACGGGTGCGCCCCGGAACGTCCGTGTCTCCAGCAGCCGTTCGGCCACCTGGCGGCCCAGGAAGCCGAAGCCACCGGTGATGACGATCCTCATGCGTATGCTCCTCGGTAGTCGCGCAGCCAGCCGAGCCCCTCGCTCGTCCCGGCACGGGGGCGGTACTCGCAGCCGATCCACCCCTCGAAGGCCAACTCATCGATGACATCGAAGAGATGGCCGATGTTCAGTTCGCCCGCGTCGGGCTCGTGCCGGTCGGGCACGCCCGCGATCTGGAGATGCCCGACCCGGCCGGTCGGCAGGTCCCGGCGCAGGGCCGTGGTGAGGTCTCCCTCGGTGATCTGGCAGTGGTAGAGGTCCAGTTGGACCTTGACGTTGTCGGCACCCAACTCCTGTACGACAGCGTGCGCTTCGGCCTGCCGGGTGAGGAAGTACCCCGGCATGTCACGGTGGTTGATCGGCTCGATCAGGATGTCCACCCCGGCCGCCCCGGCCCGCTCGGCGGCCCAGGCGAGGTTGCCGAGATAGGTGTCACGGGCCGCACCGGCCGGCAGCAGTCCGGCCATCACATGCACGCGCGGGCAGTCCAGGGCGGCCGCGTACTCCAGCGCCCGGTCGATCCCGGCCCGCGTCTCCGCCTCGCGTCCGGGCAGCGCGGCCGTCCCCCGCTCACCCGAATCCCAGTCACCGGGAGGCGCGTTGAACAGCACCTGCCGCAGCCCGTGGTCGTCCAGCCGACGGCGCAGCTCGGCGGCGTCGTACTCGTACGGGAACAGGTACTCGACGGCTTCGAAGCCGTCCGCCGAGGCCGCGGCGAAGCGGGCCGGGAACGGGTGCTCGGTGTACATCATGGACAGGTTCGCTGCGAACCTCGGCATGGTCACTCCCATGACGCCGATGGGGCGTCGGTCAGCGGTTGACGACGTCCTTCTTGGTGGTGAGTACGGCGGCGGCGCCCACGACGAGGCTCAACGCCAGCACGTACATCGGTATCGACGCCGAGCCGGTGCTGTCCTTGAGCGCGCCGATCATGTACGGGCTGACGAAACCGGCCAGATTGCCGACCGAGTTGATGAGGGCGAGCCCGGCCGCGGCCGCCGTACCGCCCAGGAAGGCGGTGGGCAGCGACCAGAACAGCGGGGCGCAGGTCAGCACGCCGGCCGCCGCGAACGACAGCGCGATCAGGGACAGCACGGTCGAGCCCGACCAGGAGGCGGCCAGCGTGAAGCCGACGGCGCCCATGAGGCTCGGGATCACCAGGTGCCAGCGGCGCTCCCGGCGCCGGTCGGCCGACCGCCCGAACAGGTTCATGGCGACCAGCGCGGCCAGGAACGGCACCGAACTGAGCACGCCGATGGCCAGGTTGCCCTTGATGCCGGTGGCCTCCACGAAGGTCGGCATCCAGAACGTCAGCGCGTACTGGCCCATCACGAAACAGAAGTAGATGAGGCTCATCAGCCACACCTTGGGGTCGCGGAAGCCGTCCCAGACCTTGCCGTGGACGGTCCGGTGCGCGGCGTCCTCGGCGAGCGCCCGCTCCACGACGGCCTTCTCCTCGTCACTGAGCCACTTCGCGTCCCGTACGCCGTTGTCGAGGTAGAACAGCGTGGCCACACCGACGGCCAACGCCGGGAGGGCCTCCAGCGCGAACATCCACTGCCACCCCTGCCAGCCGCCCGTGCCGTGGAAGGCGTCCAGAATCCAGCCGGAGAGCGGGTTGCCGAAGATGCCCGCCACGGGGATCGCCGACATGAACATCGCTATGACGCGGGCCCTGCGGTGGGACGGGAACCAGTAGGTGCAGTACAGGATGACACCGGGGTAGAACCCGGCCTCGGCCGCGCCTAGCAGGAAGCGGAGCACGTAGAACGTCGTCTCGTTGGTGACGAACACGAACGCCGCCGAGACCACGCCCCAGCTGATCATGATCCGGGCGATCCAGGTGCGGGCGCCCACCCGCTGCAGCAGCAGGTTCGACGGGACCTCGAAGAGGAAGTACCCGATGAAGAACAGCCCGGCGCCGAGGCCGTACGACGCCTCGCTGAACCCCAGGTCACCGGACATCTGGAGCTTGGCGAAGCCCACGTTGACACGGTCGAGGTAGGAGACGATGTAGCAGAGGACGAGGAAGGGGACGATGCGCCGGACGACCTTGCGGAAGACGGCGTTCTCGCGGGTGAGGTCGACTTCGGTGGCGACCGTGGGGAGCGACATGACGAATCCTTAGAGCGGCTCAGGGGGATTCTCGGGCGGGACGGGGGAGTGGGGACGGGGGAGCGGAGATCACCACCGCGCGCCGAACACGGATCGCAGTTCGGCGAGGGCGGGCTCGGGCAGCGGTTCGGGCCGGCGCTCGGTGAGCAGCCACAGGCGGGCCGTTTCCTCGAGTTCTTCGAGGACGGCCAGTGCGGAGGCCGCGTCGGGCCCCCAGGCGACCGGGCCCAGCCGGTCGAGCAGCACGGCCCGGATCGGCGTACCGCTCGCGGCGCGTTCGGCGATGCGGGCGGTCACCAGGTCGGCCACGCGCGGGTCGCCGGGCCGGTGGTAGGGGACGAGCGGGACGTGCCCGACCTTCATCACGTAGTACGGCGTGATCGGGGGCAGCACGTCGTCCTCGCGCCACACACCGGCCAGGGTCAGCCCGACCAGGTGCGTGGAGTGGGTGTGGACGACGAAGCGGGCGGTGGGGTCGGCGGCGTAGATCCGCCGGTGCAGGGTGAGGGTCTTGCTGGCGCGGTCGCCCGCGATCTGCTCGCCCCGCGCGTCGACCAGTGCGAGCCGGCCGGGTTCCAGGAAGCCCAGGGCGGCGTCGGTCGGGGTGATCAGGTGGGCGTCACCGACCCGGGCGCTGATGTTGCCCGCGCTGGCGTGGACGTATCCCCGCGCGAAGAGACTCGTGCCGACCCGTACGATCTCGCGCCGGGCCTCCTCCACCGGGTCGGTCATGACTTCTCCAGCAGGGAGAACGCGGCGGAGAAGAAGTCGGGGGCGCCGAAGTTGCCTGACTTCAGGGTGAGATGGAGCGTCGCCCCGTCGGGCAGCGTCGCCGCGCACCAGGGCACACCGGGGTCGATCTGCGGGCCGATCCGGAGCCCGGTGACGCCGAGCGCCTGCACGACGGCGCCCGAGGTCTCGCCCCCGGCGACGACGAGCTGTCGTACCCCGCGCGCCACGAGCCCCCGCGCCACCTCGGCCAGGGTGCGTTCCACCAGCTCACCGGCCTCGGCTGCACCGAGCCTGCTCTGCACCCCGCGCACCGCGTCGGGCGCCTCGGTGGAGTAGATCAGCACGGGTCCGTCGGCCAAGTGAGCCTCGGCGAAGGCCAGCGCCTCACCGGCCACGTCCGCACCGGCCGCGATGCGCAGCGGGTCCACGCTGAACGCGGGGCGCCCGCTGTCCAGGAACTCCCGGACCTGGCCGTTCGTCGCCACGGACACCGACCCGGAGACGATGGCCCGGTACCCACCGGCGGCCGGCAACCGAGCTGCCGCCGTGGATGGTTGGAGCCCCCAGTTGGCGGGCAGCCCGATGGCCAGGCCCGAACCGGCGGTCACCAGCGGCAGATCCCGCACGGCCTCGCCCAGGCGCACCAGGTCGTCGTTGGAGACGGCGTCGGCAATGGCGAACGCGACGCCCTCGGAACGCAGTTCGTCGATACGGGCCCGCACCGCGTCCGCACCCGCCGCGAGGGCCGCGTGGTCGATGAGACCGACGGGACGCGTGGTCTGCGCGCCCAGCACGTTGACCAGATTGGAGTCGGTCATCGGCGTCAGCGGGTGATCCCGCATGCCGCTCTCGCTCAACAGCACGTCGCCCACGAAGAGATGACCCTTGAAGACCGTGCGCCCGTTGTCCGGGAACGCCGGGGTGGCCACCGTGAAACCGGTGCCCAGAGCGTCCATCAGGGCCTCGGTGACCGGACCGATGTTCCCGGCCGGGGTGGAGTCGAAGGTCGAGCAGTACTTGAAGTAGATCTGCTCGGCGCCCGCGCCCCGCAGCCACGCCAGGGCGCGCAGCGAGGCGTCCACGGCCTCCGCGACGGGCACGGTACGGGACTTGAGCGCGATCACGACGGCGTCCGCGTCCCCCGCGATGTCGTAGCCGCCGTCCTCGGGGACGTCGATGAGCTGGACCACGCGCATGCCCGCGCGCACCAGGTTGTTCGCCAGGTCCGTGGCGCCGGTGAAGTCGTCGGCGATGGCGCCGAGCCGGATTCCCATGTCAGCCATCCTCCGGCTTCGGCAGGTCGATCCCGGGGAAGATCTTGATCACCGCGCTGTCGTCCTCGCCGCCCAGACCCGAGGCCGCGGCTTGCAGGAACATCTGGTGGGCGGTGGCGGCCAGCGGCAGCGGGAAACGCTCGGGGCGGGCGGAGTCGAGCACGATGCCGAGGTCCTTGACGAAGATGTCGACGGCGGACAGGGGTGTGTAGTCGCCGGCCAGCACATGCGCCATGCGGTTCTCGAACATCCATGAGTTGCCCGCGCTGTGCGTGATGACCTCGTACAGCGTCTCGGCCGGGACACCGGCCCTGATGCCCAGTGCCATCGCCTCGGCGGCCGCGGCGATGTGCACGCCCGCGAGCAGCTGGTTGACGACCTTGACCTTGGAGCCGAGTCCGGCGCTGTCGCCCAGCCGGTGGACGGTCGCGCTCATCGCGTCCAGCACTGGCCCGGCGAGCGCGTACGCCTCCGGGGCGCCGGACGTCATCATGGTCAGCTCACCGGCCGCGGCGCGCACGGCACCGCCGGAGACCGGGGCGTCCAGGTAGAGCACGTCCAACTCGGCCAGTCGGTCGCCCAGTTCGGCCGACCAGGCGGGGTCGACGGTGGAGCACATCACGAACACGGCACCCGGACGCAGCCGCTCGGCGGCACTGCCCGAACCGAACAACACCTGCTCGAGCTGGGCCGAGTTGACGACCACGCCGACCAGGACATCGACAGCGGCGGCGAGTTCACCGGGTGTCGGGAAGGCGGTGCCGCCCTCGCGGGCGAAGTCGGCGGCCGCATCGGGCCGCAGGTCGTGGACCCCGACGTCGTACCCCGCGTTCCGCAGGCTCCGTGCCATCCCGAGCCCCATGGCCCCGAGTCCCACCACGCCCACACGGGGCGGAGTGGCGGACCTTTCCTGGTCGTTCACGCGCAACATCCTTGTCTCGCTGTGGCCGCCCGGACGCCCTTCACTGCCAGGCCCCTTCGCCGACGGTCGAGTCATATGATGACCTGATGACAGCAGTTGACGCACTGTGATGCCGGTCACATGTGGGCTGCTTCACGGGCGCGGGATGATGGGCCGAGTGCCGGGCATGAGCTTCCTCGGGGGTCTTCCGGCCGTCCCGATCCGATCCGCGCAACGGCACCACTGGAGATTCGCTGTGAGCCTCGACGGCATACCCGTAGCTCTCGCCCCCGGCGGCGCTTTGGACGCCGAAGCCCGTAAGCAGCGTCTGCGCCGCCGCCTGGAGCGGCTGATCGGAGTGGCCGCGACCGAGGGGAACGAGCTGGTCCCGCTGCGCAACGGCAGCGTCATCTTCCCCGCGATGCTGGAGGCCATCGCCTCGGCCCGGCACACGATCGACATGATGACCTTCGTGTACTGGCGGGGCCAGATAGCCCGCGACTTCGCCGCCGCCCTCGCCGACCGGGCGCGGGACGGGGTGCGGGTACGGCTGCTGCTCGACGGCTTCGGCGCCAAGCAGATCGAGCCGGCGCTGCTGGACCTCATGGACACCGCCGGGGTCCAGGTGGCCTGGTTCCGCAAGCCCGTCTGGCTCTCGCCGTTCAAGCAGAACCACCGGTGCCACCGCAAGGCGCTGATCGTGGACGAGGACACCGCGTTCACCGGCGGTGTCGGCATCGCGGAGGAGTGGTGCGGCGACGCCCGCAACCCCGGCGAGTGGCGCGACACGCATGTCCAGGTGCGTGGACCGGCGGTGGACGGGATCGCCGCCGCCTTCGCCCAGAACTGGGCCGAGTGCCACGACGAACTCTTCGACGACCGCGACCGCTTCACCGAGCACGAGCAGGTCGGCAGCTCGATCGTCCAGGTCGTGCGCGGCTCGGCCAGCATCGGCTGGCAGGACATGCAGACCCTCATCCGGGTCATGCTCGCCTCCGCCGAGGAACGCTTCCGCCTCGCCACGGCCTACTTCGCCCCCGACGACTACTTCATCGACCTGCTGTGCCGCACCGCCCGCAGAGGCGTCCGCGTGGAGATCCTGCTGCCCGGCCCGCACACCGACCAGCGCGCCTGCCAGCTCGCCGGACAGCACCACTACACGCGGCTGCTGCGCGCGGGCGTCGACATCCGCCAGTACCAGCCGACGATGATGCACGCCAAGATCATCACCGTGGACTCGGTGGCGGCCCTGATCGGGTCCACCAACTTCAACCGCCGCTCCATGGACCACGACGAGGAGGTCATGCTCGCCGTGCTGGACGAGAAGTTCACCGCGTCCCTCGACCGCGACTACGACGCCGATCTGGAGCACAGCGTGGCCATCGACCTCGCCAGATGGCGGCGGAGAGCGGCGTTCCAGCGGCTGAAGGAGGCGGCGGTCACTCCCGTGAGACGCTTCCTGTGACGAAGGGCGGACGGCGGTAGCCGAGTGGGAGGCAGCTGAGAGTGTTCTCGGTGGATGTCAGGCAGCACGCGCTGGGCGTGCTGTTCGTGTTGTGCGGGGAGCTGGACTTCGACAGCGTGGTGCAACTGCACGAGGCCGCCGACGAAGAACTGGCCAAGTCGAAAGGGGTGTCGCCGGTGGTGGTCGACTGCACCGCGCTGACCTTCTGCGACTCCTCCGGGATCAGCGCGCTGCTCCGTCTCTACCAGCGGCTTTCCGTGCAGCAAAGGGTGCTTCGGCTGGCGGCCGTACCCGCCTCGGTGTCGCGTCTGTTCACCCTGACAGGTTTGGACCAGCTCTTCTCCGTGCACATGGACGCTGCTGAGGCGCTTGCCGCAGGCTCGGACATACGTGGCGTCGTCGCGGCGGCTCAACAGAATGAGGAGCGGAGCGCATGACGCTCGTACCAGGGCTGAACCAGCCCGAGCCGGGCCGGCCGGGGGGTACCTCGGGCGGACAGGACGACGATCTGCGCGCACTGTTCGGGCACTCGACGGCCCTCTTCGCCTCCCTCGCCGGTCCGGCGCACATGCTGGAGTCGGCGAACCCGGCGTTCTTCGCCGCGATCGGCGGCACGGACCGGGCCCGCACCGGTCTGCCGCTCGGAGAGCTGCTGCCGGAACTCGTCGAGCAGGGCCTGATCGCCCTGCTGGACCGCGTCTTCCGTACCGGCCGGCCCGTCACCGGCCGGGACCGGCGGGTGCTGCTGGGGTCCGGGGTCGACGCGCGCGAGGCGTTCTTCGACTTCACCTACGAGCCCCGCCTCGACGCCGGCGGCAATGTGACCGGCGTGCGCGTGATCGGCGTCGAGACCACCCAGGTCAGGCAGGCCAAAGCGCTGACGGCCGAGCACGGGGCGCTGCTCGAACAGATCGCCCGCCAGGCCCCGTTGGCCGACGTGCTGCACGGCATGGCCCGCGTCATCGAGGAGCTGGCGCCCGACGAGGTGCTGGTCTCGGTGCTGCTCGCCGACGCCGACGGCCGCCATCTGCGCCACGGAGCCGCCCCCAGCCTGCCCGACTTCTACAACCAGGCCATCGACGGCATCGCCGCCGGCGACGGCGTGGGCTCCTGCGGTACCGCCGCCCACCGCCGGCAGAGCGTGATCGTCGCCGACATCGCCACCCACGAGTACTGGGACGACTTCCGTGACCTGGCCGTGAAGGCCGGACTCGCCGCCTGCTGGTCCACCCCCATCCTGGCCCGCGACGGATCGCTGCTCGGCACCTTCGCCATGTACCACCGCACGCCCCGCGCGCCGCAGGACTACGACCTCGCGCTCGCCCGGATCTTCGCGGGCACCGCCGCCCTGGCCATCGAGCGCCACCACACCGAGCAGGCACGGCAGGCCGCCGAGGCCCGCGAGAAGGCCGCCCGCGCCGACCTCGCCTTCCTGCTGGACGCCAGCACCTCCCTCGCCTACGACCTGGACGCCGCCCAGACGCTCCAGCGCCTGGCCGACGCGTGCAGCCCCGCCCTCGCACCGCTGAGCGCGGTCGACATCGTGGAGGCGGGCCGCGTACGCCGCACAGCCACCGCGGCACCGGACGCCGAGCAGCGCGCCCTGCTGGCGTCGCACATCCCGGTCTACGACGCCGCCGACGACGCCGTGGCCCGTGTCCTGGCCTCCGGGGTGAGCGAGGTCGCCCGCCGCACGCCCACCGGTCCGGGGCCCTGGCACGACCTGGGCGTCACCGGCTATCTGTGCGTCCCCCTCCTCGACCGGGGCAGCACCTTCGGCACCATGACCCTGCTGAGCGTCGGCGACCACACCTTCGACGGGCACACCGTCGCGCTGGCCGAGGAACTCGCCCGCCGGGCCTCCGCCGCCGCGCGTAACGCCCGCCAGTACACCCACCGCGTCACCCTGGCCCGCGACCTCCAGGCCGGTCTGCTGCTGCCCGGAGTGCCCGAGGTGCCCGGCGCCGACGTGGCCACGTACTACCACCCCGCCGGCGAGGGGCTCGACATCGGCGGCGACTTCTACGACGTCTTCCCGCTGCGGGACGGCCGGTGGGCGTTCATGCTCGGCGACGTGTGCGGGCGCGGCGCGACCGCCGCGACCACCACCGCCCTGGTCCGGCACACCGCCCGTGCCGTCGCCCCGCTGCTGCCCGGTCCGCAGGCCGTCGTCGAGGCCGTCAACCGGGCGCTGTGCGACCGCCCCGGCAGCCATGGCACCGGCTTCGTCACCCTCGTCTACGGCCAGTTCACCCCGACCCCGGAGGGGCTGGAGATCGAGCTGATCCGGGCCGGGCACACCGCGCCCCTCGTCCTCGACGCGGACCACGCCGTCCATACCGTCGAGGCGTCCGGACTCCTCCTGGGCGTTGCCCCCGACCCGCAGGTCAGCCCCAGACGGCTCCGACTGCGGCCGCAGGAGAGTCTGTTGCTCTACACCGACGGTCTGACCGAGGCCCGCGCCCCGGACGGTGAGCAGTTCGGTGAGGAACGCGTCGCCCAGGCCCTGGCCGGGTCCCCGCGCCCGCCCGCCGCGCGGCACCTCATCGACACGCTGACCGATGCCGTGCACGTCTTCACCGGCGGGCACGACATCGACGACGACCAGGCCGTCCTCGTCCTCTCCGCCACCTAGCGGTTCGGCCTGACGGATGCGCTAGGCGGTGGGTCCGGTGCGGGTCACGCCGAGACCGCGCAGCGAGCGGTCGGCGAGCGTCACGGCGAGGAAGAGGGCGCTGACGGCGAGCATCAGCCAGGAGAGATGGTGCAGTCCGCCGGTGTCGGCGCGCTGCCCGAAGAGGGCGCCGCCCGCAGCGGCGGCGACGATGGCGCCGAGGTAGCCGAAGGTGCGCAGCAGTCCGGCGGAGGAGCCCATGCGCTCGGGGTCGGCCTGGTGGAAGACGGAGTTCTGCAGGGCCAGGCTGTTCAGGCCCTGCGGGACACCGAGGACGAGGACGACGGCCAGCAGCATCCACACCGGGCTGCGGTCGGTCAGGGTCAGCAGCAGAGCGCACGCGGCGAGCTGACCGGCGGACCCCACCAGGAGCTTGCCGCGGATCACCTGCCGGCGCCCGGTGAGCGTCGAGACGACCAAGGCGGTGACGAACAGCGGGAGTTGGACCAGCCCGGCCTGCGAGGCCGACAGCCCCCGGCCCTCCTCCAGCCACTGGGTGTACCCGTACAGGAAGGCGTAGCCGACGATGTACGCGAGCAGGGCGCGGGAGTAGGTGGCCAGCAGGGGGAGGTTGCCGCTCAGTACGCGCAGGTCGATGAAGGGCTGCGGTGTCCGTAGCTCGCGCCAGGTGAAGGCGGCCGCCGTGACGAGGGTCAGCACGGGCAGGTACCAGTGGGCGGCGCCGGGTTCCATGAGGAAGAGCAGCAGGCAGACCAGGGCCGTGGCGAACAGGCCCATGCCGGGCAGGTCCAGCGCGGCGAGGGGGTGCCGGTCCTCGGTACGGGGGGCCGGCGGGGTCGCGGGGAGGCGGCGGGCGCCGAGGTACAGACCGACCAGGGCCAGCGGGATGTTGACGGCGAGGGTGGCGCGCCAGCCGCCGACACCGATCAGCAGTCCGCCGAGGCTGGGGCCGATGACGGCGACGGTCTGGGTGGTGACGGCCAGCGCGGTGAGCACGCCCGTCGGGCTCTCCTGCCCGGTGCGCCGGGCCTCGCTGCGGATCAGGTACATGGCGGCCGGATAGCCGGAACAGGTACCGAAGCCGAGGAGTACGCGCGCGGCGATGAGCACGCCGAGACTCGGGGCGAGCATGCCCACGACCCCCGCGACACCGGTCAGCGCCGTGCCCACCAGGAACAGACGGCGCGGCCCGAAGAGGTCGATCAGCCGTCCGACGACGGGCTGGCCGATGGACGTGGCCAGATACAGGGCGGAGACGAGCCAGGCGGTCTGCGCGGGCGGTGCGCCGAACGCGGCGCCGATCGGCACCAGGGAGACCGAGAGGACGGAGGAGTTGACCGGGTTGAGTACGGACCCCAGCATCATCGGGGCGAGCAGGCGCCGGTCGAAGCCGTCGCTCTTCTTCGCCTTGCCGGGGGGCAGTTGGCGCAGGGTCACGAGCGGACGACCCGGTCCAGTATGGCCGCCGCCTCCAGCAGGGTCCGCCGCTCGGCCTCCGTGCACTGGTCCTCCAGCGCGCGGGTGAGCCAGCCCTCCCCGGCCCGCCGGCGGTCCTCCAGGAAGGCGTGCCCGCTGTCGGTGACGAACACCAGCTGCCGCCGCCCGTCGGAGGGGTCCTGCCGCCGGGACACGAGCCCGCGCTCCTCCAGCACGGCCACGGTCGCGGCCACCGACTGATGCCGCACCCGCTCGGCGGCGGCCAGTTCGCTGACCGACGCCTCCCCGTCCTTGTCGAGCCGGCTGAGCACGGACGTCTGCGACGGCGTCAGATCACCGGGGTCGTAACTCTCCCGCATCCGCCGCCGCAGCCGGCTGAACACCACCCGGAACTCGTGCGCCGCACGCACAGCGGATTCGGACACACCGGTGGTGGCGGGGATCTCGGTCATATCTGCAGGCTAACTTGCGCAGGCCAGGCTGCGCAAATATCCGGACCGGGCAGCCTGCTCCGGAAAGTGTCGCGGAGCAGGCTCTCGGGGGTTCGGGTGCTCGGGTCAGAGGGTCGCGCGGCGGCGGAGTTCCTTCTTGTCGGGCTTGCCGACGTCCGTGAGGGGGAGGGCGGGCGGGAAGGTGACGCGGGCCGGCTCGTACATGGCGCCGCGCTCGGCCCGTACCAGCGCGCGGAGGTCGTCGGCGGTCGTGGTGGCGCCGGGGGAGAGGAGTACTGCGGCGTGGACGCGTTCCATGCGGTCCTCGTCGCGCACGCCGAAGACCGCGCTCTGGAGAACGTCCGGATGGCTGTTGAGCAGGTCCTCCAGCTCGGTGGTGTACACATGGCCGCCGACCACGACGATCATGTCCTTGAGGCGGTCCACCACCGTCAGATAGCCCTCGTCGTCACGGAAGCCGATGTCACCGGTGTGCAGCCAGCCGTCCTGGAGGACCTCGGCGGTGAGTTGCGGCTGCTTCCAGTAGCCCTGCATGACCATGGCGGAGCGGACGCAGATCTCGCCGTGCTCACCGTTCGGCAGGACGTTGCCGTCCGGGTCCCGGATCTCCACGTCGACGCCGGGCAGGATCTTCCCGGCGGTGCGCAGGAGCGCGGGGTTGTCCGGGTCGTGGTCCATCGGGGGCAGGACGCTGATGAGGCCGCCCTCGTTCTGGCCGTACCCCTGCATCAGCACCGGGCCGAGGCGCCGTACGGCGTCGGCGATCCGCGCGGGGGAGGACTGGCAGCCGCCGTAGAGGACCTGGCGCAGGCCGGAGGTGTCGGTGTGCGCCATGTCGGGGTGGTCCAGCAACTGGTAGAGCAGCGGCGGCAGCAGCCACAGGTGGGTGATGCGCTCCAGCTCGATGGTGCGCAGCACCTGGCCCGGCTCGAAGTCGTCCAGCAGGACCACCGTGCCGCCGGTCTCCAGTACCGCGTCGGCGAGCATCCCGGCCGCGTGGGCGATGGTCGTGGCGACCAACTGGCGGTGCGCGCCGCTCTCTTCACCGGTGACCGGACGGGCGGCGCGTGTCTCCTGTACCTGGCGGTACGTGGTGCAGATGCCCTTGGGGTGACCAGTGGTGCCGCCCGTGTGGCGGATGCCGCAGATGTCGTCCGGCTCGGCCTGGCTGGGGAACGGTACGGCGTCCTCGGTGGCTGCGAGTGCCAACAGGTCCTCGGCGCTGTCACAAGGGCCCAGCGTCAGCACCGACTTGACCGGCACCGACTCGGTGATCTCCGCGGCCCGGTCGGTCAGCCGAGGGTCGACCACCAGGTCCCGCGTCTCCACGTCGGCGACGATCGCGGCCTGCACGTCGGCGGAGAGCTTGCTGTACAGGTGGTTGACCTGAGCGCCGATCAGATTGGCGGCGTAACGGACGGCTATCGCCTCGGGCAGGTTGCCGCTGAGCAGGGTGACGGTCTGGCCGCGCTCGATCCCCTGGGCCTGCATGGCCCACGCCATCCGGTGTACCAGATCGCGGAACTCCCCTGCGCTCACACGGTGTTCGCCGTGCACCAGGGCCTCGCGGGCGGGGTTCTCCCGCAGGGCGTCGAGGACGTCCTCCACCGGGTTGCGGAAGCGTGGGGCTGCGACGTCGGGCATGGGGGGTCCTCCTGGGCCGGCGCACACTGCGGGCCGGCCGGTTGTTGCTGTTGTCCTGTGGGGGGACGGGAAAGTTCCCGAAATAAAGGTTGCCTAGACCAACCAAGTCGACTCTAGGACGCCCGTACGGACGGCGCCAACTTCACGGACGCGAACGTCGACTATCGGCCGATTCGGCTAGGTCAATCGGCCAATATCGACCCCGTACACCCCTGTTGACCAGGGATGACGGTGCTGGGGGTGAGGTCCTGAGAGGGGCGAACAGCGTCGGTGCGCCGAGGGTGGGGGTGCGGGAGTCGGTTGGGGATGCCCTCGATGGAGGGGCGCAGTTGGCAGTTCGACGGTTGGCAGACTCCGCAGATGACTGCACCGACAGCTCTCGTCCTGTGGACCGGTTCGGGCAGGCGAGGGACGCGCCCATGTCGAGGTGTTCAGGTCGTGGTCGGAGACGAGGCGGCGGTAGCGGGTGCGTGTCGGTTCGTCGAGGCTTCGGCGGAGTCCCCCGTGGCCCGGAAGTGGCGCCGACCGGATTACCGAGGGAGTGCAAGGCGCCGACTGCACCCTCCCCGGCGGGCGACTCCAGTCGAGGACCTGGATGGGCGGGCAGTACCTCTCGTACTCGCGTCAGGGTGTCCGGCGATCGGATCACCCCTTCGAGGTCCAGACGTCCACGGCAGTGCGCGTCAATTTCATCTTGACGCTCGATGGTCGTCAACTTAGTCTTGACGCATGAGTCCACTCGACATCAATCTCGCCGACCTGATCGCCCGCCTCGACGAGGAACTCCCCGACGCCGGCGACCTCGCCCACATCAGCGAAGCGCGGCTGCGGGCGCAGACGTTGTCCGATCTCGGAGATCAGCTCATCGACCACTACGTGAGCAAGGCCAAGCGGTCCGGGGCTTCCTGGACCGAGATCGGGGATGCCATCGGGGTGTCCAAGCAGGCCGCCCAGCAGCGGCACGCGCCCGGGCCGTTCGAGCGGTTCACCGAGCTGAACCGGCACGGCATCGTGCTGGCGCAGGAGGCCGCGCGGACGCACAAGCACGAGTCCATCGGCACCGAACACCTGCTGCTCGGGCTCCTCGGGGAGCCGCAGGGGCTGGCGTACGAGGTGCTGGTGGCGAAGGCTGGTTCGGAGCAGCGCGTCCGGGACGCGGTCGCGGAGGCGCTGCCGCCGGCCGGGCCGAAAGCGCTGCGGGGGCACATCGCGTTCACGGAGGAGAGCAAGGCGGCCATCGAGCAGGCGCGGAACGCGGCGGCCGAGCTGGGTCACGACCGGGTCGGCACCGAGCACACGCTGCTGGGTCTGATCCGTGTCGACGGGAGCCCGGCCGCCCAGATCCTGCGCGACCTCGGCTTCACGCCGGACGAGCTGCGCGAGACGGTCGCCGTGCGGGGAGAGCGCTGACAGCGCATCACTTCACGGAATCCCAGAATCCCGTCAACGCCTCGATCACCGCCTCCGGTTCGTACACGTTCGGTGAGTGCCCGCCGCCAGTGATCTCCGTGTAGTGGGCGCCCAACTCGCGGGCCATCGAAGCTGCTTCGCGCTCCGGCCAGGTCTCCTCCGGGGTGCCGAAGACGACGGAGGTGGGGACGCCGGAACCGCGTAGCGCCGCGCTGCGGTCCGGCTCGGTGAGCATCTGCTCTGCGGCCAGGCGGAGGGCCTCCGGGGCGTTGCGGGACCAGCGGTCCGAGAGGAAGGCGACCACCTCCTCGGGGACTCCGCCCTCCTCGGGGCGGAGGAACGGCCACAGGTCCGGGACGGGGGTCGTGCGCAGGGCGTCCAGCAGGAGCTGCAGACGGCTTCGCGTCGACTCCGACACCGCCGCCGGGCCGAAGTTCAGCAGCGTCAGCGAGGCCCAAGTGTCCATGGGGGAAGGGGTGTTCAGCACAGCCAAGCGCGACACCAGCCCCCCGTAAGAGTGGCCCACCAGATGCACCGGGCCCAGCACCGCCGCCAGCGCGAGCACGTCCGACGCCAGATCCTCGGGCGCGTACGAAGGCGCCTTTGACGCCGGGCCTGTCTCGTACTGGCCCCGCTGGTCGATGGCGATCACCCGGTAGCCGGCCTCCGCCAGGCCCGGCAGCAGCGACAGGAAGTCCTCCTTGCTGCCGTTGAAGCCCGGTACCAGCAGGGCCGTACCGCGCTGGACGCCGTTCGGGGGAGTGGCCGTGAATGCCGCGAAAGTACCCCGGGCGGTGTCCAGGCGCACGCTCCGGACGCTCTCGGGGCGGGCGATCGAGAGGATCTGGCTCATGGGGGTGATGGTACGTAAGGGCCTGTCCCAGGGATGGACGCCCTCTTGACGCAGCGTGCGGCCGGGCCGACACTCCAAGTCGGGGAAGTCCAGCGAACAGGTGGGGACGCATGACGCGCCTGGAGACGGTGACCGGCCGCAGTGGCCGCACGCCGTGGCGCGCGCCCCTCCTCACCTCCCGCCTGCACATCGACCTGCTGCGTGTGTGCAGCGCCATCGGACCGCGCCACTGACCTGGGCCTTCGCCCGTTCACGCGCCCTCGTCCACCGCACTCCCACCCTCCTCTCTCACGTCCGCCGACGCTGTTCCCGCAGGCGCGCGCCACCGCGCGCCCTCGCCCCTGGGGAGACGTTCGTATGCCCATCACCGCGCCGACCGCCCTTCCGACCGTCCGGCACAGCTCCGCCTTCCGGGGGCGGCTCGGCCAGGACGCCCGCAGCGGCCACTACGCCGTGCCGCACCGCTACCGGCTCCACCTCTCCACCGCCGGCCCCGACGGACTGCGCCTCGCCATCGGCCACAGCCTGCTCGGCCTCGACGCGAGCTGTCCGGTCACCCTGCTCCCCGCCGTCCCCGACGCCCCGGACGGCGGCCACACCGCGCTCCAGCCGCTCTACGAGGCCAGCGCGCACCGCTACTCCGGCCCCGCGCATGCCCCAGTGCTCAGCGACGCCTGGTCCGGACGCATCGTCAGCACCCACGCGCCCGACATCCTGCGCGACCTGGACCTCTTCCCGCGCGCCGGCGGCGACCCGCTGCGGCCCTGCGGCTGGGAGTCCACCATCGACGCCGTGGAACGGCTCTGCGCCGAGGGCATCGAACAGGCCGCGCAGCGGGCGGGCCGCGCCGACGAGGACCCGGCCGGGCGGGCCGCCGCGCTCGACGTGCTCCTCGACACCCTGGGCCGGCTGGAGCGCTGGCTGACCGAGGAGGAGTACCTCGCCGGAGGCCGGCTGACCGCCGCCGACATCGACCTCTGGGTCTCCCTCGTCCAGCTCGACACCGTGCACCGCTGCCACCTCGACGCCTCCGCCGTGCACCGGATCACCGGCTTCACCGCCCTGTGGTCCTACGCCCGCCGCCTCGCCGCCCACCCTGCCTTCGGCACCCACCTCGACCTCGACGGCATCGCCCGCCGTCACCACGGCCGCTGCCAGGGGCTCGAAGCCGCGGGGGCCGCCG
Organism: Streptomyces sp. NPDC085596; assembly: GCF_044541565.1. NCBI lineage: Bacteria > Bacillati > Actinomycetota > Actinomycetes > Kitasatosporales > Streptomycetaceae > Streptomyces > Streptomyces sp. NPDC085596. The sequence continues at coordinate 43,379 of NZ_JBITTC010000002.1, read as the reverse complement.
TGCAGATCCTGGACTGGGCCGCCCACGTCAAGGGCTAGCCCAGGGCGTCCAGCAACACGGCCAGCGCGCCCGCCAGTTGGTCCAAGCCCGCTCCGGGCGCCCCGCCGGGCTCCGTCATGTACGTGTCCCGGCGGATCTCCACCATCAGCGCGCTCACCCGCCGCTCCCGGCCGTAGTGCGCGAGGGGTACGTACGTCCCGGCGAACGGGCTGTCCAGCCCCGTCTTCCCGTAGGGCGAGAACGCCGACCGCGCCGCCGCCGTCAGTCCCGGCGGGGTGTGGAAGGGGTCCGTGCCCAGGCACACCGCCGGGCGCGGACCTTCGCCGTGCAGCTCGTAGGGGAGCGGGTGGGACGGGTAGGAGTGGACGTCGATCAACACCACCCGTCCGGCCGCGGCCAGCCGCTCCGACACCGCCTCGGTCATCGCGCGGGCGTACGGCTCGAAGTACCGCTCGATCAGCGGTTCCTGGGCGGTGTCCTCGGCCCGCAACGGCTCTCCGTGCGTGGTCCGGGTGTACACCGCGCCCATGCCCACCGCGCCCATCTCCTCCCGCTCGTCCGGGAACCGCTCCGGGTCCACCACCAGCCGGGACAGCCGGTTCACGAACCGCCACGGCCGCATCCCCGCCAACTTGGCCGCCCTTTGCGCCAGTTCGGCGGTGTGGGCGTCCGTGATGTGATCCAACTCCCGCTCCAGGGCGGCATCGTCGAGCAGTAGCCCGGCCCGCACCTCCGCCGGGATCGCCCGCGCGGAATGCGGTACGTGGAGCAGGACCGGCGACGCGGGGTCACCCGGCAGCAGCTCGAACGAGGGCTCGGACACATCGGCTCCCTGGGATCAGCGCAGCAACTCGGCCACCAGTCTGCCAACCTGCTCCGTCTCGATCAGGAACCCATCGTGCCCGTACGGTGATTCCACCACGCGGACCCGGTCCGCCGACGGGATCAGCGCGGCCAACTCCCGTTGCTGAGACAGTGGATAGAGCCGGTCGGAGTCCACCCCGGCCACCAGTGTCGGCGCCCGCACCCGTGCCAGCGCCGACCGCGCACCGCCCCTCCCGCGCCCCACGTCATGCGCGTTCATCGCCTCGGTCAGCACCACGTAACTCCCCGCGTCGAAGCGGCGGATCAGTTTCCCGGCGTGGTGGTCCAGGTACGAGCCCACCTGGTAACGGCCCCCGTGCCACGGGTCCTCGACGCCCTGCACAACCCGGCCGAACCGGGTCTGCAGCTCCGCCTCCGCGCGGTAGGTCACGTGGGCCACGCGGCGGGCCAGACCGAGTCCCTCCACCGGGCCGTGTCCGGTGCCGTGGTAGTCGCCGCTCTGCCAGTGCGGGTCGGTGCGGATGGCCCGCAGCTGGATGTCCGCCCAGGCGATGTGCTCGGCGCTCGCCGAGGCGGTCGTGGCGAGCAGCAGCAGCGCGCCGACCCGCTCCGGGTACGACACTCCCCACTCCACCGCCCGCATCCCGCCCATCGAGCCGCCGACGACCAGCGCCCACCGTTCGATCCCGAGGGCGTCCGCGAGCCCGGCCTCCGCCGCCACCTGGTCCCGCTGGGTCAGGAACGGGAACGCCCCGCCCCAGGCCCGCTCGGTGCCCGGACGGGGAGAGGCCGGACCGGTGCTGCCCTGGCAGCCGCCCAGGGCGTTCGGCGCGAGAACGAACCAGCGGTCGGTGTCCAGCGCCCGGCCCGGTCCGACCAGCGCGTCCCACCAGCCGGGCGTGGGATGACCCGGCGCGGCCGGACCCGCCACATGGCTGTCGCCGGTCAGCGCGTGCAGCACCAGCACCGCGTTGGACCGGTCCGGCGCGAGCCGCCCCCAGGTCTCGAACGCCAGGCGCACGCCCGGCAGTTCACCGCCCGCCTCCAGTGGCAGCGGCGTGCCGGCCGTATGCCACCGGCGGCGCCCGGCGGGGTCCCCGTCCCGCCAGGCGCCGGTGACCGCCGGGAGCGGCACGGGGCGGGCGCGCGGAACGGTGCTCAGGAGGCGCCCTTGGCCGCGCGGAACCCGGCCTCCAGGTCCGCCTTCAGATCGGCCAGGTTCTCGATGCCCACCGACAGCCGGACCAGCCCCGGCGCGGTACCGGTCGCCGTCAGCTGCGCCTCGTCCAGCTGGCTGTGCGTGGTGGACGCGGGATGGATGATCAGGCTGCGTACGTCACCGATGTTGGCGAGATGGCTGAACAGCTCCACCGCGTCCACGAACCGCCTGCCCGCCTCCACCCCGTCCCGCAGCTCGAAGGAGACGACCGCGCCGGAGCCGCGCGGCAGGTACTTCTGCCCGGCCTCGTACCACCGGCTGGACGTAAGGCCCGGATAGTGGACGGCGGCCACCTCGTCGCGGCCCTGGAGCCACTCGGCCAGGGCCAGGGCGTTGGAAGAGTGCCGTTCGAGGCGCAGGCTCAGCGTCTCCACGCCCTGGAGCAGCAGGAACGCCGAGTGCGGGGAGAGCGCCGGGCCGAGGTCGCGCAGCAGCTGCACCCGCAGCTTGACCGCGAACGCGCCCGGGCCGAGCGCGGGCCAGTAGCGCAGGCCGTGGTAGCTCGGGTCGGGCTCGGAGAAGTCCGGGAACCGCTCGGGGTGGGCGCCGAAGTCGAAGGTGCCGCCGTCCACCACCACACCGGCGATGGCGGTGCCGTGCCCGCCGAGGAACTTGGTCGCGGAGTGCACCACGATGTCCGCGCCGTGCTCGATGGGCCGCAGCAGATAGGGAGTCGGCACGGTGTTGTCCACGATCAGCGGCACGCCCGCGTCGTGCGCAACGTCGGCGACCGCCCGTACGTCGAGCACGTTGCCGCGCGGATTGCCCAGGGTCTCCGCGAACAGCGCCTTGGTGTTCGGGCGGATCGCGGCCCGCCAGGCGTCCGCGTCGTCCGGGTCGTCCACGAACGACACCTCGATGCCCAGCCTCGGCAGGGTGTGCCGGAACAGGTTGTACGTGCCGCCGTACAGGGAGGCGCTGGAGACGATGTGGTCGCCCGCGCCCGCCAGGGTCAGCAGGGCGAGCGTCTCGGCGGCCTGCCCGGACGCCAGCGCGACGGCGGCGACTCCGCCCTCCAGCGCGGCGATCCGCTGCTCGAACACGTCCTGCGTCGGGTTGTGGATACGGGTGTAGATGTTGCCGGGCTCGGCGAGCGAGAACAGGTCGGCGGCGTGCTGGGTGTCCTGGAAGACGAAGGACGTGGTCTGGTAGATCGGCGTGGCCCGTGCCCCGGTCGTCGGGTCGGGTACCGCACCGGCGTGGATCTGCCGGGTCTCGAAGGACCAGGCAGAGGTGTCGGGGCCGGCGGGCGGCTCGTCCGGGGTGTGACCGGCGGTGACCGAGTCGATGGGCTGGCTGCTCATGGTGCTCCTCGTGCGGTGCGGGCGCGGACTCGGGCACGAGAAAAGCACGGGCGGACACCCCCGGACAGCCCGGCACGAACCCTGACACGAGGACTTCATGTACGCCACATCCCCGCAACACGGCCGCAGCAGAGCCCCCATACGACCGTGCCCCGGCCGGAGGGAACCGGCCGGGGCACGTGCAAGCGCGGGAAGCGTCAGCTGAGCGAGGCGAGCGCCGCGTTCCAGGTGGCGGACGGGCGCATGACCGCGTCGGCCTTGGCCTTCTCCGGCTGGTAGTAGCCGCCGATGTCGGCCGGGGAGCCCTGCACCGCGAGGAGCTCCTCGACGATTCGCTGCTCGTCGGCCGCGAGGGCCTCCGCGAACGGGGCGAACGCCTTGGCCAGGTCGGCGTCGTCGGTCTGCTTGGCCAGCTCCTGCGCCCAGTACAGGGAGAGGAAGAAGTGGCTGCCGCGGTTGTCGATGCCGCCGACGCGACGGGTCGGGGACTTGTCCTCGTTGAGGAAGGTCGCCGTGGCGCGGTCCAGGGTGTCGGCGAGGACCTTGGCGCGGGTGTTGCCGGTGGTCTCCGCGTACTGCTCGAAGGCGGGGACCAGGGCGAAGAACTCGCCGAGGGAGTCCCAGCGCAGGTAGTTCTCCTTGACCAGCTGCTGGACGTGCTTCGGGGCCGAGCCGCCGGCACCGGTCTCGAACAGGCCGCCGCCCGCCATCAGCGGGACGACCGACAGCATCTTGGCGCTGGTGCCCAGCTCCAGGATCGGGAAGAGGTCGGTCAGGTAGTCACGGAGCACGTTGCCGGTCACCGAGATGGTGTTCTCGCCGCGGCGGATGCGCTCCACCGACAGCTTGGCGGCCTCGACCGGCGGCAGGACACGGATGTCCAGGCCCTCGGTGTCGTGCTCGGTCAGGTACTGGTTGACCTTGGCGATCAGGTTGGCGTCGTGCGCGCGGGTCTCGTCCAGCCAGAACACGGCCGGGTCGCCGGTGGCGCGGGCGCGGGTGACGGCCAGCTTGACCCAGTCGCGGATCGGGTCGTCCTTGGTCTGGCAGGCGCGGAAGATGTCGCCCTCGGCGACCGGCTGCTCGATGAGGACGTTGCCGTCCGCGTCGACCACGCGGACGGTGCCCGCGGCGCTGACCTCGAAGGTCTTGTCGTGCGAGCCGTACTCCTCGGCCTTCTGCGCCATCAGGCCGACGTTCGGGACCGTGCCCATGGTGGACGGGTCGTAGGCGCCGTTGGCGCGGCAGTCCTCGATGACGGCCTGGTAGACACCGGCGTAGGAGGAGTCCGGGATCACCGCGAGGGTGTCGTGCTCCTCGCCGTCCGGGCCCCACATGTGGCCGGAGGTGCGGATCATCGCGGGCATGGAGGCGTCCACGATGACGTCCGAGGGGACGTGCAGGTTGGTGATGCCCTTGTCGGAGTCGACCATGGCGAGGGCCGGGCCGTCGGCCAGCTCGGCGTCGAAGGACGCCTTGATCTCGGCGCCCTCGGGCAGGCTCTCCAGACCCTTGTAGATGCCGCCGAGGCCGTCGTTGGGGGACAGGCCGGCCGACTTCAGGGTCTGGCCGTACTTGGCGAACGTCTTCGGGAAGAAGGCGCGCACCACGTGACCGAAGACGATCGGGTCGGAGACCTTCATCATCGTGGCCTTCAGGTGCACGGAGAACAGGACGCCCTCCTCCTTCGCGCGGGCGACCTGCGCGGCGAGGAACTGCTCCAGCTCGGCGACGTGCATGACGGAGGCGTCGACGACCTCGTCCTTGCGGACCGGCACCGACTCGCGCAGCACGGTGGTGGTGCCGTCCTCGGCGACCAGCTCGATACGGAGCGTGCCGTCCTCGGCGATCACCGTGGACTTCTCGGTGGAGCGGAAGTCGTTCTCACCCATGGTGGCCACGTTGGTCTTGGACTCGGGGGTCCAGGCGCCCATGCGGTGCGGGTGGGTCTTGGCGTAGTTCTTCACCGAGGCCGGGGCGCGGCGGTCGGAGTTGCCCTCACGCAGGACCGGGTTCACGGCGGAACCCTTGATCTTGTCGTAGCGGGCGCGGACCTCGCGCTCCTCGTCGGTCTTCGGGTCCTCGGGGTAGTCCGGCAGCGCGTAGCCCTTGGCCTGCAGCTCGGCGACGGCGGCCTTGAGCTGCGGGGTCGAGGCCGAGACGTTCGGCAGCTTGACGATGTTCGCGGCAGGCGTCCTGGCCAGGTCGCCCAGCTCGGCGAGCGCGTCCGGGATGCGCTGGTCCTCGGTCAGGTACTCCGGGAAGACGGCGATGATGCGCCCGGCGAGCGAGATGTCGCGGGTCTCCACCGGGACACCGGCCTGCGCGGCGTACGCCTGGATCACCGGCAGGAACGAATGGGTCGCCAGGGCCGGCGCTTCGTCCGTGTAGGTGTAGATGATGGTCGAGTCAGTCACCGGGTGCTCCGCTCCACGTCTGCAACATTGCTCGACATCAAGATATCTCGTGACCGGGTCCGGTTCGACAGGGGTCCGGGGCTGACCACTCAGCGGGCGCTGCCGGTCATCTCGCGCTCGATCCAGCGGCAGATCACGTCCACGACGTACACATGCTCGGCGCGGGTCAGGTCCCGGTCCTTGGGGATGCCGTGGCAGCGCAGCAGACAGGTGCGGCAGCAGGTGCCGGTGGCGTGCTGGGCGACGAAGACCGGATGGCCCCGGTACGGGGTCTGCTTGCCGTCCTTGTGCGGCCGGGCCGGGGCGAGCCGCCCCGCGATCAGGTCGTACGCGTGCCATCTGATCGTGGCCGGACCCTTCAGCTCGGCCGTGACCCGGTCCCGTCCGCGCAGGTGGAACTTCGCCCGGAACGGCTGCCGGGTGATCGAGTCGAGCCGCGCGTCCAGCGCGGCGCGGGACGGCGGCGTGAAGGGCTCGGGGTCGGGGGCGGGACCGGGATCGCGGGAAGAAGTCATACTATTTCGAGCTTAGCCCGGTGGCATGAGCCGCCGGGCGCGCGTGCCACGATGAGCCGATGAGTGATGAACGCCGGAACCTGCTCGTGGACGAGACGCCCCTGCCCGACGGCATCGAGGAGCGGCTGCGGGCGCAGCTCACCTTCCTGGTGGAGGTGGACCAGCTCAAGACCGTGCTGCGTCAGTCGCCCCTCGCGGCGGCGGACCGCCGGGAGAACGACGCCGAGCACTCGTGGCATCTGGCCATGATGGTCGCGGTCCTCGCCGAGCACTCCGACGAGCCCATCGACGTGGGCCACACCATCGAGCTGGTGCTGCTGCACGATTTGGTGGAGATCTACGCCGGTGACACCCCGCTGTACGACAGCGCGGGCGGCGCCGGTCAGCAGGAGCGGGAGGCGGTGGCGGCCGACGAGCTCTTCCGGCTGCTCCCGGACGACCAGGCCCGGCGGATGCGGGACCTGTGGGACGAGTTCGAGGAGCGTGTCACCCCCGAGGCCCGGTTCGCCAAGGCCATGGACCGGCTCCAGCCGCTCCTGCTCAACTGGATGGCCCGCGGCGGTACTTGGCGTACCCCCGGCGTCACCGCCGATGACGTACGGGCCCGCAAGGCGGTGATCGGAGACGCCTCCGCGTCCCTGTGGACGGCGGGCCGGTACCTCATCGACGAGGGCGAGCGGCGCGGCTGGTCGCGGAGCGCGGCGTCCGAGGACCGAGGGGCCTGATGGCGACGCCCGGCCCAGCGGGCGCCGCCATCTCGCTCACTGGTCGGCCAGGGTCGGGCCCGTGGGCATGTCCTCGGCGGTGCGCTGCTGCGGTATCAGTACCGAGCCCTGCTGGAGGGCGACCGTGCGGGTCGGGGCCGGGATACGGATGCCCTCCTCGCGGTAGCGGCGGTGCAGGCGCTTGATGAACTCGTGCTTGATCCGGAACTGGTCGCTGAACTCGCCGACGCCCAGGATGATCGTGAACCCGATCCGCGAGTCGCCGAAGGTGTGGAAGCGGATCGCCGCCTCGTGCTCCGGGACGGCGCCGGTGATCTCGGTCATGATCTCGTCGACCACCTCGGCCGTCACCTTCTCGACGTGCTCCAGGTCCGAGTCGTAGCTCACCCCCGCCTGCACCAGCACCGTCAACTCCTGCTCGGGGCGGGTGAAGTTGGTCATGTTGGTCTTGGCGAGCTGGCCGTTGGGGATGACCACCAGGTTGTTGGAGAGCTGACGCACGGTCGTCTGGCGCCAGTTGATGTCGACGACATACCCCTCCTCGCCGCTGCTCAGCCGGATGTAGTCACCGGGCTGCACGGTCTTGGAGGCGAGGATGTGGATGCCCGCGAAGAGGTTGGCCAGCGTGTCCTGGAGTGCCAGCGCGACCGCCAGACCGCCGACACCGAGGGCGGTGAGGAGCGGGGCGATCGAGATGCCGAGCGTCTGGAGCACCACCAGGAACCCGATGGCCAGCACCAGTACGCGGGTGATGTTGACGAAGATGGTCGCCGAGCCCGCCACGCCCGAGCGGGACTGGGTGACGCTCTGCACCAGGCCCGCGATCACCCGGGCCGCCGACAGGGTCACCACGAAGATCAGCCAGACCTGGAGGGACTGGTTGACGTGGTGCTGCACGGTACGGGTCAGCGGCAGCACGGCCGCGCCCGCCGAGATACCGCCCGCTATCGCCGCCCACGGTACGACGGAACGCAATGCGTCCACGATGACGTCGTCACCGCTCCAGCGGGTCCGCTTGGCGTGCTTGGCCAGCCAGCGCAGCACTGTGCGGGACAGGAAGGCCAGCACCAGACCGGCGGCCAGCGCGATGCCGGCGAGGACCAGGTCGTCCAGGGTCACGCCACGGTTCATCGGTCACCTCCACCAGGACGCCCCGCGGCGGCCGAGGACGCCGATGCCGGCCGGATGTGATGTTGCGTCACGTTGTCACCTGTTCGCTGTCCGGGATGGGCGAACGTGCTCACTGTACGAAGGTTCGATGAAGGGCACGTGTGGTCATCCTGCCGTATCCGCAGGGCAGTTCGTACCGTCCGAGGATGTACGGACAGTGACCGGTCGTCCGGTGTTCCGTCGGTCGTCCCGACGTTCGCGGAGTCGGGGTCCGGCGCCCCTGAAGTGCCGCGCGGACACTCGACGCGGCGATTCGCTTTTCTGGACTTATCGTCCTTTACACTTTCGCTCGTCACTCAGCGTGAGGATAAATATGAGAAGCGTGACTCAAACGCTGCGCAGCCCGCGGCGTCCCTTCGTGCTCGGCGCCGTGCTCACCATCGCGCTCGTCGTGCAGTCCGCCGTCATCGTCGAACAGCACCTGCAGATCCAGGGTCTGCAGACGCAGACCGTCGACTTCCAGAAGGACATGGAGCCGGGTCCGCCCGGCCCCTCCGGTCCGCCCGGTCCCACCGGCCCCGCCGGTCCCATCGGCCCGGCCGGGAAGGACGGGACGGACGGTGCGGACGGCGCGGCCGGGCCCGCCGGGAAGGACGGCAAGGACGGGAAGGACGGCAAGGACGCCGTCGCCCCTCCGGCGAGCTAGCGCTACCCCCGCGGTCACCCCCGTGAACCGTCGTCCGTCGTGCTTCACCGTCACACAGTGTGAGGATCAATGAGAAGCGTCAAAGAGGTGCTGCGCGGGTCGCGGCGCCGCATGGCGGTCGGCGCGGCGCTGACCGTCGTACTGATCGGGCAGGCGGTCCTGCTCGTCGCCCACCAACAGCAGCTCGACGAGATGCAGATGCAGCGCGTCAGTCTCGAGGACGGCGGCACCGGCACGCACCAGGGCCCGCCCGGCCCGCCCGGCCCCTCCGGCCCGTCCGGCGACGCCGGTCCCCTCGGCCCCACGGGTCGGCCGGGGGAGGACGGGGACGACGGCGACGACGGCAGACGGGGCCCCTGGGGGCGGCGGGGTCACGACGGCAGGGACGGACGGGTCATCGTCTACAAGTGACGGTCCTGCGGGGGCGGTCGGCCGTACGAGGGTGAGTGCGACCCTCGTGCGGCCGACGGTTGCAGGCGTGTACCCGCCGCGAGTTCACGCCTCCCCGAACATGCCGTGCCGCCCCGCACCCCCGGCGAACCGGGCCGCCCCCTCCGACGCCTCGGCCAACACGCCCGTACCGTGCCGGAGTTCACCCCGCATCGCCTCCTCCTCGGGCAGTCCCTCCTGGTCGAGCACGGAGGCCCGGTCGGACCGGAGGCAGTCCTGCGGGAAGCGGGCGATCGTCGCCGCCAGCTCCTCCGCCTCGGCGCGGGCGCGGCCCGTGGGGACGACGCGGTCCGCGAGACCGATGGCATGCGCCTCGGCGGCCGGGACCGGCCGGCCGGTGAGGATCATGTCCATCGCCCGGCCGGTCCCGATCAGCCGGGGCAGCCGTACCGTGCCGCCGTCGATCAGCGGTACGCCCCAGCGGCGGCAGAACACGCCGAACACCGCGTCCTCCTCCGCCACCCGTAGATCGCACCACAGGGCCAGCTCCAGACCGCCCGCCACGGCATGCCCGGCCACGGCCGCGATCACCGGCTTGGACAGCCGCATCCGGGTCGGCCCCATCGGGCCGTCGCCGTCCGGCGCGACCCGGTTGCCGCGCCCGGTGCCGATCGCCTTCAGGTCGGCGCCCGCGCAGAACGTGCCGCCCTCGCCCCACAGCACCGCCACGCGCGCAAGGTCGTCCGCCTCGAACGCCCGGAAAGCGGCGGCCAGTTCGGTCGCCGTCGGGCCGTCGACCGCGTTGCGCGCCGCCGGGCGTGACAGGACGACCGTCGTGACATGATCCTTCGTCTCCACCCGAACCGGCACCCTGACTCCTCCTCGCCGAGCTGCTGGAAGGGTCACTGTGCCGCACGCGGCCCCCGAGCGGTTGACCTCGACCAAACTTGAGGTCTTACGTTGGGCTCATGAGCATGGAAACCACCGCCTGGACGCAGCTGCACAGCGTGATGACCGCGCAGCAGCAGCGCCGGCCCCTCGCCCGCGCCACGCTGCGCCGCATCGCCGCCTTCGCCCGACCGCACCGGGCGGGCATCACCCGGTTCGTCCTGCTCGGCATCGTCACCGCCCTGCTCGCCGTGGCCACCCCGGTACTCGCCGGACGCGTCGTCGACGCCATCGTGGCGGGCCACGACTCCGGCCGGGTGGTCAGGCTCTCGCTGCTCATCGCGGTCGTCGCGCTGGCGGAGGCCGGGCTCGGCGTCTTCGTGCGGCGGCTGTCGGCGACTCTGGGAGAGGGGCTCATCCTCGATCTGCGCACCGCCGTCTTCGACCACGTCCAGCGGATGCCCGTCGCCTTCTTCACCCGCACCCGCACCGGCGCCCTGGTCAGCCGCCTCAACAACGACGTCATCGGCGCCCAGCGGGCCTTCGCCTCCACCCTGTCCGGCGTGGTCACCAACGTGGTCACCCTGCTGCTCACCCTCGCCGTCATGCTCACCCTGTCCTGGCAGATCACCCTGCTCGCCCTGGTCCTGCTGCCGGTGTTCGTGCTGCCCGCCCGCCGGATGGGCCGCCGCATGGCCCGGATGCAGCGGGAGGCGGCCGAGCTGAACGCGGCCATGGGCACCCGGATGACGGAACGCTTCTCCGCGCCCGGCGCCACCCTCGTCAAGCTGTTCGGCCGCCCGGAGGAGGAGTCGGCCCAGTTCGCCGCCCGCGCCCGCGAGGTCCGCGACATCGGCGTGCGCACCGCCACCGCCCAGTCGGTGTTCATCACCGCCCTCACCCTGGTCTCCGCCCTCGCGCTCGCCCTCGTCTACGGCCTCGGCGGCTGGTTCGCGCTGCGCGGCACCCTGGAGGCCGGCGCCGTCGTCTCCCTCGCCCTGCTGCTCACCCGGCTCTACGCCCCGCTCACCTCGCTCGCCGGGGCACGGGTGGAGGTGATGAGCGCCCTGGTCAGCTTCGAGCGGGTCTTCGAGGTGCTGGACCTGGAGCCGCTCATCGCCGAGAAACCCGACGCGGTCGCGGTGCCGGACGGCCCGGTCGCCATCGAGTTCGACGACGTGCGCTTCGCCTACCCGGCCGCCGACAAGGTCTCCCTCGCCTCGCTGGAGGAGGTCGCCGCACTCGACGTACGCGGCGGCGCCGAAGTCCTGCACGGGGTCTCCTTCCGCGCCGCCCCCGGCGAGACCGTCGCCCTGGTCGGCTCCTCCGGCGCCGGCAAGTCCACCATCGCCCAGCTGCTGCCCCGGCTGTACGACGCCGACGGCGGCGCCGTACGCGTCGGCGGGATCGACGTACGGGACCTGAGCACCGCCTCGCTGCGCGCCACCGTCGGCATGGTCACCCAGGACGGCCACCTCTTCCACGACACCGTCCGCGCCAACCTGCTCCTCGCCCGCCCCGACGCCGCCGACGACGAACTGTGGGCCGCGCTCGGCCGGGCCCGGCTGGCCGAGGTCGTACGGTCCCTGCCGGACGGGCTCGACACGGTCGTCGGCGAGCGCGGCTACCGGCTCTCCGGCGGCGAACGCCAGCGCATGACCATCGCCCGGCTGCTGCTGGCCCGCCAGCGCGTCGTCATCCTCGACGAGGCCACCGCGCACCTCGACAACACCTCCGAGGCGGCCGTCCAGGAGGCCCTGGCCGAGGCGCTCCAGGACCGCACCGCCGTCGTCATCGCCCACCGGCTCTCCACCGTCCGCGCCGCCGACCAGATCCTCGTCGTGGAGGCCGGCCGGATCGTGGAACGCGGCACCCACGACCAACTCCTCGCGGCCGGGGGGCGGTACGCCGAGCTGTACCGGACCCAGTTCGCCGGACGGGACGACGAGACGGTGCCGGCGGCCTGAGCGGTCTTGGTGAATCGGTGCGCCGCCGTGCTGGACGCCGCCCGTGACAGGGCCCACGATTCCTCCCACGGGCACGGGAGAGAGGGATCGTCGGGGATGAGCGGGACGGGGCGGACGCGGCCGACGGAGACGGCGGCACAAGACGGTAGCCGCGAGGGCCTGTTGCGGGTCCTCGCGGTGGACGACGAGGAACCCGCGCTCGAAGAGCTGCTGTACCTGCTCGACCAGGACCCCAGGGTCGGCAGCGTGCTGCCCGCGCTGGAGGCCACCGAGGCGCTGCGCACCCTCAGCCGGGCGGTCGAGGGCGGCGCGGACGCCGTCGACGTCGTCTTCCTCGACGTCAGCATGCCGGGTCTCAACGGCCTCGAACTGGCCCGCCTGCTCGGCGGGTTCGCCGCACCGCCGCTCATCGTCTTCGTCACCGCCCATGAGGACTTCGCCGTCCGCGCCTTCGACCTCAAGGCCGTCGACTACCTCCTCAAGCCGCTGCGCAAGGAGCGGTTCGCCGAGGCCGTGCGCCGGGTGGCCGAGCTGACCCACGCCGGCCAGGGCCCCCGCGCCCAGCCGGCCGCACCGCCCACCGGCGGCCAAGTCCCGGTGGAACTCGGCGGGGTGACCCGGTTCGTGCCCGTCGCCGACATCGTCTACGCCGAGGCGCACGGCGACTACGCCCGGCTGCACACCCGGCGCGGCAGCCACCTGGTGCGCGTACCGCTGTCCACACTGGAGGAGCAGTGGCGGACGCACGGGTTCGTCCGCATCCACCGCAGTCATCTCGTCGCACTCGCCCGGATCGAGGAACTACGCCTGGACGGCGGCAACCTGACCGTCCGGGTCGGCGACCGCGTCCTCCCCGTCAGCCGCCGCAACGCCCGTGAACTGCGCGACCTGCTGGCCCGCCGCGCCACCGGCACCGCGGCCCGCGCCCGGTGAGCGGCCGGGGTCCGGCGGCGCACTGTGGCGACCCTGTGCCGAACCCCGTCAGGGCCCTGTCTCACCACAGGAGCGCTGCGTACACTCGCCGCAACAAGGTGATCACCGGCGGCACGGGGGGTGCGTCATGGGTGCGGAACCCGCACCGCGCCGGGAGGTGGTCACCGGAGCCCCCGGCACCGGCCGCCCCGCCCGCACCGGCACCGCGCATCCGCGGAATCCCGGGCACGACGACGCCGTCGTGAAGAAACTGATGCGACGTCAGATACGGATCGGTCTCGGCGCGTGCTCCCTGCTCGCCCTTCCCCTCGGACTGCTCCCCGTGGTGTTCCGGCTCCTGCCGCCCGGTGACACCAGTCAGGGCGCCGCCTGGCTGCTGCTGGGTGTCGCGCCCTACCCCGTCCTGCTCGCCACCGGCGCCTGGTACGTCCGCCGTGCCGAGCGCAACGAGGGTGACGTGACCGGGCGTTGAACCAGACCTACGGAATAGCCGGGGTGTCCGCCGTGGTGCTCGCCACGGCACTGGTCGGCGCGCTCGGCCTGCGCGTCTCCCGGACCACCTCCGACTTCTACGTGGCCTCCCGCACCGTCGCCCCCCGGCTCAACGCCTTCGCGGTGAGCGGCGAGTACCTGTCCGCCGCCTCCTTCCTCGGCATCGCCGGACTGCTGCTCGCCCAGGGCGTCGACATGCTCTGGTTCCCCATCGGCTACACCGCGGGATTCCTCGTCCTGCTGGCCTTCGTCGCCGCCCCGCTGCGCCGCTCCGGTGCCTACACGTTGCCCGACTTCGCCGAAGCCCGGCTGGAGTCGCGGGCCGTGCGCCGGATCGCCGGGGTGCTCGTGGTCGGCGTCGGCTGGCTCTATCTGCTGCCCCAGCTGCGCGGCGCCGGCCTCACCCTGCGGCTGCTCACCGGCGCGCCCGGCTGGCTCGGCGGACTGGTCGTCGCCGCCGTGGTGACCGCCGCCGTCGCCGCCGGGGGCATGCGCAGCATCACCTTCGTCCAGGCGTTCCAGTACTGGCTGAAACTCACCGCCCTGCTGGTGCCCGTGGTGTTCCTGCTCGCCGCCTGGCACGCCGACCGCGCCCCGCTGCCCGCCTGGGACGAGCGGCCCGTCTTCCACCGCGCCACCGAGGTCCGCGTCGACCGGCCGGTGACCGTCACCGTGCACGAACCCGTACGTGTCACCGCCTCCGGCAGCGTCGACGGACACCCGCTGCGCGAGGCCGCCCTCGTCCTCACCGAGGGCCGTCACCACATCGGCGCGCACACCGAACTCCGCTTCCCCTCCGGCGCCCGAGTACCGCTGCCCGACCGGGCGACAGGCTTCGCCTCGAACCGGTCGGAACCCCTCGCCCCGAGCCGCGGGGAACACGGCCTGTACGCCACCTACGGGCTGATCCTCGCCACCTTCCTCGGCACCATGGGCCTGCCCCACGTCGTCGTCCGCTTCTACACCAACCCCGACGGCCGCGCCGCCCGCCGCACCACCGTCATCGTGCTCGGCCTGCTCGGCGCGTTCTACCTGCTGATGCCTCTGTACGGCTCGCTGGCCCGGCTGTACGCCCCCGACCTGCTGCTCACCGGCGACACCGACGCCGCCGTCCTCGTCCTGCCGCAACGCCTGATCGGCGGGGTCGGCGGCGATCTGCTCGGCGCGCTGGTCGCGGGCGGGGCCTGCGCGGCCTTCCTCTCCACCGCCTCCGGGCTCACCATGTCCGTCGCCGGGGTGCTCGCGCAGGACGTGCTCCCGGCGCTGGGGCTCAGGCACTTCCGGCTCGCCGTCGTACCGGCCATCGCCGTGCCCACCGCCGTGGGCACGGTGGTCGGCGGGCTGCCGGTGGCCGACGCGGTCGGGCTGGCGTTCGCCGTGTCCGCGTCCTCCTTCTGTCCGTTGCTGATCCTCGGCATCTGGTGGCGCGGACTGACCCCGCCCGGCGCGATCGCCGGACTGATCCTCGGCGGCGGCTCGGCGCTCACCGCCGTCACCGCGACCATCGCCGGCGGCGCCCGCTCCGGCTGGACGCACACCCTGCTGGCCTGGCCCGCCGTGTGGTCGGTGCCCGTCGGCTTCGCGGCGATGGTGCTGACCTCGCTCGCCACCCGGCGCCGCGTCCCGCCCGGCACGGCGGCCACGATGGCCCGGCTGCACCTGCCGGAGCGGCGGGCGTGAGCAGCCGGTGCGGAGTGGGCCTCGAGTGTGCCGCGTGGCCGGCGTGCGGCATGCTCACGCCGGTGCTCGGCGATCGCGCCGGTCAACCGTCACCGGGCCCGGCCGCACGGCCCCTACACCGGTCATGAGAAGCCGAAACGAAGCAGGGAGTGAGAGTTGAGCGTGCTCGGGGTGCTGCTGCTTGCCGTCGCGGGGCTCGCGCTGTTCGTGCTCGGGGCCGCGCTCGGGCATGTCGCCCTCCGCCGCCAGCAGGCGAATCCGGCCGGCCCCGGCACCCCCGTCGAACAGGCCACCTTCCACACCCTGCACACCGCCTCGCTCGCCGCGCCCCCGCTGCGCGCGGGCCTCAACCCGGACACCGCCCGCAAAGCGGCGCGGCGGCTGCGGCCGCTGCTCGGCACCGGCGCGCTGGCCCTCACCGACGAGGAGTCCGTCCTCGCCTGGGACGGCGCGGGCGACCACCACCGCGCCCAGATCGCCGAACGGCTGCCCGCCGTGGTGCGCGGCGGCCGGACCCAGAGCGTGGAACTGGTCTGCGCCCATGCCGACTGTCCCGTCCGGCAGGGGGTGCTCGCCCCGCTGACCGTGGACGGCCGGGTCACCGGCGTGCTCGCCGCCTTCGGCGACGGCGAGTCCGGGGTGCTGCTCCGGGCCGCCGAGGAGGTCGCCCGCTGGGTCTCCGTCCAGCTCGAACTGGTCGACCTGGACCGGGCCCGCTCCAGCGTGATCGAGGCCGAGATCCGCGCCCTGCGCGCCCAGATCTCCCCCCACTTCATCTACAACTCCCTGGCGAGCATCGCCTCGTTCGTCCGCACCGACCCCGAGCGGGCCCGTGAACTCCTGCTGGAATTCGCGGACTTCACCCGCTACTCGTTCCGCCGGGGCGGCGACTTCACCACGCTGGCCGAAGAGCTGCGCTCCATCGAGCAGTACCTCGAACTCGCCCGCGCCCGCTTCGGCCGCCGTCTCGCCGTCACCCTGCGGATCGCGCCCGAGGTGCTGCCGGTGACCCTGCCGTTCCTGTGTCTGCAACCGCTCGTGGAGAACGCGCTCAAACACGGTCTGGAGGAGTCCGCGGAGCGCGGCCGCATCACGATCATCGCGGAGGACGAGGGCACCGAGGCCCGCGTCGTCATCGAGGACGACGGCGTCGGCATGGAACCCGACCGGCTCCGCGCCCTGCTGCGCGGCACCGCCGGACCCGACACCGGCATCGGCCTGAGCAACGTCGACCGCAGGCTGCGGCAGGTGTACGGGGACCCGTACGGTCTGGTCATCGAGACCGGCGTGGGTGCCGGCACGAAGATCACCGTACGGGTCCCGAAGTTCCGCCCCGGCTCGCGCCAGGGATGAGCGTCAGGTCCAGCGGCCGTTGGGCTGCTTGCGCTCCTGCTGCTGATGCCGGCCCGGCTGCTGGTCCTTCGCCTGCCGGGCGGCGGCCTCGGGGATCTGCGTGTGGTAGTAGAGCTGCTTGCCCTGCCCCCGTGCGCCCAGGCCGTGATGCCCCTTCACCGGAGAGTTCTTACGCATGACTCGACTCCTTGCTCGCATCAGGTCTGCGTGTCCAGGGAGATGTCCAGGGAGATCCGGTCACCGGCGTACGACGGCGCCCGTTTCGTTACGGTTCATGGTATGTCCGCTCCGCCATTCGGGCGACCGGGCCGGGGCCTGTTTCGAGGTGCGGGCGCGGGGGCGCGGTGCGACGCTGACTTGGTGCATACCTCTGAGCTGACTCCTGAGATCCGTGCCGCTCTGAGCGAGCCGAGGCCGTACCCCGCCATCACCCTGGTGATGCCGACCGACCCGGACTTCCCCTTCAGTGAGAAGAGCCGCATCCTGCTGCGCGACCTCGTCACCGAGGCCAAGCGCCGGCTGGCGGACGACCCGGACGTCTCGCGGGAGACCCGGCTGGAGCTGCGGGACCACATGCTGGACACCTCGGTGATCGAGCAGGTGGCCGACCCCTTCCACCCCGACGACGCCATGGTGGTCTACGTGGCCGCCGACGAGCCGGTCCAGGTCTGGCAGATGACCTCCCTCGCGCCGGTGCGCCCGCGCGTGGAGTTCGCCGACCAGTTCCTGACGCGGTATCTGGAAGCCGCCGAGCAGCGGTCCCGGCCGTTCCTCGTGCTCGTCCTCGACCAGGAGATGTGCCGCCTCTACCACGGTTCGGTGCGGCGCCTGGACGAGGTGGAACACCACGGCTTCCCGAGCGCGCCGGAGATCCCGTCGCCGGAGGACGCGTTGCCCGGCGCGATCCCGCACTCCGCCCCGTACGAGGGGCACAAGGCGCGCGTCGAGCAGTACCTGCGCATGGTCGACAAGCGTCTCGGTGACGCCGTCGGGGAGCACGACGGCGATTTGCCGCTGTTCGTCATCGGCGGCGACAAGATCCTCGCGGCGTTCAAGGCCGTCACCACGCACGGCAACATGATCGCGGGCACCCTGCCGTTGACCGGGATGGACAAGGACCGGGCGAAGGACCTGATGAAGCGGCTGGAGCCGGTCCTCGCCGAGTTCCGCGAGAAGCAGGTGGCGGAGGCCGTCGACGAACTGGGCGAGGCGCGCGGGCTCGGCAAGTACGCGGGCGGGCCTCTGGAGGTCTGGACGGCCGTCGCGGACAAGCGGGTGGCGCGGCTGCTCGTGGAGGAGGGGCTGGACCTCGCGGGCCGGATCACCGAGGACGGCCGGGTGCTGGAGCTGGTCGAGGTGCCCGAGCCGGTCACGCTGCCCGACCCCAGGCCGGACGTCGAGCCGCCGCCGCACACCATCGGCGTGGCCACCGACATCATCGAGCAACTCGTCGACCGGGCCATCGACGCCGACTCCCAGATCCTGTTCGTGCCCGACGGCACCCTCGCCGAGGCCGGCGGAGTGGCGGCGCTGCTGCGGTACTGACCGCCCTGGTCAGTCCGTCACGTCGGCGGCCTGGTCGCGGGTGTCGAGGACGGTGGTGCGGAACGACGTCACCACGGGCCGGAGATCGACCTGGTGCCAGGCCGCCCACAGCCGAACGGACATGTCCAGCCAGGGCAGTTCGCGCACCGTCACCCCCGCGACCGGTCCGCGCAGCATGCTCCGCTGGATCAGCGCCACCCCGAGCCCGGAGGCGACGAGCCCGAGCGCGGTCAGCGGCTCGGACGCCTCCAGCCGGATGTCGGGCGTGAACCCGGCGGCCGCGCAGGCGGCGATGAACTCGTCCCGCCAGGCCGGGCGTCGGCTGTTCTCCACCGCGATCCACGGCTGCTCCTCCAGGTCGGCCGGGTCCACGCGGGCCGACTCGGCGAGCGGATGCCCGGTCGGCACGGCCAGCAGCAGGGGGTCGTCGGTCAGCAGCGCGGCCCGCAGATCCGGATCGTCCTCGGCCGGCGGCTCCGGTACCAGGGCGATGTCCAGGCTCCGCTGGCGCAGACCCTCGAACTGCTCGGCGGCGGAGAAGTTGTAGAGGGCGACGTGGATGCCCGGCCGTTCGTCGTGCAGCTCCCGCAGCGCGCGCGGCAGCACCCCGGTGTGCATGGCGTCGACCGTGTACCCGATGCACAGCCCGCCCTCCTCGCCCCGGCCGAGCCGGCGGCCCAGGTTCTCCAGCCGGTCGGCGTGCCGCAGCAGCGCCTTGGCCTCGGAGAGGAAGACCCGCCCGTCCGCGGTGAGCCGGATACGCTGCTGGCTGCGCTCGAACAGGGTCAGCCCGAGGTTCTTCTCCAGCTGGGCGATCTGGCGGCTGAGCGGCGACTGCGAGATGTGCAGGCGCTCGGCCGCGCGGCCCACGTGTTCCTCCTCGGCGACGACCACGAAATAGCGGAGCTGGCGCAGATCCAGCATGTGAGACCTCCAGGGACTCAAGTATGTCCAAGCAAGTCTTGGACAGTCTCAAGCTTCGATCCTAGCCTCGACAGAGCAAGAACCGCGGACCACTGCAAAGCCCGCGCAACCCCACAAAAGCAAGGATCACGCTCACATGGGTATCAAGTCCCTCCTCCCCGGTCCCCTGGGCTTCGGCACCGCTCCGCTCGGCAACATGTTCCGGGCCATCCCCGAGGAAGAGGCCGCCGCGACCGTCGCCGCCGCCTGGGACCAGGGCATCCGCTACTTCGACACCGCGCCCTTCTACGGCGCCGGCCTGTCCGAGATACGCCTCGGCGAGGCCCTCGCCGGCCGCCCGCGCGACGACTACGTGCTCAGCACCAAGGTCGGCCGCGTCATCCACGACGACATCGAGGACCCGGCCGCCCGCGAGCTGGGCGAGAAGGGCGGCCTCTTCGAGCACGGCCGCCCCAACCGGATGACCGACGACTACACCGCCGACGCCACCCTCCGCTCCATCGAGGACAGCCTGAAGCGGCTGGGCACCGACCGGCTGGACATCGTCTGGGTCCACGACATCGCCCAGGACTTCCACGGCGACCAGTGGCTCGCCCGCTACGAGACCGCCCGCACCGGCGCCTTCCGCGTCCTTCAGGAGCTGCGCGACGAGGGCGTCATCAAGGCGTGGGGCCTCGGCGTCAACAAGGTCGAGCCGATCGAGCTGACCCTCGACCTCGACGAGCCCCGCCCCGACGCCTTCCTCCTCGCCGGCCGCTACACCCTGCTCGACCACGACCGCGCCCTCCAGCGGCTGCTCCCGGCCGCCGCCGAACAGGGCGTCGACATGGTCGTCGGCGGTCCCTACAGCTCCGGCGTGCTCGCCGGCGGGCGGCACTTCGAGTACCAGGAGGCCCCGCAGGCGATTCTCGACAAGGTCGACCGGATCAAGGCCCTGGCCGAGCGGCACGGCGTCTCCATCAAGGCGGCGGCCCTCCAGTTCGCCCTGGCCCACCCCGCCACCGCCGCCGTCGTCCCCGGCGCGACCCGGCCCAGCCGGATCGCCGAGGACGTGGCCGCGCTGCACGAGAGCGTCCCGGCCGCGTTCTGGGCGGACCTGCGCGCGGAGAACCTGATCTCCGCCGCCGCTCCCGTCCCCACCGTCTGACCCCCGACCGACCTCCCGAGGAAAGCACCATGGCAAGCACGAGCACGTACATCGACGTCCCCCACACCCCCGAGCACGTCTGGCGGCTCATCGGCGGCTTCGGCTCCCTGCCCGACTGGCTCCCCTACATCCCCGGCAGCACCCTCGGCGAGGGCGGCCGCGTCCGCACCCTCACCAACGCCGGGGGCGAGGTCATCGTCGAGCGCCTGATCGCCTTCGACGAGGAGGCCCGCAGTTGCACCTACGCCATCCTGAAGGCCCCCTTCCCGGTCACCGGCTACCTCTCCACCCTGACCGTGCGCGACCTCCCCGACGCCGGCACCGCCCGTGTCGAGTGGTCCGGCACCTTCACCCCGGCCGGCGCCACCGAGGAGGAGGCGGTCGCCCTGTTCCACGGCATCTACGCCGAGGGGCTGGCGGCGCTGGAGCGGACGCTGCGCGAGGGCGCGTAGCCTCCCCGCGCCGGCGCGTGATCTCCGGACATCCGCCGGCGCGGCCGCCAGTTCCCTACGATGCCGACATGCCCCGAC
This sequence comes from Streptomyces sp. NPDC085596, assembly GCF_044541565.1. Taxonomy (NCBI): domain Bacteria; kingdom Bacillati; phylum Actinomycetota; class Actinomycetes; order Kitasatosporales; family Streptomycetaceae; genus Streptomyces; species Streptomyces sp. NPDC085596. The sequence continues at coordinate 22,709 of NZ_JBITTC010000002.1, read as the reverse complement.
CCGGCCCGGACCCGTACTGGAACACCAACGTCGCCCGCCACCCCGGCATCCTGCGCCAGGTTCCCCGCGGGTGCGGGGACGCCCTGGACGTCGGCTGCGGGGACGGGCTGCTGGCACGCAAGCTCGCGAGCCGCGTCCGGCACGTCACCGGCATCGACAAGTCGTCTGGCGAGGGCGGGGATGAGCTACGGCGAGGTGCGTGCCGCGGCGCGGCTGTTGTTGCCCGGGGTGCGCTATCGGCGGCACGTGCTGCGCCGGTACTCGCTCATCTGGCGGAAGCCGTGAGAGCTGTCACGCGCTCGTAGGCGGGCCCGGGGTCTGTTGGTTGTAGCGGCGGGCCGCTCGGTCGTTGAGGGCTCGGCCGGCTTTGTTGAGGGCCCGGCGCCAGGTGGGGGAGTGGGGAGCGCGGAGGGAGTGGCCCTGGCGCAGGGGGCGGGGGTGGCCGTCGGGCGGGGGCTGGGGGAGGGCGCGGGCGGCCAGACCGGTCGCCCGGGTCGTCGCCGTGGGCGCCACCCCGTGGGCGACCGAGGCCAGGCGGGCGGCCGGGGTGAGGACCACGCGGGTGCGGCGGCGCTCCACCGCCTGGACGACCTTCTCCGCCGCCCGCTCCGCGTCCATGGACAGCACCGGCGCGCCCGCGAGCGTGGAGAACCAGGCGTACTCCGCCTCCGCCTGCCCGCCGAACTCGGCCTGGAGATGTGAGCCGGTGCGCATCAGGCCCGGATGGACGGTCGTCACGCTGACCGCGCTCCCGGCCGTCTCCGCCTGGAGCCCCTCGCCCAGCGCCCGTACGGCCGCCTTCGCGCAGGAGTAGGGGACCAGGTGCGGCGGGGAGACCAGTCCGCCGACCGAGCCGATCAGGCCGAGGCGGCCGCCGGCCGGGCTGCGGCGCAGATGGGGGAGCGCGGCCAGACAGGTGTACAGGGTGCCGTCGAAGATCGTCGCCATGGCGTCCCGGAAGGCCCCGCTGCCCGCCGCCTCGGCCGGGGCGACCTGGATGACGCCCGCGTTGGCGATCACCACGTCGAGCCCGCCGGTCGCCGCGGCCGTCTCCTCGACCACCGCCGACACCGCGCCCTCGTCCCGTACGTCGCACACCACCGCGCGCACCGTACGGCCGGTCCGGCGGCGTATCCATCCCATCGCCCGGGCCAATTCCTCGGAATCCCGCGCGAGTATCGTCACCTCGCATCCGCGAGCCGAAAGCCGCGCGGCCGTCAGCAGGCCGAGACCTCGGGAACCGCCTGTGACCAGCGCGGACATGCCTTCGGACAGGGTGTCGTCGCTGCGCGTCATGTCCATACCTTTCGCCCAAAAGCTGGCAAATGCGGCTTCGAGTGCCCATTTCCCCGCTGTGGCGACGGGTGCGCGGTCCGGCAAGACTGGATTCATCCGTGCCTGGAAGCAGGTGGACCATGAGCAGTATCGAAGAGTCGGTCGAGGTCCGAGTACCCGTCCGCACCGCGTACGACCAGTGGACCCAGTTCAAGAGCTTTCCCCGGATCATGACCGCCGTGCAGCGCGTGGACCAGGTCGGTCCCGCGATGACCCGGTGGAAGGTGAAGACGGGGCTGCTCAGCAAGGAGTTCATGGCTGAGATCGTCGAGCAGGAACCGGACTCGCTGATCGCCTGGCGAAGTGTGGGGCGCGACCCCTGGCTGTGGGGCGACGTGTCCTTCCGCGAGGCCGCGCCGGGCCGCACCGTGATCACGGTGAAGATGCACATCGAGCCGCGCGGGCTCAGCGGCCGACTGCCGGGATCGGCGGACCGGGTGCGTCGGGTCGTCCGCGAGTCGCTCGAGAACTTCAAGGAGTTCATCGAGGGCCTCGGCGACGCCAGCGGCGCCTGGCGGGGCTCCATCCACCACGGCCGGGTCTCGCCCTCCGAGCCGGACCCGCCCAGGAGTCGCGTCCCCAAGTGGCCCGTCGGCTGACCCCCGAGCCGGCACGCGACACCGGACGACCGAGCGGCCCCCTGCGTTCCGCAGGACAGAGCGAGAGGCATTTCCATGAAGAAGGCGCCGAAGCACGAGCCGGACGAGCCGCTGACCGTCAGCCCGCCCAAGAAATGGGCGGCGGGCGTCCCCGCGGTGACGCACGCCCTGGAGTACTCCCTCGACGAGGCATCGCTGCGCACCACGGCGACGACGCTGTTGACCATGAACCAGGTCGGCGGCATCGACTGCCCGGGATGCGCCTGGGCCGACCCGGCACCGGGCCACCGGCACATGAACGAGTACTGCGAGAACGGTGCCAAGCACATCAACGACGAGGCCACCGGGCGCCGGATCACCCGCGAGTTCTTCCGCGCCCACACCGTCTCCTGGCTCAACGAGCAGTCCGACCTGTGGCTCAACCAGCAGGGCCGCCTCACCGAGCCGATGATCAAGCGGGCCGACTCGGACTACTACGAGCCGATCAGCTGGGCCGACGCGCTGGACCTGCTCGCCGACGAGCTGAAGTCCCTGGACTCGCCGGACGAGGCGTGCTTCTACACCTCCGGGCGGGCCAGCAACGAGTCGGCGTTCGTGCTCCAGCTGTTCGCCCGCGCCTTCGGCACCAACAACCTGCCGGACTGCAGCAACCTGTGCCACGAGACCAGCGGCTTCGGCCTGCACGAGACGCTGGGCACCGGTAAGGGCACCGTCTCGCTGGACGACATCTACCAGTCCGACCTGGTCTTCCTCGTCGGCCAGAACCCGGCGACGAACCACCCCCGCCAGCTGTCCGCGCTGGAGGAGTGCAAGGACAACGGCGGCAAGATCATCGCGGTGAACACGCTGCCCGAAGCGGGACTGATGCGGTTCAAGAACCCGCAGCAGATCCGGGGCATCGTCGGCGACGGCGTCAAGATCTCCGACCTCTTCATGCACATCCGCAGTGGCGGCGACCTGGCCCTCTTCCAGGGCCTCAACAAGCTGCTGCTGGAGGCCGAGGACGCCGCGCCCGGCACCGTGCTCGACCACGACTTCATCGCCGACCACACCTCCGGCTTCGAGGAGTTCGCCCAGCACGCCCGCAGCATCTCGTGGGACGACATCCTCACCGCCACCCAGCTCACCAGGGAGCAGATCGAGGAGGCCCACGACTACGTCATGCACGCCAAGAGCGTCATCGTCTGCTGGGCCATGGGCGTCACCCAGCAGCGGCACGGCGTGCCGACCGTCCGGGAGATCGTCAACTTCCTGATGCTGCGCGGCAACCTGGGCCGGGTCGGCTGCGGCGCCAGCCCCGTGCGCGGACACAGCAACGTCCAGGGCGACCGCACCATGGGCGTGTGGGAGCAGATGCCCGACGAGTTCCTGGACGCGCTCAAGTCCGAGTTCCGCTTCGAGCCGCCCCGCCACCACGGCTACGACGCGGTGAAGGCCGTCAAGGCGATGGCCGAGGGCAAGGTCAAGGTGTTCCTGTCGCTGGCGGGCAACTTCGTACGCGCCGCTCCCGACACCAACGTCACCGACGCCGCCATGCGCCGCTGCCGGGTCACCGCGCAGATCTCCACCAAGCTCAGCAAGGCGCACACCGTCACCGGCGAGACCGCGCTGATCCTGCCCTGCCTGGGCCGCACCGAGATCGACATCCAGGCCGGCGGCATCCAGTTCGTCACCGTGGAGAACACCTCCAGCGAGGTGCACACCTCCTACGGCAAGCTCCGTCCCGCCTCCCGGCTGCTGCTCAGCGAGGTGGCCATCCTGTGCCGCCTGGCCGAGCGCACCCTCGGCGACCGGGTCGACATCCCCTGGCTGGAGTTCGAGGCCGACTACGGCAACATCCGCGACCGGGTGGCCGAGATCATCCCCGGCTTCTTCGACTTCAACCGGCGGGTCTCCCGGCCCGGCGGCATCAAGCTCCCGAACCCGGTCAACGAGGGCGTCTACGCCACCGCCACCGGCAAGGCCATGTTCACCGTCAACGCGTGGGACATGTCCGCGGCGCCCCCCGGACACCTGGTCCTGCAGAGCACGCGCTCGCACGACCAGTGGAACACCATCCCGTACACCAACAACGACCGGTACCGCGGTATCCACGGACGCCGCAACATCATCATGATCAACCCCGAGGACATGGTCGATCTCGGGCTGATCAGGGGACAGTTCGTCGACATCATCGGCGTCTGGCACGACGACGTCGACCGCCGGGTGAAGGGCTTCGAGGTCATCCCCTACCCCACCACCCGAGGGTGCGCGGCCGCGTACTACCCGGAAGTGCAGCCGCTGATCCCGCTCGACAGCGTCGCCGAGATCAGCAACCAGCCCACCTCCAAGGGGTTCGTGGTCCGGCTCGAGCCGGGCAGCCCGCCTCCCGGCACCAAGCCCACCCACTGGCACGAGTGACCCCTGCCGCCGCTGCCGCCCTCACTCCGGGGGCGGCAGCAGCGTGCCCAGCGGACCCAGGTCGAGGTTGAGATCCTCCATCGTCAGGCCGTACCGGGCGCACAGCCCGGTCATCCGGTCGTGCAGGAGCATCAGCGTCGCCCCGAGCCGCTCCTCCTCCTCCTCGGTCAGGTCACCTTCGTCGACCCGGTGCAGCGCCTGCCGCTCCATCAGCTGACGCAGCAGCTCGACGAGGGTCAGGACCAGCTTCATCAAGTCCCGCTCCACGGTGTCGGGATCGGCCGTGATCCGGCGCGCCGGGGCGGACGCCCGCTCGCCGGAGGGGGCCAGATCGCCGGGGGCCGCGGGCAGCAGCCGGAACGCGCGCTCGGCGGCCGCCGCGACCTCCGCCCTGCGCCGCTCCGGGCCGCCCCGCGCCTCCTCCTCAGCCGTCATGCTCGCCCCGCGGCAGCGCCGGCGCCGACGTCGTGTCCTGGAACGGGGAAGGCACCTCCGAGCTGATGGACACGATCAGCGCCCGCAGCGACACGCGTACCAGGTCGATGCCCGCGATGGAGAGCACCACATCGCCGGTGAGCACCACCCCGCCGCTCAGCAGACGGTCCAGCAGATCGATCAGCGCAACCTGCCGCTGCGCCAGCGGCTCGGAGGCGGCCTGCCGGTCCGGAGTGGTCACGGCCCGGCCCCCGTCGCGTCGTCGCCGCTCTCCTCGTTCGCCATGGCGAACGAGTACGGCGCCCACGGCCCCGTGATCTCGACCCGCACCCCCGCCAGCCCGTCGGCGGCCCGCGCCACCTCGGCCCGGAACGCCTCGCCGTGCTCCAGTGGCACCAGATAGGCGTCGTTCATGACGTTCTCGCCCGCAGCCTCGGCGAGCGTCCCCTGCTGCACCCGGTGCCGGGCCCGCTCGGTGGCGTACGCCCGTCCAGCCGCCTCGATGCCCTCGGCCGCCCGCTGGGCCGACCCGTGCGCGGTGTCCCGCACCCGCTGCTGCTGCCTGCGGCCACGCAGATACGAGCGTCCGGGGCTCAGCTCGGCCTCGGCCGGGGCGGCGGGCGTCTCCGGAGCGGCCGAGGGCTCCACGTAGACCTTCACCCCCCACTCGACGTGTCCCGACAGTCGCGCCAGCCGGTCCGCGAACATCTCCCGCCCGCTGTCCAGCACTTCGCGCGCCCGCGCGTCGTCGAGATACACGGTGGCCAGGCGCAGCGGAAGCATCGTGGAGTGCGCGGCGACCGCCTCCACGACCCCGTGATGGGCGCGGGCCACCGCCGTCAGCCAGTCCAGATCCTCCAGCCGCCGGCGCAGCACCTCCTCCCGGAAGTCCTCCGCCGGCACCGAACTCGCCACCAGCACCAGGCCGTCGCCACCGGGCACCAGATGCACGGGGGCGCCGACCACACCCTCCAGCGCGGCCACCCGCTCCGCCAGGGTGTCGTCGGCGCGGGTCACGCCGTAGACGTAGGTCATGAGGTCACTCATGACGGGCCCGCTTCCGGCGGCGGGCGGGGCGCGGCTCCGGCTCTGGCTCCGGTTCCTCTTCCTCCACCTCGACCTCTTCCTCCTCTTCCTCCTCCTCAGGCTCCTCTTCCTCCTCCTCTTCCTCCTCCTCTTCCTCCTCCTCGGGTTCTTCCTCCTCCACCTCGACGTCTTCCACTTCCTCCTCGGGTTCCTCCTCCTCCTCCTCCAGCACCTCCGGTTCGGCCTCGAGAAGCTCCTCCGGCTGCCTGAGCGCGTTCAGTTCGGCCCGCAGGCGGGCGTTCTCCTCGGCGAGCGAGTGCTCGCCCCTGGCCCGCGAGGACAGGGAGGGATCGTGCTCCCACCAGTCGATGCCCATCTCCTTCGCCTTGTCGACGGAGGCGACCAGCAGCCGGAGTTTGATGGTCAGCAGTTCGATGTCGAGCAGGTTGATCTGGATGTCGCCCGCGATCACGATGCCCTTGTCGAGGACGCGTTCGAGGATGTCGGCGAGGTTGGCGGACGAGCCCTGCCCGTACGCCGGCGCCGCCCGCGACGAGGAGGAGCCGAGCCGGTTGCCCAGTGGTTCACTCACGGTGGTGGCCTCATGTTCCCTAGCGCGTGTTCCCTGGTGCCGGATCAGGGCTGCTGGTTGCGGAAGTTCCGTATCTCCTCCAGCCGGTCGAGCAGTTCGTCCTCGCGCCGGTCGAACGTCTCCTCGTCGATCTCCCCGGCGAGCAACTGCTTTTCCAGTGCGGCGAGTTCGCTCTGGACAGGCGCCGGGTCGTAGTACTCGTCCTCGGCTGCCTCCAGGACGCGCTCCATCACCCAGCCGACACCGCGCACCGGCGCCAGGGGGAGGGTGACGATCTGGGTGAACAGGCCCATGATGTCTCTCGGTTCTCAGACGAAGCTGTAGGGCGGAAGCGGGCCGTTCAGCCGGAAGTCGAGGCCCTCGCCCAGCTGATGGGCGACGCTCAACTCCGTGGTGAGGAAAGCCTCTTCCTGATCGTCGGCCACCAGGAAGGACACACTGAGGAAGTCCGATCCGGTCGGCTGCGAGGAGTCCAGGTCACGCGCGAACGGACGCAGCGCCTCCACCACGCCCGCGGCCAGCGCCTCCTGACGGGCCTGCACCTCCTGGGCCACCATCTCGCCGAGCCGCACGGGTGCCGACGGGTCCTCCGACCCGGCCCGGATCTCGTCGTTGAGCTGCCGCGCCGGGCGGGACTCGGTGAGGATCTGGCGCAGGAGGGAGTCCTCGTCCTGGGACACCTTCAGGTGGTACTCGGTACAGCCCTCCAGCTCCCGGAGCCGGTCCGCGTACTCCTCGGCCCGCTCCTCCAGCGCGGCCCGTACCTCGTCGTCGCTCGCTGCCACGAGCCCGAACCGCAGGGGCAGCACCGTGCCGTCGGCCATGAGCCGTTCCTGCACCTCCTGGTGCGCGCCGACGTCGCGGCGCTTGGGGCGCAGGTCCTCAGGCGCGTCGCTGACCACCGCGCACAGCGACCCGGCGGTCACGGCCCGCAGGGGGCCGGGCGATTCACCGACGCCGCGCAGGTCGTCCAGGCGCAGCGGGTGCTGCTTGTCGGTGACGGAGTAGACGTAGACGCCCATGACTCATTCCCTCTCGCGGGTCGAAGTCCGTTTGGAGGTGCGCTTGGCCGGCCGCCGCTTCCGCGCGGGCTCCCGCTCCTCTTCCTCCGCCTGGTCCTCGTCGTCGCTGTCACGGCCGGTGATGCCCTTGACGGACTCGGTGACCGCCTCGGCGGCGCCGCTCAGCGCGCCCTTGGACTTGCCCTTGGCACCGCTCTCCACGGTGTCGCCGACGATGTCGGTCAGCTGCGCCGGTGCCTTGCGCCCGGCTTCGAGGTCCAGCCGGTTGCACGCCTCCGCGAAGCGCAGATATGTGTCGACGCTGGCCACGACGATGCGCGCGTCGATCTTCAGTATCTCGATCCCCACCAGTGACACGCGGATGAAGATGTCGATCACCAGCCCGCGATCAAGGATGAGTTCCAGGACGTCGTAGAGGCTGCCGCCGCCACCCGCACGGGTGGTACCGCCTCCGCCTTGCGGCACCACGGTCATGGTGCCTCCCTTCACCGGGCGGCCTCAGCCGCGCCGGTCGATCTGCCCCCGGGTGTAGCGGCGCGTGCGCTCGTAGGACACGAGGTCGCCCTCCTTGTCGAGGGTGACGCGGTAAGTCGCCATCACGCTGGTCGTGTCGGGCACTCGCTCCAGTTCGAGCACCTCTACGTCGGCCTCCCAACCATCGTCCGTCGGTTTCAGCGCCGACACCGATTCCGGGGACCGGCCGAGCAATTCCGTCAGCTGCTCGGCGGCGGTCCGCATCGCCCAGGCAGGGCCCTTGGCGGGGCGGCGACGCGACTCACCGGCCGGGTGTCGACCGGTGCTGCGAGTGCTGCCGGAGCGCCGCTTCGCGGGCTCTTCTGCTGCGGCCATGGTCTCTCCGGAGGTCGGAGCGGGCGCCAGATTCCACGCATGAACATACAATTTCAGCATATAGGGTTATATGTCGCATCAGCGTCGGGCGGCTCCTCAGGGGCTCGCTGGGACCACGTGTGCGGCTCCAGCGGAGCCTCGGCGCGGCGCACGATGCGTGCGATCCCTTCCTCGATCGCGGGCCGGGTCGGGGGCCGGCCCGAAGCCCGGCTTCTTCCCCGACCCTTTCCGAAGGGAACCGGTTCATGAATGACACGACCAAGGTCGCTCTCGCCGCCGCCGTAGCCGGTGGCTACGTACTCGGACGTACGAAGAAGGGACGCCTCGCCTTCGCGCTGGCGACGTATCTCGCCGGGCGGCGTACCGGGCTCAATCCCCAGGCGCTCCTGACCGAGGGCCTGGGCAAACTCGGAGAGATGCCGGGCGTCGCCCAGCTGAACGAGCAGGTGCGCGGCGAACTGCTGAACGCGGGACGCAAAGCACTGACCGCCACCGCCGACCGCCGCCTCGGCGACCTCGCCGAATCCCTCCGTGAGCGCACGCAGCGCATCGGTCAGAAGCCGGAGGAAGCGGAAGAGGAGGAGCCCGAAGAGCCTGAGGAGGAAGAGGAGTTCGAGGAGGAGGAAGAGTCGGAGGAGCCCGAGGAGCCTGAGGAGGAAGAGGAGTTCGAGGAGGAGGAAGAAGTAGAGGAACCCGAAGCGCAGGAGGAGGAACCCGAGGAGGAGGAAGAGGAAGAACCCGAAGGGGAGGAGGAGCCCGAGGGGGAGGAAGCGGAAGAGGGTGAGGAGGAAGAAGAAGAGGAGCCCGAGGAGGAGGAACCTGAAGAAGAGGAAGAAGAGGAAGAAGAAGAGGAGGAGGAAGAGGAAGAGCCCGAGGAGGAGCCCGAGAAGCCGTCACCGCGCCGTCGGCCCGCCGCGAAGAAGGCCCCCGCCAAGAAGGACGCTCCGGCGAAGAAGGCCCCCGCGAAGAAGGCTCCCGAGAAGAAGGCTCCCGCCAAGAAGGCTCCTGCCAAGAAGGCCCCGGCGAAGAAGGCCGCCCCCGCCAAGAAGTCGGCCCCCGCCAAGAAGTCGGCCCCCGCCAAGAAGTCGACGGCCAAGAAGACGGCCGCGAAGAAGACCCCTGCCAAGAAGGCTCCGGCGAAGAAGTCGGCCGCCAAGAAGACCAGTGGGCGTCGGAGGTAGGTAATGGCCGGCACGGAAGACGTCAAGGACAAGGCCAAGGACGGTGCGGGCTCCGGCCTGGACATGCTGCGCGGCCAACTCGTCGACTATCTCGGCGCCCAGGCGGAGCACCTCGCCGACAAGGCGGGGGACAAGGTCACGGGCCTGACCGAGCAGCTCATCAAGACGGCCGAAGGCGGCGGCGGCGGCTTCCTCACGGGCGTCGGGAGCCGCATGCTCAAGGGCGAGTCGCCGTTCAAGGCGCTGGTCTCCCAGAAGGCCGGCGACGTCAAGGACAAGGTGGTGGACAAGGCCAAGGGCCTGTTCGGCGGCGGGAGCAAGGGGAAGTCCGGCAGCGCCAAGGTGATGAACATCATCGAGGTACTGGACATCGGACTGCCGCTGCGGACCACCTACGACCACTGGACCCAGTACGACGAGTTCAGCGGCTTCACCAAGGGCGTGCAGAGCGTCTCCCAGAGCGACGAGGTCACCAGCGACTGGAAGCTGAAGGTCGGCCCCTCCAAGCGCAGTTACAAGGCGACCGTGCAGGAGCAGATCCCGGACCAGCGGATCGTCTGGACCTCAGAGGGCGCCAAGGGCACCACCCGTGGCTGTGTGACCTTCCACGAACTCGCCCCGGAACTGACCCGGATCGTCCTCGTCGTCGAGTACTCCCCGGCCGGCTTCTTCGAGAAGACCGGCAACATCTGGCGCGCCCAAGGACGCCGTCTGCGGCTGGACTTCAAGAACTTCCAGCGCTACGTCAGCTTCGCCGACCCGGAGGAGCTGGAGGGCTGGCGCGGCGAGATCCGCGACGGCGAGGTCGTCCGCTCCCACGAGGAGGCCGTGGAGGAGGAGGAGAGCGAGGCCGAAGGCGAAGAGGGCGACGGTGACGAGGAGGAGTACGAGGACGAGGAAGAGGACGAGGGCGAGTACGACGACGAAGCCCCCGACGAAGAAGGCGACTTCGAGGACGAAGAGGAAGAGGAGGACGAGGAGGACGAGGAAGAGAGGTGACATCCGCACCGCTCACCGGGCGCGCCCGCCCCCACCACGGCGGCCGCGCCCGGCGAGCATGATCAGCCCCGGTCCAACTGCCGGAAGAACGCCCGGATGTCACCGACGAGCACGTCAGGCTGCTCCATCGCGGCGAAGTGCCCGCCCCGCTCGAACTCCGTCCAGCGCACGATGTTGTTCGTCCGTTCCGCCAGGTGCCGCAGCACGATGAAGTTCTCGCACGGGAACGCGGCGAACGCGGTCGGCGTCGAAGAGGGCTCGACCGGCAGACCCCAGTGGTCGGCGTGGGCCCGCTCGTAGTAGATGCGCGCCGAGGAACCCGCCGTCCCGGTCAGCCAGTACAGCATCACGTCGGTGAGCAGATGGTCGCGGTCGACGGCGTCCTCCGGCCGGTCCACCGAGTCCGTCCACTCCTTGAACTTCTCCGCGATCCAGGCCAGTTGTCCGACGGGGGAGTCGGTCAGGGCGTAGGCGAGGGTCTGCGGGCGGGTGGACTGGATGTCGGCGTAGCCCTGCTTCTCACGGCTCCACTCCTTCATCCGCGCCCAGGAGGCGAGGGTGCGTTCACGCTCGGCGGGGCTCAGCGCGGCGAGTTCCTCCCCGGTCGGCTCGGCCGTCGCACCGGCGCCGGGAATCAGGTTCAGATGGACGCCGATGACCCGCTCGGGGCGGATACGGCCCAGCTCGCGGCTGACGGCCGCGCCCCAGTCGCCGCCCTGGGCGCCGTAACGCCCGTAACCCAGGCGGTCCATCAGCTCCGCGAACGCCGCCGCGGTCCTGCGGTACTCCCAGCCGGGCTCGCGGGTAGGCCCGGAGAAGCCGAAGCCGGGGATGCTCGGCAGCACCAGATGGAAGGCGTCGGCCGGGTCGCCGCCGTGCGCGCGGGGGTCGGTCAGCGGGCCCGCGATCCGCTCGAACTCGGCGAACGAACCGGGCCAGCCGTGCGTGATGATCAGCGGGGTGGCGTCCGGCTCCGGGGAACGCAGGTGCGCGAAGTGGATGTTCGCGCCGTCGATCGTGGTCATGAACTGCGGCCACTCGTTCAGCCGGGCCTCGTCCGGTGAAGTCGTCATAGCGGCGCAGCCTAGGCGTCCCGCCCGGCGCGTTTCTCGTCATTTCCGGCGGGTCCCATGGGCCGAACGGCTCTCGACCGGTGCGGCCACTCGTGGGCCGGGTACGGGCAATGCATGGACAGCTTCGACGTGGATTCGGCGTTGCGGGAGGCACTGGACCGGCTCACCCTGCTGGACCAGACCGCGTCCGTACTGGCGAGCACGCTCGACGCGGAAGAGGGGATGCGCCGCGTGTGCCGGGTGCTCGTCCCGGCGCTGGCGGACTGGAGCGTGGGCGACCTCATGGACGAGGCCGGCCACCTGGAGCGTGTCTGCGTCACGCACGGGGAGCCGGGCACCTGGCTGGTCGGGATGACCGGTGTGCTGCCTAGTGTGGGGGAGGACTCCGAGGACCCGTGGTCGCGGGTGCTGCGCGGCGCCGGCGCGCTGCTGCTGTCGGCCGGGCGGTGCATGCCGGACGCGGAGACCGCCGACCCGTTGCACGCGCTGAACAGCGAGCTGTTCCGGCGGCTGGGCGGCGGCTCGGGGATCGTCGCCCCGCTGCGGGCCCGGCGCCGGGTGCTCGGCGCGCTGACTCTCGTCCGCGGCCCGGAGCGGGAGCCGTTCGGGGAGCGGGACCTGGCGCTGGTGGAGGGACTGGCCCACCGGGTGGGCCTCGCGGTGGACAACGCCCGGCTGCACACCGAGGTGCAGACCATCGCCGAGCGGATGCAGCGTTCCCTGCTGCCCAGCCTGCCCGTCGTGGACGGCCTGCGCATCGCCGCCCGCTACACCCCCGCCACCTCCTCCGCGCAGGTCGGCGGGGACTGGTACGACAGCTTCGTACTGCCCCAGGGCGACACCGCGCTGATCATCGGCGATGTCACCGGCCACGATCTCCAGGCGGCCGTGGCGATGAGCCAGATCCGCAACATGCTGCGCGGCATCGCCTGCGACCGCCAGGAGCCGCCCGGCCGCATCCTGCGCCGCCTGGACCTGGCGATGGCCGCGCTGTACCCGCACCAGACCGCCACCTGCGTCTACGCCCTGCTCAAGGGCCCTGAGGACGGCCGGTACCAGCTGGACTGGGCGTCCGCCGGCCATCTGCCGCCGCTGCTGATCACCCCGGCCGGGGACACGACGTACCTGGACGCCGGCCGCGGCATGGTCCTCGGCGTCGACCCCGAGGCCCAGCGGATCGGCGCCGACGCCGTCCTGCCGCCCGGCGGCACCCTGCTCCTCTACACCGACGGCCTGGTCGAACGCCGGGGTGAGCCCCTCGACCACAGCCTCACCCGGCTGCGCCGGCACGCGGCCACCCTGGTCGACCAGAACCTGGACGTCATGTGCGAGGAACTGCTGACCGGCCTCGCCCCGGACGCCGAGGACGATGTCGCCATGATCGCCCTGCGTCTGCCCACCTCCACGCCCTGACCACGCAGCCGGGCGGCGCGCCGGGGCATGACGGGCGGGTCCGCGTGGCACCCGCCCTGTGTGCGAGGGATACGTGCGACATGGCAAGGAATGACGGCTGACCTGTCGGCTGCGGTGGCCGCCGCGCGACGGGCCTTGGCGGGGCCCAGCCGGGAACGCGACCTCGTGGTGCAGGCGCTCAAGGCGGCGCTGGCCGCCTGGGTGGCCTGGGCGGTGGCGGGCTGGTGGCTTCAGGCGCCGGTGGCGTTCGTCGCGCCCTGGGTGGCAGTGGTGCTGGTCGAGTCCACCGTCTACCGCTCCCTCACCCACGGGCTACAGCAGCTCGCGGCGATCGCCACCGGTACCGTCGTCGCCACCGCCGTGGGGCTGCTGCTCCCGCACACCGAGGCCGCGATGGCTCTCGTACTGCCCCTGGTGCTGCTGCTCGGCCAGTGGCACCGGCTCGGCAGCCAGGGCATCTACGCCGCCACCGGCGCCCTGTTCACCCTGACCGCCGGACCCGTCTCCGTCGTCACCTCCGCCGCCCGGCTCGGTGAGGCGCTGTTCGGCGCGGTGGTCGGCCTGGCCGTCAACGCCCTGATCCGGCCGCCCGTCTATCTGCGCGACGCCCGAGCCCTGCTCCAGGACGCGGCCGACGAGGCCCACGACATCCTCCAGGAGGTGGCCGGGGGCCTCGCCGACGGGCGCCTGGACGCGGACGCGGTGTCCGGCTGGCACGACCGCGCCCTGCGGCTCTACCCCCTGGTCGAGCAGGCCAAGGCCGCCGTCGGCTGGAACCGGGAGAGCCTGCGCGTCAACCTGCGCCACCGCCCCAAGGCCGTACCCCACCCCGGCCGGGGCTACGACGACGCGGTCACCGTGCTGGAATACGCCGCCGTGCACACCGCGGGCGTCACCCGCACCGTGCTGGAGACCGTCTCCGACGAGGACGCGGCGCCCCGGCTGGAGGCCGGTATCGCCCGGCACTACGCCCGCTACCTCAGCCTGACCGCGCACGCGCTGCGCCTCTACAGCAACAGCCGCTTCGGCCCCGCGAGCGACGACGGGCTGCGCGAGGCCGTGCACGACATGCGCGAGACGCTCCAGACCCTGCGCCAGGACCTGGTCCGCTCCACCACCGACGACCCGGCCGGCGTCGCCGTCTACGGCGCCCTGCTCGCCCAGGCCCACCGCCTGGCCCAGCAGATGGTCCTCTCGGCCAACTGACCCGCTCGACGTTCCCGGTCCGGCGCCGCCCGGAGGAATTCCGGGACGCCGAACGTGGTACGAGAAGTACGTAAGGGGGTTTTTGCCAACGAATTACCTTCGGTGATCGAATGGACCGCGCGTGATGCCGACCTCCACGAGCACGACCACGACCCCGACCGCCGCCGCCGGATCCCTCGTCTCCCCGGTGAACTCGCACAACGAGTGGGACCCGCTGGAGGAGATCATCGTCGGGCGTCTCGAAGGCGCCACGATCCCCTCCAAGCACCCCGTGGTGTCCTGCAACGTGCCGCGCTGGGGCGCCGGGCTCCAGGGGCTCGCCGCCGGGCGAAGATACCCGCGCACGCTGATCCGGCGGGCGCAGCGCGAACTCGACCGGTTCATCGACCTGCTGCGCTCCCTCGGCGTCACCGTCACCCGCCCGGACGCCGTCGCACACCGGCGGGCGTTCGCCACCCCCGACTGGTCGTCCAAGGGGTTCTGCAACACCTGCCCCCGGGACAGCCTGCTCGTCATCGGGGACGAGATCATCGAGACGCCGATGGCGTGGCCCTGCCGGTACTTCGAGACGCACTCCTACCGCGGCCTGATCAAGGACTACTTCCGGCGCGGCGCCCGCTGGACGGCGGCCCCGAAACCCCAGCTCACCGACGAGCTGTACGAGGAGGACTTCCGTGTGCCAGGGCCCGGCGAGCCCATGCGGCGCATCCTCACCGAGTTCGAGCCGGTCTTCGACGCGGCGGACTTCGTACGCGCCGGGCACGACCTCTTCGTGACCCGCGGCAATGTCACCAACGGCATGGGGATCGAGTGGCTGCGAAGGCATCTCGGCCCCCGGTACCGCGTCCACGAGATCGAGAGCCGCTGCCGTACGCCCATGCACATCGACACCACGTTCGTGCTGCTCGCGCCGGGCAAGGTGATGGTCAACCCGGAGTACATCGACGTCCACCGGCTGCCCGGTGTCCTGAAGTCCTGGGACGTGCTCATCGCCCCGGAACCCGACCCGATCCACGACCCCCTGCTCAAGGTCACCTCGATGTGCGGCAAGTGGCTCAGCATGAACGTGCTGATGCTGGACGAGAAGCGGGTGATCGTGGAACGCCACCACACCGGCATGGTGCGCGCCCTGGAACGCTGGGGGTTCGAGCCCGTCCCGTGCGACCTGCTGCACTACGCGCCCTTCGGCGGCTCCTTCCACTGCGCGACGCTCGACGTCCGGCGCCGGGGTGTGGCGCAGTCCTACTTCCCCTGAGGCCGGGCGCCGGTCAGGTGTGCCGGGCGTGCACGGGGTTGTTGGCCACCTCGTCCGGGCAGCCGCGCCGGGAAGACCGGTCGCGCCGCCAGTCGAACGCGGCGAGCGCCAGCGACGCGGCCATGCCGAGGAGGGCGGCGGCCAGCGCGGCGACGAGGGCGGTGCGGTAGTCGCCGCCGGTGCTGCCGAGCACCACGTAGAACAGGCCGGGCAGCGCGGCGGTGCCCACCGCGGCACCCAGCCGCTGCCCGGTCTGGAGCGCACCCCCGGCCGCGCCCGCCATGCGCACCGGCACATCGCGCAGGGTCATGGTGATGTTGGGCGAGACGACGAAGCCGCTGCCGATCCCGCCGATGAAGAGCACCGGCGCGGCCACCCAGGGCGCGATCCCCAGCGGCGCGAAGCGCAGCAGCAGGGCGGTACCGCCCAGACCGGCGATCACGCCCGCCAGACCGCACACCGTCAGCACCCGGCCGAACCGCTCCACCAGCCGCCCCGCGAGCACGGCCGCGCTCGCCGAGCCGAGGGCGAAGGCGGTCACGGCGAGGCCCGACTCGAGCGGCGAGTAGCCGAGGCCGTGCTGGTAGAACAGCGCGAACACCAGCCAGACCCCGCTGAAGCCGACGAAGTACAGCGTGCCCACCCCGGCGCCGACCGCGTAGCCGCGCACCGTGGTGAACAGCCGCGGATCGAGCAGCGGCTGCGCGTCACGGGCGACCAGGCGCCGCTGCCACAGCCCGAAGCCGACGAGCAGCACGGCGGCGGCCGGGAAGAGCCACCACAATCGCCCGATCCCGCCGGAGTCCGCCTGGACCAGCGGATACATCAGCGCCAGCACCCCGGTCCCGAGCAGCAGCACACCCACCACGTCCACGCGCCCCCGCCCCGAGCGCTGGACGCGGGGCAGCAGACGGCGGCCCAGCAGGACGGCCAGGAGGCCGATGGGGACGTTGACGTAGAAGATCCACCGCCAGCCCTGCTCGCCGGAGGCCAGGGCGAGGATGGCGCCGCCGGTGATCGGGCCGATGGCGGAGGAGATGCCCACGGTCGCGCCGAAGAAGCCGAAGGCCCGGCCGCGCTCCGCGCCCCGGAACAGCTGCTGGATCAGCGCCGAGTTCTGCGGTGCCATGAACCCCGCCGCCAGCCCCTGGCAGAGCCGGGCCAGCACCAGCAGGGTGATGTCCGGCGCCGCACCGCAGGCCGCGCTGAAGACCACGAACCCGCTGAGCGCCAGCAGGAAGATACGGCGCCGGTCCAGCGCGTCACCCAGCCGCCCGGCGGTGACCAGGGCGAGCGCGAAGGTCAGGGCGTACCCGGACACCACCCACTGCACCTCGGCCGGGGTGGCGTGCAGATCCCGCTGGATGGTGGGCAGCGCCACCGCGACGATCGTCACGTCCAGCAGGCTCATGAAACCGGCGACCAGGGTCACCCACAGGGCCCGCCACCGGCGCGGGTCCGGTTCGTAGCCGTCCGCCGGGGCGGCCGGACGCCCGCCGCCCGCCGTCGATGCCGACCGAGTCACCAGGGCTCCTCTCGCCGGGACGCAACACCGGGCCATCGAGTTCCCCGACAGGCCCCCGGCACTCGTACGGCCCCTTTTCGATCACCCTCGGTAGCAGCTCGGGCGCGCAGTGAAGAGGATCGTTTGAGCACGCGCTGACGGTGCAGGTGTTCTGCTTGAAAACGTGTACGGCGAAAGGAACACCCATGGCG
Source organism: Streptomyces sp. NPDC085596 (assembly GCF_044541565.1). NCBI lineage: Bacteria > Bacillati > Actinomycetota > Actinomycetes > Kitasatosporales > Streptomycetaceae > Streptomyces > Streptomyces sp. NPDC085596. The sequence goes on along the minus strand of NZ_JBITTC010000002.1, from coordinate 5,608 downwards.
GCCCTCGACAACGAAGATCCGGTGGACCCCGGCGCGGTCAGACGCCACCGTGTGCTGTTCCGCGCGATCGAGCGGCGGCGCAACCCCAAGCTGCGCCGCAGCGACATCACCGTCACGGACCAGGCCGCCGTGAAGCGCGCCACCAAGGCGGCCGCGCTCGGCAACGCCATGGAGTGGTACGACTTCGGCATCTACAGCTATCTCGCCGCGACCCTCGGCAAGGTGTTCTTCCCCTCGGGGAGCGACACGGTGCAGCTGCTCAGCTCCTTCGCCACCTTCGCCGTGGCCTTCCTGGTGCGCCCGCTCGGCGGCATGGTCTTCGGGCCGCTCGGCGACAAGATCGGCCGTAAGCGCGTCCTGTCCATGACCATGATCATGATGGCCGTGGGCACCTTCGCCATCGGGCTGATCCCCTCGCACGCCGCCATCGGCCTGTGGGCCCCGGCCCTGCTGATCTTCTTCCGGCTGGTCCAGGGCTTCTCGACCGGCGGCGAGTACGGCGGCGCCTCCACCTTCATCGCGGAGTACGCCCCGGACAAGCGGCGCGGGTTCTTCGGCAGCTTCCTGGAGTTCGGCACGCTCGCCGGATACGTCGGCGCCTCCGGCCTGGTCGTCATCCTGAGCACCGTCTTCAGCGACGACCAGATGCTGCACTGGGGCTGGCGCATCCCCTTCCTGGTCGCGGCGCCGCTCGGCTTCATCGGCCTCTACCTGCGGCTCAAGCTCGACGAGACGCCCGCCTTCCTGAAGCTGGAGGGCGGCAACGTCCGGGCGACCGATGCCGCCGACGCGGTGGAGACCTCGGCCACCGCCGACCTGGGCAAGATCTTCACCCGGCACTGGCGGCCGCTGGTGCTGTGCCTCGCGCTCGTCGCGGCGTACAACATCACCGACTACATGCTGCTCTCGTACATGCCGACGTATCTGTCGGACGAGCTGGGCTACCCCACCAACCACGGGCTGCTGATCCTGCTGCTGGTGATGGTGCTCCAGATGTGCGTCATCAACCAGGTCGGCCGGCTCTCGGACCGCTTCGGGCGCAAGCCGCTGCTGATGGCGGGGATGCTCGGGTTCCTCTTCCTGTCGGTGCCCGCCTTCCTGCTCATCCGGCAGGGCAGCGTCGTCCTCATCGCCGTGGGCCTGCTCATGATGGGGCTCTCCCTGGTGACGATGCTCGGCACGATGTCGGCGGCGCTCCCGGCGATCTTCCCGACCCAGGTGCGCTACGGCTCCCTCTCGGTGGCCTACAACCTCGCCACCTCGATCTTCGGCGGCACGACCCCGCTGGTGATCACCTACCTGATCAGCGTCTTCCACACCAACCTGATGCCCGCCTACTACGCCACCGCGGCCGCGGTCGTCGGTGTCATCGCGGTGCTGTGTATGAAGGAGACGGCCAACAAGCCGCTCGCGGGCTCGCCGCCCGCCGTGGAGACGGAGAAGGAGGCCGCGGAGATCGTCCAGGCCCAGGCCCCGGCGCCCAGGTTCTGACCCGCGCCGGGTCCGCGTACGACGGAACGCCCCCAGCCATCGCGGCACGGGGGCGTTCCGTCGTCTCCGGCCGAAGGCGCTACGGCTTGATGCCCACCGCGGTCCACAGGCTGACCTCCGCGTCCGTGGCGGTCGGCTCGGCGTCCGGGCGCCAGCGGTGGCCGACCTGGACACCGGGCTCCAGCAGCTCCAGCCCGTCGAAGAAGCGCGCCACGTCGGCGCGGGAGCGGAACTGCACCGGGGTCCCGGCGCCGTTGTAGATGTCGGTGACCTTCTGCCAGGTGGGCGCGTCGAAGTCGGGCGTGCAGTGGCTCAGGGCGAGCGCGCTGCCCGAGGGAAGCACGTCCAGCAGCCGGCTGACGATGCCGTACGGGTCCCGGTCGTCCGGCACGAAGTGCATCAGGGCGTTCAGGGACAGCGCGACCGGCTGCCTCATGTCCAGGACGTCGGTCAGCTCGGGGGCGTCCAGCAGCGACTGCGGGTCGTTGACGTCCGCCTCTATGTACGCGGTGCGGCCCTCGGCGGTGCTGCGCATGAGGCGCTCGGCGTACTTGAGGACGAGCGGGTCGTTGTCGGCGTACACCACCCGCGCGTCGGCCACCACCGACTGGGCCACCTGGTGCAGGTTCGGCTCGGTGGGGACGCCGGTGCCGATGTCCAGCCACTGCCGGATGCCGTGCTCCCGGGCGAGGACCCGCGTGGCGCGGTGCATGAAGGCGCGGTTCTCGCGGGCGCACACGAAGATGCCGGGATAGGCCGACGCCACCGACTCCGCGGCGTGCTTGTCTATCTCGAAGTGGTCCTTGCCGCCCAGGTAGTAGTCGTACATCCGGGCGGAGTGGGGCCTGCTGGTGTCGATGTCCCGCGCCGCGTGCGAGTTGGTCATCCTGTCCCTTTTCGGTGTGTGCGTGGGGGGAGAAGTCAGCCGTTGGTCAGATGGTCGGCGAGGCCCCGCTTGACCCCCGCGACGAACGCGGTGATCTCCTCCGGGGTGTAGATCAGCGCGGGTCCGGCGGGGTCGGTCGACTGGCGCAGCGCCACCCGTCCGTCGGCGAGCTGCTTGGTCTGCACGCACTGGCCGCCGTTCGGGCCGCTCCAGGGGGACTCCCAGCCCTGCTCGCCGAGGTCGGAGGCGGGCATCCCGTTGTAGGCGTGGCCACGGCCGTCGATGGTGGTCATGAGTACTCCTTGCGCATGCGGTTCAGCAGCGCCCTGCTCTGCGCGTCGGAGGACAGCAGGGACATGCGGTTGTGCGCCTCCAGGTGGGCGACGACGTCGGAGCGCTGGTCCAGGTACATCGCGCCGGAGAGGATCTCGCTGTAGACGATGTCCGGCAGCTCCGGCTCCTCGAACCGGAAGTACGTGAACGGCGCGCACGCCCCCACATGGGCACCGGCGGCGAACGGCACGACCTCCACGCTGACGTGCTCCAGCTCCGAGAGCTCCAGCAGCCGGTCGATCTGCTCCCGCATCACCTCGGGACCGCCCACCACCCGGTGCAGGACGGCCTCCTCCATCACGACCCACAGCGTCGGCGAGTCGGCACGCTCCAGCAGGGCCTGGCGGCGCAGCCGCAGGTCCACGCGGCGCGCCAGGTCCTCGTCGCCGTCGTTCGGGAAACCGCCGCTGAGCACGGCGCGCGCGTACGTGTGGGTCTGGAGCAGGCCCGTCACATAGTGCGGCTCGTAGGTGCGCAGGGTCTTCGCGCCGGTCTCCAGGCTCACGTACGCGCTGAACCAGCCCGGCACCACATCGCGGTAGGCGTGCCACCAGCCGGGCTCGTTGGCCCGCTCGGCGAAGGCGACGAACTCGTCCCGCTCCTGCCGGTCGGCGCCGTAGGTCTCGAGCAGCTTCTCCACGTAGAGGGGCTTGAGCGCCACCTCCGCCTTCTCCAGCCGGCGGATGGTCAGGGCCGTGACCCTGAGCGCCCGCGCCGCGTCCTCCAGTGAGGCGCCCGCTTCCTGGCGCCGCTCCTGAAGCCTCCGGCCCAGGACCATGCGGAGCACGGTGGGCGCACTGGTGGTGCTGCCCGCACTCGAACGGCCTTCACTCACGCCCTACCTCCTGATGGGCTGTCACTCGTAAGAGTGTGACAGGGAGTTGGTGAATCAACCAGACGGATAGCGGCTCTCTGTAATTATCAGGGAGTCGGTTGCAGCCTGAACTCGGTTGCGAGCATAGTTACTTGAGTGACCGCCTCACGGAAGGCAACCATCGTGCCCCCCACCACGACCTCGTCTCCCGACCTGTTGGACGTCGCGGACCCGGACCAGACGCACTGGATCACTCTGCGCTCGCACCACTCCAGCGTCAGGATCGCCCGCCGCTCCATGCGGGACCGGCTGACCGGGTGGCCGCTGCCCGGAGAGCTGCGCGCGGACGCCGTGCTGCTCGTGTCCGAACTCGCCACCAACGCCGTCCTGCACACCTCCAGCGTGCGCATCCTGTGCGGTATCGGCCTCATCGCCCCCGGCCGCCTGCGCATCGAGGTGCACGACCACGACTACTCCGGCCAGGGCCTGTCCCGGCGCGAACCCGGGCCCGACGACGAGGGCGGGCGGGGGCTCCTGCTCGTCGAACAGCTCGCCGACTGCTGGGGCGTCGACCGGTCCAGGCTCACCAGTGGCAACGCGGTGTGGGCGACGCTGACCTTCTGACGCGCATCAGTCTTCGGCGGGCGTCAGTTCGGCCAGCAGCAGGGTCCGGTCGTCCGCGCCGCCCGTGCCCGAGGGTGCGTTCAGCAGGTGCTCGCACAGTGCGGGCAGATCGGTGCCCAGCTCGGAGACGGCCGCGTCCAGGGAGTCGGCCAGGCGGGCTATCTGGTGGTCGATGTCGGCGTCGCGGGACTCGACCAGACCGTCGCTGTAGAGCACCAGCAGCGCGGACTCCGGGACGGTGAACACGGTCGCCTCGTAGTGGCCCGTGCCCAGCCCCAGGGGCAGTCCGGGCTCGGTCAGCGGGACCGGGACGGTCCTTCCGTCCGGGCCGCGCAGTAACGGGGGCGGATGACCGGCGCTCACCAGCGTGCAGGTGCGCTCCCCGGGCGCCCACTCGGCGTAGACACAGGTGGCGAAGGAAGCGCCGGGTGTGTCACAGGCGAGCGCGTCGAGCCGCCGTACGAGATCGACCGCCGGGATGTCGAACCCGGCGAACGCCCGCACAGCGGTGCGGAGTTGCAGCATGGCGACGGCGGACTCCGGGCCGTGGCCCATGGCGTCGCCCACGATCAGGCTGACCCGGCCGTCCGGCCGTCGCAGCACGTCGAACCAGTCGCCGCCTATGACCGTGTCCTGCCCGGCCGGGAGCGAGCCGTGGCTGACCCGGCAGCCCTCGAAACTCTGGAGCGCGCCGGACGGCAGGCTGCCCCGGATGGCCAGCGTGGTACGCCGCTCGTGCTCGTAGCGGCGGGCGTTGTCCAGGGCGACCGAGGCCCGTGCCGCCAGCGCCTCCAGGGCCGCCACCTCGGTGGGCCGGAACGGCTCCCGGTCCGGCCCCCGCGTGCACGCGACGAAGCCGATCGTGACGTCCCGCAGCCGCAGCGGCACGACGAGGAAGGACGCCGTCCGCAGCAGCTCGTCCATCCGCGCGTCCCCGTTGCCGGAGGCGATCAGCCGCGCGGAGGTGTGCGGGTCCACCGAATCCAGCAACTGCGCCTGCCCGGAGGACATCGCGCGGGCGTACGGCGTCTCGCGGGGGAAGACGATCACCTCGCCGACCGGCAGCAGCTTCTCCCAGTCCTCCCGCGCGTCCGCACCCACCCGCAGTGCCAGCCGGTGCGCCTCGATGCGCGGCGGGTCCGGAGCCACGCCCGCGTTCTCCCCCCGGCGCCACCGCTCCAGCAGATACACCGACGCCGCGTCGGCGAAGGCGGGCGTCAGCCGTTGCGTGAACTGGCCTCCGGTCAGCGGCAGATCGAGCGCGGAGCCGATCGCGTCGGCGGCGGGGGAGAGGAGCGGCCGGCGCGGCGAGGGCCGGGCGGCGGGCGGTTCGTCGATGCGACCGCACGGGTCGTTCCGCAGAGTCGTGCCTTTCCGGGGGGGGGGGGGGGGGGGGGGGGGGGGGGGGGCCCAACGGGCCGCGCCCGGCGCACGACGGGCGGGGGAAAATGTGAAAGAAC